>CAVVCR010000007.1:0-99613 GCA_963746795.1 uncultured Solirubrobacteraceae bacterium
TTCGGCATCCGCGAGCACGGGATGGGGGCGACCGTCAACGGCCTCCACCTCCAGGGCTTCCGGGCGTTCGGGGCCGGCTTCCTGATCTTCAGCGACTACATGAAGGCCGCGATCCGCCTCGCCGCGATCATGCACCTGCCGTCGATCTTCGTGTTCACGCACGACTCGATCGGGCTCGGCGAGGACGGGCCGACCCACCAGCCGATCGAGCAGCTCGCGACCCTGCGCGCGACCCCGAACGTCGACGTCGTGCGCCCGGCCGGCTTCAACGAGACCGCGCTGGCGTGGCGCCACGCGCTGCGCCAGAGCGACCGGCCGACCGTGCTGGCGCTCTCCCGCCAGGGCCTGCCGGTGTGGAGCCCGGACGGCGTGCCGCGCGACGCGATCGAGCGCGGCGCGTACGTGCTCAAGCACTCCGACGGCGAGCCGGAGCTGATCCTCATGGGCACCGGCTCGGAGGTTCACCAGGCGCACGAGGCGCTCAAGCTGCTCGCGGCGGAGGGCGTCAACGTGCGGCTGGTGAGCATGCCGTGCCTGGACCGCTTCGCCGAGCAGGACCAGGCGTACCGCGACAGCGTCCTCCCGCCGTCGGTGAAGGCGAGGGTCGCCGTCGAGGCCGCCAGCCCGATGGGCTGGCACCGGTGGGTCGGCGACGAGGGCGACGTCGTCGCGATGGAGGGCTTCGGCGCCTCGGCGCCGGCGAAGGCGCTGTACGAGCACTTCGGCTTCAGCGGGCAGGCGATCGCCGGCCGCGCACGATCCGTGCTGGAAAGGACGAGGGGATGAGCGTCACTCGGCAGGTCAATGAGCGCCTGGCCGCACCTGACGGCGGCAGGCACCAGCGTGTGGCTGGATCAGATGCGCCGCGGCATGATCGTCGAGGGCGAGCTCGAGCGCATGGTCGTCGAGGACTGCCTGCGCGGGGTCACCTCCAACCCGGCGATCTTCGAGAAGGCGATCCTCGGCTCCTCGGACTACGACGAGGACCTGGCCGCCGCCGCGCGCGAGGGGCTGTCGGCGCGCGAGGTCTACCGCCGCCTGGCGATCAAGGACGTCCAGCTCGCCGCCGACGTGCTGCACGGCGTCTACGAGGAGACCGGCGGGGTCGACGGCTACGTGTCGCTCGAGGTCGCGCCGCGGCTCGCGCACGACACCGAGGGCACGCTCGAGCAGGCCCGCATGTACTGGGGGCTGGTCGACCGCCCGAACGTGATGATCAAGATCCCGGCCACCGACGAGGGGATCCCGGCGATCGAGCAGGCCCTCTACGAGGGCATGAACATCAACGTCACGCTGCTGTTCGCGGTCTCCTACTACGAGCGCGTGATGGAGGCGTTCATCCGCGCCACCGAGCGCCGTCAGGCGGACGGCCTCCCGCTCGACCGCCACTCGGTCGCGTCGTTCTTCGTCTCGCGCGTGGACACGGAGGTCGACACGCGGCTGGAGAAGCTCGGCCGGATGGACCTCGCCGGTCGGGCGGGCCTGGCAAACGCGCGCGCCGCCTACCACGCCTTCCGCCGCGTCTTCGACGGCGAGCGCTTCGCCGCCCTGCGCGAGGCCGGGGCGCCCGTGCAGCGGCCGCTGTGGGCGTCGACGGGGGTCAAGAACCCGGCCTACGACGAGACGATGTACGTCTACGGGCTCGTCGGGCGCGACACGGTCAACACGATGCCGCTGCCCACCCTCACCGCGGCCGCGCGCCAGGGCGAGGTCACCGGCGAGACGGCGGCCCTGGATCCCACGCCCGACCTCGAGGCGCTGCGCGAGGCCGGCGTCGACCTCGACGACGTCACCGAGAAGCTGCTGCGCGACGGGATCGAGGCGTTCCTGGTCCCGATGGCCAAGCTGCTCGACGGCATCGAGCGCAAGCGCGAGGGGATCGTCACCAACCGGCCCGACGCGCTCGACTCCGATCTGCCGGCCGCCCTCGAGCAGGCCGTCATCGGGCGGCTGCGGCGGGCGGCCGACGAAGACGTCGTGCACCGCCTGTGGCACCGCGACGGCACGCTGTGGGCGCCGCCGGGCACCCCCGAGGTGGAGGACCGCCTGGGCTGGCTCGGCATCTCGGAGAAGATGCTCGACCAGGTCGACTCCCTCACCGCCTTCGCCGAGGAGGTGCGCGCCGACGGCTACACCGACGTCGTGCTGTGCGGGATGGGCGGCTCGAGCCTGGCGCCCGAGGTGTTCCGCCGCTCGTGGCCCGACCAGCGGATGACGCTGCACGTGCTGGACTCCACGCATCCCGACGTCGTGCAGGCCACGCTCGACGCCATCGACCTCGACAAGACGCTGTTCGTCGTCTCCTCGAAGTCCGGCGGGACGGTCGAGACGATGTCCCAGTTCAAGCTCTTCCACGAGCGCCAGGGCGACGGCGCGCACTACGTCGCGGTCACCGACCCGGGCACCTCGCTGTCGCAGTTGGGACGCGAGCACGGCTTCCGGCGCGTGTTCGAGAACGACGCCGAGATCGGCGGGCGATACTCGGCGCTCTCCTACTTCGGCCTCGTCCCCGCCGTCCTCATCGGCGTCGACATCGCGGCGGTGCTCGAGAGCGCCGAGCTGGCGGTCGCCAACTGCCAGCTCAAGGAGGACAACGCCGGGCTGTGGCTGGGAATCGCGCTCGGGGAGCTGGCCCGCAACGGGCGCGACAAGCTCACCTTCGTGGTCGACGAGCCGCTGTCCGCGTTCGGCCTGTGGGCCGAGCAGCTCGTCGCCGAGTCGACCGGCAAGCAGGGCCGCGGCATCCTCCCGATCGCCGACGAGCCGCTCGTCGACGCGGGCGCCTACGGCCAGGACCGCGTGTTCCTGCACATCGCCGCGGGCGACGAGGGCAACGCGGCGGCGATGGCGGGGCTCCGCAAGGGCGGGCATCCCACGATCACCCTGCGGGCCGACACGCCGGCCGACCTCGGGTGGATCTTCTTCCAGTCGGAGTTCGCCACCGCCGTCGCCGGCTGGGTGCTCGAGATCAACCCGTTCGACCAGCCGAACGTGCAGGAGGCCAAGGACAACACCAACCGGGCGCTGCGCGAGGGCCCCGGGGAGCTCGACTCCGGCAGCCTCGACGAGCTGCTCTCCGGCCTCGAGCCGCCGAGCTACCTGGCGATCCTCGCCTATCTGCCCTACAGCGAGGAGACCGACGCGGCGGCCGCCCGCCTGCGCGAGCGGCTCATCACCGAGCACGGCGTGGCCACCACGTTCGGCTACGGCCCCCGCTACCTGCACTCCACCGGCCAGTTCCACAAGGGCGGACCGCCGGTGGGCCGGTTCGTCGAGATCGTCGACGAGCCGCAGGCCGACCTGCCGGTCCCCGGCGAGCCCTACACCTTCGGCACGCTGATCCGAGCGCAGGCCGACGGCGACCTGCAGACGCTGCGCGCCCACGGCCTACCGGCCGTGCGCGTCGGGAAGGAGATCCTCTGATGCAACTCGGGTTCATCGGGCTCGGCAAGATGGGCGGCAACATGGTCCATCGCATCCACCGCGACTCGGACCACCAGGTCGTGGCGTTCGACTTCAGCGCGGACGCGGTCGGCGCCGCCGAGGGGCACGGCGCGACCGGCGCCTCGGGCCTCGAGGACCTCGTCTCCAAGCTCGACGCGCCGCGCACGGTCTGGGTCATGGTCCCGGCGGGCGACGCCGACGGAGCAGACCGTCAACGCGCTCGCCGACCTGCTCGACGAGGGCGACACGATCGTCGACGGCGGCAACACCAACTGGCACGACGACGTGCGCCGGGCCGCCGCGCTGCACGAGCGCGGCATCCACTACGTCGACGTCGGCACCTCGGGCGGCGTCTGGGGGCTCGAGGTCGGCTACTGCATGATGGTCGGCGGGCACGAGGAGAGCGTCCAGCGGCTCGCGCCGATCCTCGACGTGCTGGCCCCGCCCGACGGCTGGCGGCGCTTCGGCGACGCCGGCGCCGGCCACTTCGTGAAGATGGTCCACAACGGCGTGGAGTACGGGATCATGCAGGCCTACGGCGAGGGCTTCGAGCTGATGTACAAGTCGAAGTTCGACATCGAGCTCAAGGAGGTCGCCGGGCTCTGGCAGCGCGGGTCGGTCGTGCGCTCGTGGCTGTGCGAGCTGGCCGAGCGGGCGTTCGCCGAGGAGGGCAACGACCTCGCCGATCTCGGCGCCAGCGTGTCGGACTCCGGCGAGGGCCGGTGGACGATCATCGACGGCATCGACCTCGACGTCCCGACCCCGGTCATCACCGCCTCGCTGTACGCGCGCTTCTACTCGCGCGGCGAGGGCGAGTACACGCACAAGGTGCTCGCCGCGCTGCGCAACCAGTTCGGCGGCCACGCGGTCGAGCGGGCGGCAGGAGGCGGCTGAGATGGCAGTCGGCCACCGAGAACCCGCTGGTCGAGGGGCTCGAGCGGCTTCCCGTCCCGCCGACGACGCTGGTCATCTTCGGCGCCTCGGGCGATCTCGCGCGCCGCAAGCTCCTGCCCGCGCTCTACAACCTCGCGCACGAGGGCGCGCTGCCCGAGCGGTTCAACCTGATCGGCGTCTCGCGCCGCGAGCTGTCCGACGAGGAGTTCCGCGCACAGGCCCGCGAGGCGATCGCCGAGTTCTCGCGCAGCAAGCCGGCCGAGGAGGTGCTCGACGGGCTGATCGAGCGGATGCGCTACGTCGGCAACCCGTTCGACGACGTCGAGGGCTACGCGAAGATCGGCGCGGCGCTCGACGCGCTGAACGAGGAGGCGGGACTGCCGCTCAACCGCGTCTACTACCTCTCGACGTCGCCGGAGTACTTTCCGGTCATCACGGAGGCGCTGAAGGCGAACGGCCTGGACCGTCACGAGGGGTCCGACGTGCGGGTCGTGATCGAGAAGCCGTTCGGCACCGACCTCGCCTCGGCGCGAAAGCTGCAGCAGGTCGTGCATTCGGCGTTCCGCGAGGGCCAGATCTTCCGCATCGACCACTACCTGGGCAAGGAGACCGTCCAGAACGTGATGGCCTTCCGGTTCGCGAACTACATGTTCGAGCCGGTCTGGAACCGCAACTACATCGACCACATCCAGATCACCGCGGCGGAGGACATCGGGATCGGCTCGCGCGCCGGCTACTACGACAGCTCCGGCGCGCTGCGGGACCTCGTCCAGAACCACATGCTCCAGCTGCTCACGCTCGTCTGCATGGAGCCACCGTCCTCGTTCGGGGCCAAGCAGGTGCGCGACGAGAAGGTCAAGGTGCTGCAGGCGATCGAGCCGCCGAAGCCCGAAGACGTGGACCGGATGAGCGTCCGCGCGCGCTACACGGCGGGCATGTCCGCCGGGCAGGAGGCGAACGGCTACCTGCAGGAGGAGGGCGTGCCGCCGGACTCGCAGACCGAGACGTACGCCGCTCTGCGCCTCGAGGTGCAGAACTGGCGCTGGGCGGGGGTGCCGATCGTCCTGCGCACCGGCAAGCGGCTGGCGCGCAAGGTCACCGAGATCGCCGTGCAGCTCAAGCCGGTGCCGCACATGGCGTTCACCTCGAAGGGCTCGGTCGGCGTCCAGCCCAACCAGCTGATCCTGACCGTGCAGCCCAACGAGGGCGTGTCGCTGTCGCTGGGGGCGAAGATCCCGGGCGCGAGCATGCGGATCCGGCCGGTGAACATGGAGTTCCTCTACGGGACGTCGTTCATGTCGCAGTCCCCGGAGGCCTACGAGCGGCTGATCCTCGACGCCATGCGCGGCGACGCGACGCTCTTCACGCGCAACGACGAGGTCGACGCGCAGTGGTCGATCATCGACCCGATACTGAAGGCCTGGGAGGAGGGCCGCCCGCCGCTGACCGATTACGAGGCCGGCACGCCGGGCCCCGCGGCGGCCGACGAGCTGATCGGCGAGGGCCGCCACTGGAGGCCGCTCTAAGTGGCCCCGCCCATGAGTCCCGACGCCTTGGATCGGCCGACCCACGGGAGGGACCACTAATGGACGAGGTCTGGTCCGAGCGCGACACGAGCCCGGCGCGGATCGAGGCCGCGCTGCGCGAGATCGTCGTCGAGCACCATCGTTCCGACCACCCGTTCGTGCCGGCGCGCGTGCTCAACGTCGTCGTGGTCGTCGAGGCCGAGTTCCGGGGGGAGATCGAGAACCGCTTCGAGCGCGTAGGGCGCTACCACCCGTCGCGGCTCGTGCTGTGCGCGGTGGAGCCGGGCCGCACGACGATCGACGCCTGGGCGGGGGTGGGCACCGGCGACGCGGAGCCCTCTCCGGGACACATCGCGGTCGCGCGCGAGCGCGTGGAGCTCGAGATCGGGGACAAGCACCTTCCCAAGCTCGACACGATCGTCGACCCGCTGCTGGTCCCCGACCTGGCCACGATGGTGTGGGCACCGCACGGGCACCGCGAGGCCGTCGACGCGCTGCGCCGGCTCGCGCAGATCGTGCTCGTCGACACCCAGGACGAGCCGGACGTGGGCGACTCCCTGAGCCGTGTCGCCGACCTTTCCGAGAACGCCTACGTCGTCGACCTCGCGTGGCTGCGCTCGACGCCGTGGCGCGAGCGGGTGGCGGCCACCTTCGACCCGCCGCCGCTGCGCGCGGCGCTCGACGGCGTGTCCGCGGTCACGGTCCGCCACCGCGAGGACTCGTTGTCGGCGGCGCTGCTGTTCTGCGGCTGGCTCTCCTCGCGGCTGGGCTGGAAGCCGGGCTCGCTGGCGCGGTCAGGGCGCGGGCACCAGGGCCACGCGCGGGCACGCCGGCAGGAGGTCCGCATCCAGCTCGAGCCGGTCGACCAGAACGCCCCGGGCCTCGGCGGCGTGACGATCGTGACCGCCTCGGGCGAGGCGATGTCGCTCGACCGGGCGCCAGGCGGCCTGCGCGCCGTGCGCCGGACGCGCGACGGCACCGAGCAGACCTGGACCGTGCTCGGCGCCTCGCGCGGCGAGGGCGGCATCCTCGGCGAGGGGGTCCGCCAGGCGCTCCTGCGCGACCCGACCTACCGCCCCGCGCTGGATTGCGCTCGCGTCTGGGCATCATGACCCCTACGGCTCGATACATCCGATTGCGCGCATGCACGCACGTGGAGCCATGGGCGAGATGAGCATCGAGGTGGTCGACGACCCGAGCGCGGTCGTCGCCGACCTGCTCGTCGACGCCGCCGGAGCGGGCGGGCACCTCGTCATCACGGGCGGCTCGTCGCCGCGCGCCGCGTACGAACGGGCGGCCGCGCGTGGCGCGGACTGGAGCGGCGTGACCGTGTGGTTCTCCGACGAACGGTGCGTGCCGCCGGACCACGAGTGGTCGAACTTCCGGATGGCCGACGAGGCGCTGCTCTCGCGGCTCGAACATCCGCCGCAGGTGCTGCGGATGGAGGGCGAGCGCGGCCCCGAGGAGGGCGCCGCGGCATACGAGGCGGAGCTGCGCGAGCGCGAGGCCCGTTTCGACCTCGTGCTGCTCGGCCTCGGGCCCGACGCGCACACCGCCTCGCTCTTCCCGGGCAAGCCCGAGGCGACGGTCGTCGACCGGCTCGTGGTCGGCGTGCCCGAGGCGGGCATGGAGCCGTACGTGCCGCGCATCTCGCTCGCGCTGCCCGCGCTCAACGCCGCCCGTCACGTCGTCTACCTCGTCACCGGGGCCGACAAGGCGCCGGCCGTTTCGCGCGCCTTCGGCGACCCGCCGGACCCGAGCTCGCCGGCCGCCCACGTCCGGCCCGCGGGCGAGCTCACCGTCCTCCTCGACCCGGCCGCGGCGGCGGAGCTGTGAGCGACCAGTTCATCGGCATCGACGTGGGCGGCACGAAGATCGCCTGCGCGACGCTCCAGCACGGCCGGCTCGGCGAATCGCACCTCCAGCACACCGAGCTCGACAGCCAGGAGCGGCTCGTCGAGCAGCTGATCGCCGCCGTGGAGCAGGCGCGCACGCCGGACTCGCGCGCCGTCGGCGTCGGCGTGCCGTCGCTGATCGAGTTCGCCACCGGCCGGATCCGCTCGAGCGTCAACATCCCGCTCCAGGACCTGCCCCTGCGCGAGCTGCTGACCGAGCGCGTCGGGATGCCCGTCTACGTCGAGAACGACGCGTCGTGCGCCGCGCTCGCCGAGGCCTTCCGCGACGGCCGCATGGCCTGCCCGCATCTCGTCATGTTCACGGTCGGCACCGGCGTCGGCGGCGGGCTCGTCCTCAATGGCCGCCTCTACCGCGGCGCGACGGGCACGGCCGCCGAGGTGGGGCACACGATCGTCGGCCTCGGGCTCGAGGACGGCGCGCCCGACCACGGCGGCGTCTTCCCGCAGCCGGGATCGCTCGAGGTGCTGGCCTCGGGCACGGCGCTCGACAAGCTCGCCGAGCGGGCGGCGCGCGAGGACCCGAACTCGTTCCTCGGCAAGCGGCTGACCCGCGACGGCGGCGTCACCGGCCACGACGTGGTCGACGGAGCGCGCGAGGGCGACGAGCCGTCCGTGCGCTGCCTGCGGATCCTCGGGGAGCGGCTGGGCGTCGGCATCGCCAACGCCATCACGATGTTCGACCCGCTCGAGGTCGTCGTGGGTGGGGGCGTGTCGGCCGCCGGGGAGCTGCTGCTCGCCCCCGCGCGCGAGACGGCCTGGAAGTACGCGGTGCCGGGCGCGGGCTCGAAGTGCGAGATCCGCCTCGCGCGCCACGGGCCGAACGCCGGCGTGCTCGGCGCGGCGCTGCTCGCGGCGCAGGAGTACGCGGAGGAGACCGGCAAGCCGATGGAGGAAGCGGTGGAGGGCCGATGAGAGTGGCGTGCGCGTTCGACCATGCGGGATTCCCGCTCAAGTCGCTGGTCCTCGAGATCGTCGTCGCGGAGGGGCACGAGCCGGTCGACCTCGGCACGAACTCGACCGAACCGGTCGACTACCCGGACATCGCGCGCGCGGGGGCGGACGCGGTGCGCGACGGCCGCGCCGACCGTGCGGTGGTCGTCTGCGGGTCGGGCGCGGGCGTCGCCGTCGCCGCCTGCAAGGTGCCAGGCATCCGCGCCACGTGCGCGCACGACACCTACACGGCGCGCCAGTGCGTCGAGCACGACGACGTCAACGTGTTGTGCCTCGGTGCGCGGGTGATCGGCCCGG
The DNA here is from genome assembly GCA_963746795.1 of uncultured Solirubrobacteraceae bacterium. GTDB lineage: Bacteria > Actinomycetota > Thermoleophilia > Solirubrobacterales > Solirubrobacteraceae > DASSUW01. The sequence continues at coordinate 9,029 of CAVVCR010000007.1, forward strand.
CGCTGGCCGGCGACTGCATCCGCTCGTTCCTCGGCGCGCAGTTCACCGGGGAGGAGCGGCACGTCCGGCGGCTCGCCAAGATCGAGGCGATCGAGCGCGAGTTCACGGGCGCCGCCTGATGGCCGACGCAGCCGACCTCGCCCACCGCTATCTGCCGATCGCCGAGCACGGCCTGGTCGGCGACCTCCATACCGTCGCGCTGATCGGGACGACCGGCACGGTCGACTGGTACTGCTGCCCGGCGTTCGACTCGCCGAGCGTGTTCGGGGCGATCCTCGACGCCGACGAGGGCGGCTACTACGCGCTGCGCCCCGAGGGCGACGACTGGACCTCGAAGCAGCTCTACTTCCCCGACACCAACATCCTCATCACCCGCTTCTTCACGGAGGGCGGCGTGGGCGAGGTGCAGGACTTCATGCCGATCGAGGCCGTCGCCACCGGCATGCACCGCCACCGGATGATCCGGCGCGTGGTGATGGTCCGCGGGGAGATGCAGTTCATGATCGAGTTGCAGCCGCGGTTCGACTACGGGCGGGCGGAGCACGAGGTCGAGATGCACCCGCACGGCGTGCTGTTCCGCTCGCCGGTGCTCACGCTCGCGCTCGAGGGCGCGATCGCCAAGGCCATGGGGTCCACGGGGCGGCTCGAGCGACGCGGCGGCGGCGTGCGCGCCACCTTCGACCTGGCGGCCGGCGACTCGCAGACGTTCGTGCTCGAGCGGGTGCCCGAGGATCACATCTGCCGCCCCTATCCCGAGCACGAGACGGCCGCGGCGTTCGACGCCACCGTGCACTACTGGCGCCGGTGGGTCTCGCAGTCCGGCTACAAGGGGCGCTGGCGGGAGATGGTCCAGCGCTCGGCGCTCACGCTCAAGCTCCTCACCTACGCGCCGACCGGCGCGCTCGTCGCCGCGCCCACGACGTCGCTTCCCGAGCAGCTCGGGGGGGAGCGCAACTGGGACTACCGCTACACCTGGATCCGCGACGCGGCGTTCTCGCTCTATGGGCTGCTGCGGCTCGGCTACACGGAGGAGGCGGCCGCCTTCATGGGCTGGCTGACCGACCGCACGCGCGAGTGGAAGCTCGGCCCCTCCGGGCCGCTGCAGATCATGTACGGGATCGACGGGCGCGCCGACCTGCCGGAGATCGACCACCCGACCTGGTCGGGCTACCGCGACTCGGCGCCCGTCCGGATCGGCAACGCCGCGGCCGACCAGCGCCAGCTCGACATCTACGGCGAGATGATCGACTCGATCTACCTCTACAACAAGTACGGCAGCCCGATCCACTACGAGACGTGGGAGAACGTCCGCCGCATCGTCGACTGGCTGTGCGAGAACTGGGACCAGGCCGACGAGGGAATCTGGGAGACGCGCGGCGGGCGCAAGGACTTCACGTACTCGCGCCTGATGTCGTGGGTGGCGATCGAGCGCGCGATCCGCATGAACCGCGCGCGCGGCCTGCCGGGGGACATCGTGGGCTGGCTCGGCGAACGCGACCGGATCTACAACCAGATCATGAAGCGGGGCTGGAACGAGGAGCGCGGCGCGTTCGTGCAGCACTACGGGTCGGACGTGCTCGACGCCTCCGTGCTGCTGATGCCGCTCACGCTGTTCATCGCGCCACGGGACCCCCGCTGGCTGTCGACGCTCGAGGCGATCGGGGACGAGCTGGTCTCGGACTCGCTCGTCTACCGCTACAACGTCGAGGCGTCACCCGACGGCCTTCGCGGCGACGAGGGGACGTTCTCGATCTGCTCGTTCTGGTACGTGGAGGCTTTGACCCGAGCCGGGCAGCTCGACGAGGCGCGGCTGGCGTTCGAGAAGATGCTGACCTACGCCAACCACCTCGGGCTGTACTCCGAGGAGGTCGGGCCGACGGGTGAGCAGCTTGGCAACTTCCCGCAGGCCTTCACCCATCTGGCGCTCATCAGCGCGGCATACAACCTCAACCGGGCTCTCGGGTGATACTCCAGACATGCGCGTAATCGAGTGCAACGAGTGCGGCGAGACGATCAGCGCCGCCAACGACGACGAGCTCGCTCCCCGCCTCACCGAGCACCTGCGGTCCGAGCACGGCGAGCAGCCGGACAGCGACGAGATCGCCGACCTCGTCCACGAGGAGGCCTACGACGCGACGGACTCCTGACCGTAGTACGGTTCCGTCGTAAGTAGGGTCGCGGGTGGGCGCGGCCGAGATTTCTGATCAGGGGAGGCACGCGTGACTCGCACGCACCTCACGGTGGCGCTGGCATGCGCCGCCATGCTCGTGGCTGCACCATCCGCGCTGGCGGCGCCGGGTGGCGGCGGCAAGGGCAAGGGCCACCATGGCCACCATCACGGCAAGCAGAGCGACTCGAAGAAGCTGCGCGACCGTGTGACGCTCCGCGGCATGCTGGAGCACGAGCAGGCGTTCCAGCGGATCGCGATCGCCAACGACGGCAACCGCGCCGCCACGACGGCGGGCTACGACGCCTCCGTCGACTACGTCGCCGGCAAGTTGCGCGCCGCCGGCTACCGCGTGACGCTCGACGGCTTCGACTTCCCGCAGTGGGAGCAGACAGGGCCGTCGACGCTCAGGCTGGGTACCACGACGTTCGTCGAGGACACGGACTACATCGTCTCTCAGTTCTCGGCGGGCGCCTCCGTGGCGGGCAACATCGTGCCGGTCGATGCCGGGCCGGCTCCAGGCCCGGGCCTGGGCACCAGCGGCTGCGAGACGACCGACTTCCCGGCGGGGGTGGCCGGCAACATTGCGCTGATGATGCGCGGCACCTGCCCGTTCGTTCAGAAGTACCAGAACGCCAAGGACGCCGGCGCCGTGGCGGCGCTGATCTTCAACGACGGTTTCGAAGGTCGCACCGACCCGCTGTTCATCACGGCGCCGGTCAACATCGGTATCCCGACGATCATGACCAGCCACGCCGTCGGGCAGACGCTGATCGCGGCGGCCGGGCAGACCCTCAACGTCGTCGTCCAGGCCACGACGACGCCCAACACCGAGTACAACGTGATCGCGGACAGCCCCAGGGGCGACGAGGACCGCACGATCCTGGTCGGCGCGCACCTGGACTCCGTCGAAGAGGGCGCCGGCATCAACGACAACGGCTCCGGCTCGTCGGCGATTCTCGAGATCGCCGAGCAGATGGCCAGGCTGAAGCAGCCGCGCAACCACGTGCGGTTCGCGTTCTGGGGCGCCGAGGAGGCCGGCCTCGTCGGCTCCACGGCGTACGTCGCGGACCAGGTGGCGAACGGCGGGATCAACGACATCGAGGCGAACCTGAACTTCGACATGCTGGCTTCGCCGAACTTCGTCCGCTTCGTCTACGACGGCGACTCGTCTGACACGACGGCGCCCGTGCCTCCGGCGCCCGCCGGCTCGGCTCAGATCGAGCAGGTCTTCCTGCGGTACTTCGACCGCAAGGGCCTGGCGACGGATCCGACCGCCTTCGACGGGCGCTCGGACTATGGACCGTTCATCGCCAACGGCGTTCCCGCCGGTGGCCTGTTCTCGGGGGCCGAGGGCGTCAAGACCCCGGCCCAGGAGGCGGTCTACGGTGGGTTCGCGGGGCTCGCGTACGACCCGTGCTACCACCAGGCGTGCGACGACTACTTCAACCTGAGCCACACGTCACTCGACCAGATGAGCGACGCGGCGGCTCACACGACGTGGACGCTCGCACGCTCGAGGACCCCGGTCGCCGAGCGCACCGCAACCAGCGCCGCGAAGAAGAAGAGCAAGAAGAGCCGGCGCATGAACCGCATGGGACGGTTCCAGTACAAGGGCCACCGGTCGGTCCGGTAGCTCGACGACATCGACGCGAGGGCGGCCCCCGGGCCGCCCTCGTCAGTCTCTGAGGCCCCCGGCGCGGGCGGCGCGAAGGCTGCGGAGCTCGGCGACCGCGGGGATCGTCGCGGTACGGGCGTCCGGCGCCGCGAGCTTGCGTGTGTCGAGCGCGTGCTCGCCGCGGGCGTCGATCGCGTACGCGCGCGCGTGCGGGCGCGCGGTGACCACCTCCGCCAGCGCCGTGCCGTGGAAGCGCAGCGCGGCGCCGTCGTCGACGGCCCAGCCGGGCGGGATCGCCTCGGTGCGCACGGCCTCCCGGTACACGGGTCGCCGTTCGGGCTCGCTGTCGTGATGGACGGAGTTCGAGCCCGGCAGGAAGCCGAGACCCGGCGCGGGGGCGGGGTGGCCCGACGAGGTCGTGACGCCCCATTCGAACCAGCACATCGAGCCGGCGCTGAGGCCCGCCAGCACGACGCCTGACCGCCACGCCTCGTGGAGGATCCGCTCGAGCCCCTGCGCGCGCCAGATCGCGAGCAGGTTGACCATCGAGCCGCCGCCGACGTAGATCGCGTCCTGGGCAAGCAGGTGCTCGCGCAGTGGGACCGGGCGGCGGCCGAGCCGGAAGAGCGAGATGTGCGTCGGCTCGCACAGGCGGTCCCGGTAGGTCTCGTAGTAGCGGCGGATCTGCGCCTCCGAGTCGCCGCCTGCGGTGGGGAGCAGGCACACGCGCGGCCGCGGCTTGTTCGTGAGGCGGAGGACCAGCTCGTCCAGCGCAGGATCGCCAGGGCCGGCGGTGAAGCCGCCGCCGCCCATCGCGAGGATGGTGGGTGGCCGCCGCCCCTCAGGCGGCAAGGGCCGGCTCCACCGTGAGCGGCACGCCGAGGAAGCGCGTGCTCAACTCGGTCTCCTTGACCTCGGCTCCATCAGGGGTGACATGGTACGCGCGGGCGTGGGGACGGGAGGTCACGACTTCGGCGAGCTCGGTGCCCACAAAGTGCAGCGCTGCGCCGTCGCCGGTGCCGTAGCCGGCCGGCAGGCCGTCGGCGATCGCGTGCAGGAAGGCTGCGCGGCGATCCGGCTTGTCCTCGTAGTGGACGGCGTTGGTGAACGGTAGAAAGCCCACCCCCGCCACCGGCCTGCTCTCGCCGTGGAACGCGGTCATGCCCTGCTCGAACCAGCACAGCGACCCCGCGCTCAGCCCGGCCATCACCACGCCCGCCTCCCACGCGGCCCGCAGCATGACGTCGATGCCGTGCGCGCTCCACGTGCCGAGCAGCGAGATCACGCTGCCGCCGCCGACGTAGACCAGGTCCTGCTGCAGCAGATGGCCGGCCAGGTCGGCCGCGCCCCCGTCGCGGCGAAAGAGCGAGATATGGGAAGGCTGGCAGCGGCCGGCGGCGAACGCGCGGTAGAAGCGCACGATGTAGTGGTCCGCGTCCCCGGACGCAGTCGGGAGGAAGCACACGCGCGGGCTCTCGACGCCGGTCAGCGCCAGCGCGTGGTCGTCGAGCAGCGAGTTGCCGGCTTCCATCGAGAAGCCCCCTCCGCCCAGGGCGAGGATCTGACGCGGACGCGACATGGCCGGAGCGTAGGGGTCACCCGGACTCTGCGAGCGAATTTCCTCCCCTGGTCCAGCCGCCGCCGACCGGCGGTCCAGGTCGTGCATGCGGACGTCAAAGTCAACTGCGGCTGGGTAGGGAGCGTGTGGAGTCGGCCGCGGGGTGAGGGCGCATTTCGTCGACTTCGCGGCGTTCTGGATCGCGAGGTCGACGTTAGGCACCTATAGGGTGCATTTCGTCGACCTCGCGCGCTGGAAAGCGGTGAGGTCGACGTTATGAACCCTCACCGCGGCCGGACTCGCCAACCTCCCTACCCGGCCGCCGTTGACGTTCCCCAACCACCGATACCACGAGACTAAGCCTTGAGTCGAAGGTGAGTGTCAGCTCGTGTGGGCGACGATGACGAGCCGCGTCGAGGCGGCGAACGGCGCGCCGTCGAGATCGCCGTAGCACCGCGTCTCCGCGAAACCCGCGCGGCCGAGCATGATCAGCAGCTCCGTCGCGGCATAGACGCGGATGGAGAACGTCCGCGACTCGCGCGTGCCGTCGCCCTCGATCAGCGTCTGCGTGGTCTGCGCGATCCCGGACGCGTTGTCGAACGTGCGCTGCTCGAACAGCAGACGCCCCTCCCCGACGAGCTGCCAGTCGCGCTCGCGGAAGCCGTCCAGGAGCAGGTCGCGATGCATGGTCTCGATCACGAGGCCGCCGCCGGGACGCAGCACGCGCCCGATCTCGGCGAGCGCCCGCTCGTCCTGCTCGTCGCCGAGGTAGCCGAGCGACGTGAACAGGTTGAGCGCCGCGTCGAAGCTCCCGTCGGCGAACGGCAGGTCGCGGTAGTCGGCCCGCACGAGCTTCGGCCAGCGGGCGCCGGCCGTCCGGCGGCGCGCCTCCTCGAGCAGCGCCTGCGAGCGGTCGGCGCCGACCGCCCGGTACCCGGCGGCGCCGAGCGGGACGGCGTGGCGCCCGAAGCCGCACGGTACGTCGAGCACGTCGCCGCCCTCCGGCGCTCCCGCCAGCCGCACCGCCGCGAGCGCCTGCTCGCCCGCCTGCTCGTCCTGCGCGGCGCCGGCATACGCGCGCAGGTAGAACTCGGTGAAGAACGAGTCCCACGTCTCTGCCGAGCTGGTCGTCATTTGTCGCGGGGTGGGAGGCCGAGCAGGAGCTTGCGCAGGAGGTCCGCGAGGCGGTCCCGCTCGGCGCCGGTCAGCGCCGCGAGCAGCCGGTGCTCGTTGGCGAGGTGCGCCGCGGTCGCCTTGTCCACCAGCTCGCGGCCCGCGTCGGTGAGCGTGATCAGCGTCCCACGCCGGTCGTGGGGGTCAGGCGTGCGGGTGATGAGGCCGGCCTGCTCCAGGCGGTCGAGGCGCTTCGTGGTCCCGCTCGAGGTGAGCATGAGGGCGCCCGTGAACTCGCTGGGGCGGAGACGATACGGCGGGCCGGAGCGGCGCAGGGTCGCGAGCACGTCATACCAACCGGGCTCGAGCCCCTGCTCGGCGTACACCGGCTCGAGCCGCTGCTCGAGCTCGCGCGCGAGCCGCGAGATGCGGCCGATGACGCCGATCGGCGAGGCGTCGAGGTCCGGGCGCTCGCGCCGCCACTGCTTGAGGATCAGGTCAACCCCGTCACGGTCGGCCACGGCTGGACCCTACCGGAAGTTGCGTCGCGGACACTAGCGTCCTAGACACTTGCGTCCTAGGAAGATATGTACTAAGATGCAATCTATGTTCATCAAGCGCCTCACCCGCCCCCGCCTCACCCGCCCCCGGAGCGAGCTCCCGCCGATGCCGCGCGTCCGTTACTACTCCTGACCGGCGACGTACTCGTCGGCGAGCCGCTTCGGCGCGCGCGCGAGCCACGCCTCGACGATCAGCTCGCGGAGCTCGTCGTCGGCGATCGCGTCCAGCCGCACGAGGACGATCGGGTAGCCGTCGAAGTGCGGCGTCGTGAAGTACACCGACGGGTCGCCGGCGAGCAAGGACTCCTTCGCGATCTCGTGCTCGACCCACGCCCCCAGGATCGGCCCGTCGGGCGCGGCATCACCCAGCGCGTTCAGGTCTGCCCGGCGCAGCGGTCGCTCCCAGACGAACAGCTTGTCCTTGACCCGCCACTGGCACAGGTCACGCGAGACGATCTCCTGGGCGGCGGGCAGCTCGAGCGCGGTCGCGCGGACGTCGTCCCAGGTCGGCACGCCGGGAGACGATACGCGCCAGCAGCAGCAGGACGATCGCTGCGAGCGCCGCGCCTCCGACCCACGGCAAGAGCGAGGCGTCGCCGCCGGTCGCGGACGCCGCCGTCTCGGCGGGTGAGAAGACCTCGTCGATGCGCGGCGCCGGCAAGTCCTTGCCCCGTGGCATCTGGCCCGGCTCGAGCGGCACGCGGCCCTGGGTGAGGCCGAGCAGCGTCTTGCGCGCCACGGGAGTCATCGTCATCCACGATCCGTCCTCGCTCTGCATCAGGCCACGCGACGGCACCGCGATGTACGACCACTCGACCGTCTCTCCCTCCTCGGCGAGCACGCGGATGCGCACCGCGAAGTGCTCGAGCGGTCGCGCCGGTGCGCTGCTCCCCGGGCCGCCGTCGACCAGCGGCTGCCACGCCTGTCGGTCGGTGACCTCCTGGCACCCGTCGGCCGCGCACACCGACACGCCGGCGATCTCCTTGGCCCACGCCGTGGACGGCGTGAGGGCGACGGCACAACCGAGTAGAACCAGCGCGAGGCGTCTCATGTCCCCGGTACACCACCGAGCGGAACGACGTTCCCGGCCCGTCGCGCGGTGACCTCGATCTCGATCCGCATCCGGGGATCCGTGAGCCCGCAGGCGATCATCGTGGCCGCCGGGCGCACCTCGCCGAAGGCCCGTCGCAGCACCGGCCAGCACGGCTCGAAGTCCTCCAGGTGCGGGAGCATGTACCGCACGCGCACCACGTCGTCGAGCGAGCAGCCGGCCTCCTCCAGCGCGGCCGCGATGTTGGCCAGGCACCGCTCCGCCTGCTCGACGACGCCAGGCGGGATCGTCATGGTCGCGTAGTCGAAGCCGGTCGTGCCCGACACGAAGACCCAGTCGCCGTCCACGACCGCCCGCGAAAAGCCGATCTGCACCTCGAAGTCCGACCCGGAGGAGATCCGGCGCCGGCTCACCGGACCACCGCCGCGGTCCCGCAGGTGGCGAGCGCGCGCAGCACGTCCTCGGGCGGCACGCCGCGCAGGCGCGGATGGTCGAGGTCGACCTCGATCTCACCCGCCTCGTCGAGGCCGAGCGAGGCGAGGCCGTTGCGCGCGAGCTCCCCCCACAGGTCGCCGTAGGCTGCGAGCAGCGCGTGCCGGGTGCGGCGCTCCCGCCTCGCGCCGGTCTCCAGTTCGCGCACCTCCTCGAACGGGTCGACGACCACGTTGCTGTCGCTGCCGATCGCCAGCCGCACGCCGGCGTCGCGGTAGGCGAGCGCGGGGAACACGCCGTCGCCGAGGTTGCCCTCCGTGGTCGGGCAGCTCGCGACGATCGCGCCCGCGTCGGCCAGCAGCGTGACGTCGCGCTCGGAGACGTGGATCGCATGCACGACGGTCGTCGTGTCGGAGAGGAACGTGCTCCGGTGCAGAAGCTCGATCGGCGAGCAGCCGTGCTCGGCCTGGCACTCCTCGACCTCGCGCGGCTGCTCGGAGGCGTGAACGTGGCGGACGAGGCCCTCGGAGGCCGCGTAGGCGGCGATCTCGCGCAGCCAGCTCGCCGGCACCGCGCGCACGCTGTGGGCGGCGACGCCGACCGACACGCCCGGCCGTCCGGTCGCCCACTCGCGCAGCGCGTCCACGCGCGCGAGGAACACGTCGACGTCGGGATCGTGGAAGCGCGGGTGCCCGCCGCGCGCGTAGGCGGCGGGGAGGAGCGTGATCCGCAGACCCGCCTCAAGCGCCGCCTCGGCCGCCGCGATGGCGATCGCGTTCGCTTCGTCGTGGACATAGTGGAACTCGCCGACCGCGCCGTAGCCGGCGGCCGCCATCTCGCCGTAGACGCGGCTCGCGACGTCGCGCATCGAGTCCGGGTCGAGCCGCTCGGCGAGCGCGTACATCGTCTTCCGCCAGCTCCAGAAGTCGTCGGCCGCCGACTCGCTGCGCTCCCCGGCGCCCCGCAGGTCCCGTTGGAACGCGTGCGAGTGCACGTTCGCCATCGCCGGGATCACGCGAGCTCCTCGGCGGCCGCGAGCAGGGCGTTGGCGCCGGCGGCGGCGTCCTCGAGCGAGATCTCTTCCTCGGGCGAGTGGCTGATCCCGGTCGGGTTGCGCACGAGCACCATGCCGGCGGGCCTGGCCGCGGCGACCACGCCGGCGTCGTGTCCCGCGTAGCAGACGAGCCGCGGCGCGCCGGGGCGCAGCGCGTGGGCCAGCGCCTCGACGACCTCAGCCGGGAACGTCGTGCCCTCCGACCACGCCGCTGTGACCAGGTCGAGCCCGACGCCGGCCTCCTCGGCCGCCCGCTGCGCCTCGCCGGCGACCGCCTCGCGCCAGGACGTGACGGCCTCGGCCTCCGGCGCGCGGGCGTCGAGCCACAGGCGGGCGAGCGACGGCACCGTGGTCGGCGCGTTGGGCTCGACCTCGAGCCGCGAGGCGGTGAAGACCATGCCGAGCCGCTCCGCCGCCTCGGCGTCGGCGCGCACGATCAGGCGGGCGGCGGCCGCCAGCGCGTCGTGGCGGTCCTCGCGCGGGGTCGTCCCGGCGTGATCGGCGCGGCCCGCGAACTGGGCCTGCAGCCGCGTGCGGGCGACGAGCCGCGTCACGGCGCCCGCCGGCCGCCCGGCCACCGCCAGGTCGCGCGACTGGTCGATGTGGAGCTCGAGGAACCCGCGCAGGCGCTCGAGCCAGGCCGGCGCCTCGCGCAGCCCTTCGGGGTCGACCCCCGCCTCCGCCATCGCGTCGCCGAGCGCGACGCCCTCGTCGTCGAGCCGCAGTACGGCCTCGTCGACGTCGAGGCGCCCGACCAGCGCCCGCGAGCCGAACGTCGGCGTGTTGAAGCGGGCGCCCTCCTCGTCGGCGAACGAGATCACGGCGAGCGGCACGCTCGAGCGGGCGGCGACGGCGAACGCGGCGGCGACGCCGAGCGCGCCGTCGAAGCGCCCCCCGTCGCGCACCGTGTCCAGGTGCGAGCCGACCGCCCACCAGGGCCCCGGGGCGTCGGGACACGCCCACAGGTTGCCGGCGGGATCGCGCTCGAGCCGGCGGCCGATCGTCGCCGCCCGGCGCGCGAACCAGGCCGCCGCCTCCTCGTCCTCCCGCGTCCAGGCGAGGCGCGTGGTCGCGTCGACGTCGTCGAGCCCGATCGGCACGAGGTCGACGAGCAGCTCCTCCAGCTCGGCGGCGGAGATCATGCGACCTCCCCGCCTGAGACCACCATGCGGACCGGGTTGCGCCCGAACCGGTACGGGACGTGCTCGACCGGCCCGTCGAGCAGCACGAGGTCGGCGCGCTTGCCGACCTCGATCGAGCCGCGGTCCGCGAGCCCGAGCACCCACGCGGCGTTCAGCGTGCAGGCGGCGAGCGCCTCGCGCGCGGACCAGCCGTAGCGGCGCACCGCGATCCCGACGATGAGCGGGAGCGAGGCGATCGGCGAGGTGCCGGGGTTGCAGTCGGTGGCCAGCACGCAGATCGCGCCGGCGTCGGCGAGCGCGCGGCCGGGGGCGGTGCGCTCGGCGCCGAGCAGCTCGGCGCCGGGGAGCAGGACGGCGGCGCACTCGGCGGCGGCCAGCGGCGCGAGGTCGTCCGGGTGCAGGCAGGCCAGGTGGTCGAGCGAGCGGGCGCCGGCCGCGAGCGCCACTGGGACCGAGCGGTTCGTGTTGAACTGCTCGGCGTGGGCGCGCAGCGGCACCCCCTCGCGCCTCGCGATCTCGCCGAGGCGCTCGAGGTCCTCGTTGCGGAAGGCGACCGACTCCACGTAGATGTCGAGCGCGTCGACGGCGGCCTCGGCGGCCAGGCGGTCGACCTCGTCCATCCAGCTCACGGCGTCGTGACCGGGCGGGACGGCGTGCGCGAACAGCCCGGTGACCCGGTCGGCCGCGAGCTCACGGGCGAGGCGGACCGCCCGCAGCTCGCCGTCGCGGGAGAGCCCGTACCCGGTCTTGGCCTCGAACGTGGTGGTGCCGTGGGCGAGCATCTCGTCCCGAACGGCGCGCGCCTGGGCCAGCACGTCGTCGTCGGCCGTCTCCGCGAGCGCGCGCGCCGAGGACGCTATCCCGCCGCCCGCGCGCGCGATCTCCTCGTACGGCACGCCGGTGACCTTCTGCTCGTACTCTTCGGCGCGCCAGCCCGCGAAGGGGAGGTGCGTATGGCAGTCGACGAGCCCGGGGATCAGCGCGCAGCCGCTCGCGTCGACCACGAGGTCGGCGCCGGGGTCGTCCTCGAGCGCCACGACCACCTCGCCGCGCACCGTCACCGAGCCGGGGCCGAGCCGCATCTCGCCGGCGCGGCGCACGTAGGGGAGCCCGTCCTCGGGCGGGAGCAGCACCTGGGCGGCGTTGCGGAACGAGATCGTCGACGTCACGGCGCCATCGGGATCCGCACACCGAGCCGGTCGGCCGCCTCCAGCGCCTCGTCGTAGCCCGCGTCGGCGTGGCGGATCACGCCCATCCCGGGATCGGCGAGCAGGGTGCGGCGGATGCGCTCGGCGGCCTCCGGCGTGCCGTCGGCCACGATCACCTGCCCGGCGTGGAGCGACTTGCCCATGCCCACCCCGCCGCCGTGGTGGAACGACACCCAGCTCGCGCCCGTGGCGGTGTTGACGAGCGCGTTGAGGATCGGCCAGTCGGCGACCGCGTCGGACCCGTCTCGCATCGCCTCGGTCTCCCGCTGGGGAGAGGCGACCGAGCCGGCGTCGAGGTGATCGCGGCCGATGACGATCGGCGCGCGCACCTCGCCCGAGGCCACGAGCTCGTTGAAGCGCAGCCCGGCGAGGTGGCGCTCGCCATAGCCGAGCCAGCAGATCCGGGCGGGGAGGCCCTGGAAGCGCACGCGCTCACCCGCCAGCTCGATCCAGCGCCGGATGTGCTCCTGCTCCCCGAACAGCTCGAGGATCGCGGCGTCGGTGGCCGCGATGTCGGCCGGGTCGCCGGACAGTGCGACCCACCGGAACGGGCCCTTGCCCTCGCAGAACAGCGGCCGGATGTAGGCCGGCACGAAGCCCGGGTAGGCGAACGCGTCCGCGTCGCCGTGCTCGGCGGCCAGCCCGCGCAGCGCGTTGCCGTAGTCGAACGCCTCGGCCCCGGCCGCGCCGAGCGCGCGGATCGCGCCGACGTGCGCCACCGCGCTCTCGCCGACGCGGCGCAGGTACTCGTCCTCGTCGGCGGCCCGCAGCCCCTCGGCCTGCTCGAGCGTGAGCCCTGCGGGGATGTAGCCGACGAGCGGGTCGTGTGCGCTCGTCTGGTCGGTCACGATGTCGATCTCGACGCCGCGGCGCACGAGCTCCGGCAGCACCTCGGCCGCGTTGCCGAGCAGGCCGATCGAGAGCGCGCGCCCTTCGCGGCGGGCGTCGTCGAGCCGCGTCAGCGCGTCGTCGAGCGAGCCCGCCCGCTCGTCGAGGTAGCGCTCGCGGATGCGGCGCTCGATGCGCTGCAGGTCGACCTCCACGCACAGCGCGCAGCCGTCGTTGAGCGTCACCGCCAGCGGCTGCGCACCGCCCATCCCGCCCAGCCCGGCGGTGACCACGAGCCGGCCCCGCAGCGTGCCGCCGAACCGCTGCCGCGCGATGGCGGCGAACGTCTCGTACGTGCCCTGGAGGATGCCCTGGGTCCCGATGTAGATCCAGGACCCCGCCGTCATCTGGCCGTACATCATCAGCCCGGCGGCGTCGAGCTCGCGGAAGTGCCGCCAGGTCGCCCACTCGGGCACGAGGTTCGAGTTGGCGATCAGCACGCGAGGCGCGTCCGGGTGCGTCTCGAACACGCCGACCGGCTTGCCGGACTGCACGAGCAGCGTCTCGCGGTCGCCCAGCCGCGTCAGCTCGGCCTTGATGGCCTCAAGGCAGGCCGCGTTGCGCGCCGCCTTGCCGATCCCGCCGTAGACGACGAGGTCCTGCGGGCGCTCGGCCACGTCGGGATGGAGGTTGTTCTCGAGCATCCGCAACGCGGCCTCCTGCACCCAGCCCCGGCACCTCACGCCAGCACCACCTCCCCGGTTCGCAGCCCGTCCGCGAGGCCCGCCAGCTCGGCCGCCAGCGAGCGGTCCTCCTCCACGCGCGGGACCCGCTCCCGCACGCGCGCGGCGGCGGCCTCGAGGGCGTCGGTGGTGCGCAGCGGCCGGTGGAACTCGAGCCCCTGGACCGCGCAGACGAGCTCGGTGGCGAGCACCTGGGCGGCGTTCTCGACGCCCGTGCGCGCCTTCAGCGCCGCGGTCGCGCCCATCGAGTTGAAGTCCTCCTGGCCGGCGCTGGTGGGGATCGAGCCGGCGCCCGCCGGGTGGGCGAGCACCTGGCACTCGTTGACGAGCGCGGCCGCCGCGTACTGGGCGATCATCAGCCCCGACGACAGGCCGGGGCGCGGCGTGAGGAAGGGCGGCAGGCCGGCGTAGCCGGGGGAGAGGAGGGCGTAGATGCGCCGCTCCGAGAACGAGGCCAGCTCGCACAGGGCCAGCGCGAGGTGGTCGAGCGGGAGCGAGAGCGGCTGGCCGTGGAAGTTGCCGCCGGACACGATGTCGCCCTCCGCGGGAAACACGAGCGGGTTGTCGGTCACCGCACCCAGCTCGCGCTCGAACGCGCCGCTCACGTACGCGAGCGCGTCGGCGATCGCCCCGAGCACCTGCGGGGCGCAGCGCAGCGTGTAGGGATCCTGCACGCGGCCGCAGTCCGCGTGGCTGGCCACCACGGAGCTGCCGGCCAGCAGCGCCCGCAGGCGCGCCGCGACCTCACCCGGGCCGGGCTGGCCGCGCAGCTCGTGCAAGCGGGCGTCGAACGGCGCCGTGGAGCCCTTGAAGGCCTCGAGCGAGAGCGCGACGGCGACCACCGCGGCGTCCAGGAGCCGCGCCACGTCGCGCACCGCGAGCGCGCCGGCGGCGGCCATCAGGTGCGTGCCGTTGATGATCGCCAGCCCCTCCTTGGCCTCCAGCGCGACGGGTCGCAGGCCGACCTGGGCGAGCGCGTCGCCGCCCGGCAGCACCTCGCCGGCGACGGTGGCCTCGCCCTCCCCGATCAGCACGAGCCCGAGGTGGGCGAGCGGCGCGAGGTCGCCCGACGAGCCGACCGATCCCTTGCTCGGCACGACCGGCGTGACCCCGCGCTCGAGCATCCCGAGCACGAGCTCGACGACCTCGAGCCGCACGCCGGAGTGCCCGCGCCGCAGCGAGGAGGCCAGCAAGAACAGCATCCCGCGCACGATCTCCACGTCCAGCGGTGGGCCCGAGCCGACGGCATGCGAGCGCAGGAGGTTGACCTGCAGCCGCGCGGCGTCCTCGGCCGCGATGCGCACGTTCTCGAGCTGCCCGAAGCCGGTGGTGACGCCGTACACGGCCGTGCCGGCGTCGAGCGCCGCCTCCACCACCGCCCGGCCGGCGGCGACCCGCTCCCGGTCGCCGTCGTCGAGCGGCGGCGGCGACACACCGCGGGCGACCGCTTCGAGCTCGGCGAGCGACGGCATGGGCCCGAACGTATCGGTTCGGGGCACGGCGGGAGGTGCATAGTGTGGATGGCATGTCGTCGTCGACCGGTCGGGCCGTGATGATCACCGGTGTCAGCCGCCCGGGCGGCATCGGCGCTGCGCTCGCGAGCCGCTTCGCTTCCGAGGGCGCGCGGCTGTTTCTCACCGGCTGGGCGCCTCACGACGCCGATCAGCCGTACGGCGAGGATCCCGACGGCGGCGAGGGCGTCGCGCTCGCGCTTCGCGAGGCCGGCGCGCAGGTCGAGTTCGCCTCGGTCGATCTGGCGGACCCGGAGGCGCCTCGGCAGGTGTTCGAGGCCGCCGCCTCGGCGGTCGGGCATGTCGACGTGCTGGTCGCCAACCACGCGCGCAGCGCCCGCCAGACGCTCGCCGACCTGACGGCGGAGGAGCTCGACCTGTCGTTCGCGGTCAACGCCCGCGCGACGCTGCTCCTGGCCCGGGAGTTCGCCGCCCAGCACGACGCGGCGGCGAGCGGCGGGCGGATCGTGCTCTTCACGTCCGGCCAGTACCACGGCGCGATGCCCGAGGAGCTGCCCTACGTCGCCTCCAAGGCGGCGGTGCAGCAGCTGACCGCCTCCCTGGCCGTCGAGCTCGCCCCGCGGGGCATCACCGTCAACTGCGTCAACCCGGGCCCCAACGACACCGGCTACGCGACCGGCGAGCTGCGCCGCAGGGTCGAGGAGGCGATGCCCGCCGGCCGTTGGGGCCGGCCCGCCGACGTCGCCAACCTGGTGGCGTGGCTGTCGGGCGACGACGCCGCGTGGGTCACGGGCCAGACCATCGCCTCCGACGGCGGCTGGTCGGCACGCGGCTCCCGCTGAACGGTCAGACGTCCATCCTGGCCTGCTCGATGCGGCGGGCCACGGTCTCCGTCCACGGTTCGCCGATCGCGCGAACGCGGGTGGCGCTGGCCGCGTGGTCGTACGCGACCCGGCGGTGCTCGACCTCGCCGCCGGGGTGCAGCAGCGCATACGCCGCGCGCGGGTCGCCGTCGAACGGCATGCCGACCGAGCCGGGGTTGACGAGCTCGATGTCGCGGACGGTCGAGACGCGGCGGAACGGGAGGTGGGTGTGGCCGAAGTAGACGCGCGCGTGGGCGACGCCCTCGAGCAGCTCGGCCTCGTCGTCTGCCGGTTCGGGCAGGAACGAGCGGACGTCGCTGGGCGGCGAGCCGTGGCAGACGAGCGCTCCCTCGTGCTCGGCGTCTGCGGGGAGCGCGCCCAGCTCGGCGACCGTCGCCTCGCCGAGCATCGCGCGGGCGGCCGCGACCGCTCCCGGCACGACCGGGTTGTCGGGCGCCGCGCCGGGGTCGGCGGTCCAGCGCTCGCCGTTCCCGCGGATCCAGGTGGCCGGGGCGAGCTCGCGCAGGCGCGCCACGGTGTCGGCCGGCCAGCCGCCGAACAGCGCGTAGTCGCCGCCGAGGATCCAGCCGTCGGCGCCCTGCCCCTCCGCGTCCGCCATGACGGCCTCCAGCGCCGGCAGATTGCCGTGCACGTCGTAGAGCATCGCGATCACGAGCGCGGTATACCATCGCCCGGGTGAGCTACGGGTGCGTGGTCCTCACGCAGGGTCGCCGCCCGAGGGAGCTCCGCCGCGCGGTCGAGTCGCTGCTGAGCCAGCAGGAGGTGGAGGTGGACGTCGCCGTCGTGGGGAACGGCTGGGCCCCGACCGGCCTCCCCGACGGCGTACGCGCGGTGGCACTGGACGAGGACGCCGGGATCCCGGCCGGTCGCAACGCCGGCGTCCCGCACGTGAGCGGCGACCTGCTCTTCTTCCTCGACGACGACGCCGCCCTCGCCGGCGCCGACGCGCTCGCCCGGCTGCGGGCCAGGTTCGCCGCCGACCCGAGTCTCGGGCTCGTCCAGCTGCGGATCGTCCCCGACGGCCCGGGGCCGGCGGCGCGCGAGTGGGTGCCACGGCTGCGGGTGGGGGACCCCGCGCGCAGCAGCGACGTCACCCACGTGTGGGAGGGTGCGGTCGCGATGCCGCGGAGGGTGTTCGACGAGATCGGCGGCTGGCCGGGCGACTTCCGCTTCGTCCACGAGGGCGTCGACCTCGGCTGGCGGGTGATGGACGCCGGCTACCGCGTCCGCTACGCGGGGGACGTCGTCGCGACCCACCCGCCGTACCGGCCGGCCCGCAACGAGTACGGCTACTACTTCGGCGCGCGCAACCGCGTCTGGCTCGCCCGCCGCTATCTCCCGCTCCCGCTCGGCGCGCTCTACGTCGCCAGCTTCATGCTGCGGGCGCTCCCACGCCTGCGGTCGGTCGACCGGCTGCGGCGCGCCGCGCGCGGGTACCGCGACGGCATGCGCGGGCCATGCGGGCCGCGGCGCCGGCTGCGCGCCCGGACGCTGGTGCGGATGACGCTCCTCGGCCGGCCGCCGGTCTTCTGATGCCGATCCCGATCGTCGGCGTGGGAGCGGGCGGGCACGCGAAGTCGGTGCTGGAGGCGATCCGCTCCGCCGGCGCGTTCGAGGTCGTCGCGCTCGTCGACGACGATCCGACCCTGGCCGGCACCGTGCTGCTCGGCGTGAGGATCACGACCGACCTCACGGGCCTCGGCGCGTCCCACGCCTTCCTCGGCGTGGGCGGGATCGGCGACCCCGGTCCCCGCCGGCGGGTGTGCGAGCGCCTGCTGGCGGAGGGCTTCGAGCTCCCGCCGATCGTGCACGGGGCAGCCGCCGTCTCGCCGTGGGCGACGCTCGGCCGCGGCGCCCAGATCCTCGCGGCCGCGGTCGTCAACGCGGACGCCGAGCTGGGCGACGGCGTGCTCGTCAACACCGGCGCGGTCGTGGAGCACGACTGCGTGCTCGGCGACTACGCGCACGTGGCGCCCGGGGCGACCCTCGGCGGAGGTGCCGTGGTGGGCGCCGGCGCTCATGTGGGCATGGGCGCCGTAATCATTGAGGGAGTGACAGTGGGGGAGGGCGCGTTCGTTGCCGCCGGGGCGATCGTGGTAGCGGACGTGCCGGCCGGCGCGCGGGTCGCGGGCGTTCCCGCCCGAACTATCGCGGATTAGCCCCGGATTCCGGGGCCTGACGGGGATAGTTCGCGCCGGAACTCTCGCTTTCCCTACCCAGCGCAGTTGACGTTCCCACCGATTCGCCCCAGTCGCTGCGCGCGTCGTTGTAGACCCCGGACGGGCGGGCGAGCATCGGCACGGTGCGGGCGAGCAGGCGCAGGTCGAGCCACACCGAGCGGTTGTCGACGTACCAGACGTCGAGCTCGATCCGCTGCGGCCAGGTGAGCCGGTTGCGGCCGAGGACCTGCGCCCAGCCGGTGATCCCGGGGCGCACCTCGAGCCGGCGGTGCTGGAACGGCGTGTACTGGTCGACCTGGTAGCGCAGGGTGGGGCGGGGGCCGACGATGCTCATGTCCCCCCGCAGCACGTTGACGACCTGAGGCAGCTCGTCGAGCGACCAGCGGCGCAGGAACCGCCCCGTACGCGTGATCCGCGGGTCGTGCTCGGCGATCAGCCAGCCGGTGCCCAGCAGGTGGGCGTCGGGGACCATCGTCCGGAACTTGAGCAGCTCGAAGTCGCGCCCTCCGAGCCCCACGCGCGTCTGGCGCAGGATCACCGGCCCGCGGGTCTCGAGCCGGATCGCGATCGCGATGGCGGCGAGCACTGGCGAGAGGACGATCGTCACCGCGCCGGCGATGACCACGTCGAGCGCGCGGGTGGCGAGGGAGTCGGCGCGGCGCCTCACCGGGTGCCCTCCAGCGGCGTCCACGTCGCCTGCGGGCCGTCGCGCAACATGCGCACGAGGCCGGCCACGGTGGCCGCGGTCACGACCGCGTAGTAGCGGGCGAAGGCGCCGAGCGGCGCGCGCCACCCGGCGAGCGCGAGCGCGAGCCAGGCGGCGTGGCCGACGAGCAGCGCGCGAGCAGGGGCGGCCGAGCGCGCCCGAGCCACGCAGGCGGCCAGCAACGCGACGTGCAGCGGGCCGGACGCGTAACGCAGCAGGCGGTGCGAGAGCAGCGCGGCGAAGTAGGCAGGCGGCTGGCGGCGCGGGTCGAGCATCCCGCCGGTGAGCAGGTCGCCCCACGAGCGCGACAGCATCCGAACCTTGCGCGCCCACTCGTCGGCGGTCGTGGGCGCAGCCGGCTCGACCGCCACCGCAGCCGGCTCGTAGACGGCGCGCAGCCCGGCCCGCCGGAGCCGGAAGGGGAGCCCGATGTCGTGGCTCGAAGTGGCCGGGAGGTCGACGTACGCCGAGCGGCGCACGGCGTAGATGGCGCCGTTGCCGGCCGTGATCGACCCGAGCCGCGACTCCTGCTCGCGAAGCCACAGCTCGTAGCGCCAGTAGTGGCCCTCGACGTTCCCGCCGCTCGTGTCGACCAGCCGCAGCCGTCCGCACACGTAGCCGACCTCGGGGTCGGCGAGCACGGCGACGAGCCGGCGCAGCGCGTCGGGCTCCCACATCGAGTTCGCGTCCGAGAACGCCAGCACGTCGGCGTCGGCCGCGCGCGCGGCAGCGTTCTGGGCGGCGACCTTGCCGCCGCGCTCGTTGGCGAGCACCCGGACGCCGGGGAACTCCTCCGCGATCGCGCGCGTGCCGTCGGTCGAGCCGTCGAGGCTGACGATCACCTCGAGCCGGGGATAGTCGAGCGCCAGCGCGTTCTCGAGCCGCGCCCGGATCACGCGCTCCTCGTCGTGGGCGGCGACGATCAGCGCCACCGACGGGAGCCGGTCCTCGTCGCGGCGCGGCTCGTACCGGCGCCGCGAGGCCACGGCCGCGGCCACGAGCGGGTAGCCGGCGTGCGTCCACGCGATCAGCGCCAGCGAGCCCCACATGGCGATCCTCGCCACGCTCAACCCTCAGCCCGCGAGGCCCACGAGAACCCGCGTACGGCCAGCACCGCTCCTGCCGCCGCCCACAGGCCGAGCGCAAGCAGAGCCACGCCGTGGTCGGCCAGCCCCTCGCCGTTCACCATCGCGCCCGAGAGCCCGTCGATCAGGTGCTTGAGCGGCGTGACCTCCGCGATGCCCTGCAGGAACGCGGGGGCGTTCTCCTCGTCGTAGAACACGCCGGCCACGAACATCATGGGCAGGAAGATCGCGTTGACGTACGCGGGCGCGGACTCCGAGTTCGGGATGACGTGCGAGAGGGCGACCCCGAGTGATGCGAAGCAGACCACGCCCAGCACCAGGAAGACGATCAAGGCGAGCCAGTCTCCCGGCCACGAGACGCCGAACAGCAGCCGGCCGGCGACGACGACCACCGCGACCTGGATCAGCGTGTTCGCCACCGCGTTGGCCGCGATCCCGGCCAGGTAGGCCGAGGAGGAGAGCGGCGTGCCGCGGACGCGCTTGAGGATGCCGCGCTCCCGCAGCCAGGTGAGGTTGTAGGCCAGCGCCACGAAGCAGGCGGAGGCGACGCTCAGACCGGCGATGCCGGGCACGACCACGTCGAGGTTCTCCTGCGTGCCGGAGAACACGGCGCCGAACAGCGCGAGCAGCACGAGCGGAAGCAGCACGCCGAAGAACGCGGCGGTCGGGTTGCGCCAGAACATCCGGCGCTCAAGCCGGTACTGGCGCCACGCAGCGGCCGCCCACGAGGACCGGCGCGGGGTTCCGGCTGCGGCGTGCACGGCCTCCAGCGCGTGGTCGCTCATTCCACTGCTCCGCGTGCGGGTGCCCGCTCGATCGTCCGATGTCTAGTCGGTCGGCTCATTGCGTGAGGTCCAGGTACACGTCCTCGAGCGACGGGCGCGTGACCGACAGGTCCTCGAGCCGCTCGCCGCGCTCGAGCGCGGCGGCCGTGAGCTCGTGGAGGAGCGCCGTGGGGTCGTCGGTCACGTGCTCGCCACCGCGGTAGGTCACGCGGTAGCGCGCCGCGCCGACGCCGAGCTCGCCCGGCCGGCCCTCGGCGAGGATCGCGCCGTCCTTGATGATCGCGACGCGGTCGGCCAGCGCCTGCGCCTCGTCGAGGTAGTGGGTGGTGAGGAGGACGGTCTTGCCGAGCTCGCGCAGCGCGCGGACGGTGTCCCAGGCCGCGCGCCGCGCGGCGGGGTCGAAGCCGACGGTCGGCTCGTCGAGAAAGACCAGCTCGGGGTCGCCGACGAGCGCGAGCGCCAGGTCGAGCCGCCGCTGCTGGCCGCCGGAGAGCGTGCGGGCGCGGCGGTCGGCGGCCTCCTCGAGACCGGCCAGCGCGATCACCTCGTCCACCTCGCGCGGCGCCGGGTAGAGCGAGGCCCAGTGCGCGAGCGTCTCGCGGACGCTCAGATGCGGGTACGTGCCGCAGCTCTGCAGCACGACGCCCACCCGCTCGCGCAGCGCCGCGGGCCGCTCTCCGGGATCGTGGCCGAGCACGGAGACGCTGCCGGCCGTGCGCACACGGTGACCCTCGAGGATCTCGACCGTGGTCGTCTTCCCGGCCCCGTTCGGCCCGAGCAGGCCGAACACCTCGCCGCGCCGGACCTCGAAGTCGATGCCACGGACCGCCTCGCGGCCGTCGTAGGCCTTGCGCAGGCCCTCGACCTCGATCGCGGCGGCTCGCTCCACGGGGGCCATGATGACTAATCGGCGGCCACGGATGGCCGACGTCTCGGTCAGAGCGTCGCCCGGACGGCGACGCAGGCAACAATGTTCGCGGCGAAATGGTCTGTGCATGCATCGACATCGGCACGAACACCACGCGCGTGCTCGTCGCCGAGGTCGACGGCGAGCGGCTCGCGGAGGTGCTTCAGCAGCGCGTCTTCACCCGCATCGGCAAGGGCATGACGGCCGGGGGCGAGATCCTCCCCGGCAAGACTGCCGAGGTCGCGACGGTGGTCGCGCGGCAGCTGGCGCTGGCCAAGGAGGCCGGGGCGCGGCACGTGCGCGTGGTCGCCACCGCGGCGATCCGGTCGTGCGCGAACCGCGACGAGTTCGTGGCCGCCGTCGGCGCCGGGGTCGAGATCCTGGACGGCGAGGAGGAGGCCCGGCTCGCGTTCCTCGGCGCTACGCGGACGCTCGGCCGCCGCCTCGAGGGCACGATCGGGGTCGTCGACGTGGGAGGCGGCTCGACGGAGCTCGCCGTCGGCACCTACGACGGCGGCGTGACGTGGTCGTCGTCGTACCGCCTGGGATCGGGCTCGATCGCCGAGGAACACCTGCTGAGCGACCCGCCGGCGCCCGAGCAGCTCGCCGCCGCCCGCGCGCACGCGTGCGACGTCCTCGGTCACGCGCCGGTGCCGAAGCCCGGCGCCGCCGTCGCCGTCGGCGGTAGCGCCGCGTCGCTGCGCACCGTCGTCGGGGACGTGCTCGAGCCGGGCACGCTCGAGCGCGCGCTCGGCGTGCTCTCGGGCGCCCCCGCCGCCGAGGTCGCGCGCCGCTACGCGCTCGACGCCGAGCGCATCCGCCTGCTGCCCGCGGGCATCCTCATCCTCGACGCCGCCTCGCAGGTGCTGGGACAGCCGTTGCAGATCGGGCACGGCGGGCTGCGGGAGGGCGTGCTGCTGGCCATGGCTCATACCCTCTGACGCCCGTGGCCAAAGCCGGCGAGATCGACGTCGACCCGTACGAGCCGTACGCGCTCGCCGGCGCCCGCATCGTGCACGCACGCGCGGACGAGCTCTTCTCCCACGGCGACGAGGTGCTCGACACGTCGGACATCGAGCGCGTACACGACATGCGCGTCGCGTCGCGCCGCCTGCGCGCGGTGCTCGAGATCTTCGAGCCGGTGTTCCCGAGGGGCGACTTCAAGACCGTGCTGCGCGACGTAAAGGCGCTGGCCGACGCGCTCGGCGAGCGGCGCGACCCGGACGTGCACATCGAGGCCATGCAGGCGCTCGAGGCCGCGGTGCAGGCGACCAACCGGCCGGGCATCGAGGCACTCGTCGAGCGCCAGCGCGCGCGCCAGGCGGCCGGCAACGCCACGCTCGTCGCCGCGCTCGAGCACGTCCGCGTGAGCGACCTCCACGCCCGGCTGCACTCGCTGGCCGACGGTGCGGAGGAGGCGCTGCAGTGAAGGCCAGGCGCGTGAAGGGCCTCGAGCCGGAGGCGCCGCTGGCCGACAACGCCGAGCGGATCGTGCGCGTGCGGCTCGACGAGCTGACCTCGTTCGTGCCGAAGGCGCTCGACCCCGACGAGGTCGTCGCACTGCACGACATGCGGATCGCCGCCAAGCGCCTGCGCTACGTGCTCGAAGTGACCGGCACCTGCTTCGGCCCGTACGCCTCGAACGCCGTGAAGATGGTCAAGGACCTCCAGGACCTGCTCGGCGAGATCCACGACTGCGACGTCCAGCTGCCCGAGGTCGCGGCCTTTCTCGAGGAGCTCGTGCAGGAGGACGTGGCGGCCGCCGGCGCGTCCCCCGGCGACCTGGCGCGCACACCCAACCGGCGCGCCTACGCGGGCCTCGTCGCCCTCCGCGTCCATCTGCTGGCGCGGCGCCGCGCCCTGTTCGCCGACTTCCTCGAGCTGTGGCGCGACTACGAACGCAAAGGTTTCGCTGCACGGCTTGCCTTTGCGCTGTCCGAACGTTCACACTCATCGACGTGAGCGAGACCACGACCAACCACGCAACCGGAGAGGTCGACCTCTCGGCCTCGAGCCTGTACTTCAACCGCGAGCTGTCGTGGCTCGAGTTCAACGCGCGCGTGCTCGAGCTGGCCGAGGACGAGAGCGTCCCGCTGCTCGAGCGCGTGAAGTTCTGCGCCATCACCTCGAAGAACCTCGACGAGTTCTTCATGGTCCGCGTGGCCGGCCTGCACGACCAGATCGAGGCGGGCATCGAGACGCCGCTGCAGGACGGTCGCACGCCGAGCGCGACGCTCGACGTGATCCGCGAGGTCATGCGCGTCCACGTCGAGCGCCAGAGCCGCTGCCTGGAGCTCGAGCTGCGGCCGGCGCTGGCACACCACGGCATCCGTATCGTCGGGGTCGACGACGTCGGCCCGGAGGAGCGGCGCGCGCTCGACGACCGCTTCCGCCAGCAGATCTTCCCGGTGCTCACGCCGCTCGCGGTCGGCCTCGGCCGGCCGTTCCCGTACATCTCGAACCTGTCGCTGTCGCTCGGCGTGCTCGTGCGCGACCCGGTCACGGGGGTGGAGACGTTCGCCCGCGTCAAGGTCCCGAAGGAGATGCTGCCGCGCTTCGTGCCAACGGGCGACGGCTTCACGTTCGTCCCGCTCGAGGACCTGATCGCCAAGCACCTCGACCGGCTGTTCCCGGGGATGGAGATCGTCGACTACGACGTCTTCCGGGTCACGCGAGACGCCGACTTCACCGTCTCCGACGAGGCGGACGACCTGCTGCAGGCGGTCGAGGACGAGCTGCGGCGGCGACGCTTCGGCGACGTCGTGCGCGTCGAGGTGGGCGCCGGGATGAGCGCGACCATCCGGGAGCAGATCACCCACTCGCTCGAGGTCGAGCCCGAGGACGTGTTCGACGTGCCGGGCCTGCTCGACCTCGAGGACCTGTGGGACATCGTCAAGGTCCCCGGGCACGCCGAGCTGCGCGATCCGCCCTGGACGCCGGTGACGCAGCCGCGTCTGCAGGCCGACGACTCCGAGACGCCCGACGTGCTCGCCGCCATGCGGCGCGGCGACATCCTCCTGCACCACCCGTACGACTCGTTCAACAGCTCGGTCGAGCGCTTCGTCGAGCAGGCGGTGGCCGATCCCGACGTGCTCGCCATCAAGCAGACCGTGTACCGCACGAGCGACGACTCGCCGCTCGTGCCGAGCCTGATCCGCGCCGCCGAGCGTGGCAAGCAGGCGGTCTGCGTGGTGGAGGTCAAGGCGCGCTTCGACGAGCGCGCGAACGTCCAGTGGTCACGCGCGATGGAGGAGTCGGGCGTCCACGTCGTCTACGGCCTGCCGTCGCTCAAGACGCACGCGAAGTGCATCCTCGTCGTGCGCCGCGAGGGCGACGGCGTCCGCCACTACGTGCACGTCGGGACGGGCAACTACCACCCCAAGACGGCACGCCTCTACACCGACTTCGGGCTGCTCACGTGCGACGACCGGATCGGCGCCGACGTCGCCGACATGTTCAACTTCCTCACCGGCTTCGCGCGCCCCCGCGCCTACCGCCGCGTGCTGGTGGCCCCGAACCACATGCGGGCCGGGATCCTGGAGGAGATCGAGCGGACCATCGCGGCGCACCGCGAGGGCGGCCGGGCGCGGATCCGGATGAAGATGAACTCGCTCGTGGACCGGGCGTGCATCCAGGCGCTCTACCGCGCCTCCCAGGCGGGCGTGCCGGTCGAGCTCAACATCCGCGGGATCTGCTGCCTGCGTCCCGGCGTGCCCGGCGTGTCGGAGAACGTCCGCGTCGTGTCGATCGTGGGCCGCTTCCTCGAGCACTCGCGGATCTACGCCTTCGAGCGGGACGACGACTGCACGATGTACATCGGCTCCGCGGACCTCATGCCTCGCAACCTCGACACGCGCGTGGAGCTGCTCGCCCCGGTGCTCGACCAGTCGCTGCGCGACGACCTCGAGGACACGCTCGACCGCTGCTTCGCCGACAACGTCAACGCGTGGGACCTGGGCGAGGACGGAACGTGGACTCGCCGCCACCCGGACGGCGAGCCACGATCGGTTCAGCGGGAGCTGATGGCTGGGCACGCGGCCCGGGCGGCCGAAGCCGCCCAGGCGACGTAACGTCGCACACCGGGTCCCGGGTGGGGTTCTCCGGGACCGGATGAGTAACGTCGCCACCGGGTCCCGGGGGGTTCTCCGGGACCGGTGGGCGAAACGCTAGTACCGGACGACCAGCCTCTCGTAGTCGGCGCCGGTGGAGGTCCAGGCCTTCAGGCGGTCGTGCTTGGCGAGGTACTTGGCCCACTTCGGGAGCTTGACGGCGTACTTGTCCTTCTCGTAGCCGTCGAGGTCGTACTTGACGCTTCCGAGCAGGAGCCGGCTGTACGTGCCGCCGACCTCGTACTTCTTGGCGGTGTAGAGCCACAGCTTGCCTTCGCTGCCGCCGGGCTTGCCCTTCAGCCACACCTTGGCATAGCCGTGGTGCACCTTGGCCTTGTGCTTGTAGACGTCGGCGTAACCGCGCGGCTTGTGCGCGGGCCGGTCGACGACCTCGACGCCGTCCACGATGTCGACCTTGTCGACCTTCGCGGCGTCGAAGCCGAAGCCGCCGCGCACGAGATCGCCGGCGCCGTCACGGGCGAGCAGGCGGTCGTTGCCCTCCTGGCCGTCGAGCAGGTCGGGGCCGTTGCCGCCCTCGAGCGTGTCGTTGTCCGCGCCGCCGAAGAATGTGTCGGCCTCTCCGGCTCCGGTCAGCTCGTCATTGCCCGCGCCGCCGTCGGCGAGCACGGCGAGAGTGTTGCCGGCGCGCGCCAGGAACGTGTCATCGCCGCCCTGGCCGCGCACGTCGAGCAGCTCGGCGGTGCCGATGTCGAGGTTGAACGGCCCGAGGTTGGTGCGGTCGAAGCGGTCGCGCTGGCCATTGCGGCGGAGCTCGAACGCGTCCCCGGCGCCGGCGGCGCCGTTGACCTCGATCCTGTCGAGCCCAAGGCGGCCGTCCATGACGTCGGAGCCGTCGCCGTTGTTCCACACGAGCGTGTCGTCGCCGGCCTCGCCGTCCATGGTGTCGTCACCGCGGTCGCCGACGATCCGGTCGCTGGACGGGCCGCCACGGAGGGCGTCGTTGTCGTCGCCGCCGTTGATGAAGTCGGCGTTGGCGCCGCCGCTCATGGTGTCGAGTCCGGTGCCGCCGTTGAGCAGCATCGCGGTCGGCGTGGCCGGGTTCGAGGCCATCGTGTCGTCGCCGCCGTTGGCGTTGAGCACGAGGCGCTCGGTGTCGGGTCCGACGTCGAGGAAGAACGGCGCCGGGCTGATGCGCTCGAAGCGGACGCGGTTGCCCGCGGGCGCTGCCGCGAAGCTCTCGGGGTTGTTGCCGCCGTTGAGCTCGGCGTCGTCGCCACCGCCGGCGCCGCCGTTCATCACGTCGTCGTCGTCGCCGGGGTTCCAGACCATGACGTCGTTTCCGGCATCGCCGTTCATCGTGTCATTGGCGTCGTTGCCCGAGATGCGGTCGTTGCCCGCAGCACCGCTGAGGGTGTCGAGGTCGTTGCCGCCGTTGATGATGTCGTTGTCCGGCGAGCCCGTGATGTTGTCGTTGCCGGCGTCGCCGTTGACGGTGACGGTCCGGAGCGCGGCGGTATTGACGCGGACGGTGTCCGCGCCGGCGCCGGCGTTGACGGTGAGGTCGAACGTGTCGTTCGCCGCCGCCGTGGTGGGCGCGCCGTCGACGGTGATGAAGCCGCCGGCGTCCGCGATCGTGATCGTCTCGTCGGTGGCGTCGCCCGCCACCGTGATGTTGGTGCCGCTGACCGTCACAGTCGCGGCGCTGGCCGCCGCCGGAAAGACGGCGAGCGCGGCCGCGGCCGAGGCCGCGGCAAAGAGATGCTTGGTGTTCATGCCAACCCCGGACGCCACTGTGCGGGGCTTATTCCTCTCGCCGGGTGCGCGGCTACCGTTGGAGGTTCGCGTGCGCGTCGTCGAGCCTGGTCACAACGTCGAGCTGCGGCTCAATCTCCACGGGCAGGAGTCCGTCGTCTTCGCGTTCCCGTACCGGGCCGACGTCGTGGACGCGGTGCGCGCCGTGCCTGGGCGGCGATTCGACTGGGAGGCCAAGGAGTGGTGGGCCCCACGGGCGGACGCGACGGCGCCCTACGTCAAGGGCGTGCTGGAGCGGTTCCCGCAGCTCACGGTGGCGCCCGACGTCCAGGCCTGGCTGGCGCGGGCGGTCAAGGGCTGGGTCGGCCGCGTGAGCGCGGGCAAGCTCTCCGGCGAGGGGCGCTTCGCGATGGACAAGATCTCCGGTGATCCGCCCGAGAGCCTGGCGGGCGTCGCCGTCGAGGCGGGCGGACGGTCGTGGGTGCCGTTCACGCAGGCGGTGGCCGAGGAGCTGCTCGAGATGCCGGGCGCGCGGCTCGACCCGCGCGCGCTGCGGTGCGCGACCCGCCTGCAGGTGGGGCAGGAGCCGCCGCCCGCGACCCTGGCCCTGGTGGAGAGCGTCGGGGAGCCGCGCTTCACGCTCGACGTCAACTGGGACCCCGAGACGATTCCGGCGTTCCTGGCGCTTCCCGCCTGTGAGGCGCACGGTCGCTCTCTGCCGGTGGATCCGTATCTGCTCGAGCCCCTCGAGCACTACCTGCGGGTCTACGGGGTCGAGCCCGCGCCGAATGCACGCGAGGTGCTCGATCGCCTGCGGTCCGAGCACGAGCAGGCGATCGACGGGGTGCGGCGCTCGCGGGCGCACGACGGGCCCTTGCTGGGGATCGAGTCGCGGCTGGGCGGGGAGCTGCGGCCGTTCCAGCGGGCCGGCGTGGCCTACGCGCTCGACGCGCGGCGCGCCTTCCTGGCCGACGAGCAGGGGCTCGGCAAGACCGTACAGGCGCTCGCCACCCTCGAGGCCGACGACGCCTTCCCGGCCGTGGTCGTCTGCCCCGCTTCGCTGAAGCTCAACTGGCGCCGGGAGATCGAGCATTGGCTGCCACACCGGTCGGTCACCGTCGTGTCGGGCACCGGCACGGTCGCCGAGTCCGCCGAGATCACGGTCATCAACTACGACATCGTGCACGCGCACCGCGCGCGGCTGGCACTGCGGCGGCCGGCGGCGCTGGTGCTCGACGAGTCGCACTACGTCAAGAACCCGCGCGCCAAGCGGACGCAGGCCGTACGTCGGCTGGCGGAGGGGTTGGGCCCGGACGCGCTGCGGCTCGCGCTGACCGGCACGCCCGTGATGAACCACGCCGAGGAGCTGATCCCGCAGCTGCGGGTGCTGGGCCGCCTCGAGGACTTCGGCAGCGGCGCGCGCTTCGCACGGCGCTTCCAGGGCGCGGGCGCCGAGGAGCGCATCCACTGGCACCTCCGGCGCCGCTGTTTCGTCCGGCGCCTGAAGGCCGACGTGCTGCCCCAGCTCCCGGCCAAGCGCCAGGTCGTCGTGCCCGTGGCGTTGGACAACGAGCGCGAGTACCGTCAGGCCGAGCACGACGTGGTGGCCTGGCTGCGCGAGCAGCCGCTCGACCTCGGGGAGCTCGAGGCGCGCGTGGCCGCGGCGCTGCGCGCCGAGCGGCTGGCACAGCTCAACGTGCTCAAGCGTCTCGCCGCGCGCGGCAAGACGGGGCCCGCGCTGGCCTGGATCGACGACTTCCTGGCCTCGGACGAGCCCCTGGTCGTGTTCTGCGGCCACCGCGAGGTGCAGCAGCTCGTGCTGGAGCGGTTCCCGGACGCGCTGCACCTGCTCGGCCGCGACTCGGTCGAGCAGCGGGAGGCCGCCGTCCAGGCGTTCCAGGACCCGTCCGGGCCGCAGCTGATCGTGTGCGCGACCCGCGTGGGCGCCCAGGGGATCACGCTGACCCGCGCGTCGAACGTGGCGTTCCTCGACCTCGAGTGGAGTCCTGCGATGCACGACCAGGCCGAGGACCGCTGCCACCGCATCGGCCAGCACGACGCCGTCACGGCGTGGTACCTGCTGGCGGCCGAGACGATCGACGAGACGATGATCGAGCTGATCGCCCGCAAGCGCGGGATCGTGGGAGCGGTCACCGACGGCCGCCGCGACGAGTCCGAGGCGCTCGTCCAGGCCGTCGTGCGCGAGCTCCGCGGGGGAGTCCCCCGCCGCCGCCTCCGCGTCGCCTGACCCCGCACCGGCGTCGCGGGTGGTTGGGAGTCGTTGTCGCCGGTTACGGGATCGCCGGCGGCCGTCGAGCCGGTGAGACCGTTCGACCGTCGTCCGGACGGGCCGCCCGGAGCCGGGCAGCTTCCGCAGCGCCGTCCGCGCGGAGGTCGACGAAGTGCGATCCGGCGAACGAGGTGGGGGCGGCGGCGAGGAGCCACGCGGCGCCGGTGGCCCCCGGTGACGGCTCGGCGGCAGCGCGCCGCAGGCCAGGTTCGTCGCCCGTCTGCGGCGGCCCGAGCGCCGTCGCGAGCACGACCGCAGCGGTGGCAACGGCGGCGGCCGCCGCCCCGAGCCGCGGCGCGCCGGCCGCAAGATCCGCAAGTCGTGGCGCCCGCGGCGGCGCGCCGGATCGCTTCGCCGGGTGGCGGTGCGCGGCGAGCCGTGCGCGCAGCGCTGCCGTCGGGCACGGGGGGTGGGCCGTCGCCAGGCGCGCCAGGGCGCGTCGCTGGTCGGCGAGTGCCCTCGCGAGCGTGAGGTCGGCCGCGACGCGGGCCTCGAGCTCGGCGCGGCGGCACGGGCGCAGGCAATCGTCGGCGAGCGCGACGAGATCGGCCTCGTCGGCCGCGTGGAGTTCGGTCGGCTCGGTCATCCCCTGCCCACAAGGACGCCGCCGCGCGGCCCGCATTCCCGAACCGGCTCGCGTGGGCCGGTCGGCTGTAGGCTCGACGCGTGGACCGTGAGGCGTTGCTCTCGGGGCTCGTGCACCCCGGCGGTCGCGAGCCGGCCCCGGAGCCGCTGCGCATCGTCCAGGCGTTCGTCAACACGGTCGACCGCGAGCACGGGCCGGATCTGCTGGCCGAGCCCGCCGGTCTCGAGGAGTGGCTGGGGCGGCACGCTCTCCCGGCCCTGGTCCAGGCGGGCGACGAGGAGCGCGCCCGGGCAGCTCGCGAGGCGCTCCGCTCGCTCCTGTGGGCGAACAACGGGGAGCCGTACGACGCCGCCGCGACGCACGTGCTGACCGGCGCGGCGCGGCGTGCGGGGCTCGAGCCGACCTTCGCGCCCGGCGGGGCGGCCCTCGTCGCGCGCGCCGGCGGGGTCGACGGCGCGATCGGCTCCGTGCTCGCGATCGCGTTCGCCGCGATGCTGGACGGCAGCTGGCGGCGGCTCAAGGCCTGCCCGGGCCACCGCTGCGGCTGGGCGTTCTACGACCGCTCGACCAACGCCAGCGCCACCTGGTGCTCGATGCAGGTCTGCGGAGGTCGCGCGAAGGCCGGCGCGTACTACCGCCGCCGCCGCGGCGCGTGAGTTCCGGCCCGGGGCGCCGTCGCCCTGAAAGATCTGATTCAGGCGCACTGCGACGCGGCGCCCTCTGCGAGGGTCTCGCGCATGGTCCGCCGGCGTTCCTTCGCCGTGGCCGTGCTGGTCGTGGTGACGGCTGC
This sequence comes from uncultured Solirubrobacteraceae bacterium, assembly GCA_963746795.1. GTDB lineage: Bacteria > Actinomycetota > Thermoleophilia > Solirubrobacterales > Solirubrobacteraceae > DASSUW01. The sequence continues at coordinate 40,010 of CAVVCR010000007.1, forward strand.
GCCGGCCACCGACGCCGCCGCCCGTTCTCCGCGTTCGGGCGCCGCGGCCGTGCGCTCGGACCGCGCTGCCGAACGCTCGTCCGTGGCGATCGCCGCGCGCCAATCGCGCGGGAGCGCGGGCGTCGCCGCGCTGCAGGTCGCGCTGCGGGCGCGCGGGCTCTACCTGGGCACGGTCGACGGCGTCGGCGGCCCGATGACGAGCGACGCGGTTCGCCGCCTGCAGGCCCGGCGCGGCCTGGCAGTCGACGGGATCGCCGGACCGCAGACGCGGCGCGCGCTGGGCTGGCGCGGCCGGCATCTGCTCGGCTCGCGCGTGATCCGCCCGGGTGCGCGGGGATGGGACGTCGCCGCGCTCCAGTTCCTGCTCGCGTGGCAGGGCTTCCCCTCGGGCGCCTTCGACGGTGCGCTCGGGCCGCGCAGCACGGACGCGCTGCGGCGCTTCCAGGGGTGGGCCGGGCTGGGCGTCGACGCGCTCGCCGGGCCGGGAACCCTCGCCGCCGTGCGGCGCCCGCCGCGCCGGTCGCCACTGCGCTTCCTCGCCCCCGTCGGCGGCATGCCGACTGACGGCTTCGGCCCCCGGGGCGGCGCCTTCCACACCGGCCTCGACTACCCCCAGCCCCACGGCGCCGGCGTTGCCGCCGCGGGACGCGGGTGCGTGACCTCGGCGGGCTGGGACCCCGGCGGCTACGGCAACCTCGTCGTCATCCAGCACCGGATGGGGATGACGAGCTGGTACGCCCACCTGTCGCGGATCCGCGTGGGCGTGGGCACGTGCCTGGTCGCGGGCCGGATCATCGGCCGGGTCGGGTCCACGGGCAACGCGACGGGGCCGCACCTGCACTTCGAGCTCCGGGTGGGCGGCGCTCCGCTGGATCCGTTGAGCGGGCTCTAGCGCCGGCCGGGGGACGGCAACTGCGCTGGGTAGGGAGAGTGAGGAGGAGCCCGGCGGCGGTGAGGGTGCACTAACCGGCCACGAGCGACACGAAACCGCGAGCGTGGCCGGTTGTACACCGCCCACGGCCACAAACTGCACACTCCCAGATTCCGGAGCGGGACATTGTCCACTTATGCACCGCCACGGCGCCTAACCGGCCCACCCCCGCCCAGACGACCGGGCGTGTCCACTTCTGCACCGCGGACGGCACCCCAACCTCCGTACCCAGCCGCCGTTGACGTTCGCCGGCGCAACCCGGGCGCATCCAACCCCACTCAGTCCTGCAGGGCGAAGACGACCCGGACGACCGCGGTGACGATCTGCTCCCGCGGCCGGACGTCGGGCGCCCCCGAGGTCACGAGTGCCGCTACGGCGTGCCGGTCGTCGGTCTGCTCCTCCACGGCACGCACCGGGCCGAGCCGGCGCTCGGCCGCCGCGGCGAGCCGCTCCGCCTTGCGGCGCGCGTCGGCCACGGCGTCGCCGAGCAGGCTCACCTGCGCCGCCTCGGCGCCCTCGTACTCGAACCACGGCCCGTGCAGCCGGTTCGCGCCGGCGGCCATCGCCGCCTGGGCCACCTCGCCGGCCCGCGCCGCGGACGTGCGCACGCGGACGGCGCCGATCGCCTCGGTGCCGGCCGGGCCGCGCTCCTCGAACCGCGGCTCCACCACGACCGCCTCGCTCGCCACCTCCCCGACCGCCGCGAGCCGCTCGACCAGCGCGTTCAGCCGGCCCGAGCAGCGCTCGAACGCCGCGCGCGGGTCGTCATCGGTCTCCACCGTCTCGGCGCGCCAGGTCGCCGCCCCGGGGGCCAGCGCGCGCCTGGCCGAGCCGGTGACGGTGACGTGGTCGCCCGTCACCAGTGGACGCCTCGCATCAGGTAGGCGAGCGCCGTCGCCTCGCCCGAGGCCTTCTCGCCCGCGTCCTTCTTCCCGCTCGCCGCGGCCGACTCCGGGAACACCTTGTAAGCCATGTGCAGGATCTGGTCGACGGCCTTGGGCGCCAGGGCGTAGGCGACCTCGCCGAACGTCCCGAGCCGCGTGTTGATCTGCTTCGGCTTCGCCCGGATCGCCTCGCAGATGATGTCTGCCGCCTCGTCCGGCGAGATGGTCGGGAACGAGTCATAGATCTTCGTCGGCGCGATCATCGGCGTCCGTACCAAAGGCATGTGGATCGTGGTGAACGTCACGCCGTCGCCGATCATCTCCGAGGAGACCACGCGCGTGAACGCGTCGAGCGCCGACTTGGAGGCCACGTAGGCCGAGAAGCGCGGCGGGTTGGTCTGTACGCCGATCGAGGACACGTTGACCACGTGGCCCGAGCCCCGCTCGCGCATGTGCGGCAGCAGCCCCAGCATGAGCTTCACGGGTGAGAGGTAGTTGAGCCCCACCGTGCGCTCGTAGTCGTGGAAGCGGTCGTACGAGAGCGACACCGAGCGCCGGATCGAGCGCCCGGCGTTGTTGACCAGCACGTCGATCGCGGGATGGTCGGAGAGCATCCGGCCCACGAGCTCCTCGATCGCGTCGTAGTCCGACAGGTCGCACGAGTAGACGTAGGCCGTCCCGCCCGCCGCCTCGATCTCCGCCTTGACCTCGTCGAGCTTCTCCTGCGTGCGCGCGACGAGCAGCGGGATCCCGCCCGCCGCCGCGATCTTCAGCGCCGCCGCCCGGCCGATGCCGCTCGACGCTCCCGTGATGACCACGGTGCGACCGTTGACGGCGCCCTCGAAGGAGCGGTCCTTGAACAGGTCCGGGTCGAGGTTGCGCTCCCAGTAGTCCCACAGCTTCTCGGCGTAGGTCTCCAGCTTCGGCAGCTCGATCCCGGAGCCGGCCAGCGCCCGCTGCGTGTCGCGCGCATCGAAGCGCGTCCGCAGCTCGGCATTCTGGATCGCCTCCTCGGGGATGCCGAGGTCGGCCAGGAAGCTGCGCTTGATGCCCTGCAGCGCCGGGATCTTCATGGCGTACGAGAGCACGCCCTTCGGGAGCATGTCCGTCATCCGCTTGTCGAGCCGCATCACCGCGTGCGGGGCGTGCGCGGCGTTCGCGAACGTGTTGAGCACGTCGCCGGACTTCGGCGGCTTGGCGTCGACGATGTGGAACGCCTGCCCGTCGAGCCCCTCCTGGTGGGCGATGTGGTCGACCGCCGCGGCCACGTAGTCGACCGGCACGAGGTTGGTGCGCCCGAACTCGAGCGAGACGAGCGGGAACCATTCCGGCAGCGCGTGCCGGAGCTTCTGGATCGCCTTGAAGAAGTAGTAGGGACCGTCGATCTTGTCCATCTCGCCGGTCTGCGAGTTGCCGACGACGAGCGACGGGCGGTAGACCCGCCACCGACCCTGGACGCGCTCGCGGACCAGCTTCTCGGACTCGAACTTCGTGCGGTGGTAGGGGTTCGGGAACCCTTGGCCCTCCGCGAAGTCGTCTTCGGTGAAGTGGCCGTCGTAGTCGCCGGCGACGGCGATCGAGGAGAGGTGGTGGAAGCGGCCGGCGCCCAGCTCGTTGGCGAGGTCGACGACGTTCTGGGTGCCGCCGACATTCACCGCCGAGTTCTGCTCCTCGGGCGCCGCGATGTCGTAGACGGCGCCGAGGTGGAACACGTGGTCGACGCCTCGCAGGCGCTCCCGAGCCTCGTCGTCGAGCCCCAGCCCGGGCTGCGTGAGGTCGCCGAACACCGGCTTGACGCGGTCGGAATCGCGCCAGCGGTCCAGCTTGCCGGCCGACTCCTCGCGCACGAGCACGTAGATGTCCCCCTCGCGTTCGAGCAGGCGCTCGACGAGATGGCGACCGATGAAGCCCGTCGCGCCGGTGACGAAGTAACTCAAAGCTCTGCCTCCTCCGGGAACGTGGCCGCAGCCTATATCGCTCGGGGCCCCGCCCAACGGGACATTACGTGTGGAGCGATGTCCCGTTGGGCACGCCTATGCCCGATCGGAGAAGCGGCGCGCACCGTCGAGCGCGTCGCGCAGCCGCGCGCGCCCGAGCCGGGCCTCGAGCGCGAGCCCGTCGGCGAGCGGGAGGCCGAGCGCGGCTTGGGCCGCCTCGCGGTCGGAGCGCATCGTGTCCTGCGGGAAGCCGGCGATCACCTCGGCCAGCTCCAGCGCCCGGTCGAGCTCGCCGCCGTCAGGCACCAGCTCGGTGACGAGCCCGATCGAGAGCGCCTCCGGCGCCTCGACCGTGCGCCCCGTGAGGATGAGGTCGAGCGCACGGCCGAGGCCGACCACGCGCGGCAGGCGCTGCGTGCCGCCGTCGACGAGCGGGACGCCCCAGCGCCGCTCCAGGCAGCCGAACCGAGCGCCGTCGGCCGCCACCCGCAGATCGCACCACAGCGCCAGCTCGAGCCCGCCGGCCACGCACCACCCCCCGATCGCCGCGATCGCCGGCTTCTCCGGCGTCAGCCGCGTGAAGCCCAGCGGCCCGGCCGGAGCATCCACGTCGAGCGTCTCGAGCGACTTCAGGTCGGCACCCGCGCAGAACGTCCCGCCCGCTCCCGTGAGGACCAACACGCTGGCGTCGCCTTCGGCCGCGAAGCGCTCGTAGGCCTCGAGCAGCGCCGCCGCGGTCGGCCCGTCGATCGCGTTGCGGCGCTCGGGGCGGTCGATCGTCACCAGCGCCGCGGCGCCTCGTCGCTCGTAGTGCACCATGCCGTGAATGATCCACGTCGCCCACACCGCCGACCTCGAGCCCGCGACGTTGCGCGCGGCCAGAGCTCTGCTCGAAGCCGTGTTCGAGGGCGAGTTCGAGGACTCCGACTGGGAGCACTCGCTCGGCGGCATGCACGCGCTGGCGTACGACGGCGACGAGCTCGTCGGCCACGCCTCGCTCGTCCAGCGGCGGCTCCTGCACGGCGGCCGGGCGCTGCGCGCGGGCTACGTGGAGGGCGTCGGCGTCCGCGCCGACCGCCAGCGACGCGGCCACGCCGGGGCGATGATGGACGCGCTCGAGCGGATCATCCGCGGCGCCTACGACCTCGGTGCCCTGGGTGCCAGCGACGACGGCGCGAAGCTCTACGAAGCGCGCGGCTGGCAGCGCTGGCCGGGCCCGACCTCGGCGATCACGCCGACCGGCGTTATCCGCACCGCGGAGGAGGACGGCTTCATCTACGTGCTCCCCGGCACCGCCGAGCTCGACCTGACCGGCGAGCTCACCTGCGACTGGCGCGACGGCGACGTCTGGTGAAGCAAACGGCCCCGGGCGGGGAGCGCCGGGGCCGTGAGAACAAGCATGGTCGCCACGCGCCCGGCGGGTGTGAAGAAGCGGCTACCAGCCGCCGCGCATGTCGGTCCGCGCGGAACGGGCCTTCGCGGCCGCCATCCGCCGGTCCTTGCGCTTGTCCAGGCGCCACTGGATCAGGCTGAGCACGAGGATGAGGACCGGGACGCCGGCGATGATCGCGAACCCGGCGTTGGTGATCACCTTGTCGTTGGTCTCACCCCACCAGCCCTCGCCGCCGTCGTGCCCCTCGGAGGCCAGTGCGACGGGCGCCGTGAGAGCGAGGAAGACGAGCGTCAGCAGGGTGGTCCGCGCCACGAGCCGGATCATAGTCCCCGTGCCGGGCATCCGGCCGGCACCTCGACCCCGAACGGCGCCATCCGGGCGCCGTAGTCTGAACACCGATGGCCGTCCTCATCGCATCCGACATCGCCAAGGACATGGCGGGCGAGCCGCTCCTGCGAGGCGTCTCCTTCAAGCTCGAGCGGCGCGACCGCCTCACGCTCTCCGGCCGCAACGGCGCCGGCAAGACAACGCTGCTGCGGATGCTCTCCGGTGAGACCTCGGTCGACGGCGGCGAGCTCAGCTTCGCCAAGGACGTCCGGATCGCACTGCACGACCAGCGCCCGCCGCGCGACCGCGACCTCAGCCTGCGCGACTACGTGCTCTCCGGCGCCAAGGACCTGCTCGCGCTCGAGGAGCGGCTCGCCGAGCTCGAGCTGGCGATGGCGGGCGGCGCGACCGACGGCGCGACGCTCGACGCCTACGCCACCGCCCAGGCCCGCCTGGAGCACGCGGGGGGCTATACCTGGCGCGAGTCGATCAACGCCACGCTCCACGGCCTCGGCTTCCGCGACGAGCACCTCGACCGCAGCCTGTCGACGTTCAGCGGCGGCGAGCTGACCCGTGCGTCGCTCGCCCGCGCGCTGGCCGGCGACCCCGACCTGCTGCTGCTCGACGAGCCCACCAACCACCTCGACATCGAGTCGCTCGAATGGCTCGAGACGCACCTGCAGAGCCTCGACGCCGCCGTCGTGCTCGTCGCCCACGACCGCTGGTTCCTCGAGGCGGTCGGCACCGCCGTGCTCGAGCTGGAGTCGGGCCGTGGGCGCTACTTCAAGGGCACCTGGCACGCGTGGCGGCGCGAGAAGGCGGCGCGCGAGCTGGCGCTCGGCCGTGCGATCGAGAAGCAGGAGGCCGAGATCGCGCGGCTCGAGCGCTTCGTCGACCGCTTCCGGGCCGGCACCCGTGCCCGCCAGGCGCAGTCGCGCGCGAAGAGGCTCGAGAAGATGGACCGCGTATCGCGCGATCCGCGCGACGGCAAGGCGCTGGGGTTCTCGTTCAAGCCGCCCGAGCGCTCCGGCCGCGTGGTGTTCGAGCTCGAGGACGGGCGCCTGACGATCGGCGACCGCACGCTGCTCGAGGACTTCGAGCTGTGGCTCGAGCGCGCCGAGCACGTCTCGCTGATCGGGCCCAACGGCGCCGGCAAGACGACGCTGATCGGCGCGCTGGCCGGGCAGCGGGAGCTCGACGCCGGCAAGCTCCGCCGCGGCCACAACGTCAAGCTCGGGCTGCTCTCCCAGCACGCGGACGAGCTGGGGGCCAAGGGAGCCCGCACGGTGCTCGAGGCCGTCCAGCGCAGCACGGGCCTCAAGCCGAACGAGGCCCGCTCGCTGCTTGGCCAGTTCCTCTTCAGCGGCGAGTCGGCCGAGAAGCCGCTGGAGGGCCTCTCGGGCGGGGAGCGACGCCGGCTCTCGCTGGCCATCCTGGTCCACTCCGGCGCCAACGTGCTGATCCTCGACGAGCCGACCAACCACCTCGATCTCGAGAGCCGCGAGGCGCTCGAGGCCGCCCTGCAGGCCTTCCAGGGCTCGCTCCTGCTGATCTCGCACGACCGCGCGCTGCTCGACGCCGTCGGCACCCGCACGATCGCGTTCGAGGAGGGGACGCTGCACTCCTACGAGGGCGGCTGGCCCGAGTTCGTGCGGCGACGGGAGGAGCGCAAGGAGGCCGAGCGCACGGCCAAGCGCGCCAAGCCCGCCCCGCCGCCGCGGCCTAAGCCCGCCGCCACCGGCCTGTCCAAGAACCAGCAGCGCCGCGCCGGCGAGCTGGAGAAGCGGATCGAGGCCGCTGAGGCCGAGCTGCAGGCGCTCGAAGCCGAGCTCGCCGACCCGGCCGTCTGGAACGACCCGCGCACGGCCGCGAGGTCGACCGCGCGCCACGCCGGCGCCAAGCGCGCGCTGCAGTCGCTCTACGAGGAGTGGGAAGCGGTTGCGGGCTAGGGGTGCCCGACGGGACACCGGTCCACACGGAATGGCCCGTCGGGCGGGCCCCCGCGTGGTTACCGGCCGTTCGCGCGCTTGAGGCTGATGCCCTCGAGCACGTTGGCGACGGTCTCGCACGCGTCGACGGCGGACTCGAGCGTCTCGAAGATGTCCTTCCAGCGGATGACCATCATCGGGTCGATCCCGTTGCGGAACAGCGACGCCACCGCGGCGCGGACGATGCGGTCGGCCTCGTTCTCGAGCCGGTGGATCTCCACGAGCCGCGCGCCGAGGTCCTCGTCCTCGCGTAGCCCGCGGAGGCTGTCGGCCACGACGCCCGCGGCCGCGACCAGCACCTCGGCGATCTCCTCCGCCTGCTCCATCGGAGCCTCGACGCCGTAGAGGCCGAGCTGGTCGGACGCCTCCTCGGCGTAGTCGACGATGTCGTCGAGCGCCCCGGCGAGCGCGTGCACGTCGATCGGATCGAGGTCGGCCGCGCGGCTCCCGCGCTCGGCGACGCGGCTCAGGATCTCGTGTGCGATCCGATCGCCCTCGTGCTCGAGGTCGAAGATCTCGGCGGCCAGCTCCGGCCGGTCGGGATAGGTCGCGAGCAGGTCCCGCAGCAGGCGCGCGGCCTCCTCGACGTTGCGCCCGGACGCCTCGAATAGGCCGAGCAGCCCCACCTCGTCACGCGTCTTCGACGGCCACATGCGGGGACCGTAACCACGAAGTCGGACACGCCGCCGTTCGTTCACAACCCTTTCACGACCGATTCACGCTCCGGTAACCGGCTGCGGCCGGGGCTGCTCGATCTTCTCGGCCCGATGGATGCACGTTCTGACGTCATCACGGCCGGCGAGCTGGAGATCCGGCCGTCCGAGTACCTCGCGATCGCCGGCGGTCGCACGCTCACGCTGTCCGTGCGCGAGCTCGACCTGCTGGCTGCGCTGGGGCGGCGGGAGGGCCGCATCGTGCCGCGCGAGGAGCTGTACGAGACGGTGTGGGGAGCACCGATGCGTGAGGCCGACCGGTCGGTCGACGTCTACGTCCACAAGCTGCGCGCCAAGCTCGCCGACGCGCTGCCGGAATGGCAGTTCATCCATACGCACTTCGGGTTCGGCTACCGGTTCGCCCCCGAGCTTTCACAGCGTTTTCACAAGACGGCCGTGAGCCGGTAAGAGAGTGCAACCAACAAATGAGAAGGATGGGTCGATGAGTCTCAAGCGTCTACTGGCCGCGCTCGCCCTCGTGGCGTCGCTGGCGTTCGTCGTCGCCGCGTGCGGCGACGACGACGAAGGTGGCGGCGCCAGCGCGTCGTCCGAGGAGTCGTCCGGGAACCTGTCCGGCACGATCCGCATCGACGGGTCGTCGACGGTCTTCCCGTTCGCGGAAGCGGCCGGCGAGCTCTTCAACGAGGAGAACCCCGACGTGCAGATCACGGTCGGGCAGTCCGGCACCGGCGGCGGCTTCGAGAAGTTCTGCGCCGGTGAGACCGACATCTCGAACGCGTCGCGCCCGATCAAGGACGACGAAGAGGTCCCGATCTGCGAGGAGAACTCGGTCACCTACAAGGAGGTCCAGGTCGCGAACGACGGCATCGCCGTCGTGACGAACAAGGACCTCACGGTGGACTGCATGACGGTCGACCAGCTCAAGCAGGTCTGGAAGCCGAAGTCGAAGGTCGCGAACCTCAAGGACGTCGACCCGAGCCTGCCCGACAGCAAGCTCACGCTCTTCGGGCCGGGCACCGACTCCGGCACGTTCGACTTCTTCACCGACGCGATCAACGGTGAGGAGGGCGCCTCGCGCGAGGACTACGAGGCGTCCGAGGACGACAACCAGCTCGTGACCGGCGTCGCCGGCTCCGAGGGCGGGTTCGGCTACTTCGGCTTCTCCTACTACGAGCAGAACACCGACAAGCTGAACGTCGTCGGCGTCGGCGAGAGCGCCGACAGCTGCGTGAAGCCGTCGGCCGAGACGATCCAGGACGGCAGCTACACGCCGCTCTCGCGCCCGCTGTTCATGTACCCGGCCGACACGGCGCTCGAGAAGCCGCACATCAAGGCGTTCATGGACTTCGTGCTCGAGAACCAGCAGGCGATCGCCGAGGCGGCGAAGATCGTGCCGCTGACCGAGGAGCAGGCCTCGGAGTCGACGACCGCCCTGGGAGGGACCTAGCCACATGGCCGAGCCGCGCTACGCAGCGGCAGCCGGCGCGCAGGGGGGCCGGGTCGACCTGACCCGGTCCCCCAGCGCCCGTTCCCGGTTCGAGGGAGCGATCCGGGTGGCGCTGTTCGCCGCGGCCGGTCTTTCGGTGCTGACGACGCTCGCGATCGTCGGCTCGCTGATCGTCGAAACGATCGAGTTCTTCGGCGAGGTGCCGGTCGGGGACTACTTCTTCGGCACCAAGTGGTCGCCCACATTCGCCGGCGAGCAGCAGTCGTTCGGCGTGCTCCCGCTGGTGTGGGGCACGATCTACCTGTCGCTGATCGCGCTGGTGGTGGCCGTGCCGCTCGGTCTCCTGGCCGCCGTCTACCTCTCCGAGTACGCGCCCGACCGCGTCCGCAAGACGATCAAGCCGGTGCTCGAGGTGCTCGCAGGCGTGCCGACGATCGTCTTCGGCTACTTCGCGCTGACCTTCTTCACGCCCGAGATCCTGCGGGACCTGCTGGGTGTGAACGTGAACATCTACAACGGCCTGGCCGCCGGCGTGATCATGGGCCTGCTCGTGCTGCCTACCATCGCCTCGGTCTCCGAGGACGCGATGTCGGCGGTGCCCGCCTCGCTGCGCGAGGGTGCGTTCGGCCTCGGTGCCAGCAAGCTTCAGGTCTCGCTGCGGGTCGTCTTCCCGGCCGCGCTGTCGGGGATCGTGGCGGCGCTCGTGCTCGGCGCCTCGCGCGCGGTCGGCGAGACGGTGATCGTGCTGATCGCCGGTGGGCAGACCCCGAACCTCGGTCTCAACCCGTCGGAGAGCTACCAGTCGATGGCCGCCTTCATCGGCGCCACGGCCGCGGGCGACATCCCGACCGGCTCGATCGAGTTCCTGACGATCTTCACGGTCGGCCTCACGCTGTTCGTGCTGACGCTGGCGCTGAACATGGTGTCGATCCGGCTCGTGCGCAAGTACCGGCAGGTGTACGAATGAACGGCGTGCAGATCGCGACGGCGGCGCGGAGGCAGAACACCGTGATCCCGCGACGCTCCGGTAAGCAGAGCGCGTTCGACACCGGCTTCCGGCTGCTCATGTACGGCGCGCTCGGCGTCGCGTTCCTGGCCCTCGGCGCGATCATCTACGACTTCTCGAGCGACGGCCTGAAGGTCCTGTCGTGGGACTTCCTGACCAGCTTCCCGTCGCGCGTCATCCCGGAGAACGCCGGCATCGAGTCGGCGATCGTCGGGACGATCTACCTGATGATCCTGTGCACGATCTTCGTCGTGCCGCTCGGCGTGATGACCGCCGTGTATCTCGAGGAGTACGCCGACCGCGAGCGCTGGTTCAATCGCCTGATCGAGGTCAACATCCAGAACCTCGCGGCCGTGCCGTCGGTCGTCTACGGGATCCTCGGGCTCGCGTTCATCGTGCGCGGCCCGCTGGGCCTCGGCCCGGTGCTGCTGGCAGGGGCGATCACGCTCAGCCTGCTGGTCCTGCCGGTCGTGATCATCGTCGCCCGCGAGGCGATCCGTGCGGTGCCGCCCTCGATTCGCGAGGGTTCCCTGGCGCTGGGCGCGACGCAGTGGCAGACGATCTGGAAGCAGGTCCTGCCCGGCTCGATCGCGGGCATCGCCACCGGCGTGATCCTTGCGCTCTCGCGCGCCATCGGGGAGACTGCGCCACTACTAGTGATCGGGGCGGGTTTCTCGCTCCGCTTCAACCCGACCGGTCTGGACAGCTCGTTCACCGCGCTGCCCATGCAGATCTTCACCTGGACGAAGGACGCCGACCAGGACTTCATCGCACGGGCGGCGGGAGCGATCGTGGTGCTGATGGCCCTCCTCCTCATGATGAACTCAGTCGCCATCTGGCTTCGAAACCGATACGAGCAGAAGTGGTAGAGGACTCCGACATGCCCGACGACGTGACCGAGGAGACCGTGCAGCCGCAACCCCAGGAAGCAGGCGCGCGACGGTTCGCCCCGACCCCGACCCCGACGCCCCATCCGGCGCCCGTGCCGACGGTCGAACGGGCACCGGCCGAGCCGATCTTCGACGTCCGCGACGTGGCTGTCTTCTACGGCGACCACCGCGCGGTCACCGACATCACGCTGGAGCTCCGCCAGCGGCAGATCACGGCGTTGATCGGGCCGTCCGGGTGCGGCAAGTCGACGTTCATCCGCTGCCTGAACCGGATGAACGACCTGATCCCCACCGCCCGCGTCGAGGGCGAGGTCATCTACCACGAGCAGAACCTCTACGACGACAAGATCGATCCCGTCCAGGTGCGCAAGCGGATCGGCATGGTCTTCCAGAAGCCGAACCCGTTCCCCAAGTCGATCTACGACAACATCGCGTTCGGTCCGCGCGTCGTGGGGATGAAGGGCGACATGGACGAGATCGTCGAGAACGCGCTGCGTCGCGGCGCGCTGTGGGATGACGTCAAGGACCGCATGAAGGACAACGCGTTCGGGCTCTCCGGCGGACAGCAGCAGCGCCTGTGCATCGCCCGCGCCTTGGCGACGGACCCCGACGTCCTCCTCATGGACGAGCCGTGCTCGGCGCTCGATCCGATCTCGACCGGCCGGATCGAAGACCTCATGATGGAGCTGAAGGCGAACTACTCGATCGTGATCGTGACGCACAACATGCAGCAGGCGGCGCGCGTCTCGGACAGGACGGCGTTCTTCACCGTCGAGCTCGACGCCGGGGAGAAGCACCGCACGGGCAGGGTGGTCGAGTACGCGGCGACCGACAAGATCTTCACCAACCCGGACGACAAGCGCACCGAGGACTACGTCACCGGCAAGGTCGGCTAGTGCTCCCTCCCGCAGGCAGGAACCACTGATGGCAGAGCACGCGCGCGTCCACTTCCAGGACGAGCTGCGCTCGCTGGAGGAGCAGGCGCTCGGCGCGCTGGACCTCGTGGTGGTGACACTCGACCGCACGCTCGAGGCGCTCGAGCACCAGGACATCGAGCTGGCGTCGATCGTGGTGCACGACGACGACCGGATCGACGGCCGGTTCCTGGAGGTCCATCAGGGGATCCTCTCCCTGCTCGCGCTCCAGGCTCCCGTGGCGGGCGACCTGCGCGTCGTGGCCGCGCTCCTGCACGTGATCAAGCACGCCGAGCGGATGGGCGACCAGTGCGTGAACATCGCCAAGGTCATGCCGCTCGTGGGCACCGATCCGCCGTCGGACCCGGAGCTGATGAACCGGATCCTGCGCATGGGGGCGCTGGCGCGCTCCGAGGTGGCGCAGGCCAAGCAGGCGTTCGTGCTGCGCGACACCTCGCTGGCGCAGGATCTCGTGCGCCAGGACGAGCAGGTCAACGGTCTCAACCGCGAGGTGTTCCGCCGCGCCGTGGAGATCGGCACGGACGAGGATCGCCGCGAGTGGGCGATGACGATGATGCTCGTGGCGCGCGCGCTGGAGCGGATCGGCGACAACGCCGTCGACATCGGCGAGCAGGTCGCGTTCGTCGTCACGGGCCTCTTCCGGGAGTTCTCAGACGCTTCACACGTGTAGCAGCCCCGATTTCCGGAGATTGCGGCATGGAGCTGTCGCGTTTCAACGGCCTGTGACCATCGTGTTACCGGGGAAGCGGGAGTGGCGGTGCCATCTCCCGCGCGCCGTATGCTGGGGCCCGACATGACGACGACGACGCACGCGACCCGGATCGCGATCGTGGACTCCGACAGCGGGTTCCTGCAGGTGCTGACCAACCGTCTGGACACGGTCGGCTGGCAGCACCGGGTCCTCGCCTCGCCGGTTCCGCTCGACGCCATGGTGGCCATGCGCCTGAACGCCGTGGTCCTGGACCTCGCGGTCCTCGGCCCGCAGGCGTGGACGTACCTCGAGAAGCTCTGCGACCGCCTGCCGCACCTGGGCGTGGTGGTGTGCACCGGCCAGTCCAGCGTGGCCCAGCGGGTGCGCGGGCTCCGTATGGGGGCCGACGACTGGGTGACGAAGCCGTGCCACCCGGAGGAGCTGATCGCGCGCGTGGAGGCCGTCGTGCGGCGGCGCAAGCGCGCCGAGGCGCGGCAGGCTTCCGAGCCCGTGGCCGTCGGCGAGGTCCAGATCCGGGCGGACCAGTTCCAGGCCTTCGCGAGCGACCGCTCGATCGACCTCACGCGCCGCGAGTTCGAGCTCATCCAGCTGCTGGCCGATGCCGAGGGGCAGGTGCTGCAGCGGGAGGAGATCTACGAGCGCGTGTGGGGCTACGCGATGGTCCACGGCGACCGGTCGGTCGACGTCTTCGTGCGTAAGCTGCGGCAGAAGCTCGAGCGGGCGTCGCCGGGGTGGCGCTACATCCACACGCACTTCGGGATCGGCTACCGGTTCGCGGCCGAGCCGGTCGTGGGTGACGCGCTGGCGCCGGAGCCGGTGACCGTCGCGCCGGCGGCGGCCTCCGTCGCCGAGCCGGCGCCGCCGGCCGTCCACGCCTGATCGCCGCGCGACGGGCGGTATCGTGAGCGGTCGTGGGACCTGACCGCAACACGAACCTGCGGAACATCGCGATCATCCTCGCGATCACGCTCGTGGTCTGGCTCGTGCCAGGTGGCCAGGAGGCGGGCCGGACGGTCGACAACCTGCTCGGCATCGTCTTCATGGGCGGGCTGCTGTTCTTCGGCTACCGCCTGTACATGGAGCACCGGGAGACGATCTTCGGGCTCGAGGAGCGCCGCCGGGGGATCTTCTACGCCTCCGTCGCCCTCGCGGCGATCACGCTGGTAGCCACGCGGCGGATGTGGGAGGAGGGCGGCATCGGCGCGATCCTCTGGCTCAGCTTCATCGGCCTCGCGGTCTGGGGCCTCCTGACCACCTGGCGCGCCTACCGCGAGTACTGAGCCCGGCTCCGCGTCACTCCGGCTGATCGGCCGGCGGCCGGCGGGCGACGAGGCTCTCCTGGATGCCGATCACCTCGACCGTCGCTCGCCGCCGCCGCGCGGCGGCCTCGGTCTCGAGCAGCACGTCGAGCCCGTGCGAGTCGATGTGGTCGACGGCGGTTAGGTCGATGACCACGTGCGGCGTGTCGTCCCCCAGTGCGCGCAGCACGCCCTCGAGGACCGCGGCGGTCGCGTCCTCGAGCCGTCCGCTCACCCGCAGCAGCACCGCACCATCTCCCCGCCGCTCGTACTCGACGCCCAACCGATCCGCGGCCATGGGGAGCAACCCTAACCGGTTACACGCGAGTGACCTTAAACCGGGTCGTCGATCGTGAACTATTTGGCACACTTGCGCAACAGCTGCGCGTAGATTCGTAACCCCCCGCCCGCGACGGTTCGGACATGGCTCCAAGGCGACCCGGCGAGCGTGGGCAGGCGACGGTGGAGCTCGTCGCGCTCCTGCCGTGTCTCGCGGCTGTCATCGCCGCGCTGTGGCAGGCGGCGCTCGTCGGCTGGGCCGCGTGGGGCGCGCACGCCGCGGCCCGCGCAGCTGCCCGCGCGCATGCGGTCGAGGACGACCCGAGCCTCGCGGCGCGCCGCCACCTCCCGGCCGAGCTCGAGCGCGGCCTACGCGTCACGACCGAGGGCCCTGGCGAGGTCCGGGTCGTCGTCCGCATCCCCTCGCCGCCGCCTCTACCGAGCCTCGGCAACGTTGGCGCCGACGGCCGCTTCGAGCCGCAGGCATGAGCGTCGCCGACCGCGAACGAGGCCAGGCGACCGTCGAGCTCGTCGCCCTGCTCCCGCTCGTCCTCGCCGTCGCGCTTGTCGCCGCGACGATCCTGATCGGCCAGGCCGCGGCAGAACAGGCCGGTCAAGCCGCGGAAGCCGGAGCCATCGCCGCGCTTCAGGGCGGCGACCCCGAACACGCCGCCGAGCGAGCGATCCCCGCCGGCGGACGCTCGCGAGCAACGGTCACACGCACCGGCACCCGCATCACCGTGACCCTCCGCCCGCGCGTCCCACTGGGCTTCCTCGCCACCGCACTCGAGGCGAGCGCGACAGCGGACGCCGGCCCGGAGCCGGTGCCATGAGCGGCGCGTTCGGGCGCGTCTTCTCGTTCCTCGTCGAGCCCGCGGCGACACCCGCGTCGACCGCCGCGCTTCCGGTGGCGTGCCGGGCGGCGGTGCTGGGCGCGTCTCGCGACGTGACGCCACTCGCGGCCGCGCTCGCGCTCACGCTGCGAGCTGCCGACCGTCGCCCGTCGGCCCTCGTCGCCGTGTGGGGCGCCCCGCTCCCCACCCCTGCGGCCGCCGTGCGGGCGGCGAAGCGGCTGGCGGCGACGGCCGGCGGCGCGACGGCCCGCGGGCGCCTCGCGTGGCTCGCGCTGCCGCCGGATTCACTTCGCGCGGTCGAAGCGCTCGTGGGAGCGGCCGCAGTGGTCGACGCCCCGCTCGTCACCGCTCTGGCCGGCGCTCGCCCTCCCGGGCTCGACGATCTGGTGGCGGGCCACGACATCGTCGTCGTGGCCGCCGCGCCGGGTACGCGGCTCGCCCAGGCGGCGATCGAGCGCCTCGCGGAACGGGGCGTGCCGGCAGTCGCCTGCCGGCCGCTCGCTCGCGGCGCCGTCCGAGCGCTCGCCATCGGCGGCCTCGCCACGCCGCGACTCGAGCTCGCCACCGGAAGTCTCGTCGAGCCGCGATTCGAGCTCGCCACCGCCGGCGCCGTCGCCCCGCCCGTCGAGCTTGCGAGCGAGCGGCGGCACGCGGGGGGGGCGCGCGGGGAGCGGCGCCACGCGGGGAAGGCCGGGATGAGGGGTAGGGGCGGGCAGGCGTCCGTGCTGCTGGTCGGGGCGATGGCCGCGGTGCTGGTCGGCGTCCTCGTCCTCGGCTCGGCGGCGCGAGGGGTGGCTCACGAGGCCGCCGCGCAGCGGGCCGCAGACCTGTCCGCGCTGGCCGGAGCGCGGGCGATGCACGCTGCGACTCCGCGGCTGTTCGAGCCGCCGGTGATCGACGGGCGGCCGAACCCGCGGCACCTCGATCGCGCGGCGTTCCTCGAGCTGGCGCGCGGGGCGGCGGTGCGCGTCGCAGAGGCCAACGGGGCGGAACGCGCCACCGTGCGGTTCCCCGACGGCGCGTCGTTCGCCCCGATGCGGATCCGCGTCGGCGTCCGTGCCGTGGTCGAGGTGCACCGCAACGCCGCCCGGCGTCGCGCCTCGGTGGCGGTCACCGCCGAGGCCGAGGTCGCTCCGGCGCTGCTCGACGCCGCAGGCGGCGGCTACGACGGCCCGCTGGCGTACCGGCAGGGCAAGCCGATGCGGCCCGACGTCGCGCTCGCGTTCGACCGAATGCAGCGCGCCGCCCGCGCGGACGGGGTGACGCTACTCATCACGAGCGCCTACCGCTCCGACGCCGAGCAGGCGGAGCTGTTCCGCCGGCGCCCCGACCCGCGCTGGGTCGCGCCGCCGGGCCGTTCGCTCCATCGCCTCGCGACCGAGCTCGACCTCGGGCCGCGCGCCGCGTACGGCTGGCTCGCGCGCAACGCCGGCCGCTTCCGCTTCGTCCAGCGTTACGAATGGGAGCCCTGGCACTACGGCTATACGCTCAACGCGCGCTCGACGGAGCGGACCGGAGGCGACGGGGCGACGCGCGGCTCGCTGCCGCCGTTCGTGCCCGAGCGCTACGCGCCCGTGCTCGCCCGCGCCGCCCAGCGCTGGAACGTCTCGGCCGCGCTGCTGGCCGCTCAGATCTACGCGGAGAGCAACTTCAACCCGTTCGCTCGCAGCCCCGCCGGGGCGCAAGGCATCGCGCAGTTCATGCCGGGAACGGCCCGCGCCATGGGCCTGACCAACCCGTTCGACGCGGTCGCGGCGATCGACGCTCAGGCCCACCTGATGCGCGACCTGCTGCGCCGCTTCGCGTCCGTGCCGCTCGCGCTCGCCGCCTACAACGCCGGCCCGGGAGCGGTCGCCGGCTGCATGTGCATCCCGCCCTATCCGGAGACCCGCGGCTACGTCGCGCGCATTCTGGCCCTCTTGCAGGGCGCCGGCGAGCCCGTGGCCGCCGGCGGCCTCACCGTCCGCCTCGTCGAATGAGCTCACGAGCCGCCCAGCACGTCACGACGGCGCGTCGAAGACCGCGTGGAGCGTGCCTCCCGGGGCCAGCCACGGCTCGGCGAGGGTGCGCGCGCGGCGAGGATCGCGGTGGAAGAGCCCGACGCGGACGGCGAGGATCCTGTCGAAGCGCCGCTCGCCGAGATCGAGCATCTCGAGATGGGCCACGAGGAACTCGGCTCGGCCCGAGCGGAGGTGCTCGGCGTTGCGGCGCGCGGCCGCCTCGATCATCTTCGGCGACCGGTCGACGGCCACCAGGTGCCCGCCGTCGAGCCGCTCGCAGATGTAGGCGGCCGCCACGCCCTGCCCGCAGCCGATCTCGAGCACCCGGTCACCGGGCTGGACGCCGAGCCCGTCGACGATGGCTCGCAGCCGGGCGCTCACGACCGCCCGATCGTTTGCGTGCCGTCGCCGTCGCTCACGATCGCTCGATCGTCCGCACGCCGCCGTCGGGGGTCCAGACCTCGATCACGAGCGCGCGACCGGACTCGTGGAGCCGCACGACCGACACCTCGCGCAGGTCGAGGCGGAACAGGTGCGACGGCCCGGGCGGAGCCTCGTGGCCGTTGATCTGCTTCACGCGCTCGGGATCGGTGATCTCCTCGGCCACGCCGGCGAGCTTCGCGTCGCCGTTCCACTCCGGCGGGTCGTCGGACCCGCTGTGCAGGGCGAAGCGCGGGTCACGCTGAAGGTCGCGGGCCTTGCGGGCCTGCCACATCGAGCCGATCCACAGGTCGCCGTCCGCGAACGTCGTCTCGGTGCCGGAGATGCGCGGGGAGCCGTCCCGGCGCAGGCTTGCGAGCGTCTTGTGCGTGTGAGCGACGAGCAGCCGACGCGCCGTCTCGGCCAGTTCCGGCGCGGCGGCTTCGAATTCGGTCCAGGTCGCCATGCCGACGACGCTGACGGGCGGCCGCGCGATCGTCCAGCAGAAGGTCGAAAGCGATCAAGATGTGGGGATGGCCGACCGCTTGCGCGAGCTGATCGACCTCGTGCTCGATTCGCTCGACGAGCCGGGCACGGACGGGCGGGTGCTGGCCGAGCGCGCGCACTTCTCGCGCGACCACCTCGACCGCATGCTCGCCGCCGCCACCGGCGAGTCGCCGATCGCGCTCCGGCGCAGGCTGCTGCTGGAACGCGCGGCCTGGCAGCTCCGCACGGGCGCCGCGGCGCCCTCGGAGGCCGCCGCCGCGGCCGGCTACGGCTCGCCGGCCGCGTTCTCGCGCGCGTTCGCCCGCGCGTACGGGATGCCGCCGGGCGCCTTCGCGGCCTCTGCCGCGCCGATCGAGCTCGAGGGTGGCGGGCGGAGCGGGCGGCCGTCCGCGACGCGCGACGGCGGCATCCACTTCCACCCGCCGGCCAGCCTGCTGATACCGGGAGGCCGTGAGCCGGCCCCGAGTGGCGACCTCGCCGACCGCATGGTCGGCCACCACCTCGACCGCGTGCGCGAGCTCCTGGCGGTCGCCGAGACGCTGCCGCGCGAGGCGCTCGAGCGACCGCTGCGGCCGGGGTTCGTCGCGGTGTGGTTCGAGGGCGAGGAGGCCAGCGCCGCGCTGATGGCCGAGCGGCTCGTCTACACGCTCGAGGTCTGGGTGGCCGCGATCGCGGGCGAGCCGGCGCCGCCGCCCCGGCCCGGCGCGGACGAGCTGAGCGCGCGCTTCGAGCGCGCCGCCCGCGCCTTCGCCCGCCTCGTCCGCCGCATCCGCGACCGCGGCGCGTGGGACGACGCGTTCATCGACGCGCTGTGCGAGCCGCCCGAGACGTTCACGTTCGGCGGTGTCGTCTCCCACGTGCTGAGCTATGGCGCGGTGCGCCGGGAAGCGCTCGCTGCGGTGCTGGCCGAGCTCGGCGCGAGCCCGCCGTCCACGGGCGATCCGATCGAGTGGGAAGCGCTCCGCCGTCGCCGGGCCGCGAGCGTTCAGCGATAACCGACCAAAGAGGTGGCCCACATTCGGTCCGCATCCTGACAAAATGCCGCCAGGTCCATCGCGGGGGTCAGCCGCTGTGGGCTTTACAGGTCAAGGTCAGCGTGGCTCCGCCCGTCGCAAGCCGGCGGCGGCCACATCAGAGGGAGCGTGTTGGTGAAGCGATGAAGCCGATCAAGAGCGTGGACGACCCCCGCTATGTCAAAGCGATGAGCCATCCGTTGCGCGTGCGCATCCTCGCGATGCTCGACGAGCGCACCGCCTCGCCGAACGAGCTGTCAGGCTGGCTCGGCGCCACGCTCGGCACCGTCGCCTACCACGTGCGCACCCTGCAGGAGTTCGGCCTCGTGGAGCTCGTCAAAGAGACGCGCGTGCGCGGCGCGGTCGAGCACCACTACCGCTCCCGCAAGCGCCCGCGGGCCACGGAGGACGGCTGGGCCGACGCCAAGCCGATCGCCAAGCAGGCCGCCGCGGGCTCCGACCTCGACATGATCGCGGCGTACGCCCGCGCGTCGGCCGCAGCCGGCGGGTTCGACCGGCCCGACGCGCAGCTCCGCCGCATGATGGTCCGGCTCGACGACAAGGGCTTCGCGCAGCTCTCGAAGGCGTGCGAGAAGCTCGTCGCCGAGGCGGAGAAGATCGAGACGGCGGCCGCGCAGCGGATCGCCAAGGGCCCGAAGGCGAACAACGTGGTCGACGCCGGCGTCGGCGTGATGCTGTTCGCCGCCACGCGGCTGACCGGAGACTCGTGATCCACTAGGCGCCGAGGACGGCGCGAGCCGCGGCCAGCGCGCGGTCGATGTCCGCGCCGTCGACGTCGAGGTGGGTGACGGCCCGCACCCGCTCCGCGTCGAGCGCCAGCATCTTCACGCCGGCGGCCTCGAGCCGCGCGCAGAACTCGTCGGCGCGCGGCACCCCGAACACGACGATGTTCGTCTCCACCAGCGCCGGGTCGAGCTCGACCCCGGGCAGCGAGGCGAGCCCCTCGGCCAGCGCGCGTGCGTTCGCGTGGTCCTCGGCCAGTCGCTCGACGTGGTGGTCGAGCGCATAGATGCCGGCGGCGGCCACGATCCCGGCCTGGCGCATCGCGCCGCCCCACATCTGCTTGTAGCGCCACGCCTCGTCGATCAGCTCGCGTGACGCGGCCAGCACCGCCCCCACCGGGGCCCCGAGGCCCTTCGTGAAGTCCAGCCACGCGGTGTCGAACGGGCTCGCCCACTCGGCCGCGCCGACCCCGGAGGCCACCACCGCGTTCATCAGCCTCGCGCCGTCCAGGTGCGCGCGCATCCCCGCCGAGCGCGCCACGTCGAGGACCTCGCACATCTGATCCAGCGGCCACACGCGCCCGCCCGCGATGTTCGTCGTCTGCTCGAGCGAGACCAGACGCGAGCGCGGGGCGTAGCGGTCGCCCGCCGGTCGCAGCGCGGCCCGCAGCGTCGCGGCGTCGAACATCCCGCCCGGCCCCTCGACCGGGCACAGCACCGCGCCCGAGATCGCCGCCGGGCCGCCCGCCTCGGCGATGATCGGGTGCGACGTGCGGTGCAGCACGACCTCGTCGCCGCCGGGACGCACGTGCAGCCGGAATGCGATCGCGTTGCACATCGTGCCGGTGGGGAGGAAGACGGCCGCCTCGAAGCCGAGCAGCTCGGCGACCCGCTCGCACAGCTCGTTGACGGTCGGGTCGGCGAACGACTGCTCGTCGCCCACCTCGGCCTCGGCCATCGCGCGCCGCATCGCCGGTGTCGGGCGCGTCTGCGTATCGGAGTAGAGGTTGACCACCGGGCCGCAGGCTACCCTCCGAGAGAGACCCCAATGGCGATCGAGGCCCCACAGCAGGACCGCGCGGCGCGGCTGGGCGAGCAGCGCAGGAGCCTCCCGGACCAGCCCGGCGTGTACCTGTTCCGCGACGCCCGCGGGCGCGTCGTCTACGTCGGCAAAGCGAAGTCGATCCGCAAGCGGGTCGCCAGCCACTTCTCCAACCCGACGCTCTACGGCACCCGAGCGCTGACCGACGAGGTCGACCACATCGAGTCGCTCGTCACCGCCACCGAGGCGGAGGCGCTGCTCACCGAGCAGAACTTCATCAAGCAGTACAAGCCGCGCTTCAACATCCGCCTGCGCGACGACAAGTCGTATCCCTACATCGCGATCAGCCTTGACGAGGACTTCCCGCGCGTCTACTTCACGCGTGAGCGCCACAGGCGCAACCGCGCGTACTTCGGCCCGTACTCGAGCGCCAAGCGCGTCCGCGGCACGCTCGACCTGCTCGGCAAGATCTTCCTGCTGCGCTCCTGCGAGGGGCCGGAGCCCGGCCGGCACTCCGGCTCGCCGTGCCTGGACTACTACATCAAGCGCTGCGGGGCGCCCTGCGTCGGCTACGTGTCCAAGGAGGAGTACCGGCGCGGGGTCGACGGCGTGATGACGTTCCTCAGCGGCCGCTTCCGGCAGATCGAGCGCGACCTCGAGCAGCGCATGCACTTCCACGCCGGCCAGCAGGACTACGAGACCGCGGCGCTCGACCGCAACCGCCTGCAAGCCGTGCGCGCCCTGCTCGAGCGCCAGCGGGTGGCCAACGAGGGCGCGGGAACCTACGACGCCGTCGCCGTCGCGGTCGAGAGCACGGAGGCCAACGCGCAGGTCTTCCAGGTCCGCGACGGCGTCCTGTCGGACCGCCAGTCGTTCTACCTCGAGAACGAGGGCGAGCAGCCGCCGGCCATCGTCGCCGAGGAGTTCATCCTCCAGTACTACGCGACCGCGCTCTCGATCCCCTCGCTGATCGTCGTCCAGGGGATCCTGGCCGACGGCTCCGAGCTCGAGATCCTGCAGCAGATCCTCGCCGAGCGCCGTGACGGCCCGGTCGAGATCCGCGCCGCCGAGCGTGGCACGAAGCGCCGGATCCTCGAGCTCGCGGAGCGCAACGCGCGGCTGGCGCTCGACCAGGAGAAGCTCAAGGCCGAGCGGCGGCGCCAGCAGCGGGTCGAGGCGCTCGCCGGCCTCCAGCGGGAGCTCGGGCTCGACACCCTGCCCGTCCGCATCGAGTGCTTCGACATCTCCCATCTCGGCGGCACCCATACGACCGCATCGATGGTGGTGTTCGAGGGCGGGGCCCCGAAGAAGTCCGACTATCGGCGTTTCAACATCCGCCAGGTCGAGTCCGGCGATGATTACGGCGCCATGGCCGAGGTGCTCGCCCGGCGCTACGGGCAATGGGAGAAGCAGGCCGAGCGCTCGCCGTACGACGCCGAGCGCGACCCGTCGTTCGGCGCGCTCCCCAACCTGGTCGTGATCGACGGCGGCAAGGGGCAGCTCGCCGCCGGGCTCGAGCCGCTGCGGGGCTTCCGCGAGCGCGGCGTCACGATCGTCTCGCTGGCCAAGCGGATCGAGGAGGTGTTCCTGCCCGGTACGCCGAATCCAGTGGTGCTCGCCCATGAGACCCCCGAGCTGCAGCTCCTCCAGCGCGTGCGCGACGAGGCGCACCGCTTCGCGATCACCCACCACCGCCTACGGCGCGACCGCGCGATGACCGAGTCGATCATGGATGACCTGCCCGGCATCGGCCCGGCCCGCAAGCGCGCCCTGCTCAAGCACTTCGGCTCGCCGGACGCCGTGCTCGCGGCCCGTCGCGAGGAGCTCGAGCGCGTGCCCGGGCTGCCGCAGAAGGTCGCCCGCGACCTGTACGCCCACCTCAACCGGACCGGACGATGAGCTCGGTCAACGGCCAGGGCCCGTCGCACCTGGTCGACTTCGTGATCATCTCCGGGCTCTCCGGAGCCGGGAAGTCGTCGGCCATGAACGTGTTCGAGGACGCGGGCTACTTCTGCGTCGACAACCTGCCCGCCGAGATGATCCGCTCCCTGGCCGAGCTGTTCCGCCACCAGGGCTCGAAGGTCGAGCGCGCGGCGGTGGTCTCGGACTCGCGCGGCGGCGAGTACCTGTCGGCCCTGGCGGGCGTGATCGACGACCTCGACGAGGCGGGCGTCGTGCATCGCGTGCTGTTCCTCGAGGCCGACGAGCAGACGATCATCAACCGCTACAAGGAGACCCGCCGGCGGCATCCGCTCGCGCCGCACGGCACGGTCGTCGACGGCGTGCGCGCCGAGATGGAGCTGCTCGCCCCGGTCAAGGTGCGCGCCGACACGTGCATCGACACCAGCGGCCTCAGCGCCGCGGGCCTGCGCCGCAAGGTGGCCGACGAGCTGCTCGAGCGCGAGGCGCCGCACAGCCTGGCGATCACCTTCACGTCGTTCGGGCACAAGCACGGCCCGCCGCGCGATGCCGACCTCGCCTTCGACGTGCGCTTCCTGCCCAACCCGCACTACGAGGCCGACCTGCGGCCGCTCACGGGCTTCGACCAGCGCGTGGTCGAGTACATCGCGCGCGACGGCCGATTGCAGGAGTTCTACGAGCACGTGCTGCCGCTGCTCGAGTATCTGCTCCCGCAGTACGTGGCCGAGGGGAAGGCCCATCTCGTGGTCGCGATCGGCTGCACCGGCGGGCGCCATCGCTCGGTGGCCATCGCCGAGCACCTGTCCTCCTCGTTCCGCGGCCGCGAGCCGTACGTCGTCGAGGTGCAGCACCGCGACGTCGACCGGGTATCGCTGCGCCGGGCCGGGTAGCCTTCCCGCGGTATCCAAGGCGCTCACCCGAGCTTGCGAGGGTGAGTAAGGCCCGGTAATCAAGGCGCTCGCCCGAGCTTGCGAGGGTGAGTAAGCCCAGGTAATCAAGGCGCTCACCCGAGCTTGCGAGGGTGAGTAAGCCGCATACGAGATTCCAAAGGGAGAACGCTGACATGCCCGTACGGGTCGGCATCAACGGGTTCGGCCGCATCGGCCGCAACGTGTTCCGCGCCGCGCAGGAGTCGGACGCGGACATCGAGATCGTCGCGGTCAACGACATCACGGACGCAGGGACGCTCGCGCACCTGCTCAAGTACGACTCCGTGTTCGGGCGCTTCCCGGGCACGGTCGAGGTGCGCGACGGCAACCTCGCGATCGACGGCCGCGAGGTGCGCGTGCTCGCCGAGCGCGATCCCGCCGCGCTGCCCTGGGGTGAGCTCGGTGCCGATGTCGTGATCGAGTCGACCGGGCTCTTCACCAAGCGCGACGACGCCGCCAAGCATCTCGAGGCCGGCGCCCAGAAGGTGATCATCTCCGCGCCCGCGACCGAGCCGGACGTCACGGTCGCCCTCGGCGTCAACTTCGACGACGTCTACAACGCCGACGAGCATCACGTGATCTCGAACGCGTCGTGCACGACCAACTGCCTGGCGCCGGTGGCCAAGGTGCTGCACGACACGATCGGCATCGAGCGCGGGCTGATGACGACGATCCACGCCTACACGGCCGACCAGCGGCTCCAGGACGCGCCCCACAAGGACCTGCGCCGGGCGCGCGCCGCGGCGGTCAACCTCGTCCCGGCCTCGACCGGGGCGGCGAAGGCGATCGGCCTCGTCATCCCCGAGCTGCAGGGCAAGCTGCACGGCTTCGCGGTTCGCGCCCCCGTGCCCACCGGCTCGGTCGTCGACCTCACCGTGCAGGTCGCACGCGCGACGAGCGTCGACGAGCTCAACGAGGCGTTCCGCTCACGCGCCGACACCGGCCCGATGACCGGAATCCTCGAATACACCGAGGACCCGATCGTGTCCTCGGACATCGTCAAGTCCTCGTACTCGTCGATCTACGACTCGCAGCTGACCTCGGTGATGGACGACACGTTGGTCAAGGTCGTCGCCTGGTACGACAACGAGTGGGGCTACTCGAACCGGTGCGTGGAGCTGGCACAGAAGGTGCTGGTGCGTGCGCACGCTTGACGACCTCGACGTCGAAGGCAAGCGCGTCCTCGTCCGGGTCGACTTCAACGTTCCCCTCGAAGGCCGCCAGATCACCGACGACGCCCGGATCCGGGCGGCGCTGCCGACGCTGAAGGAGCTGCGCGAGCGGGGCGCTCGGCTGGTGCTCGCCGCACACCTCGGCCGGCCCAAGGACCGCGAGCCCGAGCTGTCGCTGCGGCCCGTCGCCGACCGGTTGTCCGAGCTGCTGGGCGAGGAGGTGACGCTGGCCCGGTTCCTCGACCGCGTGCCGGACCGCGGCGACGTGGTGATGCTCGAGAACGTCCGCTACGAGAAGGGCGAGACGAAGAACGACCTCGAGCTGGCCAGGCGCTACGCGTCGCTCGCCGACGCCTACGTCAACGACGCGTTCGGCGCCGCCCACCGCGCGCACTCCTCGACGGAGGCGGTCGCGCACCTGCTGCCGAGCGCCGCCGGGCGGCTGCTCGAGCGCGAGGTGACCACGCTGCGTGGGATCCTCGAGGACCCGCGGCGCCCGCTCGTCGCGGTCGTCGGGGGCGCCAAGGTGACCGACAAGATCGGGGTGCTCGAGACATTCCTCGAGCGCGCCGACGAGGTCCTGGTCGGCGGCGCGATGTGCTTTCCGTTCTTCGCCGCCCAAGGCCACTCGGTCGGCGCGTCGCTGTGCGAGGCGGAGGGCATCGAGCCGGCCCGGAAGGTCCTCGGCAACGAGAAGCTGCGGCTCCCGGCCGACCTCGTGCTCGGCCGCGAGTTCAGCGCCGACACCGAGGTCAAGACGGTCGACGACGTCGACGTGCCCGACGGCTGGATGGGGCTCGACATCGGCTCGCGCACGGCCGAGCGCTACGCCGAGTCGGTGCGGGCGGCCGGGACGGTGTTCTGGAACGGGCCGATGGGGGCGTTCGAGCTCGAGCCGTTCGCGGCCGGCACGCGCGTGGTGGCCGAGGCGGTCGCGGCCAGCGATGCGACGACGGTGGTCGGCGGCGGCGATTCCGCGGCGGCGCTCGCGCAGTTCGGGCTCGCCGACCAGGTGACCCACCTCTCCACGGGCGGCGGGGCGTCGCTCGAGCTCGTCGAGGGCAAGGAGCTGCCCGGCGTGAAGGCGCTCTCATGAGCCGCACCCCGTTCGCCGCCGCCAACTGGAAGATGTACAAGACGGTGGCCGAGGCCGAGCAGTACATCCAGGCGCTGCTGCCGCGTGTGGGAGCGGTGTCCGACGTGCAGGTCGCGGTGTGCGCGCCGTATCTCGCGCTCCAGGCGATGGTCGACTCCGGCCGTGGCTCGGCGATCGAGATCTACGCCCAGAACATGCACGAGAGCGAGGAGGGCGCATTCACCGGCGAGGTGTCGGCGCGCATGCTCAGCGAGATCGGCGTCCACGGCGTTGTGCTCGGGCACTCCGAGCGGCGCCAGTACTTCAACGAGACCGATCGGGCGCTGGCGCTGAAGGTGCCGCGAGCGCTCGAGGCCGGCCTGACGCCGCTGCTGTGCGTCGGCGAGACCGACGAGGAGCGCGAGCGGGGCGACACCGAGCGCAAGCTCCGCCACCAGGTGCGGGAGGGGCTCGAGAACGTGCCCCGTGAGCGCCTCGGCGAGGTCGTGCTCGCCTACGAGCCGATCTGGGCCATCGGCACCGGCAAGGTCGCCACCCCGGAGCAGGCGCAGGAGGCGATCGCGTTCGTGCGCGCGCTCGTCTCCGACCTCGACCGCGCTGCCGGCGAGGCGGTGAGGATCCTCTACGGCGGCTCGGCCAAGCCCGACAACGCGGCCGAGATCCTGGCGCTGCCGGACGTCGACGGGGCGCTGGTCGGGGGCGCGAGCCTCGACCCGGTGTCGTTCGCGCAGATCGTGGAGGCGGCGCGGCCATGACCGTCCCGCAGGTCGCGCTCGTGATCCTCGACGGCTGGGGGCTCGCGCCCGACGGCCCCGGCAACGCGATCTCGCTCGCATCCACGCCGGTGTTCGACGGGCTGTGGGACGAGCACCCGCACACCCAGCTGACGGCCAAGGGCGAGGCCGTGGGCCTGCCCAAGGGGCAGATGGGCAACTCCGAGGTCGGGCACCTCAACCTGGGCGCGGGGGCGATCGTGCCGCAGGACCTCGCGCGGATCGACCGCGCGGTCGAGGACGGGTCGCTGGCCGACAACGAGACGCTGCGGGCCGCGATGCGCGCCGCGCCGCGGGTCCACCTCATCGGCCTCGTCTCGGGCGGCGGCGTGCACTCGTCCGAGCGCCATCTGAAGGCGCTCGTCGAGCTGGCCGCCGAGTGGGGCGTCGACGACCTGGTCGTCCACGCCTTCACCGACGGGCGCGACACCTCGCCGACGTCGGGCGCCGGCTCGCTCGCCGACCTCGAGGCCTGGATGCACGAGGTCGGCGCGGGGCGTGTGGGCTCGGTCGTCGGCCGCTACTTCGCGATGGACCGCGACCAGCGCTGGGACCGCACGGACAAGGCGGTGGCGCTCCTGCTCGAGGGTCGTGCGGAGCATCACGCCGACACGGGCGAGGCGGCGGCGCGGGCGGCCTACGAGCGCGGCGAGACGGACGAGTTCATCACGCCCACCACCGTCGGCGACGAGGCGACGATCCGCCCCGGCGACTCGGTGATCGCATTCAACTTCCGGCCCGACCGCATGCGCCAGATCACGCGCAAGCTCGTCGAGGAGGGGCCGGTCGACCGCTACACGACGATGGCCGAGTACGACGAGGACTGGACCTATCCGGTGCTCTTCCCGCCCAGGCGCCCCGAGCTCACGATCGGCCAGGTCATCTCTGGCCTCGGACGGGCGCAGCTGCACGTCGCCGAGACCGAGAAGTACCCGCACGTGACGTACTTCTTCAACGGCGGCGAGGAGGACCCCTACGAGGGCGAGGTGCGAGAGCTGGTGCCCTCGCCGCGCGACGTCCCGACCTACGACCACAAGCCCGAGATGAGCGCGCGCGAGGCGGCCGACGCGTTCGTGCGTCACTGGCGCGACGACGCTCCGACGTTCGCGATCATCAACTTCGCCAACCCCGACATGGTCGGCCACACCGGGGTCATCCCGGCGGCGGTGAAGGCGGTCGAGACCGTCGACGAGTGCCTCGGCAGGGTCGTCGAGGCGGTGCACGGGACCGGCGGCGCGTGCGTGATCACGGCCGACCACGGCAACGCCGACCACATGCTCGAGGACGACGGCGCGGTCAACACCGCCCACTCGCTGAACCCGGTGCCGCTCATCGTCACCGCCGACGGGGCGCGGCTCGAAGGCGAAGGCATCCTGGCCGACGTCGCGCCCACCGTGCTGGAGCTGCTGGGGGTCGACCAGCCGCCGCAGATGACGGGCCGCTCCCTGCTCGCATAGGCTCCGGCGATGGGAGAGCGCGAGAGCTACGCGCCCGGGACGTTCTGCTGGGCCGAGCTCGGCACCACGGACGTCGAGGCCGCCACCGCGTTCTACACGGACGTCTTCGGCTGGGAGACGCCCGAGGGCGCCGGTTTCCGGCTCGACGGCGACGACGTGGCGGGGGTGCAGGCGGCCGACGAGGCGCGCTGGCGGTCGCGCCTCTCGGTGGAGGACGTCGACGCGGTAGTCGAGCGCGTGCGCGAGCTCGGCGGCGAGGTGCTGGCCGGGCCGTTCGACGCCGAGCAGGCCGGGCGCGTGGCCGCGGTCGCGGACCCGACGGGCGCCGCTGTCGACCTCTGGCAGCCGCGCGAGCTGGCCGGCGCCGCGCGTGTCAACGATGTCGGCTGCATGGTCTGGAACGAGCTCGCCTCCCCGGACCCGGGCCGCGCGCGTGAGTTCTACGGCGCGCTGCTCGGCTGGGAAGTCGAGCCCGAGGACACCGGCTACGGCGTCATCCGGCGCGACGGCGCGGTCAACGGCGGCATCCGCCCGCAGCAGGCCGGCGAGCCCGCTCACTGGCTCGTCTACTTCACGGTCGAGTCCTGCGACGACGCCGTGGCGGTCGTCCGGGCGGGCGGTGGGAGCGTCATCGCGGGGCCGATCGACACCGGGATGGGGCGCGTCGCGGCGGTCCGCGATCCCCAGGGGGCTGCGTTCGCCGTGTTCGAGGGTGAGGTGGATCCGTAGCTCGGGCGAACGTCAACGGCGGCATTGAGGAGAGGGACGGGGCGTACCGAAAGGGGACAACCGCGCCGTCATCCGGCGCGCTTGGCCGGTTTTACACCGCCCGCGGCCTGAAAAGGGACACGCACGGACTCAGACGTCGCTGTTGTCCACTTTGTGCACACCCTCCGGGCTCTCGCTCAAATGCGCAGTTGAAGTTGTCCGCGCAACCACACCCTCGCTAGGCTGTAGCCCGAGATGAGCGTCACCGACACAACCACCGAGGCCGTCCGTGAGCTCGCCCCCGAGGAGCTGGGTGCCTGGCGCGGGCTGCTGCGCGTCCACAGCGCGCTCGTCAAGGCGCTCGACGCGGAGCTGCTGGCCGAGCACGACCTCCCGCTGACGTCCTACGAGGTGCTGATCAACCTCCAGGCGGCACCCGATCGCCGGCGCCGGATGGCCGAGCTGGCCGAGGGCGTTCTGCTCTCCCGCTCGGGCATGACGCGGCTCGTCGACCGCCTCGAGCGCGACGGTTTGATCGAGCGCGACGCCTGCACCGAGGACGGGCGCGGGATGTTCGCCGTGCTCACCGACAAGGGGGAGGAGCTGCTCTCCCGCGCGCGCCGCACCCACCTCGACGGCGTCCGCGAGCGCTTCCTGCAGCACTTCGGCCGCGAGGAGCTCGAGCAGCTCGCCGAAGGCTGGAACCGCGTACTCCCAGGCGCGGCAGATCTTAGTCCTTGCGACTAAGAAACTTGACAGACGCAGACTGAGATCTAGAATGGACGCAGGTTGTTGAAACCACGTCCAGGAGGATCTGCCATGACCATCGTGCGCTGGGAGCCGCTCCGCGAGCTGGGCTCGCTCCAGACCGAGATGAACCGCCTCTTCAACACCGTCTTCGACAGCCCGGGCCAGGGCAACGGCGGCACGCTGCGCCGCTGGATGCCGGCCATGGACCTCGTCGAGACCGATGACCACTTCGTCCTGCGCGCCGACCTGCCGGGCATGGGCGAGGAGGACGTCAAGATCGAGCTCGAGGACACGACGCTCACCGTGTCGGGCGAGCGCAAGGCCGACCACGAGGCCAAGGGCGAGGGCTACTACCGCGTCGAGCGCGCCTTCGGCTCGTTCGCGCGCACCCTGACCCTGCCGCGGGGGGTCGACCCCGAGGCCGTGAGCGCGAGCTTCGACCGGGGTGTGCTCGAGATCCGCGTCCCGAAGCCCGAGGCCCGCAAGCCGCGCCGGATCGAGATCGGCGGCGCCGACCGCCAGACCATCGAGGGCTGACCCAGAGCGCCCGGGGCGGCGGTCACGCCGCCCCGGCCTCCCAGTCGATCCGGTAGCCGTACGTCTCGCGATGGGCCTTGCCGTCGGCGGTCAGCTTGAGGATCCACGGCAACATCGCGTCGCGCAGCCGCGCACCCACGGGACCGGCGGCCTTGCTGTTGTTGATGCGCGCCGCGGCCTTGACGATGCGCTCGACGCGCGGCCGCCGCAGCGCCTCGAAGCGGGCGAGCGCCTCCGCGGTCGCGAGATCGCGTAGGCACTTGGCGAGCACGAGGCCGTCCTCGATCGCCAGCGACGCGCCCTGGCCCGACGTCGGCGAGGGGGCGTGGGCGGCGTCGCCGATCACGACGAGCGGGCCGCGGCGCCACGACGGCAGGTGGGGGAGCGTGTGGATCGGGCTGGGCGGCATCAGCTCCCGCGTCGCCTCGAGCAGGGGAACGGCCGGGCCGGCGTCCTCGCCGAAGAGCTCGAGCAGCTGGTCGCGCCAGGCCTCGTCGCTCGTCGCCTCCAGCTCGCCGCGCGCCGGCTCGGGGCGGCGCGGGACGTTGGCGAACCACCAGACCTTTCCGTCCGGCGCCGGCACGTAGCCGAAGAACGCGCGGGCGCCGAAGATCATCTCGAAGCCCCCGGCGGGCGCGGCGACGGGGATGCCGGTCGCATAGCCGCCGGTGCCGAGCAGGCCGGAGTAGGCAGGTGCGGGCGCCCCGGGATCGATGATCTCGCGCAGCATCGAATGCACGCCGTCGGCGCCGACCAGGACGTCGCCGACCGCCTCGCTCCCGTCGGCGAACACGGCGCGCACGCCATCGGTGCCGTCCGAGGCGGCGACCAGCCGCTTCCCGTGCTCGACGCGGATGCCGCGCGCCCGCGCCTCGTGGCGTAGCGCGGCGTAGAGGTCGGCGCGCTTCATCGTGTGGCTGGGCGGCGCAGCGAGGCCCGTGGGCGTCTCGCCGATGCACCGGCCGGCGCCGTTGCGCAGCGTGATCGCGGGGGTCGGGAACGCGGCGGCGAGCGCGCGCTCGTCGGCGTCCAGCACGCGCAGCGCCTCGATGCCGTTGGTCCCGAGCGTCAGGAACCCGCCGATGCCGTCCGCATGGGCGGGGTGCGCCTCGTAGACGGTCGGCTCGATGCCCGCCTTCTGCAGGCCCAGGGCGGTCGCGGGGCCGGCGATGCCGCCGCCGATGACCAGTGCCGTCCGGGTCATGTCGGCTCTCCTTGCGTGTCATGGAAGGCGGCCCATTGCGGGCCCCATCCGGTCTCAGGGTCGGTGATGCGGGCGACGAAGTCGTCGACGAACGCCGCCTCGGCGTCCAGCAGCGCGAGCCGGTACTCCTCCTCGACCAGGAAGAGCGGATGCACGCCGGCCGCCACCGTGCGCTCGACGATCCCGGCGGACTGGCTCCGCTGCTCGGCGAGCCTGCGCCGGCGGGTGGCGAGCAGCTCCACGACCTCGTCGGGCGGGAGGGCGGCGACCAGCGACAGCGCCGCGACGAACTGCGGGTACTCGTGACGCGGCTCCTCGAGCAGCGCGCGCAGCCACTCGTGGAACTCCTCGCGGCCGGCGTCCGTGAGCGCGTAGACCGTGCGCTCCGGGCGCTGGCCCTCGCGGACCGTCTCCTGCTCGGCGATCAGGCCCGCCTTGGCCAGCTGCCGGACGACCATGTAGAGCGAGCCGTGGTTGAACTTGATGCTGCGGTCGTCGCCATGCTCGCGCAGCGTCCGGCCGAGCTCGTAGGGGTGCATGGGGCCCCGCGTCAGGTACGAGAGCACCGCGAGCGCGAGCAGGTTGCCGACCTTCGGTTCCGTCATCGCTCGCGAATATACAGCTATGAATAGTTGGGATCAACTATATGCGGCGACGGCTAAGGTCGGCGCCCGCGTGACGAGCTTCGACATCCACGAGCGCGACCCCGGATCGCGGGCGCGCACCGGCATCCTCAGCGTCGCGCACGGCGAGGTCCGCACGCCCGCCTTCGTCCCGCTGGCGACGAAGGCGGTCGTGAAGACGCTCGAGGTGCGTGAGGCGGCCGAGCTCGGCTACGACATGGTGCTCGGGAACACGTTCCACCTGTTCCTCGCGCCGGGCCATGACCTCATCCGCGAGCTCGGCGGACTGCATCGCTTCATGGCCTGGGACCGCCCGGTGATCACCGACTCCGGCGGTTTCCAGGTCTTCTCGATGGGCCACGGCACCGTGGCCGACGAGATCAAAGGCCGCGCCTCTCTGCCTCGCCCTTCGGGCTCGTCACCGGCTTCGCCTCGCGACGGGGGCGAGCGGGCCGGCGCGATCCTGAAGATCGCCGAGGAGGGGGTGACGTTCCGCTCCTACCTCGACGGCTCGACCCGGTTCATGGGCCCCGAGACGTCGATGGAGGTCCAGGCCGCGCTGCACTCCGACATCGCGCTCGTGTTCGACGAGTGCACGCCGTTCCACGGGGGCCGTGACTACACCGCGCGCTCCACCGAGCGCACCCACCGCTGGCTCGACCGCTGCCTCGCGTGGCACGAAGCGCACGGGCCCGACGACCAGCTCGTGTACGGGATCGTGCAGGGCGGGGTGGAGGAGGACCTGCGCCGCGCCTCCGCGCAGGCGGTGGCCGCGCGGCCCGTCGGCGGGATCGCGATCGGCGGCACGCTCGGCGAGGACAAGGCCCAGATGTTCGAGGTCGTCGACTGGGCGGTTGACGAGCTCGACGAGCAGCGCCCCCGCCACCTGCTCGGGATCGGCGAGGTCGACGACCTCGTGCGCGGCGTCGAGCTCGGGATCGACACCTTCGACTGCGCGATGCCGACCCGCATCGGCCGCCACGGCATGGCGCTCGTGCCCGACCCGGACCACCGCTGGCGGGTCGACCTGGCCAAGGGCCGCTTCCGCACCGCCGACGAGCCTCTGCTCGACGGCTGCCCGTGCCCGGCCTGCGCCCATGGCTACACCCGCGCGTACCTGCACTACCTGCTGAAGGCGCACGAGCAGACCGCCCAGCGGCTGCTCACGATCCACAACCTTGCGTATCTGCAGCGCCTGATGGCGGATCTGCGCGGCGCGATCGACGGCGGCCGCCTGGATGCGGTCGCCGCCGAAGTCCGCGCCGGGGCCGCGCCCGGCCAGTAGAGTCGCCATGTGCTGCTCGGGCGCGACCGCGAAATAGCGGCCATCGAGCGCCTGCTCGACGAGGCGCGCGACTCCCGCAGCGGCGCGCTCGTGCTGCGCGGGGAGCCGGGCATCGGCAAGTCGGCGCTGCTGGAGCACGCCCTCGGCCACGCGGACGGCATGCGCGTCCTCTCGGCCTCGGGCGTCGAGGCCGAGTCCGAGCTGCCCTTCGCCGGCCTGCATCAGCTCCTGTGGCCGGTGCTCGACCGCGCGGACGGCCTCCCGGACGTGCAGCGCGCGGCGATCCACGGCGCGTTCGGGCTGTCGGCGGACGCGGTGCCGGACCGCTTCCTCGTCTCGCTGGCCGTGCTCGCGCTGCTCACCGCGGTCGCCGACGAGGAGCCGCTCCTGTGCGTCGTCGACGACGCCCACTGGCTCGACCGCGCGTCCGGCGACGCGCTGCTCTTCGCCGCCCGCCGGCTGCAGGCCGACCCCGTCGCGATCCTCGCGGCGGCACGCGAGGTCGAGGGCCGGCGGTTCGTGGCCGCCGGGATACCCGAGCTCGTGCTCGACGGCCTCCCCGACTCGGAGGCGTCCGCGCTCCTCGACGAGGGCCTCCCGGCGGCGATCCGCCATCAGCTCGTCCGCCTCACGCACGGCAACCCGCTCGCCCTGCTCGAGCTGCCCCGCGGCCTGAGCGAGGCCCAGCGGTCGGGGCGCGCCCCGCTGCTGCACGACGTGCCGCTCAGCGCCGAGATCGAGGACGCCTTCCTCGCCCAGGTCCGGCCGCTGCCCGAGGACACGCAGCGGCTGCTCACGCTCGCCGCCGCCGACGACAGCCAGGAGCTCGGCACGGTGCTGGCCGCGGCAGCGCGCCTCGGCCTCCCGCGCAGCGCCCTCGACGCCGCCGAGCGCGCCGGACTGCTCGACACGCACGGCGAGCGCGTGCGCTTCCGCCACCCGCTCGTGCGCTCGGCGGTCTACCGGGCCGTGACTTCAGGCGAGCGCCGTGCGGCCCACGCCGCGCTGGCGGCCTCGCTGGTCGGCGAGCGCGACGCGGACCGCCACGCCTGGCACCGGGCGGCCGCCGCCGTCGCGCCCGACGAGGAGGCGGCGGCCGCGCTCGAGCGCACCGCCGAGCGCGCCCGGTCCCGCGGCGGCCACGCCGCCGCGGCGCGCGCGCTCGAACGCGCGGCCGAGCTCGGCGCCGCGCGCCGTGGCCCGCGTCTGCTCGCGGCGGCCGCCAGCGCGCTGCTCGCGGGCCGCGTGCACCACGTGCAGGACATGCTGGGCCGCGTCGAGCCGCTGCTCGAGACGCCGCTGGAGCGGGGAGAGGCGGCGCGCGTCCGCCTCGAGGTGGAGATCCTGGCGGGCTCGCCGAGCCGCTACTACGCGGCAGCCGTCAGCGCCGCCCGGGAGGTCCTGCCACTCGATCGCCGCGCGGGACTGCGCCTGATCGGGCTCGCCAGCGAGAGCTCGGGCATGGGCGGCTTCCCCGACCGCTTCCTCGAGACGACGCGGCTGGCCGACGGCCTCGAGCCGTCGCCCGACGACGACCTCGACGCCGTCGCCATCCTCCTCCTGCGCGGCTTCCAGCGCCTGCTGCTCGGCGGGCCGCAGGAGGCGGGCTCGTACTTCCTGCAGGCGCTCGACCGCGCCGAGGCGCTCGACGAGCCCCGCGCGCTCATGTGGACCGGCGGCGGCGCCGCGTTCGTCGGCGACCGGCGGCGGTCGCTGCGCGCGCTCGACCGCTCGATCACCCTCTCGCGGGAGCGCGGGGCGCTCGGCCTGCTCCCGCACACGCTCGGCCTGCGCGGCAATCTGGCCATCTGGGACGGCCGCCTGCCCGAGGCCGGCGCGGATGCCGACGAGGCCGTCCGCCTGGCCGAGGACATCGGCGCCGAGAACGCCCGCGCGCTCCCCCTCACGACGCTCGCCTGGCTCAAGGGCCTGCGGGGCGAGGAGGACGAGTGCCGGCGCATCGTCGACGAGGTGCTGGAGCTGGCCACGGAGCGCGGCCTCGCGCTGCCCGCCGCCTCGGCCACGTGGGCGATCGCCCAGCTCGAGCTGGCCATGGGCCGCTGGGAGGAGGCGCTCGTGCGCCTGCTGGCGCTCGAGGAGATCCGGCCCGGCTTCGGCCACCCGCTGCTTCCGTTGATGACGACGTGGGATCGCGTGGAGTCCGCCGTCCGCGTCGGGCGCCCCGACGTCGTCGAGCGCTCGATCACCCGCTTCGAGACCTGGGCCCACGCCACCGCGCCGCCCTGGACGGCGGTCGTGCTGGAGAGCTGCCGGGCGCTGGCGGCGGCGCCGGAGGACGCCGAGGCGCACTTCGAGATGGCGATCGGGCATCTCGAGGACGCCCGGCCGCTCGACCGCGCGCGCCTCCAGCTGCACTACGGCGAGCACCTGCGGCGTGAGCGGCGGCGGATCGACGCGCGCGTGCACCTGCGCGGGGCGGTCGAGGCGTTCGAGCGCCTCGGGGCGCGCCCGTGGGCCGAGCGCGCCGCACGCGAGCTGCGCGCCACCGGCGAGACGGCCCGCCGGCGCGACATCAGCCCGCTCGCCGAGCTGACGCCGCAGGAGCTGCAGGTGGCGCGCCTGGTGAGCGAGGGGGCCACCAACAAGGCGGTGGCAGCGCAGCTCTTCGTCAGCCCCAAGACCGTCGAGTACCACCTGCGCAAGGTGTTCGCGAAGCTGGGGATCGCCTCGCGCAACGAGCTGTTCCGGCTCGACCTCAACGAGGTCGAGGTCGCGGCCTAGGGTCCCTAGTTCGTGGTGTTGTCCTCGATCAGGCCGCGCAGCTCCTCGACCGCCTGATCGACCTGGCCTTCGACGTTCTCACGGAGCTGGACGCCGCTCCCTCCGGCGTCCTGCAGCGCCTGGTAGCCGGCGAACCCGGCGACGGCGAGCGCGAGGACGAGCAGGAGCGCGATCCACTTGCCGAGCCCGCCGCCGCTGCGCTCGCGGCGTGGGGGTGGCGGGGCCGGGGCGCGCCGGGGCGCGCGGCGCGGCGGGGGCGGCTCGTCGAGCGGCTCGAGCCGCCGCCGCACCTGCGAGGGGCGCTCGCGCGGCATCGCCGACGTGGCGCTCGTGGCGCTCATCGCGCGCGTGGAGGCGGTGTCGTCCTCCGCCATCGCCCAGGTGGCCTCGGTCCCGCCCTCGGGCGCGCGGCCGCGCAGGCCGTCCCGCAGCGCGGTCTCCATCTCCGTGGCGTCCGCGTAGCGCTGCGCCGGGTCGCGGTGCAGCGCCTTCGCCACGGCCAGCGCCAGCGCGCCCGGCACCGGCGCGAGCTCGTCGAGCCGCGGGGGCGGGCCGGCCTCCTGCAGGCGCGCGAGGTCGGTGAGCGAGGCCGCGTCGTACGGCAGGCGGCCGGCCAGCAGCTGGTAGGCGACGACGCCGAGCGCGTAGAGGTCCGCGGGCGGCCCGGCGGGCTCCCCGCGTGCCTGCTCCGGGGCCAGGTAGGCGGCGGTGCCGAGCACCGAGCCGACCTTCGTGATGTCGGACTGCTCGGCGGCCTTGGCGATGCCGAAGTCCGCCAGCTTGACCATCCCGTCGCGGTTGAGCAGCAGGTTGCCGGGCTTGACGTCACGGTGCACGACCCCGTGGCGATGGGCGTACTCGAGCCCCCGGCACGACTGCCCGAGGATCTCGACGGCCTGGTCGGCCTTCAGCGTCCCGCGGTCGCGCAGGATCTCGGCGCACGACTCGCCGTCGACGAACTCCATGACGATGAAGTTGCGGTGCGTCTCCTCGTCGAGCCCGAAGTCGAAGACCTGGACGATGTTGGGGTGCACGAGCCGGGCCGCGGCCAGCGCCTCGCGGCGAAAGCGCGAGACGAAGCTCGCGTCCTCGGCCAGGTGCTCGGCCAGCAGCTTGACCGCCACGTGGCGCTCGAGGCGGGTGTCCATGGCCAGCTGCACGGTCGCCATGCCGCCGACGCCGAGCCGGCGCTCGAGCTGGTAGCGGTCGGCGAACAGGCCGTCGTCGGCCATCACCCGCCGTCCCCGCTGTCAGGTGCTTGCACGCCGCCGCCGTCGCCTTCCTCGGGCGGCACCTCCTCGGGCGGCACCTCGGTCGGCTCGGGCTCCACCGTGGCCGTCGGGGTGGGCGTCTCGGTCGGGGTGGCCGTCTCGGTCGGGGTGGGCGTCGCCGTCTCGGTGGGCGTCGGGGTGGGCGTCTCCTCGGCCTTGCAGTCGCGCTCGACCCGGCGCTCGATCCGGTTCAGCCACTCGCTCATGTTGGCCTCGAGGCGGTCGTCCACGCGTTGCGGCAGCTCAGCGATCTGCGCCTTGGCGTCGTCGACCGCCGCCCGGGCCGCGCTCACGTCGCTGTCGGCGCAGGCGGCCTCGATCCGGTCGACGCTGGCGACCAGGGTCTCGGCGTTCGCGGCTGGGATCAGGTTGCGGCTGTTTTCCTGTCCGCAGCCGGCCACCGGCGCGGCCAGCGCGGCCAGCGCAAGGGGGAGGATGACGCGGTAACGCATTCGGCACTCGCAGGCTAGCGGCCGGGTGCGTCGTCATTGCCCGTACTGGAGCCGCTCGGCGAGCGAGTCGGGCAGGTTCGCCGCGCGGATCGCGGCCTGCGCGCCGGCGATGTCGTACTCGGCGCGCTGCCAGGCGGCGGTCTTGCGGTCGGTGTCGAGCATCAGCCAGGCGGCGCGGGAGTCGCCGTCCCGCGGCTGGCCGGCCGAGCCGGGGTTGAGCAGCCACTCCCCGGCGGCCAGGTCGACCTCGTCGCGTTCGCGGCGGACCGTGCCGCCCGCCGGCTCCCCCTCGGGGCGGTGGAAGGAGAGCGCTACGTGCGAGTGGCCGATCAGCGACACGCGGAACTCGGTCGCGTCCAGGCACAGTTCGGCGGCCAGGGTGGAGAGGACGTACTCCCAGATCGGGTCGCGCGGCGACGCGTGGAAGAGCCCGATGCCCTCTCCGCTGCCGGTGGGCGACAGCGACAGCAGGAACTCGCGCGTCGGGGGCTGGATCACCTCCCGCGTCCAGCGGGCGGCGAGCGCCGCGCCGCGTGAGAACTCGTCGAGCGGGATCGAGTCGACGACCGCGAGGTCGTGGTTGCCGGCCAGGCAGATCGCGCAGTGCGCCTCGGCCAGTGCGACGCAGGCGTCGGGCTCGGCGCCGTAGCCCACGAGGTCGCCGAGGCACCACAGCTCGTCGGCGCCCGCTGCTTCGGCGGCCTCGATGACCGCCTCGAAGCCGTGGCGGTTGCCGTGGATGTCGGACGCGATGGCGACGCGCATGCTCGGAGTTATCGTCTATTCGGTGCCACGACGGCTCCGCCTGCCGGTCACCATCGTCGCCGCGCTGGCGGTGGCCGAGGCGGCCGTCTTCCTTTTCCGGCCGCGCGACGGCCTGGAGCCGGTCGAGGTGGCGCCGCAACGCTACTTCAGCGCCGACTTCATCGAGCGCGCCGAGGACTTCCGGAGCGGTCAGCTCGTGCTCTTCGGCGCGCGGCTGGCGGTCGAGCTCGGCCTGCTCGTGTGGGTCGTCCGGCGCCCTCCGGCGCGCCTGAAGGCGCGGTTCCGGCGCCCCGTGGCGGCCGGCGCGGCCGTCGCCGTGGCGCTCTCCGTGGCCGTCACCGTGGTCACGCTGCCGCTGAGCGCGATCGCGCGACAGCGCGCCATGGACGTCGGGCTCGTGACGCAGAGCTGGGCGGGCTGGGCCGGCGACGTGGCCAAGGGGGTCGCGATCGAGGCCGTCGTCGTGGGTGCGGGCGGCGCCCTGCTCGTCTTCGCGATGCGGCGCTTCGGGCGCCGCTGGTGGGCGCCGGGTGCGGCGCTGGTCGTCGCCTTCGGCGTGATCGTCACGTACGCGAGCCCGATCGTCCTCGACCCCCTCTTCAACCGCTTCGAGCGGCTGCCGGCCGGCGAGCTGCGGCGGGACGTGCTCGAGCTGGCCGAGCGTGCGGACGTGCAGGTCGGCGAGGTCTACGTGATGGACGCGTCGCGCCGCACGACCGCCGCCAACGCGTACGTCGCCGGGCTCGGCACGACCAAGCGCGTGGTGCTCTACGACAACCTGCTGGAGGACTTCTCGCCCGCCGAGGTGCGGCTCGTGATCGGCCACGAGCTCGCTCATGTGCACTACCGGGACGTGCCGCGCGGGCTGCTGTTCGTGGCCATCGTCGCGCCGTTCGGGATGCTGGCCGTGGCGCGGATCGCCGAGCGCCTGGCGCCGGACGGCCTCGGCCGTCCGGCCGCCGTCCCGGCGGTCGCGCTCGCGATCGCGCTCGTCGTGCCCGCCATCACCTTCATCTCGAACGGGCTCTCGCGCGCGGTGGAGGCGCGCGCCGACCGCTACGCGATGGAGCTCACGCGCGACCCGGACGGCCTCGTCGCCTTCCAGCGGCGCATCGCGGTCCAGAACGTCTCCGACCCCGACCCGCCGCGCTGGGCCCACACCCTGCTGGGCACGCACCCGACCGCGGTCGAGCGGATCGGTCAGGCGCTCGCGTTCAGTCGGCGGTCGGAGGGCGACGCCGCTGCACCTCGGGCAGGCTCTTGATGCCCTCCTTGGTCTGCCACTTGGACCAGTTGTCCTCCATCGCGTCGATCAGCTCGCGCATGAAGCGCGGCGAGACGCTCATGCGGGAGACGACGACGCCGGGGATCTCCTCGCTCTCGACCTCGTGGTCGACGCGCGCGAAGGTGATCGTGAACTCGTAGTCCGAGTGCGAGACGTTCGCGAAGTTCGCGTACTGGCTCGCCATGACCTCGGGTGAGGTGTGGAGGTTGATGCGGCGCTCGGCCGGCTCGTCGTCCACGCGCCTAGTATCGCAGCGGTGCGCTACACGGTGCTCGCCGTCGGCCGCGTGCGGCCGCCGTACGCCGACGACGTCGAGCACTACGAGCGGCTGCTGTCCCGTCACACGAAGCTCACGCTCGTCGAGGTGCGCGAGGACGAGCATGTCGAGCGCCGGATCCCGGAGCGGGCATACGTGTCGCTGCTCGACGCCGGCGGCGCCGTGTACGACTCGGAGGCGTTCGCGCGCTGGCTCGAGGACCGGCGGCAGGCCGGGCGGGACGTCTGCTTCGTCGTCGGCGGCGCGTTCGGCACGACGCTCGCCCGCTGCGACCACAAGCTCTCGCTCGGCCCGATGACGCTCCCGCACCAGCTCGCGCGCGTGGTCCTGCTCGAGCAGCTCTTCCGCGCCCACAAGATCCTCGCCGGGGAGCCGTACCATCACTGACGTGGGCACACCGATCGACGATCTGCGCGCCGCGGTGGCCGACGCCGCGGCCGAGCTGCGCAACGGGGCCCCGGCCGAGTTCACTCTCGAGCGCCCGCGCAAGGCGGGGTTCGGGGACTTCTCCACGAACGCCGCGATGCTGCTGGCACCGACGCTGAAGGCGCCGCCGCGTGAGATCGCCGAGCGGCTCGGGGAGGGCCTGACCTCGCGCCTCGGCGAGCGCGTCGAGCGCGTCGAGGTCGCCGGCCCGGGCTTCCTCAACCTCTTCCTGGCCGACGCCTGGTACACCGACGCCGCGGCCCACGTGCTGGCCGCCGGCGACGCGTGGGGCAGCGGGGTCGCCGAGCCCGCCGAGCGCGTGCTGATCGAGTTCGTCTCCGCCAACCCGACCGGTCCGCTGACCGCGGCCAGCGGGCGCCACGCGGCGTACGGCGACGGGCTGGCGCGCCTGCTCGAGCTCGCCGGGCACGAGGTCTCGCGCGAGTACTACTTCAACGACGCGGGCTCGCAGCTGCTCAAGCTCGGCGAGTCGATCCGCGCTCGCGCGCGCGGCGAGGAGCCGCCCGAGGACGGCTATCAG
The DNA here is from genome assembly GCA_963746795.1 of uncultured Solirubrobacteraceae bacterium. Classification (GTDB taxonomy): domain Bacteria; phylum Actinomycetota; class Thermoleophilia; order Solirubrobacterales; family Solirubrobacteraceae; genus DASSUW01. The sequence continues at coordinate 81,503 of CAVVCR010000007.1, forward strand.
GGCGAGTACGTCGCCGAACTGGCACAGCAGCTGCCGGGCGCGGCGGAGCGCGACCCGGAGGACCTGGCCGTCGCCGGCGGCCAGCTGATGATCGAGCGCATCAAGGCGACGCTCGAGCGCTATCGGGTGACGTTCGACACCTGGTTCTCGGAGCGGACCCTGCACGAGGGGCCCGAGTCGGCGGTCGCCCGCGCGTTCGAGCAGGTCGAGCGGGCGGGGCACAGCTACCGGTCCGAGGACGCGCTGTGGCTGCGCACGAGCGCGTTCGGCGACGACGAGGACCGGGTGCTGGTGCGCGGCACCGGCAATCCGACCTACTTCGCCGCCGACCTCGCGTACGTCGAGGACAAGCTCGGGCGCGGCTTCGAGCGCCTCATCACGCCGCTCGGGGCCGACCACCACGGCTACGTCGGCCGCTTCAAGGCCGCGATGGCCATCGCGGGCGGCGACCCGGACCGCCTCGAGATCCCGCTGCTGCAGTTCGTGCACCTCGTCGACAGCGGCGGGCGCGCCTCGATGTCCAAGCGGCGCGGCGACTTCATCACGCTCGACGAGCTGATCGACGAGGTGGGCGTCGACGCGACGCGCTATTTCATGCTCCAGCGCTCGCACGACTCCACGATCGACCTCGACCTCGACCTCGCGCGCCGGGAGTCGGCCGAGAACCCGGTCTACTACATCCAGTACGCCCACGCCCGAATCGCCTCCGTGCTGCGAAAGGCGGGCGAGCCGCGGGTCGCCGCCGCGCTCGAGGCCTCCGCCGAGGGCCTCACGCTCGATCCCGCCGAGCGCGAGCTGATCAAGAAGCTGCTCGGGTTCCCGGCCGAGGTCGCGGAGGCCGCGGACCGCCGCGCCCCGCACCGCATCGCCACCTACGCGCTCGAGCTCGCCCAGGCGTTCACGGCCTTCTACCGCGACTGCCGCGTGGTGGGCGCCGAGCCGGAGGCCGTCGAGTCGTTCCGCATCGGCCTCAGCCTCGCCACCAAGCGAACGATCGCCCGCGCGCTCGACGTGCTGGGCGTCTCAGCGCCGGACACGATGTAGCGCTGAGGGCCTAGAGCTCGTAGAAGAAGTCGAGCCCGAGGCCGTCGAGGGCCTGCTGGGCCTCGACGTTGAGCCGGGTCAGCTCGCCCGTGTAGAGGAGGACGCCCATCGCGATGAGGACGGCGCCCGAGATCGCGGTGATGATCAGGTAGCGGTCGCGGAGCCAGCGGAAGGCGGCGGTCGCGCGGGTGAAGGCGACCGCGGTGAGGAGGAACGGGACCGCGAGGCCGGCCGAGTAGAAGAGCAGGAGCACCGCTCCCTCGCTCACCGTGTCGCGGACCGACGCGGCCGTGAGGATCGTGCCGAGGGTGGGGCCGACGCAGGGGGTCCACGCGAACGCGAAGGCGGCGCCCGCGATGAGCGGGCCGCCGGAGCCGGCGCGGGAGATCAGCGCGTCCGGCCGCCATTCGCGGTTCAGGCGGGGGACGAACGGCGTGAGCAGGAAGAACACGCCGAGCGCGATGATCACCGCTCCCGCGACCTTGTCGAGCGTGCCGCGCTCGTCCTGCAGCGTTGAGCCGAGGCCGGTGGCCGACATGCCGAGCGCGACGAAGACGACGGTGAACGAGAGGCAGAACACGAGCGCCGGGAGCAGCACGCGGCTGAGGCGTCTCTCGCCCTGCTGGAGCTCGGCCAGCGAGACGCCGGAGACGGCCGACAGGTAGCCGGGCACGAGCGGCAGCACGCACGGCGAGACGAACGACACGAAGCCGACCGCGAACGCGGCGATGATCGTGGTGTCGACGCCGCCGCTCACGCGTCGAAGGCCCGCAGCTCGTGGTCGAGCCGGCGCGCGTCGTCGGGGTCGAGCTCCGGCCCGGCCGGTGGCTCACCGTCGTCCCGCCGCCACCGGCGCGCGAGCAGCGCCACGCCCAGCGCGGCGAGCCCGATCAGCCCCCCGGGCACCAGCCAGGCGGCGAGGTCGAAGCCCTCCGGCTCGGGCTCGGCGAGCACGTCCGGGCCGTATTCCTCCACGAGCGCGGTCTTGATCTCCTCCTTGCTGAGGCCCTCGGCGATCCGCGCCCGGATGAAGGCGCGCTCCTGGTCGGCCACCGGCGCCGAGGAGACGTTGAGCGCCGTCCGGCACTCGACGCACATCACCTCGTCCTCGATGTCGGGCAGCGAGACCTGCGGCTCCGCGGCGGCGGTCAGCCCGAGCAGCAGCGCCGCGAGGACCAGCAGCCGGGTCATGCGCGCTCCTCCAGGAGCGGCGGCAGCTGCTCGTCGAGCCACACCTGCGTGACCGGCCCGCGGCGCATGGCGGCGATCCTGCCCTCGCGGTCGATCAGGAACGTCTCGGGATAGCCGCTCACGCCGAGCGAGCGCCCGTACTCCCGGTCGCGGTCGCGCAGGCTCGCGAACTCGATGTCCTTCTCCCGCAGGAACGCGAGCGCCTCCTCGGAGGCGTCCTGGGTGTCGATCCCGAGCACGAGCCCGCCGCGCGGCGTGATCCGCTCGTGCGTCCGCTGGAGCAGCGGCATCTCCTCGGTGCAGGGCGGACACCACGACGCCCACACGTTGAGGACGACGACCTTGCCCGCGTGGTCGGCGAGCGAGCCGGTCCCCTCCGCGCCGAGCCTGGGAAGGTCCTTCACGGGCGCCTCGACCCGCTCACCGGCCGCCAGCCGCTCGTCGATCGACGTGTCCGGCCCGGTCGACGCGACGCCGTACGTCAGCAGCGCCACGAGCGCGGCGGCGGCAAGCGTGATCGGCCAGTAGACGCGCGGGCGCACGCCCTCAGGGTATCCCGGCGATCAGCTAATCTTGGCCCCCGCGCGGCGGTAGCTCAGTTGGCAGAGCGGCGGCTTCCCAAGCCGCAGGTCGCGGGTTCGACCCCCGTCCGCCGCTCTCCTTACGACGCCCGCTCGAGCACGACGACGGGGATCTGGCGGTCGGTCCTGCGCTGGTAGCTGTCGTAGGGCGGCCAGTGGCTCGTCATCTCGCGCCACATCTCGGGCTTCTCGTCGTCGGTGGCCGTGCGGGCGCGGGCGCGGAAGCGGTCGCCGAGGACCTGGACTTCGACCTCGGGCTGCTCCTCGAGGTTGCGATACCAGCCCGGCGGCTCGGGGCTACCGCCGTTGGACGCGACGACGAGGTAGTCGTCGCCGCTGCGGCCGTAGATGAGCGGGGTCGTCCGCTGCTCACCCGACCGCCGGCCGGTGGTGGTCAGGAGCAGCGTCGACGAGCCCCGCTTCCAGTCATGGCCGACCTCGCCGTCTGTCTCGCGGTAGCTGCGCACGTGCTCGTCGCCGTAGAGGTGCGATGCGTCTTGACGCGCCATGGTCGGATGTCTACCCGACGTGGCGGTTCCCCGAATCCAGGCGGAGGGCGTGGCAGGCTCACCCCCCGGACGAGCGTGTCGTGCCGCCTCGCGCTACCAGGCCTGGCTGCTGCCGCAGTGCGGGCAGCCGACGGAGGTCGAGACCTCCGCCTTGAAGAGGTGGCCGCAGCCACACTCGTACAGCGCCCGGTCCTCGGGACCGCCGCTGCGCTTGGCGCGGGCGAGCGTCGCGAGCACCGCACTGCGAGCCCGCGCGGGACGGCCGGCGTGCCGGTCGCGACGGCGGAGGCTGCTGATCTGTGCGGCGGCGGTGCTCATAGGGCGTTACATGTGTTCTCGACGCCCTAGAGCAAACCTTTATGCCGTTGGCAAACCCTTGCGCCGAACTTTCGTCCAGGTTTCGCACGCGCCGAGGCGCCCATCCGTCCACCCCTTCGGCGACGTCCCGGCGGCGACCTTCGCCATAATCGGAGGCGATGGACCCCGCCCGCAAGCGCACCGTCCGCCTCGTGGTCGCGCTGAGCGCCGCCGTGCTGCTCGCCTCGGCCCTCGTCTACACGAGCTTCTCGGCCTCGAGCGAGGCGCGCAGCCCGAGCCAGTTGCTGACGGCTGCCGAGCCGGGCAAGACCTACCAGCTCACCGGCAAGGTGGTCGCGGGCTACGAGCGATCCGGCACGGTCACGGAGTTCCGGGTGCGTGACCGGGCGGGCGACGTCTCGGTGCCGGTGCGCTACGAGGGGGTCCTTCCCGATCCCTTCCGCGCGGAGCGCGAGGTCATCGTGGACGTCCGCAAGCAGGGCGACGTCTTCGTCGGCGAGAAGGACTCGCTGGTGACCAAGTGCCCGTCGAAGTTCACGGCTGAGAAGACGTGATCGTCGCCGGCCAGGGCTGTCTGATCCTGGCGCTCGGCGTCTGCCTCTACGGGATCGGAGCCTCGCTGTACGGCGCCCGGCGTGGCCGCCGGGAGTGGGTGGCCTCCGGTCGCCGGGCGGTCTACGCGCTGGCGGCCACGGCAGGCGTCGCGTTCGTGATCCTCGAGGCGGCGTTCCTGCGCTCGGACTTCGGCTTCGCTCTCGTCACCAGCCACTCGTCGACGACGACGCCGGCCTTCTACCGCGCGACCGCGGTGTGGTCCTCGCAGGAGGGATCGCTGCTGCTGTGGCTGCTCCTGCTCTCGCTGTGGTCGAGCCTGATCCTGTTCGCGACGCGTCGGCGGCTGCGCGAGATCGCCCCGTACGCCGCCGCCGTGCTGCTCGGGCTCGGCGCGTTCTTCGCCGCCCTGCTGGTCTTCCTCGAGTCGCCGTTCGACTCCACGGCCGGGCCGGTGCCCGCCGAGGGCGCGGGCCTGAATCCGCTCCTGCGCCACCCGAGCATGATGATCCACCCCCCGATGCTCTACTCGGGCTACACGCTGTTCGCGGTGCCGTTCGCGTTCGCGGTCGGAGCCCTGGTGGCGCGGCGGCTGAACGCGGACTGGATCCGCTCCACCCGGCCGTTCACGCTCGGCGCCTGGTTCTTCCTCGGGGTCGGGATCGTGCTCGGCGCGCGCTGGTCGTACTCGGAGCTGGGCTGGGGCGGCTACTGGGCCTGGGACCCGGTCGAGAACGCGTCGCTGATGCCGTGGCTGACCGGCACCGCGTTCCTGCACTCGGTGATGATCCAGGAGAAGCGCGGGATGCTGAAGGTGTGGAACGTCTCGCTGGTGCTGGCCACGGGCGTGCTCGCGATCCTCGGGACGTTCCTCGTGCGGTCGGGGATCCTGGAGTCGATCCACGCCTTCGGGGCCTCGACGCTCGGCGTGCCGTTCCTGGTGCTGATCGTGGCGATGATCGCCGGGTCGATCTTCCTCGTCGCCTCGCGCGCGGGGGAGCTGCGGTCGACGCACCGGCTGGACTCGCTGCTCTCGCGCGAGGCGGTGTTCCTGCTCAACAACCTCGTGCTCGTGCTGCTGTGCGTGGCGATCTGGTGGGGGACGTTCTTCCCGCTCATCGCCGAAGCGTTCACCGGCAGCCGCGCCTCGATCGGGCCGCCATGGTTCGACCGCTTCACCGTGCCGCTGACGCTCGCGCTCGTCCTGCTGTCCGGCATCGGCCCGCTGATCGCCTGGCGGCGGGCGACGGCCGCCAACCTGCGGCGCAACTTCACCGCCCCGATCTCGCTGGCGAGCCTGGTGCTGGTCGTCGCGCTGCTGCTGGGCGCGGGGAGCCAGCCCGACGCGCTGGTCATGTTCGTGCTCGGCGGCTTCGTGGTCGGCGGGATGGGGCAGGAGCTCGTGCGCGGCGTGCGCGCACGCCGGGTCATGGCGCGCGAACCGGTGCCCCTGGCCGTCGTGTCGCTCGTGCGGCGCAACCGGCGGCGCTACGGCGGCTACCTCGTGCACGTCGGGATGGCGGTCCTGTTCGTGGGCGTGGCGGCGTCGTCGAGCTTCGCCGACGAGCGCGACGTGGAGCTCGTCCCGGGGCGGACGGCGAGCGTGGGGGGCTACGAGTTCGAGTACGTGCGCCCCACGGCGGACCTGGTGGCCGCCTCCAACGGGCGGCTCGAGCGGATCGACTTCGGCGCCGTGCTGAGGGTGTCGCGCGACGGGTCGGTGTCGACCATGCGCACCGAGCGCTCGTTCTTCCCGTCCGCGGGCGCGGACCTCGGGCCGGTCTCGCGCTTCTTCGAGGGCGAGGCGACCAGCGAGGTGGCGCTCAACGCGGGGCTGCGGCGCGACGTCTGGGCCTCCGTGGCACCGGACACGCGGGAGCTGGAGCCGCGGGTGCAGGAGGGCGACAAGGTGTTCGGCGAGGCCGACGACGCGGGCGCGCTGTCCGGGCGCGATCGCGACGTGCTGCTCGCCACGGCGCTGCGCGGGCTCGTCGACTCCTACACCGACGACCCGCCGCCCGCCACGTTCCGGCTGCTCGTCTCGCCGATGGTGACGTGGATCTGGATCGGTGCGATCGTCGTCTTCCTCGGCGGCCTGATCGCACTCTGGCCGTCCCCGCGCACGGTCGGCCGCCGCGTGACGGCGGCCTACGCGGCCCGCGTCGGCCGCGAGGCGCGCGTGCCGGCGTAGTGCTCCCTCCCGCAAGTCCCAACGCCCTTGGATCGACCGCTGATCACTGCCTGGCTGTGTCCTCGACCACTTGAAATCCCAGAGGGATTCCTGCGGGTCTGCGTCCTTGCCAGGCAGCGCCAGCGGCCGCCCAAGGGCGCCGCGACCTACGGGAGGAACCACTAATGGACCTGCTCGTCATCGTCGTCGTGCTGCTCGTCGTCGTCGCCCTCGTGGCGGCCCCGCTGCGGGCGCGTCGCGGCGCGGTGGACGAGGAGGACGCCGAACGCGCCGAGCTCGAGGCCGCGCGTGACGCGAAGTACCGCGAGATCCGCGACGCCGAGCTCGATCACCGGACGGGCAAGCTGTCCGAGGCCGACTGGCGGGCGATGGACCGGGCGCTGCGGGCCGAGGCCGTGGAGATCCTCCGGCGGCTCGACGAGCTCGACGGAACGTCGACGGCGGCTGGGTAGGGAGGCTGGTCGTGCTGCGCGATTAGTACCCTGTCGAACCGATGCTCGAGTCCGCGCTTTCCGTCGTACAGGTCTTCATCGCCGTCGTCCTGATCTTCCTGGTGCTCCTGCACTCGGGCAAGGACGCGGGGATGTCCGGTGCCTTCGGCGTGGGCGGTGGCGGCGGGGGCGGATCGACGGGCGGCTCGCTGATGGAGCGCAACCTCGACCGCTGGACGATCTTCTTCGCGATCGCGTTCGTGGCGAACACGATCGTGCTGCTCAAGCTCTGAGACTCGCGCACCTCGCCGCTCAGGCGAGCCGATCCACGAGCTCGGCGACGGAGTCGACGACGCGGGACGCGCGGAAGGGGTGACGCTCGGCGTCGGCTCGGGTCGTGACGCCCGTGAGCACGAGGATCGTCTCCAGGCCGGCTTCGAGGCCGGCGACGATGTCGGTGTCCATCCGGTCGCCGATCATCGCGGTGGTCTCGGAATGCGCGTCGATGGCATTGAGGGCGGATCGCATCATGAGCGGGTTCGGCTTGCCGACGAAATAGGGCTCGACGCCCGTGGCGCGGCTGATCAGCGCCGCCACCGACCCGGTCGCCGGCAGCGGGCCGTCGGGCGACGGCCCCGTGACGTCCGGGTTGGTCGCGATGAACCGCGCGCCGCGGGCCACCAGCCGGATGGCGTGGGTGATCCGCTCGAAGCTGTAGGTGCGGGTCTCGCCCAGCACCACGTAGTCCGGCTCCCGCTCGGTCATCGTGTAACCGGCCTCGTGCAGCGCGGTCGTGAGGCCGGACTCGCCGATCACGAACGCCGAGCCGTTCGGCCTCTGGTCCTCGAGGAACGTCGCGGTCGCGAGCGCCGACGTCCAGATCGACTCCTCGGGCACGTGGAGGCCGCTGGCCGCCAGCCGCGCGGCCAGGTCGCGCCGCGTATAGATCGAGTTGTTGGTCAGGACGAGGAACGGCGTGCCGCGCTCCCGGAGGCGGCCGAGGAACGCGTCGGCCCCCGGGATCGCCTGCTCCTCGCGGACCAGGACGCCGTCCATGTCCATCAGCCACGAATGGATCTCGCGATCGGTCATGGGCGACATCATCTACGCCGTTCCCGCCACGTGCAGGCCGCCGGCGGCGCGGAGCGCGGGGGCGATGGCGGCCGACGCAGTACGGGCCGAGCGGACCACTGGAGGTGGGATCGTCCGCTGGCGGCCGGTCAGCGCCTGGACGTGGGCGAGCAGCTCGAGCGGCTCGAACAGCACGGTCAGGTTGGGCGCCGGCTCGGCCGGCTCGCCGCCGCGGATCACCCGCACGCCCTCGGCTAGCGCCGCCCCAGGGCGCCCGAGCACCCAGGCGCCGTGGAGCGAAAGCGACGGGATGAAGAGGCCCTGCTCCACCGGTGCCGCGAGCTCCGAGATGCCGGCGGCACCGCCGCCGACGAGCACGAGGTGCTCCGGGAGGTAGCCGCCGACGCCGCCCGGCGCCTGCGCGTGGCCCGTGTCCGCCCCGGTCAGCCGGTGCGCGACGCCGTCCTGGATCAGGGGCAGCGGCTGGCGCGGCGAGCCTTCGGCGTCGTAGGAGCGCGGCAGGGTGGCGGCGAAGCGCGGCGACTCGGAGAGGTTCACGGCCGGCGCCGCGACCTGGGTGCCGAGCCGATCGGCCAGCGGCGAGTGCGGGCCCCCGAAGGCCAGCGCCGCCCGGCGCAGGACCTCGGCCACCGCCCATGCCCCGAGCACGACGGCGTACTCGCCGGGCGCGACGTCCACGACCGCCGGGTCCCCGCCCAGCAGCGCGTCGGCCTCGGCGCCGAGGATGGCCGCGTCGAGGTCGGCCGCGCTCACTGCGGCAGCGGTCAGCTCGAGCGAGCGCCCGGGCGCGTGCCGGCGCACGCGCAGGTCGCCGAACGACCGCTCCTCGTATGCGCGCACGCCGCGCGTGGACACGATCGCCGTCTTCGCCGCCCCCGCGCGCCACGAGCTCCACTCGTCCAGCTCCAGCTCTGCGGGATCCATCGTCGGCGCCGCGAAGCCGTCATGCGACCGCGCGGGCGCCGGCTCCGGCAGCCCCGACCCCTCGGGCCCGGTGGCCGCGAGGCGCTGCGCTCCCGCGGCCGCCCGGGCGAGGCTGCCGTCGTCGAGATCGGTCGTCACCACCGTCCCGATGCGCCCGTCGCGGACCACAGCGACCTCGATCGACACCGCCTCGGTGGTCACCGCCCCGCCGGCGCCCGCGCTCAGCTGGCGCTCCCACCAGGCGGTGACCTGTGCCTCGCCCCGCGCGTGGCGCAGCGCGCGCTCGGCGAGCTCGAGGATCTCGTCGGCTGACATGCGCGCGGCACCATAGAAGGGCCTCCGCCAGGCGGTCCGTCGACGGAGCGTGAGCGCCCCGAGCCCGAGGGCGAGGTCCCTGGCGTGTCGCTAGAAGCGCCAGCGCACGACGCGGTCGCCCCTGCGGGCGACGTAGCGGTCCTTCGCCGGCCGCAGGTCGCCGCCGACCCGCCAGTGACGCCACATGAACCGGCGCAGGCCGTCCGGCGTCGGCGTCCGCCGAGCGCCTTCCGGTGCGCCCGGCGGGCCACCCGCCGAGCCGTGGAGCACGACACCTCCGTCGCCCGGATCCGGGTCAGGTCGACACCCTCGAAGCGCGTGCCGGGATACGGGTTGCGGACCGGGTCGCACTCCGCGGCCGAAGCCGCCTGAGGGACCGCGAGCGCGACGACGGTCACCAGCAGCGCGGTTACGAGTCGCCGCTTGGTCAGCACCGGCCGCAGCGTAGCGCTAGCTTCCGGCCCCGTGCCGCGCTCGGCGCCGATCGACGGCTTCTCGCTGGCGTACGACCGCGAGGGCTCCGGCCCGCCGGTCATGCTGCTCCACGGCTGGCCGGGGACGCGCCGGGACTTCCGCGCGCTGGTGCCGTTGCTCACGGGCGAGATGCAGGTGAGCCGGAGGAGCGCACCGCCCAGCCCACGCGCGTGCTCTGGCCCGAGCACGACCCGCTCTTCCCGCCCGAGTGGGGCGATCGGCTCGACGCCTGGTTCTCCGACGTCACCGTGACCTCGCTGCCGGGCGCCGGTCACTTCTCGCCGCTGGAGGCGCCGGACGCTTACGCCACCGCGATCCGCGGAATGATGTTCGGAGAGGGTCGCTCATCCCCGACGGAAGGATCCCCATGAAGGTCGTCCACTGCTCGTGCGGTACCGATGTCGAGGCGGAGAGCGACGACGAGCTCGTCACGAAGGTCGAGGAGCACGTCCAGGAACACCATCCGGAGATGGTCGGCCAGATGACGCGGGAGCAGATCCTGGGCATGGCCCACGACCACTGACCCGCGGACGCTCCGTCAGGCGGCGTGCACGGGCAGGTCGTACGACCGCCGGACGCTGGAGCCGATCCGGGAGACGTCGGTTCCGTAGATGTGGATCGAGATCGCGGTGTCGTCGCCGACGTTGCGGACGCGGTGGATGTCTCCGGGCGGCGCGAACCCGCTCACCTCGCCGGCCGGGTTCGCGGAGGTGCCCGCCTCGAGCAGCCGGCCGCCGTCCTCGTCGAGCGTGAACAGCTCCTCGTGCTCGACGCCCTGGATGACCCCGAACACGCACCAGGTCACATGGTCGTGGATCGGCGTCACCTGGCCCGGGCGCCAGGTCAGCGCGACGATCGAGAAGCTCCCGTCGGGCTCGGCGTGGAGCAGGTGGCTGCGGTAGCGCTCCGGGTCGCCGACCCGGAGCTCGGGGCTGAGCACCTCGGGAGTCGGCAGGTGGCGCCGGAGCTCGTCGGCCACGAGCTCGGCCGTGCGGGACCAGTCGGCGTCGTGGTCCACCGCGGCGCGGGTCGCCGTCACGAGCGCGTCGAGCTCGGTTGCGGTGGCGGTGGGGATCATCGGGAACGTAGACGCGAAGCGGGGGCTCGATATTCCCATACCCCCAAGACCCCGGGGGCGGCGAGAAATCATCGGGCGGCATCGCCTTGACGGCGGCACGCGCCGGCGGCAGGCTCGGCGCATGGCTGACGCACCCGGGGCGGCGACATTCCAGACGCCGGCGGAAGCGTACGACCGGCACATCGGCCGCTACGGCCGCGAGCTGGCACGGGCGCTCGTCGACGCGGCCGGCGTACGGCCGGCGCAGACCGCGCTCGACGTGGGTTGCGGGCCGGGCGCGCTCGCGACCGAGCTCGTTCGCCGGCTCGGCTCCGCGCAGGTGGCGGCGGTGGAGCCTTCGGCCGTCTTCGCCGAGGCGTGCCGGCGGCGCCTGCCGGGCGTTCAGGTCGAGGTCGCCGCCGCCGAGGCGCTGCCGTTCGACGACGCCGAGTTCGACCACGCGCTCGCCCAGCTCGTGCTGAACTTCATGACCGATCCGCCTGCCGGCGTGCGCGAGATGCAGCGGGTCACGCGCCCGGGCGGAACGGTGGCCGCCGCGGTCTGGGACTACGCCGGCGAGATGACCTTGCTGCGGCGCTTCTGGGACGCGGCCGGCGCGCTCGACGCGTCCGCACGCGACCGCGACGAGGGCAGCTCGATGCCGTTCTGCACCCCGGGCGCGCTGGGCGAGCTGTGGTCGACGGTCGGCTTCACGCGGGTGACCGTCTCCCCAGCCATGGTGACCGCCGGCTACGACGGCTTCGACGACCTGTGGCGGCCGCTGGAGCTCGGGGTCGGGCCCTCCGGCGCCTATGCCGCCTCCCTCTCGCCCGACCGCAGGCTCGAGCTCAAGACCGAGCTCCGACGCCGCCTTGGCGTCGGAGATCAACCGTTCCGCCTGACGGCGCGGGCCTGGATCGTCACCGGCCACACCGGCTAGGTGCTCGTGTCCGGCCTCGGCGAGCACGCCCCGGCGAACGCCATGGAGGACCCGGAGGAGATCGCGCGCTTCCACGACCGGTGCAGCGACCTCATGCGCGAGCTGCTCGACGGGCTGGCCGACCTGCCGGACCGCCCGCGGCCGTTCCCGGAGATCGAGGACGCGATCGGGTGGCCGCACCGGCGGATCGCGTCCGTGCTCGGCGGGGCGGCCCGCATGCGTCACACCGAGTTCGGCGGCCGCCGGCCGTATCGCTTCCTCGACGAGCGCAGATCGCGCTCCGGGCGCTGGGAGATGTGGATGGACGCGGGGCAGGCGCGGGCGGTCCGAATGGCGCGACGCGCGTAAGGGAATTTCCGGCGGCGCGGAGCGTCGTCGTACACATGAGCAGAAAGCGTGAGAACGTCGTCGTGGTCGGCGCGGGCCCGGCCGGCCTGGCCTCGGCGGCCGAGCTGCGCCGCCGCGGGTTCCCGGTGGTGGTGCTCGAGCGAGGCGAGGCCGTCGGCGCCTCGTGGCGGGGGCGCTACGACCGCCTGCGACTGAACTCCAGCCGGCCGTTCTCGAAGCTGCCCGGCTCCCGCCACGCGCGTGGCGTCGGAATCTTCCCGTCGCGCGACCAGATGGTCGGCTATCTCGAGGACCACGCGGCGCGCAACCGGCTGGATATCCGCTTCGGCACCCACGTCGACCGCATCGACCGCGCCGGCGGCGGGTGGATCCTGCGGACCTCCGGCGGCGACGTCGTCGCCGAGCGCGTGGTTGTCGCGAGCGGCTATGCCCACACGCCCTTCATCCCCGACTGGCCGGGGCGCGATCGCTTCCAGGGCACGCTGATCCACGCCGCCCAGTACCGGAACGCCGACACGTTCCGCGGCCGCGACGTGCTCGTGGTCGGGCCCGGATGCTCCGGGGCCGAGATCGCCCACGAGCTCGCCACCGACGGCGCCGCGCGCGTGCGGCTCGCGGTGCGCACGCCGCCGAACATCATCCTGCGCAACCCGATCGGGCCGCTGCTCGCGCGGACGATCATGCGGTTGGGGACCCGTCGCGCCGACGCCGTGCTGCGGTTCGTCAGCCGGCACGAGATCGGCGACCTCACCGCGTACGGCCTGCCCGTGCCCGAGGAGGGCCTGTTCAGCCGCCTCAAGCGCCTGGGCGTCGCGCCGACGATCGTCGACAAGGAGGTCATCGAGTCGATCAAGGAGCGCCGGATCGAGATCGTGGCCGGAGTCCAGTCGCTCGACGAGACCGGCGTCACGCTCACCGACGGCTCGCGCGTCGAGCCCGACGCCGTGATCGCGGCGACCGGCTACCGGACCGGGCTCGCGCCCACGGTCGGCCACCTCGGCGTGCTCGACGAGCGCGGCGTGCCGCGCGGCGGCGAGCCGGCGCCCGGCCTGCACTTCGTCGGTTACGTCCCGCGCCCCGCCCACGTCGGGTACATGGGCCAGGAGGCGAAGCGCGCGGCGAAGGCGATCGCGCGCGCCCGCCCCGGCGTCCGGACCGCTCAGCCGATCACAACGGCCCGCGGCGCCACGGCCCAGTGACCGCGCAGGTCATCCCCTCGACCGCGTCCTCGTCGAAGCGGGCGCGACCGAACAGGTTGAAGAACAGCGTCTGGCCGCTCGCGCTGAAGCACGCGCCGGCCACCTCCGAGCCGTTGAGGACGTTGACCGCGAACTCGAACGCCTGACCCCTGCGGGTCAGCCCGATCAGCCGGTTGACGTGCTCGATGCCGGGCGCGAGCGGGTGCGTGTCGACGTAGGCCGACGAGGCGTCGTCCTCACAGACGAGGAGGCCACCGCGAGGCGTCACCGTGAGGTTGTCCGGGGAATCCAGGGCGCTTCCGGAGGGCGACTCGTACACGAGCGTGAGCGTCCCGCCGCCGCGCGTGCCCGGCCGGTAGGCCCAGACCTGGCCGAAGCCCTCGGCGTATCCGTCGGAGTTGACGTCCCCGTTCTTGATGTCACCGCCGCTGGTCGAGACGAAGAAGATCGTGCTGTCCTCCTCCCAGCAGCCCTCGAGCCGGTTGAACTTCGCGCCGCCCTTCGCCCAGCCCTGGTTGAACGTGCTGCGACGGTCGCCCACGGCCGTCAGCTCGGGGTCGGGCTTGTCGATCCTCACCCACCGCACCGGGAGCGCCTCTCCCCGCCTGCGCCCCTGGCGCAGGTCGACCCGCGGCTGGCCGTGGATGGCGAGCATCTCCAGCCGCCCGCCCGCGGCCAGGTCCTCGGGATCCTCAGGTGTGTAGCGGTAGAAGCCGGCCCCGACGCCCGAGCCGGGGTCCTCGGTCTCGTAGACGATCCCCGTTCGCTGGTCGACGGCGGCGGCCTCGTGCGAGAACCGCCCGGCGGCGACGATCGGCTTCGCGACCTCGAGCTCGTCCGGCCCGCGGCCGACGGGCGTCTGGAACAGGTAGCCATGGCGCTTCGCGAACCGCGCGACGGCGTCCACCGCGTCCGGTCCGCCGACGGTCTCCTCGCCGGTGAGCCAGTAGCGGCGCCGGTAGGCGATGCCGCCGGCGCAGTTCACCGTCGTGCCGTTGAGGCTGACGAAGTCCTCCACCAGCCGGCGCCGGTGCTCGTCGTAGACCAGCGTGGTGGTGCCGCCGAACGCCGTCGGGTCGTACGCAGCCGAGCGGTCGCCCAGCACGCTGCCCCGGGTGCCGGCCGGATTGCGGTCCTCGCTGTTCCGCACGAGCCGGACCATCCGGTCCCCGCCGCGACCGTGACGCCTGCCGCCCGCGAAGGCGCCCATGCCGTCGAGCGCCAGCGGCGTCGGGTTGCCGTCCGACATCGTCGAGCCGGTGTGGCTGAACGTGACGTAGCTGAAGCCCGCGGGGAGCGCGAGGACCTCGACGCCGCGCTGGTCGGCGACCCGCCGCAGCGGCCCGTACGGCTGCGCGCCGCCGCGGCGCGCCTGCGCGAGCGCGTCCCGCGCCACGAGCCGCTCGACCGCGCCGATGCTGAGCAGGCCTCCGCCCGCGGCCGCCGCGCGCGTGAGGAACGTGCGCCTGTCCACCCCTGTCGTCATCTCATCCCTCCTTTGACCAACAGGGACATACCCGCCCGCCCGCCCGGGTGAACGGGCCGTGCCCGCGGCCGGTAGATTGCCCGTGGCTCAGAACCCCGACCGGCTGAAAGGAAGCTCCGGTGACGCACGTCAGGATCCGTACACAGGTCTCCCTCGCGCTCTCCCTCGTGGCGCTCGCGCTGCTCGCGCTCGTCGCCCCGGTGGCTGCAGAGGCGAAGAACGAGGGCCGGAAGATCACGGTCATGACCCGCAACGTCTTCCTGGGAGCGGACCTCTCGCCGGTGATCCAGGCGACGAGCATCCCGCAGGCGGTCGACGGCGCCGGCACGATCTGGAACGAGCTGCAGAGCACCAGGTTCAGGCAGCGGGCGGTCCCGCTCGCGCGGGAGATCAAGCGCTCCAAGGCGGACCTCGTCGGGCTCCAGGAGGTCGCGCTCTGGCGCAAGCAGACGCCGTCCGACGGGGGCGCTCCGCCGATCAGCCCGATCGGCAGTCCGGCCACACAGGTCGAGTTGGACTTCCTCGCGATCCTGAAGAAGGAGCTGCGGGACATCCGGGCCGGCTACCGGGTCGTCGTGATCCAGAAGGAGTTCGAGGCCGAGCTCCCGGTCGATCCAGACGGTTCGGACGCGACCGGCAACGGCCCGCTCGCGGCTCTGGGAGCGGAGTTCGACGCGCGGCTGACGATGCGCGACGTGATCCTGGTCCGGAGGGCGAGCAAGCTCCAGCTCGGGAGGACCCGGAAGGGCAACTTCGACACCCGGTACGAGGCCAACGTCGGTGGGCTCACGATCGCGGTCGACCGCGGCTGGGCGTCGGTCGAGGCCCGCTACCGGCATGGCAACAAGGTCCGCCGGTTCCGCTTCGTCAACACGCACCTCGAGGCGTTCGGCAGCCCGTCGATCCGCGAGGCGCAGGCCAAGGAGCTGATCGCCGGGCCGCTCGACACGCGCAGGCAGGTGGTGCTGGTCGGCGACCTCAACTCCGGCACCGCGAGGCACAACGAGCCCGAGCAGCCCGGCGACGACCTCGCCTTCCTGGCGCTGGCCGGCTTTGGCATGAAGGACAAGGGCGCAGTTCAGACCTGCTGCTACGACGACCTGTTCGACCCGGCCGCGATCTTCGACCACACCGTGGACCACGTCCTGACCAAGCCGGGGCTCAAGAAGCGGAGCGCGTTCGTGACGGGTGACGATCGCAGTCAGCGGACGCCCGCGGGGCTGTGGCCGTCCGATCACGGCGGCGTGGTCAGCAGGCTGCTGCTGCGGAAGTAGGAGCGCGAGCGTGGTCGTCTCACGCGAGTACGTCGACCTCCCGGTCGACGGCCTCGCGATGCGGGCCTTCGTCGCCGCGCCACGGGCGCCCGGGCCGCACCCGGGCGTCGTGTTCTACTCGGACATCTTCCAGCTCACCGAGCCGACGCTGCGCTGGTGCGTCCGGCTCGCGGGCTACGGGTTCGTGGTCGCGGCGCCCGAGATCTACCACCGCCGCGAACCGCCCGGCACCGTGCTGGAGTTCGACGACGAGGGCAAGGCGCGCGGCCAGCACGACGCGGAGCAGACGCCGGTGGCCGACTTCGACGCCGATATCGGCGCCGCGCTCGCCTATCTGGGCAAGCACGCCGCGGTCGCCGGCGCGCCGCTCGGGGCCGCCGGCCACTGCACGGGCGGCCACCTCGCCTTCCGCGCGGCGATGTCACCGGCCGTGCGCGCGACGGCGTGCTGGTACGCCACCGGGCTGCACGACGGCAAGCTCGGCGCCGACCCGGACGCCGGCTCGCTCGCACGCGCCGGCGAGATCAGCGGCGAGCTGTTGATGATCTTCGGCACCAGCGACCCCCACACTCCCGAGGACGGCCGCGACACGATCCGTCGCCGGCTCGAGCAGTCCGGCGCCCGCTTCACCTGGCGGCTCTACGACGCCCAGCACGCGTTCGGCCGCGACGTCGGCGACCGCTACGACCCGGAGGCGACCGACCAGGCGTTCGCCGACACGATCGGCTTCTTCCGCCGCACGCTCGCCTCCTGACCACCCACCACGGGGAGGGCCCGCTCGCGCGGGCCCTCCGTGGATCGTCCTACTTCTCCATCGGCCGCGCGGAGCGGTTGCGCGCGCCCTTCGGCGCGGGCTTGCCCCGCACGTACGACCGCGGCTTGCCGCGGTGCCAGTCGCCTCGCGAGCGCTTCATCTTGATGACGCGCTCCTGAAGCTGCGGGTTCAGCCGGTCGAATCCGACGAGGTCGGCCCGGCCGACGTCCGCCTGGAACCGCATGAAGCCGTAGGCGGCCTCCGGATACGACGGGTTCGTCGCCGTGCCGTAGTTGCGGCTCAGGCCGTCGTTCGAGTAGACCGGGATGCTGCCCTTGCGCCCCGACCGCCGCGGATAGGTGTAGGCCGACCAGGTGTTGGTGCCCTCGAGGTCGGCGAACGCGATCTCCCTCGGCCTCCTTGGGTTGGTGAAGTCGATCACCGAGGAGCCGCCGCGGTAGAACGCGTTGACCAGCAGGTAGCGGTCCCTCGCCGGCACCGGGATGCCGAGATGCGAGGAGCAGTACTTGCCGGTCGTGGGGCTCGTGTTGTCGTTCGTCGGACGCGGGTTGCGGTACTCCGACAGCAGGTCGCCGCCCTTGGTCTCGAAGAAGAACATGTTCCCCGTCTCGAACACGCGAGGCGTGCTCGACACGCCGCCGGTCTTCGTGGTCACCGTCGGGCAGCCGTCGCCGAACGACTCGTCGATGAAGTTGGCGACCTTGCCGTCCCAGCTGAACGTCGCCGAGTGCCAGAAGTCGACGTTCGGCTGGTCGTAGGACCACTTCGGGTCCTCCGTGTCGGGCAGGCCGGTCCTGCGGTCGATCTTCCAGACCTGCGCCTGCTCGCCGCACGCGGCGCCGACGATGCCCTTGTCGGGGAAGGAGCTCAGGTCGTGGCAGCCGAGGAAGTTGTCCAGCGGCGCGGTGATGCCGTGCTCGCTCACCGGCTTGTACACGCCGTCGGCGTCACCGGGGTAGACGATCGGCAGCTCGGTGACTTCGCGCGCCGTCGCTGGGTCCTTGAACGGGACCTCGATGACCTGCACGACGCCGTGGTTCACCTTGCGACCCGCGGCCTTGCCGAGCGGACCACAGGTCGGGCCCTCGCCGAGCGGGTAGCTCGAGTTCAGCACGTACATCGACTTTCCGCCCGGTGCAGGGAGCAGCGTGTTGGTGTGCGAGCCGCAGTCCTGGTATACGGCCGCGATCTGCTTCGGAGCGGTCGGATCCGACACGTCGAACACCCGCAGGCCCTCCCAGGCCCCGTCGGCGTACGGGCCCGTGGGGGAGGTCCTGGTGGCCAGCCCGGCGCCGCACTGCGGCCCCGCCAGGACGCTGTCGACCGACAGCACGAGCGTATCGGCCTTGCCGTCATTGTCACGGTCGAAGACCGACGGGTCGCCCTGCGGCCCATAGCACCTGACATCCT
>CAVVCR010000008.1:0-69550 GCA_963746795.1 uncultured Solirubrobacteraceae bacterium
GCCCAGCCGCTCCTCGTGGAACCTGACCGTCGCCTCCACCGTGTCCTCGTGCGGCCGGGTCGTCCAGCCGAGCTCGCGCCGGGCCTTGGCCGAGCGGTACGTCCACCAGTGCCCGGCTGCGCGGATCTCCTCGCTGCTCCCGAGCGGCGGGAGCCCCGGCACCCGCGCCGAGCCCTCGGCGATCGCCAGCGCCACCGAGCGCGGCACGCGCATGACCGGCCCCTCCACGCCCGAGATCCGCTGCAGCTCGCTGAACAGCCGCTGCCACGTGTAGTTCCGCGTCCCGAGGATGTAGCGCTCGCCGGGCACGCCGCGCTCGTCGCACAGCAGCAGCCCGGCGGCGACGTCCTCGACGTCGACGATGTTGAGCGCGCCGTCCACGTAGGCCGGGATGCGCCGCAGCAGGAAGCGGCGCACGACCTCCGTCGACGAGCGCCGCTCGTCCCCGCGGCCGAACACGTTCGCCGGGCAGGCGACCACCACCTCGAGGCCGCGGGCCGCCACCCGCAGCGCCTCGACCTCGGCGGCGTGCTTGGCGTCGGCGTACGGGATCCCCAGCGGGCCGGTGCGGACGTGCCGCTCGTCGAGCGCGCCGCCGGGCCGCGCCGGTCCGATCGCCGCCACCGAGGAGACGTGCACGACCCGCGCCACACCCTCCGCCAGGCACGCGTCGAGCACCGCGCGCGTGCCGTCGACGTGCACGCGGAGGAGCTCTGCGGGGTCGAGTCCGAGCCGCGTCGTGCCGGCGACGTGGAACACCCGCTCGACCCCGCGCACCGCGCGCCGGACGGCCCGGCGATCGGTCACGTCGGCCGTCACCCGCTCGACGTCGTCGGGCACCGCGCTCCGCGACGACGGCCGCATGGTCACGCGCACGTCGTCCCCGCGAGCGAGCAGCGCGCGCACCACGTGCGCGCCGATGAACCCGGTCCCTCCTGTCACCAGCACTCGCGCCACGGCGCGAGGATAGGCTGCCCGCCATGTCCGGCGTCGCGGTGGTCACCGATACGACCCACTACCTGCCGGCCGCGGTGGTGGAGCGCCACGACCTGCACCTCGTCTCGCTGTACGTCAGCTGGGACGGGCGCACCGATCGGGAGAGCGACATGCCGGACTACGACGGCTTCTACGAGCACCTGCGCACCGCCGTGACGCTCCCGAGCACCTCGCAGCCGTCGGTAGGCGACTTCCTCGCGGTCTACGAGCCGCTGCTCGAGGCCGGCGACGACATCCTCTCCGTGCACCTCTCGGGCGGCATCTCGGGCACCGTCCAGGCCGCCCACCAGGCCCGCGACGCCCTGCTCGAGCGCGGGATCGACCCCGCGCGCATCGAGGTACTGGACTCCGACACGGGCGCTGCCGGCCACGGCCTGATGGCGATCGCGGCGCGCAACGCGGCGCGCGACGGGGCCGACCTGCGCGGCGCGGCTGAGGCCGCCACCGCGCTCCGCCGGCGGATGCGGATCATCTTCGCCGTCGACACGCTCGAGTATCTGCGCCGCGGCGGACGCATCGGGGCGGCGCAGGCCTGGGTCGGCTCGGCGCTCAAGATCAAGCCGATCCTCACGATCGAGCGCGAGATCCAGCCGATGGAGCGGGTGCGCACGGCGGGTCGTGCGTTCGAGCGGCTGGTCGACCACCTGGCCGCCGCCCACGAGTCGGGCGCCGATGTGTTCTTCATCCAGCACATCCAGGCCCGCGACGTCGCCGACCGGCTGGCCGAGCGGGGGCGGGAGATCTACGGCCGCGACCCCGAGTTCGTCTCGGAGATCGGACCGGTGATCGGCACCCACGTCGGCCCCGGGCTGTTCGGCATCACCGGCCTTCCGAGCTCGCTGCTCGGCCCGGTGTAGCTAAGCCGCGCGAGCGCTCTCGAGCCAGTCGCTCAGGACCTCGGCGGCCTCGTCGACAAGCGGGAGCCGGGCCACCTCCGCCGCCACGCGGCGGGCCGCTTCGCGGTGGGACGGCTCGTCGAGCACCCGCCGGAGCGCGCTGACGAGATCCTCCGGGCCGGCCTGCAGGCCCGCGCCCAGCGCCGCGATGCGCTCGGCGTTGCGGAACTGGTCGGCGAAGCCCGGCACGATCACCGACGGCACGCCGGCGGCCAGCGCCATGCGGGTCGAGCCGGCACCGCCGTGGCCGACCATCGCGGCCGCATGCGGCATCACGCCGGCCTGCGGGATCCAGCGCCTGACCTTCACGTTGTCCGGCACGGGCGCGAGCGCCTCGACGTCGGAGTCGACCCCGACCGTGAAGAGCGCGCGAACGGGCAGCTCGCCGAGCGCGGCAGCGGTGGCCGCGAACAGCTCCGGGAAGTACGGCATGGTGGGGGTCACCGAGCCGTAGGTGACGTACACGAGCGGCCCGCCGTGGCCGCCCCACCAGTCCGGCAGCGGCCGCGCGTCGGGCGCGGGCTCGCGGAAGCGGACCGCGTGCACAGGACCGAAGTCGTCGGGATCCTCCAGCGCCTCGGGGATGATCGTGAGGTACGGGCTCTCCGTGATCCGCCGGCCGCTGGGATCCGGCCGCAGGCCGAGGCGCTCGCGGTGCTCGTCGAGCACTCCGGCGACGACCGGCACGCCCCAGGTCTCGGTGCCCGCGGCCATGATCGCGATCCGGCCATGGCGCACTCCCAACTGCTCGGCGGCCAGCAGGCCGGCGTACTCGGTGGGCTCGCGCAGCAGCACGTCGGGCCGGAAGCGGCCGACGGCGCGCAGCACGCCGGGGAGCGAGGTGCGTGCGTCGATCCCGGCGAAGATCTCGCGCATGACGCGCACGCTCTGCTCCTCCTGGGGCAGCCCCTGGAGCTCGGTGAAGACGCGGTCGGTCTCCTCGGCGGGCGGATCGGCGAGCGGGTAGAAGGAGAGGCCGGCGCGCTCGACGGTCGGTGCCGCCTTGGCGGGTGCGGCGAGCAGGACGTCGTGGCCGGCGCGGAGGAAGGCGTGGGCGAAGGGAACGAGCGGCCCGATGTGGCCGGCCCCCGTGTTGGAGGTCATGAGGATGCGCATCGTCATGGATGACGGTGCGAACCCCGCAGGTATTCCGTCGCTCAGGCGGGGAGCGCGGTGTCGCCGGCCGGCGGCGCCGGCCCCTCCGCGCGACGCTGCTTCATGTACTCGCGCACCGTGATCTGGATCGAGGCGGCCACCGGGATCGCGAGCAGCGCGCCCAGGACACCGAACAGCGCCGAGCCGAACAGCACTGAGACGAGGACGATCAGTGGGTCGAGCTGCACCGCCTTGGCCTGGATGCGCGGCTGGATGATGTTGTTCTCGACCTGCTGGTAGACGATCGCGTAGGCGGTCCAGATCACGGTGTCGATCGGGAAGTCCGAGAACAGCGTCACGATGCCGACCAGCACCGCGCCGAGCGTCGCGCCGACGAGTGGGATGAGGTCGAGCAGGAACACGATCACCGCGAGCGGCAGCGCGTAGTCGACGCCGAGGATGAGCAGCACGAACCAGCTCGTGAAGCCGGCCACGGTGGCCTGCAGGAGCGCGCCAGCGACGTAGTTGCCGATCGCGTTGCCGATCCGCTGGAACAGGTTGCGCATCCACTCCTCGCGGTCGGGCGGGTACTGCCTCGCCCACGTGTCCAGGAACCGCCGGCCGCTGCCCTGCATGAAGATCGAGAGCACGAAGATCGTGACTGCCGCGAAGATCGAGTTGATGAGCCCGACGCCGATGTCGCTCAGCACGCCGGCGGCGTCGCCGGCCCGGCTCGGCAGCTTGGCGGCCTCCTCCTCGAGCCGGCCGGTGATGTCGTACTCCTCCTGCAGCTGGCGCAGGCGGTCGTTGTTGTTGACGAACTCGGTCACCTGCTCGGCGTACTCCGGCAGGTTCTTGATCAGGTTGTCGGCTTGCGTGACGATCGGCGGCACGAGCAGGCCGATCAGCGCGAAGGGCGCGAGGATCAGCGCGAGGTACACCAGCGCGATCGCGTAGCCGCGGCGCATGCGGCGCTCGAGCACGTTGATCGGCCCCGAGAGCGCGACGGCGATGAACGCCGCGATGAAGATCCACGTGAGCGGCCGGCGCAGCAGGTACATCAGGACGAGCGTGAGGACGACCACGACGACCACGAGCACGACGCGGAGCACCACGCGAATGCTCGCGAAATCGTCGTGTCTGTCGACGCCGGGCGCGGTCATCCGCTCGCCGGCGGCTAGAACCGATCCCGGTTGCGACGCCGGCCCGTGAGCAGGCCGGTCACCGCCGCGATACCGCCGCCGAGCACGAAGCCTGTCACAGCGGCGCCGATCAGGACCTCCTTCTTGTGGCGCTCGAAGTGCGCGCGCCAGTCCGTCGCCTTCGTGACCTCGTTGCGCAGGCGCTCGACGGCGAGCCCCAGCTCGGCGCGGTTGGCCTCGATCGAGTCGCGGATCTCCTCGGGCGAGCGGATCTCGGCCATCAGCGCGGCACCTTCGTGCGGGTCTCGGACGTGGGGCCCTGCGGCAACGCGGGATGCGAGCCGGTGACGGTCTCCTTGATCAGCTTGCCCTCCTCGATCGCCATCTGCGGCGTGGGCGGCGAGCCGCGCTTCAGGAAGCGCGCGGCGAGGAAGCCGGCGATGCCGCCGAACAGGAAGAGCAGCACGGCGACGATCAGGAACCCGACCCAGAAGTCGCGATCCATGTCGAAGAGCTCCCAGATGCCCCAGGCCAGCGCGTCCAGCAGGTAGATGAGCCCGAACACCGCGAAGATGCCGGCCACGATCCCGACCACGGCGCCCTTGATGAGCTTCGTGACCTTGTCGGTCACCTCGCGCTTGGCGAGTTCGATCTCCTCGCGGATGAGCAGGCTCGCCCGCTCCGTGACGTCCTGGACGGCTTGGCCGAGCTCGGAGGTGTCGTGATCGTTGGCCATGTCAGTCGAAGAGTCGCTTGAGCACGCGGGCGAGAATGAACGAGCCGGCGAAGGCGGCGCCCACCAGGACCTCGGGGCGCTGGGCGGCCGGCGGCAGCTTGTCGAGCCCGGGGATCGAGGACGTCGATCCGTCGCCGGCGGCGGACGCGGCCGGCTGCGGGCGTGGTGACGATCCGGCGATCGCGTCATCGGCCCGGGCGCGCGCCTCGTCGGACGCTTCGTGCACGCGGCGCGCGCGATCGCGCTCCCGCTGCGCCTCCTGCTCGCGCTTCTCCTGCTCCTTGGCGGCCGCTTCGGTGGCCTGCTGCGCCTTGGCGGCCTCCTCCTCCGCGCGGCGGGCGTCGGTGTCGGCCAGGTTCTCGCGCAGCTCCTCGCCGCGGGCCATCGAGCGGGTGCGGTCTTCAGCGCTCATTCCGGAGGATCTTCCCCGAACGCGCGGCGCCAAATCAGGGAGGCAGCCCTTGTCGTCGCGATGGAGGCGAGCGCCCCGAGCCCGGCGAGCAGGCCGGCCCACAGCAGGCGCTTGACCATGTCGTTGTCGGTCATCGGCCGGAGTCTAGGAGTTGAGGCCGCCGCAGATGGTCTCGACCACGTACTCCTTGGCGCGATCATAGGCGCCCTCGCCCTGCTCGAGGGTGCCGAAGATCCAGCCGGTGAGGACCTGCTCGATCGCGCCGTAGAACGCCATGGCGGCGAACTCGGCGCTCACGGTGGAGCGGAACTCGCCCGTGCGCTGGGCGTGCTCGACGATCCCGCTGATCTGCGCGTAGGCCTCCGCGATCTTGTCCAGGTGCGCCGCGCCGAACGAGTTCGCGGCGCGCGTGACCTCCACGATGATCACCTTCATGAGGTCAGGGTCATGACGGTAGGAGTCCACGATGAACGACGCGATCGCGTACAGCTTGTCGCGGGCGGGAGCCGAGCCGGCGTCGACCTCACGGATCGCGTCGAGCATCACGTCCCAGCGCTCGAGGAAGAGCGTGTCGAGCACCTCGTCCTTGGACTGGAAGTAGTGGTAGACGAGTCCGTAGGCCACACCCGCCTCGTCCGCGATGTCCGACACCCGGCAGGTGTGGAAGCCCTGGCGCGCGAAGACGCGGACGGCGGCGTCGAGGATCATGCGGCGCTTGTCGACCGCGGCGGTGGCCACTACGCGTGGGTCTCCTGCGGCCAGACGTAGGCCTGCGGACGGCGATTGGCAAGCGAGGGCAGCGTGCGGCGGATCTCGGCCTGGCGGCCGAGATCGAGGTCAGCGGTGACGAACGTCTCTTCCCCGTCCCGCCCACCCGCCTGCGCCAGCACCACGCCCCACGGATCGACGATCATCGAGCGCCCGCCCGAGCGCAGCCCGGGCGCGTGCTCGCCGACCTGGTTCGCGGCGATCACGAACGCCTGGTCCTCGATCGCCCGCGCGCGCAGGAGGACCTCCCAGTGGTCGCGAGTGGTGGCCAGCGTGAAGGCCGCGGGCACGGTGAGGATGCGGGCTCCGCGGACCGCGAGGATGCGGTACAGCTCGGGGAAGCGCAGGTCGTAGCAGACGGTGAGACCCAGCTCGACGCCCTCCGCGGTCTCGCTGAGGACGATCTCGTCGCCGGGCTCCTCGTGCTCGGACTCCCGGTAGGTGCGCCCGCCGACCTCGACGTCGAACATGTGCAGCTTGCGGTAGACCGCATGCACCTCGCCGTCGGGGCCGATGTGAGCCGAGGTGTTGGAGCCGCGCTCGCGATCGGGGACGCGCTCGGCGATCGAGCCGGCCACGAGGTCGATGCCGAGCTGCCGGGCGGTCGCGCGCGCCCAGGCGAGTGCCGGCCCGTCGAACGGCTCGGCGCCGGCCGCCGTCTCCTCGGGCGTGCCGAGCACCGGCCACTTCTCGGGCAGCACGACGAGCTCGGCGCCGGCCGCCGCAGCGGCGCGCGTGAGCCGGTCGGCCGTGGCGAGGTTGCGCTCGCGATCGGCGGTGGAGGTGAGCTGGACGGCGGCGACGCGCACGGTTTCTCCTTCCCCCGAGATTGACTCGTCAGTCAACGCGTGGGTTCGCCAGCATACAGCGCCATGCCGACCGTCCCGTGGCGCGGGCCCGCGCTCGACCGCCCCTCGCTGCCGTTGCCGCCGGAGGCGATGCCTGGCTGGCGCGGCGGCCGGCCGCTCAAGCGCTGGACGTACGTCGGCGCCTACGGATCGGACGTGATGCTGTGCGCGGCCCGCGCGCGGGTCGGGCCGGTACCGGTGGCGTGGTGGGCGGTGTGGGATCGCGCGGGCGGCCGCCTGCTGGCGCGCACGGCACGCGGGCGTGGCGGCGTGGCGGTCGACGCGCGGCGGCTGACCGTGGCGGGCCGGAGGGTGCGCCTGGACCTCGCGCTCGACGACGGCGAGCCGATCGAGGTCGTGTCTCCGCACGGGGACGAGTACGCGTGGACGCGCAAGCGCGGCGGCGTGCGCGCGCGGGGGTGGCTCGAGCTCGACGGCGTGCGCCGGCCGCTCGACCTGCGGGCGATCGTCGACGAGTCGGCCGGCTACCACGCCCGCCACACCGCCTGGCGCTGGTCGGCGGGCGTGGGCGTCGCGGCGTCCGGCGCGGCGGTCGCGTGGAACCTCGTCGACGGGATCCACGACGCGCCGGAGGCCTCCGAGCGCACGGTCTGGGTCGACGGGAAGCCGCACGAGGTCGGCCCGGTGACGTTCGCGCACGACCTCTCCTCGGTCGACGGGCTGCGGTTCTCGGCGGAGGCGGTGCGCGCGCGGCGGGAGAACCTGCTCGTGCTGCGCTCGGACTACGAGCAGCCGTTCGGCATGTTCGCGGGCGAGCTGCCGGTAGCCGGCCCGCTGCGTGAGGGATGGGGCGTGATGGAGCGCCACGACGTGCACTGGTGACGGGAACCGGCTCCGCGCGAGCGTGGGCGGGAACGACGTGCGCACGAGCGGTGTAGCCGGGATATGAGACTCGCCCTCGCCATAGCCTCGCTCGCCGTGCTCGCCTTCCCGGCCGCCGCCCTCGCGGGCGGGTGGGCCACCGTCGAAGTCGCAACGCCCCCAGGCGGCATCGGGCCGGGCGACACCTGGCGGGCCACGCTCGTGGTCAAGCAGCACGGGGTCACGCCGCTCGACGACGCACGCCCGAGCCTGCTGATCCACAACGGGCGCGGCGAGTCGCGCCGCTTCTACGCCGAGCACGCGGGCCGCCCTGGAACCTACGTCGCCGAGGTCACGTTCCCGGCCAAGGGGCAGTGGCAGACGCGGGTCTTTGACGGCTGGACCGACGCCACGCCACACCGGCTCGCGCCGATCACCGTGCCCACCACGGGCGACCCGACGCCGAACCCGATCCCGAAGCCGGCGCCCGACATGGAGCCCGTCGCGGCCGCGTCCGGCGGCTTCCCGGCCGAGAAGGCGGCGGCGATCGGGGTGATGGCGCTGATCTGGCTCGGGCTGCTGGTCGCGGTCGTCGGCCTGCGGCTTCCGGCCGTTGGGGTGGGCCGGCGGGGAACGTCAACGGCGGCTGGGTAGGGAAGGCGCCGTTGACGTTCCCGCCCCCCGGGGCATGACAAGCAGCGACTGCGCGCCCCGACCCACCATCCCGTCGTCGTCGCTCAGCACCGAGCTGGCGAGGCCGGCGCCGCCGGACGCAATGGCCGTCTCGGCGTCGAGGCAGATCCACTCACCCCGCGGCTCGCGCAGCACATGGACGGTGAGCTCGGGGTTGATGTACAGCCACCGGTCGAGCGGGAGCTCGCCGGAGACGCCGTTGCCGGAGTCGGCCACGGCGAGCACGCGCTGGAGGCCGGTCGGCTCCTCGCCCTCGACCACGGCTACCCGCAGGCGCGTCCACACGGTCGCCGGCCCCGGCTCGAACCAGCTCCCGGCGGCGAACCGCAGCTCGACCGCGTCGCCGTAGCCGAAGCCCTCGAGCGGGGGCGGCGGGGTCGCCTCCGCCGGCCTGGGCGGCGCGCCGTCGTCCTTGCCCCGGGTGGGCGCGTCCGCCGCCTTCACACGCCACGCGCGCACGGTCACCACGGGCTCGCCATCCGCCGTCAGCTCGCCCTCGAGCAGCTGCACCGAGCGCCCGGGCCGGACCACCCGCGCGCGTACCGCCACCTCGGCGACCGGCACCGGCCGCAGGATCTCGAACGTGAGCCGGGCGAGCAGCATCCCGTCGCGCGGCTCGCAGCGCTCGAGCGCCCGCCCGAGCAGCGCCGCGGGCGGGCCGGCGTGCTGATGCGCCGGGTTCCACGGCCCGCGCGTGTGCGACGTCGCCGCGAACCGACCGTCGCCCAGCGGAGCGAAGAACGCCGCGGCCGCACCGCGACCGCCGGCGTCGTCACCCGCAGCGGGATCGTCAGCGCGTGTCAAGTCGCTCACGAGAGGAAGCTGCCGTCGGCGGTCGTGGATGGGCCGGCGACGGCGCCGGCCGCCAGCAGGGAGCGGATCTCCTCGGGCGCGTAGCCGGCCTCGGTGAGGACCGCCTCGGTGTCGCCGCCGAGGACCGGGCCGCCGGAGCGGCTGGGCTGCGCCGGGGTCCGGGAGAGCTTGACCGGGGTCCCGAGCAGCCGCACCGGCCCGGCGCCCGGCTGGTCGACCTCGACGACCATCTCGCGTGCGCGCACGAGCTCGGACTCGAGCGCCTCGTCGAGGCCGAGCACCGGCTCGAGGCAGCAGTCGTGCTCGTCGTTGAACGCCTCCCACTCGGCCCGCGTGCCGCCGGCGAACACCGCCTCGACCTCGCGATGCGTGCCCGAGCCGACCTCGTCGAACTGGCGCGCGACGAGGTCGGGGCGCCCGACGCCCTCGCACCAGGCGCGCCAGAACTTCGGCTCGAGCGCGCCGAGCGCGACCCAGCCGTCGGCGCACCGGTACGGCCGGTAGCAGAGCAGGCCGCCCCCGAGCTCGGTGCGGCCTCGCCCCGGAGCCGGGACGCCCGCGAGCACCCGCGCCGCCTCCATCGCCATCCAGGAGAGCGCCCCGTCGGCCATCGAGACATCGACGAGCTGCCCCTGCCCCGAGCGGTCGCGCTCGCGTAGCGCGGCGAGGATCCCGAAGGCGGCCATCAGCGCGCCGCCGCCGAGGTCGGCGATCTGCCCAGCGGCCTGGACGGGCGGACCGTCCACGTCTCCCGTCAGGTCGAGCAGCCCGACGCGCGCCAGATAGTCGAGGTCGTGCCCCGCCCGCCCCGCGAACGGCCCGTCCCTGCCGTAGCCGGTGACCGCGCAGTAGACCAGCCGCGGGTTCTCCTCGCGGAGCCGCTCCCAGCCCACGCCGAGCCGCTCCATGACGCCGGGGCGGAACGACTCGAGCAGCACGTCGGCGTCGCGCACCAGGCGCAGCAGCACCTCCCGGCCTGTCTCGGTCTTGAGGTCGATCCGCATGGACCGCTTGCCGCGGTTGAGGGCGAGGAACATGGCGCCTCCCGCGCTCGGGTCGGCGCCGGGGTACTGCGGCGATGCCCAGCGCACGTAGTCGCCCATCCCGGTGTCCTCGACCTTGACCACGTCGGCGCCGAAGTCGGCCAGCAGCAGCGAGCAGAAGCCGCCGGGCAGCAGCCGCGAGAGGTCGAGCACCCGGACGCCCGCGAGCGCGCTCATCGCGGCAGGCCGAGCATCGAGCGAGCCTCCGCCACCGTCGCCACCCGCCGCCCGGCGTCCTCGGCCATGGCCCGCGCCTTCGCCACCAGCTCGCCGTTCGACCGCGCCATCGTGCCGTCCGGCAGGTAGAAGTTGTCCTCGAGCCCGACCCGCACGTTCCCGCCGAGCGAGAGCGCGGCCGCCACCAGCCCCCATTGCTCGCGGGAGATCCCGATCACCCCCCACTGGTGCGGCACGTCCGGCACCTGCTCGGCCATGTGGGCGAGGTTGCGCGCGGTCGGCCGGATGCCGCCCGTCACCCCCATCACGCACGAGACCTGCAGCGGGGGCTCGAGCACGCCCATGTCGAGCAGCGGGTCGAGGTTGGCGAGGTGCCCGGAGTCGAAGCACTCGTGCTCGGGCCGGATGCCGCTCTCGTTCATCGCACCGAGCAGCGTCAGGATCGTGTCGAACGAGTTCTCGAACACCGCCTTGAAGACGAAGTCCTTGCGCCGGCGCGAGTACTTCGCGTAGTTCATCGAGCCCATGTTCAGGGCCCCGACGTCCGGCCGTAGCTCGCGCAGGTAGGCGACCCGCTTCTCGACCGGCACGCCGATGGCGCCGGTCGAGAGGTTCACGATCACGTTGCCGACCTCGGCGAGGATCGCCTCGGTGATGGCCCGGAAGTCCTCCACCTCGTGGCTTGGCGTGCCGTCAGGCCGACGGGCGTGGATGTGGATCATCGCGCCGCCCTCGTCGACGATCCGGCGCGCCTCGGCCGCGTACTCCTCCGGCGTGTACGGGATGGCCGGGCACTGGTCGCGCCCGGCGACGGCGCCGGAGATCGCGCACGTGAGGATGACCGGGTCCTCGAGGCCCACGAGGATCAGACCGCCCTGCGGGCGAAGCGGCCTGACGGCTTGCGGGTGTACATGGCGCGGTCGGCGACCGTGAGCAGGCCCTCGACGTCGTCGGCGTCGTCCGGGAAGCACGCCATGCCCACCGACGCCGCGAGCCGCACGCGCCCGCCGGCCATCTCCAGAGGCTCCGCGAAGGCCGCCTGGACACGCGCCGCGGCTTCGTCGGCTACGCCGTCGCCCGGCGGCAGGTCGGGCAGCACGACCACGAACTCGTCGCCGCCGGCGCGCGCCACGAGATCGCGCTCGCGCACCGCATGCCGGAGCCGTGCCGCCATCTCGCGCAGGGCCTCGTCGCCGGCCGCGTGGCCGAGCCGGTCGTTGAGCCCCTTGAAGCCGTCGAGGTCGAGCATCAGCACCGCGACCATGTGCCCGTGTGCGCGGGCGCGGGCCAGCGCGGCACAGAGCATGCGCTGCAGCGCACGGCGGTTGGCGACGCCCGTGAGCTCGTCCGTGTCCGCCTCCTGCAGGATCCGCCGCTCGCGCTCGACGCGGCCCGTCACGTCGGTGAACGTGCTGAGCGCTCCGTACGGACGGCCGTCGGGGTCGGCCAGCGGGCTCGCGTCCACCTCCACCCAGAGCGCCGTGCCGTCGGCACGCTCGACCTGGACCAGCACGCCGCGCACGGTCTCGCCGGCCAGCGCGCGCCGCACGGGCGACGCCGAGGCCTCGAGCCGAGCGCCGCCGCGCCTTCGCAGCTCGACGGGGAGGTCCCGCAGCCGCGTGCCGACCAATCCGCAGGGACCGACGCCGAAGAGCTCCGCCGCCGCCTGGTTGGCCCGCGTGACGCGTCCCGCCAGGTCCACCACGACGAGCCCGTCCTGCAGGTTCTCCACGATCGAGGCGTCGATCTGCTCGCGCTGGTGCACGTCCGTGAAGTCCTCGAGGCTCACCATCACGGTCCCGTTCCCGAGCGAGCGCGCCCGCACGCGGCACCAGCCGGTCTCGCCGCAGTCCTCGACGGTGTCGACGTCGCTGCCGGCGAGGGCCGCGACGGCCGCCGAGCGACCCACCTCGCGCGCGTCGTCGTGGTTGGCCCAGCGCAGGGAGACGCCGCCGGGCTCCTCACCCCAGATCTGCAGCCCGACGGGGATGGCGCCGAGCAGCGTGAAGCCGTCCATGCCGATCACGACACCGGGCGAGACTACTGCGGGTCCCGGTCAGACCGGGACGACGCCGTTGCGCTTGAACGGCCGCTCGACGCGCTTGCCCTCCGCCATCTCGAGCGCGCGGATGATCGTGGGGCGGGTCTCGCGCGGATCGATCACGTCGTCGACCATGTCGCTGCGCGCGGCAACGTAGACGTCGATCAGGCCGCGGTAGGCCTCGATCAGCTCCGCCCGCTTGGCCGCCGGGTCCTCGGCCTCCTCGACCTGCTTGCGGAAGACGATCTCCACCGCTCCTTCGGCGCCCATGACCGAGATCTCGGCGCTCGGCCAGGCGACGATCAGGTCGGGCTCGTACGCGCGACCGTTCATCACGTAGTAGCCCGCGCCATACGCCTTGCGCACCACCACCGTGATCTTCGGGACGGTCGCGTTGGCGACCGCGTAGAGCATCTTCGCCCCGTGACGGATGATGCCCGCCGCCTCGACCTTGGTCCCGACCATGAAGCCCGGCACGTCGACGAGGAACACGAGCGGCAGGCCGAACGCATTGCAGAGGTTGACGAAGCGCGCCGCCTTGTCGGCCGAGTCGTTGTCGAGGATCCCGCCGAGGTGGCGTGGCTGGCTCGCGACGATGCCCACCGGCCGCCCGCCCATGCGCGCCAGGCAGGTGATGATCGTGCGCGCGAAGCGCGGTTTGAGGTCGAGCCACTCGCCGTGGTCGACGATGCGCCGGATCACGTCATACATGTCGTACGCCTGCCGGTTCGAGCCGGGCAGCACGTCGAGCAGCTCGTCGTCCATGCGGTCGACCGGGTCGTCGCTCTCCCGCACCGGCGGGCGCTCCTCGCAGTGCGAAGGGAAGTAGGAGAGGTACTCGCGGATGCGGGCCAGGCACTCCTCGTCGTCGGCGACCTCGAGGTCGCCGACGCCCGACGTGCGGCAGTGCACGCGCGCCCCGCCGAGCTCCTCCTGCGTGACGTCCTCCCCCACCGCCGCGCGCACGAGATGCGGGCCGGCGAGCGCCATCGAGCCGCGGCCGGAGACCATCGGCACGAAGTCGGCGAGGCCGGGGATGTAGGCGGTCCCGGCCGCGCACGGCCCCATCAGGGCGGCGACCTGCGGGATCACGCCGCTGGCCACGACCTCCTCGCGGAAGAGGTTGCCGGAGCCGGCGAACAGCGAGCCCACCGCCTCCTGGATCCGCGCCCCCGCCGAGTCGAGCAGCCACACGAACGGCATCCGTTTCGTCAGAGCCAGCTCGCGCAGCCGCGCCACCTTCAGCTCTCCGGTCGTCCCCATCGAGCCGGCCATGACCGTGAAGTCGTACGCGCACACGGCGACGGAACGACCGTCGACCCGGCCGTAGCCGGTGATCACCCCATCCGCGGGCGCCTCCCGGTCCTCGAGCCCGCGGACCGAGTGATGGATGCCGGCGTGGAGACCGAGCTCGGTGAACGTCCCGTCATCGACGAGCCGGGCGATCCGCTCGCGCGCGGTCAGCTTGTCCTGCGCGTGCTGCCGGGCGATCCGCTCCTCACCACCGCCGAGCACCGCCTTCGCCCGGCGCTCGTTCAGATCCTCGACGAGGGGGCGGAGCATGGCTAGCGGGTGACCGGCCGAAGGACCTCGGTGACGAGCTCCACGCCGGCGGGGTCCTCGAGTGCGGTGATCTCGAGCCCCACGAGCCGCCCCTCGTCGCGCAGCCGCGCGAGCACGCCGCGGACGTCGTCGGGCTGAAGGCCGCCCGGCACCGGGAACTGGGCCGCGAGCACCGACGGGTCGAGCACGTCGACGTCGAGATGCACGAAGACTGCGCCGTCGTCCGGCACTCCCGTTCCGACTGCGGCTCGCTCCACCTCGGCGCGCTCCCCCGGGTCGAGGTCGCGCACGCCGAGGAAGGAGACGGCGGCCGGATCGATGGTGTCCGGCCAGCCGGCGTCCCAGCGCCCGCACGCCGCGGCCAGGCACATGCCGCCCAGGAAGCCGCTCGGCGTGCTCTCGGGCGTGTTGAAGTCGCCGTGCGCGTCGAGCCACAGGACGCGGAGGCCGGGGATCCGCCGCGCGGCGGTCGGCAGCGTGGCGATGCAGATCGTGCAGTCCGATGCGGTGAGCAGCGGCAGCTCGCCCTGGTCGAGCGCCGCCGACACCTCGGCCGCGGCCGCCTCCAGCACCGGACGCGAGTCGGGCAGGTCCTCGGACCAGTCCCGCGGGCGGCCGGGTGACGGTTCGCCGACCACGCGGCCGCCGAGCGCACGCGCCAGCGCCTCGGCTCCCGCACCGCCGCCGTCGGTCCGATCCGAAGTGCGCCCGCGCAGGCAGGTGACCCTCAGCGCCCGGTCCACTCCGGCTCCCGCTTCTCGAAGAACGCCTTCACGCCCTCCTGGATGTCCTCGGTCGAGAACGCGAGCGTGAGCTGCGCGTGCAGGTACTCCAGCGCGTCGGCCAGCGCCATGTCCTGCTGGCGGAACAGCGCGTCCTTGCCCAGGCGCATGAGCACCGGCGACTTGGCCGCCAGCCGCTCGGCCCAGTCGCGAACGAACGCGTCGAACTCGCCGGCCGGGAGGACCCGGTTGACAATGCCGATCCGCTCGGCCTCTTCGGCCGAGATCTGCTCGCCGAGGAGGAGCAGCTCGGTCGCCTTCTTGCGCGGCACGTTGCGGTAGATCAGCGCCATGATCATGAACGGGAAGACGCCGACGTTGATCTCCGGTGTCCCGAACCGCACCCCCTCGCGGGCCACGATCAGGTCGCAGGCCAGCGCCAACCCGAGCGCGCCGGCTAGCACATGCCCGTTGGCCGCGCAGATCGTCGGCTTGCCGAGCTCGCCGATCAGCCTGAACAGCCGCGGGAAGCGATCGGTCGCGAAGTGCTTGTGCACGAGCGGCGCCTCGGCCGCGAAGCCGGCCAGGTTGCCGCCGCTCGAGAACACCTTCTCGTGCGTCGAGGTGAGCACGACGCAGCGCACGGCGTCGTCGTCGCGAGCCGCCTCGAAGGCAGCGATCAGGTCGTCGAGCAGCTCGTCCGAGAGCGCGTTGCGGGTGTCGGGCTCGTCGAGCGCGATCGTCCCCACGCCATCGGCGAGCTCGTACAGGACGGGGCCGGGCACCGGCGGGACGTTATCGCGGCTCCAGTAGGGTGCCTGCCAATGGCGCGGCGGGGGTACGTGCCGCGTAACCGCTAATTGTTCGAAGGGGGCAGGGGATGAGCAGACGCTCATTGGGCGCCGCGTTCGCGGTGCTCGTCTCGCTGGTGCTGGCGGCACCGGCGGCGGCTGACAGCCGCGACCCGATCAACGGCTATCGGGTGAAGGCGACGGCGAAGAACCTCGAGAAGCTGGCGCTGGCCGGCTTCGACGTCACCGAGGGTCGTCGCGGCAAGACGATCGAGATCTACGGCACGGCCACTCAGGCCGCCAAGCTGCGGACCGACGGCGTGAACGCGCGCATCGTGCGCGACCGCCGCGGGCGCACCGCCGCCAAGCGCCAGCGCGCGCGGATGGGAGCGCGGACCGCGCAGGCCAACCAGGCAGACGACTCCGCTTACAGCGTCTGGACGCGCTACGACCGCGTGCCCGGCGACGACAAGGAGCAGTACCTCGAGCAGTACGCACGGCTCCTGCGCCAATACCCGCAGATCACCAAGAAGCTCGTGCTCGGGCGCACGCACCAAGGGCGCGACATCGTCGCGCTGAAGGTCACGCGCAACGCCCGCGGCACCAAGGACGGCAAGCGGCCGGCGGTGCTCTTCAACGCGCAGCAGCATGCGCGCGAGTGGCTGGCGGGCGAGACCTGCCGCCGCACGCTCGAGTACTTCGTGACCGGCTACGGCGACAACGCGCGCATCACCCGGCTCGTCGACACGCGCGAGCTGTGGTTCGTCTGCATCTCCAACCCGGACGGCCACGAGTACACGTTCACGCCCGGCAACCGCCTGTGGCGCAAGAACATGGCCGACAACGATCGCGACGGCGTGCGCGGCGAGCCGGAGGACGGCGTCGACCCCAACCGCAACTTCGCGACGAACTTCGGGCTCGACGACGAGGGCTCCTCGAGCGACCCGTCGTCGGAGACCTACCGCGGTCCGAGCCCCGACTCGGAGCCCGAGACACGTGCGATGAAACGCCTATGGGACCGCGTCGACTTCGCGTTCCAGAAGAACGACCACACGGCCGCCGAGCTGCTGCTGTGGCCGCAGGGCTTCCAGAAGTTCACGCCCACGCCGGACAACGCCATCTTCGAGGCGCTCGCCGGCACCGACGCGAACTCGGCGATCCGCGATGCCGAGGAGACGTTCGACCCGGACCTCTCGTCCGAGCTCTACATCACCAACGGCGACACGCTCGACGACGCCTATCACACGCACGGGATCCTCGGCTTCACGCCCGAGGGCACCAACTCGCGCGTGCCCGGCGTCACCGGCTTCGAGTTCGAAGACGACGAGCAGGAGGTCGAGGAGGAGTTCCAGCGCCACCGCAAGTTCTCGCTCGACCTCGCCGAGTCGGCGGCCGATCCCGAGGACCCGGAGTCGCACCTCGGCAACGAGACCGACGAGTTCTACGTCGACACGTTCGGCGTCTCCTACGGCGACCCGCAGCCCGTCCAGGTGACGGCCAAGCGCTCGCTCGGCAAGGTCTACCTGCACTACCGCGTCAACGGTGGACGCGAGCAGCGCGCCAAGACCCGCGAGTTCAAGGGCGGTGAGCGCTACTACAAGGACACCGGCGTCTACTACCACCGCCTGCGCGGCACGGTCGAGGGCACCCGTCCCGGCCAGGAGGTCACCGCGTGGTTCGAGACCGCCAACGGCAAGCGGCGGTCCTCGCGATTCACGTACGAGGCCAAGTCGGAGAGCCGCCGTCGGGCGCTCGTCGTCGCCGACGAGAACTACAGCGGCCCGGTGCAGATCCCGGCCACCGACGCGGTGGGCCCTGACTACGCCGACGAGGCGGTCAAGGCGCTCGAGCTCAACGGCGTGGCGGCCGACGTGTACGACGTCGACGCGTACGACATGACCGCCCCGCACCCGCTGGGCGTGCTCAGCCACTACGACCTGGTGATCTGGGAGAAGGGCGACGACTACGTCACCCGGCGCCCGGGCCAGCCGGGTCAGACCGGGCAGGCGCGCGTCGCGATCGAAACGCAGCTCGCAGCCCGCGACTTCCTCAACGAGGGCGGCAAGCTGATGTTCACCGGCCAGCACGCCGGACGCCAGGACGCGGAGGGCTACGAGTTCCGCAACTTCGGGTTCCCGGAGCTGGACGAGTCGCCCACCGGCCGTTACTGCGGCGCCGAGCCGGAGACCGTGGACGGCTGCATCCCGCCGGACAACGACTTCCAGCAGTACTACCTGGGGTCGTACATCTACGTGGGCGGCGGCAACGCGCAGGACGCGAACGGCGATCCCGTGCCCATCAAGGGCGAGGGCGATCCGTTCGGCCCGAGCGTCTTCACGTTCAACGGCCCGGAGTCGGCCGACAACCAGGTGCACACGGCGACCTTCGCGGTCACCAGCTCGATCCTGGACCCGGCGCAGTTCCCGTGGTACGCCGACTCGCGGCGGATCGCGACCTGGCAGCGTCCGGGCGCCGGTCCGTTCGCGCCGTACAGCGGGCAGTACTACATGTCCGCCGGCGCCGACTCGGCGGCGTTCAAGCGCCTCCGGCGTGAGGTCGACCTGACGGGCGCGTCCAGCGGCTCGCTGTCGTTCAAGTTCTCGGCTGACCTCGAGCCGAACTGGGACTACATGGCCGTCGAGGTGCGCGAGGTGGGCACCGAGAACTGGACGACGCTGCCCGCCGCGAACGTCACGACCCAGGGCACCGGCCAGAGCTGCCCGGCCGGCTGGCGCGACCTGCACCCGCAGCTCGACCACTACCAGACGCTCACGGGCGCCACGTGCACGGCCGCCGGCAGCACCCCCAACCCGGGCGCCTGGCACGCATTCACGGGCAACTCGGAGGGTTGGAAGGACTGGACGGCCGACCTGAGCGCCTACGCCAACAAGAAGATCGAGGTCTCGATCTCGGTCATCACGGACTGGGGCACGCTCGGGCTCGGGGTTTGGGTCGACGACGTGACGACCACGGTCGGTACCACGTCGACGACGGCCGACTTCGAGGCCGACACCGGCGGCTGGGAGCTCGGGCCTTCGCCCGCCGGCACCCAGAACCCGGTTGTCGGCTGGGAGCGCGTCACCGAGCAGTTCCAGGAGGGCGCGGTGGTCGCCACCGATGACACGGTCTACACCGGCTTCGGATTCGAAGGGATCTCGACCGAGGCCAAGCGCAAGGAGTTCATGAACGGGGTGCTCAGGCACCTCGGCATCCTTCGCTAAGCGACACAGTCGGGAGCGGCCATGGGCTAGCGTTGGCCCATGGCCGCGACCGACGTCCTCAAGCCGGATCATTCAGCCGCGCGGCGGCACTTCATCTTCACCGACGAGCACGAGCAGCTGCGGGAGTCGGTCCGGGCGTTCGTGCTCAAGGAGCTGCGGCCGCATTCGGCCGAGTGGGAGCAGTCGACGTTCCCGGACTGGGTGTTCTCCCGCATGGGCGAGCTCGGGCTGCTGGGGCTCTCGTTCCCCGAGGAGTACGGCGGCCAGGGCGGCGATTACCCGTGCAACCTCGTGCTCGCGGAGGAGATCGTGCACGCCGACTGTGGAGGACTGGCCATGGGCGTCGCGGTCCACACCGACATGGCGACGCCGCCGATCCTGGCGTTCGGCACCGAGGAGCAGAAGCAGCGGTATCTCGTGCCTTCCATCCGTGGCGAGAAGATCTCGTGCCTGGGGATCACCGAGCCGGACGCGGGCTCCGACGTCTCAGGCATCAAGACGCGCGCCGTGCGCGACGCGGATGAGTGGGTCATCAACGGCTCGAAGACGTACATCACGAACGGCCACCGGGCGGACTTCATCGTGCTCGTGACGAAGACCGACGTCGACGCGGGCTACGACGGCTTCACGCTGTTCATCGTCGACATGGACGCGCCGGGCGTGATCCGCGAGGAGCGCCTGCGCAAGCTCGGGATGCACGCGTCCGACACGGCGCTGCTCGCCTTCCAGGACGTGCGCGTGCCGGCGGCCGCGGTGCTCGGCGAGGTCGGCAAGGGCTTCTACCACATCATGTGGGAGCTCCAGGGCGAGCGGCTGATCGGGGCCGCCGGCGCGGTGGCGGCCGCCCAGGCTGTGTTCGACCGGACGCTCGCGTACGCGAACGAGCGCCACGCGTTCGGGCGGCCGATCGCCAAGTTCCAGGTCACCCGTCACAAGTTCGGCGAGATGGCCACGAAGATCGAGGCGGCGCGCCAGCTCGTCTACACGACCGCATGGCGGCACATGAACGGCGAGTACCCGGTCCGCGAGATCTCGATGGCGAAGCTGTTCGCCTCCCGGATGGCGTGCGAGGTCTCCGACGAGTGCCTGCAGATCCACGGGGGCGCCGGCTACATGGAGGAGTACGGGATCGAGCGCGTGTGGCGCGACCTGCGGCTCAACCGCATCGGCGCGGGGACGGACGAGATCATGCTCGACGTGATCGGCCGCTCCTACGGGCTGTAGCGCGCTATTGGGGAGGGAGGCCCACCCCAAAGGTTCGGTTATCCGTCCTTTCCGTGGTACGGCCTGGTGGGAGAGTTTCCGACCATGCCTGGAGTCATCGCGCACAATCTCTTCCACCGCGTCGGGGACCTGCGGACCCGCGTGGACGTGCTCCGCGACGTCTCGCTCGAGGCGCCGGCCGGCCGGCTCACGGCCGTCGTCGGGCCGTCGGGTGCGGGCAAGACCTCGCTCCTGCATCTTCTCGCCGGCCTCGACCGGCCGGCCGGCGGCACCGTCTGCGTCGACGAGCGCCCGACGCGCGGCCTCGACGACCTCGAGCTCACGCGCCTGCGGCGCGACCGCATCGGCCTCCTGCTCCCCGCTGCGTCGGTCCTCCCCACCATCACCGTGCGCGAGAACGTCGCGCTCCCGCTGCTGATCGCCCGCCGGCCGCACGACTCCGGCACGATCGACGCGCTGCTCGAGCGCGTCGGCCTCAGCTCCCATCGCGACGACCGGGCGGGCGAGCTCAGCCCGGCCGAGCGCCAGCGGGCCGCGCTCGCCCGCGCCATCGCCGGCCGCCCCTCCGTGCTGCTGGCCGACGAGCCGGCCGCCGACCTTGACCCCGGCGAGGCCGCCGCGCTGCTCGAGCTGCTGCGGGAGATCGCCCACGAGGACGGCGTCACGGTCGTGCTCTTCACGCGCGACGCCGAAGCCGCGGCGGCTGTGGCCGACCGGGTCGTCGAGCTCGAGGCCGGCCGCGTGGTCGCGCCTGCTGCGGCACCGCTCGCGGCGTAGGGTCTGTCCAAGAAGATCCGGCCCGGCCAGGACGTGGCGGGGTTCTTGGACGGGCCTAGCTGGCACGATCCCGCCTCCTGATCCTGACTGGAGGCCGAACATGGGAGTGCTGGACGACAAGGTGGCGATCGTCACGGGCTCGGCGCGCGGCATCGGCCGGGCGACGGCCGAGCTGCTGAGCGAGCACGGCGCCCGCGTGCTGATCAACGACCTCGACGCCGACCTCGCCGGGCAGACGGCGACCGAGATCGCCGGCGAGACGGTCGTCTACGGCGGCGACCTCACCGCGCCCGGAGCGTGCGACGCGCTCGTGCAGACCGCGATCGACGCCTGGGGCAGGATCGACATCATCGTCAACAACGCGGGCTATACGGTCGACGCGCCGATCCACAAGATGAGCGACGAGGCGTTCCAGCGCATGCTCGACATCCACGCCGTGGTTCCGTTCCGCGTGATCCGCGCCGCCGCACCGCACCTGCGCGAGCCCGCCAAGGCCGAGCGCGAGCGCGGCGAGGAGGTGTTCCGCAAGATCGTCAACGTGTCCTCGATCTCCGGGACCATGGGCAACGCCGGACAGGCGAACTACTCGGCCGGCAAGAGCGCCGTGGTCGGGATCACGAAGACGCTGGCCAAGGAGTGGGGCCAGTTCAAGATCAACGTCAACGCGGTCGCGTTCGGGTGGATCGAGACGCGGCTCACCGCCTCCAAGGACGCCGAGAACACGATGGAGATCGACGGGCAGCAGGTGCAGCTCGGCATCCCCGACGAGATGCGCGCCATGAAGTCGGTGCTGATCCCGCTCGGCCGGAGCGGCACCCCGGAGGAGGCGGCCGGCGGCGTGTTCTTCCTCTGCTCGCCCTGGTCGAACTTCGTCCACGGCCAGGTCCTCAACGTCACGGGCGGCCAGTTCACCGGGATGACGACCTGACGCGGCTCGGGCGCGCGTCGCAATAGGCTGGGCGCATGAAGGTCGTCAAGCCAGAAGGCCACCACCGCGAGACCCCTCGCGGTGTCGTCGGCGGCGCTGAGATCTCGCAGGCGACGACGGGGGCGACGAACCTCTACATGGGCGTCTTCCGCGTGCCGGCGGGCGCCCAGTCGCGGCCCCATTACCACGACTCCTGCGAGAGCGCCGTCTACATGCTGTCCGGCAACCTCGAGGTCCGCTGGGGTGACCATCTCGAGCAGACGGTCACGATCGGGCCGGGAGACATGGTCTACGTCCCCCCGCGCGAGACCCACTTCCTGCAGAACCTCTCCGACGCCGAGGCCGCCGAGTACGTGGTCGCCCGCGACTCGCCGACCGAGGACTCGGTCGAGGTGCCCTGGGCGGGCTGAGCTCGGCTCCGGGGAACGTCAACGGCGGCATCGAGGGGACACGCGGAGTGCTGTGGCAATCCGCGCGTGTCTCGTCGCAGTTCCGCGCGGTCCGGAAAGTGGTGGGTCTGGAAACTCGCGCTATGCGCGAGTTAGCAACCCCACGCGAAAGTGGAGTGTCGGGACGCTGACATCCACACCCTCCCTACCCAGCCGCCGTTGACGTTCGCCTGAGTCGCGCGTCCGACCGCGCCGGGAGACTTGACAGATCGCCGTTGTGAGTGAATACTCACAACTATGCTTAGTGATCGCTCACAACACCAGTCCGGCAGCCGCCCCGGCTGGACCTTCGCGATCGTGTCGATCGCGCTCTTCATGGTGGTCCTCGACAACCTCGTCGTCACGACCGCGCTTCCGTCCATCCGCGAGGACCTCGGCGCGACGATCCAGTCACTCGAGTGGACGGTCAACGCGTACACGCTCTCGTACGCCGTGCTGCTGCTGACCGGCGCCGCGCTCGGAGACCGCTTCGGGCGGCGCCGTATGTTCGTGCTCGGCCTCGGCCTCTTCACGCTCGCCTCGGCCGCCGCCGCGCTCGCCCCCACGACCGAGGCGCTGATCGCCGCGCGTGCCGTGCAGGGGGTCGGCGCCGCCGTCGTCACGCCGCTCACCCTCACGCTGCTCGCCGGAGCGTTCCCGGCCGAGAGGCGCGGGCTGGCGATCGGCGCGTGGTCCGGCATCTCCGGCCTCGGCGTCGCGCTCGGGCCGCTCGTCGGCGGCGCCGTCGTCGACGGCATCTCGTGGCAGTGGATCTTCTGGCTCAACGTGCCGATCGGGATCGCGCTGCTGCCGATCGCCTCCCGCCGCCTGACCGAGAGCCACGGGCCCGCGCGGTCGCTCGACCTCCCCGGCGTCGGGCTCGCGAGCGCCGGCCTGCTGGGCGTCGTCTACGGGATCGTGCGCGGGGCGGAGCTCGGCTGGACGAGCGCGACCGTGCTCGGCTCGATGACGGCCGGCGCCGTGCTGCTCGCCGCCTTCCTGGCGTGGGAGCTGCGCACGCCCGAGCCGATGCTCCCGATGCGCTTCTTCCGCTCGCGCGCCTTCGCATCGGTGAGCGTCGTCTCGCTCGCCATGTACTTCGGCGTCTTCGGCTCGATCTTCCTGCTCGCCCAGTTCTTCCAGGTCACGCAGGGCTACTCGCCGCTCGAGGCCGGCCTGCGGACGCTGCCCTGGACCGGCATGCCGATGCTGGTCGCGCCGATCGCCGGGCTGCTGTCGGACCGGATCGGCTCGCGGCCGCTGATGGCGAGCGGCCTGGCGCTGCAGGCCGTGGCGATCGGGTGGCTGGCCTCGGTCTCCACGCCGGCGGTCCCGTACGGGGATCTCGTCATCCCGTTCGTCATGGCCGGCGTGGGCATGGCCCTCGTGTTCGCCCCCGCCGCCAACGCGGTGCTCGCCGCCGTGCGGCCGGAGGAGGCCGGCCAGGCGTCGGGCGCCACCAACGCCATCCGCGAGGTCGGCGGCGTGCTCGGCATCGCGGTGCTCGCCACCGTGTTCGCCTCCAACGGCTCCTACGAGTCCCCGCAGGCGTACACCGACGGCATGACCAGCGCGGTCTGGGTCGGCGCCGCCGTCCTCGCTCTCGGCGCGCTCGCGGCACTCTTCGTGCCGGGCAGGCGCCGGCGCGAGAAGGCCCCGGTCGGCGAGCCGGTGCCGGCACCCGCGTAGGCGATCGGATCACCGTTCGGATCGCGACGGCTCAGCCGAAGGTGAACGCGAACCCGGTGACGCCCGGATCGAAGCGCAGCGAGAGGCGGTGCTCGCCGGCCAGTGGCAGCGCCACGAGCCGGTAGAGCCGTTGGCCCGTGACGGTCAGCCGGCCGCCGCGGACGTCGCTGCCCGCCTCCGCTGCGCGGATCGGCCTGCCGTCGATGAGGACGCGGACGTGCCGCCGGCCGCCACGCGAACCGAGCACGAGATACACCGACTTTGCGAGCACGTGGGCGTCGAGCCGAGCGTCCGCGACGGCCTCGGCGGACTCCTCGTCCACCTGCCAGCGACCGCTCAGCGCGAACCTGTGGCGGTCGAGCCGCCCGCCGGCGCCGGCATAGTCGTGCACGCCGGGCCGCGGCGCCGTGAGGAATCCGCGGGCGCGCGCCGCGCCGAGATACGTCTCGGGCGTGCTCATGCGCCACGCGCGCTCGCTGTCCGCCACGCGAACCTCGCCGCCCAGCCGCTCCGACCCCGCCTCTTCGAGCAACCCACGGATCGCGGCCTCAGTCTCCGGATACTCGCCCTCCCCGATGTGCGTGTAGCGGACGCGGCCGCGAGCGTCGATCAGGTACTTCGAGGGCCAGGCCTGGTTGCCCCACGCCTCCCAGGTCGCGTACTCGTTGTCCTGGGCGACCGGGTACGGGATCCGGTTCTGGCGGATCGCCGTCTCGACGTTGCCGGCCTCGTGCTCGAACTGGAACTCCGGAGTGTGGACGCCGACGACGACCAGGCCATCGCCCTCGTAGCGCCGGCTCCAGGCCGTCACGTGGGGCAGCGTGCGCAGGCAATTGATGCACGTGTAGGTCCAGAAGTCGACGAGCACGACCTTCCCGCGCAGTCGCGCGAGCGACAGCGGCCGTCCGCCCTGCGTGTTGAACCAGCGCTGGGTGCCGGTGAAGTCGGGCGCGCGGCCGAGCACGGGGAGCCTGGCCGAGCCGGCGGCGGCCTCGAAGCGGGGCGGCCCGCGTAGGTCGGCCAGCCGGCGCTCGACCGCTGCCGAGCGCTCGAGCGCACCCGTCGGGTTGACCACCGCGGATGGGAAGCTGCTCGCCAGCGCGGTCTGGAAGCGGACGTCGAGATCGGCGGCGACGGCCACCGCAGTCAGCACCATCACGACGCCGAGCGCGCGCTGCACGACCGGCCCGCGACCGGCGCGGCGGAGGCGGCCGGCCACCCCCCGCCCGCCGAGCGCAAACGCCAGCAGCACGCACGCCGAGCCCGCGGAGTAGGCGAGCGCGATCGGCACCGTGCGCTCCGCGGCGGCGCCGACCGTGATGACCGCGGCGAGGATCGGTCCGGCGCACGGCGCGTAGGCGAACCCCAGCGCGGCCCCGAGCACGAGGCCGGAGCGCAGGCCGTCCCCCCGCCCCCGGGCGCTCAGCCGTGGGAGCCGGGAAAGCGGCGCCTCGAGGAGCGCGCCGAGCCGCGGCACCACGAGTGCGAGCCCGAAGCCGAGCAGCACGACCGCCGCGAGCGTGCGCAGCGCCGAATCGCCGAGGCCGACGCCGTCGACCAGGGCGCCGAAGCCCACGATCGTCACGCTGAACGTGGCGGCGAGGCCCAGCACCACCCCGACCGGGCGTCGCCGCCCGCCGGTCGCCCCCGCCGAGAGCACGGCCGGGAGCACCGGCAGGAC
Organism: uncultured Solirubrobacteraceae bacterium; assembly: GCA_963746795.1. Classification (GTDB taxonomy): domain Bacteria; phylum Actinomycetota; class Thermoleophilia; order Solirubrobacterales; family Solirubrobacteraceae; genus DASSUW01. Next base: position 25,507 of record CAVVCR010000008.1, read on the forward strand.
GCACGGGCTCAGCGCCGTGCCGGCGCCCGCGACGAACGCGAACAGGACGAGCAGCGCCATCAGTCCACCGGCGGCGTCGACATGGGCCGACAGTAGGCCACTGTCGTTACCGCAGCATGAACGCCGCCCCGCGCGCCGTGTGGCTAGACCGAGCCGAGGTCGAACCGGCAGCCGGAGAAGTACGCGCCGGCCGGCGAGGCGAGAAACGCGACGAGCTCCGCGACCTCGTGGGCGGGCGTCGCCCTGCCGGGCAGGATCGCCACAGGGCGGATCGCCAGCCGCGCCCATTCGATCGACAGCGTGCGGGCCATGGTCTCCAATCCGGCACGCGCCGCCTCGGCCTGCGCGTCGCCCGGCGCCGGGGCGAGCAGCGCGATCAGGCCGCCACCGTCCATCGCCCGCGTCGCCACCGGGCGCAGGACGAGCCACGCGCCGTCGAGCGCCGCCAGCGCGCGATCGGCCGACGAGCCGTCCCACACGAGCACGTCGACCGCTCCCGGCACGGCGACCTCGTCGCCCGCCGGGTCGACCTCGACGCGCTCGACCGATGCGTCGAGAGCGGTGGTCCGGTCGGTGACCGCTCGGGCGAAGTCGGGGGAGCCCGGTGGGGCGGCGACGAGCACGTGGACGCCGGCCAGCAGCCCCGCGCGCAGGACCTCCGTCACGCGCGACGCAGCTCGCGCCGCTCGCGTGCCACCCCGCGGCGCCCGACGGCGTCCAGCTGGGCGTAGAGCTTGCGCACCTCGGCGAAGATGGCGTTCGCGACCTGCTGCTGCTGGTCGCGGGTCGGCTCCGGCATGCGCTCCCAGCGGATCGGGTCGCCGTACAGGATCGTGACCTTGGGGAACTGCAGGCGCTTCCAGTTGCGCACGCGCGACGAGCCGTGGATGGCGATCGGCACGACCGTCGCGCCCGACTCGAGCGCCAGGCGGCCGATCCCGCGCCGCACGGTCTCGGACAGCTTGCCCGTGCGCGAGCGGCCGCCCTCGCTGTACATCGCGACGCAGCCGTTGCGGGCCAGCACGCTGTTGGCCGTCGCGAACGCCTCCTCGTCGGCATAGCCGCGCCGCACCGGGAACACGCCGCCGTGGGTGTAGATCCACTGCATCGGCGGCTCGAAGAGCTGCGACTTGGCCATGAAGCGGACCTTGCGTCGGATCGAGGTGCCGACGAAGAAGTGGTCCATGAACGAGAAGTGGTTGGGCGCGAGGATCACCGGCCCGGAGGCGGGCACCTTCTCGGCCCCGATCCCGCGCGCGCGGAAGAAGATCCAGGCGTACAGCGTGGTCACGATCCGCACCGCTTCGTACACCCAGTCCGGCTCGCGCGTGCGCGAGCGCTCGTGGAAGCGCGCGAAATGCTCGGCCGGGCGCGGATCCTTGTAGACCTGCTCCCGCATGGCCCCAAGCTTCTCCTCCGTCATCGCGTGCATTGTGACTCGTCAGCGCCCGAGGAGGCTCAGGAAGCGCTGCGCGCGCTCCGGCCCGTCGGCGATCAGCTCGCGTACCGCGGCCAGCCCGGCCCGCAGCTCCGCGTCGCCGACCTCGACGGGCATCATCGAGTCCTGGAGCTCGGCGAGGATGCCGTCGGCCTCCTCCAGCGCGTCCGCCGTCTGCTCCACGAACCCGCGCACCCCCTGCGACGGGAGACCCGCCGAGGCGGCCTCGAACGCGCGAGCCGGCAGGTCGTGCCGCTCCGCGAAGCCGGCGTGGGTGCGCTGGGCCCGCCCGTAGGCCGCCTGGACGGGCCGGAAGAGCTGCTCCTCCAGGCGGTCGCCGCTCGCCTCGTCGAGCTGCTCGTACGCCGCGCCGAGGGCGGCGAGGGCGACGCCGATCTCGTCCGTCGCGTCGGCCACCGTGCCCAGCAGCTGCTCCCGAGCCTCGCGCGTGACGTACGCCATGCCCAGAGTATGGTGCCCCCCTTCCCACACCCGAGAGAGGAGCGGCGTGGCCGGCATCGAGGCGCACATCACCGGCACCATCTGGAAGATCGAGGTCGCGGTCGGCGACACCGTCGAGGAGGGCGACACGGTCGTCATCCTCGAGTCGATGAAGATGGAGATGCCCGTCGAGGCCGAGGACGAGGGGACCGTCAAGGAGATCCTCGTGGCGGAGGGGCAGGCCGTCTCCGAGGGAGACACGCTCGTCGTGCTGGAGTAGCCGTCCGGGGGCGGCCGTACCGTTCCGCGCGTCGGCAAGCCAAGGAGCGCGGATGCTGGACCTCGACGACCGCCTGGACGAGCTCAAGCAGCTCGGCCTCTACCGTCGCACCCGAATGGTGAGCGGCCCACAGGGGCCGCGCGTGGTGCTCGACGGGCGGCCGGTGCTCGTGCTGTGCTCGGGCAACAGCCTCGGCCTCGCCGACCATCCGCGGGTGCGCGAGGCGGCTGCCGACGCGGCCATGCGCTGGGGAGTCGGCGCCGGTGCGTGCCGCGTGACCTCCGGCACGATGACGCTCCACCGGCGACTCGAGGAGCGCCTGGCGCGCTTCCTGGGCGCCGACGCGACGGTCGTGTTCGGCTCCGGCTCGCTCGCCAACCTCGGCGTGATCCCCGCGCTCGCGCGCAAGGGCGAGGTCGTGTTCCACGACGAGCTGGCGCACGCCTCGATCGTGGACGCCTGCCGCCTCGCCGGCGCCGACGTGTTCGCCTACCGCCACGCGGACGCCGAGCACCTGGCCTGGGGGCTCGCGCAGGCCGACGGCCGCGCCGCTCTGATCGCCACCGACGGCGTGTTCGGCCTCGACGGCGACGTCGCGCCGCTCGACGAGATCGTCCGCCTCGCGCACCGATACGACGTACGCGTACTCGTCGACGAGGCGCAAGGGCTCGGCTCGATCGGGCCGGGAGGGCGCGGCGCGGTGGCCGAAGCCGGCCTCGAAGGCGAGGTCGACGTCGTGACCGGCTCGCTCGGCAAGGCGCTCGGCTCCTACGGCGGCTTCGCGTGCTGCGACCACCTCACCGCCCGCTTCCTCGTCAACAGCGCACGCACGCTGCACCACTCGACCGCGCCGCCGCCGGTGGCCGTGGCGGCCGCCATGGCGGCGCTGGAGCTGCTCGAGGCAGAGCCGCGACGGGTCGAGAAGCTGCTCGACAACGCCGAGGCGCTGCGCGACGAGCTCGCGCGCGAGGGATTCGAGGTCGCGGGCGCGGGCACGCACGTCGTCCCCCTGCTCGTCGGCGAGACCGAGCCGGCCGCCCGGATCGTCGAGCACGCGCTCGACCAGGGCGTGTTCGCCGAGGCCGTGCTCCCGCCCAGCGTCCCCGACGGCGCCGCCCGCGTGCGGCTGGCCGTGATGGCCTCCCACACCCGCGCCGAGCTGCGCGAGGCGGCACGAGCGCTCGCCCGCGCTGCGCTACGCGCCGGCGTCCGGCCGGGCGCGGGCGGCCCGGTCGCCCTCGCCCACTACGACGACCTGCCGCGCGCCGCGTAGTCGGATCGGGGCGGTGGGCCGCCCGAAAAATCTCCATAGGACCGGCGATCTGCGGTACGAACGAGGGTGCACGGACACTGTGATCGCCCAAGGGGAGGTCCCATGGCGTCTCGAAAGTCCAGCTCAAGCGCTCGCAGCCGGAGTCGGAAGAAGGAGTCGGGCGCGTTCCCCGAGCTGATCTACGCCCAGGCGTCCCCGCGGTCGGTCGGCGGCACGTCGCTCTTCGACGCCGGGAGCGCGGTCACCGCCGAGACGGCTCCGGCGTTCTTCTCGGAGGACCAGGTGAACCAGGCGGCGGCCACGCGCCTGCAGGAGGCCGGCTTCCGCGTGCTGCAGGTGTCGCGGACGACGATCAACATCGCCGCACCGCGAAGCACCTACGAGGAGGCCTTCGAGACGACGCTCGTCACCGAGGAACGCGAGGTGCTCAAGCCCGGCCAGCAGCAGGACACCGCGACCTTCATCGACTGCCCGGACACGGCGCAGCCCGGGCTGATCCTTCCCCGCCCGAGCTCGCTGAGCGAGGTCATCGAAGGGGTCGCCATCGAGGAGCCGACGTACCCGATGCAGAACGCGTTCGCGCCTCCGAAGGCGTACTGGCACCTGCGCGTGCCGGGTGACGTCTCGCTCGGCGTCAACGCCGATCGCGTGCACCGCGGCGGGACGACCGGCCGCAACGTGAGGCTGGTGATGGTCGACTCGGGCTGGTTCGCGCATCCGTACTTCACGCAGCGCGGCTACCGCTCATCGCCGGTGGTGCTCGGGCCCGCGGCGAGCAACCCGGCCGACGACGAGAGCGGGCACGGGACCGGCGAGTCCGCCAACGTCTTCGCCGTCGCGCCCGACGTCGACTTCACGATGGTCAAGATCAACTTCGTCAACAGCACCGGCGCCTTCAACGCCGCCGTCGGACTGGCACCGCAGATCATCTCCTGCTCGTGGGGCTCCAGCCAGCAGAACGGGCCGCTGAGCGCCGCCAACCAAGCGCTCGCCGCGGCCATCGCGACGGCGGTCGGCGGCGGCATCGTCGTCGTCTTCAGCGCAGGAAACGGGCACTGGGGCTTCCCCGGGCAGCATCCCGACGTCATCTCGGCGGGCGGCGTCTTCCTGCAGGCGGACGGGTCAATGCGCGCGTCGGACTACGCCAGCGGCTTCGCCAGCAACATCTACCTGAACCGCAACGTCCCCGACGTCTCGGGGCTCGTGGGCATGCGGCCGCGGGCGATCTACATCATGTTGCCGCTCCAGGGAGGCGACCAGATCGACGCGGGCAACGCCGGGGGCACGCATCCCGACGGTGACGAGACCGCGAACAACGACGGCTGGGCGGCATTCAGCGGGACCTCGGCGGCGGCGCCGCAAGTCGCCGGGGTGTGCGCGCTGATCCGCCAGGCGTGCCCGCGCCTGACACCGCCCCAGGTCCGCGACATCCTCAAGCGCACGGCCCGCGACGTCACGGCCGGTCGCAACCATCCCAACTTCAACCACGCGGCGGGGTCCGGTTACGATCTGGCCACCGGCGCTGGGCTCGTCGATGCCCACCGCGCCGTGCTGATGGCCAAGATCCGCTGCCTGGGGCCCGGCCTTCCCGTCCAGCCCGCGCCGCCGGTCCAGCCCGTCTTCACCCCCGCCCCGGCGCCGCTCTCCGGCCCACAGCAGTCCGCCGCCGGCGCGCAGGTCGAGCTCTCGGCGGAAGACGTCGCGGCGATCGAAGAGCTCATGATCGAGGAACTTGACGGCTGAGCCCCGCACCGCCGCGCTCGTCATCCTGCGACCGGGCGCCGGGAACGATGTCCGGCGGTTCTTCTCGGAGGCCGAATTCAACGTCGGCCCGCTCGTGGGGGAGTCGTTCTCGATCGAGGCCCCGCGGGAGCTGATGGAATCGTGGTTCGGGGACTTTGCGGAGCGGGAGGGGACCGACGCCGAGCTGGACCTCGGCCGGCTGCCGCCCGAGGTCGCCGGTGCCGTCCGGGCGGTCGCCACCCAGGCGCCGCCCGACTTCGGCCCGACGAGCTACTGAGCGACCTCTCAGTCGCTTGGCCCGCGCGCCGCCTCCTGGACGATGGAGGCGTCGATCAGCCATTCGACGGGGGCGCGGTCGTCGGTGTAGACGTCGCCCCCGCGGAGCGGTGGCGCGAGTCGGCTCGCCGTCTGCATCGCAAGCGGCCGCAGGTCCGCCGGCAGCGTGCCGGCAGCCCGCTGCAGGTTGGCGGCGGTCGGCTCGCGCTCGGACGCCACGAGCAGTGTGTTGACGTCCTCGAGCGGGTCGCGCGCGACGTGCGGGAAGACCGTGCCGAGTGTGGCCGACAGCACCTTCTCGAGCTCCTCTGAGCCCTCGGGATGCCCGACGTTGACGATCAGCACGCCGCCGGGGGTGAGGCGCTCGCGGGCCAGCTCGAAGAACTCGGTGGTGGCGAGGTAGAACGGGATGTAGGGCTGACGGTAGGCGTCGACCATGATCACGTCGTAGCGGCGGTCGATCCGGCGCAGGAACGGCCGCGCGTCCTCCGTGTAGAGCTCCAGTTCGGGCCGCTCGCGCAGCCCGAACCAGCGCTTGCCGATCTCGTGCAGCTCGCCGTCGATCTCAACGCCGTCGATCCGCGTGTCCGGGAAGTACTCCGCGTAGGCGCGCGCGGTCGTGCCGGCGCCGTTGCCGAGGATCGCGATCCGCTCGGGCGGCTCCGAGAGCACCGACAGCGGCTCGATCAGGTACCCGTCCCACACATTGCCGGTGAGCACCGTGTCCGGGCGGTAGACCGAGTGCATGGCCAACCCCTCGTTGAGCTCCAGGCGCCGCTCGCCGTCCGGCGTCTCCACGACGCGCGCGTACTGGTACTCGGTGTCGGTCTCGAACAGCACGCGACCCTCGTCGGTGTCCTTGACCGTTCCGACCGGAACCGCGATCAGGCCAGCGATGGCGACGGGCACGAGCGCCCAGCGCGGCCGCACCCCCAGCGCGGCCACCGAGGCGGTGATCAGCGCGAAGACGAGGAAGGTGCGCTGGGTGCCGACGAGCGGGATCAGCAGCAGCGAGGCGGCGAACGTGCCGAGCAGCGAGCCGACTGTGGAGATGGCGTACATCCGCCCGGCCATCTGCCCGGAGTCCTCGACCGCATGCATCTTGAGCCGGATCGCCCACGGCGAGACCGCCCCCATCATCAGCACCGGCACCGCGACGAGCACGAGCACCCCGAACAGCGAGCCGGCGAAGGCGCCGACCGAGTAGGAGTCGAAGGCCTCGACGCTCAGGGAGAGGAAGGGGTCGGCCACGAACGGGATCAGCGCGAACAGCGCCGACGCTGCGAGCACGGTGCCGCAGAGCGCCCGCAGGCTCGGGTGCCGGTCTGCCATCCGGCCGCCGAACCAGTAGCCGATCGAGAGCGCCACGAGCACGATCGCGATCGTGTTCGCCCACACGATCGTGGACGCGCCGAAGAACGGCGCCATCAGCCGGGCCGCCGCGATCTCACCGCCCAGCGTGGCGATGCCGACGGAGAAGACGAGCAGCTCGAGCGGCGGCAGCCGGCGCCGCGCCTCGACGGAGGCGGCTCCCGGCGCGGTGGCTGGCTCGGCGGTGGAGACGGTGTTAGTCACGGGGGCGCCGCCCGACGGGCCATCCCGTGTGGAGCGATGTCCCGTTGGGCACCCCCTAGTCCTCGAGCGGCTCGAAGTCGGCCTTGCGGGCGCCACACACGGGGCAGTACCAGTCGCTCGGGATGTCGTCGAACGCGGTACCGGGCGGGATGCCCCCGTCCGGGTCGCCCTCGTCCGGGTCGTAGATGAACCCACACGACTGGCAGATCCACTTCTGCACGGTGCTCGTTGTCATGGATCCAGAGGGTACCCTCGCTGCCGTGGAGGTCGACCGCCCTGCGCCCGGTGAGGAGCTGAACCTCGGCCGGGTGACCGAGCCCCGCCAGGCGGCGACCGTGATCGTCCTGCGTGGCGGGCCCGAGCGGCTCGAGGTGCTGCTCGTGCGCCGCAACCCGAGCGCGCGCTTCATGGGCGGCGCGTGGGTGTTCCCAGGCGGCGCGCTGGACGGCTCGGAGGACCATCGCGCCGCCGGCGTACGCGAGGTGGAGGAGGAGGCCGGCGTCCGCCTCCCGGACGCTGCGGCGCTGATCGGCTTCTCGCGCTGGATCACCCCGCCCCAGGTGCGGATCCGCTTCGACACGCACTTCTTCCTCGCCCCGCTCCCGGACGACGCCGACCCGCGCCCCGACGGCGGCGAGACCGTCGACGTGCGGTGGTACGCGCCCCGAGACGCGCTCGAGGCCCACACACGCGGCGAGCTGCAGCTCGTGTTCCCGACCATCAAGACGCTCGAGCAGCTGCGTGCCTTCACGTCGTGCGACGAGCTGCTGGCGTGGGCCGACGGGCGCGAGGTCGTACCGGTCGAGCCGCAGGTGGTGCGTGAGGGCGAGGTCGCCCGCGTGGTCATGCCGGGAGAGCCGGGCTATCGCGGATAGGCCGCTCACGATCGCGGTCACAGGGCCGACCGGCGACATCGGCCGCGCGTTCCTGCGCGCCTGCGACCGTGCCCGCAGCGTCGGCCGCGTGCTCGGGATGGCGCGGCGGCCGTTCGACCCCGGCGCGCTGAGGCTGCGCAAGACCGAGTACCGGCAGGGTGACGTGCTCGACCACCGCGCGGTCGAGGCGCTGGTCGCCGACGCCGACGTGGTCGTCCACCTGGCGTTCATCATCATGGGCGGCCTCGAGGAGACGCGGCGCATCAACCTCGAGGGCTCGCGCGCGGTGTTCACCGCGGCCGCAGCCGCGCCGCGCGTCCGGCGGCTCGTCTACACCTCGTCGGTCGCCGCCTACGGCTTCCACGCGAGCAACCCGCAGCCGCTGACGGAGGACGTGCCGGCGCGCGGCAGCGACGCGCACTACTACTCGGCCCAGAAGGCCGAGCTCGAGGCCGCGCTGCTCGAGGCGGTGGCGGGCTCGCGGCTCGACACGTACGTCTTCCGGCCCTGCATCGTCGCCGGCCCGGACGCCCTCGCGATGTTCGAGAGCATCCCGTGGCCGGTGCGGCGCGCGCCGATCACCGTGCTCCCCGACCCCGGGACGCGCTTCCAGCTCGTGCACCACGACGACGTCGCCTCGGCCCTGGTGGCGGCGGTGCGCGGCGCCGGCCCGCCCGGCGTCTACAACCTCGCGGGGCCGGGTGAGCTGACGGCGCGCGACCTGGCGCGTGAGCTGGGCTGGCGGTCCGTCCCGATCCCGCGCGCGACCGTCGATCTCGCGGCCGCCGGCGCCGGGCTCCCGCTCGTCCCCGCCCGCGCCCAGTGGCTGAACGCGTTCCGCGTTCCCGTGGTCATGAGCTGGGCGAAGGCGCGCAAGGACCTGCGCTGGCGGCCGCGCCACGACGCGGCCGAGACGCTCGCGGCCACCGTGGCGGCGGCTCGCGAGCGCGGTCTCGTCTAGTTGAGCGTGAAGGAGCACACGGTCCGGCGGTTCGCTTCCGTGATCCGCACGGTTCCGGTGGCGCCGGCGTAGGCGCCGCCGACGACGGCGGCGTGATCCGCGTCGCGCTCGTCGACGACCAGGACCTGATCCGCGGCGGGCTGCGGGCGATCCTCGACGCCGAGGACGACATCGAGGTCGTGGGCGAGGCGGCCGACGGCGGCGGCGCCGTGCATCTGGCGACCGCCCGCCTCGCGGACATCGTGCTGATGGACGTCCAGATGCCGGTGGTCGACGGCATCGAGGGGACCCGCCGGGTCGTCGAGGCGCGGCGGGAGTGCCGCGTCGTCGTGCTCACCATGTTCGACCTCGACGAGTACGTGTTCGCGGCTCTCCGGGCCGGCGCGAGCGGGTTCCTGCTCAAGACCACGCCGCCCGACGAGCTCGCCACCGCGGTCCGCACGTGCCATTCCGGCGAGATGCTGTTCGCGCCGGCCGTCACCCGCCGCCTCGTGGAGACGTACGTGCGGCATCCGCCGCGTCCCGACGGCGTGCCCGCCCTCCTCGAGGACCTGACCGAACGCGAGGTCGACGTGCTGCGCGCGATCGCACGCGGGCTCTCGAACGCGGAGATCGCCGCCGAGCTGTACCTCGGCGAGGCGACGGTCAAGACCCACGTCACACGCATCCTCTCCAAGCTCGGGCTACGGGACCGCGTGCAGGCCGTGGTTCTGGCCTACGAGTGCGGCCTGGTGCTCCCGCAGGGCGGCTGATTCGCAAGAACAGGGGGACAGGATCAGGGGGTTCCCTGATGCGGGCGGGGGTCGCGGGGCGGAAGGATGCGCTCAGTCGCCCCTCCCCGCCCCACTCCTCTCCCCTGGAGCCTTGATGAACATCCAACGCTGGACCCTCGTGGTCGTCTGTGCGGCGACCGCGATGCTGATGCTCGACATCGCGGTCGTGAACACGGCCCTCTCCCGCATCGCCGAGGACCTCGACACCGGCCTCGGCGGCCTGCAGTGGGTCGTCGACGCCTACACGCTCGCCCTGGCCAGCACCGTGCTGACCGCGGGCGCGCTCGCCGACCGCCTCGGTCGCCGCCGGCTGTTCACGATCGGCCTCGCGATCTTCACGCTCGCTTCACTGGCCTGCGGGCTGGCGCAGGACATCGCGATGCTCAACAGCGCCCGCGCGGTGCAGGGCATCGGCGCCGCGATCATGTTCGCCGTCTCGCTCGCCCTGCTCGCCCACGCCTTCCCGGGCGCCCGCGAGCGTGCCGGTGCGCTGGCCGCCTACGGCGCCGCCATCGGCGCGTCGTTCGCGCTCGGCCCCTTGGTCGGCGGCGTGCTGACCAGCGGCCTCGACTGGCAGTGGATCTTCCTCGTCAACCTGCCGATCGGCGCGTTCTGCCTGTGGATCACGCGGACCTACGTGGAGGAGTCGCGCGACCCGCACGCGCACGGCATCGACTGGGCCGGCCAGGTCACGCTCACGGCGGGGCTCGGCCTGCTCGTGCTCGCGCTCCTGCGCGGGAACGAGGACGGCTGGACGTCGACGCTGATCGTGGCCGAGCTGGCCGGCGCCGCAGTCGCGCTGATCGCGTTCGTGATCGTCGAGCTGCGCGTGCGCGAGCCGATGCTCCCGATGCGTCTGTTCCGCGACGCGACGTTCACGGGTGCGCAGGTCGCCGCGTTCGCGATCTCCGCGTCGTTCTTCGCGATCTTCCTCTACATGACGCTGTACCTGCAGCAGATCCTCGGGCTGTCGGCGATCGAGGCCGGCCTCGTGTACTTGCCCGGCACGCTCGTCATGCTCGTCGTCTCGGCCGCCACCGCGCAGCTGGGCGCGAGGATCCCCGCTCGCACGATGGTCGGCGGCGGGCTCGCGCTCGTGGCCGCCGGCATGGTGCTCATGACGCTGGCGGGCACCGACTCGTCGTGGCTCGTGATGATGCCCGGCATCCTCGTGGCCTGCGTGGGCACCGGGTTCTTCAACCCGGCGCTCTCCAACGTGGCCCTCGGCTCGGTACCGGTCGAGCAGAGCGGGCTGGCAGCCGGCGTCAACGACACCGCCCGCCAGGCCGGCATCGCCGTCGGCGTCGCCGCGCTGGGCGCGCTCATCCCGGCCGAGGCCGCGCTCGGCAACGGCTCGCCGGCGGACTACGTCGCAGGCCTGCACGATGCGCTGTACGCCGGAGCGGCGCTCGCCGCCATCGGCGCCGTGGCCGCCGCCGCGCTGATCGCCAAGCGCTTCGGCACCGCGGCGGAGATGCCCGCGGCAGAGTCCATCCCCGCCGGTGCGATGCCCCAGCCGGCCTAGAACGGGACATCGCTCCACACGGAATGGCGCGCTGGGCGAGGCCCCCACCCTCTCCCGGTTCAACCGATCTCGCTCGCGATCATCTCCCCGATCGCGAGCGAGGCGGTCGCCGCCGGCGACGGCGCGTTGAGCACGTGCACCGCCCGCCCCGTGCGGGCGAGCAGGAAGTCGTCGACCAGCGCCCCGTCGCGTCCGAGCGCCTGCGCGCGGATGCCGGCGAGGCCCGGCCGCACGTCGGCCGGACCGATCTCCGGGACGAAGCGCGCCGCCTCGCGGACGACCAGCCGCCGGCTGAGCGCGTGCGCGAGCTCGCGGGCGCCCGGCCGCCACCAGCGGCGCACGAGCCGCGCGGTGCCTGGCCAGCGCAGGCTCCGCCGGTTCGGGACCAGCAGTGCGGTCGGGCCGATCAGCACCTCGCCGTCGATCGTTCGCGAGAGATGGACTCCGAGGAACGGCAACGCCGGGTCGGGCACGGGGTAGATCTGGCCGCGGACGAGCTCGGGACGCAGCAGCCGCAGGTACGCGCCCCGGAACGGGACGATCCGCACGTCCGGCCGCGCGCCCGACCGCATGGCGAGCCGGTCCGACCACGCGCCCGCGCACGCCACGGCCCAGCGTGCACGGACGACTCCGCGAGTGTCGCCGGTGGCCGCCGACTCGAGCGCGACCTCCACCTGACCGTCCCGCTCGACGATCGCGCGCACGGCGGCGCCGGTGCGCACCTCGCCGCCGTGGGCCGCCACGTCGGCGGCGTAGGCGGCCGCGACGGCCCCGAAGTCGACCATGCCGGTGGCCGGCGAGTGCAGGGCCCCGAGACCGCGCGCGGCCGGCTCGAGCTCGTCCCACTCGCCCGCGCCGAGCCGCTCGAGCCCGGGAACGCCGTTCGCGCGCGCGCGGCGCTCGATCTCGTCCAGGCCCTCGAGCTCCCGCGGGCGGGTGGCGATCACCAGCTTGCCGCAGCGCTCAACCGGGATCCCGCGCTCGTCGCAGTACGCGTAGAGCGCGGCGGCGCCCTCCACGCACAGGCGTGCCTTCAGCGAGCCCGGCTGGTAGTAGAGGCCCGCGTGGATGACCCCGCTGTTGTGCGTGGTCTGATGGGCGCCGAGCGACGGCTCCCGCTCGAGCACCATCACGCGCATCCCGCGCAGGGAGAGCGCGCGGGCGGTCGCGAGCCCGACGATGCCGCCGCCGACCACCGCGACGTCGTGCACTAGCCGACGAGATCCAGCGCGGCGCCGATGACCGCCTCGGCGTCGATCAGATGGTGCTCGTAGAGCTCCGCCAGGTCGCCCGACTGGCCGAAGCGCTGCACGCCGAGGCACGCGATCGGGACGCCGTGGACGCCGGCCAGGAACGCGAGCGTGTGGGGATGGCCGTCGATCAGGGAGACGATCGGCCGCGGCTCGGGGAACAGCTCGGCGAGGATCGAAGGGTCGCCCTCGCCGAGCCCGGCGCGCGCCTGGAAGGCGCGGAACAGGAGGTCGGCGCTCGTGACGCAGACGACCTCGGCCGCCAGCTCCTCGGCCGCCTCCATCGCCTCCGGCACCAGCGCGCCCATGACCGCGATGACGACGCGCGAGCCTTCGCGCAGGCGGTAGCCGCCGGCCAGCACGTGCTCGCGGGGCGGATCGCCGGCCAGCGCCTGGTCCAGCGGCCGCGTCGAGAGCCGGAAGTAGGCCGCCTCGCCGTCCGGGCGCCCGAGGCGCGAGAGGGCGTGCAGGAAGGTCCACTCGAAGTCACGCCCGAAGGCCGGCTCCCACGCGACGCAGCCGGGCTGCTCGATCCCGATCGACGGCGTGACGACGGACTGGTGCGCCCCGCCCTCCGGCCCGAGCGTGACGCCGCTGGGCGTGCCGACGAGGATCGACTGCCCGCCCGCGTAGATGCCGAACGACCACGGCTCGAGCGCGCGGGCGAGGAACGGGTCGTAGATCGTGCCGACCGGCAGCAGCGGCTGACCCGCGCGCGACCACGTGGCGCCCAGCTCGCCGAGCAGCCCGACGAGGTTGACCTCGGCGATCCCGAGCTCCATGTGCTGCCCGTGGTCGCTCTCCCGCCAGCGCACCAGCGTGTCGGTGTCGTCGGCGAACCAGTCGATCCGCTCGGTGGTAGCGGGGTGGGTGGCTGGGGATAGATTCCAGATGCCCGCCTTGTTGATCCAGCCGCCGAGGTTGGTCGACGTGCCGACGTCGGGCGACACGGTCACGGCGCGGGCGGCCACCTCGGGCGCCTCGCGCTCGAGGTCGACCCAGAAACGGCCGAACGCCTGCTGGGTGGACGCGCGGCCGCGGTGCTCGCGCCCCAGCGAGGCGGGCACGGCGGGCGGCTCGCGCCGCTCGACGGGCTCCCGGCGCAGCCGCGTGGCGACGTCCGCGCAGAGCTGCGCCTCGGGCGAGCCGGCGTCGAAGCCCGCCCACGGGTCGTCCGCGTCGGTGCCCAGCGCGGCGGCCAGCTCCCCGAACTGCTCGGCTGAGAGCAGCGCCGAGTGGTTGGCGGGGTGGCCCTCGGTGGGGAGCCGCCAGCCCTTGATCGTGTAGGCGAAGACGATGCTCGGGCGGTCACGGACCTCGTCGGCCGCCCGGAAGCCTTCGATCAGCGTGCCGAGGTCGTGGCCGCCGAGGTCGCGGAACGCGGCCAGCAGCTCGGCGTCGTCGCCCGGCAGCGCGGTCACCTCGAGCCGGCGGCGCAGGTCCTCGGCGTCCGCCCGCAGGAGGCGCTGGTACTCCTCGTTGGGCATCGCGTCGATCCGCGTGCGCAGCTCCGGTAGGCGCCGCAGTCGCGGGCCGTACTTGACCATCTGCACGTGCCAGCCGGCGGCCTCGAACATGCCCGCGAGCCGTCCGGCGGCGATGTCCGGGACCACGCGGTCGAGCGACTGGCGGTTGAGGTCGACGACCCACATGACCTCGCCCAATCGGGCCACCATCGGGTCGGCGATCGCCTCCCAGATCGCGCCCTCGTCGAGCTCCGCGTCCCCGATCAGCGCGATCTGGCGGCCTCCGACGGGCACGTCGAAGTGCCCGGCCACGTAGCGGTGGGCGAGCGCGCCCCAGATCGGCGCCGTGGCCCCGATCCCTACGGAGCCGGTCGAGTAGTCGACGGGGTCCGGGTCCTTGGTCCGTGACGGATAGGACTGCAGCCCGCCGAACTGGCGCAGCGTGGTCAGGTACTGGCGGTCGAGCCGCCCGAGCAGATAGTTGATCGCGTGCAGCACCGGCGAAGCGTGCGGCTTCACGCTCACCCGGTCGGGCGCCTCCAGCACCGCGAACCAGAGCGCGGTCATGAGCGACACCATCGACGCGCTCGACGCCTGGTGGCCGCCCACCTTCACGCCCGACCGGTTGGGCCGCACGTGGTTCGCGTGGTGCACGATCGCGGCGGCCAGCCACAGCACGCGCCGCTGGAGGCGGTCGAGGACCGCGAGGTCGAGCTCTGCTGGGGCGGGCGCTAGCGAAGCGGCGGTGAGCCCCCTGGGCGGGACAGGTGCGATCTGCGGATTCTCACACGCCGGCTCAGCGACTCCAATCCGGCGACATCGCGCGCCGGACCAGCACCTTCTGCTCGCCGCCCCGGTAGGGCATCATCACCACGTTGTGCCGCCGGAACGGGTTCGCGCCGCCCGTGTGGCCGAGCACGGTGCGGCCGTCGTCGGTCAGGTCGGCGCCCACGAAGCCGTTCTCGAAGTCGGAGTCGAGCGACTTGACGCTGCCCGAGCGCGGGTTGATGCGGAAGCCCACCATGGTGTCCTGGCCGACGAAGTTCGCCAGCAGGCGGTCGCCGTTGGCGTTGGCCTCGAGCGGCACGAGCCCGCTGACCAGGGGCGGGATCTTCAGCCGCGTGATGCGCCGGAAGTCGCCGCCGTCGGGCTGGATCTCGAACAGGTTGTAGGCGGGGGCGTCGTTGCTCCGCCAGCGCTGGCGGTCGTGGACGAGGCCGTCCGCGGTCCACAACGGGTTCAGCGAGCGCCGGTCGCGCGTGATCCGCTCGCGCTCGTCGCCGTCGGCCTGCGCCGTGTAGAGGTCGGAGGGCGCGCCGAAGTCCGCGCGCCCGGCGCGGCCGTAGACGAGCGTCCGGGAGTCGGGGGAGAACGAGAAGCCGCGGATGTTCCCGCGCGCGGCGCGGGTCTCCTTGCGGGCCCGGATGCCATACACCCGCAGGCTCTTGTCGCGCACGGTGCCCAGCAGGCGCGAGTTCGGCGAGAAGTGCAGCGGGCCGATCGTCGTCCCGGTGCCGACGCGGCGGACCGGGCCGTGCCGGTCGGCGCGCCGGATGACGACGCGATCGGGCGAGGCGGGCTTCACCCACGCAACCCAGCGGCCGTTCTCGGAGATCGTCGGCGAGTGGCCCGGCCCCAGCTCGTGCGGGTTCGTGCCGTCGTCGTCCGCGACGTAGACGGTCGGGCTGGTCGTCGATGCGCCCTTCACGTAGACGAGCGCCGCGTTCGCGGGCGCTGCGGCCGCCAGAGCGAGCACCGAGCCGAGCAGGATCGTGAGCTTCCGTTTCGCCAAACCTTCTGCCTCCTCCCGAGCGATCCTAGCTCGCGATGCCCGCTAAGCAACCGGCGGTCACTCCTCCGAGTCGGGGCGGCGACGGCCGCGCTTGACGTCGCCGCGGCGCTTCTTGCCCTCGACGCGGCGGCGCTTCGCGCCGGCCGTGGGTCGGGTGGGGCGGCGCGGGCGGCGGACGTCGAGCGCCGTGTCGAGCCGCGCGGCTAGGCGCTGGAGAGCGAGCTCGCGGTTGCGCAGCTGGGAGCGGGTGTCCTGCGCGGCGGCCGTCACGCGCGGTCCGAGGCGGCTCGCGATGCGCGCCTTCTGGGCGTCGTCGAGCGCCGCCGAGGCGTGGACGTCGAACACGGCCTCCACCCGCGAGGCGGTGACGTTCGCGTGCTGGCCGCCGGGTCCGGACGAGCGGCTCGTGCGGAGCTCGACCTCGGCCACCGGGATGGCCAGGCCAGGGCGGATATCGAGTCGATCGCTCACGTCGTGGGTTCAGTAAACAGGGCAACTCTCGCCGCCCGGGTCGTTAGAGTCGCCGGGACCTGCAGTCGAGGAACGGAGCGAGCTCGTTGGAAGCGTCAGCAGTGCGCGCGCCGGCTGGAAGCGGTCTCCGGCCGCTCGGGGTGCCGCTCCTGCGTCTGCGGACGGACGAGCAGTTGCTCGCGCTCTTCCGGGCGGGAAGCGACGAGGCGTTCCGCGTCATCCACGACCGCTACCGCCAGCGCCTGTTCGCCTACGTGCGCCAGATGCTGTGGACGGGGCCGCGTCAGGACGCCGAGGACCTGCTCCAGGACGTCTTCGTCCGCGCCTATGGCGCGCTGCGGGCCGACGCGCGGGACGTGAACCTGCGCGCGTGGCTGTACCGCGTCGCCCACAACCGCTGCATCGACCACCTGCGCCGCCCGGTCCCGCCGGCGGCGGACGTCTTCGACCTGTCCCGCAAGCCGCTGCGCGACCCGATCGAGGAGGCACAGCGGCGCGACGACCTCTCGCGCCTGGTCGAGGACGTCGGGCGCCTTCCCGAACAGCAGCGGTCGGCGCTGCTCATGCGCGAGATCGACGGCATGTCGTACGCCGACCTCGCGACGACGCTCGACGTCACCGTGCCGGCCGTCAAGTCGCTGCTCGTCCGTGCGCGGGTCGGGCTCGTCGAGGCGGCCCAGGCGCGCGACGCCGACTGCGAGGACATCCGCGCCGACCTGCTCGGGAGCTACGACCGCGGCGTGAAGGCGTCCGCCCACGCCCGCAAGCACCTGCGCCACTGCTGCGGCTGTCGCGAGTACCGCGCCGCGCTGCGCGGCGTGCGTCGCTCGTTCGCCGCGCTCAACGCTGGCCCGCTCGCGCTCGCGGCGGCCAAGCTGGTCGGGCTCGGCTCCGGCGGCTCGGTCGCGAGCGGCGGCGGTGCCGCGACGATCGGCGGCGGCGTGGCCACCGTCGGCGGCGGCGCCGCGGCGGTCGGCAGCTCGGCGGCAGGCGGCGCGGTCACGTTCGGCGCCTGCAAGGTCGCGGCCGTGGTGTGCACCGCGGCGCTGACGGCGGGCGGCGCGGTGGAGGTGCGCGAGCGGACGCGGGAGCGCGCCGAGCGGGCGCCGGCCGCCTCGGTCGCCCATGTCGAGCCGGCAGTTGTGCCCGCGGCGAGCGCCGCCCCCGTGGTCGACCGGCCGGTGCGCCGACCCCGCCCGGCACCCGTCCCGGCTGCGGCGGAGGAGCCCAAGCCGGCCCCGGACCCCGAGCCGGTCGCCGAGGAGCTCGAGCCGCTGCCCGCCGCCGGTGAGACCGGCGGAGTCGAGGCGCCGGCCGGCGACACCGTGCCCGCCGACGACGAGGCGCCGCCCCCTGTCGTCGATGACGAGGCGGCGGCGGCCACCGAGCCAGAGCTCCCGGCAGGGCCCAACACGGGCGCGGGGCCGACCGCCGAGCCGGCCTCCGCTCCCCCGGCGCAGCCCGCCCCACCCTCCCGGCGCTGACGGCGCGCACGGTACCCTCGCCGCCATCGATCGCTACACCGAACCGCTCGACCACGAGGCGCTGCACGTCCGGCGGGGGCGGCGATCGGGTCTTTTCACGATGGTCGCCGTGCACTCGACGGCGCGCGGCCCGTCGCTCGGCGGCTGCCGCATGTGGACCTATGCCGACTCGCGCGCCGCCGTCCGCGATGCGTTGCGCCTGTCGCGGGCGATGACCTTCAAGTCCGCGGTGGCGGGACTGCCGCTCGGCGGGGGCAAGGGCGTGATCATGCTGCCCGAGGGAAGCGCGCCGCCGACCGGCGACCAGCGCCGCGCCGTGCTGCTCGACTTCGGCGAGACGGTCGCCACCTTGGACGGCGACTACCTCACTGCCGAGGACGTCGGGACTTCGGAGCCGGACATGGAGGTGATTGCCGAGGCGACCTCGCACGTCACGGGGCTGAACGTGGACCGCGGCGGGTCGGGCGACCCGAGCCCGTGGACCGCGCTCGGCGTCGAGGCCGCGATCCGCGTGGCCTGCGAGCGGGCCTTCGGGAGCGCGTCGCTCGCCGGCCGGAGCGTGGCGGTGGTCGGCGTGGGGAGCGTCGGCGGGCGGCTGGCTGAGCTGCTCGCCGAGGGCGGCGCCGACCTCGTGCTGGCCGACATCGACGAGCGCCGCCGCGCCCTCGCCGACCGGCTCGGCGCCCGCTGGACCGATCCCGAGTCCGCCCTGACCGCGGACGTCGACGTGCTCGCGCCGTGCGCGCTCGGTGGGGTGCTCAGCGCCGACACCGTGCCGCTGATCCACGCCCGGGCGATCGCGGGCGCCGCCAACAACCAGCTCACCGACGAGTCGGTGGCCGCGGATCTCGCCGCACGCGACATCCTCTGGGTGCCCGACTTCGTCGCCAACGCCGGCGGCGTCGTCAACATCAGCGTCGAGCTCGAGGAGGAGGGCTACGACCCGGCCCGCGCCGAGACCCGCGTCCGCGCGGTCGGCGACACGGTTCGCACCGTGCTCGACCACGCCCAGGCAACGGGGACGACTCCGCTCGCGGCCGCCACGGAGATCGCGCGGCGCCGGGTGGCCGAGGCCACGTCTTCCGCCGCTGCGTAGCGGTTCACGGAACGTCAACTGCGGCTGGGTAGGGCGAGCGAGGAGATTGGCCGGTACACAAGCCTCCCTACCCAGCCGTCGTTGACGTTCGCCCGTCCTCCCGCAGCTTCTCGAGATGCGCTCGCAGCGAGATCGCGGCGAACTCCCGCAACGCAGGAGGCGCATCGCCCCATGCGGCGTCAAGCAACTCGTCCTCGCTGCTCAGCCCAAGCTCCAAAGCCTCGACCAGCCGCCGCTCCCGCTCCAAACGGTGCGCCAGGTAGCCGTCGAGCTTCGCCCGCGCGTCCCACACCGGCGGCCCGTGACCCGGGCAGAGTACGTCGAGCTCGAGCGCGCGGAGCGCCCGCAGCCCTTCGAGGTAGCGGGCGAGCTGGGATGCCACGAACACGCTGCCCTCGCCCAGCACCGCGTCGCCGGTGAACGCCACGCGACCGGCCACGAAGGCGAGGTGGTCGTCCGAGTGGCCGGGGAGCGCGAGCACGCGCAGCGGCCCGTACACGTCGCCGTCGCGCGCGCCGCCGCGCGCCGACACCACGTGCACGTCACGGCCCACCCGCTCGCGCAGCCCGTCGAGGCCCTCGGCGTGGTCGGCGTGGTCGTGCGTCAGCGCGATCCCGAGCGCGCCGCCGCGCGCGGTCACCGTGGCGGCCACCGCGTCGAGGTGCGCGTCGATCGCGGGCCCCGGGTCGACCACCCACCGCCCGACCACCCACGTGTTCGTGCCGGTCAGGGTCAGTGGGCCGGCGTTGCCCGCCCGGAGCAGCGCGACGCCGTGAGCCGCGAGCCCCACGGACTCAGCGCGGCACGAGGCGGTAGACCGGGCCGCTGAGCGAGGTCGCGTAGACCCGGCGGCGTCCGTCCACCCCGAACGAGGAGAGCTGGTCGACGGACACGCTGTGGGAGCGCACCGACCGCGCGCTGCCGCCGACCATGCGCGCGGACTCGAGCTGGCCGCGGCAGAAGTCGCCGAACACGTAGCGCCCGCGCAGCGACGACAGCACCGGATCGCGCACGACGACGCCGCCCGTGATCGAGCAGTTGCCGGCCGAGTGGGAGCGCTCGATGACGGGCGGAAGGTGCCCCGGGGCCGTTCCGCCGGCGTACCGGCTGCGCCCCTCGTAGACGCGCCAGCCGAGATTGGCGCCCGCCCGGCGGACGATCGAGATCTCCTCGACCTCGTTCTGCCCGACATCGGCGACGACGAGGTCGCCAGCCGGGGTGAACGCGAACCGCCACGGGTTGCGCAGCCCGTACGCGTAGATCTCGGGGCGCACGCCCGAGCGGCCCGCGAACGGGTTGGAGCCCGGCACGCGGTAGGCGCGTCCGCCCCGGCGGCGCGGGTCGATGCGGATGATCTTCCCGAGCACCGTGCCGAGGTTCTGCGCGTTGTTGTCCTGATCGCCGCCTCCGCCCCCGTCGCCGAGCCCGGCGTAGAGCATCCCGTCCGGCCCGAACAGCACCAGGCCGCCGTTGTGGTTGCCCGCCGGATGCGGCTGCGAGAGGACGACCCGCGCCGATCCGCGCCGCGCGCGCTCGGCGCTGCGCCGCCGGTACTCGACGATCCGGATCGCTCCGTCGCCGGCCGTGTAGTAGACGTAGAACCGCCCGCTGCGCGCGTAGTCGGGCGCGAAGGCGAGCGAGAGCAGGCCGCGCTCGCCGCCCGCGGAGATGCGGCCCCTGAGGTCGAGGAACGGGCGCGACCGCGTGCGCCCGTCGCGCATGACCCGCACCCGGCCGCCCTGCTCGACGACGAAGAGCCGGCGGCGGTCGCCCGGAGGCGAGGTGACGTAGACGGGGCTGTCGAACGTGCCGACCCGCCGGAGGCGCAGGCCGGGCCGCGGCGTGGCGGCGGCCGCGGAGGGCGACGGCGTGGCCGTCGGCGACGCCGCCGTCGCGGTCGGCGTCGCGCGCGCCGTGGCGTCCTGCCCGCTGCCCCCGCAGCCGAGCATCGAGACCCCGGCGGCAGCGACGAGCAGTCGAGCGCGCCTCACAGGACGAGGATGACAGGCGCGGCGCGCGCGCCCGCCGGTCGCGGGCGCCACGCCTGTCGCCGACCCGGCTCGTCCCTCGGCCCGCCTCCCGCTCAAACGCCGGGTCGAGGGCATTCTTGCGCTATCGGGCGACCAGGCGCGCGAAGAGGTGCTCGAGCTCGGCCTCCGGGTCGCTCGTGAGGCCCGTATGCACAGCCGAGGGCTGGACGATCGTGCTCGCGGGAGCGGTCAGCCAGTGGAACCGCTCGGAGGCCTCCATGGCTGCGATCGGCCCTCCGGCCGGGTCGCCGGCCGCGACCTGCTCGAGCGTCCTCAGGTGCGAGCGCACCTCGCTCGCCTCGCAGCCCGGGGCCATCGCCGCGAGCGCCGCCTCGTCGAGCCCCGTGCGCGCCGCCAGGAAGCGGTGCCGGCGGGAGAAGAGCACCACCCCTGCGTTGAGCGCCTCCCCTCGCTCCACCCGCGGGACGACGCGCAGGATCGCGTACTGGAACGTCTCACGACCGGGCACGTTCGGCCTCCTCAACCCATTCGCGGGGCCCCTCGAGCCGCCGCTCGAGGTGGGCGGTGTACGGCGCGCCGTCCGCCCACGCGGCCGGGACGAGCGCGGCCGCCGCGGCGGCGTCGGCGCGCCCCGCGAGGCGGGCGTCGGCCTCGAGCACCGAGCCGGCGGCCCCCAGCAGCACGTGGTCGCCGATCGCCGGGAACGGCCGGCGGGCGAGCGCCAGCGGGTCGCCGGTGCCGTGGTGCACGAACAGCGACGCCCCGTGGTCGATCAGCCACAGCCGCCCGTGCCAGCGCAGCAGGTTTGGATTGCGGGGCGTGCGGTCCACGTTCTCGACCAGCGCATCGAGCCACACGACGTCGGCGGCCAGCTCCGGGTCGGGCGGCACGGCGGGCGAGTACGGCAGCGCCCCCGGCAGGAAGTCGACGCCCAGGTTCAGCCCGGCGCTGGCGCGGATCAGGTCCTGGATCTCGGGGTCGGGCTCCGCGCGGGCGAGCTCGGCGTCCAGCTCCACGAGCACGAGCTCGGGCACCGGCAGCCCGAGCCCGCGCGCCAGCTCGCCCGCGACGACCTCGGCCGCCAGCGCGCGCGGACCCTGCCCAGCCCCGCGGAACTTGCACACGTATAGGCCGTCGTCGTCCGCTTCGACGATGGCGGGGAGCGACCCGCCCTCCCGCAGGGGCGTGACATAGCGTGTGGCGGTCACCGTCCGCAGCACGGCTGGCATCATGGCGCCCGATGCCGACGCTGCTGTGGGAGCCGCCGCCCGACTTGGTGGAGCGGGCCGTGATGACGCGCTTCATGCGCGAGCACGGCTGCGACGACTACGACGCCCTGTGGCGCTGGTCGGTCGACGACCTCGAGGGCTTCTGGGGCGCGATCTGGGAGTTCTTCGGCGTCGAGGGCACCTACGAGCGCGTGCTCGGCTCTCAGGCCATGCCCGGGGCGGAGTGGTTCCCCGGTGCCCAGGTGAGCTATCCCGAGCACCTCTTCCGCGGCAAGGACCCGACGGCGGTGGCGATCGTGCATGCCTCCGAGCTGCGCGAGCAGGCCGAGCTGACCTGGGGTGAGCTGCGCGAGCAGGTCGCGCGCATCGCCGGCGGGCTGGCCGAGCTCGGAATCGGCCGCGGCGACCGCGTGGCGGCCTACATGCCGAACATCCCCGAGGCTGTGGCCGCGTTCCTCGCCACCGCATCGCTCGGCGCCGTGTGGTCGAGCTGCTCGCCGGACTTCGGCGCCCGCTCGGTGATCGACCGCTTCGCCCAGATCGAGCCGAAGGTCCTGCTGGCCGTCGACGGCTACCGCTACAACGGCCGCGACTTCGACCGCGCGGAGACCGTGCGCGGGATCCACGAGGAGGTCGGCGGCCGGCTCGTGCGCCTTGGCTACCTCGACGGCTCGGGCTGGGAGCCCGGCTTCGAGCGCCGGCGAAGCGGCGACGAGCGCGAAGCGCGAGGCAGAACCGAGCTGACCTTCGAGCGCGTCCCGTTCGACCACCCGCTCTGGGTCCTGTACTCGTCGGGCACCACGGGGCTGCCGAAGGCGATCGTCCACGGGCAGGGCGGGATCCTGCTCGAGCACCTCAAGAAGCTCCACCTGCACGTCGACGCGAAGGCCGGCGACCGGATCTTCTGGTTCACCACGACCGGCTGGATGATGTGGAACTTCCTCGTCTCCGGCCTGCTCACCGAGGCCGCGATCGTGCTCTACGACGGCAGCCCCGGCCACCCGGACATGGGCGTGTTGTGGGACCTCGCCGAGCGGGCCCAGGTCACCACCTTCGGCACCAGCGCCGCGTACATCGCCGCCTGCATGAAGGCGGGCGTGGAGCCCGGGGACGGCCGCGACCTCTCGCGCCTGCGGGCCGTCGGCTCGACCGGCTCGCCGCTCTCGCCCGAGGGCTTCCGCTGGATCTACGACCATGTGGGCCGCGACACGTGGCTGTTCTCCACCAGCGGCGGCACCGACCTCTGCACCGCGTTCGTGGGCGGCTGCCCGGTCGTGCCGGTCTACGAAGGCGAGCTGCAGGCGCGCTCGCTGGGCGCCGCCGTCGAGGCGTGGGACCCCGAGGGCCGGCCGCTCGTCGGCGAGGTGGGCGAGCTCGTGGTCACCAAGCCGATGCCCTCGATGCCGCTCTACCTCTGGAACGACCCCGACGGCGAGCGCTACCGCGAGTCCTACTTCGACACCTACCCCGGCGTCTGGCGCCACGGCGACTGGATCGAGATCACCGAGCGCGGCACGGCCATCATCAGCGGCCGCTCCGACGCGACGATCAACCGCGGCGGCGTACGGATGGGCACGGCCGAGATCTACTCCGCCGTGCTGAACCTGGACGAGGTGGTCGACGCGCTGGTCGTCGACGTCGAGGGCTTCATGCCGCTGTTCGTCGTCCTCCGCAACGGCGCGGGTCTCGACGACGACCTGGTCAAGCGCATCCGCACCCGCGTGCGCGAGGACTGCTCGCCGCGCCACGTGCCGGACGAGGTCGTCGCCGTGGAGCAGGTGCCGCGCACGCTCTCGGGGAAGGTGCTCGAGCTGCCCGTCAAGCGCATCCTCATGGGCACGCCGCCCGAGCAGGCGGCGAGCCGCGACTCGCTCGCCAACCCCGAGGCGCTGGACTTCTTCGTCAGCTGGGCGAAGCGCCGTTAGCGCGGCGCCGGCGCATGCGCTCGATCGCCTCGCGGTTCTCCGCCACGGTCCGCGTGCTCGGTGTGAAGTGCGGCGGGGGAGCCTCGGCCGAGCCCACGCGCGTCGCCTTGGCAGCGATCTCGGCGATCGTGCGCTCCCGGCGGTGGAGGAAGGGGATTCTCATAGCGATGGCGATCGTGCGACCGCCCGTATCAGGATACCGGCCGTCGTGACGGAGACGACCGTCGCGACGCCCCACGTCACCTCGATGATCCACGCTTCGGACCGGAACCCGAGCGCCGCGGCGGCGAAGAGCGCCGCGAGCGTGCTCGCGACGAGGCTCAGCCGGTAGCCGACGAGCAGCCGTCGCAGCAGCGGGTGCTCGTCCGTTCGCAGGACGAGCGCAGAGAAGACGGCCGACGTCGAGAGCACGAGCCCGATCGCGGGCCCAGAGCTCGCTGCCAGGCCCTCCAGGTCGGCGAACAGCCACGGCGGTCCCACGAGCAGCGCGATCACGGTGGCGACGATCGCCGCCGGCGCGAGGAAGCGCCCGCGCTCGGCCCCGAAGTCCACGACGACCTCCGGCTGGGCGGGAGGCTGCGCCGGGTCGGTCGAGGCGTACAGCGCCGGGCGATCGGCGTCAGGGGCTCCGGCGGCGAGCACGCTGCCTGTCGCGGCGTCCCAGAGGCGCGTCGTGCGGGCCTTCAGGTCCGTCGGGACGGCGACCTCGACGTGGTAGCTCCATGCCTCCGTGCAACCCGGGGCGTCGTAGACGTAGGCGAGTCCCGGCCTGAGCGCGTACGGCTCGTCGTACGCGAACTTGAAGACCCGTCGCCGGTCCAGCCCGCGCACGACCGCCCACAGCACGAACGACCGCGAGAGGCTGGCCACCATCCGTCGAAACTGGGTCAGCGGCTCGATTCCGTGCTCGTGCTCCATGCGCTCGATGTCCCCCGCCCGAGCCGCCACCCCGACGACCGCCTCGACCAACGGCCCGGCCGCCAGGGCGACGGCCTGCTGCGTCGCCTCGTCGGCGTCCTGCTCCGACAGATCATCGTCGAGGATGTTGTAGAGCAGCTCGCGATCGATCGCCGTGTTCTGCTCGGCCGTGAGCAGCGGGATCGAATGGCCTTCCTCGTTGCGCAGGTCGAAGTGCACGAGCGGCCGCTTGACGAGCCAGGCGAGTGGCACGACGAACTCGTCGTCGGCCGAGAGCCGCAGCGCCTCGCGATGCTCCCCCGGAACGGTGAAGTCGACCGACACGTGGCGGCGCACCTGCTCGTGGCTCAGCATCGTCAACGTCTCGACTCGGCGGTGGCACCACGCCTGCCGGCGCCGGAGCAGCGACCACGCCGCGGCGGCGATGTCGCCCGCCCGCTCCTCGAAGTCCTCCCCTGGCCACGCCGCCACGCGGCCATGGTCTCAGAGCTCGAGGACGACCTTGACGTCTCCGGGACGCTTCTCGACGGCCGTCGCGAAGTCGTCGAGCGGCACCCGGCGGGAGATCATCGCCGGCTCGGGGTCGGGCATCTCGATCACGGCGGCGGAGCCGGCCGGCAGCGGGATCACGGTCAGTGCACGCACGGCTGTGCCCTACCCGGTACCCAGGGGGTCGATCCAGGGGTTTCCCTGATGCCCGCAGGGCGGGCCAGGCCGCATGATCGCCACCATGCTCCCGTTCACGATCCCCACCACGAGCGCCGCTGACGAGCTGGCCACCCTCGAGCAGCTGCGTGCCGAGCGCGCGCTGGCCGTCGACGAGGACCTGCGCGAGGACATCGACGCGGAGATCGTCGCCACGACCGGTGCGTTCATCGGGCTCGCCGTCACCGAGATCGCCACGCTGCGCGGCGAGATCGCCGGCCGCCAGCAGGGCTGAATCGCCCCGAAGCGCGGCCTCGCGCACTAGCATCGCCCCGAGCGCGCATGGACGGGGCCACGACCAGCACCATCTCACCGCGGCGGCTGGGTGTCGCCCTCGCGGTGCAGGCCGCGGTCATGGTCGTCGACGTCGCGCTGACGACGAACCCACTCACGATCACCGGCACCGTGCTCTTCGTGCCGCTCGTGCTCGCCGTGATCGGCGACTGGCGCGAAGTGGCGATCACCGGCGTCGTGGCGCTCGCCATCGGCGTGGCGAGCAACTTCTGGAACACCAGCACCGCCCTGAGCCAGGACGTCTACCGCGTCGGCTTCTACACGGTCTTCGCGGGGCTCGCCGTGCTCGCCGCGCGGACCCGGCAGCAGGCGACGACGATGGCCGCCAAGAACCAGGCGCTTGCTGACGAGCTGAGCGCCACCCGTGCGCGACTCGACGGCATCCTCGGCGCGCTGGCCGAGGCGGTCACGGTGCACGACGAGCGTGGGGCCGTCGTCTACGCGAACCGCGCCGCCGCGGACCTGCTCGGCTTCGCGACCGTCGAGGAGGTGCTCGCCGCCGAGCCTCGAACGCTCGCCGAGCGGTTCACGATCAACGACGAGGAGGGGCGGGCCGTCCCGGTCGAACAGCTCCCTGGCCAGCGGCTGCTGGCGGGCGAGCACGTGGAGCCGATGCTCACCCGCAGCGTGCGCGACGACGGCGAGGCGTTCTGGCTGCTCACCAAGGCGACGCTCTATCGCGACGCCTCGGGCGCCCGCCTGGCCATCAACGTCATCGAGGACGTGACCGATTCGAAGGACGCCGAGCTGCGCGAGCGCTTCCTGGCCGAGGCCGGCCAGCTCCTGGCCTCGTCGCTCGACTACGAGCAGACGCTCGAGCGGGTCGCTCGCATGGTCGTGCCCAGGCTCGCCGACTGGTGCGGCGTCGACATGCTCGACGACCAGGGGGATCTGCAGCAGGTCGCGGTCGCCCACGTCGATCCCGCCAAGGTCGAGCTCGCGCACCACATGCGCGAGCGCTACCCGCCGGACCTGGACGCGCCGACCGGCGTGCCGGCCATCCTGCGCGGCGGCCCGGCCGAGCTGTACGCCGAGATCCCCGACGAACTGCTCGTCGAGGCGGCGGTGGACGAGGAGCACCTGCGCGTGATCCGCGAGGTCGGTCTGAAGTCGGCCATGGCCGTTCCCATGCGGATCGGCGACGTCACGCTCGGGGCCCTTTCGCTCGTGACCGCGGAGAGCGGACGGCGGTTCGACGAAGACGACCTCCTGTTCGCGAACGACCTCGCGCTGCGGGCCGCCACCGCGGTGCAGAACGCTCGGCTGTTCCAGGAGCAGCAGCGCGTGGCGCGCACCCTGCAGGCGAGCCTGTTGCCCGATCGCCTCCCCGACCTCCCCGGCTGGGAGATCCACGCCGCCTACCAGGCTGGCGAGCGCGGCGCGGCCGTGGGCGGGGACTTCTACGACGTCATCCCCGTGGACGCCGGGCACCTGATCGTGCTCGGCGACGTCACAGGAAAGGGTGTGGAAGCCGCCGCCCTGACGTCGCTCGTGCGCCACTCGGCGCGGATGGCGGCGCGCTTCGACCACCGCCCCGCCCGGGTCCTGTCGCTGATCAACGAGGTGCTGCGCGAGCAGACCCGCCTATCGCTCGTCACCGCCGTCTGCGCGTTGCTGGAGGACGTGGGTGGAGTGCCGCGGCTCACCGTCGCCTCCGCCGGCCACCCGCTGCCGCTGCGCCGTAGAGCCGACGGGGTCGCCCAGCCACTCGGCGAGCACGGGGTGCTGCTCGGCGTCGACGAGGCCGAGGACTGGACGGAGGTCGCCGTGTCGGTCGAGCCGGGCGACACGCTGCTCTTCTACACCGACGGCGTCACCGAGACGCCCGGCCGCGCCGAGCGCTTCGGCGAGGACCGCCTGCTGGAGGCGGTGGGGCGCGCTGCTCCCGGCTCCTCGGCGCTGGTGGCGGAGATCGAGCGGGCGCTGCGCGACTTCCAGGCCGGCACCGCCGTCGACGACCGTGCGATGCTCGCGATGCGCTTCGTGGGCGTCGCCGTCACCGCCGCCGCATGAGGCGCCGCTACGACGTCGTGGTCGTCGGCGGGGGCCACAACGGGCTCGTCGCCGCCGCCTACCTGGCGCGAGCGGGGCGCTCGGTGCTCGTGCTCGAGCGGCGGGACGAAGTGGGCGGCGCGGCCGTCTCGGAGGCGCCCTTCCCGGGTGTCGACGCGCGGCTCTCCCGCTACGCCTACCTCGTGAGCCTGCTGCCGCGACAGATCGTCCGCGAGCTCGGGCTGCCGTTCGAGACGCGACGGCGCCGGATCTCCAGCTACACGCCGGTCCCCGGCACGGAGTCCGGGCTGCTGATCGACGCCGCGGACCCCGAGCGCACCCGGGCTTCGCTCCGGCGGCTCACGGACGACGACGAGGCGAGCGTCGCCTGGGATGCGTTCCACGCCCGGACGGCGCGGCTGGCGCGAGTCGTCTCGCCATCGCTGCTCGAGCCGCTCACGAGCCGGGCCGACCTGTGCGCGAGGCTGGGCGACGACGAGACCTGGGACGCCCTGGTCGAGCGGCCGCTCGGGGAGGCAATCGAGGCGGCGTTCGCGGACGACCTCGTGCGCGGGATCGTGCTCACGGACGGGCTGATCGGGACGTTCGCCGGCGCGCACGACGCGAGCCTGCGCCAGAACCGCTGCTTCCTCTACCACGTGGTCGGCAACGGCACGGGGGACTGGGACGTGCCCGTGGGCGGCATGGGGGCGCTGACCGACGCGCTCGCGGCGCACTCCGGCGCCGAGCTGGCCACCCGCGCCGAGGTCGTGGCGATCGACGCCGACGAGCACGGCGCCGTGGTGCGCACCGAGACGGCGTCGGTCAGCTGCGACCAGGTCGTCGCCGCCTGCGCGCCCGCGGTGCTCGACCGGCTGCTCGGCCTCGAGCCCGACCTCCCTCCCCAGGGCGCCCAGCTGAAGGTCAACATGCTGCTCACGCGCCTCCCGCGGCTGCGCGACTGGTCGGTCTCGCCCGAGGACGCGTTCGCCGGGACGTTCCACGTCAACGAGGGCTACGCCCAGCTCGAGTCGGCGTTCGCGCTCGCCCAGGCCGGCCGCCTGCCCTCGCCGCTGCCGTGCGAGGTCTACTGCCACTCGCTGACGGATCCCAGCATCCTCGGGCCGGGCGTGAACGCGCACACGCTCACCCTGTTCGCCCTCCACACGCCGGCGTCGCTGTTCGAGCCGGCGCGCCGCGAGCTCACGCGCGAGGCGCTCGACGCCGCCCTGCGGTCGCTGGACTCCGTGCTCGCCGAGCCGATCGAGGACTGCCTGCTGCGGGCGCCCGACGGCTCGCCGTGCCTGGAGGTCAAGTCACCGCTCGACCTCGAGGACGAGCTCGCGCTCCCGCGCGGCAACATCTTCCACCGCGACCTCGCATGGCCGTTCGCCGAGCAGGACGACGAGGTCGGGCGCTGGGGAACCGAGACCGAACTCCCGACCGTCCATCTCGGCGGCGCCGGAGCGCGCCGCGGCGGCGGCGTCAGCGGCATCCCGGGCCGGAACGCCGCGATGGCGATCCTCAGCGCGCGGCATAGCCACGCGGCGTCGTAGGAACCTCATCGGGGCGCCCGGATTTGAACCGGGGACCTCACCGGGCCGGGCGGGGTCCGTTTCCCTGCGCGGGCGCGCACAAGGTCGTGGGAGGGAGCTCATCGGGGCGCCCGGATTTGAACCGGGGACCTCACCGGGCCGGGCGGGGTCCGTCTCCCTGCGCGGGCGCGCACAAGGTCGTGGGAGGGAGCTCATCGGGGCGCCCGGATTTGAACCGGGGACCTCACCGACCCGAACGGTGCGCGCTACCAGGCTGCGCCACGCCCCGACAGGCCACGCAGTCTAGTAAGGCCTGTCGGGGGGCGCTACGGGAGGCCGACGCCGGTGGCGCCCTCGACGGTGCCCTTCGCGCCGTCGACCGCGCCCTTGACGGGCTCTGGGAGGCTCGCTGCGCCGCCGCCTCCTCCGCCCCCTCCGACACTCGGGAGCTGGGCCGGGGGATCGAGCTTCGGCGTCGACGGGACGGACGGGACCGATGGGGCAGACGGCAGCGACGGAAGCTTCGGCGGCTCGATCGCGGGCGGCGTCGTGCCGGCCGGGAGCTCGACGTTCGGGACCCCGGGGACGACCTTGCCGGCCGGCGACGTCACGCGGTCGACCACGTCGCCCGCGCCGCCGCCTCCGGTGACGGACGGGATCGTGCCCGCGGCGCCGTTGCCGCCCCCGCCCGACGAGCCGGGAGCCGCGCCGCCCTTCGCGGTGTCGGCGTTGCGACGGTCGGCGGCCGCGCGTCGTGTGCGGCCTGCCGTTCGCTTCCCCTCCCCGACCGGCGTCGGCGTGCGCGCCTTCGCCGCCGACGGCGTGCGGTCGGCGGGGCTGCTGCTGCGCTCGAGCGCCGGACGGCTCCGTGGCTCGGTGTCGGGCCCGGCGGTCACGACCTGCGAGCCGACACCGGCGGCTCCCGCGCCGGCGACGAGCACCACGACCCCCGTCGCCAGCTTGCCCCAGCCCCCGGCGAGCTGATCGGACAGCAGCGGGAGGTTGGCCAGCCAGCCGCCGCCGGAGGAGCTCGCCGTCGAGGCGCCATGCGGGTCGCCGCCGCCACCGCCACGGGAGCGCGTGACGAACGGGAACGGCAGCAGCCCGGCGATCTTCGCCGCGGCGCGGCGCCCGAGCGGGACGTGGGTGAGGATCGCGGAGTCGAGCCCAGCGGCCATCGCCTCGCGGCGGCACGGCTGGCAGTGCGAGATGTGGCGCGACAGGCGGCGCGACTCGCGGGTGCCGAGGCGGCTCTCCGCGGCCGTGGCGATCAGCTCGTGGATCCGCAGGCAGCGGGCGCCGGTGACGAGCTCGTCGAACTCCTCCGTGAGGCGGCGCCGCGCGCGGAAGAGCGTGCTCTCCACGGCCGGGCGGCTCATGTTCATGCGCTCGCCGATCTCCTGGTAGGAGAGCCCCTCGAACTCGCGCAGGACGAGGATCTCGTGATGCGCGTCGGACAGCCCGCCGAGGGCGCCGCACAGGTTGTCGAGGTCCTGCTTGGCGGCCACCGCAGCCTCGGGGGTGGGACCCGAGCTGGAGAGCTTGCCGTAGTCGGCGGGCGCGAGACCGTCGTCGGCCTCGAGCGAGACCTCCTCGGTGCGCTTGGTGCGGCGGTACTGGTCGATGCAGGCGTTCTTGGCGATCTCGTAGATCCACGGCTTGAACGCGATCGGGCGCTCGGTCGCGCGCATCCGGCGCAGCGCGGCGACGAAGACCTCCTGGGTGACGTCCTCCGCGCGGCCGTGGTCCTTGACCATGCCGACCACGTACGCGTGGATCCGCCGCTGATAGCGCGAGTAGAGGGCCTCGAAGGCACGATCGTCGCCCCGCCGGACGGCCGCGACGAGGCGATCCTCGTCGACGTCGTCTGCAACGATGCTGGGCGCCTCGGCGACGCCGCTCATTCCGCTACCACCTTGAAGCTTCCCTTTCCCCGCACTCCGTGATTTCACGCGTCTCGCGTCCGACAAGCGCGAGGACACCTACCCCTGTGTGCCCGTTTTTGCATGACTCGACTCCACTCGATAATCACCGCTCTCGACGAGCTGCTCGACCCGGCGTCGTTCGGTGACCTCGGGCCGAACGGCCTGCAGGTCCCCGGCCCGCAGGACGTGCAGCGCGTGGTCACCGGCGTGTCGGCCCAGCGGGAGCTCGTGGAGCGCGCCGTGGCGGAGCGGGCGCAGCTCGTCCTCGTCCACCACGGACTGTTCTGGGACTTCCTCCCAACCGGGCTGACACCCACCCTCGCCGAGCGCCTGCGACCCCTCTTCAAGCACGACGTCGCGCTCGCCGCCTACCACCTGCCGCTCGATGGCCACCCCGAGCTGGGCAACAACGCGATCCTCGCCGAGCGCCTCGGCTGCGAGCGCCACGAGCCCTTCCGGGCCTACCGGGGAACGCCGATCGGCCGCGCCGGCACGTTCCCTGGAGACGGGATCCCCGCCGCCGACCTGTTCGCGCGCGTGCGCGAGCTGACCGACCGCGAACCGACGGTGTTCGACGGCGGCCCCGACCTGGTGCGGCGGATCGGCATCGTCTCGGGCAGCGCGGCCGACGCGCTCACCGAGGCGATCGACCTGGGGCTCGACGCGTTCCTGACCGGCGAACCCCGCGAGCACGTGATGGCCGATGCTCGCGAGGCTGGGATCCACTTCATCGCCGCCGGTCACTACGCGACGGAGACCTTCGGGATCCGGGCCCTCGGCGACTGGCTCGCGCAGCGCTTCGAGATCGAGCACGTCTGGGTGGACATCCCGAATCCGGTGTGACCCAGGGGGTGCGCACGGGCCATCGCTCCACACGGCATGGCCCGTTGGGCAGGGCCCCCACGCGATCTCCTACCGCAATGTTTAGGACATATTGAGGGGTTGTTGTTGATGCCGTCCACGCCACGCGCTACCGTGCCGAGCCACGTGGCAAACCTCACAGGAGGCATCTGACCGATGGCAATCCACCTCACGCCCACGGAGCTCGCGCGCGAAGCCGGTATGGAGCGACGCGAGGTCATCGAGAAGTGCATGGAAATGGGCGTGCCGATCTTCCAGGGTCGCATCGACAAGACCCTGTTCCTCGCCAACGTCAGCGAGCAGCTCTCCGCCTCCAGCAGCCGCACCCAGGTAGCCGCGGCCTGAGGCCCTCCCGGCGCCCCGATGCGGGCGCCCCACATAGAATCGCGCTCTGACAGTTCCCTGAGGAGGAGCGCATGGAATCGAGCACGGCAAGCCCGCAGTCGACAGGCTCGCGGACGATCGCCGACCTGATGGCCCTGGCCGCCGAGCGGTACGGCGAGCGACCGGCGGTCACGTTCAAGCGCGGCGACGAATGGGCGGAGGTTTCCTACCGCGAGGTCGGCGAGATCGTCTCCGAGATCGCCCGCGGGCTGATCGACCTGGGCCTCGCGCCCGGCGACCGTGCCGCGGTGCTCTGCGGCACGCGACCCGAGTGGACGTACGCGAGCTTCGGGATCGCGAGCGCCGGCGGCGTCGTGGTGCCGATCTACCCGACGAACTCGCCCGAGGAGTGCGAGTGGGTGGCGAGCAACTCGGAGGCGCGCTTCATCATCTGCGAGGACGCGAGCCAGGTGGCGAAGATCGCCGAGGTGCGCGACCGGCTGCCCGCCCTCGAGGGCGTGGTGGTCATCGACGCATCCGGCGACGTCGGCGACGCCATGTCGCTCGACGACCTCCGCGAGCGAGGCCGCGGGCGCGACGCCGGCGAGGTCGCCGAGCGCGCCGCGGCGGTCGAGCCCAGCGACCCGTACACGTACATCTACACCTCGGGGACCACCGGGCCGCCGAAGGGCTGCGTGCTCGCGCACGGCAACTACCGGTCGGTCGTCGGCATGTGCGAGCAGGCGAGCATCCTGCACGAGGGCGACGTCGTCTACCTGTACCTGCCGCTGGCGCACTCGTTCGCGCTCCTGATCGAGCTGATCGCCATCGACCTCGGCGGCACGATCGCCTACTGGGGCGGCGATCCCAAGGGCATCGTCGGCGAGCTGATGGCGGTCAAGCCGCACTACCTCCCGTCCGTCCCGCGGATCTTCGAGAAGATCTACACGCTCGTCACCTCGACCAACGACCCCGAGAAGATCAAGGCGGCGACGCAGCTCGGCCTCAAGGTGCGGCAGCTGCAGGAGGCCGGCCAGCCGGTCCCGGAGCAGCTCCAGGCGGCGTTCGACAACGCCGACAAGGAGCTCTACGTCAACGTCCGCAACGTGTTCGGCGGGCGCCTGCGCCAGGCGACGAGCGGCGCCGCTCCGATCGCGCAGGAGATCCTCGAGTTCTTCTACGCGTGCGGCGTGCCGGTGCTCGAGGGCTACGGGATGACGGAGACGGCGACCGCGTCCACGGTCTCCACCAGGGAGTCGTACAAGTTCGGCACCGTCGGGCAGCCGCTGCCCGGCGCCGAGGTCCGGATCGCCGACGACGGCGAGATCCTCATCCGCGGGCCGCACATCTTCGGCGGCTACTACAAGATGGAGGACAAGTCGTTCGGTGCGATCGAGGACGGGTGGCTGCACACCGGCGACCTCGGGGAGCTCGACGAGGACGGATTCCTCAAGATCACCGGCCGCAAGAAGGACATCATCATCACCGCGGGCGGCAAGAACCTCACGCCGGCCAACCTGGAGAACGACCTCAAGCAGTCGCGCTGGATCTCGCAGGCCGTCATGCACGGCGACCGCCGCCCCTACCCGGTGGTCCTGATCACGCTCGACCCGGAGGAGATACCGAACTTTGCGAACGAGCATGGGCTCTCGGCGGACGACCCCGCCGCCCTGGCGCGGGAGCCGAAGGTGCAGGAGCTCGTCCAGGGCATCCTCGACGAGGTCAACCAGCGCTACGCGCGGGTCGAGCAGATCAAGAAGTTCGTGATCCTCGACCACGATCTCTCGCAGGAGACCGGCGAGCTGACCCCGACGCTGAAGGTCAAGCGGAACGTCATCAACGAGAAGTACGCCGGGCTGTTCGACCGGCTCTACGAGGACGGCTGAGCTCTGAGGAGCGGGTCGCGGGCGTCAATCCCCCGCCGACTGGCGGAGGAGGGCGCCCGTGGTCTGCTCGAGTATCCGCCGCCAGGCGCGGGACTTCTCGCCCTTCTCGGAGGCGAAGTGGCGCACGACCTTGCGCACCCGCGTGGCCGACAGCTCGATCCCGTGCCGGGCGGTGACCGCGCGCAGGTCGTCGTAGTCGGCCGCGAGCTTGACGGTCACGGACTGGAACCCGTGGCGGGCGACCTCGAGCCGCGACCGGTAGTCGAGGATGTTCGTCTGGAACATCAGCTCGTCGTCGGTGTCGGGCTCGATCAGGATGATGTCGACCCCCGGGTAGCGCTCGCGCCAGCTGCGAGCCACCTCGTGCAGCCGCTGGTAGCCGAGCAGCTTGAACGTCTGGTAGCCGATCTTGGGGAAGCCCATGTCCGAGACCCGCCGCGTGCGGGTGCCGAACAGGGTCGGGATCTCCTTCGTGAAGTCGTTCACGTAGGGCACCAGCGGGTTGACCACGATGATCAGCTTCGCGCCCGCCTCGACCGCGATGTCGAGGTTGGTGGTCGAGACGATCCCGCCGTCGACCAGCTCGCGGTCCTTGAGCTGGGCCGGCTGGTAGACCATCGGCAGCGCCGTCGACGCGCGGACGGCCGCGGAGATCGGCACGTCGTCCCAGCCGGGCCCGCCGAGCACGATCCGCTCGCACGTGTCGAGGTCGGTGGCCGCCAGGTAGAGCTCGGAGCCGAGCTTGCGGAAGTCGTCGGTGCGGTCGGGGTCGGAGAGCACAGTGCGCATGTACGCCTCGATCCCCGCCCCCGTGTACAGCCCCGACGGGAGGAGCTCGGCGAGCGCGATGACGAGGTCCATGGGCGACAGCGACGGCAGCGAGCGCCCCACCTCGCGCAGCACGCCGAGCAGATGGAACGGCAGCCGGACGCCCTTGGCGAGGAACTCGCGGTAGTTGGGGCGCAGCAGCATGTCGAGCGACACGTCGTTGAACGGCCCCGAGCCCTGGTCGTTGACCACCCGCATCATCTGCTCGGGCGTCACGCCGTTGGCCGCCAGCGCGGCGATCACAGAGCCGGCGCTGGTGCCGACGTAGACGTCGAACTGGTTGACGGTGCGGTCGACCGCGAGGAGGTCGAGCGCCCGCAGGGCGCCAATCTCGTATACGCCGCCCGTGAACCCCCCGCCGCCCAGCACGAGCGCGGTCTTGGACTGTTTCCGGCGCCGGCGGCGTGGCCCCTGCGGTGGGTGGGGCCCTCTCTCGAGCTCTACGACGTTGCCCATCGTTGCCAGCGGAGTGTACGGTGCCGTCCGGGCGGCCCCGCGACTTCCGCTGCCCACAGGGGTTTTCACGAACCGATGGCTCGGATCGCCTTCCTCACGGCGCTGCTCGCCGTGCTCCTCTCTCCCGCCGCCCAGGCCGCAGGCCCGGCGGCCACCGCGCGCGCCCTCGACCGCGAGATGCAGCGTGCCGGAGCGGCCTCCGGAGCCTACGTCGTCGACCTCGACAACGGAGAGGAGCTGTACTCGCGCTCGGCCGACGTGGCCCGCATCCCGGCGTCGGTCAACAAGCTCTACACGACGGCCGCCGCGCTCCGCGCCTACGGTCGCCTCGGCCAGCTCACCACCGAGGTGCTCGGCGACGCGGCGCCGGACGAGAACGGCGTCGTGGCGGGCAACCTGTACGTGCGCGGCAACGGCGACCCGAGCTTCGGCCCCGCTCAGGCCGCCGGCCTCGCCCGCGTGCTGGTCGGGAGCGGGCTCACGCGCGTGACGGGCACGGTGATCGGCGACGAGTCGCGCTTCGACCTCCGCCGCGGCGGCCCTTCGTCCGGCTACCGCACGGACTACTGGGTCGGCCCGCTCAGCGCCCTCTCCTTCAACCACGGCGTGACCGCCGACCGCTACCGCCGCTTCCAGACCGATCCGGCCCGCTACGCGGCCGAGAAGTTCCGGCTCGAGCTGCGCCGACTCGGCGTGCGAGTGCCGAAGGCCGCCCAGGCCGGGGTCACCCCGGCAGGCGCCGCGACGCTCGGCGAGTGGGCCTCGCCGCGCATGGCGCGGCTCGCGCGCGCGACCAACCGCCCGTCGGACAACTACTACGCGGAGACGCTGCTGAAGGCGCTCGGGGCGGATCACGGCGGCGGCGGCACGACCGCCGCGGGCGCCGCCGTCGCCCGCCACGAGGCCGCCGAGTACGGCGCCGGCCCCACGATCGTGGACGGCTCGGGCCTCAGCCGCGCCAACCGCACGAGCCCGCGCGACGTCGTCGAGCTGCTCGCCGGCATGGCCTCGAGCCGCCAGACGGCGAACGCGATGCGCCTCTCGCTGTCGATCGCCGGCCGAGCCGGGACGCTCTCCAACCGCATGCGCCGCTCCGCGGCCCGCGGGCGCTGCCGGGCGAAGACCGGCACCATCTACGGCGTCTCGAACCTGGCGGGCTACTGCACCTCGCGCTCGGGCCGCCGGACAGCCTTCGCCTTCCTCATGAACGGGATCACCGTCTGGAGGGCGCACCCGCTGCAGGACCGGATGGCCGGCGCGCTGGCCCGTTACGGCAACTGAGCGTCGGCGAACGTCAGCCGCACGGGATCTCGGCCCGCACGCGGGTGCCGCCCCCTTGGGGGCTCCACACGCGCAACCGCCCGTCCAGCGCCTCCACCCGGTCGGCGAGGCCGCGCAGCCCCGAGCCCTTCGTGTCCGTGGCGCCGCCGCACCCGTCGTCGACCACCTCGACCACGAGCTCGCCGTTCGTGCGCGCCACCTCGACGGTGACCGACGAGGCGTGGGCGTACTTGGCGACGTTCGTGAGGCTTTCGGACACGAGGTAGTACGCGGCGACCTCGTGCGCCGCGGGCAGCCGGTCGTGGAGGCGTAGCTGCAGGTGCACCGGGAGCGGGGCGCGCGCGACGAGCCCCTCGAGCGCGACGTCGAGCCCGTGGTCGGTGAGCACGGCCGGGTGCAGGCCGCGCGCCAGCTCGCGCAGCTCGGCCAGAGAGTCGCTCAGCTCCCCGCGCAGCGCGGCGATCTGCGCCCGCGCGTCGGGGTCGGCACCGTACCGCGTCTCGAGCATCCCCAGCTCCAGCGACATCGCGACGAGCCGCTGCTGGGCGCCGTCGTGGAGGTTGCGCTCGAGCCGCCGGCGCTCGTCCTGCGTGGCTTCCAGGATGCGCGACCGGGAGCTGCGCAACTCGTCCAGGCGCGCGCGCAACTCGGCCTGCAGCCGCGCGTTCTCGAGCGTGAACGCGGCCGCGGCGGCGACCCCGTCGAGCAGCGCGGGATCGTCCCGCAGTGCCGGGTCGTGGAGCAGCACAGCAATCCGCCGGCCCTCCCGATCGATCGGCGTCAGGGTGCGGCCCGGAGCATCGGGATCAACCTCGACCGGGCGGCCCTCCAGATCCGAGTACGTCTCGTACTCGGGCAGCCAGAAGGCGATCTCGAGCGTCGGGTCGCGCAGCGCCCTCGCGAGCGCGTCGCGAAGCTGGCGCGGCCGAGGCTCGCCCGTCAGTGCGACGAGCAGGTCGCTCACGCCGCCGCGTGCCAGGCGCGCCCGCACCATCTGCGTGAGCATCGCGATCGGGATCGCGACGAACGTGCCGAAGAAGCCCCACACCAGCCACTGCGGCACCTGCTCGGCGAGCTTGTCAATGACGAAGATCGTCGTGAACATCAGCAGCGCGACGCTGCCGACCAGCGCGGGCGTCAGGACACGGCGGCGAGGCACGCTTGCATGCCACCAGCGCCAGGCGATCAGCGCCGCCAGCGCCAGCTGGCTGGCGACGATGAGCACACGCTGGACGGTGTCGACGGCGTCCGCCGTGGAGGCGCTCGGCCAGATCAGGAACACGTTCGTAGGCTCGCCCGGCGCCTCTGCGGGCAGGAACGCCAGCCACACGAATTCGAGCGGCATGAACGCGAACGCCGCCGCGCCGGCGATCCAGCGGTCGGGCGCGGCCGCCAGCCGACCGTCCGGGAACGAAACGAGCAGCAGCACGAACAGGAGGATCGACGAGTCCACGAGCAGGATCCCGATCGTCGCCGCCAGCGACGACCCGGTCTCCATCGCCAGTTCGAACGCGAGCGCGGAGAGGCCGCGGAACGCCCCGAAGGCGATCATCAGCGCGCCGACGGGATTGCCTGGCTGCCGCCGCCAGATCACCAGCCCGCAGCCGATGAACGACAGCGCCAGCAGCGTGAGGAGGATCCTCTCGACCAGCGGCGCGCCGCTCATGACGAACGCCGTGGGCGCGCCGATCAACCCCGCGAGGCCGAGCAGGGGCCAGACCCGCCGCGTTCGCATCAAAAATGCTGCCAAAAGGCGGTCCCCTCCTTCCGGATGATCGCCCGAGGCGACGATACAGGCGCCGCTAGGCGCCGTCGAGCAGCGCGAGCAGGCCCGCCTCGTCGAGCACCGGCACCCCGAGCTTCTCCGCCTTCGCAAGCTTGGAGCCGGGGGACTCACCTGCCACCACATAGGAGGTCTTCCTGGAGACCGAGCCGGTGACCTTGCCACCCGCGGCCATGATCCGCTCCTGGGCCTCCTCGCGCGTGAGGTCGGGCAGCGTGCCGGTGAGCACGAAGGTCTGATCCCGCAGCGGGCCCTCGCCGGGCGGTGGCCCCTCCTGCTCGAGGTGGAGCCCGAGCTGCCGCAAGTCCTCGAGCAGCTCGCGCATCTGGTCATCCGCGAGCTGGTCGTGGATCAGCTGGGCCACGATCGGCCCGATGCCGGGCGTCTCGGCGATCTGCTCCGGCGTGGCGGCCAGCAGCGCGTCGACTGAGCGGAACTGCGCCGCGAGGTTGCGGCCCGTCACGTAGCCGACGCCCTCGATGCCCACCGCGAACAGCACGACGCCGAACGGCCGCTCCTTCGACGCCTGGATCGACGCGACGAGGTTGCGGGCGCTGACCTCGCCGTAGCCGTCCAGCTCGCGCAGCTGCTCCTCGGTGAGCCGGTAGAAGTCGCCGGCCGTGCGGATCAGGCCGAGCTCGAGGAAGGTGGCCACCTGCTTCTCGCCGAGCCCGTCGATGTCCATGACCGCGGCGAACGTGGCCAGCAGCTGCCAGCGGCGCTCGGGGCAGTCACGGTTCGGACACTTGGTGAACACGCCCGGGCCCTTGACGGTCGGCGTGTCACAGAACGGGCAGCGCTCGGGCGGGCGCGGCACCGGCGAGCGGTCCTTGCGCTCGACCGCGTGCGGTGCGGGCGACACGACCTGCGGGATCACGTCGCCGGCGCGCAGCACGATCACCTCGTCCCCCGGCCGCACGTCCTTGCGCGCGAGGTCCTCCTCGTTGTGCAGGGTCGCGCGCTTGACCGTCACGCCCCCGACGTGCACGGGCTCGAGCTCGGCGAACGGGTGCAGGTCGCCGAACTTGCCGACGTTCCAGCGCACCTCGTTGAGCGTCGTGACCGCGGTCGTGGGCGGGAACTTCCAGGCGATCGCCCAGCGCGGGTCGCGACCCACCACGCCGAGGCGCCGCTGCAGCTCGACGTCGTCGACCTTCACGACCACGCCGTCGATCTCGAAGTCGAGCGCGCCACGGCGCTCCTGCCAGCTCAGGCACTGAGCCACGACCTCGTCCTCGCTCTCGAGGACCTGCACGTCGCCGTTGACGCGGAAGCCGTGGTCGCGCAGCCACTCGAGCGACTCCCAGTGCGAGCCGAGCCGCAGCCCCTCGGTGACGCCGATCCCGTAGCACCACATCGAGAGCGGGCGCTCGGCGGCCAGCTGCGGGTCGAGCTGGCGGATCGTCCCGGCAGCCGAGTTACGCGGGTTCATGAAGGTCGAGAGCCCGGCCTCCGCGCGCCGCTCGTTGAGGGCCTGGAAGTCCGGCAGCGACATGTAGACCTCGCCGCGCACCTCGAGCAGCGGCGGCGCGTCCTCGATCCCCAGCGGGATCGTCGGGATCGTGCGCAGGTTGTGCGTGACGTCCTCGCCGACCTCGCCGTTGCCGCGCGTGGCGCCGCGCTCGAGCACGCCGTCGCGGTAGACCAGCGAGATCGCCAGCCCGTCGATCTTGGGCTCGGCCACGAAGCGGAAGCTCGGGTCCTCGATCCCCTCGCGCGCGAGGTGGGAGCGCATGCGGGCCACCCAGGCCCGCAGCTCCTCCTCCGAGCGCGCGTTGGCCAGCGACAGCATGGGCTGCAGGTGGCGGACCTTCTCGAGCTTGGAGACGGGCTCGGCGCCGACGCGCTGGGTCGGCGAGTCGGGCGTGAGGAGGTCCGGGTGCTCGGCCTCGATGCGCCGCAGCTCGTCGAGCAGCGCGTCGTAGGCGTCGTCCCCGACGACCGGGTCGTCGAGCACGTAGTAGCGATGATTGTGCTCGGCCAGCTCGCGGCGCAGCTCGGCCGCGCGCTCGGCCGGTGCCGTCACTCCGCAACCTCCCCGCGATGTTCGCGAAGCGAACTCGCAAGGGAATCGGCGCCAGCCGATTCCCCGACCTCCTCCGCGGCCGGCGCCAGCAGCCGCGCCAGGTCATAGGCGCGCAGCTCGTCGAGCCCGTGCTCGGCCGTGAGGTCGAAATGCAGCGGGGTGACCGCGATCCGCCCCGCCGCGACGGCGGCGAGGTCCGTGCCCGCCTCGTCGTCGTGGACGGGCGAGTCGCCGTAGATGCGGTAGCGCCGGCGGCCCTCCTCGTCGCTGCCGACCTGCTCGAGCGCGTCCCGGTAGATGCGCTTGCCCAGCCGGGCGACCTCCACCGCGTCGGCCTCGCCCGCAGGCACATTGATGTTGAGCAGCGTGCCGTCGGGGAGCGGGACGTCGTCGAGCCGGTCGACGACACGGGCGGTGAAGGCGGCGGCCGTCTCGAAGTCGAACGCGCGGCCGAGCCGGAAGTCCATCTCGCGCGCCTGCGATTGCTGGGAGACCGCGATGCCCGGGACCCCGAGCACGATCCCCTCGAGCGCCGCGGCCACGGTCCCGGAGTACGTGATGTCGTCGCCCAGGTTGGAGCCATGGTTGATCCCGGCCACCACGAGGTCGGGCTCGAAGTCGTCGACGAGGCCGAGCGAGGCCAGCCGCACGCAGTCGACCGGCGTCCCGTCGCACGAGAACCCGTGCGTGCCGTCGTCGAACGGGACCTCGGTGACCCACAGCGGCCGCCGCGTGGTGATCGAGCGCGCGGTGGCGGACATGTTCGCGTCGGGCGCGATGACGGCGAGCACGATGTCGTCGATCGCGGCGAGCGCGCGCCGCAGCGCCTGGAGCCCATCGGCATGGATGCCGTCGTCGTTGGTGAGGAGCACGCGGAGCATCGGCTTCGCCGCAGGATAGAGGGGGCCTCGAGGGTGCCCAGCGGGACATCGCTCCGAACGGAATGACCCGTTGGGCGGGGCCCCCGCCGCTTATGCCGTGGCGGGAGCCAGGCCGGCGAGGATCCCGAGTTGCTGGAACATCGCCAGCGGGCTCCAGTAGAGCGCGCCCTCGATCACCATCCCGTCCTCGTCGAACGTGGTGATGACCGCGGCGTAGGTCTCGGTCCACCGGCCTGTGGGCTCGACGCCGAGCAGCTTGCCCTGGTGCGTGCCGACGACGGTCAGCTCCTGCGCGAGCCGCTGGCCGGCCAGCGTGGACGAGGTCTCCTGGATGCGCAGGTCGGGAAACGCGTTCATGTACTTCTGCGCTGCGGCCACGAGCGCCTCGCGGCCCTGCAGCGGCTTTCCGAGCGCCACGTCGCGCCACATGACGTCTTCCACCATGCTGGCGCCGATTCCCTGTGCGTCCCCGCGGTTCCAGGCCGCGAGGATGTCCGCCGCTCTCGCGAGCATCGTCCGCCGGTCCATGTCCTGAAGGTACTGCGGTGCCGGCTGATCGGTCAATACCGCACAGCGGCCAAGTACAGCCCGTGGGGCGGCGCCGTGACTCCCGCCTCGGCCCGCGGGCGGCCCTCGAGCAGGCGCGCGAAGTCCTCGAGGCTGCGGCGCCCGCCCGCGACCTCGAGCATCGTCCCCACCAGCACGCGGTTCATGGCCCGCATGAAGCTGTCGGCCTCGATCCGGAACGCGAGGACGTCGCCCTCGCGCTCCCAGGACGCGGCCAGGACGTCGCGCTCGAAGCGCCGGTGGTAGGTCTCGGCGGGCGTGAAGGCGGTGAAGTCGTGGGTGCCAGGGAGCGCCGCGGCGCACGCCTGCAGCGCCTCGAGGTCGATGGCGTGTGGCCACCAAAGCGCGCGCCCTCGCTCGAACGGGGAGGGCGTACGGCGCGCGAGCACGCGGTAGAGGTACGAGCGGCTGACCGCGTCGTGGCGGGCGCTGAAGCCGTCGGGCATCTCCTCGGCGGCCAGCACCGCCACCTCGTCGGGCAGCAGCGCGTTGACCGATCGCAGCAACGGCAGCGGCCCGTCGTAGGAGACGACCTGCCCCAGCGCGTGCACACCGCGGTCGGTGCGGCCCGCGACGACGAGGTCGACGTCCCCGCGCAGCACCACGCAGAGCGCCCGCTCCAGCTCGGCCGCCACCGTCCGCTTCCCCGGCTGCACGGCCCAACCCGCGAACGGGCCGCCGTCATACGCGAGGGTGAGCTTGGAGATCGAATGCGGCTTACTCACCCTCGCAAGCTCGGGTGAGCGCCTTGATTACACAAGCTCGAGGTAGACCATCTCGGTCGCGTCACTCGAACGCGGACCGAGCTTGAGGATCCGGGTGTAGCCCCCGGGACGCTCCGTGTAGCGGGGCGCGATCTCCTCGAACAGCTTGTAGATGACGCCCTTGTCCGGGTGCTGGAGGATCGAGATCGCCTGCCGGCGCGCGTGCAGGTCACCCCGCCGGGCCAGCGTGATCAGCTTCTCGATCTCCGGCTTGACCGCCTTGGCCTTGGCCTCGGTGGTCCGGATCCGCTCGTGGTCGATGACCTCGATGCAGAGGTTCGCGAGCAGCGCCTTTCGATGCGAGGCGTCGCGCGAGAGCTTGTGCCGGGTCTTCTGGTGGCGCATGGGTGGGTGGGAACCCTAGTCGTTGCGGAGCGTGAGCCCGCGCTGGGACAGCGTCTCGATGACCTCGTCGATCGACTTCTTACCGAAGTTCGGGATCGCGGCCAGCTCGCCCTCGGACTTCGAGACGAGGTCGCCCACCGTCTGGATGCCTGCGCGCTTGAGGCAGTTGTACGACCTCACGCCCAGCTCGAGCTCCTCGATCAGGATGTCGTCCATCGGCGAGCCGCCGGCGCGCCCGCCCGGGGCCAGCGCGCCCGAACCGACGCCGGCGCCGTTGTCGAGCGCCGTCATGCCGCCGGGGCCGGCCCGCAGCTCCTCGATCCGCTCCTCGTCGGTGAAGATCGAGAGCGACGAGATGAGGATCTCGGCCGCCTCGCGGAGCGCGGCCTGGGGGTCGATCGAGCCGTCCGTCTCGATGTCGATCGTGAGCTTGTCGAAGTCCGTCCGCTGGCCGACGCGCGCCTGCTCGACCGAGTACGCCACGCGGCGCACGGGCGAGAAGATCGAGTCGATGGGGATGACGCCGATCGGCTGGTCGGGCGACTTGTTGTCCTCGGCCGGCCGGTAGCCGCGCCCGCG
Source organism: uncultured Solirubrobacteraceae bacterium (assembly GCA_963746795.1). Classification (GTDB taxonomy): domain Bacteria; phylum Actinomycetota; class Thermoleophilia; order Solirubrobacterales; family Solirubrobacteraceae; genus DASSUW01. The sequence goes on from CAVVCR010000008.1 coordinate 69,321, forward strand.
CCCGATCGTCAGGTACATCTCGAGCTTGGTCTTCTTCTCGAGCGTGGCGATGTGCGCGTCCGGGTTCAGGATCTCGACGCCGGAGGGCAGGTCGATGTCGCGCGCGGTGATCTCGCCGGGTCCGGTGACGACGAGCGGGGCCTCGACCTCGGTGGCGTCCGAGTGCATGCGGCACACGATGCCCTTGAGGTTGAGGACGATGTCCGTCACGTCCTCCGTCACGCCCTTGA
>CAVVCR010000009.1:0-316905 GCA_963746795.1 uncultured Solirubrobacteraceae bacterium
AGCGGGTCATTCGAGCCCTGCAAGCGGATCAGCCACGCGCACACGCCGTAGGCGATCAGCAGCGGGCCGAACCGGCTCGCCGGCCGTGCGACCCACCAGTACAGGCCGATTGCCATGCACGCCGCGACGAGATACGCCCCGTAGACAGCCGAGGCCGCGGGCCGCGCCGAGGTGATCGCTCGCGAGCACGAGCGCGAGCAGGCTGGCGACCATCGGCACGATCGCGACGGCGACCAGCTTCTGCACCGCAGAGATCGGCACGTGCGCGTGTACGTCCGGCGCTGAGCGGGCGTCGGCCGCAAGTCCCACGCCGAGCGCCGGCGTGGCACTACGGGATAGAACCCTCACGACGCGATGGTCTCAGAACTCATCGCGCCGTGCCGGCCCGCGGCTGATGCGCCGGCTCACCTCACGTCCGTCGCGCGAGAACTGTCGGGCGGAGGAATCCAGCATTCGACCACGGTCCCCGTCCTCGGTGCGCTGTTGATTCGGATTCTGCCGCCGCGAGCTCGGCGCGCTCGCGCATCGCCGCGAGGCCCAGGTGGCCGGGAACCGACACCGTTTGCTCGGGCGCGAAGCCGACGCCGTCGTCGGTGATCCGTACCACGAAGCCTCCGTCATGTTCCCTGATCAGCACTTCGGCCTCGCTCGCGTGTGCATGCTTGCGCACGTTCGTGAGTGCTTCCTGCGCGATGCGGTACAGGATGATTCGAGCTTCGTCGTCAGGCTGCGAGCGCAGCTTGTCTTCGAGGCGAAAGGTCGTGGGCGACTGGTCCCGCGATTCGTTGAGGTACATCCGCAGCGCGGCGGCAAGTCCCTCGCGGTCGAGCGCGGGCGGGCGCAGCTCGAAGAGCAGGTGCCGCAGGCGCGAGATCGACAATTGGATCGTCTCTTCGAGATCGGCGAGCAGGTCGAGCTGCTTCGGGTCGTCCAGCTCGCGACGAAGCATTTGCAGCCGTATCCCGGCCGCCGTGATCGCCTGGATCGAGTCGTCGTGGATGTCGGACGCGATCCGCTCGCGCTCCTCCTCGCCGGCGCTGACCAGATGCTCCAGCAGCGCCCTGCGCTCCGCGAGCGAGCGCTGCAGATCCGCCGCGGCCTGTCGTTCGGTGATGTCACGGATGAAGGCGGTCAGCAGCAGCCCTTCTCCGGCCTCGATCGCGCTCAGCGAGATGTCCACGGGGAACTCGCTACCGTCCTTCCGCTTGCCCGCGAGTTCGAGCCCGATGCCCATCGGCCGCGTGCGATGATCGCCGAGGTAACCAACGCGATGCTTTGTGTGCCGCTCCCTCACCGAGTCGGGTAGCAGCATCTCGACCGTGTGCCCGAACAGTTCGTCACGGGGGTAGCCGAACAGCGTTTCCGTCTGTGCGTTGACGAGCACGATCCTTCCGGCGGCGTCGATGATCACGACGGCGTCGGGGGCGGACTCGAGCAGCGAGGCAAAGCGCTCCTCACTCTTCACGCGCAGTTCGTCGACGACGCGCCGCTCGCTGATATCGCGGACGAACGCCGTCGCAAGCACGCCATCCTCCGTTGCGATCGAGCTCAGCGAGATGTCGACCGGGAACTCGCTGCCGTCCTTGCGCCGCCCGGCAAGCGCGAGCCCGACGCCCATTGGACGCGTGCGCGGGTCGGCGATGTACCCGCCGCGATGGTCGACATGCCGGTCGCGGAAGCGCTCCGGCAGGAGCACTTCGATCCTGCGGAACATCAGCTCGCCGCGCTCGTAACCGAACAACTCCTCGGTCTGCTGGTTGACGAGCACGATCCGGCCGCTCGCGTCCACGATGACGACTGCGTCGGGCGCCGACTCCAGGAGGCCGCGGAATTTCTCTTCGCTTCGCCGGAGCACGGACTCGGTCTGCCGGCGCTCATCGATGTCCTGGAAGAGCGCCTCGATGACAGCCGCCGTCACCTCAGCGGACAAGCTCGCCTGGCGCCGCACCGCCCGCCTGATCGCCTCGAGGATCTCGAACGGCGGCGCTCCCTTGACCAGGTAGCCCACGGCCCCGCTGCGGAGCATCTCCAGGACGCTGCCACGATCCTCATAGGCCGATAGCGCGATGACCTTGGTCTCGGGCGACACGGAGGCGATCTGCGTCGCGGCGCGCGCGCCGCCGCCGGCATCTTGACGTCGAGCAGCGCAACGTCTGGCGCCGTTTCCTGCGCCAGCGCGATCGCCTCGTCGGCATCGGTCGCCGCACCGGCCACATCCATGTCGCTCTCGCCGCCAACGAGGTCGCAGATCGCGTCGCGAAGGGGCTGCTCGTCGTCCGCGACGAGGACCCGGATGGGGGCGGGTGGCCGCCGCGCTCGCGTCGATGCAACGTCGCTCATGAGTCTCCTCTGTGAGGCGGGTCGCCGACCGCCGTGATGATGCCACGACCCGGGTAGCAACGCACGCCCAACTGAACGCGACTGACGACACTGAGGACGATCCTTGACCCCGCCGTCGATCGGGGGGATAGTCGCGTCCGCGTGACCCGATCTTCCTCGTCGGTGACAACGGATGGACCGCCCATCCGAGTCGTCTTCGCCGATGACAACTACCTCGTGCGTGAGGCGATCACGCACGTACTTACGGAGGACCCGCGGATCGCCCTCGTGGCGGTCTGCGAGGATGGCGACTCCCTGCGAGCGGCGATCGAGGCGGAGCACCCGGACGTCGTTCTGACGGATATCCGCATGCCGCCGTCCGGCGACGAGGAGGGCATCAGGCTGGCCAATCGGCTGCGGGTCACGCATCCGGAGATCGGCGTTGTCGTGGTCAGCCAGCACGCAGACCCGCGCTACGGTCTCGCGCTGCTCGAGGGCGGCTCCGACCGCCGGGCCTATCTGCTCAAGGATCGCCTGCAAGATCGGGGGGAGCTCCTAGCTGCGCTCGACGCCGTCGCCAGCGGCGGCTCGGTCGTGGACTCCAAGGTGGTCGAGGCGCTGATCGCGGCACACGTCGGTGACGAGGAGTCCGCGCTCGCCGAGCTCACGCCGCGCGAGCTCGAGATACTCGGCGAGGTCGCCCAGGGCAAGAGCAACCAGGCGATCGCCGACACGCTCGTCCTCAGCAAGCGCGCGGTCGAGAAGCACCTCAACGCGATCTTCCTCAAGCTCGGCCTGACCGGGGACCAGGACGTCAGCCGCCGCGTGAAGGCGGCGCTCATGTTTCTCGCACAGCGCTGAGAGTCAGCCTCGGAGCGACGGTGAGGAGCTATGCCAGGGCCTGCTGCTTGATGCGGTCGAACTCGGCCTGGCTGATCGCGCCGCTGTCGAGCAGTTGCTTCGCCTGCGCGATCTCGTTGCCAGGCCCGCCGTTGCCGGCCGTCTGCCGGACATGGGCATCGAACTCCGCCTTCTGAGCGTTGGCCGCTTCCATGTCGCGCTCGCCGATCTTCTCGCCCTGGGCAATCAGGTAGATCAGAACGCCGAGTAGCGGGATGACGATGACGAAGACGGACCAGAAGAACTTCGCCCAGCCCCCGATGTCGCTCCGCCGGAACACGTCCCCGAAGACGCGGATCAGGAGCCAGAACCAGATCACGAAGCCGAAGAACACGACCATCGTGCCAAGGATGCTGAGGAACGGATATTCAGCCGCGATCACCATGAGATGAGATCTCCTTCTGTGACGGTGTCGCGATTGTCGCCGTGCCTCCGCGGCGCGCACATCGCCCAAATCGGACGAATCCCGCAAGGTTCGTCCCGATTGGGCGATGTTCCGCGGCCGAAGTCTCGCGACCATTCACGGACTCGCGGATCAGGGCAGCTGTCCTGAACCGTGAGTCGGACGCAGCGACATCCAACGTGACCGCAACCGGATCGGGACGACGTGAGCGACGGCGATTGGGACCGGCAGGCAGAACCCGACCCTCCGGACGAGGACGTCGCTCCGGAGTCAGACCGAAGACGACGCTTGGGCGTCGGACGAGATCGACGAGCCCGAGGACGGACGAGGCAGTAGTGCGTCCGGGCGGCGCAACGACCGGCGTGGAAAGAGCCGCGAGAAGGTTGAACGAACCGAACACGACAAGTGGCGGCGCTGGGCTTGGGCTGCGCTCGTCTTCAGCATCCTCGGCGTGATCTGGGGGCTTACGCTCTCCACGATCCTGCTCAACCGGAGTGGGGACAACACAGCAGAGCTGATCTCGCTGTTCGAGGAGAGTCAGGAGCGGCGAGACGCCCTCGCACGCCAGACCGCGCAGAACCAGGACGAGAAGCAGGCCGCGCTGAAGGCCACGCAAGCGGAGTCGCAGGCGTACCGAGCGCGATCCCAGGCCGCGCGTGCGAGTGAGGCCGAGAGCAACGCATCGGCCCGCAGAGCGCTGGCGGAGGCGACTCTCGCAGGCGCCCGCACCCGGCAGGCGGACCGAGCGCCCTCCCCAAGCGACGCGCAAAGAAGCCTCGAACGGACGATCGAGCTGCAGCGAGCGCTCGACAGGAACGCCGACCTGCAGCGGACGCTCGAGCGGAACATCGACCTGCTGCGGACGCTCGAGAGGAGTATTGATCTGCAGAGGACGGTCGACACGACTCGCGACCTGCAGAAAAGGCTCAAGGAGGCCATCGACGCGCTGCGGCAAGCGATCAGCGATCTGAGGCCGCGCCCCTGAGAAGGCTCGAGTTCATGCCATCGGCATGAGGAGGACAGGCGGCGCGAGCGTACGCTGCGCCCACAGTACGAGCGTCGCCACGCTACTCCTGGATCACGCGGCTCTCGGACCACGGCAGCCTCGAAGGAGGAACGCGGATGTCCGCGCCAGAGACCCCCTCAGACTCCGATCCGCGCGCCCAGGCCGCGGCCGACCAGAATCAAGGCGCAGCATCGGCCTCTCAGCCATCCGGCGTCGCGCCATCCACCCAACCGCCGACATCCGACGGGCCCGCGCCGCCCACGCCTCGCAAGCGGCCGTGGGGCTGGATCGCCATCGCCGGCCTCCTGGCAGCCTGCGTCGTCGGGCTCGGGATCTACGCCGTCAATCTGAATTCGGACGTCGATGATGCCAACGCCCAGATCGCCGCCCAGCAGGACCAGATCGACGCCCAGCAGGAACAGATCGACCAGGCCGAGGAGTCCAGCGCCGCGTCCGTCGCGGCCGCGCAGGCGGCCTATGACGAGCTGACCGCCCAGCTCGGCGCTGCGGAGCAGGACGCGAGTGCGGCGGTGGAGCAGGCGGCCGAGGAGCTGAACCAAGCCGAGCAGGCGGCAGCGGACGCCCAGGGGACTGCCGAGGAGCTCCAGGCGCAGGCCGACACGGCGGAGGCGAAGGCCGAGAATGCGGCAACCTGCGCGCAATCGTTCCTGTCGGCGTTCAGTGGCGTCTTCAGCGGCGCGACGCTGCAGGAAGGGGTCGAGGCGACGCTGGCGGAGCTACAGGCGCTCCAGCCGCAGTGCGAGACGGCGCTCGCCGAGGGCGGCTCGGGCTCGTGACCACTCGCCGCTGACTGTCGTCCGAGGAACCGGCGCGCGGATGAACCTCCTCTGGGCCGTCGGGATCCTCGTGGTTGCCGATGCGCTGGCCATTGCCGCGCTGCTCCTGATTCGACGCGGCGCGCCGGAGGGCAGCTACTTCGCGGACGGGGACCGGGCCTCAGGCGTGTTCGGCGTGCTTGCGACCGGATTCGCGATCTTCGCCGGTTTCGTCATCTTCCTCGCGTTCACCCGCTACGACGAGTCACGTAGCGGCGCCGAAGCCGAGGCGCTTGTGGTCGTCCAGCAATTCGAGACCGCGCAGTCCCTTCCGGCACCGATCCGCGCCCGGGTGCCCGGTGAGCTCGTCTGCTACGGGCGTTCGGTGGCATACCAGGAGTGGCTGCGCATGGCTGAGGGAAGCACCGGCGACCTGATCAACCCCCTGGGCGGTCGCCCTCTTCAGGAGCCTGCGGCTCACGGAGCCCAAGGCCGCGACGGAACAGTCGGCCTACGACAAGTGGCTCGAGCAGACCTCCGATCGCGAAGTAGCCCGGCGCGACCGGATCCACGGGGCCGCGGGCATCATCCCGACGTCCATTTGGATCGTCCTCTTCCTCACGGCGGGTGTGGTGTTCGCGTACATGTTGTTCTTCGCGGACAGCGCGGAGCTGGCCCGCTCCCAAGCGATGCTCATCGGCTCGGCAACCACGGTGCTCGTCGCGATCCTGCTCGCCATCCAGGCTCTCGACAACCCCTACGCGCCAGGGGTCGGGAGCATCCGGCCCATTGCCATGGAACGCTCGCTACGTGTGCTCGACGAGGCGCGGGCGGAGTTGAACGACACCGCACGCATCCCGTGTGACGCGGACGGAGCTGCCACATGACGATCGCGAGGAGAAATGTCCAGTTCGATCGTCGTCCCGCGCGGTAGTCCGTCGGGGCCGGGCTGGCGGCTCGCGTTCGTGCGCGGCGTCGTTGCGCTGTTCCTGGGTGGAGCGCTCTTGGTGGCCGGAGCCGGGCAATCGCGGCTTGCCACCTTCATCGGCGTGTACTGGCTTCTCGGCGCGGTGGTCACGCTCCGCTGGGTCTTGCGAAACCGGGCGGTCCCCGGGAGGCGTTTTGCGGCACTGGCGGCTGCGATAGGAACGATCGCCGCGGTGGCGCTCCTCGCCCGCAAGCCGCTCAACCACGTTGTCGGCACGGGTGCCCTTTTCGATCTCGTGGGTGCGGGTGCGATCGCCACTGGGGCCATGCGGATACTCGGAGGCTTTCGAGACGATCAGTCCTCCGACGGGCGCCCGCACAGCCGAGACAGCATCCTCGCCGGAACACTCGACGCCGGACTCGGAGTCGCGCTGATCCTCGCGTCGCCGACATCGACGTGGGTCCGCTTCGTCGCAGCGGCGTGGGGCCTCGTCGCCGGGACGATGCTCCTCGTCGACGCGCTCCGACTCCGGCGGTTCGCGGTCACGGGCAACGCGATCTCATGCCAACGAGGCGATGCGCCATAGCTTCCGCGATGCGAGGCTCCCTGTAAGACCAATCGCAGCCGCCGGTTGTTGAGGAGGTAGACAGGGTCATGATCCGGGGTCGACTTCGCCGTCATCGAGACGGCGGGGACCACACGCGCGCGGACGGCGATGCCGCGGACGGCGATGTCGTCGAGATCGAGCCGGGCGCGCTCGCCGCCGTGTTTGCGGCTCCCCGGTGGCTGCGAGACCTCGGCTGGATGTCCTGGCTGCTCGTGGGTGTGGCGGCGTTCCTTGTCGGGGCGGTGTGGCTGCTCGCCCTCACGCAGACCATCGTCCTGCCCGTCGTCGCAGCCGCGATCATCGCGGCGGTGCTCTCGCCCGTGATGAGCTGGCTCGAGCGCCACGGCGTCGGGCGCGGGCTGGGCACGGTCATCGTGCTCCTGAGCGTGGTCCTGCTCGGCGTCGTGGTCGTCGTGGCGGTGATCGCAGGCATCTCGAGCCAGACCGACGAACTGACCGCCAATCTCCGAGGCGCCGCGGACGAGATCGAGGGCTGGCTCGCGGACCTGGGCGTGAGTCAGAGCTCGGCCGAGGCCGCCAAGGAGGATGCGAGCGCGTCGCTCAGCGACGCCTTCCACGCCCTGATCGAAGGTGCCGGCACCGGTATCAACGCGCTCGCGGGGCTGGTGATGTTCCTTTCCTTCACCGCGCTCAGCCTCGTGTTCCTCCTCAAGGACGGTCCGTCGATCAGGACGTGGGGGGAGCGCCACCTCGGCGTCCCGCTCGCGCTCGCGCACACGATCACCGGTCGCGTGATCACGTCGCTACAGGGCTATTTCGCGGGCGTGACCGTCGTGGCGGCCTTCAACGCCATCGTGATCGGACTCGGCGCACTGGCGCTTGGCGTTCCCCACGCGGGATCGATCGCGGTGATCAACTTCCTGGCTGCCTACATCCCGTACGTCGGCGCCTGGACCGCCGGGATCTTCACGGGATTGATCGCTCTCGGCGCCGGGGGGCTGGAGACCGCGCTCGCGATGGGCGTGATCATCCTGCTCGCCAACGGGATCCTCCAGCAGATCGTCCAGCCGATCGCCTACGGCGCCACGCTGGGGCTTCACCCACTTGCGGTCCTGATCGTCACGATCGCGGCGGGCAGTCTGTTCGGGACGATCGGCCTGGTCCTCGCGGCCCCGCTGACCGCGGCCGCCGTGCGGATCTCAGCCGACCTGGCCCGCGCACGCGCCAAGGCGGAGAAGGCTCCGGAGGCCCCGGATCCAGGGTCCCAGCCAGGGCTTGCCGGAATCGGCGAGACCACCACCGCGCCCGGCTAGCGTCGCGGCCGGCGCAATACGCGCTATGGCGTCGGCTCGGTCCCGTGACAGCGCTTCCACTTGCGCCCGCTGCCGCAGGTGCACGGCTCGTTGCGGCCGCGATCGGCGTCCGCGGCGGCGTAGCGGCGAACGAGCTCGGCGGGAGCGCGCCCGCGGGTGAGCAGCTCCGCCATCTCCCGCATCGGCTCGGTGACGTGCCCGAAGAAGCGCTTGAAGCTCGGGCACAGGTAGTTGAGCCCGGGCTCGCCGTCAGGCGTCGTTGCGAAGCGGTCCTTCGGACAGCCGCCGTGGCAGGCGAAGCGCACGTCGCAGTCGCGGCAGTAACGGGGCAATGTGTCGGCCTTCGCGCGGCCGAAGGCCCGCTGCTGTTCGGAGGAGACCAGCTCGAGCAGGTGCCGGTCGCCGATGTTGCCGAGCAGGTAGCGCGGCTCGACGAAGTGGTCACACGAGTAGACGTCGCCCGTGTGTTCGAGCGCCAGCGCCAGCCCACACGTCTCGCAGTGCACGCACATGCTCGGCATCTCACCGACCCAGTTGGCCAGCGTCGTGTCGAACATCTGGACGTAGACCTCGCCGACGTCGTGGCGCACCCACTCCTCGAAGACGTCGATCAGGAAGCGGCCATAGCCGTCTGGAGTCACCGACCGCGCGGTGACGCTGTCGCCATCCTGCACGTACAGGGGACGGTCGCGCCACGACGACCACGGTGCCTCTGCCTCGTCGGCGTTGACCCGCTCGACGATCGGGATGAATTGCAGGAAGCGTGCGCCGCACTCGTCGCGCAGGAAGCAGTACACCTCGCGCCCGCGCTGCTCGTTGGCGGCATGGACGGTGGTCAAGACGTTGTAGGCGACGCCGCCATCGCGCAGGTGCGTGAGCCCGCGCATCACCTGGTCGAAGCTGCCGCGGCCGCCTTTGGTCACACGGAATGTGTCGTGGATCTCGCGCGGGCCGTCGATCGAGATGCCGACGAGCACGTCGTGCTCGCGCAAGAAGGCCGCCCACTCGGCATCGAGCTTTGTGCCGTTGGTCTGGATCGTGTAGACGGCGCTCTGACCCGGATGCAGGTACCGGTCGACGAGCTCGACCGCGCGGCGGAAGAACGGCAGGCCCATCAGCGTCGGCTCGCCACCCTGCCACGCCACCTCGACCACCGGCGCGCCCACATGGGCTTCGACGAGCTGGCGCAGATAGGTCTCCAGCATCTCGTCGGCCATGCGGAACCGGCTGCCGGGATACAGCATCTCCTTCGAGAGGAAGAAGCAGTACTCGCAGTCCAGGTTGCACACCGCGCCGGTGGGCTTGGCTAACAGATGAAACCCGACCGGCGCCTCCGGGATTGACACGTGAGGACGCCTATCGGCGTCGTGAAACGCGTCGTGAGGTGCGTCGGCCGGTCCGTCGTGCGACTCTGCGTGAACCGAACATGTGGTGTCTCCTCGATGTGGTGGGCAGCCGGGTCAGCTCGTGCGGGCCGCACCGGCGGTCTCGTGGGCGTGCAGCTGCTCGGCCTCCTCGGCAGTGACCAGGCCGATCTCGACGAGGTCGAGCGGGCTGATGAAGCCGTCGGAGATCCGGAAGCCTCCCGCGCGCACGACGGCGTCCCGCAGCGGTACCGCCCAGTGGTGCTCGAGCAGGAGCAGCGCGGCGGCCGAGTCGTTCGGGATCTCTTCGAGCAGGTCCCAGGCGTCCTCGTCGGAGAAGACGTGCACGCCGTCGGCGGCCGCCTCCGCCCCCGCCTCGGCGCCGGCCCAAAGGCCTTCCTCGCCCTCGATGCCGAGCCCGACGAGCGCTCCAACCTTGCTGCCGACCTCGATCGCCTCTTCCTCTGACAGGTTGCTGAGGTGCTCGACCTCGAACTCGCCGGCGGCGTCCTTGTAGACGGCCAGCGCGTCGATCACGCGCACGGTGCCGCTCTCGCGCAGCCGCTCGAGCTCGGCGATGATCTCGCCGTGGAAGTCGGGATGCTGGAAGCCCAGCACGATCAGCTGAACGGGTCCAATCGCCATTGCCTCGGCTCCTTCGGCTCGGGTTGCCACACCCTCGATCAATCGACGGCGTCGCGCATCGCCCAATCGGGGTGAGATCCCTGTTGGGAGCTCACGCGTCCACTGACGGTGCGGACGTTCTCACGAACTCCCGCGCTACTTCGACCGCCGCCTCGGTCGAGCCGCCGACGAGCTCGGTGGCCTCGAAGATCCGTACCGGGCGCTCGCTGCCCGGTCGCCGCGCGCCCGTCCGGGTGCGCTGCAGCTGCGCCACCAGGTTTGGATCGACTCCGCTGAGGTACATGCGCCCGCCCGTTTCGTCCACGCGTGCCGCGTAGTCCTCGACGACGACCACGAACGTCGCGCCCAGCGCCATCCGGCCGCGCAGGCGCAGGACAACGGCGGGACGGTCCGCGCCGCTGGGGTCGGGCAACCGGGCCTGCAGCGTGCGAGCGCCGGCGAACAGCAGGCTCCCGTACGCCTCCAGCACCGTCACGTCGCGATCGGCGAGGCGAGGCGGGGCGGGCTCCTCCCGGAAACGTCCGCCGGCCAGCGGCACGAGCCGCACGACGCGGAGGTCCATCGCTTCGCGGTTGAGCTGGAGCAGCAGCGACAGCACGACCCCGATCCCGACCGCCACCGCGATCGGCAGGAAGAGCGTCGCAACAAACGTGGTGGCGAGCGCGACCTGTGAGGTGACCGAACTGCGGTAGACGGTGCGCAGTTCGCCGACATCGATCGATCCGGCGGCGGCATAGATCAGGACGGCGGCAAGCGTCGGCATCGCCACCTGCCCGACGACGCCGGAGAACGCCACGAGGATCAGCAGCATCCAGATCCCCGACCAGATCGAGGCCCAGCGGGTGCGCGCGCCCGCCGCGAGGTTCAGCGCGGTCTGCCCGACCGAGCCGCCGACGGGCTGCCCCTTGAACAGGCCGCTGGCGATGTTGCCGATGCCCTGGGCGACGAAGTCGCCGTTGACGCTGGACGGCGAGCCGCCGGCGTTTGGCGCGACCTCCCGTACCCCGGCGCCTTGCACGAGCACGATCACGGCGATCGCGAGCGCGCCCACCACCAGGTCGAACGAGAGCTGGTCAAGCGACGGCAGCGCCGGCAGCGGGAGGCCGCTCGGAATCTCCCCGATGTCGTCCACGCGCTGCACGACGTCGTTCCCGGTCACGACCAGCACGGCTGTGGGAACGACGAGCGCGAGGAGCGCACCGAACCCACCCAGCGTCGTGCGCGCCGCGATCAGCAACAGCGCCAGCGCAGCGATTCCGGTCAGGGCCGACGCCCACTCGATCGAACCCAGGTCCGTCACGACGTCGAACGCCTTCGCGACCGCGGTGTCACCTTGCGCCGGGACGCCGAGCAATTGAGGCAGTTGGCCGAGGACGATGTTGGCCGCCACGCCGGTGAGGAACCCGGTCATCACCGAGTGCGACACAAAGCGCGTATAGCGCCCCAGCCGCAGCAGGCCGGCCGCGACCATGACGGCGCCCGCGAGGATCGTGAGCAGGAAGAGCGCCTCCGGACGCTCCGCGGGATCGATCTGGTCGATCGCCGACCCCGCTGCGAGCGCGGCGGCGCTCGTCGTCGTGATGACCATGCGCTGGGTGCTGGCGCTCAGACCGCCCGCGATCGGGCCGACGAAGCTCGCGTAGAGGCCGTGGATCGGATTGACACCGGTGAGCACGCTGGCGGCCATCCCGTCCGGCACGCTGCCGACGGCGCCGGGGATCCCCGCGATCGCGTCCGCTTTCGCGGAGGCCCGGTCCGGCGCGCGGGAACGGAGCCAGCGCAGCGGGGCCACTACGACCGGGCCAGCGTCGACCGCGGGGATGAGATCGCGCTCATGGGGTCGTCACTCCAGAGCTCTGGCCAGAGGGACCCGACTCGGTCGGCCACGATGACGCCTCGCTCCTCTCTCGAATGCGAGCGCATCTTTAGACATGACCGCTGCTACCGCATCGCCCAAGTCGGATGATGCGGCGGGCCGACGGCTTCGTCGGCGTCTCCTAGGCACGGCTTACGGGCCTCGGCGGACCCAGCTCATGTCCTCCAAAGAAGAAAATCGCACTGGAGTGCCGGGATTGCGGATGGCTAGACCCGGAGGCGATAGGCCGGATGTCGCATGGGCGCGGCGGGTTTCGAACCTGCGACCTCTCGCGTGTGAAGCGAGCGCTCTCCCACTGAGCTACGCGCCCGAGGGACGGGAGTCTAGCCGCGGCGGGACGGGAGGCGCCAGCGTCGCGGTGGGGCTGCGGGTGGGGGTGGGAGGGGGTCGCCGGCGAGGATGGCGGCTGGGGCGTCGGTGGCCATCCACGTCGCTCGGGCGCCTGCGAGGCGGGTGGCGGCGGCGACCCCGTCGCGGAGGCTCGAGCGGGCGAGGTCGGGCCCGTGGCGGTCGGAGGCGATGACGTGGGCGACGCCCTCGCGCACGAGCTCGTGCGCGACGTGGCGGGAGCGTGAGCGGCGGTCGGACGAGGTGAGCGCCGCGGCGGTGACCTGGAGGAGCACCCCGTGCTCGACGAGCGCGCGCACGCGCTGGGGCGTGCGCTGGAGGCTCGGGCTGCGCTCCGGATGGGCCAGGAGGATGCGGAACCCGCGCGCGGTGACGCGGAAGACGAGGTCCTCGAAGCCGCCCGGGAGCTCGCCGTACGGCGTCTCGACCAGGAGGTCGTGGCCGCGCCCCCCGTACGACGCGGCGGCGAGGTCGTCGTCAGCCGCGTCCTGCGCCCACGCGAGGTCGACCTCCCCGCCGGAGACGAGCGTCAGCTCCACGCCCGCCGCCGTGCAGGCCGCGGCCGCTTCGGCCGTGCGAGCGGCGAGCTCCGCCGGCCGGACGGCCGGGTGGTCAGGGCGGACGTGCGGGGTGGTGGCGAGCACGCTGACGCCCTCGGCCGCTGCGGCCGCCGCGACCGCGACCGCCTCGGTCATCGTGGCAGGGCCGTCGTCGATCCCGGGCAGGACATGGGCGTGGAGGTCGATCACGTGCCTCAACCCTAGGACCGAAAGCGGACCGCCGGACGGACGGTCGATTGACGCGTCGTGGGCCTGTGCCACCCTGCAAACCAGCACGGATGCTCAGGATTGCCAAAATTCGGCTTCGGAAGCCGCTCGCCGGAGGCCTCGTACTCCTCCTCGCCACCGCCGTGGCCGCGGATGCGCACGAGCGCTCGCCGCACCACGTCGAGGCCGCGGCCCTCGGGGCCGGACACGCGGCCGACCACGCGGCGCAGGAGCGGGCCCTGCAGCGGTGGGCGCAGTTGCCCCCGGCGGAGCGGCAGCGGCGCGCTCGGGCGCAGGAGCGCGCGTCGACGGCGTTCGTCCGCTCGCTGGCGCTGCCGGCACCGGAGGTCGTGGGGGCATGGGGCCCGCCGGCCACGCTCCCCGGCTACGCCATCAACATGGTCCTGCTGCCGACCGGCAAGATCCTCTACTGGGACCGGGCGCCGATCCCGGCCGGCGGTGGCGAGCGGCCCAACACATCGCGCGCGTACCTGTGGGACCCGGCGACGCCGGCCGCGGCACCGGAGGACGTGACGCCGCCGCCGCTCGACTTCGACCGCGACGGTGACGACGACAACGTGCCGATCTTCTGCTCCGGCCAATCGCTACTGCCGACGGGCGAGGTGTTCATGGCGGGCGGCACGCTCGACGTCGAGCGCCCGGGGCAGACCTTCAAGGGCGCGCGCTTCGCGCTGACGTTCGATCCCTGGACAAGGAAGTGGACGCGCCAGCCGGACATGCAGGAGGGTCGCTGGTACCCCGGCCAGGGCCAGCTGGCCGACGGGCGGATCGTGGTCCTCTCGGGCCTCGACGAGTCGGGCACGGGGAGCATGAACGCCGACCTCGAGGTGTTCAGCCCGTCGCCCGTGCGCGGCGGCGTCGGCACGTGGAGGCGCTACGACCTCTCGAACGTCGACTGGGGCGCCGACACGCCCGGCTTCTATCCGCACCTGCTCACGCTGCCGTCCGGCAAGCTGCTGATGCTCGGCCCCAACCAGACGGACGTCGCACTGCTGGATCCGGCGCTCCTGGAGTCGGGCGCGACGGCATGGACCCAGCTTCCCGACCTCAGCGACTGGCACCCGACCGGCAGCGCCGTCCTGCTGCCCGGCGGCCCGTCGGGCTCGTCGCGCGCCGCGATCGTCGGCGGGTACTCCGGCAACGCGCTGCCGCGCCACTCGATCGACACCGCCGAGACCGCCGACATCACGAACCCGGCGAGCCTGAGCTGGATCAGCGACGCGAGCCGCGTGCCGGATCTCAACGTCGCGCGCTCGAACGCCAACCTCGTCCAGCTGCCCGACGGCGGGATGGTGATGGTCGGCGGGGCGGCCGGCGTCTCGGCCGCTGAGGGCCAGAACTGGGTTGGGACCCCGGAGCAGCAGGAGCTCAAGCAGATCGAGCTCTACCGCCCCGGGGCCACGCAGTGGGAGCTCGGTCCGGCGCAGCAGAAGTTCCGCAGCTACCACTCGACGGCCGTGTTGCTGCCCGACGGCCGCGTGCTGTCGGCCGGTGACGACTACTGGACCTTCACGACCACCGACGAGGCCGACCCGGAGCTCGGCACCGACACGGCCGAGGCCTACTCCCCGCCCTACCTGTTCGCCGGTGCGCGGCCGCAGATCACCGCGGCGCCGGCCGCGCTCCAGTGGGGTGACGCCTTCCGCGTCCAGACCGCCGGCCCCCCGGCGACCCGCGCGGTGCTGATGGCGCCCGGCGCCACCACGCACGGCAACGACATGAACCAGCGCCACGTCGAGCTGCAGGTGATGGCAGCCGATGCCGCCGGCCTCAGCCTCGCCGCGCCGCCTGGGCCGGCCGTCGCGCCGCCCGGCTGGTACATGCTCTTCGTCCTCGACGCCGCGGGCACGCCGTCCGTCGCGACGTGGCTCCAGCTCGCGACACGCCCGCCCGCCCCGCCTCCCGGGCCCGCCGCGGCCGACATGCGCGCACCGCGCCTCAGCCTTTCGCTGCGGCGGCCGGCCCGCCGCGGCGGCCGGGCGCGCCTGCGCGTGCGGCTCGACGAGCGCGGCACGGTGCGCGTCTACGCTCGCGCCGCCGGCAAGCGCACGCGCCGCTCGCTGTCCATCACCAAGGCCGGCCGGGTGCGAAACGTCGCGGTCGCCCTGCCGCGCCGCACCCGCGCGCGCGTCGTGATCCGGGCGGTCGGCCGTGACCTCGCCGGCAACCGGGTCGAGCGGCGCATCGCCCGAACGCTGAAACGCCTGCGAGCGCGCTGACCCCTATGAACCGCACGCCCACCGTCTCGATCGTCGTCGTCGCCTGGCGCGACCGCGACCGCGTGCTCGCCTGCCTCGACTCGATCGCCCGGCACACGACGACGGACCACGAGGTCGTCGTCGTCGACGACGGCTCCGGCGACGGGACGCCGGAGGCGGTCCGCAGCCGCTTCCCGGACGCCGTGGTGGTCGCCCGGCCGTCGAACGGCGGCCTCGTCGCCGGCCGCAACGACGGCCTCGCGCACGTCACCGGCCGCTACGTGCTGATGCTCGACTCCGACACCGAGGTGCGACCGCAGACGATCGAGCGCCTCGTGGCCGTCCTCGACGCCGAGCCGGGCGTCGGGCTCGTCGGCCCACGGCTCGTCGGCGAGGACGGCGACCTGCAGCTCTCCTGCCGGCGCTGGCCGCCGTTCTGGATCCCGATCCTGCGCCGCGGCCCGTACCCGCGATGGGTCGACGACGACCCGCCGGTCCACCGCCGCCACCTGATGAAGGACTTCGACCACGCCTCGCGCCGCCCGGTCGTCTGGGTCTCCGGGGCGGCGCAGATGTGGCGCCGCGAGCTGATCGACCGCCTCGGGCCCTACGACCGTCGCATCTCCTCCTACGGCGGCGAAGACCTCGACTGGTGCCTGCGCGTCTGGGCCGCAGGGCTCGAGGTCCACTACGAGCCGGCCGCCGAGGTCATGCACGCGTGGCAGGCGGTCACCCGCCGGAACCTGTACTCGCGCAAGAGCTTCCGCGCGCTCGCCGACTGGTACTACCTGCAGCTCAAGCACCGCCAGCTCCGCCGCGACCCGCGAATGAGCGGGGCGAACGCGTGAGCCCCATGGTCTCCGTGCTGGTCCCGGTGCTCGACGAGGCGCGCCACATCCGCTCGGCGGCCGCCGCGATGGCCGCCCAGCACTTCGACGGCGAGCTCGAGTTCCTGATGGTCGACGGTGGCTCGACGGACGGCACGCGTGCGGTGCTCGAGGAGCTGACCGCCGGCGATCCGCGCTTCCGCGTGCTCGACAACCCGGCGCGCACGATCCCGGCTGCGCTCAACCTCGCGCTCGCCCATGCGCGCGGCGAGTTCGTCGCGCGCATGGACGCCCACGCCGTCTTCCCGCCGGACTACGTCGCCCGCGGCGTCGAGCGGCTTCGGCGCGGCGGCGCCGACTGGGTGGCCGGTCCCGCCGTCCCCGACGGCGACGGGCGCTGGTCGCGCCGCGTGGCGACCGCGCTCACCCTGTCGCTCGGCCAGGGCGGTTCGCGCAAGTGGCGCCGCGACGGGTCGGGCGAGGAGTTCGACCTCGACACCGGCGTCTTCGCCGGCGTCTGGCATCGCACCGCGCTCCAGTCACTGGGCGGCTGGGACGATACGTTCCGGGTGAACGAGGACGCTGAACTGGCCGCACGGACGCTGGCGCGCGGAGGACGGATCGTGTGCGTGCCCGCGATGGCGGCCCGCTACGCGCCGCGCGACTCGCTCCGCGACCTGTTCGCGCAGTACTGGCGCTTCGGCTTCTTCCGCGTCCGGACGAGCGCGCTCCATCCCGGCGCGCTGCGCCCGACGCACCTGGCGCCGCTCGGCCTCGCGCTCGTGGCCGCCGGGCTCGCGATCCCTCGCAGCCGGCGCCCGGCGGCGATCGGCTGCCTCGCGTACGCGGCCCGGGTCGGCGCCGCCGCGCTGCGCGCACCGGGCGAGCGGCTGGGCGTCGCGGCGGTGCTCTCGACGATGCATCTCGCGTGGGCGGGGGGCTTTCTGACCGGCTGCCTTAGGCACGGGCTGCCGCTGCGCGCCGTCGCCGGCGCGCTCCGGCGGGCGGTGACGGCGTGAGTCCGGACCAGTTCCTCGGCGTCCTCTGGCAGCGGCGCTGGCTGTTCGCCTTCACGACCGCGCTCTGCCTGGCCGTCGGTCGTGGTGGTGACGCTCGCGCTGCCGAACCGCTACGACGCGACGGCCACCCTGTTCGTCGGCGAGCTCGAGAGCGGCAACGAGTCGCTTGCTCTCGACACCGGGGTCGGCGAGCAGCTGGCTCGCACGTACACGGCGCTCGCCGCGCAGCCGAGCGTCGCCGACGAGGTCGTCCGCGAGCTCGGCGGCTCGATGACGCGCGAGGAGCTGCTCGAGGAGATGACGTTCGCGCCGGTCGAGCGCACCCAGCTGCTGCAGATCACCGCACGCGCCGGCTCCCCGCGCGAGGCCAGCGACCTCGCGAACCGCTATGCCGAGACCTTCATCGGGCGCGTCGACGCCAGCTTCCAGCGTTCCGCCGCCCCGACGCGCATCAGCGTCACGGAGCCGGCGGTGCCGCCGACCAAGGCGGCCAGCCCCAACGTCCCGCTCTACATCGGCTTCGGCGCGATCCTCGCGCTGGTGCTCGGCGCCGCCCTCGTCCTGCTGCGCGAGCGGCTCGACGACCGGCTGCGCGTCGGCGCGGACGAGCTCGAGGTGCTCGGCCAGCCGATCATCGCCCGCATCCCGACCTTCGGCGAGGACCACGCGCGCAGCCCGGCGACGGCCGACGCATTCCGGCTCCTGGGCGCGAACGTCGACTTCGCGGGCGAGGGACGGCGGCGCGTGCTCGCCATCACGAGCTCGACGCCGCTGGAGGGCAAGAGCACCACCGCCGCGCACCTCGCATTGGCTGCCGCCCAGAACGGCGAGAGGGTCGTGCTCGTGGAGGCGGATCTGCGCCGGCCGGGGCTCCGCCACACCGCCCTCGCCGAGCTCGGCGAGCTCGGCGCCCCGGCGCCCGTCGGGCTGACCAACTACCTGGCAGGGACGCACGAGCTGGACGCCGTGGTCGCCGAGCACTCCCCGGGGCTGTCCGTGGTCTGGCCCGGCCCGCTGCCGCCCAACCCCACGCGCCTGCTCGGCTCGGACCGGCTGCGCACGCTGGTCGCCGAGCTTCGCCTGCGGTTCGACCGCGTGATCATCGACACGTCGCCGATCTCGGTCGGCGCCGACGCCTCGGTCGTGCTCGGCCATGCCGACGGGGTGCTGTTCGTCGTCGACGTGCAGCGCGCCGGCCGCTCGCGCGTGCGCGCCGGCCTCGCCCAGCTGGAGACCTCCCGCGCCGCGCTGCTCGGGGTCGTGCTCAACCGCAGCGGCCGCGCCAGCCGCGACGCGTACGGGTACTACGCGGCGCCGAACGGAGAGCACGGGGCCGTCTCCGGCGGCAAGGGGATCGGCCGCCTGCGGCGATGACCGCACGCGTCCTGGGGCCGCTGTGGCCCCTCGGCCTCGCGCTCGCACTGGCCGCGGCGTGGCCGGTGGTCGCCTACCGCGTCCACCCGGCCGTCTTCCCGGCGCTGCTCGTCGCCGCCGCGGTGCTGGCGCTGGTGGTGCGGCGCCCCGCGGCCGGCATCGCGCTGGTCCTCGTCCTCGCTCCGTTCACCAATGCCGCCCTGGCGGGCGGCCGCCCGCTGCGCTTCCTCGTCTCCGGCCTCGCGGTCGCCCTGCTCGGCTACGGCCTGCTCGTCGTGCGGCGTCGCGAGCCGGTCGGCCGGGGTCTGCCGCTCGCGGTCTGCGTCTTCGTCGCGGCCGCGGGCGCCTCGTCGCTGGGGGCGCTCGATCCCGCCGCCTCCGTGACGTCGTTCCTCGGCGTCGCGGTGGCGGCGGTCCTGTTCTTCGCGGTCGTCCAGATCTGTCACAGCCGCGAGCAGCTCGTGGTCGTGGTGGCCGGGGCGGTGGGTGGGCTGCTGGTCGCGGGAGCCCAGGGCGTCGTGCAGAAGCTGAGCGGCGGCGTGAGCGAGGCGGGCGTGCTCGTCGGCGACGAGGTGGTCGGGCGGGTCGCAGGGTCGTTCAGCCATCCGAACCAGTTCGCCGGCTTCCTGATCGCGCTGATCCCGCTCGCGCTCACGCTGGCCGTCGACCGCCGTGCCGCGTCGCCGGCGCTGCGGCGGCTCGCGGCGGTCGCCGCGACGCTCGCGCTCGCCGCCGTGGCGTTCTCGTTCACCCGCGGTGCCGTCGCGGGTCTCGTGGCAGGCGGGCTCGTCTGGCTCGCGGTGGTGCGGCCGCGGGTCGCGGTCGCGGCCCTTGTCGTCGTCGCGATCGGCGGCGTCATGCTCACCCCCGCGGCGCTCAAGGACCGCCTCACCGATCCCGCCGGCGAGGACCTCGGGCTGCGCGCCGACCTCTGGAGCTCCGCGCTCGACCTCTACGGGACGCGCCCGCTGCTGGGGGTGGGCCTCGGCAACTTCGGCGAGGCCTACGGGCGGCTCCCGAGCACCGGCACCCAGCGGCGGCTGCTCCACCAGCGGCAGGTCCTCGTGCCGCCGCACGCGAACAACCTGTTCCTGACCATCCTCGCCGAGCAGGGGATCATCGGCGCGCTGGCCTTCCTCGGCCTGCTTGGCGCCGCCCTGTGGAGCTGTGCGCGCGCCGCCCGGCGCGAGGACGTGCTGGACCGGGCGCTGGGCGTCGGCGTCGGCGCGGGGCTCTGCGCGCTGCTGGCGCACTCACTGCTCGAGTACACGCTGTTCGGCGAGGTCGCGCTGCCGCTGTTCGCCCTGCTCGGGGTGCTGGCCGTGCGCGAGGGCGCGTCAGGCTGACGCGCGCTGTGACTCGTTGGTTCCGGTTTGCGCCGGCCCCAACCGCCACGAAACTCCCCGCGAATCGCCGCGGCATCCTGACCCTCTCCCTCAATGCCGCCGTTGACGTTCGCCGGCGGAGACCACAAGCCCTCGCGGCAGCCCGATCTGCACGGCGGCGACGAGCGCTCCGACCGCCCAGCCGCCGCCCAGGCCGGCGAGCAGCCGCACCGCGCCCGGGTCGAGGAGGAACCAGGCCAGCGCCATGACGGCCAGCGCCGGCGCGCATCCCGCCAGGCCCGGGCCGAGGGACTCCCGGACCAGGCGCGAGAGCGGACAGCCTGTGGCCCGGCAGGCGAGCGGGATCCGCACGGGCACGAGCAGCCCGCTCGTGATCAGCGTGGCGATCGCGGCGCCGATCGCGCCGAACTCGATCACGAGCACCACGGACAGCGCCAGGTTGCCGATCCCCTCCGCGACCGCCAGCCACGTCACGGCCCGCAGCCGCCCGAGGCCGAGCAGGACGCGGCCTGCGGGCAGCGGCACGAGGATCAGCAGCTGGACGATCATCAGCACGACGACGAGGTCGTCGGTCACCGGCGGCGCCTCGGCGCCGAGCCAGACGTCGACGACGTCGGTCGCGAACAGCGCGAGTCCGCCGGCCGCCAGCAGCGTCACCTGCAGCGCAACGCGCGTGGCCACGAGCAGCTGGCGCCGCACGGCCTCGCGGTCGCCCGCCGCGCCGGACTCGGCCACCATCGGCACCAGCACGCCCACGAAGGGCAGGATCAGCGACTGCACGCCGCTGACCAGCCGCGTGGCGGCCGCCAGCGGCGCAGCGGCCCGCGCGCCGCGCAGCGCGGCCACCACCAGCGTGTCCATCCGCATGGCGATGAAGTCCATGCCGTCGATCAGCAGCGTGCGCGAGCCGAAGGAGAGCACCGTGCGCCGGACCGCCGCACGGCCGAGCCGCGGGGCCGCCAGCACACCCGGCCGGTGCCGTCGCAGCAGCACGATCCAGACGAGCACCCCGAGGACGAGCGAGCCGCCGTAGGCAGCCGCGAGGCCGGCGATGCCGCCGCCGAGCTCGACTGCCGCCACCGCGCCGGCCAGGAACGACAGCACGGTCGCGGCTTCGCCGGCGTTGAACAGGTCGTAGCGCTGCAGCCCCATCAGCGTCGCGCCGTAGGCCTGGCCCGGGAAGCGGACGAGCTGGGCCGCGCCGATGATCACCATGCCGGCCGCGAACGGCTCGGCGAGGCGGTCGGGCGCCAGGCCGTCGGCGAGCAGCCCCAGCGGCAGCGACACCCCAAAGGCGAGCACGCCGAGGCCGGCCATCAGGCCGGCGGACACGCCGACCAGCTCGCGCACGCCCGCCTCGTCGTGCTGCTCGGCGACCTGCTTGGTGACGCCCACGGTCGCGCCGAGCTCGACGAGCGCGAAGACGGTCCCGACCGTGAAGAGGATGCTCCAGGTGCCGAAGCCGTCGACCCCGAGGCTCCGGAACAGGTACGGCGTGAGCACGAGTACCGACAGCGCCCGCAGCCCGCGGAGCCCGTACGAGCTGCCCACGTTGCGGGCGATGCGAGGAGCCGAGCTCACCGGGCCACTCGTGTCGAGGTCGAGCGGCATCCGCTCCAGGATCCGGTCCGACGTGCCGATGCCACTCGCTCATGCCTCGTCCGCCGGCATCCTGGGTCCGTGCGCTCTGCGCGCTCGCCGGGCTGCTGCCTGCGCTCGCCGCGCCGAGCGCCGCGCACGCCGTCGAGCTCGGCCTGGTGACCGACCTGACGTGGGGGGCGGCGCCCGCCGACCAGGAGCGCGAGTACGCCGCGCTCGACGAGCTCGGCGCGCGCTGGGTCCGCGTCGAGGTCAACTGGGCCGAGGTGGAGCCGGCGCGCGGGGTCCATCACGCCTGGTCGCTGCAGCAGATCGATACCGCGGTCCGCCGCAACCGCGCCGCGGGCCGCCAGGTCGTGGTGATGATCGGCAAGGCCCCGGAGTGGGCGTCCGGCTCGCCCGACCAGGGAACGCCCCCGCGCGAGGTGGCCGACTACGCGCGCTTCGCCGCGTTCCTCGCGCGCCGCTACGCGGGCCACGGCGTCGCAGGCTACGAGATCTGGAACGAGCAGAACATCGGTCGGTTCTGGGGCGGCCGGCCCGACGCAGCGGCCTACGTGCGGCTGCTGCGTGCGGCGCGAACCGCGATCCGCTCCGCCGACCGGCGGGCCAGGATCGTCTTCGGCGGCCTCTCCACGAACGACCTCGGCTACGTGCGCGCGGCCTACGCGGCCGGCGCCAAGGGCCAGTTCGACGTGATGGGCCTGCACCCGTACTCCTGCGAGGCGCGGATCGACGATCCCAAGCGCGACGCCGCGGGCGTGCTGCGCCCGAACTCGTTCCTCGGCTACCGCGCGGTGCGGGACTTCATGGTCGCCCGCGGCGACGCCAAGCCGATGTGGTTCACCGAGCTCGGCTGGAGCACGACCGGCGAGGCATGTGGGGTGGGGGAGGCCGAGCAGGCCGAGCGCCTCCGAGTCAGCGTGGAGCTCATGGCCCGCGACCCCTACGTGCGGGCGGTGATGTTCTACAACCTGCGCAACAACTACTGGCTGAGCGATGCGGACACGACGGAGGCGCGCTACGGGCTGCTCACCGCCGACTTCCGCCGCAAGCCCGCCTACCACGCGTTCCGGGCCGCCGCCCGGCGCGCCGCTCGGACGTCCCGCCTGGGCCGCCGCGCACTCGCCCGCCGGGCTCGCGGTCAGCGTCCTTCCCGCCGGCCGAGGAGCGCCGGGACCGTCAGGGCGAGGATCTTCAGGTCGAGCCAGACGCTCCAGTTCTCGATATAGAAGTTGTCCCACTCGATGCGGTCGGCGAGCGAGGTCTCGCCGCGCAGCCCGTGGACCTGCGCCCAGCCGGTCATCCCGGACTTGACGCGATGACGGTCGCCGTAGCGGTAGACGACGTCCTCGAACTGCTCGACGTACTGCGTGCGCTCGGGCCGCGGGCCGACGAGCGCCATGTCGCCCCGGACGACGTTCCACAGCTGCGGCAGCTCGTCGAGCGCGAGCCGGCGCAGGAGGTCGCCGACCCGGCTGCGGCGCGCGTCCTGCGACGAAGCGGCGGCCGGCTGCTCGCCGTCGGCGCAGAGCACGAACTTCGCCCACACGGCGTCGGCCTCCCCGTTCGCCTCCGGCGAGCCGTGCATGGTGCGGAACTTGAGCATGTCGAAGACCTGCCCGTCGCGGCCCACGCGCTGCTGGCGGAACAGGATCGGGCGCCCCAGCGAGCACCGCACGGCGAGCGCGACGGTGGCGAAGAGCGGGGCGACGGCGAGCAGCATCAGCGCGGCGACGAGCCGCTCGACGGCGTACTTGACGGCGAACGGGAGGCCGGACGGGTCGGCTCCCCGCAGGGCGACGAGCGGCAGGCCCCCGAGCGTCTCCGTGTGCCCGCGGCGGCCCTCCACCTCGTACAGCCTCGGAACGACCATCACGTGGGCGCCGAGCTTCCACGAGCGCCGCACGACGTCGAGCAGCACGTGATGCGGCGCGGTCGAGAACGCGACGACGACCGTGTCGATCCCCTCGTCCTCGATGACGCGCTCGAGGTCCCAGCTCGCGCCGAGGACAGGTAGTGCCGTGCCGCCCACGGTCTGCTTCCGACGCGGCTCCTTGTCGAGGAAGCCGACGGGCCGCATGCCGAGCTGCGGCTCGTCGAGCAGCCGGCGGGCGGTGAGCTGGCCGACGTGCCCGGCGCCCACGATCAGCGTGCGGCTGGCGCCCGCGGCGCTGCGCTGGACCGCGCGCTGTGCGCCGTAGAGCACGGCGCGGCCCATGCCGACGATCGCCGAGGCGGCGAGCCAGTAGACCGCGAGGGTGTCGCCGACGCCGGCGTGCTCGGTAACGAGCACCGCCGCCGCCGCGGTCGCGATGCAGGCGAGCCCGAGCGCGCCGACGACGCGGCGGAGCTCGTCGCCGAGCGCGAGGTGCCGCCGCGACCGGTACGCACCGGAGGCCGCGAACAGGGTCAGCACGAGCGCCAGCAGCGCGGCCTGCCACGTCGCTCCGAGCGCGGAGGTTGCGACGCTGCTCACGCCTCCGGCGATCGTCAGCGCGAGCACGTCGCTCACCGCGCGGGTGAGCCGCCATGCACCGTCGCCGCGAACGTCGCGGCTGCGCTGCGCCGGCAGCCATCGCGCGGCCTCCTGCGGCCGCTCGAGCGCCGGGAGCGGTGCCAGCTGCTCGGTCACGCTGTGGTCCCGCGCCGCCGATGACCCTGCAATGAAGGTTCCTTCCTCGTGTTCATTCGTCCGTGATCCTGCCGAACCCTAGTGTGCCCCCCGGCGGGTCGTCCCACCAGTCGTCAATGCGTCCAGTTCGCGATCAGTCGCGCCAGACTCCATCCATGACGGGCAGCCTCCAGGCGGGGTTCCGCGCCCGTGGTGACCGGATGCACCTCTTTCTACCCGGATTGGCCACCGTCTATCTCGCCAGCCAGTCCGGCGGGTACTTTCCCGGCGCGATCGGCCTCGGCGCCGTCGTCCTCGCGCTGCTGATCGTGCTCCGGGTCACGCTCGCCCGCGAGCCGTTCGCAGGCTGGGGCCGAGCGCCCGCGGTGATCGGGCTCGCGGGCGCGCTGCTCGCGAGCTGGACGCTCGTCTCGGCGGTCTGGTCGGACGCGCCGGGGCGGGCCATGATCGAGTTCGACCGGACGCTGCTGCTCCTGCTGGGCTTCGCCCTGCTCGCCTCGTTCGTGCGGCGGCCCGGCGACCTCTCCGTCGCGCTGCGCTGGGTGCTCGTCGCGATCCTCGTGACGGCGCTCGCCGGCCTCGCGACGCGCCTGTTCCCGGAGACGTTCACCGCCGTCGCCGGGCGCCAGCCGTCGCGGCTCGCCCATCCGCTCACGTACTGGAACGCGATGAGCGTCTTCTGCGCGCTCGGCGCGGTGCTCGCACTCCATGCGGCCTCCGGCGAGCGCGAGCCCGCGGCCGTGCGCGTCGGCGCGAGCGCGGTGCTCCCGATCCTCGCACTGGCCGGCTACTTCCCGTTCTCGCGCGGCGGGATCGCGACCGCGGTCGTCGGCATCGGCCTCTACGCCGTGCTCGCCCGCCCGCGCCGGCTGCCGTTCACGCTCCTCACGGCCGGGCCGGCCGTCGCCGTCGCTCTCGTCGCCGCGTATCGCGCCGAGGCGCTGGCGACGGACGCCTACGCCGCCCCGCCCGGGCCCGAGCAGGGTCGACAGCTCGCCGTCGTCCTCGCGCTGGCGGTGCTCGGCGCCGCGCTCGCGCGGCTCTCGCTGCTCGGGCTCGAGCGCAGAGCCGAGCGCGCGACGCTGCCGCCCGCCGTGCGCCGCGCCTGGCCGGTCGCAGCGGGCGCGGCGGTGGTCGCGCTCGCCGTCGTCGCCGTGGCGCTCGACGCGCCGAGCCGCGTGAGCGAGCAGTACCGCGCCTTCGTGTCGGGCAACGTGGTGCAGGAGAGCGCGGACACGCGGCAGCGGCTGACCGCGAGCGGCAACAACGGGCGCGTCGACATCTGGCGCGTCGCCGCCGACGCCTTCACGGCGTCACCCCTGCACGGCGCCGGTGCCGGCACGTACCAGCTCGAGTGGGAGCGCGAGCGGCCGACGCTCATCCGCAGGGTCGACGCCCATTCGCTGTACCTCGAGACGCTCGCCGAGCTCGGCCTCGTGGGGCTGCTCCTGCTGCTGGTCGTGATCGGCGGCGTCGTCGTCGGCTTCGGCCGCCTGCTGAAGGGGCCCGACCGGCATGCGGCCGCGGCGGCGCTCTCCGCGGGCGCCGCGCTGCTCCTCCACGCCGGGCTCGACTGGGACTGGGAGATGCCGGCGCTCTTCGCCTGGCTGTTCATGGTCGGCGGCCTCGCCTGCGCGCGTACGACCGCGTCGGCGCGGCGGTCGTCGCCCGGCCGCCTCGCACGCGTGCTGGCCGGGCTCGCCTGCCTGCTGCTCGCGCTGACGCCGGCGCTCGTCATGACCTCGCAGGCGCGGCTCGACG
The DNA here is from genome assembly GCA_963746795.1 of uncultured Solirubrobacteraceae bacterium. Lineage (GTDB taxonomy): Bacteria > Actinomycetota > Thermoleophilia > Solirubrobacterales > Solirubrobacteraceae > DASSUW01. The sequence goes on from CAVVCR010000009.1 coordinate 25,994, forward strand.
CGAGCGCGCAGGCGTTCGAGCGCGGCGACTGCGCCACCACGGTCGACGCGGCGCTCGACAGCACCGAGGCGCTGCCGGTCCGCGCCGAGCCGTTCGAGCTGATCGCGTACTGCGACCTGCGCGCCGGAGAGCCCGCGCTCGCCGTCGCGGCGTTCCAGGCCGCGCGCCGGCGCGACCCCGGCGCCTGGCAGTACGCCTACGGCCTCGCCGTCGCCCGCGCGCTGGCCGGGCGGGACCCGCGGCCGGCGATCGCCGAGGCGCGCCGCCTCAACCCGCGAGAGCCGCGGGCGCGGGACCTCGCCGCGGCGCTCTCCGGCGACCGGCCCGCCGCCTGGCGCCGCGCCGCGCGCCGCGCCCCGCTCCCCTTCTGAACCACTAGACTTGACGGTGGACCGTGCTAGGCGGGGACGTAGCGGAGCCCTGAACCCGCAATCCGCTCTAGCGGGGCCGAACTCCCTCTCGAGGGGTGCCGTCCCCAGGCCAGCGCGCCGCTCGCAGGCGTCGATGGCCGGGTCCCGCGCGATGCAGGCCCGCGAACCAGGTCAGGTCCGGAAGGAAGCAGCCTTAAGCGGTCACCCGTAGGCGCAGCGGGGTCACCCGGCCGGAGCCGGCGAACGGTGGTCAGCCCCAGGGGACGACCTCGACGGAGGGTGCACGGTCCACTTCCGCCCACCCTCCGTGCCGCGGGTCAGTCGTCGCTCGGCGCCCTGGTGCGGTGGCGGAGGACCAGCCCGCCGCTGAGCAGCGCCACGCCGCCGATCAGCACCGGGATCGCGAGGAAGCCCGTGAACGGGAGCTCGTCGCCGCCGTCGGAGCCGGCCGAGACCTGCCGCGAGGCCTGGACGTCCTCGCCGCTCTCCGCCTCGCCGAGTACGTCGCGGGGCGGCTCCTCGTCGTCTCGCCCGTATTGCGCGACGCTCGCGTCGTCGCTCGTCAGGTCCTGCACCGCAAGGCCTGCGCCCGCCGTGCTGAGCGTCATGCCCAGCGCGAGCATCAGGAGGATCGCCAGCCGTGACTTCATGTCCTGCCTCCGTTCGGGGCGCGCCGCCTTGCGCCACACCCGCTGCTTGATCTGATCTAGCTCGAGCTCGGTGGCCTCGGGACGGTTCTCCTCGAGGCGCCGGATGACGTCGTCGAACTCGTGCATGACCCCTGATACGAAGCTCGCCGCCGATTCCTGACAGAAGATCTGTGCGATGCGAGACGACGAGTTCGAGCGCCTGTACGCGGCCGAGGCGGCCGGCCTGTTCTCGTTCCTCGCCTACCGCACGGGCGATCGCGCGCTGGCCGAGGACCTGCTGGCCGACGCGTTCGAGCGCGCGCTGCGGGCGCGCCGCCGGTTCGATCGCCGCCGCGGCTCGCAGAAGACGTGGCTGTACGCGATCGCGCTCAACGCACTGCGCGACCACGCCCGCCGCGCCTCCGCGGAGACGCGCGCGCTCGAGCGCGCCGGTGACCCGCCGGCGCCCGCCGGCGACCCGCTGTCCGCCGTCGAGCACCGTGACGAGCTGGGGCGCGCCCTCTCCACGCTGACCGCCGAGGAGCGGGAGGCGATCGCCCTGCGCTTCGGCGCCGACCTCACGGTGCCGGAGATCGCGAAGCTGCTCGGAGAGCCGCTCACGACCGCCGAAGGACGCATCTACCGGGCACTGCGCAAGCTTCGGGCGGAGCTGTCCTGACGGCCTCTAGACTCGTTGGTCCCGTGCCCACGGCTCCCGCCTCGCTGTATCGCCGCCACCGCCCGCGGACCTTCGCCGACGTGGTCGGGCAGGACCACGTGGTGCGCACCCTCCGCAACGCCATCGAGCAGGGGCGGGTCCACCACGCCTACCTGTTCGTCGGCTCGCGCGGCACGGGCAAGACCTCGATGGCCAAGATCCTCGCGGCGTCGCTGAACTGCGTCCGCGGCCCCACCGTCGAGCCGTGCGGGGAGTGCGAGTCGTGCACCTCGATCGCCGCCGCGACGTCGCTGGACGTGATCGAGATGGACGCTGCCTCCAACAACTCGGTCGACGACATCCGCGACCTGCGCGAGCGCGTCGGCTTCGCCCCGGTGGCGGGGCGCCACAAGGTCTACATCCTCGACGAGGCGCACATGCTGTCCACGGCGGCCTGGAACGCGTTCCTGAAGACGCTCGAGGAGCCGCCGCCGCACACGATCTTCGTGCTCGCGACGACGGAGGCGGGGAAGGTGCTGCCGACGGTGGTGGACCGCTGCCACCGGTTCGACTTCACGCGCCCGAGCGTGCCGCAGATCACCGGCGTGCTGCGGCGCGTGGCCGACGCCGAGGAGATCGAGATCGGCGAGCAGGCCACGGCGCTCGTCGCCCGCTCGGCCACGGGCTCGTTCCGCGACGCGCTCGGGACGCTCGAGCAGCTCGTCGCCTACTCGGGCCGCGCGATCGCGCTCGAGGACGTGCTCGCCGTGCTCGGCGCGGCGGACGCGGACCTCGTGTTCGGGGCCGTCGACGCCGTCGCCGCCGGCGACGCGCGGGGCGCCCTGCAGGCCGCGGCGCAGCTGGCCGACTCGGGCCGCGACCTGGGGCGCTTCTTCGGCGACCTCGAGGCGCACACCCGCGCGCTGATGGTCGTGCAGGCGCTCGGCGAGGTGCCGGCCGAGATCCGGGTCACGCCGGAGCAGGACGAGCGTCTGGCCGCCCAGGCGAGCGCGGTGCCGGCGGCCGACGTGCTGCGGCTCCTGGAGCTGATCGCCGCCGCCCTGCGCGCGCTCAAGGACGGCGCCGACGCCCGCACGCAGCTCGAGCTGGCGCTCGTGAAGGCGGCCGAGCCCGGGCACGACCCGTCGACGAAGGCGCTGCTGGCGCGGATCGAGCGCCTCGAGGCCCGTCTCAGCGGCGGCGCCGCACCCGCGCGGGATGGGCGGGAATCCCAATCCCGCGCGCCATCGGAGCCGGCCACCGCTGCCGGCCGTACGCGAGTCGCGGTCGCCGCCCAGGTCTCCGAAGACGATGAGGCCTCGTCGAAAGTCACCGCTCTTGCCGTCGTCGAACCGGCTGCACCGCTCGGCGAGTTCTCGCCCGAGACATTCGATCAGATCTGGCCGGCGATTCTCGAGACGCTCGAGGCCGACTCGCCTCGCACGGCCGAGCTCTTGCGGCAGGCGACGCCGCTCGTGGTCACCGCCGAAGGGCTCACACTCGCGTGGCCGGAGTCTGCGGCGTTCTACAAACGCCAAGCCGAAGATCCCGCGAAGCGCGAGCTGATCGCTCGCTGCATCCGCACTGTCACGGGCGCTTCCCTGCGACTCGTCTACGAGCTTCGCGCCGACGACGAATTCGAATCGCCGGCCCATGCGCAGATCAGCGACGAGGAGCTCGTGGATCGCTTCAAGCACGAGTTCAGCGCGATCGAAGAGCCCAGCGAGGAGTCCTGATGCCCCAGCCGCCCAACCTCCAGAACATGCTGCGCCAGGCGCAGGAGATGATGGCCGCCCAGCAGCAGGCCCAGGAGGCGCTCAAGTCCGAGCGCGTCGAGGCCAGCGCCGGGGGCGGGATGGTCAAGGTCGTGATGTCCGGCGACCTGCACCTGCAATCGATCACGATCGACCCCGACGCCGTCGATCCCGAGGACGTCGAGATGCTGCAGGACATGGTCGTGGCGGCGGTCAACGAGGCGGTGCGCTCGGCGCAGGAGCTGCAGGAGTCAAAGCTCGGCGGGCTGGGCGGCGGCGAGGGGTTCGACCCGATGAGCGCCTTGGATGCCCTGGGACTGGGATCCCACCCACCCGGGGCCCTCGGCGGCGGCGGGGCGGCCTGCCTGGCGGCCAGCCGAACCGCGCCGCGCGTCGCAAGAAGCGCTGACCGCTTGCTGGCTCCCCCGCTTCAGCGCCTCGTCACGGAGCTGGCCAAGCTCCCGGGAGTCGGCCAGCGCACCGCGCAGCGCCTCGCCTTCCACATCCTGCGCGCCTCCGGCGAGGACGCCGCCGCGCTGGCCGAGGCGATCCGCGACGTGAAGGAGAAGATCACGCTGTGCGAGGTCTGCTTCAACCTCGCCGAGGGCCCGCGCTGCACGGTCTGCCTCGACGAGCGGCGCGACGCCGAGCTGATCTGCGTCGTCGAGGAGCCGGGGGACGTGATCCCGATCGAGCGCACGCACGAGTACCGCGGCCGCTACCACGTGCTCGGCGGCGCGCTGTCGCCGATCGACGGCGTCGAGCCCGAGGACCTCAAGCTCGCCCAGCTCTACGCGCGGGTCACCAACGGCGTCCGCGAGGTCATCCTCGCCACCAACCCGACGACCACGGGCGAGGCGACAGCGCTCCACATCGCCGCGGCGCTGCACGACCGCGCGCCCGGCGTCGCCGTCACCCGCCTCGCCTCGGGCCTGCCGGTGGGCGGCGACCTCGAGTACGCCGACGAGGTCACGCTCGGCCGCGCGCTCTCCGGGCGCCGCGCCGTATAGGGGTCTGACCCCGAGGGGTCTGACCCTCCTAGACTTCGCCGTCGTGCCGGGCACCGTGGTCATGAAGTTCGGCGGCACGTCCGTCGCCGACGCCGAGCGCATCAAGCGCGCCGCGCGGCGGATCGTCGCCGCGCGCGAGCTGGGGCACCGCGTGGTGGCCGTGCTGTCGGCGCGCGGGAAGACGACCGACGAGCTGATCTCGATGGCCGAGGAGGTCTCCACCGCGCCCGACCCGCGCGAGATGGACATGCTGCTCTCCACCGGCGAGCGCATCTCGTGCGCGCTGTGCGCGATGGCCATCAACGACCTCGGGCACAAGGCGATCTCGCTGACCGGGTCGCAGGCCGGCATCGTGACCGACACGTCGCACACCAAGGCGCGGATCCTCGACGTGCGGGCCGACCGCATCCGCGCGGCGCTCGACGACGAGCTCGTGGTGCTCGTGGCCGGCTTCCAGGGCGTCTCCACGGCCAAGGACGTGACCACGCTCGGCCGCGGGGGGTCGGACACCACCGCCGTCGCCCTGGCCGCGGCCGTCGGGGCCGAGGTGTGCGAGATCTACACCGACGTGGCGGGCGTGTTCTCCGCCGACCCCCGGATCGTGCCCGACGCGCGCAAGCTGCCCGTCGTGTCGTTCGAGGAGATGCTCGAGATGTCGGCCTCCGGCGCCGGCGTCCTGCAGCTGCGGTCGGTCGAGTACGGCCGCAACCATGCCGTGCGCATCCACTGCCGATCGTCGTTCACCGAGGAGGCCGGGACCTTCGTGGTAGGAGAAGAGGAGACGATGGAACGCCCGCTGATCACCGCAGTCACCCACTCGCGCGACGAGGCGCGGGTCACGCTGCTCGGCGTCCCGGACCACCCCGGCGTGGCCGGCCGCATCTTCAGCGCGCTCGCCGACGCCAACGTCAACGTCGACATGATCATCCAGAACGAGCCGGTCTCCGAGGGCTCGTCGGCCGACATGTCGTTCACGGTCCCGCGCGCCGACCTGCGCGCGGCCCGCGAGGCGCTCGACCCCCTGATCGGCGAGCAGGGCATTCGCGCCGTCGCCGAGGACGCCGAGATGGGGAAGGTGTCGGTGGTCGGCGCGGGAATGAAGTCACATCCAGGCGTGGCAGCCAAGGTGTTCACCACGCTCGGAGACGAGATGATCAACATCGAGATGATCTCCACCTCGCCGATCAAGATCTCGTGCGTCGTGTCCGCCGACGCCGTCGACCGCGCGGTCCGCGCGCTGCACACCGCCTTCGAGCTGGGAGCCGACCAGGTCGAGGTTGAGCATCCGTTCGGAGGTGCCCGCATATGAGCTATCGCGTCGCCGTCGTCGGCGCCACCGGCGCCGTCGGGACCGTCATGCGCGCCAAGCTGCGCGAGCGCGCGTTCCCGGCGAGCGAGGTCGTGCCGTTCGCGTCGGCCCGCTCGGCCGGCCGCGAGCTCGACGGCCAGACCGTGCAGCCGCTCACGGAGGAGACGATCCAGGGCTTCGACCTGGCGATCTTCTCGGCCGGCGCGACCACGTCGGGCGAGTGGGCGCCGCGGTTCGTCGATGCCGGTGCCGTCGTGGTCGACAACTCGTCGAAGTGGCGTCGCGACCCCGAGGTCCCGCTCGTCGTCTCCGAGGTCAACCCGGACGCGCTCGAGGACCACAAGGGCCTGATCGCCAACCCGAACTGCTCGACGATGCAGCTGATGGTCGCGCTCAAGCCGATCCACGACGCGGCGGGCATCGAGCGCCTGATCGTCTCCACCTACCAGTCGGTGTCCGGCACCGGCGTCAAGGCGGTGGAGGAGCTCGAGCTGCAGACCCACACCGTGCTGCACGGCCAGCCGGTGCCCGAGCCGGAGGTCTATCCGCACCCGATCGCGTTCAACGTCCTGGGCGGCGCCGGCAACTTCAAGGACGGCGACGACCACACGGACGAAGAGCGCAAGATGATGTTCGAGACGCGCAAGATCCTCGGCGACGAGTCGATCGCCATCAACGTCACGTGCGCGCGTGTGCCGGTGCGCAACTCGCACTCGGAATCGGTCACGCTCGAGACGCGCGAGCCGCTGTCCGTCGAGCAGGCGCGCGCGCTGCTCGAGGCCGCGCCCGGCCTCACGATGGTGGACGACCCGGCCAACCACGGCTACCCGACGGCGCTGAACGCCGCAGGCCGCGACGCCGTCTTCGTGGGCCGCCTCCGCCGCGATCCCTCGCACGAGCGCGGGCTGTGCCTGTGGGTGGTCTCGGACAACCTGCTCAAGGGCGCCGCCACGAACGCGATCCAGATCGCCGAGGTCCTGCACGAGCGCAACCTGGTCAGGGTTCCACGCGGGTCTGAATTGCAGGTTTAGCCGCTCCGGAGGCGGGCATCCAGGAGGAGCAGACTTCCCGGGGACGACGCAAGGGGTACGACACAGCAAAGCAAGAGGGCCCGCTCGGGCCCTCTTTGCTGTCTAGAGCTCCCGCCGGGCGAGCTTGAGGGCCGACTCGGCGGTCCGTTGCAGAGGCCCGCGGCGCTTCCAGCGCTCCGGCTCGATCCGCTTGGAGCGCTCGAGGTCCCGCTCGAACTGCACAGTCAGCTCGCCCGCGAACGCCTCCGAGAGCACGCACAGCGTGGCCTCGTCGTGGAGCTGGAACGAGCGGTTGTCGAAGTTCACCGAGCCGACCGACGACCATGCACCGTCCACGACCATCGACTTCGCGTGGAGCATGGTGGGCTGGTACTCGTGGATCTCGACGCCCGCCTCGACCAGCTCGTCGTAGCTGACCCGGCCGGCGACCCGCACCGGCGGCTTGTCGATGTTCGGCCCGGGCACGAGCACGCGCACCCGCACGCCGCGCTCGGCGGCGTCGACGAGCGCGTCGGTGAACGCCGGGCGCGGCACGAAGTAGGCGGCGGTGAGGTCGAGCGTCTCGCGGGCGGCGGCGATCGCCAGGTAGTAGAGCGCCTCGACGTTCGTGTCGCCGACGCCCGCGCTCGAGCGCACGACCATCATCGGCCCGCTCTCCTCGTGCTCGGGGATGTCGGGCAGGTAGCCGTCGCCGACGAGCACCTCGCCCGTCGCCTCGAGCCAGTTCTCGGCGAACGCCCCGAACAGGCCACGCACCACCGGCCCGCGCACGCGCACGTGGGTGTCGCGCCAGTGGTCGGGATCCTGCGCGTCGCCGGTCCACTCCTCGGCGATCCCCACGCCGCCCGTCATCCCCACCTCGCCGTCGGCCACGAGGATCTTGCGGTGGGTGCGGTTCGCCACGCGGCGCGCGGCGTACGGCTTCGGCGGCCGGAAGCGGGACATCCGCACGCCCGCGTCAGCCATCTCCTTCACGAGCTCCTTCTCGATCTTCACGCCGCCCATCGCGTCGATGATCACGTTGACCTCGACGCCCGCGCGCGCCCGCTCGCACAGCGCATCGGCCACCTCGCGCGCGATGTCTCCGCGCCAGTAGACGTACGTGAGCAGGCACAGCGTGCGCTGCGCTTCACGGATCGTCTCCAGATAGACCGGGAAGATCGCGTCGCCGTTGATCAGCAGCTCGACGTCGTCGCCGGTCGAGATCGGGGCGCCGGTCAGCGCCTCCGCCGCGCGCAGGAAGCCAGGGTCGCGGACGTCGAGCTCGTCCGCTCCGTGCAGGTCGTAGCCGTGCCCGCTCTCACGGCGGTGGCGCAGCGACTCGGTCGCGTACCGGGCGCCGAGCGCCACGCCCAGCCCCAGCGGCCAGGCGTGGCGAGCACGCAGCCTCAGGCCGCGACGCTGCCGACGACGGAGGTCGACCAATCGATGACCGAGGTCGGGCGCACGACGTGCTTGTTGAAGCCCAGCTCCTTCGGATCGAGCCCGAGCGCCAGGCCGACGAGCTGGGGCAGGTGCAGCACGGGCATCTCGAGCGTCCGCCCGAGGAGCCGCTCCGACAGCGGCTGCTGGAGGTCGAGGTTCAGGTGGCACAGCGGGCAGGGGGTGACGAGGCAGTCCGCCTCCGCGTCCACCGCGTCGCCCAGGTGCCGGCCGGCCTGCTTGAGCGAGGCTTCCTTGTTCATCGTGATGATCGGGAAGCCGCAGCACTTGTACTGGCCGGCGTAGTCGACCACCGTGCCGCCCAGCGCCTCGATCAGCTGGTGCAGGTACGTGTCGCGCGGCTGCTCGCGGCTGATGCCGAGGCGGTCCGTGGGGCGGACGATGTAACAGCCGTAGAACGGGCCGACCCGCAGGTCGGTGAGCGGCCGCGTGACCTTCGCGCGCACCGTGTCGAGCCCGATCTCCTCGACCATCAGCCACAGGAAGTGCTTGTTGGCGATCCCCTTCTCGTACCGCAGGCTCTCGGCCGACAGCGTCTCGTTGACGTGCTCGCGGTACTCGGTGTTCGCGTCCAGGCGCTCCTGGCACTCGTTCTGGGCGCCCTGGCAGGTCGAGCAGATGTTCATCATCAACTCGGCGCCACGCTCCATCTCGCGCTGGGCGAGCGCGAACGTGCGGGCGTTGAGGGTGTCGGCCAGCTCCTGGTTGTGCTCGGCGATCACGCCGGCGCCGCAGCACGCGGCGCGGTCGAGCTCGACCAGCTCGATGTCGAGCAGCGGGGCGACCTTCGCCATCGAGCCGTGCAGCTCCGGGGTGAAGCCGCGGCTCACGCAGCCGGGCCAGTAGGCGACCTTCACCGGTTCGGGCTCCTCTCCTCTGGCAGATGGCTCCCGGCAGCGTCGGCCTGGGCCTCGGTGCCGGCCGCCTCGTCCTCGTCCTCGTAGCCGACGACGTACAGGTTGAGCTCGACGGCGTCGCCCTCGGCGTGCTCGAAGATGCGCTGGACGGCCGGCAGGTCGTCCTTGGGAAGCTTGTGGCCCTTGAGCGCCTTCATGGGCGTGACCTTGCCGCGCTGCAGCGCCTTGACGATCGTGGGCAGGGAGTCGGCCAGCTCGAGGGCGGCGGCGGGGTGGAACTTGCCGAACCACGAGTCGCCGCCGTAGGAGCGCGGGAGCAGCTCGGCCTCGTACAGCAGCCCGTAGTCGCGCACCAGCGAGACGAAGGCCTTCTCGTGCCGGTGCCCGTTGTTGCGGTCGTTGATCTCGTGCTTGGAGCCCGCGACGCGGCGCAGCCGCATGATCTGGCTCATCGGGGCGACGCCCTTGGGGCACGCCTCGATGCAGTTGAAGCAGTGCGTGCAGTCGTAGATCCCGTGCGGGTCCTCGGACAGGTCCTTGAGGCGCTCGTACTGCTGGCCGTCGCGCGGGTCGCCGACGAAGCGGTAGGCCTTGGCCAGCGCCGCCGGGCCGATGAACCCGGGATCGACCTCCATTGAGAGGCAGTCCGATACGCACGCGCCGCACTGGATGCAGGCCATGCTCTGCGTCACGTCGATCATCGACTCCGGCGGGACGACGTACTCGCGCTCGGGCGGGTCGCCCTCGGGCAGCAGCCACGGCGTCACGCGCTGGATCTTCTTCCAGTGCACCGCGTCCATGTCGACGATCAGGTCCTTGAGCACCGGCATGTTGCCCATCGGCTCGACCGTGATCGCGCCGTCGGCGGCCGTCTCGGCCGCCTTGTCGAGGTGCGTGTGGCAGGCCAGGGCCGGCTTGCCGTTGACGCGCACGCCGCAGGAGCCGCAGATCGCCGCGCGGCAGGAGCAGCGGATGCCGATCGTGCCGTCCTGGCGGTCGCGCGCCTGCAGGATGCCGTCGAGCACCGACCGGTGTCCGTCGAGGTCGATCGTGAAGTCGTCCCAGTAGGCCGCGTCGCCCGTCTCGGGCGTGTAGCGGCGGATGCGGAGCGTGTACTCGGCCATCAGTAGGTCCGCTCCTGGGGCTCCCACTTGGTGATCGTCACGGGAGAGTAGGCCACCTCCGGCGAAGGGCCGCCGTTGCGGGACAGGGTGATGTGCTTGAGCCACTCGTCGTCGTTGCGCTTCGGGAAGTCGAGCCTGAACTGCGCGCCGCGCGACTCCTTGCGCTCGAGCGCGGCGACCACGATGCACTCCGCGGTGTCGAGCATGTAGCCGAGCTCGATCGCCCCCAGGACGTCCTGGTTGAAGACCGTGCCGCGGTCGTCGATCGCCGCGACGGCGGCCTCCTCCTTGAGGCGGTGGATGACCTCGTGCGCCTCGGTCAGGCCGGCCTGGTCGCGGAACACCGCGCACTTCTCGTTCATGGTCTCGCCCAGCTCGTCCTTGATCTCGGAGATCCGGCGGCCGGAGCCGGTGCTGCGGCGCATGATGTCGTCGATCAGGCGCTGCTCGGCCGTGAGCGCGCTGAACGCGGGCGACGGCATGGCCATGCCGAGCGCGCGCTTGGCGGCATGCTCGCCCGAGCGGCGGCCGAAGATCAGCGTGTCGAGCAGCGAGTTCGCGCCCAGGCGGTTGCCGCCGTGGACCGAGACGCATGCCACCTCGCCGGCGGCGTAGAGGCCCGCGATCTCGGTGGCGCCCCACACGTCGGTCTTCACGCCGCCCATGATGTAGTGGCACCCGGGCCGGATGTGGATCGGCTCGCGCGTGATGTCCACGCCCGCGAAGTCGCGCCCGATGTTGACGATCTCGCGCAGCGCCTCGAGCGTGCGCTTGCGCGGCACCTTCGTGATGTCGAGCGCCACCGTGCCGTCCGGGAAGCCGCGGCCCTCGTTGATCTCGGTCTGCTCGGAGCGGGAGACGACGTCGCGCGAGGCGAGCTCCATCTTGTTGGGCGCGTACTTCTCCATGAAGCGCTCGCCCTGGGCGTTGTAGAGGTGCGCGCCTTCGCCGCGGGCGCCCTCGGTGATGAGGATCCCGTTCCCGGCCAGCGTGGTCGGGTGGTACTGGATCATCTCCATGTCCATCAGCGGGGCGCCGATGCGGTAGCTCTGGGCGATGCCGTCGCCCGTGCAGATGAGCGCGTTGGTGGTGGGCTTGAAGCACTGGCCCGCGCCGCCCGACGCCTGGATCACGCCCTTGGCGGCGAACAGCTCCATCGCGCCGTCGCGGATGTTGCGGGCCACCGCCCCGCAGCACTCGCCCTCGTCGTCCTGGACGAGGGCGGTGACGAACCACTCCTCGTAGCGGTCGATCTGCTCATGGTGCTTCATGAGCTGCTCGTAGAGCACGTGGAGCAGCGCCTGGCCGGTGATGTCGGCCACGTAGTAGGTGCGGGCGGCGGAGGCGCCGCCGAACGCGCGCGTGCCGAGGTGGCCGCTCTCGGACCGGTGGAAGGTGACGCCCGAGTGCTCGAGCCACAGCACCTCGTCCGGCGCCTCGCGGCACATGATCTCGATCGCGTCCTGGTCGCCCAGGTAATCCGAGCCCTTGACCGTGTCGAACGCGTGCGACTCCCACGAGTCATCCGGGTTGAGCGCCGCGTTGATCCCGCCCGCCGCGGCGTTGGAGTGGGAGCGGACCGGGTGGACCTTGGACATGATGGCCACCGTCGCGCCCTCACGTGCGGCCGCCAGGGCGGCCCGCTGACCGGCGAGGCCGGCGCCGATGATCAGGACGTCGTGTGCGGGCATTGGGGGCTGATGTTATTGCCAGGGACTTCTTCCGGTCGTCCCCCTGAGGGAGCCCTCGCCATCCATGGCGATGGATGAGAACAGGGTCGAGAGGAGTACGGGCGAGCCCCGCTCGCGACTCTAGGCCGGCGACAAGCGGGCGCGCAGGGCGCGGGTCACCTGCTCGGTCGTCACGACCCCGCGCAGGCGGCCGTCGGCGTCCACCGCCATCAGCGCGCCGAGGCGGCGCAGCGGCTCCGATCCGAGTAGCGCCTCGAGCGGCTCGTCGTCGCGCACCCGGTCGTCGGTCCCGGAGGCGATGTCGCGGACCGGCATCGAGCCGCCCTCCGCGGTCGCGGCGTGCTCGACCGCGGCGCGGTGGGCCAATCCGGCGTAGCGCCCGTCGGGCTCGACGACCGCGAACCACGGCCAGCCCTGATAGCGCAGGAAGTACTCCTCCCATGCGTGCGAGACCGGCAGGTCGGCGGGGATGGCGACGGGCTCCGAATCCATGATGTCGGCGACCGTAATGCCCTCGAGGCGGTCCGTGAACTCGGTCTGGGCGATCGCCGCGCGGGCCGAGGAGCCCAGCAGATAGCCGAGGACGATCGCCCACAGGCCGTTGACGGTCTCGCTGCGGCCGAACAGCTGCCACAGCCCGTAGCCGATCAGCAGAGCGGCGAAGCCCTGCCCGAGCATGGCCGAGATCCGCGTCGCCCTCCCGCGGTCGCCGGTGATCATCCACGCGGCGGCGCGGGCGATCCGCCCGCCGTCGAGCGGGAAGGCGGGGATCAGGTTGAACACGAGCAGCAGCACGTTCATCGAGACGAGGAAGCTCAGCCACAGCTCGACGGCCGACGCCGGTGCCCGGCTGTCCAGCTGCGCGGAGTCCGTGAACGCGCTCCAGCCCAGCAGCGCGACGCTGAGGGCCCCGGTGACGATCACGATGCCGAGCGTCACCAGCGGCCCCGCGATCGCGACGCGGAACTCCTGGCCGGGCGAGCGCGTGTCGCTGCTCATCTTCATCACGCCGCCGAAGAAGAAGAGGTCGATGCCGCTCACCGCGATCCCCTCACGGCGGGCGGCGACCGCGTGGCCGAGCTCGTGCAGCAGGATCGAGCCGAAGAAGCCGAGCGCGGCGGCGACCGAGCAGGCGTACGCCGCGGTGGGGTCGTCGACCACCTCCTCGAAGGCCCGGTTCAAGTAGAAGATGAACAGGAAGAGGACGAGGAACCACGAGGCATTCACACCCACGCGAATGCCGAAGAGGGTCGCCAGCTTGAATGAGCGGCCTCCGAGCAAGGGACGTCAATGGTGGCATAGCCTCCTGGCATGGCTCATGACGTGACATTCATCCCCGGTGACGGGACCGGGCCGGAGCTCGCGGAGGCGACACGCCGGGTGCTGGAAGCGACCGGCGTGGAGTTCGAGTGGGACGAGCATCCGGCCGGCGAGGACGTGTACCACGAGGAGGGAACGCCGTTTCCCGACCGCACGCTGGACTCGATCCGGCGTACCAAGGTCGGCATCAAGGGGCCGACCACCACGCCTGTCGGCTCCGGCTTTCGCTCGGTCAACGTGCTCCTGCGCAAGGAGCTCGACCTCTACGCCTGCATCCGGCCGTGCAAGGCCTACAAGGGCGTGCGCACGCGCTTCCCGGAGACCGACATCGTGATCGTGCGCGAGAACACCGAGGACCTCTACGCGGGGATCGAGTTCGAGAAGGACACCGAGCAGGCCGAGAAGCTGCGCGAGTTCATCTCCGAGCTGGACGGCTCGACGATCCGCGAGCACTCGGGCATCTCCGTCAAGCCGATCTCGGTGTTCGGCTCCGAGCGGATCGTGCGCGCGGCGTTCGACTACGCGCGCGAGAACGGGCGCCGCAAGGTGACGGCCGCGCACAAGGCGAACATCATGAAGTTCTCCGACGGCCTGTTCCTGGAGGTCGCGCGCAAGGTGGCGGAGGACTACCCGGACATCGAGTTCGAGGACCGGATCATCGACAACCTGTGCAACCAGCTCGTGTCACGCCCGGAGGAGTACGACGTGATCGTGCTCCCGAACCTGTACGGCGACATCGTGTCCGACCTCGGGGCGGGGATGATCGGCGGGCTCGGCCTGGCACCCGGCGGCAACCTCGGGACCGAGGCGGCGATGTTCGAGGCGACCCACGGGTCGGCCCCCAAGTACAAGGGCCAGAATCGGGTGAATCCCACCGCGCTGATGCTGTCTGGCGTGCTCATGCTCCGTCACCTCGGCGAGCGCGACGCCGCCGACCGCCTCGAAGGCGCGATCGCCGCGGTGATCGAGCGCGGGGAGAAGGTCACCTATGACCTCAAGCCGACACGTGACGACCCGACCGCGGTCGGCACGTCCCAGTTCGCCGACGCCGTGATCGAGGAGATGCAATGAACGGACAACCGGTTCGATTCCAAACGCCTCGCCGGGCGCGTGCACGCGGAGCGGAGGACTGACATGAGTCGACCAGTCAGTGTGACTGTGACCGGTGCTGCGGGTCAGATCGGTTATGCACTCCTCTTCCGGATCGCGTCGGGCCAGCTGCTGGGGCCTGATGTGCCCGTACGGCTCCGGCTGCTGGAGATCCCCGCCGCGGTGAAGGCCGCGGAGGGGACCGCGCTCGAGCTGTTCGACGGCGCTTTCCCGCTGCTCGCCGGCGTCGACGTGACCGACGACGCGGCGGTCGCCTTCGACGGCACCTCGATCGCGCTGCTCGTGGGCGCGCGGCCGAGGACGAAGGGCATGGAGCGGGCCGACCTGCTCGAGGCCAACGGCGCGATCTTCAAGCCGCAGGGGGAGGCGATCGCCGCCCACGCGGCGAGCGACGTCAAGGTGCTGGTGGTCGGCAATCCCGCCAACACGAACGCGCTGATCGCCATGAGCAACGCGGACGGCGTGCCGGCCGAGCGCTTCACGGCCATGACGCGGCTCGATCACAACCGCGCCGTCGCCCAGCTCGCGGACCGCACGGGCGCCGCCGTGTCGGAGATCTCGAACATGGCGGTGTGGGGCAACCACTCGCCGAGCATGTACCCCGACCTGTTCAACGCGCGGGTGCGGGGCGAGCGCGCATGGGACGCGGTGGGCGACGAGCCGTGGGTGGCCGATGAGTACATCCCGCGCGTGGGCAAGCGCGGCGCCGAGATCATCGAGGCGCGCGGCGCCTCCTCGGCGGCGTCGGCCGCCAGCGCCGCCATCGACCATGTCTACGACTGGGTGAACGGCACGGCCGAGGGCGACTGGGTGTCGATGGCCGTTCCCTCCCCGGGCGCCTACGGCGTGGCCGAGGGGATCATCTCCTCGTTCCCCGTCCGCACGTCGAACGGGGAGTGGGAGATCGTCGAGGGGCTCGACGTCCCGCCGTTCTCACAGGAGCGCATCGACCGGACGGTCGAGGAGCTCCTGGGGGAGCGGCTGGCCGTCAGGGAACTCGGGCTCGTTGATTGAGGGTGTCGCTGTGCGACGTTACGCTCGTAGGTGCCAGCCCCTACCTGACTTCGTCACCTTCCCGTCCTCGGCGAGCCCGGGCATCACCCGGTAGAGGTAGTTCTGCTTGATCCCCATGGCCTCGGCCAGCTCGGGGATCGTGATGCCGGGGCGCTCGCCGACGAGTGACAGCGCCTGCGCGGCCCGCGTGCCGGAGCCGCGCGGGCGCCCGCGGCGGCCGTTGGACGACGCCCGGGTCGAACGCCGGCGACGAGGGCTGGTCGTGGCTGCGGCCGGCTTGCCTTCGACACCTGACAGTGCACGCTCTGCCGCTTCCAAACGGTGAAACTCGTCCACCAGCGGACGCAGCTCCTTCAGGCGCGTTTGAATCTCCTTGCGCTTCTCGTCGAGAAAATCTGCCACTGGCTCCCTTTCGCTCACTGTAACGGTGAGAATCTAACCGATAACCCAGTGATGGGTGAGCGAGAGGGTGCAAGGATACGGGGAGGGGGTATACTGGTCTCCGCCGTCGCGGGCGCCGCCGCCTACCCAGCTCCACGCCCACTGAGCACGGGGCCCGCCCACCGGGCCATTCCGTGTGGAGCGATGTCCCGGCTGGGCACCCTAGTGCCGGCCGTTCTCGATCAGCGCCTTCAGGCGCCGGAGCGAGCTGTGGGCTTCGCGGTCGGGCACGCCGCCGACGAGGAAACGGCTCGCAGCGGCGCCGAGGAAGCCGCCCGGGGCCTTGAACTCGTTCTCGTACTCGAACCGCGTACGGCCTTCGCCGACCTCCCGGAGCCCGAAGCTCGTGCGGGCGTACGAATGGGCGGGGCCGCGGCCCTCCCACGTGGCGCGGTCGGGGCGGTCGGCCTCGGTCAGCGTCCAGCGGACCTTGAAGTTGGCGCCGCGGATGCAGAGTGTCTGCACCATCTCGTAGCCCTCGCGGGGCTCGCCGTCGTCGTGGCGGTTGACACGCCGGTGGATCGTCACCCACTCGTCGAGCCGCGCGGGGTCGAGCATCAGGTCGTAGACCTGCTCGCGCGGCGCGTCGATGTCGATCGACGCGGTCACCAGCGTCACTTGGCAGCCACCTCCTCGGTCCTCTCCCACTCGCGCAGGGCGCGCTCGACGGCAGCTTCGAACGAGTGCAACCTAACGCCGAACGCCTCGGCGGCGTCGTCCGTGCGCGGCAGGAGGTCGCTCTCGAGCGACTCCATGAGCGGCGTGATGAACCCGGGATCCTCCTCGGCGACGGCCGCGGCGATCACGGAGGCGACGGGGGTGAGGTTGAAGCCGAGCGGGATCGAGGGGCGGTCGACGAGCATCGCATCGGCGATACGGGCGATCAGCTGCTCGTAGGTCATCCGGTCCGGTCCCGCGATATCCCACGAGCGGCCGGCGAGCTTGGCGGGCGCGTCGGCGGCGCGCACGAGGAACTCGAGCACGTCGCGGCCGTCGATCGGCTGCGTGCGGTTCGTGCGCCAGGCGGGCAGCGCGAGCACCGGCAGGCGCTCGATCAGTCGCACGAGGAAGCGGAACGAGCGCGAGCGGGCGCCGATCACGATCGACGCGCGGAGCGCGATCGGCTCGTCGGCCGCCTCGAGCAGCGCCTCCTCGACCGCGAGCCGAGAGGCGAGGTGGCGCGAGGCCGTGCCGTCCTCGGGCACAATGCCGCCGAGGTAGACGATGCGCCGCACGCCGGCGGCGTGCGCGGCGGTGGCGAACCGCCGCGCGGCGCGGCGCTCGGCTGAGGGGAAGCCGTCGACCGCGCCCTCCATCGAGTGGATCAGGTAGTACGCGGCGTCCACCCCGTCCAGTGCCCGGCCCAACCCGGCCCCGCTCACGGCGTCGCCGATCACGAGATCGTCGAGGTCCAGCCCCGCGGCGGCGACGCGCTCTGCCGAGCGGGCGAAGCCGCGCACCTCGTGGCCGGCGGCGTGCAGGCGAGGGACGAGGGCCGCGCCGACGTAGCCGGACACGCCGGTGACGAGCAGGCGCATTCCTCAGGCGCTCCCCGCCGGGCGGCCGGGAAAAACCCCGAGGGTGCGAACTCGGCACGTCGCAGGTAGGGCGGTTTTCATCCATTTGAAGGGTATTTGCGGGGCTGCGAGGAACTGTGTGCGTTTTGCGGGGAAGTGGGTTGTCGAGACCGCGCCCCGGTGCTTTGCTCCCGCCCGGCTTGTGACGGAACGGTGAACGGGGAACGGGGGCTTGGAGGATGGACAGGAGCGCCAAGGGGCGAAAGGTGACGTGCGAAGACTGCTTCTTCGGACGCAACGGGCTGTGCGCGCTGGCGCTCGACCAGCCGTGCGCAACGTTCCGCCCGGACAGCCCCGAGGGGCTGCGCCCGCCCAGCCAGATGCGCTTCGTCTTCCGCCAGGAGCGCCGGCGCCAGGCCGCCTGGCAGTTCCCCACCGCGCAGGAGCAGGCAGCGCTGCACGCGTGACGTAACGTCGCGCGATCACCGTCGCCCCCGGCCGGTCCGCCTGGCCTCTGGGCCACGGGCGAAACCCAAATACGATGCCGTTGTGGACTTGACCGTTCTCGGCAAGTCGCCGGCCTGGCAGGACGCGGGCGGGGCGTGCAGCGGCTATCTCCTGCACGGCGGCGGCGTGCGCGTGCTGCTCGACTGCGGCAGCGGGGTGTTCGGCAAGCTCCGGGAGGTGGTCGACTACGTGCAGGTCGACGCGGTGGTGGTCTCCCATCTGCACGCGGACCACATCCTCGACCTCGTGCCCTTCGCGTCCGGCCTCGTCTACGCGCCGCGTCACCAGCCGGTGCCCGTCGACGGCTGGCCGGGCACCGACGACCCGCCGCACCCGCGGCTGATCGCGCCGCCTGGTGGGCGAGACGCCTTCCGCCGCTTGTGCGCCGCCACCGGGATGCGGGCGGAGCACATCGAGACCGGCTTCGCGCTCGAGGAGTACGACGCGAGCGACGTGATCGCGCTCGGCGGCCTCGAGGTCCGCTTCCGGGCGGTGCCGCACTTCCTGCCCACCCACGCGCTCGACGTCTCCGACGGCGAGCGCCGGATCACCTACAGCGCCGACTCGGCGCCGAGCGAAGACCTCTGCGACCTCGCGCGCGACACCGACCTGCTGCTGATCGAGGCGACCCTGCCGCGCCCGGAGCGCGAGGGCCCGCGCGGCCACCTCACCCCCGCCGAGGCGGGCGAGCACGGCCGCCGCGCCGGAGCCCGCCGGCTCGTCCTCACCCACATCTCCGACGAGCTGGACGCCGACTGGGCCCGCGAGGAGGCGTCGCGCGCGTTCGGCGGGCCGGTCGAGGTGGCTCGCGAGGGCGCGATCTACACCGTGTGAGTATAATATTGATGAAAATAGGTAGTGTTTTATTATGGGCTGGCTGCGCGGGAGTGACTGTGTGCGTGAACTGGCTTTACGAGCGAGCTAGCGCGCGGTGCGGGTGTACGTGCGTACGTGTGTTACGGCGCGATTGAACGCTGCGCTTATGAGTTGCGGCTGCGCGCTGTGCGCAGCGGTGCGAAGGCATTGCGAGCTGCGATGCGTGATGCAGCATGTGAGCAGATGCGTACGATGCGTGAGGTGCGCGCAGGAGTTGATAGCTCAGGAGGTATGCGCGCGCGACGCGTGTGTGTGGGATTGTTGCGCTGATGCATGATTTGTGGCGTAGGGCGATGCACGCGGAGATGGCACTGAGGTGCTTGCTGAGATGAGTTTTATGTTGCGCGAGCGGCTTGACGATGCGCGCTTGTTGGCAGGCTTACGATGAGCGCGAAGGCTGAGATAGAGGAATAGCGCGCGAGGAAGGAGCACGATAAGGGTAAAATACAGGCGCAACAAGGCTTGAGGCATGAAGATGCTAGAGATGAGCGCGGTAGGGCGTGGCGCTATGCTGGAGGCGATAGGTGAAGGTTGGAGCTGAGTTGTAGGCTATTAAAAATAAAAAAAAATATAAAAAAAAAATTAAATTAATAATATAATAAATAATTTAAAATAAAATTTAATATAATAATATTTTTAAATTTTTTATAAGCGGGCGAACGTCAACGGCGGCATTGAGGAGTGGCCCGAATCGCGGGTGATCACTTGACGGCGATATTCGCCGTCAAGTGATCACCCACCCTCCGTGCAGCGGGCGAACGTCAACGGCGGCATTGAGGAGTGGCCCCTCAATGCGCGCAGTCTGTCCTGGCGCGCCGCACGAACGCGTAGTCAAGCCGCGAATCGCGCGTGATCACTTGACGGCGATATTCGCCGTCAAGTGATCAGGGAACAGGTGAAAGGAAGTTTGCTGAGCACGCGGTGTAGATGTGTACGGGATTGCCGATGACTGAACTACTGAGCGCGAACGATATTAAGCACTGATGGGCTGGGTGAAAGTTGCTGGTGTACGATGTGGATGCGTGTAGGAGACTAAAGGTACGGATGCTGCATACAGAGTGCAGATGGGATGAAAGGGAGCGCAAGTATTGTATCACTATGCAAGACAGTGATGCGCATAAATCAGGGTGATGCAAGATTGAGAACGCGCTCGCGAGTAGGAGAAGAAGATGCCAGGGCGAGAATCGCTGCGAAGCCCGCCTTCGTCATCAGCCGCGCGACAGCAGCCGAGGCTGGACGATCTCCTCGATGGCGATCAGCAGCGCGGAATCAGGAACGGCCCGAAGACGTTCGGGTCTGGAACAGCGCTCGCGCACGGTCTCCCTCCGCAACACGTCCGCGCCGGCACCAGCGCGAACAGAGCCACACGCCGAGGCGGCGGACGTGACCGCAGCGACGAGGTACGCGCGGACGACGAGCCGCGCTCGTTCTGCGTGACGACGTAGCTCGGTAACCAGAGCCCCAGGACGGCAACGAACAGGGTAACGATGAAGAACGTCGCCGCTCCCTCAGGATCGGCCACTTGGACCGCTGACAGCAGGTTGAGGGCGCGAGCACGCCGAGCGTCACGATCACGGGCAACGGGACGCGCTCAGGCGAAAGCGCCGGCTCACGAACGCGATCGCAATCAGCACGACGAACACGCCATCGGCCGGCGCTGGCTCAATCAGCACGACGCCGAGCAGGCGAAGCGCCATTCCACCGCGGCGTGGTAGTGGATCACCGCAAGCCGAGCGCTTCCACGAGCACGATCCCGCCGACGAGCGCGAGTGCCAGCGATGGCGGGAAGCGGTAGAGCAGGCCGGCCAGCACGAGGCCGAGGACCGCTGCTCCGAGCGCGACAGCCGGCGGCGTGTGTGGGACGGGCTGCTCAGGCGCGGTCGTCGCCACCATCACCGCACAGTTTCCCGCGCGCACGAGGATCCAAGCCCGAGCACCGGCAGAGCAATCGACCGGGCGGCGCTCGATCGGGCGCGGGACGGCCAGCTGGGAAAGACGGTCCAGCAGCGCGCGCGAGGGCTGCTCGCCACTGACTCGCCGCAAGCATGGCGTCATCGATCACCGGCTCCCCGGGATTGAGCGCACCAGCGCTCCGGATGCGCGCGAGCGCGGCCGCAGGGCGGCCTTCCTGCAGGTCGAGCAGCGCGACCTGGACATGGGCATGCCAGTTGCGCTCGTCGCGAGCCAGCGCAGCGATGAACGCGCGGCGCGCTGTCTGGCGATCGCCGATCGCGACGGGCGAGCGCTCCGGCGACGACATCGGGCCGATCTGTCAGCGGGTTCAGCTCGCGCGCACGCTCGAGCCGGCGCAGCGCGGCGCTCGGATCGGCGCTCCACTCGCGCACCGCTTCCTCGACCTCACGCGCAGCGAGCGCCGGCAGCGCCAGCGACAGCGCTGCGGCGCAGGCGACGATCGCCACGCCGGCACAACCGGCGGTCGAGGTACCTGCCCGCGACTGCGGCATCGCGACGGCCCAGCCCCGCCGCCAGGCCGAGGCAGGCCATCGCCGGCGCTCCAACGGCCGGCACCTCCCACAGCCAGTCGATCGACCCGTGCACCACCCAGGCCGCTCCCAGCGACGAAGGCGGCGACCGCCACGGTCCGGCAGCCGAGGTCGCCCGGCGGGAGCCGGCGTACGGCGACCACGACCGCGCCCAGGAAGAGCGCCAGCAGCAGCTCCGCCCGCGGCGCCCAACTGCGCGACCGCGCGCAGCGCGAGGCTGTGCGGGTAGAGCGGCTCGTCGCGGCGCCTCCGCTCGCGGACGTAGTCGTGCGCGAAGTTGTCGGCTCCCACGCCACCGATCGGGTGCTGAGCGAACTCGAGCGTTGCCACGCGCCAGAAGTCGTACCGGCCCGAGCCGAGACCCGCTGCGAAGCGCGAGTCCGCCTGGCGCGCCGACCGCGACGGCGAGTGCCGCGCTCGCAGCCGTCACGAGCACCGCGGCGGCGACGCCCGCTCGGAGCGGCGGGACGCGGGACGAGCCGCCCAGCGTTCGGCCCGCTCGAGGCGCGAAGCCGGCCGCGAAGAGCAGTCCTGCCGACAGGCCGAGCACGATCGCGATCGGGCCGAGGTCGGGGTCCTCCGGGCGCCGCCTCGTAGACGGTGAGCAGCGTGGGCAGCGACGCCGCGGTGGTGGCGGCCACCGCGAGCAGCGCACCGATGAGCGGTATCGCGGTCGGAGACCAGGGCCACGGCGAGGGCGAGCGTGACGACGCCCGCGACCAGCGCACCGCGGCTCTGGGCCAGGATCGTGAGCTGGAGAAGCACCCCGGCCGTTGCGAGCATGATCGCCCGCGCGCCACCGCGGCGTCTGCCGACGTGCCGCCACGAGGAGCGCCGCCCAGAATGCGACGAGGAACAGGGCTGCGCTCGCGTTCTCATAGCCGACCGGGCGCGGCGAGCCTGCCGTCGACGAAGACGGACGCGACCATCGCCCGCGACGGCCCGAGCGATTTCCCACCCACCCACGCCGGCCGTCGCCAGCGCGAACGCACTGAGGCCGGCCGCCGCCTCCGCGAGCGTCCACGGCACCGCTGCGAACAGAGCGAAGACGGTGAGGTACAGGAGCGTCCGGTTGGCGCCGTCCCATGCGTCGCCGCGCGCATCGGCCCACGCGATGGAGCAGAAGCTCCAGGCCGTGAAGCCGGCGAGCGCAGCGAGCGCCAGGCGCGCCGGAGGCGGCAGGCCGCGGAGCATTCCAAGACGGACGGAGCCAGCGAACGCGACCAGTAGGAGCAGGGCGCCCGGATACCACGCGCCGGGCGCGTAACCGCCGTCGGCGAGCGCCCACCAGGCGAAGAGCGCAACGGCCAGCACGCCGGCCGCTCGGCATGCGGCGCGCTGTACGGCGCTCATGACGCCAGAATAGAGTGGGACCGCCAGGTGGCACGCCGTCCGACGATCCTGCTGCTCATCACGCTCGCCGAGACGGGCGGGGCGCAGACGTACGTGGCAGGGCTGCTGCCCGCTCTCGTCGGGCGTTTCGACGTGCTCGTCGGCGCGCACGGGGAGGGGCCGCTCCGCGACGCGGCGCTTGCCGCGGGCGCCCGCTTCATCCCGCTGCGACACGTGCGCCGCGACCTGCACGCCACGCACGACCTGCTCGGCGTGCTGGAACTGGCGGCGCTGATGCGGCGTGAGCGCCCGGACATCGTGCACGCCAACAGCTCGAAGGCAGGCCTGCTCGGTCGCCTGGCCGCCGCGCTGGCTCGGGTGCCGATCCGCATCTTCACGGTGCACGGCTGGGCCTTCAAGGCGTACTCGGGCGCGGCGTCGACGCTATACCGCTGGGCAGATCAGCTGATGGCCCCGCTCACCACGGTGACGATCTGCGTCTCCGAGCGCGAGCGCTCGGCGGGCGTCGCGGCGCGGACGTGTCGCGCTGAGCGCACCGTTGTCATTCCGACGGCCGTCGACGCGGACGCCGCCCAGCCGTCGCGTCGCGACGGCATGCCCCCGCGGATCGTCGCCGTCGGCCGCCTTGCGGCACCGAAGGATCCCGTGACGCTCGTGCGCGCCCTGGCCGCCGTGCGCCGGTCGCCGTTCAGCGCGCAGATCGTCGGCGATGGGCCCGAGCGCGCGGCGGTGGAGGGGGAGATCCGCGCCGCGGGCCTGGAGGACGCAGTGGTGGTCACCGGTGAGCGGCGGGACGTCCCCCGGCTGCTCGCCGAGGCCGATGTGTTCGTGCTGTCGAGCAGGTCGGAAGGCGCACCGATCTCGATCCTCGAGGCGATGGCCGCGGGCCTGCCGGTCGTGGCCTCGACCGTCGGCGGCGTCCCGGAGATCGTCGAGGACGGCACGACCGGCCTCCTCGTGCCTCCCGGCGAAGCCGCCGCACTCGCGGCGGCGCTCGAGCCGCTCCTCGCCGACACGACTCTGCGCGAGCGCCTCGGGGCTGCGGGGCGCACGCGCGTCCGCGAGCGGTTCGACCTGGCGCAGCTCCGGCGCGCGCATGTCGATCTCTACACGCGCGAGCTGATCCGCGCCGGGCGGCCCGCACCCCTGCCGTAGCGCAACCACCGGCACGCACCGCGCAGCGGCAGGGGAGTGTCGTGCCGGCGATCAAGGCGCCGGGCCGATGCAGTCCTGTGATGACCCCACCGGCGACGTCCGCGATCGACGGCGTGCGACTGCTGTCGCACCGGCCGTCCGTGCTCTACAAGGTCGAGCACCTCGCCACCGAGCCGGTTGACGGGGACATCGCGGTCGATGGCCTGGTGCTCGCCGGCCCGGCGTGGAGCGATGCGCTCAAGGAGCTGCTGAAGACCGTCTCGCCGTCCGAGCGAGCCTGCCTGTTCGCGCTCCGCCTGTCGGACGAGCAGGCGCTGCCGCTGCCCGCCGAGACGCTGCTCGACCGCGCGCGGACCGACTGGTTCCCCGACTTCCTCTCGCACGGGCAGATGAAGCCGCACTTCCAGCCGATCGTGGAGCTCGCGACGGGCCGCGCCTACGGCCGCGAGGCGCTCATGCGCGGCAGGCTGGGCGCCGTGGAGGTTCGCGGCGGCGAGCTGATGGCCGCCGCCGAGGCGCACGACGCGCTGTTCTCCTTCGACTACCGCGCACGCACGGCGGCGCTCGAGATCGGGCTCCCGCTGCTCCCCGAGGGCGAGGTGCTGTTCGTCAACCTCGACCCCCGCGCGGCGCTCGACGCCGACGCCACGGTCCGCACCACGTGGCCGGTCGTCGCGCGCATGAACGCCGATCCCTCGCGCATCTGCATCGAGGTCATCAAGCCGGAGCGCTGCGCCGACCGCGAGCTGCTCGCCGAGATGGTCGACGCGCACCGCAAGCGCGGCGCCCAGATCGCGCTCGACGACCTCTCGTGCGGCACCGAGGCCCTGCTCTGCCTCGATCTGCTTCGCCCGGACATCGCCAAGATCGACATGACGCTGACCTCCGGGATCCACCACTCGGAGGCCCGCCGCAAGCTGATCGCCGCGCTCGTCGAGCTCGCCCACGAGCAGGGCGCCAAGGTCGTGGCCGAAGGCATCGAGCGGGTCGACGAGTACGAGACGATGCTCGAGCTGGGCGTCGACCTCGGGCAGGGCTTCTACTTCGGCCAGCCCACCGAGCGGCCGATGGCCGTCGACCCAAGGCTGTTCGTCAAGCGCCAGTAATCGAGTGCGGCTTACTCGCGCGAGCGCCTTGATTAGATTGGGGCCGTGGCCCACGAGCGTGACCTCTTCGCCGGCTTCGAGCGGATGCGGCGGGAGATGGACGAGTTGTTCGGCGACGCCTTCGACCGCCGGCTCGCGCCGTCGCGCCGCGGCGGCTTCTCGCCGGCCGTCGACGTCTACTACACGGCCGACCCGCCCCGGGCCGTGGTGCGCGCGGACCTCGCCGGCATCGACCCGAACGAGATCGAGCTGCAGATCCGCGGCCGCGAGCTGATCCTCTCCGGCAACCGCAAGCCCGACGCGGGCGAGGAGCGGGTGTACCAGCAGCTCGAGGTCGAGCACGGCCCGTTCCGCCGCGTCGTCGCGCTCGGCGTCGACGTCGACCCGGAGGCCGCCAACGCGTCGTACGAGGACGGCATGCTGACGGTCGAGCTGCCGCTCGCCCCCGCTCGCGCGCGCACCGTCCCGATCCAGCTGCCCGAGAGCGAATGAGCGAGGTCCCCACGGGCGGGCTGCCCGTGCTCCCGCTGCGCGACTCGGTCACCTACCCCGACAGCCTGACCCCGCTGGCCATCGGCCAGGAGCGCTCCGTGCAGCTCGTCAACGATGTTCTCGTCGGCGACCGGATGCTCGTCATGGTGGCCAGCCGCGAGCCCGACGACGAGACCCCGGGACCCGACCAGCTGTACGACATCGGCGTGGCCGGGATGGTCGCGCGCATGCTCAAGGTGCCGGACGGGTCGCTGCGGATCCTCGTCCAGGGCGGCCAGCGGGTGCGGATCGAGGAGTGGCTGGGCACCGAGCCCTATCTCACGGCGCGCGTCTCCGAGCTGCCCGACGTGCTCGACGAGGGGCCCGAGCTGACAGCGCTGATGCGCAACGTCCAGCAGACCTTCAGCCAGATCATCGAGGAGGTCCCCTACCTCCCCGAGGAGCTGCAGATGGCGGTGGCGAACCTCGAGGACCCGTCCGCGCTCACCCACCTGATCGCCGGCGCGCTGCGGATCGGCAGCGACGAGCGCCAGGCGCTGCTCGAGGAGGTCGACGTCGCGCGCCGCCTGCGCCGCCTCTCTGAGGTGCTGGCGCGCGAGCTCGACATCGTCGCGATCGGCTCGAAGATCCAGAGCCAGGTCAACGCCGAGATGGAGAAGGGCCAGCGCGAGTGGGTCCTGCGCCAGCAGCTCAAGGCGATCCAGGACGAGCTGGGCGAGCAGGATCCCGCCGAGGCGGAGGTCGACGAGCTGCGCGGGCAGCTCGCGGCACTGGAGCTGCCCGAGAACGTCCGCACCCAGGTCGACCGCGAGCTCTCCCGGCTCGAGAAGCTGCCCCAGGCGGCCGCCGAGCACGGCGTCATCCGCACCTACCTCGAGTGGATGGCCTCGCTGCCGTGGGCCACGGGGACCGAGGACAACCTCGACCTCGAGCACGCCCGCGCGGTGCTCGACGAGGACCACTACGACATCGAGAAGGTCAAGGACCGGATCCTCGAGTTCCTCGCCGTGCGCAAGCTCAAGCCGGACGCGCGCGGTTCGATCCTATGTCTTTCCGGCCCCCCTGGGGTCGGAAAGACCTCGCTCGGGCAGTCGGTCGCGCGAGCGCTCGGCCGCCGCTTCGAGCGCATCAGCGTCGGCGGCGTGCGCGACGAGTCGGAGATCCGCGGCCACCGCCGCACCTACATCGGCGCGATGCCGGGGACGATCGTGCGCGCGCTGCGCGACGCGGAGTCCCACAACCCGGTGTTCATGATCGACGAGATCGACAAGATGGGCGCCGACTACCGAGGCGACCCGGCGAGCGCGATGCTCGAGGTGCTCGACCCCGAGCAGAACGCCACGTTCCGCGACCACTACCTCGACGTCCAGTTCGACCTCTCGCGCGTGATGTTCATCTGCACGGCCAACGACATGGACCGGGTCCCGGGCCCGCTGCACGACCGCATGGAGGTCATCGCCCTGGCCGGCTACACGGCCGAGGAGAAGCTCCAGATCGCCAAGCGCTACCTCGTGCCGCGCCAGATCGAGCGCAACGGCCTCAAGCGCTCGCAGGTGGCGTTCTCCGACGCCGGGCTGAAGGCGATCGTGGCCGATTACACGCGCGAGGCTGGTGTGCGCTCGCTCGAGCGCGAGATCGGGTCTGTGTGCCGCAAGGTGGCGGTCCGGGTCGCGCTCGGCACGCACGGCGGCAAGGTGTCGGTCACCGCCCCGCGCGTGCGGGAGCTGCTCGGCCGCCCGCGCTTCTACGCCGACGTGCGCCGCCGCACGGCCGAGCCGGGCGTCGCCACCGGGCTCGCCTGGACGCCCGTGGGCGGCGACGTGCTGTTCGTCGAGGCCACGGCCATGCCGGGCAAGGGCAAGCTCACGATCACCGGCCAGCTCGGCGACGTCATGACGGAGTCGGCGCAGGCCGCGCTCTCGTACGTGCGCGGGCACGCCGACACGCCCGAGGACTGGTTCGCGACCCACGACCTGCACGTGCACGTGCCGGCGGGAGCGACCCCCAAGGACGGGCCGAGCGCGGGCATCACGATGGCCACGGCGCTGATGTCGCTCGTCTCGGGCCGGCCGGTGCGCGACGACCTCGCGATGACCGGCGAGCTGACGCTCAGCGGCCAGGTGCTGCCGATCGGCGGCCTCAAGGAGAAGGCTCTCGCCGCCCAGCGCGCGGGCATCCGCCGCGTGCTCGCGCCCCGCCGTAACGAGGGCGACCTCGAGGACCTGCCGGAGCCGCTGCGGGCGAAGATCGACTTCGTGTGGGTGGGCGAGGTGGGCGAGGTGTTCGAGGCCGCGCTGACAGACGGCCGTTGAGGGCGGCGGATGCCGGGTATGCTCGTGAAAACAGACTGCGGAGAGGTGGTATGGCACAAGCCAAGAAGAAGGCCAGGAAAGCGCAGAAGGCGGCCCTGAAGGCCCGCTACAACCCGTACGTCCAGCGAATCGTCGAGGACGAGGATCTGCGCGACAACATCGTCCAGGCGTACGACTCCGCGAAGAAGGCCTACGGCCGGCTGAGCAACGGCAAGTCGCCCACCCAGCAGATCTTCGACGACAAGAAGCTGCAGAAGGACGTCAAGAAGGCCGCCGAGTCGTTCAAGGACGCGAGCGTGGCCCTGCGCGAGTCGCCGAAGAAGAAGCGCAAGGGCAGCTTCGGCAAGTTGCTCGTGATCGGCCTCGCCGGCGCGGGCGTGGCGCTGGTCGCCTCTGAGGGCCTGCGCAAGAAGGTGCTCGACGCGCTGTTCGGCGCCGAGGAGGAGTTCGAGTACACCTCGACGACCACCGCCTCCTCGCCCAGCCAGACGGCCGGCACCACCACCTGATTCCCGGGCTGCCGGGCGCCTAGCCGTCCGGCAGCAAAGGGATGTCCCACAGCAGGATCGCCGCGATGCACGCGGCGAATGCCACGAGGCCGGCCAAGGCGCCGAGCACCCGCTGCAGCGTCGTCGTCTGCGCGGCCTTCTCCTGTGCGATCTGCGCCTGCTGGAGCGATTTCTCGAGCAGCCGCTCGGCCCAGGTGAACTCGAGCGCCAGCATGGCAAGGCCGATCGGGATCAGCACGAAGGCGGGCCCCGGCGTGACCAGCATCACCACGCCGCCCAGGAGGATCAGCATCCCGAGAGTGGTGAAGCCGATCCGGTAGAGGCGGTTGCGCTGGTGGTGCGTGGCCCGCCGCGCCTCGAGTCGCTCGACGAGCTTGGGGCGCGGTCGCCGCTCTTCCATCGCCAGAGAGTGTGCCAAACCGTACCGTTGCTCCCACCGGGCTCCGCTAGCTTCGAGTCGCATGAACGATCATGCGATCGTCGTCGAGGGCGTCGAGAAGTCCTACGGTTCGGTGCGCGCCCTCTGTGGCGTGGACTTCGCCGCCAGGACCGGGAGCGTCCTCGGCCTGCTGGGCCCCAACGGTGCCGGCAAGACCACCGCGGTGCGCATCCTGGCGACGCTGCTCGAGCCCGACGGCGGCACCGCCCGCGTCGTCGGGCTCGACGTGGTGCGAGAGGCTGCCGCGCTGCGCGCTCGCATCGGCCTCGCGGGCCAGTACGCGGCCGTGGACGAGAATCTGACCGGCTTCGAGAACCTGGAGATGGTCGGACGGCTCTACCACCTCGGCAAGGCCGAGTCGCGCAAGCGCGCGGATGAGCTGCTCGAGCGCTTCGAGCTCACCGACGCCGCCAAGCGCCCGGCCAAGACCTACTCCGGCGGCATGCGCCGGCGGCTCGACCTGGCCGCCGCGCTTGTGGCGCGCCCTCCCGTCCTGTTCCTCGACGAGCCGACCACCGGCCTCGACCCGCGCGCCCGCATCGGCATGTGGGAGACGATCGAGGCGCGTGTGCAGGCCGGCACCACCGTGCTGCTCACGACCCAGTACCTGGACGAGGCCGACCGGCTGGCCGACAGCATCGTCGTGATCGACCACGGGCTGGTGATCGCCACGGGGACCTCGGACGAGCTGAAGGACCAGATCGGCGGCGAGCGGCTCGACGTCGAGCTCGAAGATCCGAGCGACGCCGACGCCGCGATCTCAGCCCTGGCCGAGTTGGCGCAGGACCGGCCGACCGTGGAGGGCACGATGGTCCACGCGCCCGTACGGGCACGGACCGGGATCATCCCCGACGCGGTCCGGCGCCTCGACCGCGCCGGCGTCGGCGTGGTCGACATCGCGCTGCGGCGGCCCACGCTCGACGACGTGTTCATCGCCCTCACCGGCCACGCGGCCGAGGAGCAAGGCGACGAGGAGCGGGCGGAGGTGGCGGCATGAGCTCGTTCGCGATGACGATCGAGGACTCCCTCATCCTGGCGCGCCGCAACCTGATGCGGATCCCGCGCCAGCCCGACCTGCTGATCGCCTACACGGTCCAGCCGGTCATGTTCGTGCTGCTGTTCGTGTACGTGTTCGGCGGCGCGATCCAGACGCCCGGGTTCGACTACGTCGACTTCCTGATGCCCGGCATCATCGTGCAGTCGATCGCGTTCGGCGGGTTCGTGACCGCCCTCGGGCTCTCCGAGGACGTCTCCAAGGGCCTGATCGACCGCTTCCGCTCGCTGCCGATGTCGCGCGCCGCGGTACTCGCCGGCCGCACGTCGTCCGACGTGCTGCTCAACTGCCTGTCGCTGGCCGTGCTGCTCGCCGTCGGGTTCGTCGCCGGCTTCAACATCACCACCGGCGCCGGCGACATCGCCCTGGGAATCGTGCTGCTGCTGTATTTCGGTTACGCCTTCTCGTGGGTGTTCGCGCTCGTCGGGCTCTACTCGTCGTCGCCGGAGACGGCGAACGCGATCGGCTTCACGGCGATCTTCCCGCTGACCTTCGCGTCGGCGATCTTCGTGCCGGCCGAGTCGATGCCGGACGGTCTGCGCGAGTTCGCCCAGGCCAACCCGTTCACCACGGTCACCGACGCGGTGCGCCACCTGTGGCTCGGCACGCCGGCGAACACCGACGTGTGGATGTCGTTCGTCTGGTGCACGGCGATTCTCGCGGTCTTCGCGCCGCTGGCCGTCAACCGCT
This sequence comes from uncultured Solirubrobacteraceae bacterium, assembly GCA_963746795.1. GTDB lineage: Bacteria > Actinomycetota > Thermoleophilia > Solirubrobacterales > Solirubrobacteraceae > DASSUW01. Next base: position 56,270 of record CAVVCR010000009.1, read on the forward strand.
ACCGGAAGGTGGCCGCGCACTAGACGCAACTTCACTGCGCCGTGGGGCACCCCCTGCTCAGCCGAAGAGGCCACGGGCGCGCCACAGCGTCCGCGGCCGTCCGCGCGGGCGCAGGCGGCCGGTGGCGACCGCGCGGCGCGGGTCCAACCGTCCGGCCACCACGTCGACCCAGTCGTCGAAGCGGCACTGGAGCTCGAGGTCGACCTGCGCGGCGCGGCCCGGGGCCGCGGCGGTGGCGCCGTTGTCGAGCCGCAGGTGCCAGGGCTCGGCGTCCGGGAACTCCCACTGGAGCACGAACGGCCCGTCGGGCGCGGTGCGCAGGTCGACGCCGCGCCGCACGCTGTCGAACAGGACCGCCATCGCCGCGGGGTCGCGCGCCGGCGGACCGGTGCGCTCGCCGAGGTAGCCGGCCCGCAGCATCGCGATGCCGCGCGCCGCGCGCTCGGGGACCGGCAGGTCCATCGGCATGATCTGCGGGCCGGGAAGCGCCTCGACCGGCAGCCCGGCGGCCTTGAACTTGGCCTCGAAGGACCGCATGCCCTCCTCGTAGATCTCCGGGAGCGTGAAGCCGAAGCACTCGACGTAGCGCTCGTCCCAGCCAGGCGGCACGAAGACCGCGATCAGGAGGGGCGTGGCTTCCCGGAGGAGCTCGGCGACCGCGTCGGGAACCTCGGGATCCTCGGTCGCGAGGTCGCGGAGCAGCTTCACGCCGAAGCCGATGTGGCGCTGCTCGTCGAGCGCCACGTTGCGCATGCCCGCGCGGAAGCCGGGAAGCGCGTCGCGCTCGGTCAGGTAGTCGGTGATGAAGTGCTGGCCGGGCTGCGCGAGCGAGGCCTCGACGATGAAGTGGTACATCGTCACGGCCTGCGCCAGCTTCGTGATCGACCGGTCGCGGCGCAGTTCGTCGACCGTGCGGTCGAGCAGCTCGAACGTCTTCACGAAGCCCCAGGTCAGCTCGCGGCGGGTGGCATCCAGCGCGCTGCCGATCGTGCCGTCACCGCGCTCGACGACCTCGTGCATGAAGCGGTGGAAGAACACCGCGTGGCGCGCCTCGTCGACCTGCTGGGTGGCGAGGAAGTACTTCTGCTCCTCGCGCGGCGCGGCGTCGATGAACGGCGAGAGGTCGTCGGTGACCGCGTCCTCGCCGTGGAAGAACATCGAGTAGTTCCACAGCGCCGCGCGGCGCTCGAGGTCGGTGAAGCGCTCCTGCCAGTGATCGCGGTCGACCGAGAAGTCGATCTCCGTCGCGCGCCAGTTGCTCCGCTCCCAGCGTCGGTACAGGTCCTCGTACGTGACCTGGTCGGCCGCGACCGGTCTTACTGGGGTTTCGTCCTCCGGAGCTCGCAAGCTCGCACCTGCGGACGACGCTACATAAACGATTCCGTTCAGCGTGTGACGTCTGTCACACGAGCAACCAGCTCGCTGACCGGCACGCGTTCCTGCGCAAGCGTGTCGCGGTCGCGCAGCGTGACGGTGTCGTCCTCGAGCGTCTGGTGGTCGACGGTGACCGCCAGCGGCGTGCCGATCTCGTCCTGGCGCCGGTAGCGCTTGCCGATGTGGCCGCCCTCGTCGTACTCCGAGGAGACATGGCGGCGCAGCTCTTGGTGGATCTCGCGCGCCTTCTCCGGGTGGCCGTCCTTGCGCAGGAGCGGGAGCACCGCCACCTTCACCGGCGCGACCGACGGGTGCAGGCGCAGCACGGTGCGCTTCTCGCCGCCGATCTCGTCCTCGTCGTAGGCCTCGCACAGGAGCGCGAGGACGGTGCGGCCGACGCCGGCGGCCGGCTCGATCACGTGCGGCACGTAGCGCTCGCTCGTGGCCTGGTCGAAGTACTCGAGCTTCTCGCCGGAGTGCTTCGCGTGCTGGGTGAGGTCGAAGTCGCCGCGGTTGGCGATGCCCTCGAGCTCGGACCAGCCGATGGGGTACAGGTACTCGATGTCGGAGGTGGCGGAGGAGTAGTGCGAGAGCTCGTCGGCGTCGTGGGCGCGCAGGCGCAGGCGCTCGCGGTCGATGCCGAGGCCGACGTACCAGTCCATCCGCGCCTGCATCCAGTGCTCGTACCAGTGCCCGGCCTCGGCGGGCGGGACGAAGAACTCCATCTCCATCTGCTCGAACTCGAGCGTGCGGAAGATGAAGTTGCCGGGCGTGATCTCGTTGCGGAACGACTTGCCGACCTGGGCGATGCCGAACGGCGGCTTACGGCGCGCGTACTGGAGCGTCGTCTTGAAGTCGAGGAAGATGCCCTGCGCGGTCTCGGGACGCAGATAGACGGTCGAGCCGGACTCTGACACCGGCCCGATCCGGGTCTCGAACATGAGGTTGAACTCGCGCGCGTCGGTGAGGTCGCACTCCTCCGCCTCACCCGGGTGCTTGGACGGCTTGCGGCCGCAGGCGAGCTCGGCCAGGTGATCGGCCCGGAACCGCTGGCCGCACGTCTTGCAGTCCACCAGCGGGTCGGTGAAGCCCGCCAGGTGGCCGGAGGCCTCCCACGTGCGCGGGTGCTGGATGATCGCCGAGTCGAGCGCGACCACGTCGTCGCGCTCCTGGATCATCGCCCGCCACCACGCGTCGATCACGTTCTTCTTGAGCAGCACGCCGTAATGGCCGTAGTCGTACGTGTTGGCGATCCCGCCGTAGATCTCGGAGGCCGGAAAAATCAGGCCCCGGCGTTTGGCGAGAGCGACGACGACGTCCATGGTGGGCGCTGGCATGAGCGCGCAGTCTAGGCACCTATACTCGCCCGCTCGGATGCCGATCTACGAGTACCGCTGTGAGAACGGCCACCTGCTCGAGGTGATGCAGAAGATCACGGACGATCCCGTGACCGAGTGTGAGGTCTGCGGCGCTGCAGTCCAGCGCGTGTTCCACCCGATCGCCGTGCACTTCAAGGGGTCGGGCTTCTACAACACCGACTACGGCACGGCCAAGCGCAAGCGCGAGAACGAGAAGGCCGCGTCGGCGGGCGCCGACAAGCACGACGCGAAGACGGCCGAGAAGAAGGAATCCAAGCCGGAGTCCAAGCCGGCGGCCTCTTCGCCGTCTGACTGAGGTATAAGCCGCGCTTATTCGGCCCTGGCGGAATCGTCATTTCCGCTTGGGATCCTGCCCTGCGACACTGGGTGCATGTCGCCCCGCCATATCGTGCTGCTCGGCTCGCTCGCGGCCATCTGGGGCGGCTCCTACCTGCTGATCAAGTACGCGCTCGAGGACCTCAGCGCGCCGATGGTCGTGTGGGCGCGTACGGCGATCGCGGCGCTCGTGCTGCTCGTCGCGCTGGGAGGGGCCGCGCGCGGCGTCTTCGCCGACATGCGGCGGCGGCCGGGATGGGCGCTCCTGCTCGGCACGGTGTCGGTGGCCGCCCCGTTCCTGCTCATCACGTTCGGCGAGCTCGAGGTACCGTCCGGCCTCACGGCGGTGCTGATCTCGCCCGCCGCGCTGTTCGTGGCGCTGTTCGCGCCGTTCATCGACCCGTCGGAGCGGATCGACCGCCGGCAGGCGGTCGGCCTGGTGGTCGGGCTCGCCGGCGTCGCGATCGTGGTCGGCGTGGAGTCGATCTCCACGCTCTGGCAGTTCCTCGGCGCGCTGGCGATGGTCGGCGCCGCGGTCTTCTACGCGCTCGGCAGCTTCGTCGTCAAGGGCCGCTACGGGCGGTTGACGTCGATGCAGACGTCGTTCGTGTCGCTCTCGGTCGCCTCGCTGATGACGCTGCCGATCGCGATCGCCACGGCGCCGAGCGAGATGCCCGGCCTCGGCGCGATCGCCGCGGTCGTGGCGCTCGGCGCGGTCGGGACCGCGCTCGCATTCGTGATCTTCTACAAGCTGATCGCCGAGGTCGGCGCGGGCCGCGCGTCGCTGGTCTCCTACCTGGCGCCGGGCATCGCGCTCTTCTACGGCGCCGTGTTCCTCGACGAGGCGATCACGGCGGCGGCGATCGCCGGCCTCGCGCTCATCCTCGGCGGCGTCGCGCTCGCCTCGAGGCGGCGTGCCCCGGAGTCCGAGCCGGTAGCTTCCCCGGGCCATGGACCTGAGCCTGTCGCCGCCGGAGCGCGAGTTCCGTGACGCGGTCCGCGACTGGATAGCGGCCAACCACCCCGGGCCCGAGCCCGCCAACGACCCGGCGCAGTTCGAGTTCCGCCGCGCCTGGCAGCGGGCCGTCAACGAACGAGGCTGGGCGGGCCTGACATGGCCGACCGACTACGGCGGCGCCGGCGGGACGCTGGTCGAGCAGGCGATCCTGTTCGAGGAGGTGGCGCGCGCCGGGGCGCCGCCGATGGCCAACATCCTCGGCCTGGCCATGGGCGGGCCGACCGTGATCGCCCACGGCAGCGAGGAGCAGCGTCGGCGCTTCCTGCCGCCGATCCTGTCCGCCGACGAGATCTGGTGCCAGGGGTTCTCCGAGCCCGAGTCGGGGTCCGACCTGGCGTCCTTGAAGACGCGCGCCGTGCGTGAGGGCGACGAGTGGGTGATAACCGGCCAGAAGGTGTGGACCACCTACGCGCACGAGGCGAAGTGGTGCATGCTCGTAGCCCGCACCGACGCCGAGGCGCCGCGTCACCGGGGGCTCACGTACTTCCTGATGGACATGGACCAGGACGGCGTCGAGGTGCGGCCGCTCGTGCAGATCACGGGCGAGGCGGAGTTCAACGAGCTGTTCATCGAGGGCGCGCGGATCCCGCACGAGAACATCGTCGGCGGCGAAGGCAACGGCTGGCCGGTGGCGATCACCACGCTCATGCACGAGCGCGCCGGGCTCGCTTTCGCGCTGCAGGTGCAGGTGCAGGTCGCGCTGCGCGAGCTGCAGGAGGACATCCGAGCCGCCGGGCGCGACGGCGACCCGCTCGTGCGCCAGCGCTTCGGCCAGCTGCACGCCGAGGCCCAGGTGCTGCGGCTGAACGCGTACCGCGGCCTGACCACGATCATGAAGCGCGGCGCCCCGGGGCCGGAGGGCTCGCTCGGGAAGTGGCACTGGGCGGAGGTCAACCAGTCGCTGACCGAGCTGGCGATGGACGTCGCCGGCTCCCAGCTCGCCGACGGGCGCTGGCCGCACCGCTTCCTGCGCGCCCGCGCGAACTCGATAGAGGGCGGGACGACCGAGATCCTCAAGAACATCGTCGCCGAGCGCGTGCTCGGGCTCCCGCGCTCATGAACTTCGACCTCTCGGACGACCAGCGGACGATCAAGTCGACGGCGCGCGAGCTGCTCGCCGCGCGCTACCCGCTGGCCGAGGTGCGGCGGCTGGCGCTCGAGGACGAGCGCGGGTTCACCGACGCGCAGTGGGACGAGATGGTCTCCCTGGGATGGCCCGAGATCGCCGAGCTCGGGACGGTGGAGATGATCGTCGTGGCCGAGGAGCTCGGCTACGCGCTTGCGCCCACGCCGCTTCAGTCGACGTGGGTGGCCGGGCTGCTCGGCGCCGACCTGTCGGGGGCGCAGCGCGGCGCGGTCGTGATCGACGGGCTGGCCGCCGACGCGGGCACGGCCGACGTGCTGGTCGACTGGGACGGGGCCGTGGTGGAGGGCGCCGAGGTCGAGCCCGTGCGGCCGCTCGACCCGACCCGCAGGATGTTCCGCGTCACCGGCGGCTCGCGCTCCCCGGCGGGCGGCGACGTGGAGCGCGCGCGGCTCCAGGCGACCGTCATGAACGCGGCCGAGTCGGTCGGCGTCGCCGAGCGGGCGATGATGATGGCCGTCGAGTACGCGAAGGAGCGCAAGCAGTTCGGGCGCGCGATCGGCACCTACCAGGCCGTCTCCCACATGTGCGCGCAGATGCTGCTCGAGGTCGAGGGCGCGCGCTCGGCCGTCTACTGGGCCGCGTGGGCGCTGGACCACGAGCCGGAGACCGCGGCGCTCGCCACCGCGTGCGCGAAGGCCTACGCGGGCGACGCCGGGCGGCGCGTGCCGCGCGCCGCGATGCAGGTCCACGGTGGGATCGGCTTCACCTGGGAGCACGACCTGCACTTCTTCCTCAAGCGCGGCGAGGCCAACGCGCACGCGTACGGCTCCGGCGCCTCCCACCGCGAGCGGATCGCGGCTCTCGCCGGGCTCTGAACCTCGCGCGCGCGCCGCGCGTAGACCCCGCCGACCACTCTTCGAGAGGAGGTACGCGGGTGAGGAGAAGGATTCAGCTGGCCGGAGCCGTCGCGCTCCTGGCCGTGCTCGGCGTGGTCGGGGCGGCGATCGCGGGTGGGGGCGGGCACAAGATCAGCGAGAAGCTGACCGGCTACGAGGAGGTCCCGGCGCTCTCCACCGACGGCAACGGCAAGTTCCAGGCGCGGGTCGCGAGGTTCGGCGACACGATCCGCTACCGGCTGTCGTATCGCGACCTCGAGGGCTCGGTGACGCAGGCCCACATCCACATCGCGCAGGAGGCCGTGAACGGCGACATCGTGGCGTTCCTGTGCAGCAACCTGCCGAGCCCGCCGCCGGACACGCCGGCGTGCCCGGCGTCGCCGGGGACCGTCACCGGCGAGATTGGGCCCGAGGACGTGCTCGGACCCGGGCCCACCGACACGAGCTTCCAGGGCATCGAGCCCGGGGCGTTCGACGAGTTCGTGGACGCCATCGCGGCGGGCGTGACGTACGCCAACGTCCACAGCACCAAGTGGCCCGGTGGCGAGATCCGCGCGCAGCTCGACGACGACGACAAGGACCGTCACCGCGGGGGCCGCGACTAGCCCCGCAGGAACCGCTCTACCGCACGCTGCCTGGTGGCGTCGTCGACCGTAAGGCCGGCGCCGCCGTCGGGCAGCGTCGTGCTGCCGCTCGGGCGCAGCACGTAGCGCTTGGCGTCGCCGCTCGTGAGCTCGGCGCCGACGAGGCCGAGGAGCGTGGGGCCGGACATGTCCGACCGCACGGCCTGTGGCGCGGCCCACGACACCCACGGGAGGCGGATGAAGGTCTCGAACGACGTGACCTTGTCCTTGATCGCACTGAGGATCTGCTGCTGGCGACGCACGCGCGTCTGGTCGTCCTCGGCCGGGCGGCACTCGTTCTTGCGCGTGCGCGCGAGGGCGAGCGCCTCGTCGCCGCTCAGCTCGTGCTCGCCGCGGCGCAGGCGCAGCGTGGTGCCGCCGTTGCGCTTGCCGCCGTTGATCTTGGAGATCACGCAACCCGTCTTCACGTTGACGCCGCCGAGCGAGTCGATGAGCGACGGGAAGTTCTCGAAGTTGACCTCGACGAGGTGGTTGATCTCGACGTCGAGGTAGGACTCGACGGTCTCGATCGCCAGCGACGGGCCGCCGAACGCGTAGGCGGCGTTGATCTTGTTCGGGCCTCGGCCGGGGATGTCGACGACGGTGTCGCGCAGGATCGACAGCTGCGCGTTGGCGCCGCCGCCGACCCTCAGGAGCAGGATCGAGTCGGCGCGTGACGGAGCGCCGATGGTCTGCGCGCCCGGCTCTGCGCGGTCCTTCGTGCGGGCGTCCGAGCCGAGCACGAGGATCGTGTTGGGGGTCGTGAGCGGGTAGCCGCCGCCGCTCAGCTTCGCGTCGGCCGCGTCGGAGACCTTCGAGGACTGGACCTGGGCGCTGACGAGGAAGACCAGCAGCGAGATCAGCAGCCAGCCCGCGACCGCGAGCGCCAGGTAGGCGACGACGCGGCCCGGGGTGATCCGGCGCCGGCGGCCGGGCTCCTTCTGCCGCCTCCGGAACGGCCAGCGGCGCTTGTCACGGCCCGGCTCGTCACCGCCGAGGCCACCCACGCCGTCGTCCTCCCGCTGCCACGGAAGGCGCGGGCGGGACTTGTACAGCGTGTACTGGGGCTTGTCGTCGTCGGCCATGGGAGCGGTATCGTGGCCCGCGTGGTCGAGCGAGGCGTCATAGGCGTCGACCTCGGCGGCACCAAGCTCCTGGCCGGCGCGGTCGACGCCGACCTCGGGGTCCATCACCGTACCAACCGCCTGATCTACGGCTTGGACCAGGACGGTCTCGTGCAGATGGTCGCCGACGCGGTCGAGGAGGTGAGGACCGCCGTGGGCGAGGGCATCGAGGCGGTCGGCTTCGGCATCCCGTGCACGTTCGACTCGCGCACCGGGATGGCGGTCCAGGCGGCCAACGCCCCGCTCTACGACATCGCGTTCCACGAGGTCATGTCCGAGCGGCTCCGGCTGCCTGTCGTGGTCGACAACGACGCCAACTGCGCGGTGCTCTGCGAGGCGCGCGTGGGCGCGGCCGCCGGATGCTCGGAGGTGGTGCTCCTGACGCTCGGCACGGGCATCGGCGGCGGCCTCGTGCTCGGCGGCGAGGTCTACCGCGGATGGGTCGGCGGCGGGGCCGAGATGGGCCACATGGTGGTCGAGATGGACGGGCCGCCGTGCCAGTCCAACTGCCCGAACTACGGGTGCCTGGAGACGGTCGTCTCCGGCACCGCGCTGGTGCGGCTCGTGTCGGTCGCGGTGGCCCGGCGGCCGGACACGGCGCTCGGTCGCGCGCTCGAGGAGGGGCGCGAGCTGACCGGCCCCATGATCACCGAGCTGGCGCGCGAGGGCGACCCGGTCGCCTGCGACGCGATCGCCCTGATCGGCCGGCGCCTGGGGATCGGGCTCGTATCGCTCGTCAACATCTTCAACCCCGAGGTCGTGGTCATCGGCGGCGGGGTCAGCGACGCGGGCGAGCTCCTGCTCGAGCCGGCCCGCGAGATCGTCCGCGAACGAGCGCTCGCCCCCGGGAACGACGTCGTCCGGATCGTCCAGGCCGCCTACGGAGCTGAGGCGGGGATGATCGGAGCCGCACTCGCGGCCCGCGAGCGCGGCGGCGTGGCCCGCGCGGGATACCCGGAAGCACTCGCATGAGCCACGCGCTCCGCTTCAGCGCCGGCCAGCCGTTCCGGTTCGAGGTCGTCGCGTGAGCGGGCGGCTCGTCGTGTGCCCGACGCCGATCGGCAACCTCGAGGACGTGACGCTGCGCGTCCTCTCCGCGCTTCGAAACGCGGATGTCGTCGCCTGCGAGGACACGCGGCGCACCCGGGTGCTGCTCGAGCGCTACGGGGTTCAGGCGACGCTGGTGAGCTACCACGAGCACAATGAGCGCGAGCGCGCCGCCGAGCTCGTCGAGCGGATGTCGGGCGGTGCGGTCGTCGCGCTCGTCTCCGACGCGGGGATGCCGCTCGTGAGCGACCCGGGCTACGTGCTCGTCCAGTCCTGCGTGGGGGCGGGGCTCGAGGTCGAGGTCCTGCCGGGTCCGTCGGCCGCGCTCGCCGCGCTGGTCGCCTCGGCGCTGCCGGCCGACGCGTGGCGCTTCGCGGGGTTCCTCCCGCGCAAGCGGGCGGCTCTGCTGGAGGTGCTGGGCTCGCCGGAGACGGTCGTGGCGTTCGAGTCCCCGCGCCGGGTCGGCGCGACGCTCGCGGTGCTGGCGGAGCTCGACCCGGAGCGCCCGGTCGCGGTGTGCCGCGAGCTCACGAAGGTCCACGAGGAGGTCTTGCGAGGCACCGCCTCCGAGCTCGCAGCCCGCTACTCGGACGCACCACCGCGCGGCGAGGTCGTGCTCGTGGTGGGAGGCGCCCCGGAGCGCGGCGAGCTCGACGCGGCGGCGGTCGACGCCGTCCGCCGGCTCGTCGACGCCGGCGCCCGCGCCAGGCCGGCCGCCTCCGTCGTCGCCGACCTCACGGGCGCCTCCGCCAACGAGCTCTACCGCGCGGTGGTGCCGGGCGCCGGGACGTCTTCGGCGACCCGGTAGCGGCGTCTCCGCGGGGAACGTCTCCGCGGGAACGTCTCCGCGGGAACGTCAACTGCGCTCAACGCGCGAACCACAAGCGGTGACCGAGTAACACAACGCCCGCGCACGGTCACGGAATCGTGCCGAATGTGTGCCAATCCACGCGCATCCGCGGTAGAAGGGCCGTGCCGCCCGTACGGTGCGCGACATGGTCACCGCCGCCGCTCTCACGCTGGTCCTCGCCAACCCGGTCGGCGGCGAGGTCGCGGCTGGCTTCGACGTCGGTGCCAACCCGTTCGCCGGCGGTCAGCACCGTGGCGTGGACCTCACAGCGAGTGCCGGCGAAGAGGTAAAGGCCGCGTGCGGAGGCCGCGTGGTCGTGGCGGGCCGGGTCGGCTCCAGCGGCCGCCTCGTCACCGTGAGCTGCGACGGCTGGCGCGTCACGCACATGCCGATGGCGACGGTCGCCGTCCGCGCCGGCGCGCAGATCCGGAGCGGCACCGCCCTCGGAACCGTCGGCCGCGCGGCCGATCATCCCGGCCTGCATCTCGGCGTCCGCCGCGAAGGGAGCCGCTTCGGCTACGTCGACCCGCTGCGCTTCCTCGAGGGCCCGCAAGCCCTCCCACCGCCGGCGGTCGCGCCGAGACGCCTCCACCGCCTCCGCCCGCGGTCGCCGAGCGTCGACCGCCGCGGCCCCCACCCCCGCGGCGAGCGGCCACGCGTCGTACCCGAGGTGCTGACGCGCGGGACGCTCGCGCCGTGGCCGGCATGGGCGGGTCTGGCGCTCGTGCTCGCCGGTGCCGGTCTCCGGTGGCGGCACCCCGCCGCCGCTAGCCTTCGACGCCCCCGATGGCGTTCTACGTCACCACCCCGATCTACTACGTGAACGCCGCCCCTCACCTGGGCCACGCGTACACGACCATCGGGGCGGACATCCTGGCCCGGCACATGCGCCAGCGCGGCGAGGACGTGTTCTTCTTGACGGGGACCGACGAGCACGGCGAGCCGGTCGCGCAGGCGGCCGAGCGCGAGGGCGTGTCGCCGAAGGAGCTGGCCGACCGCAACGCCCTCCGCTTCCAGGAGCTGATGCCGCGCATCAATGCCTCCAACGACTTCTTCATCCGCACCTCCGACCCCCGCCACGGCGAGCGCGTGCAGGAGGTGATGCAGCGCATTCACGACAACGGCCACGTGTACAAGGGCCTCTACGAGGGCTGGTACTGCCCGCGCTGCGCGGACTTCAAGACCGAGGCCGAGATCGGGCCCGACCAGACGTGCCCGATCCACAAGATCCCGCTCGATCGCGAGCGCGAGGAGAACTGGTTCTTCCGGCTCTCCACCTTCCAGGAGCCGCTCGAGCGCCTGTACGCGGAGCAGCCGGAGTTCGTGCGCCCGCGCCACCGCTACAACGAGGCGCGCTCGTTCATCACCGGCGGCCTGCAGGACATCTCGCTCAGCCGCTCGAAGGCCAACCTGTCCTGGGGCGTCGAGGTCCCGTGGGACGACGACCACGTCTTCTACGTCTGGTTCGACGCCCTCCTGAACTACTACACGGCGCTCTCCTTCGCACGGGAGGGCGACGACCTCACGCCGCGGTTCTGGCCCGCGAGCTACCACATGCTCGCGAAGGACATCCTGAAGTTCCACGCGGTGATCTGGCCGGCGATGCTGCTCGCCGCCGGCATCGAGCTCCCCGAGCACCTGTTCATCCACGGGTACCTGCTGATGAAGGATGCGAGCGGGGCCGAGCACAAGATGTCCAAGTCGCTCGGCAACGTGCTCGACCCGTTCGAGGTGATGGACACGTTCGGGACCGACGCGCTCCGCTACTACTGCTTCCGCGAGGTCTCGTTCGGGCAGGACGGAAGCGTGTCGACGATCACGTTCGGCGAGCGCTACGAGACCGAGCTGGCGAACGAGTTCGGCAACCTCGCCAGCCGCACGCTGGCGATGATCGACCGCTACCGCGACGCGACGGTGCCCGACGTCGAGCCCGACCCGGCCCTCGCCGTCGAGTTCGACGGCCTGCGCGAGGAGGTCGCCGAGCTGCTCGACCGGGCGGAGATCACCCAGGCGCTCGAGCGCATCTGGCAACGGGTGCGGCGCCTCAACCGCTACGTCGAGGAGCGCGCGCCGTGGCAGCTCGCCAAACAGGATGAAAAGGCCGCCGAGCTCGACCAGACGCTTCGCTCGCTCGCCGAGGCGTTGCGCGTGGTCACCGTCATGCTCGCGCCCTACATCCCCGAGACGGCCGAGCGGCTGCTGAACGCCCTCGGCGCCCCCGAGCTCGACCTCGAGGGCGCCGCTTACGGCGCTCATCCCGGCGGCGCGCGGGTGGAGAAGCTGCCGCCGCTCTTCCCAAAGCCGTCGTGATCGACAGCCACACCCATCTCGACCGGGGGCCTGCGCCCGAGGCCGAGCTGGTGGCGGCCGCGCGCGAGGCGGGAGTGAACCGCATCCTCACGATCGGGATCGACGAGCGTTCGCGCCGGGCGGCGCTGGCCGCCGCCGAGGCTCACGACGAGGTCTACGCGGCGATCGGCCACCACCCGAACAACGCGACCGGCTACGACGACGCGATCACCGCCGAACTCCGCGAGCAGGCGCAGCATCCGCGCTGCCTCGCGATCGGCGAGACCGGGCTCGACGACTACCGCGATTACGCGCCGCGCGCGGACCAGGAGCGCGCCTTCGCAGCCCAGATCGAGCTCGCGCAGGAACTGGGCAAGCCCCTCGTCATCCACACCCGCGCCGCCGAGGACGACACGATCGCCACGCTCGCCACCCGGGCCCAGGGGCTCGAAGTGATCCTGCACTGCTTCTCGATGCCGGACCGCCTCGAGGAGTGCCTCGACCACGGCTGGTGGATCTCGTTCGCCGGCAACGTCACGTACCCGAAGGCGGCCGACCTCGCGAACGCCGCGGAGCGCGTGCCGCTCGACCGCCTGCTGGTGGAGACCGACGCCCCGTACCTCACGCCGCAGGCCGAGCGCAAGCACCGCAACCAGCCGGCCTACGTCGTGCACACCGCGCGCTTCGTCGCCGAGCGGCGCGGGATCGCGTACGAGGAGCTCGAGGCCGCGGTGGAGGCCAACGCGGCCCGGCTGCTGCGCTGGTGAGCGACCTCCCGGTCCAGCCGAGCCTGCGCCGCCTGCGTCAGTTCGGCATCCGCCCCAACCGGGAGCTCGGCCAGAACTTCCTGATCGACTCGAACCTGCTCGACGTGATCGGCCGCGCCGCCGCGCTCGAGCCCGCCGACGTCGTGCTCGAGGTCGGCGGCGGCCTCGGCGTGCTCTCGGAGTACCTCGCAGGCCGTACCCACCACGTGCACGTCGTCGAGCTCGACCGCCGGCTGGAGCCGCCGCTACGCGATGCGCTCGACCACCATCCCAACGCCACCCTGCATCTGGCCGACGCGATGAAGCTCGACCTCGCAGGGCTCGACCCGGCGCCGAACAAGGTCGTCGCCAACCTGCCGTACGGGGTCGCCGCGGGGGTCATCCTGCGCACGATCGAGCAGCTGCCCGGCGCGACGACCTGGGTGGCGATGGTGCAGAAGGAGGTCGGGGAGCGGCTCGCTGCGACCGCCGGCACGCCGGCCTACGGCGTCCCGTCCGTGCTCGCCCAGCTGGCGTGCGACGTGCGCGTCCTGCGGCCGGTGGCGCGCACCGTGTTCCACCCAGTGCCGAACGTCGACTCCGTGCTCGTCGGCCTCACCCGTCGCGGCCCGGCGCCCGAGCGCGCGCTGCGCGCGCTCGTCCACCAAGGGTTCGCCCACCGCCGCAAGGCGCTTGCCCGATCGGTCTCGCTCGCGCCGGGCGCGGAAGACGGCATCCGCGACCGCGTGCGCGCGGCGCTCGAGGCGATGGGCCGGCCGCCCGACGCCCGCGCCGAGTCGCTCGCGCCGCAGGAGTGGCGCGAGCTGCACGCCCGTCTCGCGGGCGGCGACGACGCGCGGCCGGGTGAGGGACCGCCCCGGGGAGCCGCCTCGTGCTAAAGGCCCTCGCGCCCGGCAAGGTCAACCTGTCGCTGTTCGTCGGCGCTCCTCGCGAGGACGGCCTGCACCCGCTCGTGTCGGTCGTCCAGCCCGTGACGCTGGCCGACGAGCTCACGCTCGGGCCGGCCGGCGGAGCCGACGCGGACGAGGTGCGCTGCCCCGGGATCGACGGGCCCAACCTCGCCGGCCGCGCGCTGGCGTTCTTCCGCGAGGCCACCGGGTGGGACGCGCCGCCGCAGCGGCTCACGATCGTCAAGCGCGTCCCGGTGGCCGCGGGCATGGGCGGCGGCTCGGCCGACGCCGCGGGCGCACTCCGGCTCGCCGCCTACGCCGCCGGCGGGGCGCCCGGGGAGCTGCTGCACGAGCTCGCGGTCGCGCTCGGGGCCGACGTCCCGGCCCTGCTTGCCGGCGGCCGCGTGCTGATGACCGGCGCCGGCGAGCATGTCGAGCGCCTCCCGGAGCCCGAGGCGTTCGGCCTCGTGCTCGTGCCCAGCCCGGCCGGCCTGTCGACCCCCGAGGTCTACCGCGCCTTCGATCGCCAGGCTCGACCTCGCGGCGCAACCGAACTCGACGCGCGGGCAGTTGCCGCACGAGCCGGCGAGCCGCCGCCGAGCGTCAACGACCTCGAGGCCGCCACGCGCGAGCTGTGCCCGGCCGTCGAGGATCCGTTGGCCGACCTGCGTGCCGCGGGCGCCACGGTCGCCATGGTCTCGGGCTCCGGCCCGACGGTCTTCGGCCTGTTTCCGACGCTTGGCGCCGCCCGCGCCGCGGCGGAGGCCGTCGGCGGCGTGGCCGCTGCGCCCGCCGGTCCCGCCTTCGGGGAGGTCGGCCCGGCGTGAAGTGGAGCTGGCTGCTCGGGGCGGTCGCGGTCGCCGCATTCCTGCTCGCCCGGCGGCACCGCCTGAGCCGCTGGACGCAGGCGGCCGGCTGGCTGGTGGTGGCCGGTGCCGGCGCGGTGGGGGTCGGCCTCGTGCACCTCCCCAACCTCGAGGAGCTGATGCTCGACGTCGGGCGCGCGCTGGGCCCGTGGACCTACCTCGTGGTCGGCATCCTCGCGTTCCTCGAGACCGGCGCGTTCGTCGGCCTCGTCGCGCCGGGCGAGACGACCGTGATCGTGGGCGGCGTGATCGCCGGTCAGGGGGAGATCTCCCTGCTCGTGCTGATCGGCGTCGTGTGGGCCTGCGCGGTGGCCGGCGACCTGGCCTCGTACACCGCGGGCCGCAAGCTCGGCCGCGCGTGGCTCCTGCGCCACGGCGAGCGCCTGAAGATCACCGAGGACCGCCTGCACAAGGTCGAGGAGTTCTTTGAGCGGCACGGCGGCACGACGATCCTCGTCGGCCGCTTCATCGGCTTCGTGCGCGCCCTGGCGCCGTTCATCGCCGGCACCTCGAACATGCCCCTGCGCCGCTTCCTGCCCTACGACGTCCTCGGCGCCGGGCTCTGGGCCGCCACCTTCAGCACCCTCGGCTACGTCTTCTGGCAGTCCTTCGACCGCCTGACGAGCTACGTGTCACGCGGCCTGTTCGCGTTCAGCACGGTCGTGGTCGTGGTGGCCGGGATCGTCTTCCTCATCCGGCTCAACCGGGATCCCGAGCGGCGCGAGCAGGTCCGCGCGTGGCTCGACGAGCGCGCGGACCAGCCGGGCTGGCGCCCGGTCGTGCGCCTCGCGGGACCGGCGTGGCGGGTGGTCGGCAGACCTGCGGCGATGGTCGCCGACCTCGGCGCCCGCTTCGGCTGGAACCGGCTCACGCCGGGCAACCTCGGTCTCGAGCTGACGACGCTGCTCGCCCTGTTGGCCGTCGGCGGCTTCACGTTCTTCGTCTGCGGCGACATCGCCGCCGAGGCGGGGGTGCCCCGCATCGACCGGATCGCAGCCGACGCGGCGGAGGAGCTCTACGTGGACTGGCTCGCCGACCTGGCGCGGATCGTGACGTTGCTCGGCGCACTCCCGGTCGTCGGCGGCGCGGTCCTGCTGACGGCGCTCTGGTCGGCCGCCCGGCAGCGGTGGCGGCACGCCGTGGCGCTCGTGGCCGGCATGGTGCTCACGTACGTGCTCGTCCACGTTACGAAGGCGGCCTACGGCCGCGCCCGGCCGTTCGACCCGCTCACCGACGCTGACCTCGCGGCGTACCCGTCCGGCCACACGGCGTACGCCGTGGCGTGGGTCGCGTGCGCGGTGGTGCTCGTCCGCGCGGGGAGCGGCTGGGCGGCCCGTTTCGCAGCCGTGACGGTGGCGATCGTGATCGTGGTCGTGGTCGCCATGACCCGCGTCTACCTGCGCGTGCACTTCCTCACGGACACCATCGGCGGCGCCGCGCTGGCCGGGGCGATCTGGTCGCTCGTCGGCATTCTTGCCCTCGTCACGGGCCACGTGCGCCACAATGCACGTCGAGCCGCATGATCGACGACCGGGTCTCGCTCATCGTCATAGGGGTGACGGCGCTGATCTCCCTCACCCTCTGGATCGCCCTGATCGCCGTCCCGGCGTGGCGGTCGTACTGGCGCCTGCGCGAGCGCCTGCTGGCCCTCGTCATGAGCCTCTACGTGCTCGCCGCCTTCGTCCTCGCCGGGGCGCTGGCCGGCGGCGTGGCGCTCTGGTACTACGACCGGCTGTGATGGGCGAGCCGATCCCGATCCGGCCCGAGCCGGCCGCCGCGGGGCTCGACGCGCTCGCCGAGATCACCGACGCGGTCGAGTCCGGCGTCGGGCTCCCGGAGGTGGTCCGGGCCGCGTCACGGGCGCTCGGCGCCTCGCTCGTGCTGATCGATCGCACGAGCGCCGTGCTGGCCGTGGCCGCGCGCTCGACGGCGGACGAGCGCGCGCTCACGGCCGACGCCCAGGGCGTCGTCACGCACGAGCTGCGGGTGGGCGACGCCGTGGTCGGCAGCCTGCGGCTGCGCAGCCGCACCGGCGAACCGCCGCCGGCGCTCCTGCGTGTGGTAACGACGTTGATCGCGTCCGAGGTCGAGCGCGTCCGGGCGCCCGAGCGCGCCTCCGAGGCGGCGCAGGCCGACTACCTCGGCGCGGTGCTGCGCCGCGAGATGACCGACCGCGACGGCATCGTGACCGGCGCCGGCGACCTCGGGGTGGACATCACGGCCGGAGCGGCGGTCGTCGTCGTGCGCGCGCGCCACTACGCCCCCGCCGAGGACGACTGGCGGAGTCGCGTGCTGGCCGCCGCCGAACGCGCGGCGCGCGCCAGCGCTCCAGGCTCGCTGGCCGCGGTCATCGACACGCCCGCCGACAGCGCCGGCCACGTCGTCGTGATGCTCGGGGCGACCGAGGACGGCGAGGTGCGGCGCGTGGCGGCCGCCGTCGCGCGCGAGCTGCGGTCGAGCCTGCACGGGTTCCTCTTCGCCGTCGGCCACTCCCGGCTCGCCACCGATCCCGCCGACCTCTATCGCGCCGGCAACGAGGCCCTGCTCGCCGCCAACGTCGCCGAGGGCGGTCCGGAGGAGGGGGTGCTGGCCTTCGAGGAGACCGGCGCCTACCGGCTCCTGCTGCCGGCGATGAGCGAGGACCCCGCCGAGCTGCAGCGCTTCTTCGCCGAGACCGTGCAGCCGCTCGTGACCTACGACGAGCAGTACGAGACGGACCTCGTGCAGACGCTCGAGACGTTCCTCGACGCCGACGCCAACGTGGCCGGCACGGCGCAGCGTCTCTACACCCATCGCCACACGATCCGCTACCGGCTCGAGCGCGTCCGTGACCTCACGGGCCTCGACGTCTCCTCCACCGACGGCCGCGAGAAGCTCGGCCTCGGCCTCAAGGCCATGCGCGTGCTCGGGATCGCCGCGCCGCGCGGCCCGGCGACCGAGGCCGGGGCGGGTGGCGGCCGTGTGCCACGGGATCCGAAGGACCGGTGATCAAGGCGCTCGCGCGAGCTTGCGAGTGCGAGTGAGCCGCATCAGAAGATCTCCGGGCACCAGGGCGCCCGGTCGCCGGCGAACGAGCGACTGACGACGGCGAGCGCGCCCGCGCGCAGCTCGCTCACCCGGCCCGCGCGGGCGAGCAGCTCGAGCGTGGGACCCCCGAGATACGCCGCGCCAAGCTCGGCGGTCGACAGCTCGAGCGCCGCGGGCAGCGAGGTTCGCCCGCAGGTCGCCGTCGTCCCGTCCCACCGGAGGGCCCAGCGGCCGGCGTTCCACGGGCAGACGCCGTCCGAGACCTCCATGATCACGTCGAACGGCTCGCCGTAGGTGCGGTCGGCCAGCGCTCGCGGCAGGTCGACGATTCGCAGCCACAGCCCGTCGCCAACCTCTGTCCGGGCCGCCCGCGACTCGCTGATCGTGTGCGGGAGCGGCTCGTCGACCGGCGCTCCGTCCCACACGATCCGGCGGGTGAGGTCGAGCCCGAGCAGGAAGTTCCAGATCGCGGCGTGGCCGACGGGCGACGTCGCAAGCACCTCGCGCACGCGGACTTCGCCGCTCGGCCGGCCGTTCTCGAAGCCTCGCTTGATCGCGAACAGCGCGTAGGCGATGCCCTCGACCACTGCGGCGCGCAGCGGCTCGGCGCCCTCGCGGTCGTGCTCGGGATCGCGCACCCGCGTCGCCCACCAGCGGCCGTGACGGTCGAGCATGCCTGGCACGGCGGGGCGGACGGCCTCGTGGACGGGGCGCATCGCGTCCACGGCCTCGACGGGGTCTCCGAGCGCGACAGGGAGGTCGGGCGCGGTGCGGAGCACCGCGTCCTGCTTGGCCACGTCGAGCTCGGCGACCAGGCTCGCCATGCCGTAGCCGAAGCGCCCGTAGATCGCGGCTTCGGACGCCCACAGCGCGGCGATCGCCTCGCGGCCGCCCTCGTGCACGTCGGCGAGCTGGCGGCGCATGAGCGCCGTCAGCTTCCCCCGCCGGCGGTGGGTGGGCTGGACGCCGACCATCGTCACGGCGGCTACCGGCACGATCGCGCCCGGCACGGTCAGCTCGCGGGTGAAGATGCCCGTGGCGGCGACGATCCGCCCGCCGTCGCGGAGCACGAGCGTCCGCTCGGGCTCGATGTTCTTGCCCCGCTCCTCGACCTCGTCCGGCGGGGCGGCGTAGTGGAAGGCGTCGAAGACCGCCCGGACGAAGTCGGGAACCTGCTCGGCGCTGACCGGCGTGGGGTCCACCGCGGGAGCTTAGGGCCTATCCAAGAACCCCGCCCTGGTCGGGCCGGTTCTTCTTGGACAGACCCTTATGCATACTCCCGCGCCATGCCGATCGCGATCATCACCGGCTCGGGGACCTACTCGCTGCCCGGGTTCGAGTCCGCCAACCCGGAGCTGGTGAACACCGACTGGGGCGACGCGCTCGTCACGCAGGGCGTGTTCGCGGGAACCGACGTGCTCCACATCTCCCGCCACGGCGAGGGCCATCGCCGGCTCTCCAACGTCGTGACGCACCGGGCCAACATCGACGCCCTGGCGCAGCTGGGAGCGAGCGCGGTGATCGCCGTCACCGTGTGCGGCGCCGTCGACCCGGACGTCGAGCTCGGCTCGGTCGCCTGCTTCGACGACCTGCATTTCCTCGCCAACCGGCTCGGCGACGGCGAGCTGTGCACGTTCTACACCGAGCCCGGCGACCGGCAGCGGGGGCACTGGATCTTCGAGGGCCCGTTCTCCGAGCCGCTGCGCGCCGCGCTGCTCGACGGCGCGCGCGAGGCGGGCGTCGAGGTGCGCGACGGCGGTGTGTACGGGCACGTCGACGGCCCGCGCTTCAACAC
The DNA here is from genome assembly GCA_963746795.1 of uncultured Solirubrobacteraceae bacterium. Taxonomy (GTDB): domain Bacteria; phylum Actinomycetota; class Thermoleophilia; order Solirubrobacterales; family Solirubrobacteraceae; genus DASSUW01. Next base: position 75,617 of record CAVVCR010000009.1, read on the forward strand.
GCGGGCCGAGATCCGCGGCCTGGCCGCGTGCGGGGTCACGCACGTCTCCCAGACCGGCGGCCCCGAGGCGGTGCTGTGCGGCGAAGCCGAGCTGCCGTACGCCCTGCTGGGGTACGCGACCGACTACGCGAACGGCGTCAAGGACGAGGCCACGCCCGTGCAGACGCTGCTGGACATGATGGCCGCCAGCGCCGACACGTTCGCCACGCTGCTGGCCGCCGCCGTCCCCTGCGCGGCGGCCGCCGCGCTCGCGCCGACGGGCACGGTCTACCGCCTCGAGAGCTAGAGCCCGGGGGCCCCGCCCAACGGGCCATTCCGCTCAGCGCGATGTCCCGTTGGGCACCCCCTAGCGGACGACCCGCACCGTCGTGCGCGCGCTGCCCGTGATGACCTGAGTCCGGTCGAGGAACGCGCGCCGCGTCCGGCGGCCGACGCGGAGTTCCACGCCGTCCCAGCGGCTGAGGCCCTCGATCTCGTCGATCAGGTCGTTCAGGCGCGCGGGCCCGTCCTCCAGCGTGTCGTCGTCCTCGGCGCCCAGCAGGATCTCGAGCAGGTCGGTCTCGTCGCTCGTCTCCTCGAAGCCGCTGAGGCTGAGCGTGCGCCGACCGGGATTGACGCGCGGGATGCGCACGCTGAAGCGCTTGGTGAACGTGGCCCCGCGGATGCGCTGGAGCTTGACCTTCAGCGAGACGCGCTGGCCGGCCCGGACGCGTCGCGGTGCGTCGACGCCGCGCAGGAACGCGAGCCGCTCGCCGCGCCGCAGGTCGACGCGGGCACGCAGCGAGGTGACGTGCGGCGGCTTGCCCTCGTAGGCCTCGATCAGCGCGATCGCGTCGCTGGCGTCGAACGCGGCCGGGAACGCGATCGGGTTGCTGAGCGGACCGGCCATCGGGTCGAAGATCGTGGACGACAGGTAGCGGTTGCAGAAGCGGGCGGGGTTGCGGGGGCGCTCACGGAAGCGGATCGTCAGGCACATGCGCCCGCTCAGGCGTCCGGGCGCGCTCTGCATGACCGTGCCGGTCGCCTGCGCGATCGCGAGCGGGGCGACGGCGCCGAGCCCGGTGAAGCCCGTCGGGTTGTCGAGGTCGGTCTCGTCCGCCACGCCGGACTGCACGAACCGGGTCGCGCCGGTGTCGGCGTCGCGCGCGAAGACCTGGACCGCGGTGGTGGTCGGCAGCGCGCCGACGCGGCCGACGATCGCGGCCGACGCGTCGTTGGTCAGGGTCCCGAGGTCGTGGCCGGCGAAGCCGAGCTTGAACGAGCCGCCGGTGAGTGACGCGTTCGGGTCGTTGATGACCTTGAAGACGTAGGCGTCCTGCAGGAGCAGCGAGCGGGCGCCGGCGTTCTCGAACGGATGGCCGAAGGCCCACACGCGGTCGGCGTCCGTGTACGCGACGGTGCCGACCGCGGAGACGCGCAGATCCCCGTTGGAGTAGCCCGCTGCGACGGCCGACCCGGGTCGCAGCGTCTGCGGCGGGAAGCTGCCCAGGGGGCCGGCGGGAACCGCCGTCACCGGCCGGCCGATGCGCTTGCCGGTCCGCTCGAGCGCCCGCCCGAGCGCCGGATGCACGCCGCTGATGGTCAGCGGGGCCACGAGCGGCTTCGTGCCCTCCCGCCGCATCCGCCGGATCGCGGCGGCGGCGCGCGGCGAACGGGCCGCGGCGGCACGACCGGCGCGCGGCCTCGGCGCGTCGACCGGGTTGGCGAGCATCGACTCGATCGGCGTCGCGAGGACGACCTTCCCGCCGTAGTCCCCGATCGACTGCGAGATCGCGCCGATCGTGCGGCCGTCGCAGTAGACCGGCGAGCCGGAGAAGCCCGGCCCGATACCCGTGCGGTCCACCGCCGGCCCCGACGCCTCGACCAGGATCATCGCCGTCCCCGTCCCCGGCTCGCTGTCCACGACGTCGATCACCTCGACGTCGAATGACGAGATGTCCGTGCCCCGGATCACCGAGTAGCCGGTGCACTGCATCCCGCTGCGCACCTCGGAGAGAGGCATGATCGGGTCCCCGGCGGCTGCCGGCGCAGCGGGAAGCAGGCAGGCCACGAGGGTGGCGGCCGCGAGAAGGGGAGCGCGCATCGAGGGGCAATGTAGACCGACGGCGCCGACCCGTGCTGCGTATCGTGGCCGCGTGGCTGCCCAGGAGTTGCACGTGACGAACGGCGATGCGGTCGTCCCGGAGCTGGCCGCGGCGATCGGCATCCACCCCGCCGACGTGCTGGTCTGGCGCGACATCCTGCACGAGGGCCCCGTGCCGGCCGGCCTGGGCGCTGCCGCGCTCGCCGAGGTCCGCGCCGAGCATCTCGCTGCGCGCGGCTGGGCGCGCGACGAACTCCCGGTGTTCCGCGAGCGGGACGAGCGGCTCGCCGCCCACCCGCGGGACGCGGAGGTCGTGCTCTGGTTCGAGGACGACCTGTTCGACGCGCTGCAACTCGCGCAGCTCGAGGACCGGCTGGCCGGCCGGCCCGGACCTGTCACGCGCGTCCGGCTGCCGCATCCGCCGCGAGGCGATCTTCGCGCCGCGTTCGACGCGCGAGAGCCGATCGACCCCGATCCGGCCGCGTTCGCCGCCCTGCGGTCCGACGACCCGCGGGCCTGGCTCGCCGTGCCGGCATTCGCCCGGCTGCTCGAGGAGCTGCCCGACAGCCGCACCGGCCTCAGCCGCCTCGAGCGCCAGATCCTCGAGGCGCTCGAGCCCGGCCCGCTCACCCCACCCGACCTTTTCACGGCCGCCGCCGCACCCGAGCATCCGCCCTGGATCGGCGACACCCCGCTCCTCGCGCTCGCCGACGGCCTCGAGCCGCTCGTCAGGCGCGCCAACGGCCGCTACGAGCTCACGCCCGAAGGCACCGCCGTCCTCACCGGCCAGGCGACCAGGCCCCGCACCGACCGCTGGCTGGGAGGCGTCCACCTCGGCCCCGGCCGCCCGGACTGGACCTTCAACACCGACTCGCGCCGGCCGGTCCGCCTCGACTGACTCGGCTCCGGGGCTCGCGCTCGCGAGGCTGGGGGGCCCGGGCTTGAACCGGGGCTGCCAGGACCAAAACCTGGAGTGCTCCCAACTACACCACCCCCCAGCGCGGGTGCCGGTCGGCCCGATACTACGATGCCCACGTGCCTGAACTTACGGTCGTGATCCTTGCTGCGGGTGAGGGGACCCGGATGCGCTCGGCGATCCCCAAGGTGCTGCATCCGCTGTGCGGGCGGCCGCTGATCGCGTGGCCGGTCGCAGCTGCGCGGGAGGCCGGAGCGGCGCGGGTGGTCGTGGTCGACAACCCGGAGCGGCGGCTCGGGGAGCACCTGCCGGAGGGGGTCGAGGTGGCGATCCAGGCGCAGCCGCTCGGGACCGGAGATGCGGTGGCGGCTGCCGCGCCGCTGATCGACCCCGACGCCACGGTGGTCGTCGTCACCGGTGACGTGCCGCTGCTCACCGCCGAGGCGATCGATGCTCTCGTGGCCGCGCACACCGAGGCCGGGGCGGCGGCCACGATGGCGACCATGGAGCTCGACGAGCCCGGCGCCTACGGGCGGGTCGTGCGGGACCGCGACGGCTCCGTGCTGAAGGTCGTCGAGGCCAAGGGCGGCGGAGGCGACGCCACGCCCGAGGAGCTCGCGATCCGCGAGGTCAACACCGGGGTCTTCGCGTTCCACGGCGGCGCGCTCGTCGACGCGCTGCAGCAGCTCAGCCGCGACAACGCGCAGGGCGAGGCGTACCTGCCCGACGTCCTGCCCGCGCTGACCGCCGCCGGCAACACGGTCGCCGCCCACGTCGTGACCGACCCTGCGCTGACGCTCGGCGTCAACGACCGCGCCGAGCTGGCCGAGGTCCGCCGGCTCGCCCAGCAGCGCATCAACGTCGCGCACATGCGGGCGGGCGTCACGATCGTCGATCCGGCGTCGACCACGATCGACATCACGGTCACGCTCGCCCGCGACGTCACGATCGAGCCGTACGTCCAGCTCAAAGGGACCACGAGCGTCGGCACCGGGAGCACAGTCGGCGCCATGAGCACGCTGATCGACTCGCGGATCGGCGACCAGGTGACGATCCTGCACTCCCATCTCACGCAGGCGCGCGTGGACGACGGCGCCACCGTCGGCCCGTTCGCCTACCTGCGTCCGGACGCCCACCTGCACCCGAAGTCCAAGGCCGGGACGTTCGTGGAGATCAAGAACTCCGAGATCGGGGCCGGCACCAAGGTGCCGCACCTCTCCTACATCGGCGACGCCGACATCGGCGAGGGCACGAACATCGGCGCGGGCAACATCACGGCCAACTACGACGGCCGCCGCAAGCACCGCACGACGATCGGCTCGAACGTCCGCACGAGCGTCGACACCGCGTTCGTCGCCCCGGTCACGGTCGGCGACGACGCGTACACGGGAGCGGGCAGCGTGATCACCGAGGACGTGCCGGAGAAGGCCCTCGGCATCGCCCGCGCGCGCCAGCGCAACGTGGAGGGCTACGCGGACCGCAAAGAGCGGTGAGGGCCACGACGCCGTCACCCCCGGGTCGTAAACTCCGAACCCTGTGAGCGCGCTGGATCCCAGCACCGGCATCGCCCACCTCGGCTCGTCCCTCGCCGTCGAGTACGACAAGCAGTTGATGGTCGTCTCCGGGCGGGCCAACCCCGCGCTCGCCGGCCGGATCGCCCAGAAGCTCGGCGTCTCGCTCGGCGGCGTCACGCTCAAGACGTTCTCCAACGGCGAGGTCTACTGCCGCTTCGAGGAGTCGATCCGCGGGGCGGACCTGTTCATCGTCCAGCCCACGTGCGGGAACCCGGAGACCGGGATCACCGCCAACGACGCGCTGATGGAGCTGCTCCTGATGGTCGACGCCGCGGTCGGCGCCTCGGCCCACCGCGTGATCGCGGTCACCCCCTGGTACGGCTACTCGCGGCAGGACAAGAAGTCGCTCGGACGGGAGCCGATCTCGGCCCGCCTCGTGGCTCGCGCGCTCGAGACCGCGGGCGCCGACCGCGTGCTGGCCATGGACCTCCACGCCGGCCAGATCCAGGGCTTCTTCTCCAAGCCCGTGGACCACATGACCGCGATGTTCATGCTCACGCAGTACTTCCGCGACATGGCGCTCGACGACCTCGTCGTCGTGTCGCCGGACGCCGGCCGCGTGAAGCTGGCCAAGAAGTTCGCGGAGAAGGTCGGCGCCGAGCTGGCCATCCTCAACAAGGAGCGCCCGGCCCAGCAGGTCGCCGAGATCGCCTACGTGATCGGCAACGTCAAGGGCAAGACGGCGGTGATCCTCGACGACATCATCGACACCGCGGGCACGCTGCGCGCGGCGGCCGAGACGGTCAAGGACGAGGGCGCCGAGCGTGTCTTCGCCGCCGCCACCCACGCGGTCATGTCGGGCAACGCGTTCGAGAACCTCGCCGCGGCCGGCTTCGAGCAGGTCGTGGTCACCGACACGATCCCCGTCCGCCCCGGGACGCCGGACAACATCACGGTGCTCTCGGTGGCCGACATCCTCACGGACACGATCCGCCGCATCTTCACCGACGACTCGGTGTCCGAGGTGTTCGGCGGCGAGAACCAGCTGTTCTGAGCCGCGCGGCCCGCTTCCAGGAGCTGCTGGGCCTGAGCGACGACGAGCTGCTCGCGACGCTCGACGCGGACCCGCTCGAGCTCATCTCGGGCGAGCTCGACCACAAGCCCGAGCTGCCGATCCTGCTCGACCTGCTGGCCGATCACGACGAGAGCGGGCTGCGGCGCTGGGTGCGCACCGCCGGGCCGAGCGGCCGGCCGCTCGACCTCCTGCTGGCACGCGACTTCGCCGGCTTCGAGAACGCGCTCGCCACGCTCTCCGAGATCGGATTCGTGATTCGTCGGAGACAATGATGCGGCTTACTCGCACTCGCAAGCTCGTGCGAGCGCCTTGATCACTCTGGATCTGGGCGCTTCTCCCCCGGCCACGTCCCGGTGAGGTAGCGCCAGCCGATCGCGCCGTAGCGGTCGACGGTCACGCGCACGGTCTTGAAGATCACGCCCTGCACGGCCGCGGCGGCGAGCAGCCGTCGCCACGACGTCTCCTCGGTCGTCGCCTCGGGCGGCTCCTGGTCGTCGATCTTCGTCCACGCGAAGTTGAATACCCGCTTGCCGAGCAGCGCGGCGATGATCCCGAGCGCGATGCCGAACGGCTTGTAGATCAGCCCCATGGTCGGCTGACTCTACCCGCGGTCGAATCCACCCAGTCCGTTGGTCGGTGTTGCCCGACTCCTCCGACCGGTAAGAATTGGGGATGGAGCACTGTATGGACGACGACGAGCGCGCCGACGAGATCCTTCGGCGGGCCCTCCTGGACTCGGAGGCCACCGCAGCGGTCGCGCTGCGGGTGTCGGGGCTCCCGCTCTGCGAGGAGCTGACCGTCGTCTTCCACGGCCGCCGCGACCTCGGCACGATCCAGACCTACGTCACCAACGGCGGCCGCGGAACCGGCTCGGCCGTCTCGCGCGACGAGCTGTTGCGCGTGCCGTGCGAGCTCGACCTCGCCGCCGCCGAGGACCGCGAGGAGGCGGAGCACCTGTACGCCGAGCAGGCCACCGCGCTGCGCGATGCGCTGGTGGGGGCCGACACGGTGCTCGACATCTGGCGCGAGCCGCTCGAGGAGCTGGCCCGCAGCCCCGTCGAGGTCGATCGCCGGATCGACATCGAGCTCGACCTGCCCGCCCCGCGGCTGCTGCCGGCCGCGCTCGTGGCGCCCGACCGCCGGATCGTGGTCGCCGCGGTCTGCGGCGCACGCCCGCTCGCCGAGGGCCGCCCGCCGATGGGCATCGTGTGCGCGCAGCAGGACGTCGCGCGCGTCTATCCCCTTCCCGAGGACCCCGAGCAGTGCCTCGAGGACTTCCTCGCGTTCGCCGCCGACCACGCCCACAGGATGGCCGCGCAGCTCGGCCGCCAGGAGGCCAGCGTGCAGCGGTTCCTCGAGCTGTCGACCGACGACTTCCACGAGGCTGGCTAGCCTGACGCGCCGTGCGGCGCGCCAAGGTTGCCATCGTCGTCGGCTTCTTCGTCTTCGTCTTCCTCGGCCTCGCCGTGCTGCTGGGTCGCGGGTTGACCGGTTCGATCTCCGAGCGGGCCGACGTGCTCGACCTCGTCGAGGCGCAGGCCGCCGGCGATGCCGACGCGGCGCTCGCGAAGCTTCCGGCGTGCCGGGCGGAGCCGCCCTGCGCCCAGCTCGTGCGCGAGCGGGTGAGCCAGCTCCGCAAGCCCGGCAAGGTCGAGATCCTCACGTACGACCCGTCCGTGCAGGTGGCGCTCACCAACCGCACCGGGATCGGTCGCGTGGCGTGGCGCGCCGGCCGTTCCCTGCCCGTCGTCCAGTGCGTGCGCGTGCGCCGCGACGGCCCGTTGACCGGCGCGGACGTCGAGCTCCTCTCGATATCCGCGCCGATCGGGCGCGAGGCCGGCTGCTAGCCGGTCAGCGCGAGATGTGGCCGATCAAGCTCGGCGTGCGCTCGCGCGTCGAGCTGACGCGCCGCTACCGGTGAACGCGCCGCCGCGTCGGCGCAGCCGGCTCGGCCACGCGGCGGCGGCCGGGGCGGCCGCGGAGGTCGCGCAGGCGCTCGGTGCCGCGCAGGCGGACGGGGGCGGGGGAGGCGTCCGGCAGCGGGACCCCGCCCGGGGGCGAGCTCTTCGGCCGGTTGGAGATCCGGTCGTTGCCGCCGCCGCCACCCGAGTCGTCGTCGTCATGCGGGCCGCGGCGCGAGCCGCGATCCGAGCGCACGAACATGACGAACAGGACGACGCCAAGGGTGAGCGCCACGAGGTGGAGCGTCCCGAAGATCAGCATCAGCTCCTCGTCAGGCGTCACAGGTATTGGATACCCGCCGATGGCGGGGCGTAGACGCCACGTTCGCTACCATCGCTGGCCGCCTCATGGCCGATTCGACGACGCTCAATCTCAGCCCGCGCACCCCCGAGGGCTCGCGCTCGACGCGGCGCCTGCGCCGCGAGGGCCTCGTCCCAGGCGTGATCTACGGCGGCGGCGACGCGCCCGAGCACTTCGCGGTCGACGCGCGGATCCTGCGCAACACGCTCGCGCGCGCCGGGCAGATCATCGAGGTCGCACTCGAGGGCGGGTCGACCAGCAATGTGCTGATCAAGGACGTCCAGCGCCATCCGGTGCGCGGCGAGGCCATGCACGTCGACCTCCTGCGCGTGCGCATGGACGAGAAGATCCATGCCACGGTGCCGCTCGAGTTCACGGGCGCCGAGGAGGCTCCCGGCGTGGTCGAGGGCGGGATCTTCAACCAGGAGCTGCGTGAGCTCGCGATCGAGGCGCTGCCGGGCGACATCCCGGACTCGATCGCGTACGACGTCTCCGGCCTCGAGATGAACGCGACGCTCACGCTCGAGGTGCTGACCGCGCCGAGCGGCGTGGAGCTGCTCGACGACGCCGAGGCGGTCATCGCCACGATCACGCCGCCGACGCTCGAGCCCGTCGAGGAGGAGATCGAGACGGAGACCGAGGTCGTCGGCGAAGAGGGCGCCGAGGGCGAAGCGGCTCCGGCCGCCGAGGGCGAGTCCGCCGGGGAGGCCGAGCCGGCCGACTCGGGCGAGAGCTGAAGCTCTTCGGCTCCACACCGGTCGACTGGCTGATCGCCGGCCTCGGCAATCCCGGCCCGGGCTATGCGGCCAGCCCGCACAACGTCGGCTTCCGTGTGGCGGACACGCTGGCCGAGCGGTGGGAGCTGCCGAAGCCGAAGCGGAGGTTCGGCGGCGAGCTGACCGAGGGCCGCACCGGGCCCGGGGGTCCGCGCGTGGCCCTGCTGCGGCCGCAGACCTACATGAACGACTCGGGCCGCTCGGTGGGGCCGGCCCGCGGCTCGTTCAAGCTCGACCTCGATCGGGTGGTCGTGATCCACGACGAGATCGACCTCCCCTTCGGCGAGGTGCGCGTGCGCCTCGGCGGCGGGCTCGCGGGCCACAACGGCCTCAAGTCGCTGCGACGGGAGCTGGGCGCGCCGGACTTCTACCGCGTCCGCGTGGGCGTCGGCCGGCCTGACTCGACCGACCCGGAGATCGTCTCCGCGCACGTGCTCGGCAAGTGGCGCGAGCCGGCGGACCAGGTGGCCGCCCTCGTCGAGCGGGCGGCCGACGAGACCGAGCGGCTCGTGCTCGGCGGCTGATGCGCCCGCGCGACTGGAACGCCGAGGCATACGAGCGGGTGTCCGCGCCGCTCGAGGCGATGGGACGCGACGTGCTCGACCGGCTCGAGCTCCGCGGCGACGAGCGCGTGCTGGACGCCGGGTGCGGGACGGGCCGGGTCACGGCGGCGCTGGTGGAGCGGCTCCCGCGCGGCGAGGTGATCGCCGTCGACGGCTCGCCCGCGATGGTCGAGCAGGCGCGCGAGCGGCTGGGAGACGGAGCTGAGGTCCGCGTGGCCGACCTGCTCGAGCTCGAGCTCGACCGGCCGGTGGACGCGATCCTCTCCACCGCGACCTTCCATTGGATCGCCGACCACGACCGGCTCTTCGGGCGGCTTCACGATGCGCTCGTGCCCGGCGGGCGGCTCGTCGCCCAGTGCGGCGGTGAGGGGAACGTCGCGGCGGTCGCCGCGGCGGCCGCCCGGGTGGGCGAGCGCGAGCCGTTCGCGCCCGCGCTCGCCGGCTGGCCCGGCCCGTGGAACTTCGCCTCGCCCGCCGAGACCGAGGAGCGCCTGCGCCGGCTCGGCTGGGTGGACGTCTGGACCTGGTCCTTCGGGATCCGCGTCGAGCCGGAGGACCCCCGCGAGTACGCCGCCACGGTCGTCCTCGGCTCCCACCTCGACCGGCTCGCCCCGGATCTCCGCGAGGGGTTCCTCGACGCGGCCCTCGCCGAGCTCGACGAGCCGGTCGTCGAATACGTGCGCCTCAACATCCTCGCCCGTCGGCCGGTCTACCCAGCCGCAGTTGACGTTCCCCGAAACGCACCCACGGCCTCGTAGACTCAACGACGGCACCCGCCGCCCCTTGCTGGGCGGCCGTTTGGCGTGCTCGCGTCCATGCCTCTCCGCACTTTCCTCAGCCACCTGGACCACGACCCCGCAGCCGCGAAGCTGGCCGACGAGGGCGGCTCGGCGTTCGTCTCGCAGTCGCTGCGCGCGTACGTCATCGCTGCCCTCGCCGACCGCGACACGAGGCGGCCGACCGTGGTCGTGGCCGGCGACGACCGCTCGGCGCGCGACCTCGCGCAGGACCTGCGGGCGTGGCTGCGGCCGCGGGCCGTGCGGTACTACCCGAGCCGCGGTGTCGCCTATGAGTCCCATCTCACGCCGCCCCCTCATCTGGTCGGCCTCAGGGTCGCGGCGCTCGACGCGCTGGGTAACGTCGCCGAAGGCGAGCGCGACGAAGGAGCGTCTCGCCTGGCAGGCGAAACCGGTCTCTCCGGGTCCGAGCAGCCGGTGGTCGTCGTGTCCGCCGTCGCCATCTCCGAGAAGGTCCCCGACCCCGAGCTCCGGCCCCACGGCTTCACGCTCCGCAAGGGCGATCTGCTCGACCTCGACGAGGTCGCGAACGACCTCGTGGCGGCCGGCTACCAGCGCGTCGACCAGGTCGACGAGCGCGGCCAGTTCGCGATCCGCGGCGGGCTGCTCGACGTCTACCCCGCCACCGAGGAGCGCGCCGTGCGCGTCGACCTCTTCGACGTCGAGATCGACTCGCTCAGGTGGTTCTCCACCTTCACGCAGCGCAGCCTCGGCGACGCCGACCAGGTCGAGATCGCGCCCGCCGCCGAGCTCGCGCCCGAGCACCGCGAGCTCGCGGAGATCGCGGCGACGGACCAGGCGAGCCTGCGAGCCGGCGGCGAGCGCTCTGCGCGAGACAGGAACCGGCCCGACATCGCCGAGCTGCTCCCCGTCGACCGCTTCCGCGAGCTCCTCGACCTCGTGCCCGAGCAGGCGCAGGTCGTGATCGCCGCCGACGAGGACGTCGAGCCGAGCCTGCGCGACCACTGGGCCGACGTCTGCGTGGCGTTCCACGACGAGGACGCCCACCACCTGTACGTCAAGCCCGACCGGATCCTCGAGACGCTGCAGCAGCGGGCCGCCGTCCGCCTGTCCTCGATCTCGGGCGACCAGCCGACCCAGATCCGCGCCCAGGCCGCCGACTTCGCCGCCCGCTCGCTGAAGGAAGCCGAGGCCGAGCTCGAGAAACTCACGCGCTCCGGCTACACGACGGTGGTCGCCTGGCCCCAGCGGGGTGCCGCCGAGCGCGCCGCCTACAACCTCGCCCGCCTCCGAGCGGACCTCGACGGAGGCGCCACGGGCCTTGTCTTCACCGAGGCCAACCTGCGCGACGGCTTCGTCGCCCCCGGCCTCAAGCTCGCCGCCTTCCCCGAGCACCGCCTGATCCACCGCCGCAAGCCCGCGACGCGGCCCACGAAGAAGGGCCGCGGGCTCCTGCGCTCGTTCGCCGACCTGCGCACCGGCGACATCGTCGTCCACGAGGACCACGGGATCGCGCGCTTCGCCGGGTTCGACACCAAGATGGTCGCCGGCGTCACGCGCGACTACCTGAACCTCGAGTACCAGGGCACCGACAAGGTCTTCCTCCCGGTCGACCAGCTCGCCAAGATCTCGCGCTACGTCGGCGCCGACGGGTCGCACCCGCCGCTCTCCAAGCTCGGCGGCACCCGCTGGGAGACGATGAAGGCCCGCGCCCGCCGCGCTGCGCAGGAGCTGGCCGGCGAGCTCCTCAACCTCTACGCCGAGCGCAAGCGCCGTCGCGGCCATGCGTTCGACGATGACTCGGAGGAGCTGCGCCAGCTCGAGGCCGCCTTTCCGTACCGCGAGACGCCCGACCAGCGCGACGCGATCGAGTCGGTGATCGGCGACATGGAGGCCGAGCGCCCGATGGATCGGCTGATCTGCGGCGACGTCGGCTACGGCAAGACCGAGGTTGCGCTGAGAGCGGCCGTGAAGGCCGCCTCAGCGGGCAAGCAGGTGCTGATGCTGGTGCCCACCACGATCCTCGCCCAGCAGCACTACGGCACGTTCGCCGAGCGCCTGCGCGACCAGCCCTTCACGCTCGAGCACGTCAGCCGCTTCCGGCCGCCGGCCGAGCAGCGCGAGGCGATCAAGCGCTTCGCGCAGGGAAGCACCGACATCCTGATCGGCACCCATCGCGTGCTCAGCCGCGACGTCCGCGCCAAGGACCTCGGGCTGCTGATCGTCGACGAGGAGCAGCGCTTCGGCGTCAAGCAGAAGGAGCTGCTGCGCCAGCTCAAGCTGAAGGTGGACGTCATCTCCATGAGCGCGACGCCGATCCCACGCACGCTGCAGATGAGCCTCGCCGGCCTGCGCGACATCTCCGTGATCGAGACGCCGCCCGAGGGCCGTCGCCCGGTCAAGACCTACGTCGGCGAGTACGACGAGCAGCTCGTCAAGCAGGCGCTCGAGCGAGAGCACGCCCGCGGCGGGCAGGCGTTCTTCCTGCACAACCGCGTCGAGGACATCGACGAGACGGCCGAGCGCCTGCGCGCCCTCTGCCCGCAGCTCCGCTTTGCGGTCGCGCACGGCCAGATGGACGAGAAGCTGCTCGAGGAGCGGATGCTCGGCTTCCTGCGCGGCGACGCCGACGTGCTCGTCTCCACCTCGATCATCGAGTCGGGCATCGACATCCCACAGGCCAACACGCTGATCGTCGACCGCGCCGACCTCTTCGGTCTCAGCCAGCTCTACCAGATCCGCGGACGCGTCGGCCGCAGCCGCGAGCGCGCCTACGCGTATCTGCTCTATCCCAGCGCCGCGGCGCTCACCCAGGAGGCGGCCGATCGTCTCTCGACGCTGAGCGACTACACGGAGCTGGGCGCCGGCTTCAAGGTCGCGATGCGCGACCTCGAGCTGCGCGGCGCCGGCAACCTGCTGGGCGACGAGCAGTCCGGGCACGTCGCCGCGCTCGGCTTCGAGCTCTACATGCAGATGCTCGACGAGGCGGTCCGCGCCGCCGACCCGGACGAGGACGGCGACCTTCCCGACCCGGTCCGGCTGGACGTCAACGTCGACGCCTACATCCCGCCCGGCTACATCCCGTACGAGCAGGCGAAGGTGGAGGTGCACCGCCGCATCGCCGGCGCGCGCGAGGTCGCCGACCTGCAGGAGCTGCGCGCGGAGCTTTCCGATCGGTTCGGTGACATCCCGGAGCCCGTGAGCAACCTGCTCACGCTGCAGCAGGCGCGGATCAAGCTCGGTGAGGCTGGCGCGCGCGCAGTCAGCTTCCGCGGGGGACGGCTCGCCGTCACGCCGATCGAGCTCGACTCCGTGCGCGCCCGCACGCTGCGCGAACGGCTGCCGGGCGCCATCTACGAGTCCGGTCGCTCACAGCTCTCGGTGCGCGTTCCCGACGACCCGCAGCAGCGCTTCCCGGCGGTCGTCAACGCTGCGGACGTCCTCCTCTCCGTTCAGCGCGAGGCCGCCTAAAAACCTGGTCAAGCCTGGGGGGAGGCCGGGGGAAGGCCGCTACCATCGACCGCCGTCATGCCGAATCCTGCGCGTCTCCTCCTGCTTCTGTGCGCCCTCGTGGCGACGACTGCCGTCGCCGTCGGGTGCGGTGGCGTCCCGGGCAACGCCGTCGCCGAGGTCGACGGCAACGCCATCGACAAGGAGGAATTCGACCACTGGACGGAGGTCGTCGCGCGGTCGAGCGGCCAGCCGAATGCGGCAGTGCCCGACCCGCCGGACTTCGTGAAGTGCGTCGCGCAGAAGCGCAAGACGACGCCGGCTCCCGCCAAGGGCCAGCCGAAGACGACCGACGCCCAGCTCAAGGACCAGTGCGAGCAGGAGTACGAGGCGGTCCGCGACCAGGCGCTGCAGATCCTCGTCTCGTTCCAGTGGATCGAGGGCGAGGCCGAGGAGCGCGGGATCAAGGTCACCGACGCCGAGGTCAAGAAGTCGTTCGACGAGCAGAAGAAGCAGAGCTTCCCGAAGGACGCCGACTTCGAGAAGTTCCTCAAGGACTCGGGCCAGACCGAGGCGGACATCATGCGCCGCGTCGAGCTCGACCTGCTCTCGACCAAGATCCGCGACGAGGTGGTCAAGGGCAAGGACAAGGTCACCGACGCCCAGGTCAAGGACTTCTACGACAAGAACAAGGAGCGCTTCGCCCAGCCTGAGCGGCGCGACCTGCGGATCGTCCTGACCAAGACCAAGGCGAAGGCAGACCAGGCCCGCGCCGCGCTCGCCAGCGGCGAGTCGTGGAAGACCGTCGCCAAGCAGTATTCGGTCGACGACGCGTCGAAGTCGCAGGGCGGCAAGCTCGCGGCCCAGGCCGAGGGCACGCTCGAGAAGGCGCTCGACAGTGCGGCCTTCAAGGCGAAGAAGGGCGAGCTCACCGGACCCATCAAGACGCAGTTCGGCTACTACGTGTTCGAGGTGACCAAGATCAGCGAGGCCTCGCAGCAGACGCTCGTGCAGGCGAAGGAGACGATCAGCGAGACGCTGAAGTCCCAGAACCAGCAGAAGTCGCTGGACACGTTCGTGACCGAATTCCGCAAGAAGTGGAAGGACCGCACGGAGTGCCGCGAGGACTACGTGATGCAGGACTGCAAGAACGCGCCGAAGGCGACGGCGACGCCGACGCAGGGCGCGCCCGGCGAGACGCAGACCGTCCCCGAGTAGGGGGCCCGACTTGCCCGGCGAGGATGTCGAGGCGCTGCGGCGCCTGGACGAGCTGACCCGCCGGCTGCGTCGCGAGTGCCCGTGGGATCGCGAGCAGGACGAGCGCACGATCGTCCCGCACACCGTCGAGGAGGCCTATGAGCTGGCGGCCGCCGCGCACGCCCGTGACAACGCCAAGCTGCTCGACGAGCTCGGCGACGTGCTGTTCCAGGTCCACTTCCTCTCCCTGCTGCTCGAGGAGCGCGGGGCCGGCTCGCTCGCCGATGTGGCCGAGCACGTGCGCCAGAAGCTCATCCGCCGCCACCCGCATGTGTTCGGGGAGGTCGAGGCCGACACCGCGGGCGAGGTGCTGCGCAACTGGGACGCGATCAAGGCCACCGAGCCGGGTCGCGAGCCCGGCATCTTCGGCGAGGTGCCGGAGAACCTGCCCGGGCCGCTGTACGCCCGCAAGGTGCAGCGCCGGGCGGCCAGCAGCGGCTTCGACTTCGAGCACGTCCCGTACGAAGCTGTCGAGGCCGAGCTGGAGGAGCTGCGCGTGGCGGCCGGCGATCGCGAGGCGGCGTTCCACGAGGTCGGCGACGTGCTGTTCGCGGCCGTCAACGTGGCGCGCAAGCTGAAGGTCGATCCCGAGCTCGCCCTGCGCGCGGCTTCCGACCGCTTTCGCGTGCGTGTCCAGGGGGCGGCCGACCTCGCTGCAGGCGACGGCGCGGATTGGCAGGATCTCGGGCCCGACGACCAGCTCGCGTACTACGCGCGGGCGCGGCTCGCCGAAACCGACTGAGGAGCCTCCGTGTCGCAGATCGAGACCGTCCACGCCCGCCAGATCCTCGACTCGCGGGGGAACCCGACGGTGGAGGTCGAGATGCGCCTGCAGTCGGGCGCCCACGGGCGCGCCGCGGTGCCCTCCGGGGCCTCCACGGGCGAGTTCGAGGCCACCGAGCTGCGCGACGGCGGGGACGCGTGGGGCGGCAAGGGCGTGACGCGGGCGGTCGGCAACGTCAACGGGGAGATCGCGGACGCGATCATCGGGGCCGACGGCCTCGACCAGGAGGCGCTCGACCGCCGGTTGATCGAGCTCGACGGCACGCCGAACAAGGCGCGCCTGGGGGCCAACGCGATCCTCGGCGTCTCGCTCGCCGCCGCGCGGGCGGCCGCCGCCGAGAACGGCGCGCCGCTGTGGCGCCACCTGGGGGGCGAGGGCGCTCGTGTGCTCCCGGTGCCGATGATGAACGTCGTCAACGGCGGCGCCCACGCCGACAACTCGGTCGACTTCCAGGAGTTCATGGTCGTCCCGGTGGGCGCGGGCTCGTTCGCCGACGGCCTGCGCATGGGGACGGAGGTCTTCCACGCGCTCAAGAAGACGCTCAAGGCGCGCGGGCTGAACACGGCAGTGGGCGACGAGGGCGGCTTCGCGCCCGACCTCGAGTCCAACGAGGCGGCGCTCCAGGCCCTGATCGAGGGCATCGAGGCGGCGGGCTACTCGCCCGGCGACGAGGTCGCGATCGCGCTCGACCCCGCCACCAGCGAGATCTACTCAGGGGGCAGCTACGAGCTCGAGCACGAGGGCCGCACGCTCTCCTCCGAGGAGATGACCGCCTACTGGGCCGACCTCGCGAGCCGCTACCCGATCCTCTCGATCGAGGACGGGATGGACGAGGAGGACTGGGAGGGCTGGAGCACGCTCACCGGCAAGCTCGGCGACCGCGTGCAGCTCGTCGGCGACGACCTGTTCGTGACCAACACCGAGCGCCTGAAGCGGGGGATCGACAGCGGCGTCGCGAACTCGATCCTGGTCAAGGTCAACCAGATCGGCACCCTGACCGAGACGTTGGCCGCGATCGACATGGCGCGCGCGGCCGGCTACACGGCGGTCATGTCGCACCGCTCGGGCGAGACGGAGGACACCACGATCGCCGACCTGGCCGTGGCGACCGGCTGCGGGCAGATCAAGACCGGCGCCCCGTCGCGCTCGGACCGCGTGGCCAAGTACAACCAGCTGCTGCGGATCGAGGAGGCACTGGGCGACGCGGCCGAGTATCCCGGCCGGTCAGTGTTCCGCAGCTAGTCAAGGCGCTCGCGCGAGCTTGCGAGTGCGAGTAAGCCGCATGCGATTTCCCGCGCGAGCTTGCGAGTGCGAGTAGGCCGCATGCGATTTCTCATTCAGAGGAAGGGGCCGCCGCGTGGCGAACGAACGCGTGACGGATGCCCCGCCAGACCCAGATCCGCTGGGACCGCGTCGGCCGCTGGGCCCTGATCTCGGTCCTCGGCTTCGTGCTCTACCTCTACATCGGCCCGCTCGCCAGCTGGGTGGCCACGTACAAGGAGGCCGGGCACAAGCGCTCTGAGGTCGCCGCGCTCAAAGCCGAGAACGAGCGGCTGCGCGAGCGGCGCGCCGGTCTGCGCGACCCGACCGCCCTCGAGCGCGAGGCGCGCCGCCTCGGAATGGTCAAGGCGGGCGAGAAGTCGTACGTCGTCGAAGGGGTGGAGTAGCCCGGGCCTTCGTCCGGCCGGCCCCTTGAGAACGACGACCGCGCTGCCTCGCTTCGCTCGTCACCGGCTTCGCCTCGCGGGCGGTCGAGACCACGTCGCTACCCTCGAGCGGTGCCGTTCGAGAACGCGCTCGCGCAGTGGCAGGAGGGCCTGAGGCGCCTCGCTGAGGCGCCGCCTGAGGAGCGGCGAGCGCTCGAGCGCGTCACGCGGGCGATCGAGGACGAGCTGCGGCGGCGGCTCGGCGGTGCGTTCACCTCGGCCGAGCTGGTCGACCTCTACGACGAGGGCACGGGCTGGACGACCGACCTGGCCGTGTCCGTCGCCCCCGATGAGCCGTACGCGTGGGACGTGCGCACGGTCGCGGACGCCGCCTTCGGGCGCTATCTGCGCGCGGCGACCGACTTCGCGGGCGGGCGGCGTCGCGTGCCGCTCGACTGAGTGGGTGCCGGACGGGACATCGCTCTGAACGGAATGGCCCCGTGGGCGGGGCCCCAACGTTGTCTCAGTCGTCGTCGTCTTCGTCGCCGCCGCCGATGCGGCGGATCACGATCTGGTCTTCCTCGACCGTGACCTCGACGGGCCGGTGGCCGGCCCAGTGCTCGGCGTACGTGGGGTCGTCCTGCACGGCGGGGTCGAGCCAAAGGCCGTAGCCCTCGTCGCCGTGGTCGAACGTGCCCTCGAGCGGGCGCGAGGCGGTGCGGCGCCGGCTGCGTCCGCCGCGCGAACGGCGGGCGGGGCGCTTGGGCTTCGCGTCGTCCTCCTCGTCGCCCTCGGCCTCGGCAGCGCGGCGGGCGGCCTCCTCGGCCTCGCGCGCCTCCTCCTCGGCCTTGCGGGCGGCCTCGGCCGCCTCCTCTTCCTCGCGGCGCTTGGCCTCCTCCTCGAGCTCCGCGGCGATCGCCGCGTCGTCCTCGGCCCGGAGGTCGACCTCCTCGCTCGCCGGCTCGCCGCCGTTCGCGTCGAGATCCTGCTCACGCCTGAACGCCTGGATCTGCTGGACGGTCACCTCGAGCTGGTGGGCGATCCACGCGTCGGTGCGACCCTGTCGCACCCACCCTCGGATCTGGTTAAGCTGAGGACGCAGGGACCGGCGGCTCATGAGTGGGCCGGTAGGCTAGCGCAAGAGGGGTCAGGGGCTTCGGGTGCAGGCCCCATGGGACATACGCCGAATGAGCACTAATCTCGCCCGAGCCTCAGCAACCGCCAGGGAGGCGGCACCATGCTGGTACTGACACGCAAGTCCAATCAGTCGATCATGATCGGCGACGACATCGAAGTGTCCGTGCTCTCGATCATGGGAGAGAAGGTGCGGATCGGAATTCAGGCCCCACGGGACATCCCGGTGTTCCGCAAGGAGGTCTACCTCGAGATCCAGCAGGAGAACGTCGCCGCCGGCGCGTCCGCCCGCGCCGAGGTCGATAGTGCGCTCAAGCGGCTTTCCAGCCGCCCGGGCTAGTAATCAAGGCGCTCCCACGAGCTTGCGAGTGGGAGTAAGCCGCACTACCCCTACCCCATGACGTAGTACAGGGTCTCGAACATCGCGATCGTGACGATGATCGCGGTGGCGATAAGGGTGATGAGGACCAGGGCGAAGCGCAGCGAGCCCTGACGATGGGTGCGCTCCACCCGCCGGCGCGCCTCGCGCTGCTGCGCGTGGCGCCGGAGGCGCTCACGGCGCTCCCGGTCCTCCTCGATCTCCTCGAAGAACGCCTCTTCGATCTCGGAGATGCTCTGCCGCATCCGCATGGTTCATCGCGACGATAGCGCGCCCGCCTCCGCGTCATCGTAGACCTGGATGAAGCGCAGGTAGTTGTCGGCGATCTGCTCGGCGGCCTTGTCGCGCTCGAGATCTCCGGCCAAGAAGGCCTTCAGCGCGTCCCACCAGATCGAACGCCCGATCGCGAAGCCGACCATGCCCTCGACGGGTGCGGCCTGCCGGAGCCAGTGATCGACCTTCTCGTCGCTGGCGCCGCGGCCCAGCAGCACGGAGACCACGCCCTCGCGGCCCTCGCCCTTGTGTGTCTGGTCGACGAGCATCTGGGCGTCTTGGTGGCGGTCGACGCCCTCGATCTTCCAGACGTCGACCTCGACGCCGGCGTCCTGGATCTGCTCGATCGCGCGGCGCATGAGCTCCGGGCGCAGCTCGGCGTCGTAGCGGTCGGTATCTCCGCCCACCGACTCGAGCTGGGCCGGCTCGGCCGGCACGAGCAGCTCGAAGAGGAACTTGCGGTCGTGCTCGTGCAGCCAGTCGGCCAGCCGCTTGAGGCGCCCGACCTGGCGCTCGTTCATCTCCGGGTCGCCGTCCGGGTTCAGGCGCACGAGCACCTTGGAGAACTTCGGATCGAAGCGCTCGATGTGCTCGCCGAACTCGTCGCCGTACTGGAAGTCGAACTCGTCCTGGCCGGACTTCTCGACCGGCATGGAGAGCGTGAGCCCGTGCTCGTGCGCGAGCCTCGGGATGTCGCCCCCGAACTGCTCGTCGACGAGCACGCCCGCCGCGGCGGCGTCGACCCCGCGCTCGACGGCCTGCTCCATGCCCTCGTACACGAGCCGCTTCGCGTCAGTGATCGTCTCCGTCTGCTCCGGGGTGGGATCGCCCTCGATCCCGAACATCTTCTTCTGGAATGAGCCCCGGTGGTCGAAGGCCAGGATGTAGAGCTTCCCGTCGTAGCCGAGCGCCATGTTGCTGCCTGCCTCTGGTTCGAAAGTCGTTTCGCCTGCTCGGCCCCTACTCTACGCGGCCGATGGAGCCGAAGTTCACCGGCCCCAGCTTCACGATCGGCATCGAGGAGGAGCTGATGATCCTCGACCCCGAGACACTGGGGCTGGCGAACGCGATCGAGGCCGTGCTCGAGGAGTACGGCGGCGAGGGCGGCGAGGTCAAGCCCGAGCTGCTCGAGCCCGTGCTCGAGATCGCGACCGATCCCCACCGCGACACGCGGAGCGCCGGTGAGCAGCTGCGCATGCTTCGGCGCTCGGTGGCCGAGGCCGCGGGCCGGCGTGACCTGCTGATCGGCTCCGCGGGCACCCACCCGTTCGCCCTGTGGGAGGACCAGCGGGTCTCCTCGCATCCGCGCTATCGCGAGCTGATCTCCGCGCTGCGCTTCGTCGCCCGCCAGGAGATCATCTTCGGCCTCCACGTCCACGTCGGCGTGGACGACGCCGACAAGGCGATCCACATCGCGAACGGCATGCGCGTGCACGTGCCGATCCTCTTCGCGCTGGCCGCCAACTCGCCGTTCTGGCGTGCCGACGACACCGGCTTCGCCTCGACCCGGATGCCGATCTTCCGCGCCTTCCCGCGCGTGGGCATCCCGCCCTACTACGAGGACTGGGCCGACTACGAGCGCCGGATCGGCTTCATGGTCGAGTCGGGCGTGATCGAGGACTACACGTACCTCTGGTACGACGTGCGCCCGCACCCGAACTTCGGCACGGTCGAGATCCGCGCGATGGACGCGCAGACGCGGGTGGAGCACACGCTCGCGCTGGCCGCGCTCATCCAGGCGATGGTCAAGGAGCTGGGCGAGCACTACGACGCCGGGAACCGGCTCGGCCGCTACCCATACGAGATGCTCGACGAGAACAAGTGGCTGGCCGCGCGCCACGGCATGGAGGGCGAGCTCGTCGACCTCCCCGAGCGCCGGCTCGTGCCGGCCAAGGAGCTCGCACGGCGGCTCTACGACCGTCTGATGGAGCACGCCCAGGACCTCGGCTCGGCGCGTGAGCTCGAGGCGCTCGAGGACATCCTCCAGCACGGCAACGGGGCGCACCGACAGCGGGTTGTATACGAGGCCAACCACGACTACGCCGAAGTCGTCCGCGAAATCGTCCAGGCCACGGCACCCAGCCCCTAGAATCGAAGGTCCATGGCCAGCGGCCCGGACCTGTTCGTCGTGTGCAAGAAGTGCGGCTCGGAGGTGTCTCCCTACATCACCGAGTGTCCGTACTGCGGTACCCGGCTGCGCAAGCGCGCGCCGAAGCTCGAGCGCGGCGGGGTGGCGAAGGAGCCGAAGGCCCCGCGCCGGCGGCGGCCGACGCTCGGGCGTCTCAAGCCGGGAGAGATCCCCGGCATCAAGGCCGACCGACGGCCGTACGCCACGATCACGCTCGTCCTGGCGTCGCTCATCGTCACCCTCGGGTGGCGCGCAGGCCTGTGGTCGAGCGCCGAGATCGTGCTCGGCGTCAACCTCACGGACGACCTGTGGCGGCCGTTCACCACGCTGTTCATCTACTTCCAGACGGGCTACGAGGTCGTCGCCCTCGGCGCCACGTTCCTGTTCGGGTGGCTGCTCGAGCGCCGGCACGGCTGGTGGGCGCCGCTGCTGGTCTTCTTCGCGGGTGGCGCGGGCGGCATGTTCCTCGCGATCGCCGGCGACGACATCGGCATCGCGGCCACGGGCGCCAACGGCGCCGCCCTGGCGCTCGTCGCAGCCTGGGCGATGCGCGACATCCTCGGCCGCCGCCGCGGCCAGGAGGACGACTCCGACCTGCTCGGCGCGCTCGCTATCGCCGCCGTGCTGATCCTGCTGCCGCTGGCGACCGATAACGCCAGCGCGCTGGCGGGCCTGGGCGGCGGCGTCATCGGCGTGCTGCTCGGCTTGGTGCTCGCGCGGTTGCCCGAGCGCTGATCGGCCTGGGAAGACCCCCGACGTTCGCCCGCATCCAGCGCCGCTACACGACGACCGCGATCGTCCCGGCCACCCCCGCCACGAGCCGGCCGACGACCGCGCCTTCGACCTCGCCCGCTCGCGCGGCCGGCACCGACGCGAGCAGGCCGCCTGAGGTCATGGCGTCGCACAGCAGCCGCCGCCGTACCTCCACCACGCCGGCCGCCCACGTCGTGAAGCCTTCCGCGTCGGCGCGGTTGCGGCGCGAGCCGCCGGCCATCGCCGCGTCGGTCTCGAGCAGCTCGAGCACGCCGTCGATCGCGGGAACCGCGGTGGCGTCGATCTCGGCCGCCACACCGCTCGCCGCGGCCAGCTCGTGGACGTGGCCGAGCAGCCCGAAGCCGGTGACGTCGGTGAGCGCGTGCGCTCCGGCGGCGCGGGCCTGATCCGCGGCGCGGTCATTGAGGGTCGTCATGACGTCGACGGCGCGCGCCACGAGGTCCGCGGGCGCCAGCCCGCGCTTGATCGCGGTCGCCACTGCCCCCGCTCCCAGCGGCTTGGTCAGCACGAGCGCGTCGCCGGCCCGGCCGCCGGCGTTGGTGAGCACGGCGTCCGGCGCCACCACGCCGGTCACGGCCATGCCGTACTTGGGCTCCGGGTCGTCGATCGAGTGCCCGCCGACGACGGCGACGCCCGCGTCGGCGGCGGCGTCGGCGCCGCCGCGCAGGATCTCGCGCAACATCTCGGGGCCGAGCGTCTCGAGCGGGTACGCGACGAGGTTGAGCGCCGACACCGGGCGGGCTCCCATGGCGTACACGTCCGAGAGTGCGTTGGTGGCGGCGATCCGACCGAACGCGTAGGCGTCATCGACGATCGGGGTGAAGAAGTCGGCGGTATGGACGATCGCGAGCTCGTCCGTCAGCTGCACGACGCCGGCGTCGTCGGCGGTGTCGGCCGCGACGAGAACGCGCGGGTCGGCCGACCGCGGGAGCGAGGCGACGATCGGCCGCAGGTCGGCGGCGGACAGCTTGCAGCCGCACCCGGCGCCGTGCGAGAGGGAGGTCAGGGGCACGGACATCGGCTCCTATGATGGCCCTCCGTGCCCCAGCGCCATTCCGACGCCGAGATCGACGCCGCGATCGAAGCGCTGAGCGACCCGGCGCGCCTCGAAGAGGCGCAGCGGCTCGTCTCGGCCAAGGCCCCGCAGCTGCAGCGCATCCTCGACCAGGCCCTCGAGGCGGCCGACTGGTACGGCTCCGCGCATCAGGCTGAGGTGCTCCGGGCCGCCGGCCGGCCCGATCCGGACGAGCGCGTCGCCGCCGTGCGCACGCTCGTGACGGAGGAGACGCGGGTGAGCATGCTGATCGGCGTCGCCGTCGGGTACGAGCTGGCACACCTGCTGACGACAGAAGGAGACACCTGATGGCGGTCGACCTGCGCTTTCTCGGCCAGTCGTGCTTCGAGCTCAAGGCCGGCGGCACGACGGTCCTCACCGACCCGTTCCTGACCGGGAACCCGAAGGCCGCGGCGTCGCCGGACGACCTCGAACCGGACGTGATCCTGCTCACCCACGGGCATGCCGATCACCTCGGCGACACGGTGGACATCGCCAAGCGCACGAACGCGCCCGTGCTGGCGATCGTCGAGCTCGCGAACGAGATCGCCGGCCAGGGCGTCGAGGTCTTCGACCCCAACCTCGGTGGCACCATCACGTTCGGCTGGGGCTGGGTCAAGCTCGTGCCGGCGTGGCACACGGCGGTGTCGCCGAGCGGCACGCCGCACGTGGCCGCCGGGCTGCTGATCCACATCGGCGACCGGCTGATCTACCACCTCGGCGACACGTGCCTGTTCAGCGACATGCAGCTGATCGCGCGGCGCGGCGACAAGGTCGACCTGGCGCTGGTGCCGATCGGGGGCCACTACACGATGGACCGCTTCGACGCAGTGACCGCGGTCGGCTTCATCGAGCCGCAGCAGGTCATCCCCTGCCACTACGACACGTTCCCGCCGATCGAGACCGACGCGCAGGCCTTCAAGTCCGACGTGCAGAACGCCGGCTTCTCGCAGGTCTACGTGCTCGAGCCGGGCGACACCCACACGGTCAAGTGACCCACGCGATCGTCCTCATCGAGGCCGAGCGCTCGGCGATCGAGCAACTCGGCGGCGAGCTGGCCGACGTCGACGGCGTGGCCGAGGCCTACTCGGTCACGGGCGAGTGGGACTTCGTGGTCATGCTGCGGGTGCGCGAGCCGCAGGAGGTGGCGGAGGTCGTCACCCATCGCTTCGCGCGGCTCGACGGGATCAAGCGCACGCACACGATGGTGGCGTTCGAGGTCTTCTCGCAGCACGACCTCGAGGCGCTCTTCTCCATCGGAACCTAGGGCCCATGCAGGAATCAGTAACGCGTTTGGAGGCCGACTCGCGGCGCCAGGCGCCACCCGCGATGCTCAACGGGCTGACGCCCGCCTGCGCTCGCGTGCGGCGCCTGGCATCCACGATTCGGGCTCCAAACCCGCCCCTGATTCCTCCACGGACCCTGATGCGCTGGTTCGTGCTCGTGGTGGCGCTCGTCGCCCTGGTGGGCTGCGGCTCGGACGGCGACGACGCCGCTCCCGCCCCGACGCCGGACCCGGTTGTCACCGAGACGCCGACGACCACGCCGACCGCCACTCCGACCGCGACGGCCACGCCCTCGCCGACCGGGACGCCCGGGCCGGAGGACCAGCCGGGCGGCGCCGGCGACGAGGAGGAGGCGCGGGTGCGCGCCCGCTTCCGCGTGACGCCGAAGGGCATCACCCCGCCGCAGGTCTCGGTGCCCGCGTTCCTGGCCATCGAGCTGGTCGTCGACAGCTACCTCGCCGAGCCGTTCGTCGTGCGCCTGGAGGGCGCGCCGCCGCTGCCCGTCGGCGCCGGCCGGACCGCGCGCCTGGACGTCGACGGCCGGCGGCCGGGGCGCTACCCGATCGACTTCGGCGAGGCAGGGCAGGCGCTGCTCATCACCGGCGCCGAGCCAGGCCCCTAGAGATAGGCTCGTCCTCCATGACCGGACGCACCGAGCGGACGGACTTCCAGGCCACGAGCGACCCGGCGCTGCTCACGTCCGCCGACCGCGGCGAGTCCCGGCTGCTCTCCTACCGCCAGCTCTACGAGCTGTGGGAGCGCCAGCAGTGGGCGACGCAGGACCTCGACTTCACGCAGGACCGGATCGACTGGCACGAGCGCATCCCCGAGGAGGAGCGTTTCCAGCGGATGTACGGGCTGTCGTCGTTCTTCGTCGGCGAGCAGCGGGTCGCGGCCGAGCTCGGCCCGATCATGCGTGCCGCGCCGGAGGAGGAGATGCGGCTCTTCCTCTGCACGCAGATCGCCGACGAGGCCCGCCACCTGGCGTTCTTCGACCGCTTCTACGCGGAGGTCGGCGTGCTCGAGTCGAGCTCGCTCGCGGGGCGGCTCGAGGAGACCTCCGCACACCTCAACCGCGAGTTCGGCGTCCTGTTCGACGAGATGCTGGGCGCCAGGGTCGAGCGGCTCGCGGTAGAGCCTGAGGACCTCGAGGCACTCGTCGAGGCGATCACGATCTATCACATGGTGCTCGAGGGCATGCTCGCCCTGACCGGCCAGCACTTCATCATCGACTACAACGAGCGGATGGGCACGCTGCCGGCGTTCGTCGCCGGCTTCACCCTGGTCGCCCGCGACGAGCACCGCCACGTGGCGTTCGGCGCGCGCTTCCTGCGAGACATGGCCCGCCGCGACCCGCGCCACGTCACGGCCATCCAGCGCACGCTCGCCGAGGTCGCCCCCGCGGCCGACGCGGTGCTGCGCCCGCCCTGGATGGAGGGCGGCGACGACGAGATCACCCTCTTCGGCGTCTCGGTGGCGGAGACGCGCGCGTTCGCCCTGAAGGCGCTCGAGCGCCGCATGAAGGTCATCGGGCTGTTGCAGACGGCCTAGGAAGGCCAAGCGCTCCGGCGGCCCACCGTCCGGCGGAGGCCGGTGGCGAGGTTCGCGACTCCTAGTGGATGTGGGCCCCGAGCGGGACGTCGACGTCGGGTGCCAGCAGGATGATCCGCCCCTCCTCGTCGTAGGCGCCGAGGCACAGGACCTCGGAGCGCACGGGGCCGATCTGCCGCGGCGGGAAGTTGACCACCGCGACGACGAGGCGCCCCTCGAGCTCCTCCCGCGTGTAGTTGGTGATCTGCGCGGACGAGCGCTTGGTCCCGATCTCCTCGCCGAAGTCGATCGTCAGCTTCCAGGCCGGCTTCCGCGCCTCTGGGAACTCCTCGACGGCCAGCACTCGCCCGACGCGCATGTCGACCTTCAGGAAGTCGTCGAACTCGATCATGAGCGCGCCAGCCTAGACGGCGGGCGCTAGGGCTGCGGAGCGAGCTAGGACTGCGGAGCCGGGGAGGGCCCGGCTTCCGGCGCAGGCCCCGGGGAGGGCTCTGGCGTCGGCGTGGGCGTGGGCTCCGGGGTGGGCGTCGGCTCCGGGGTGGGCGTCGGCTCCGGGGTGGGCGTCGGCTCCGGGGCGGGGGTCGGGCTCGGCGACGGCGTGGGGGAGGGCTGTGTGGCCGGCGGCGGCGTGTACGGGCCCGTCGGCTGACCTGGGGCGATCGCACCCTCGGGGGGAGCGGTGACGCCCGTCGTGCCGTCCGGCAGCGTCGTGGTCGCGCTCTCGTGCTCCTCGGTCAGCGCGAGGTCCTCGACCACCGGCTCTGGGGTGGCCACGGGCTTGGGGGCGGCCGCGCTGGTCAGCTTCGACTCGACGGTCTTGCGCGGCTTCGCGCGGGTGGTCGGGCGCGCCTCGCGCACCTGCTCGACCTGGGGCTCGCCGGTCGCGACCGGCGCCGCGACGGCCGGAGCGGCGGGGGCGGCCGCAGCGGTGACCGCGGTCTGGGCCTTCGGGCGCGGCTCGCGCGCGGCGTGCCGGACCTCGACGGCTCCAGCCGTGACGATCGCGGCGGCGGCGAGGCCGGCCACCGTCTTGGTCGCCAGCGTGCCGATCCCGGCCTGCGCGGCAGCGCCGGCCGCGGCGGCTGCACCGCCGGAGGCGGCCGCGGCCGTTCCGCCGCCCGCGGCGGCGCTCGTCCCGAGCTGGGCGAGCAGCGTCTTCTTGAGCAGCAGCAGCGGACCGACCGGGAAGAGCGCGGCGAGCGCGCGGTTGTTCGCGCGCAGGTGCTTGCGGAAGGCGGTGCACTGCTCGCAGGTGCGCAGGTGGCGGCGCAGCGGAGCCGTCGTGCCCGCGATGCCCTCGGCGATCCGGCCGAGCTCCTCGCGCACCTCCTCGCAAGTGAGCAGCCGCGCCTCGGCCGCCTCGGCGAGCGATACCCGCGCGCGCACGAGCAACGACTTGACCGACGGGACGGTCGTCTCCATCGCCTCGGCGATCTGCTCGTACGACAGCGCGTCGATCTCGCGCAGCAGCAGCGCCGTCTTCTGGGTCTCCGGCAGCTCCTGCACGTCGGCGACCAGCAGCCGGAACTCCTCGCGCCGGTGCACCTTGTCGGCGGTCGTCAGCCCGTGCTCGGAGAAATGCACGTCCATCGAGTCCACGCCCACCGCCTGCGCGCGGCGCAGGTGGTTGAGCGAGCGGTTGCGCGCGATCCGGTACAGCCACGGCCGCACGTTGATGTCGCGCTCGTCGCCGAGGATCGCGTTGAACGCGGCGGCGAAGACCTCCTGCAGCACGTCCTCGGCGTCCTCCTTCGAGCTCAGCATGTGCCGGCAGAACGCGAGCAGGCGCGATTGGTAGCGTGCCACGAGCGCCTCGAAGGCATGCGGATTCCCCCGCCGGACGAGCGCGATCAGGCGCTCGTCGGACTGCAGGCGCAGGAGCGGCGAACGCCCGTGCAGCCCGGTTGCGGCGGCGGTGTGTTGGAGAGCGGAGGCTTCCACGACGAAGGGTCCCGCCCGCGCAAACTCCAGCGCGTCGGGAAAGTTGCGAGGTAGCGCAGGGTAGCGCCGGCCCCCGACTACGATGCAATTCAGAGCCCGGGTGGCGTAACTGGCAGCCGCGATCGGCTTAAACCCGATTGTCCGAGAGGGCGTGTGGGTTCGAGTCCCACCCCGGGCACTCGTGGGTCGCGATCGTCCGTCGGCGTGTGATTGCGATCACACGTTCCCGCAAGTTTCCTGACGCGGCGTCGTTGGGGCGGACGTGCGGGGCACAGCCTCACTCGCGCGCGTCGTGGCCCTCGTCGCCGTCGTAATCGCCGCTGCGTTCACCGTCGTGGTGCTGCTCAAGGGCGCCTCCGGCGGCTACACCGTGCAGGCGCGGTTCCAGAACGCCTCGCAGCTCGTCAAGGGCAACCTGGTGCAGGTCTCGGGTATCCGGGCGGGCACGGTCGAGAACATCCGGCTGACGCCCGACGGGCAGGCCGAGCTCACGCTGAAGATCGACGAGAAGTACGCGCCGCTGCGGCGCGGCACGCAGGCGACCGTCCGCCAGGCGTCGCTGTCGGGCGTCGCCAACCGCTACGTCGACCTGCGGCTCGCCGGCGCCAAGGCGCCCGCGATCCCCGACGGCGGCGTCATCGCGCAGGACTCGACGACGACCGCGGTCGACCTCGACCAGATCTTCAACACGCTCGACGAGCCCACACGCAAGGACCTCCAGAAGGTCATCAAGGGCTCGGCCGCGCAGCACGAGGGCCGCGGCGAGCAGATGAACGAGGGCCTGCTCTACCTCAACCCGTCGCTCTCGGCCTCCTCCCGGCTGTTCCGCGAGCTGAACTCCGACTCGAAGCTGCTCGAGCGCTTCGTGGTGTCCTCCTCCCAGCTCGTCACCGACCTCGCCGACCGCCGCGACGACCTCGCCGGCCTCGTCGACAACCTCGCCACGACCACGAACGCGATCGGCTCCGAGCAGGCGGCGCTCGCCGAGTCCGTCGGCCGCCTGCCCGACTTCATGCGTCGCGCGAACACGACGTTTCTCAACCTGCGCGCCGCGCTCGACGACCTCGAGCCGCTCGTCGACGACTCGAAGCCCGTGGCCAAGAAGCTGCGCCCGTTCCTCGCCGAGTTGCGCCCGCTCGCCCAGGACGCGCGGCCCACGTTCGCCGACCTCAGCCGGCTCATCAAGACTCCCGGCAAGGGCAACGACCTGATCGAGCTCACCAACGCCCAGCCGGCGCTGCGCGACGTGGCCGTGCGCGACGTGAAGGAGAACGGCGACGAGCGCCCCGGCGCGTTCCCGGCCTCCACCGAGGCGCTCGAGCAGGCGGCGCCGAAGCTGGCTTTCTTCCGGCCCTACATGCCCGATCTGCTCGGCTGGTTCGACGACTTCAGCCACTCCGGGACGTACGACGCGCTGGGCGCCGCCTCGCGCGTCGGCCTTCACGCGAGCGCGTTCGCGCTCGTCGACGGCCAGCTCCAGGACCTGCCGCTCGAGCTGCGCGACGAGGCGTTCCAGGCCACCGCAGCGACCGACCAGCGCAACCGCTGCCCCGGCGGCGGCGACCTCAAGTCCAAGGACGGCTCGCGGCCGTGGAAGCCCTCGCCCGGCTTCAACTGCGATCCCTCCCAGACCTTGCCGGACGGCTGAGATGCGCCGCCTGCTCGTCGTCGCCGTCCTGCTCGCCGCCGGAGTCGCCGCGGTCGCCACGGCGTCGGCCGGCTCCGAGGACCCAAAGGCGCCGAGCTACACCGTCGAGCTCGACAACGCGTTCGGGGTCGTCCAGGGCGCCGACGTCAAGGTCGCCGGCGTGCGCGCCGGCCACGTCACCGGCATGCGCGTCGACCCCGACTCGAAGCGCGCGCTGGTCGACTTCGCGATCGACAAGGCGGGCTTCGGCTCATTGCGCACCGACGCGTTCTGCGAGACCCGCCCGCAGTCGCTGATCGGCGAGTACTTCGTCGACTGCCGGCCCGGCACCGCGCCTCAGCGCCTGCGCACGGGCGCGACGATCCCGGTCGAGCAGACCGCGTCGACGATCCCCGTCGACCTCATCAACAACATCATGCGCCGCCCGTACCGCGAGCGGCTCGGGATCATCCTCGACGAGCTCGGCGCGGGCGTCGGCGGCCACGCCACCGACATCCAGACCACGCTCCGCCGCGCCGTCCCCGCGCTGCGGGAGACCGACCGCGTGCTGGCCATCCTGGCCGAGCAGAACGACGTCCTGGCCAGCCTCACGACGAACGCCGACACCGTGATCGGCGACCTCTCGGACAACCGCAAGGACGTCGGCCGCTGGGTGACCGAGACCAAGCAGACCGCGCAGGCCTCGGCCGAGCGGCGCGCGGAGATCGCGGCCAGCCTGCGGCGCCTGCCGGGCTTCCTGCGCGAGCTCGAGCCGACGATGGCGAAGCTCGGCCAGGCGGCCGACGCGCAGTCGCCGGCGCTCGAGGACCTCAACGTCTCGGCCGGCCAGCTCGCCAGGCTGCTGGAGAACCTCCCGGACTTCAGTGATGCCACGCGCACGAGCCTCACCTCGCTGGCCGAGCTCGGCCGCAAGGGCCGCCCCGCGCTGAAGGCCGCCAAGCCGACGATCGCCGAGCTCAACCGCTTCTCGACGAAGACCCCGGAGCTGGCCAACAACCTCGACTTCGTGCTGCGCGACCTCGACGACCGCAAGCGCGCCGTCGAGCCGGATCCGCGCTCGCCGGGCGGCAAGGGCTACACCGGCATGGAGGCGCTCCTCCAGTACATGTTCGACCAGCCGATGGCGATCAACGCCTTCGACTCGAACGGCTACATGCTGAAGGTGAACCTGTTCGTCTCCGAGTGCTCGGAGTACCAGAACCGGCACTCGCTGAAGGAGAAGCTCAAGGAGGACCCAGGCTTCTACGCGCGCTGCGCCGCGATCCTCGGTCCGAACCAGCCCGGCATCACGCAGGCCGATCCGTCGTACACCGGCGCGCAGGATCACGGCGGCGGTCACCACTTGCCCACGGCGTCCAAGAAGAAGGAGGACGCGCCCAAGCCGCCCGCCGCGCCCGACCTGCCGCGCCGCAAGGGCGAGAACCCCAAGCTCGACGACGCCAGGCGCGAGGCCGAGAAGATCGCCAAGCAGCTCGAGGAGACGCTCGGCATCGACCTCCCGGACCTCCCGGCGACCCCCGCGCTGCCCGGGCTGCCGGCCGCTCCCGCCGTTCCGCAGGCGCCTGGCACAGCGCAGGCTCAGGAGCTCCTCGACTACCTGCTCGCGCCATGAGACGCGCCTCCGCCGCAGCCAACCCCGTCCTGATCGGCGCCGTCACGGTGCTCGTGACGACCGTGGCCGTGTTCCTGGCCTACAACGCCAACAACGGCCTCCCGTTCGTGCCCACCACCACGGTCAAGGCGCACGTGGCCAACGGGGCCAACCTGGTGAAGGGCAACGAGGTGCGCTCGGGCGGCACGCGGATCGGCGTGGTCACCGACATGCGACCGGTGCGCCTCGAGGACGGCGAGACCGGCGCGGAGCTCACGCTCGAGCTCGGCAAGGAGCACGGTGACGTGCCGCGTGACTCGACGCTGCGCATCCGGCCGCGCTCGGCGCTCGGGCTCAAGTACGTCGAGCTGACCAAGGGCACGAGCGAGGACGACTTCCGCAGCGGCGACGTCGTCCCCTCCTCGCAGGCCTCGTTCTCGGCCGAGCTCGACGACGTCTACAAGATGTTCGACGAGCCGACCCGGCGCGCCGCACAGGGCAACCTGCGCGGCTTCGGCGACACGTTCGCGAGCCGCGGCAGCGCCGTCGGCCGCACGCTCGAGGAGCTGCCGCGCTTCTTCGGCTCCCTCGAGCCGGTCATGGCCACGCTGGCCGAGCCGGACACCGACCTCGACGGCTTCGTGCGCGAGCTGGCCGACGCCGCGCGGATCGTGGCACCCGTCTCGCAGCAGCAGGCGGCGCTCTTCACGTCGATGGCCGACACGTTCGAGGCGCTCGGCCGCGACGAGGACGCGCTCAAGGACCTGATCGCCAAGTCGCCCTCGACGATGGACACGGGCGTCTCCTCGTTCCGCGTCCAGCGCCCCTTCCTCGACGACCTGACCGCGTTCTCAAGCGACTTCTCGGGCGCCACCGAGGAGCTGCGCGCCGCGCTTCCGCCGCTCAACGGCGCGGTCGAGGTCGGCACGCCGGTGCAGAAGCGCGCGGTGAAGCTCAACGACGAGCTGGCCAAGACGCTCGGCAGCGTGCGCGAGCTGGCCGAGGCACCGGGCACCAACGCTGCGCTGCGCGGCCTCACCGCCACCGTTACGACGCTCAACCCGCAGATGCGCTTCTACGGCCCGTACGTGACGGTCTGCAACTCCTGGAACTACTTCTGGACCTACCTGGCCGAGCATTTCACCGAGCAGGACAGCACCGGCCAGGCTCAGCGCGCGCTCGTCAACACGAGCCCGAGGCAGGAGGACAGCGTCGGCTCGATGGGCGCCGACGAGCCCGCCAACGGCGAGGACGTCAAGGAGGGCAACGCCGCCTACTCGCAGGACCAGCCGTACGGCGCCGCCATCGCGCCCGACGGCCGCGCGGACTGCGAGACCGGCCAGCGCGGCTTCCTCGAGCGCCAGGCGCGCTTCTTCCCCGAGAAGTACAAGGTCGCCCGCGACCCGCGCTCGCCCGGCCTCCAGGGCCCGACCTTCACCGGCCGCCCGCGGGTCCCGAAGGGCCAGACGTTCACGGCCGAGCCGGAGACCGGTCCGTATCGCAACCTCCCGAGGTCGGAGCACCCATGAGGCGCTCGAACTCGTTCATCGGGCTCGTCGCGCTGGTCGTGATCGGCGTCGTCGTCTACTTCGGCTGGACGAAGGCGATCCCGTTCCGGTCGCACTACGAGGTCAAGGCGGCGTTCGAGAGCTCGAACAATCTGCGCACCGGCTCGCCCGTGCGGATCGCCGGCGTCGAGGTCGGCAAGGTCACCGCGGTCGCGGGCGAAGCCCGAGGCACAGGAGCCGTCGTGACGATGCGGATCAACGACGCGGGGCGGCCCGTGCACGCCGACGCGACGGCCAAGATCCGCCCGCGCATCTTCCTCGAGGGCAACTTCTTCGTCGACCTGACGGCGGGCTCGCCGTCCGCCCGCGAACTCGAGGACGGCGCCACGATCCCCGTTCAGCAGACCGCGACCCCTGTGCAGCTCGACGAAGTGCTGACCGCGCTGCAGACCGACACGCGGGACGACCTCAAGGTGCTCCTGCGCGAGTACGGCAAGGCCCTCGAGGGCGCGGGAGCGCGGGGCTTCAACCGCTCGATCCCGTACTGGGAGCCGGCCTACCGCGACTCGGCGATCGTGGCCGACGCGATGCGCGGCCAGACCGGGCGCGACCTGTCGGGCTACGTCAAGCACGCAGGCGCCACCGCCGCGGCGCTCGACCGCAACCGCGAGCAGCTCAAGTCGCTGGTCACCGACTTCCACGTCGCCGCGGGTGCGTTCGCCCGCGAGGACGGCAACCTGCAGGCCGCCGTGGCCGAGCTCCCGCGCACGCTGCGCGCGGCGATGCCCGCGCTGGCCGAGCTCAACGACGCGTTCCCGCCGCTGCGGGCGCTCGCGGTCGAGCTCCGGCCGGGCGTGCAGAACTCTGAGGCCACGCTCGACGCCGCGACCCCGTGGGTGCGCGAGCTGCGCGGCCTCGTCTCCGAGCCGGAGCTGCGCGGGCTGGCCGACGACCTCGGCGCCGCGGTGCCCGACCTCGCCGCGCTCGTCGAGCGCAGCGTGCCGCTCTACCGCCAGGTCCGCCGCGCCGCGAGCTGCCAGACCTCGGTGCTCGAGCCGTGGGCGCAGGACACGGTGCCGGACAAGCAGTTCCCCGCCCAGGGCAAGGTCTTCGAGGAGGCGCCCAAGCCGCTCCCGGGCCTCGCCGGCGAGAGCCGCTCGGGCGACGCCAACGGCCAGTGGTTCCGCGTGCTGGTCGCCGGCGGCAAGAACCTCGTGACCTTCAAGCCCGGCGTGTACGGGACGACGCCGGAGCCGCTGCTCGGCGCGAACCCGCCGAAGCCGGAGCGTCGCCCGCCGCTGAACGCCGACGTGCCGTGCGAGACGCAGCAGAACCCCGACCTGCGCACGGTCCCGGCCGCTCCGCCCGAGCAGAAGACGGTCGACACGACGACGCCCGCGTTCCAGGCCCGCTACGCCAAGGCGCGCAACCAGGCGATCGACTGGCTCGAGGGCCAGCTCAAGGCCGAGGGCCTGCAGGACGAGATCTCCGTCTCCGGCACGCCGGCCACGAAGGCCACGATCGACAAGCTGAGGGCCGGTCGGTGACCGCCATCCGCAAGCACGCCAAGGAGGTGCTCGCCGTGCTCGGCCTGTTCGTCGTGGCCGCCGGCGTGACCCTCTACCTGCTCGACCAGCAGCGCATGCGCTTCCCCTGGGAGGAGGCACCGCTGCGGCTGAAGGCGGAGTTCTCCACCGCGCAGGCCGTGACCGCCGGACAGGGCCAGACCGTCCGCGTGTCCGGGGTGCGGATCGGAGACATCGGCAAGGTCGAGCTGCGGGACGGCCGCGCGCTGGTCGAGATGGTCATCGACCCCGAGTACGAGGGCATGGTCCGTACCGACGCCCGCGCGCTGCTGCGGCCCAAGACCGGCCTCAAGGACATGTTCATCGACCTCGAGCCGGGGACGGACGAGGCGCCCGCGGCCAAGGCCGGCTTCACGGTGCCGATCTCGGCCACGGCGCCGGACGTCAACCCGGACGAGATCCTCGCCGAGCTCGACGCCGAGACGCGCGACTACCTCAAGCTGCTGATCGGCGACGCCGGGAGCGGGCTGGAGGGCCGCGGCCTCGACCTGCGCGAGCTGCTGCGGCGCTTCGAGCCGACCCATCGCGACCTCGCGCGCGTGAACAGCGAGGTGGCCGAGCGCCGCGGCAACCTGCGCCGCCTGATCACGTCGCTCAACCGGCTCAACGGCGAGCTCGCCTCGCGCGACGACGACCTCGCCGGCCTCGTCGACTCCTCCGCCACGGTGATGCGCCAGTTCGCCGCCGAGGAGGCCAATGTGTCCGACGCCGTCGGCGAGCTGCCCGGCGCGCTGCAGGAGACGACGACCACGATGGGCAAGCTCGAGCGCTACGGGCGCCTGCTGGGTCCGACCGCCGAGCGACTGCGCCCGGCGGCGCGCGCGCTGGCGCCCGCCAACGACGCGGTGCGCCCGCTCGCGCTCGAGACCACGCCGCTGCTGCGCAACGACATCCGGCCGTTCGTGCGCGAGGCCCGCCCGGTGGTCCGCGACCTCGTGCCCGCGGCCGACAACCTCGCCCGGGCCACGCCGGACCTCACGAACGTCTTCACGCGCGTGAACCGCTTCCTCAACATGCTGGCCTTCAACCCGGGCGGCCGCGAGGCGCCGGAGAAGGCCTCCCGCCAGGAGGGCTACCTGTTCTGGCTCGCCTGGACGCAGCACATGGCGACGCAGCTGTTCTCCAGCTCGGATGCCCACGGCGTGTTCCGGACGGCGACGGCCGCCGCGCCGTGCGCGACGCTCGAGCAGCTCGTCAAGGAGGAGCCCGAGCTCGAGTTCCTGAATGCGCTCACCCCGATCCTGGCCGACTCGGCGGCCTGCGGCTGATGCAGAAGTCCGCTCCCTCACTCCCGCGCATCCTCACGATGGCCGTCTTCGCGCTCTCGTGCTTCGGCCTCCTGCTCTTCCTGTGGCTGTCGTTCGGCGGCTCGATCCCGCTCAAGCCGCAGGGCTACCGCGTGCAGGTCGCGTTCCCCGAGGCCACGACCCTGGCCACGGAGGCGGACGTCCGGATCGCCGGCGTGTCGGTCGGCAAGGTTCGCGAGCTCGAGGCCGACCAGGGCCGCAACCGCACGCTGGCCACGATCGAGCTTGAGCGCGAGTTCGCCCCGCTGAAGGCGAACGCCCGCGCGATGCTGCGCCAGAAGACGCTGCTCGGCGAGACGTACGTCGAGCTGGCGCCCGGCCGTGGCGGGCGGGCGCTCCCCGAGGGCGGCCGGCTGGCCGACGGGCGGGTGGCCGAAACCGTGCAGCTCGACGAGATCTTCGACTCGCTCGACCCCGCCACGCGCGCGTCCTTCCGCACCTGGCAGCAGGACATGGCGAAGGGCATAGAAGGCCGCGGGCGGGACTTCAACGACGCGCTCGGCACGCTGCCCGCCTTCGCGGCGGACGGCGCCGACGTGCTGAAGGTGCTCGACACGCAGGAGGGCGCGCTGCAGCGCCTGGTGAAGAACACGGGCGTCACGTTCGACGCACTGACCGAGAACGAGCAGCAGCTGCGGACGCTGATCACCTCGTCCAAGCGCGTGTTCGACGCAACGGCCTCGCGCAACGACGCGCTCGCTGAGTCGATCCGCATCTTCCCGACGTTCCTCGACGAATCGAAGGCCACCTTCGCGCGGCTCGAGACGTTCTCGGCCGATACCCGGCCACTCGTGCAGGACCTGCGGCCGGTGGCTCGCGACCTCAAGCCGACGCTGGCCGACGTTCGCGTCCTGGCGCCCGACCTCGAGCGCTTCTTCCGTGACCTGGACCCGCTCATCACCGCCTCGAAGACCGGGCTGCCGGCCGCGCGCGAGGTGCTCGAGGGGGCCGAGCCGCTACTCGCCAACCTGCATCCGTTCCTCGGCCAGCTCAACCCGATGCTGCAGTACCTCGAGATGTCGCAGATGCAGGTGGCGGACTTCATCTCCTACGGCGCCGCCGCGCTCAGCGACACCACGGCGTCGCCCGGCGGCGGCGTGGGCCACTACCTGCGCCAGTTCGGCCCGACCGGCGCGGAGAGCGCCGCGATCTACCGCAAGCGGCTGAAGACCAACCGCGGCTCGACGTATGTGGGGCCGATGGACCTCGTCGGCGAGGAGCTGGAGACGTACCTGATGTCGGCGTCTTCGGACTGCGAGAACGCCGGCGGCCCGACCCCGGCGTCCGAAGGTACGCCGGGCTGCTGGACGCAGCCGCCCGAGCGGTTCCAGGGCCGCCTCCAGGGCGACTTCCCGCACGTCGAATCGCGCGACTACGGCAACGGCGACTGAGTCTTACGCCTAAGCCGCGACGCGCGTGGCGGCCGCGGCGGCGGTGAAGCCGGCCAGCACGCCGTCGGCCAGCGAACGGTTCCCGCTGAACGACAGCTCGTCCGGCGACCCCTCCGGCCCCAGCGCGCGGACCCAGGCCTCGCGCGGGCCGGTGACCGTGGCGGCGGCGCCGGCCTCGGAGGGCGCCTCGGAGATGTCGACCCGGCCGCCCGAGGCGATCATGCGATAGCGCCGCTCGGGCACGGTGGCGCCGTTGCCCTCGACGACCAGCTCGACGGTGCCCTCGACGCCGGCGGGCGCCTTGATCAGGCCCGGGGCCAGGCGGAAGATCGCGCCGACGTTGACGTCCTCACCTGGGCGCGGGGCGCTCCACGTCCAGTCATAGCCCCAGCGCGCGAGCGCGCCGACGACCGGCATCAGCTCGCGCGAGCGCTCCGTGAGCTCGTAGTCCACGCGCGGCGGCACCTCGCGGTAGCGCTGGCGGGTCAGCAGCCCGTCGGCCACCATGCGGTTGAGACGCGAGCGCAGCTGCTCGGTCGAGATCCCGGGCAGCACCCGTTGCAGCTCGACGAAGCGTCTCGGGCCTGCCGCGAGGTCCCGGATGATGAGCAGCGTCCACTTGTCTCCGACCAGGTCGAGCGCCCGGGCGTCAGGCGACCACTGGTCGTAGGGGTGGCGCTTAGGAGGGGGTGCGGTAGGCATGAGGGCCTCGGGGGAGGGCGCGGCCGACTGGTTTCAAGAGCATACCTCTACCAGCAGCGGACCGGTTTCGTGCGACGGACATTCATCGCAGCGTGCGCGATGCGTTGCGACATCCGTCGAAAGCGCAAGTTTGCTCGCGAGCGGTCGTTCATACGGGTGCAGGGCGAGATGACGCCCTGCAGACGGCGATGTTCGGCGGACGAAGGGCTGAAAAGTCATGGGTGAGGTAGTCAGACTCGCGGATCGGAGGGCCAAGCGTCGCCCCGGTCCGCGCCAGCGGCGCATCCGGGTCGAGTTCCTCTTCGACCTCGCGTGCCCGTTCACGTACCTCGCCGCCGAGCGGGTCGAGCGCGCGTTCGACGACGTGACCTGGACGCCCGCCTCGAGCACCGCCCTGCGGGCAGGCTCACTGGCCTCCGACGAGGTGGCGCTGGCCGGCGTCCGGGCGGCCGCCGAGCAGCGGGCGCGGGAGCTGCGGCTGCCGCTGATCTGGCCTGAGAGCTGGCCGGCCGACGTCCCTGCCGCCATGCGCGTGGCCGCATACGCCGCCGAGTGCGGTCGCGGCGCGGCGTTCGTCCTGGCCGCGGGTCGGCTGGCCTACTGCGGCGGCTTCGACCTCGACGACCCCGAGATCCTCGCGGAGGCCGCTGCTGCCGCCGGGCTGGGGCTCGACGGCTGCCTACGCGCCGCCGGTGACCGCCGGCGCGACGTGGCGATCGAGGGTGGTGGGCGACGCCTGCTCGCCGTGGGTGCCGACCGGCTGCCGGCGCTACGCGTCGGCCGGTCGCTGTACTGGGGCGAGGGCCAAGTGGCCGAAGCGGCCGCCGCAGCGCGGATCCAGGCCGCCGCGGGACTGGGTTAGGGGGCCCCGCCCAACGGGGTCATTCCGTGCGGAGCGATGCCCCGTGGGCACGCCCTAGTAGGGCGTGACGAGCCCCGCGAGGATCTGCTCGTCGATCTCCTCGCGCGGCTCCTGACGCTCGGGCGGGCGCCGGGCGACGAGGAACGGCTCTTCGCGGTCGGTCTCGGCGAGCAGCAGCTCGAGGTCTGCGTCGCGAATCTGGTTGTCGTGCTCCATGGTCGTCGACCCTAGAGCCGCGCCGCGGCGACGGCACGCGCAAGCGGCGTCCAACCCCCCGGCCGGGGGGTAGATTGCGGCGCCATGCCGGTCGAGGAGACGACGACCCTGCACGGCGGCCGCCTCGTCGCGCGGCGACTGAAGGCCTACGGCGTGACCAAGCTGTTCACGCTCTCGGGCGGGCACCTGTTCTCGATCTACGACGGGTGCCGGGCCGAGGGGATCGACCTCGTCGACGTCCGCCACGAGGCGTCCGCCGCCTTCGCGGCGGAGGGCTGGGCGAAGGTCACGCGCGAGCCGGGGGTGGCCGCCCTCACGGCCGGCCCCGGGGTCACGAACGGCATGAGCGCGATCGCGTCCGCCCAGCAGAACCACTCGCCCGTGCTCGTGCTCGGCGGGCGCGCGCCGGCGATGCGCTGGGGCCGGGGCTCGCTGCAGGAGATCGACCACGTGCCGTTCGTCCGGCCGCTGGTCAAGCTGGCGGCGACGGCCGGCTCGACGGCCGAGATCCCGGCGCTGATCGACGACGCGTGGAGGGTGATGCAGCGCGACCATCCCGGTCCCGCGTTCCTCGACTTCCCGCTCGACGTCGTGTTCATGGAGGCCGACGAGCCTCCGCTGCCCGACGGCCGCCCGCCGGCCCGCGGGCGTGCCGACGCGGCGCAGCTCGACCGCGCGATCGCGCTCCTGAGCGAGGCCGAGCGCCCCGTGATCATGGCCGGCACGAACCTCTACTGGGGCCACGGCGAGCATGCCCTGCGCGAGCTGGCGGAGGCGCTCGACGTGCCGGTGTTCCTCAACGGGCTCGCGCGCGGCTGCCTGCCGGCCGACCATCGCTGCTTCTTCTCCCGCGCGCGCAGCGCGGCGCTCAAGGAGGCCGACGTGGCGGTGGTGGCGGGCGTGCCGATGGACTTCCGGCTCGGCTTCGGCGAGGCGTTCGGGGAGGAGACCGAGCTCGTCGCCGTCGACCTCGCCGAGCCGGAGCGCGACCACCCGCGCCCCGTGGCGGCCGAGTGCTACGGCGATGTCGCGCTGACGCTCGAGGCGCTTGCGAGCGGGACCGGGGCTGACCGGGCGGGCTGGATCGAGCACCTGCGCGAGATCGAGACGGCGAAGCGGGAGGCCGAGCGCGACCAGCTGGGCGACGACCGCGCGCCGCTGCATCCCATGCGCGTGTACGCCGAGCTGGCGCAGGTGCTCGACCGCGACGCGATCGTGATCGGCGACGGCGGTGACTTCGTGTCATACGCCGGGCGCGTGGTCGACTCGTACGCGCCGGGGTGTTGGCTCGATCCCGGGCCCTACGGCTGCCTGGGCAGCGGGCCCGGCTACGCGCTGGCGGCCAAGCTGGCCCACCCCGGGCGGCAGGTGGTGCTGCTGCTCGGCGACGGCGCGTTCGGCTTCTCGGGGATGGAGTTCGACACGCTCGCCCGCCACGGGGTGGGCGTGGTCGGCGTGATGGGCAACAACGGGATCTGGGGGCTGGAGAAGCACCCGATGGAGTTCCTGTACGGCTACTCGGTGGCCGCCGACCTGCGGCCGGAGACGCGCTACGACGAGGTGGTGCGGGCGCTCGGGGGCCACGGGGAGCTCGTGCGCGTCCCGGCCGAGCTGCGGCCCGCGCTCGAGCGCGCGCTGGCGGCGAGCGGTCCGGCGCTCGTCAACGTGCTCACCGACCCGTCGGTGGCCTACCCGCGCTCCGCAAACCTGGCGTAGGGTCGCGTAGGGGTCGGACCCCCCTTGGGCGCAGGGGTCAGACCCCCCTCAAACGTGAAGCCGCCCGCGGCGGGGGCGGGCGGCTTCAAAATGGCCCCGTCAGGACGGGCAGGGGTACGTGCCTTTGGGGGCCTTATTGGGTGGCCCGAACGGCGGGAGGCGCCGATGATGCGGCAATCGCCCGGGCCTATGTGTCAGAGGGACGGCGGCGGGAGGCACGACCGCCCTTTCCGACGCGTTGGAGTATTGCCAGATCGAAAACAAGTTCGCAATCGAACAACCGTCCAGAAAACCCGGTCGTTTCTCAGGTGCTGTCAAGCGCGACACCCCACAGGATGTCCCGCTCGGAAACCTCGACCGCTTCGAGTTCGAACGCGCCGGCGACCTGGAGCAGGACCGTCACACCGGCCACGATCGTCGGAGCGCGGGCGGGGTCGAGGCCCGTGATCTCGCGGCGCTCGGGCAGTGGGACGGCGGCGAGGCGGTCCTGCAGCTCCTGGAGCCGGGCGCGCGACAGGCGATGGCCCTCGATCCTGCTGCGGTCGTAGGGCTCGAGCTCGAGGTCGATCGCGGCGAGCTGGGTCGCGGTGCCGGCTACCGCGATCGCCGCCTGGACGCGCTCGCGTACGTCCGCGGGCACCGCGGCCTCGATCGTCTCCCGGGCGGCCTGGGCGAGCGCATCGAGCTCTTCGGCGGTCGGCGGGTCGGTGTGCAGGAAGCGCTCGGTGTGGCGTACGACCCCGACCTGGGTGGACACGTGGAACTCGACCTGGGTGCCGGCGCCCTCGACCATCTCGGTCGACCCGCCGCCGATGTCGATCACGAGCAGCTCGGCGTCGGCCGGCCGCGACGCGGTGGCGCCGAGGAAGCTCAGCCGGGCCTCCTCGTCGCCCGAGAGCGTGCGGCCCTCGAGGCCGTAGCGATCGCGCACCGCGGCGGCGAACTCGGCGCCGTTCGCCGCGTCGCGCACCGCCGACGTCATGACCGCGGTGCGGACGTCGGCGTCGTGGGCGTCCATCGTCTCGCGGAAGCCGTCGAGCACCCGGAACACCCGGGCCTGCGGCTCGTCGCCGAGCCGGCCGGTGGCGTCGACCCCCTCGCCGAGCCGGGTCACGATCGACTCCCGCGCGAGCTCCCGGAGACCGCCGGCTCCGTCGGGCTCGGCCACGAGCAGGCGCGTCGAGTTCGTGCCGATGTCGACGACCGCGACGCTGGTCACGGGACCGCGTGCGGCATCGGGCGTCCGTCGAGCGCGGCAAGGAGGTTCTCCACCGCCATCTCGGCCATCTTCGCACGGGTGCGCCGGGTCGCCGAGCCGAGGTGCGGGACCACGATCAGGTTGGGCGCGTCGAGCAGGGGATCGTCTCCCGGCAGCGGCTCGGGCTCGGTGACGTCGAGCCCCGCGCCCGCGATGCGACTCGCCAGCAGCGCCTCCCGCAGCGCCTCCTGGTCCACGATCCCGCCGCGCGCGGTGTTGACGAGCAGCGCGGTCGGCTTCATACGCGCGAGCGCGCGCGCGTCGATCAGGTGGCGGGTGTCCGGGGTGAGCGGCGTGTGGAGGGACACGACGTCGGCCTGCTCGAGCAGCTCTCCGAGCGGGAGGCCCGACGAGCGCGAGCTGTGGACGACGTCCATGCCGAAGCCGGCGGCGCGGCGCGCGACGGCCTCGCCGATCCGGCCGCGCCCGACGATGCCGAGCGTGGCCCCGGCCAGATCGGTGCCGAGATCTCCCGCCGGATCCCAGGTGCGCCACTCGCCCGCGCGGACCGTCTCGGCGCCGGACACGATCCCGCGCGCGAGCGCCAGGATCAATGCGAACGCGAGGTCGGCGGTCGCGTCGGTCAGCACGTCCGGCGTGTTGCCGACCGGGATGCCGCGCGCGGCTGCCGCATCGAGATCGATGTTGTCGGTCCCGACCGCGAAGTTGGCGATCGCGCGCAGGTTGGGCGCCGCGTCGAGCAGCTCGCCGTCGATGCGGTCGCTGACCATCGTGAGCAGCGCCTCGGCCTCGCGCGCGTGTGCACGCAGCTCCTCGGGTGGAGGCGGCGTGTCGCGTGGCCAGGTGTCGACCTCGTGTTCGGCCTCGAGCCGCTCGAGCGCGGGGAAGGGCAGGACGCGCGTGACGAATACCCGGGCCATCGACGGGCATTCTTGCTGGCATGGGCGCGATTCGCGTCGGCTGCTCGGGCTGGAACTACGCCGACTGGCGGGAGCGTGTGTACCCCAAGGGTGTGCCCGCGCCGCGCTGGCTCGAGCACTACGCGACGCTCTTCGACACCGTCGAGGTCAACTCGACCTTCTACCGGCTGGCCAAGCCGAAGGCGGTGGCCGAGTGGGTGCGGGTGACGCCGCCGGACTTCGTGTTCGCCGTCAAGGCGAGCCAGTACCTCACGCACTTCAAGCGGCTCACCGACCTCGACCAGGGCATCCGGCGCTTCTACGACGCGATCGCGCCGCTGGCCGCCTCGCCGAAGCTCGGCCCGGTCCTGTGGCAGCTGCCCGAGCGCTTCCGGCGCGATGTCCCGCGGCTGGCGGCCGCGCTCGACGCGCTGGGTGGGTGGGACGGTGTCCGCCACGCGTTCGAGTTCCGCCACGAGAGCTGGTTCACCGACGAGGTGCTCGACCTGCTCCGCTGGCACGGCGTCGCGCTCGCGGTCGGCCACCATCCGGCGCGCCCGTGGCAGCCGTGGGTGAAGACGGCGGACTGGTCGTACGTGCGCCTGCACTACGGCCGCGGGCGACGGGGCAACTACAGCGAGAGCGAGCTGCGGGAGCTCGCCCCGCGGATCGCGGCGCTGGGCGAGACGTTCGTCTACCTCAACAACGACTGGGAGGCCTTCGCCGTACGCAACGCGCTCCGGCTGCGGCGGCTGCTCGAGGCGTAGGATCGCGTTCGTGACGGCCACCCACGAGGACGCCATGTGGGAGGCGATCGCCGCAGACGGCGACGCGCAGCGCGCCCTGCTGGCGGCCGGCGATGCGCGGCCCGCGCTCCGGCGCGCCGCCGATCGCTACCGCGCTTCGTGGGAGACGGCGCCGCCGCGTGCCTTCGGGCGGCTGGTGGGCTACGCCAAGGCGTCGGTCCTCGCGGGCGACGACCCGACCGGTTACGTGCGCGATCAGCTGGGCGACGAGGAGGCGGACTCGCCGCCGGCGGCCTGGGCGCTGGCGCTCGCGGCGCTGTCGGCCGGCGACGACGCCGCCGCCAGGGACGCCGCCGAGCGGATGCGCGCCGGGTCGGACGCGTTCGGCCGGGCCGCCGATGCGGTGACGGCGCTGGCGGCGGGCGACCGCGACGCCTACGGCGCCGCCGTGCACGCGATCGTCGACGACTTCGAGCGCCGGGAGGAGCACCTGACCGGCGTGCCGATCGCCGACACGGCGCTCGTGCTCGAGCGGCTCGCCGAGCGCCGGCTGCTCGCCGTCCACCCGTGTTCGTCGTTGCTGCCGCCGGTCGACGAGGTGCGGGCGATCCTGACCGCCACGCGCGTGTGGGCCGTCGTCGGCTGCTCGCCCGACTCCTGGCGCGACTCGCACCGGATCGCCACGCTCCTGCAGCGTCGCGGCCATCGCGTGATCCCGGTCAACCCGAATGCCGACGAGATCCTCGGCGCGCGGGCCTACCCGTCGCTGGACGCGATCGGCGAGCCGGTCGAGGTCGTCGACATCTTCCGCCGCTCGTCGAAGGCGGGGGCGCACGTCGACGAGGCGATCGCGGCCGGCGCCGCCGTCGTGTGGATGCAGCTCGGCGTGGTCGACGAGGCCGCGGCGGAGCGCGCCCGCACGGCCGGGCTCCACGTTGTGATGGACCGCTGCCCGGCGATCGAGCTCGCGCGCCTGGGGTTGTAGGAGTCGTTCGAGGAGGGATCGATGAAGGGCCTGATGTCGCCGCATCCGCTGACGCTCGTGCAGGCGTTCTCGCGCGCCGAGCGGCTGTTCGCCGACAAGACGATCACGACGCTGACCGCCACGGGACGCGAGCAGACGACGTACGGCGACTGGGCGCTGCGCACGCGGAGGCTGGCCGGCGCGCTCGACGCGCTGGGGATCTCCGGCGAGGGGCGGGTCGCGACCTTCGCCTGGAACACCGCTCGCCACCTCGAGCTGTACTTCGCCGCGCCGTGCAGCGGGCGCGTGCTGCACACGCTGAACATCCGGCTCTTCCCCGAGCAGGTGAGCTACATCGTCAACCACGCCGAGGACGAGGTGATCTT
This sequence comes from uncultured Solirubrobacteraceae bacterium, assembly GCA_963746795.1. Classification (GTDB taxonomy): domain Bacteria; phylum Actinomycetota; class Thermoleophilia; order Solirubrobacterales; family Solirubrobacteraceae; genus DASSUW01. Next base: position 119,962 of record CAVVCR010000009.1, read on the forward strand.
CGTCGACCGCTCGCTGGTCAAGGTCCTGTGGCCGCTGGTCGACGGCTTCCCGACGGTCAAGCGGATCGTGGTGATGGACGACGGCGCGGGGGAGGTCCCGGCCGACGACCGGATCCTCGACTACGAGGAGCTGGTGGCGGGCGAGGAGCCGGCCGACTTCTCGATCGAGGACGAGGATCGGGCGGCCGCCATGTGCTACACGAGCGGCACGACGGGGAGCCCGAAGGGCGTCGTCTACTCGCATCGCTCGACCATGCTGCACTGCCTCGGGGCGATGCTCGCCGACACGCTGGCCGTGAGCGAGCGCGACACGATCCTGCCGGTCGTGCCGATGTTCCACGCCAACGCGTGGGGGCTGGCGCACGCCGCTGTGATGGCGGGCAGCTCGCTCGCCCTGCCCGGGCCCCAGATGACGCCCGCGGCGATCGCCGGGCTGATCGAGGACGAGCGGGTGACGGTGGCGGCCGGCGTGCCGACGATCTGGATGGGCGCGCTCGACGAGCTCGAGGGCCGCGACCTCGGCGCGCTGCGGGCGATCGTGTGCGGCGGCTCGGCCGTTCCGCGCACGCTGTCGGAGGCGTACCGCGAGCGGCTCGGGATGCCGATCCTGCAGGCCTGGGGGATGACCGAGACGAGCCCGGTCGGGTCGGTCTGCACGATCAGGTCCACGCTCGCCGACCGGCCCGAGGACGAGCTGGCCGACCTGCGGGCGAGCCAGGGTGTCGTCGCCCCGCTCGTCGACGTGCGGATCGTCGAGCCGGGCAGCGCGGAGGAGCAGCCGTGGGACGGCGACTCGCGCGGCGAGCTGCAGGTCGCCGGTCCGTGGATCGCCGCGGCGTACTACCGCCAGGAGGGCGGCGGCGAGTCGTTCACCGACGATGGCTGGCTCCGCACCGGCGACGTGGCGACGATCTCGCCCGACGGCTACATCCGCCTCGTCGACCGCACCAAGGACCTCGTCAAGTCCGGCGGCGAGTGGATCTCCTCCGTCGAGCTCGAGAACGAGATCATGGCCCACCCGGCGGTGCGGGAGGCGGCGGTCATCGCGGTGCCCGATGCAAAGTGGGGCGAGCGCCCGCTCGCATGCGTGGTGCCCGAGGACGGCGAGCAGCTCGACGCCGACATCCTGCGCGAATTCCTCTCCGATCGGGTCGCCCGGTGGTGGATCCCGGAGCGCGTCGAGATCATCGACGAGGTGCCCAAGACCTCGGTCGGAAAGTTCTCCAAGAAGACCCTCCGGGAGCGCTTCGGCGCCGCTTGATGATCCGATTGCGAGTGCTACCATTTCGGGTCGCGACGCGGGGTGGAGCAGTCAGGTAGCTCGTCGGGCTCATAACCCGAAGGTCGCGGGTTCGAATCCCGCCCCCGCTATACAGGAAGCCCCCGCAAATCGGGGGTTTTCTGCTTTCAGGCAGGGTAGGCGGAGGGACGTTGGGCCCACAATCTGTAGGCGCAACGGGCGTGTTTTGCGCCCGCCTGAGCCGCCCGCCGGCCGGGGCAGCACGGGGTCGGACCTTGGCCGAGCGGCGCCGTACGCGGGCGCTGAGCGCGGCAAACAAGGGGCGCCCCGAAGGGCGCCCTCTGTTCCTACATCCCGTTTTCAGGATGTACGCCGCCCGCCTACCCGAGTCTGCTCGAGGAGCGCGTCGCGGACCTCGGCGAGCTCGGCCTCCTCCGGCGCGTACTCGTACGCCGTGAGCGCGGCGCCGATCACCTGGCGCTGCTCGTCCGCCAGGCGCCCGAACGGCCTTGCGGCGCGTGGGCGGCGTACCGCCTCGCGGCGCGGCAAACGGGAGGTGCCCGCCGGCGCAGGGCCGACGTAGAAGCCGAGCGAGCGCCCCTCGCCCGGTAGCGGGAACGCCCGCACGGAGAGCCCGGCGTCGCGGAGCGGCTTCGCCGCCTCGGCCTTCGAGGGCTCGATGCCCTGCTCGGCAAGCCAGACGGGCCAGTCGGACGAGTGGACGTGCAGCACGTCCTTCTGGTTGATGAACGGGCGCGCCTCGTTCGGGGCGTTCTGGTCGGCGGTGACCCGCGCCTTCAGGTAGTCGGCGAGGACCTGCTTTGCCGGTTTCGGCCACTCGAAGCCCTGCGGCTTCGCGGCGTTGCCGCTCTTCTTCGTGCTGGTCTTGCTGGTAGCCATGACGGCTCTCCTAATGCGGTTTGGTTGGCTGCTACGCGGTGACGGCGACGACGGCGGAGAGCGTGAGCTCTTCGCCCGGCGTCATGTGGTTGCGCGTCTCCGTGATGACCTCGGCGAAGAAGTCCTCGACCTCGCCGGGCGTGAGCTCGGTCTTGAAGCCGAGCTCCATGCGGTACGTAGTCATGCGTCGAGCGTCGCCGACCTCCGACCGCCGGACAATGACCCGCTCGTTCGGACTTCGAGGACCCGAATCGGGCACGATTTGACGGCTATGCGCCCGAGCGCGGTCCTACGGTGTCCTTCATGAGCGAACGGGGTCAGGTGGTCCGATTCGCGGTCGGCTGTGCGTCCGGTCCGCGATCCCGCACCTGGCGCCTTTGGGTTCCGAGGGGCAGGAGCGACCTCGAATACGGCACGGATGCGGCTACGCGAGCCACGAGCAGCCGGAGGGGTGGCAGAACACCATGCCCGTGTAGTCGCGCTGTGTACTCATTCTGTTGAGTCGCTGAGTGGAGACTGCCGAGCGCGCTGCCGTCGATGTCCCAGTAGAGACGCTCGTCGGCATCGGCGTCACTCCTCAGGGCTATCACGGAGTGCGAAGAGTGGTGTGCCGCGTTCCTCGCGCCCAAGTGAGCTCTCCGAAGACCAAGCTCGCGCGCCGTCCACCCGTTCTGCGTCCAATTCTCCCCGCTTGTTGAGGCAATCTGCGAGTTCATGTAGCGCCTCGAGGGCGCGCTTCAACGTGACCTGGCAGTCGGCCAGCGAGTTCCGTGACACCTGCGTCTCAAGTTCGTCAAGCTCCGCTTGCAGGCGTAGCCGCCTGGTGCCGGCGGCGTTGGTCGTTTGCACTACGTATGAGGCGGTGGAACTTGCACGTGCCGTCGCCGTGCCTTGCACAGCCACCGTGATGCTCGTTCCGCCGCAGTTCTCGCAGGGTTGCCGATCGGCGCCGGTGCTATACGCGATCGGCAGCTCGGCGCGGCAACGGCTGCATGTCAGCTGCCGCACTTCCACGTCCGGACCCTACCGCCGGCGCCGGCGGTGGGGGGCAAGGTGAGCGCTAGCTAGGCGCGGAGCCTCGCGTCGGCGAACGGCGCCGGGCGCTAAGCCGGCGCGGACCAACCAAGGTGGGCAAGCCCTCTGGGATCGTCACTCACCGGCGATAGGTTGCTCGGTTATGTCACCACGTGCTCGATTGTGAGCCGCGACCCAGAAGGGTCACTCCCCATTCAGATAGTCGTTCTCGAAGAAGACGTTCTTGGCGCGCTCCGGCGAGCGGACGGCATGATTCGTGAGGTCCATCTCTTCGATCGGAAGAGCAAAACTGGTCTCCGGCGAGCGGACGGCGTCCTTGCCGGTCGGCTCCGAGCGTCGTGCATCGGTCTCCATGAGGCCAGAGTTCGCGACCTCTGAGGGCACGGCTTCACGGTGACCGTCGGAAGGCTTGGGTGCCTTCCCGGACCGCTTGAGGTTGCTGCTGGACATGACGTTCCCGTTTCTTGGGGGGTGGGTTGCTGTGCGTACTCCAGGGACGCCGAAGGCGGCGGATGCATTCCCGTGACATGGGTCACGGTGAGTCCGGCCACGCTGTCCAGGTATCCGGGACACGCCTGGATGACTTGGCCTTCGGACATTTGTCCGTAGCAGGGTGGGGGTGCTAGGTAAAGCGCGGCACCGAGCGGAGCCTTGTGGCCGCGTGGCGGAGAAAGTGCTCGCCGGCGCCGTAGCCACGCCCGATCCAGCGCCACGCGTGGACGAGGTCCCCGTTCCGGGGTAGGGCGCGCATCGGCACGGGCATCGGACGCCGTTACGTCACCTTCGGCTGGTCGGGACTCGGCAAGGTGGCGCCCGCGCCCGGAACCGTGCGCACGTCCTAGCGAGCGCTGCTATTGCCGTAGTGGCGCCGCCGCTGCGGCGAGCAACTCATCGAGCGACGGCGGCGGTGGCGGGGACGGCTCCGCCTCAGCGATCAGCCGGCGCACGAGCTCGGAGCGGGTGAGCCCGCCGCGCGTCGCCCGCAGGCGGTCCAGAGCCGCGAGCTCGCGGCGGTCGAGCCTCACTCTGAGCACGTCTCGCCTTGCCATCGCGCTCAGCGCAGCCTGTGGGCAAAACAGAGCAACAGAACCCGCATAGGTATGCGGAAACACAACTGGACTGCCCCCCGGTTCTCAAACTCATAACCCGAAGGTCGCGGGTTCGAATCCCGCCGCCGGCGCCCATGAGTAGGTCGTTGCCGGCGAGCCCGTGGAGAGCGTCGGCGCGTGGGCTTCCGAACAGTCGGTCAGCGAACCGGGACCCTCGCAGGCGCTCGATCCCGGAAATGACGTCGATCCCGTCGCCTCTGGCGACCCGACGAACGAGATTCACGCGCACGCCCGTGGGAGCTGCAGCAAATGACGCCGTGTCGTCTCCGCTGCCGCCGCGGTAAATGTCATTGCCGAGCCCGCCGACGAGAAGGTCAGCATGGAGGTAGCCGCTCATCGTGTCTGCGCCGGCGCCGCCGATGACGGTGTCTTCGCCCGTGCTCCCGCGGAGCACGTCGGCATTCCGGCCTCCGTGGAGACGATCGTCGCCGCTGCTCCCGGCGACGGTATCGGCGCCACGCTGCGCGAACACCGTGTCGTTGCCGGCGCCAGCGCTGATGGTGTCTGCCCCATCCCCTCCGCAGATCAGGTCGTCGCCGCCTGCGCCGCTGATCGAGTCATCGCCGCCAAAGGCGACGATCACATCTCGTCCGGGACCGCCTGTGAGCACGTCGCGGCCCGCGGTGCCGAGAATCGTCCCCTGGATGCCCGAGCAGCCCTGTTCCAGCACGTCAAGGTCCGCGATAGCTGCTTGGCAGCCTCCAACTGAGTCGAACGCCTTCATCGCGACGACGTTCACTCCGGATGTGAGGGAGACCGAGATCTTCAAGACGGGGCCAGCCTGAAGATTGGACTCGCTCGCGACAAGAACGCCGTTGACGAAGAGGTCGAGTTCGTCGTCCGCGGCTGCCCGAATGGTGCCGGTGGTAGGGATTGCTAGCGAGAATGTCTTTCGAATGAAGATTGTCTGGAAGGACTGAGGGTTATGTCCCCATATGGGCAGCGCATCACTGCCAGGCAAGGGTGATGCGTCAAAAGCTCCCCAGTGCGGCGTATCCGCGGAGCACTGGCCGGCCGAGGGCGCCACAACATTACGCCAACGAGAATCGTCAAACGCTGCCGTGAACCAGTCTGGCTCCTCCATCGCGCTGTACTTCCACGTGGAATCGGTCAGGATGTGGAAATGCGCGGTAGGCGTATCCGCGAAGAGCTTCGTGCTGGGTTGCGCGAGCGAGGCAAGCAGCAAGAGTCCGCAAGCGATGAGAATGCGGCGTTTCATCTAGCTACTCCTAACTGCCTCCGTGTCTCGACGTGACAGTCCAAATGTCGGCCCAATCCTGCCACCAGTCGGCCACGGCTAGCAAGCGGCTCGTCATGGCGCAGACTCTCTCACGGCACCGTCGACGTTGCGACGGAAATCCTCCGAACCGCAGCAACAGCTGAAGCCCTGCGAAGGTGGTCGCGCGCACGGTGGACGATCAGGCGCTGTGCTTCGAATCTCGGACGGCGTCTGAGCCGGAGCGTCCGCTCGGCTGGCGCCTTGTGCGAGAGCAACAGGACCAGCGCCGCCACGCGCCCCGAGCGAGCAACGGCCGCGAGTTGCACCTCGAGGTGAAGGGCTGGAGTGGGATACCCGCTCAAGCGAGGTTTTGCGGTTGAGAGGGGGTTGGTGCTTGTCGTGACCGCCCATTGCCACGTGATGCCCCGATGTGAGATGGTCGCGAAAGATGAAGATCGCGTACTTCGTCAGCGCCGGAACGGCGGATGCCACCCGGGCGTCGATCCCTCTGCACCTCGCGGCCAACGGGTCGGTCGAGATCGGGCAGCAGCCGTCGATCGTGCTCGGCGGCGATGCCACCGAGCTCCTGCTGAGCGACAATGCCGGAACGCTCGAGGGCGTCGGTGTTCCGCCCTTCCGCGATCTTCTGGCCAAGTTACGCGACCACGAAGTGCCGGTCTACGTCTGAAGGGGTTGCGCCGTCGCCCGTGGGGCGACCGACGACGATCTCGAAAAGGTCGGAGGGAGCTGGATCACCCCGCCCGACGTGGCGAAGCTGTTCGCCGACAGCGACCGCGTGGTGACGTTCTAGCCAGTTGCACCCCTCTGACGGCGTCATTCCGACGGGTTCGGACTCAGGGAGGGGACCGGTATCGATCAGTGATCCGGGCGTCGCTCCCAGAGACGAATCGGGCCCCCCGCTATGTCCCTCGGAGCGACGAGGAATCCAGAGAGCCTCCTCCGGAGGCTCTTGCTGTTGAGGGACCCGGTTCGAGTCCGGGTTTCGCCATGCAGCGCGGTCAAGCCACTAGCGGGCTCGGGAGCCTCCTAGGGCGCACGTGGTACCGAAGTGGTACCCGGTGTTTGACAGCAAGCGAGTCGAAGCCATACGACGAGGTACGCAAGCAGAAGTCCGGCGCTTCCGCAGCGTCACGCAGCCACTGGGACCGGTTGCAGCCACGCGCTGAGGACGGCGCCATCAATGGCGCCGGCCCGGACCACAGACCCGTCGCTGAACGGGTGAGAGGCGCGTACGACGCTCGCGGGCGACTGGCACGCCTGGCCTACAGCCGCCTCTCGGCGTGGCCGGATGGGCAATTGCGCACATACCTATAGAGCTTGGATGGGAGGAAGCGGTCGCCGGGCCTCGAGGACTGCCCGCGCGCGAGCCGGCCATTTCCGCTCTGCTGGGGTAATCCGAGCGTCGCTCCTAGAGACGAATCGGGCCCCCGGCTATGTCGCTCGGAGCAACCGAGGGGCAACGAGGTGAGCGAGGATGAATTAGCTCATCCGCGGAGGTAGCCTCTGCTGCGGTCGGCGCGATGGAGTTTCGTATTCTCGGGCCACTGGAGGTCCGTGCCGCTTCTGGACTGATACCCGTCACCGGTGGGAAGGTTCGCGCGGCGCTGGCGATGCTCGTCCTGCATGCCAACGAGGCGGTGAGCACGGACCGTCTGGCCGTCGCGTCTGTGGGGGGAGGATGCGCCGGCCGGTGGGACCCAGACCGTCCAGGTGCATGTGTCCCGGCTGCGGCGGGCGCTCGGGGATCCCGGCGTCCTGAGCACGACGCCGGCTGGCTATCGGCTGCGGATCGTGCCCGGTGAGCTGGATGCCGAGCGATTCCAAGCGATAGTGCGGGAGGCGCGGGGCGCGTTGGCGGCGGGCGAGGCGGGCCGTGCGGGGGCGATGCTGCGCGACGCACTCGCGATGTGGCGCGGCCCGCCGCTGGCGGAGTTCGCGTTCGCACCGTTCGCGCAGGCCGCCATCGCCAGCCTCGACGAGCAGCGCCAGGCCGCGCGTCGAGCTGCGCGTCGAAGCGGATCTCGCGGTCGGATCGCACGGCGAGCTCGTGGCCGAGCTGGGGGAGCTGATCGCGCTGCATCCGCTGAGCGAGCGTCTGCGCGCTCAGCTCATGCTCGCGCTGTACCGCAGCGGGCGCCAGGCCGACGCGCTCGAGGCTTACCGGGCGGCCCGGCGCACGCTTGTCGAGGAGATCGGCGTCGAGCCGGGCCCCGAGCTGCGGCGCCTGCACGACGCGATCCTCCGGCACGACCTGGCGCTCGAGCTGGAGCTACCGGCGGCCGGCCTGCCGACCGAGCTCGAGGCCGCCGCGCGAACTCCGCTGATCGGGCGAGCGGCCGACGAGGCTCGACTCCGCGAGCTGTGGCAGGGCGCGCGGCGCAGCGGGACCGGAGCGGCCGTGGCGCTCATCGGAGGTCCGTGGGGTGGGAAAGACACGCCTCGCCGCGGAGCTCGCGCGCGAGGTGCATCCCCACGAGGGGGCGGTGCTGTACGTGGCGGGCAGCAGCCCGACTCCGGTCGCCCTGTCGGTTGTCGCGCAGGCGCAGCAGGCGCAGCGGGCGACGCTGCTGGTGATCGACGACCTCGATCGGGCGGGCGGCGCCGTCGGCGAGGCACTCGCGGAGCTGCCGCTTGCCCAGATCCCGGTCCTGCTTCTCGCGACGGCCGAGAACGACGGTGCGCTGACGCCGTTGCCGTGGGAGGCGACGCTCGTTCGTCGAGCCGCTCGATGCCGAGTCCGTGGGTGAGATCGCGCTGCTCTATGCCGGCGAGAGGCCGCGAAATGGTGTCGGCGACGCGTCTGCTGCAGGCGAGCCGCGGCGTTCCGCGCCGCGTCCACGAGGTGGCGGCGGAGTGGACGCGGCTCGAGGCGGCGAGGCGAGTGGACGCCGCCGCCGGACGCGCTGCGGCCAGCCGCAGCGAGTTGCTGGGCGTGCAGACCGAGCTGGCGAGCAATGTCGTCGACCTCCAGCTCGTCCGCGAGCGAGCCGAGCTGCTCGCCGGCACAGGCGGCGGCGAGCAGGCGGTCGCCTGCCCCTTCAAGGGCCTCGCCGCCTTCGGTTTCGACGACGCCGAGTACTTCTGCGGTCGCGAGCGGATGCTCGCCGAGCTCGTCGCGCGAATGGTCGGCGCGCCGCTCGTCGGCCTCGTGGGGGCGTCGGGGAGCGGCAAGTCATCGCTGCTGCGCGCCGGGCTGCTCCCGGCGCTGGCAGCCGGGGTCCTGCCCGGCAGCGACGGCTGGTCGCGCGTGCTGATGCGGCCTGGCGCGCATCCGATGAGCGCGCTGCGCGCGGCCGCGTCCGGCGCTGGCGAACGACGTGCCCGGGATCATCGCCGTCGACCAGTTCGAGGAGATGTTCACCGCCTGCGGCGACGAGGGCGAGCGGCGCGAGTTCATCGACGCGCTGACGCGCTTCGCGACCGCCGGCGACGAGCGCAACGCCACGGTCGTCGCGATCCGCGCCGACTTCTACAGCCGCTGTGCGGCATATCCCGGCCTGTCCGAGCTGCTCGCCTCGAACCACCTGCTGGTCGGCCCGATGCGGCGCGACGAGCTGCGGCGCGCGATCGCGCAGCCGACGGTACGAGCAGGGCTGCGTATCGAGCCCGAACTCGTCGACGCGTTGCTCGCCGACGTCGAGAACGAGCCGGGCGGCCTGCCGCTGCTCTCGACCGCGCTGCTCGAGCTCTGGCAGCGGCGGGACGGGAGTTGGCTGCGGCTGGCGACGTACGAGCGCACCGGCGGCGTGCACGGGGCGGTCGCCCGGCTGGCCGAGGACGCGTTCGCGCAACTGGACGAGCCGCAGCAGCGCGCCGCGCGGCGAGTGTTCGCGCGGCTCGTCGCCGAGGATCCCGACGGCGCCGTCGTCCGCCGGCGCGTTCCGCTCGACGAGCTCGAGCGGGGCGGTGACGACGCGGTCGCGCGCGTGATCGCTGTGCTGACCGAGCGGCGGCTGCTGACGACGAGCGCCGACTCGGTCGAGGTGGCGCACGAAGCGCTGCTGCGCGAGTGGCCGCGCCTGCGGGGGTGGCTCGACGAGGACGCCGAGGCCGGCGCCTGCATCGCCGCCTCGCCGAGTCGGCGCTCGCCTGGGACGAGGGCGACCGGGCAGCGGCGATCTGTACCGCGGCGCGACGCTCGCGGCGGCGCTCGAATGGCGCGCCGCTCACGAGGATGAGCTGAGCCCAGTCGAGGCGGCGTTCCTCGACGCGGGACGGGCCGAGAGCGAGCGCGCGCAACGCCGCCTGGTCGGATTCCTCGCTGGGGCCGTCGTGCTGTCGGTCATTGCCGTGCTCGGCATCATCGTGGCGCTCCACCAGCGCGGAACCGCCCGCGCCGAGGCGCGTGCGGCCGAGGCCCAGCGGCTCGGCATCGAGGCGATGGCCGACGGCGATCTCGCACGCTCGCTGCTGCTCGCACGCGAGGGCGTGGCGCTGGACGACACGCTCCCGACCCGCAGCAACCTCCTCAGCACGCTTGTGCGCACACCGGCCGCGATCGGAGTCCTCCATGGCGAGGATGACCTCCTCGACGCCGTCGACGTCGCCCCGACCGGCGAGCTGCTCGCCGCCGGCGACGGGCACGGGCGCGTGATCTTCTTCGACGCGCGGACGCGCCGTCGAGCCGGACGGCCGTATGTCACGCGCGCTGCAGTCGACATCGTTGCGGTTCAGCCCGGACGGCAGCCGGCTCGCGGTCGGGGCTCGCGGCCTCAAGGGCACGTACGTCGACCTCGTCGACGTGCGCACGCGACGCGCGATCGCCGCACCGCTGGCCGGCAAGCCGCAGCCGGGCAGACCCAGCGTCTGCTGTTCTCGCCGGATTCGGCGGTGCTCATCGCGACGTTCCTGGCGTCGAGTGGATCCTCGAACCTTCTGCGCTGGTCGGCGCGCACCGGACGAGCTCTGCGCGCGCCGAAGACCATCGGCGGCCGACCGGCGATGCGCTGGTCGGCTACGCGGGTGACGGGAGCGAGCTGGTGACGCAGAACAGCTCGAACGGGCGGATCGGCGTGCGCGATGCCGCGACGCTTCGACCGCTTCGACCGGCTTGCTCGCGACCGAGCCCGCGTTCGTGGGCGCCACGTATCGCACGCTCGCGGCGATCGGCGACCATTCCGGCGGAGTCACGTTCGTCGATGTGCGAACAGGGACGAAGCAGGTAGGGCTCGGCCGCCATGACGGGAGCCGTACTGGCGATGCGCTTCACGCGCGACGGACGTTTCCTGGTGACCGTCGGCGAGGACGGCCGGGGCATCGTCTGGCGCTCGGGGTTCGGCGAGGTGGACGATGCGTTTGACGGACACACGCGGTCGCATGACCGATGTGGCGATCGCACCGGACGGCCGGACGGTGTACACCGCGAGCGAAAGCGGAGGCGTCATCGCCTGGGACCGCGCCGGCACACGCAGGCCTGCGGCGGCGGGTTGCCGTTGGGCCTCGCGGAGGCGGCGACCGTCCGGCCGACGCCAGACGGAGCACGCTTCGTCGTCGCTGACGCGCCCGGTCGAGTGAGCGTGTTCGACAGCCGCACGCTGGAGCGCGTCCGCCGGATCCGTATATGGCCTCGCCGCCAGCACACCTGGCAGAGCACGAGCATCGCCTTGTCGCCGGACGGCCACACGCTCGCTGAGCGCCAGCGACGGCAAACTGGCGTTCTGGGAGCTCGAGACCGGACGGCTCGTGGCGTCACCGCTGCGCCCGCAGCTCGATACCGGGTTCGCCGACATTCGCAGATCACGGGCGCTGGCTGGTCACGAGGCTTGGAGAGCACGGACTGGCCACCTGGGACATGCGTACGCGAACAGCTGGTGGCGAGGCGCATGGTGGAGGGCACTGTCCAAACCGTCACGGCGAGTGCACGGTCGCCGCTCGTCGCGGCAAGCATCTTCCACGAGAACGACGGGGTCGGCGAGGTCGAGATCCTCTCCTTGCCTGATCTCAAGCTCGCCAAGCGCCTAGACGCCGGCTCGGGACGAGGCACGGGCATCGGTTTCTCGCCCGATGATGAGCTGATTGCCGTCGGAGGGGAGGGCAGCACGCGGTTGTACAAGACCGGGAGCTGGCAGCCGCACGGTCGGGCACTGGTCGGCCACAGCGGAGCAAGGATCGTGGAGGCCATCTTCAGCGGGGATGGGCGGCTCCTCGCGACCGCGGGCGCCGATGGCGCCGCGCGGCTGTGGGACGTTGCCTCTCAGGCCGGGATCGGCGCCGAGATGCCGGTGGAAGTGGGCTCCTCCGAGCTCGGCGCGGCGTTCGTGCTCGGAGGCACTCGTCTCATCACCGTGTCCGACGCCGGGGCGCGGCTTCGCGTGGGACCTGCGCACGGCGGTCTGGATGCGTGAGGCCTGCGCGATCGCCGGTCGAGCGCTGACCCGCGCCGAGTGGGCCGACGTCCTGCCGCACCGAGACTATTCGCCGGCCTGCCGGTAGCGCTAGGCCCCGGTGGCGCCGCGGTCGCGCGCATCACCGGCCTCGCCGGCCCGCCTGTACCTTCGTGATGCTTCGTCATGTTCGAATGCTGTACCTCGACGGCGCGCGCGATCAGACAGCTTCCGGCACACGTGCAGCGCGAACTCGTTGATCCTGCGTCCGAGCGTCGCTCCCAGGGACGAATCGGGCCCCCGCTACTCAACAGTTCCAAGCAGTGTTCTAAGGATGGAGCTGTGGACATGGTGCCGGACTCGCGTCTTATCGCGCGCCGGCCTGCGCGGGCGCTCGCCGATGGAGCCGATTTCTGCCCGTCGCCCTACTTCACGTAGCCCGCGAGATGTGGCGGGCGGCGTCGTCGGTCATCGCTCAGCGGTTGTGGTTGACGACTTCGACGTTGTGCCCGTCGGGGTCCAGCACGAACGCGCCGTAGTAGCCGGGGTGGTACACGGCGCGCTCCCCCGGACCGCCGTGGTCCTCGTGGCCGGCGGCGAGCGCGGCGGCGTGGAACGCGCGCACCGTGGCGTCCTCGCGGGCGGGGAACGCGAGGTGGACGTGCTCCGTGAGCGGCCGCTCGTCGTCGATCAGCGAGAAGCTGTAGTCCTCGCCCGTGAACTGCACGCGGCCGGGCTCGTCGTCCCCCAGCCGGATCCCGGCGTGGGGCGCGATGGTCGTGTAGAAGCGCTTGGACGCCGCGAGGTCGGCGACGCGGATCCACAGGTGGTCGACGCTGCCGTCGGGCACGGGGCGCGCCCGCTCGCCGTGCACGGCCTCGGCGCTGTTGCCGTCCGGGTCGAGCAGGAACCCGCCGTAGTAGTCGGGTCCGTACTCCGTGCGCGGCCCGGGCGCGCCGTCGTCGCGGTACCCGGCGTCGATCCCCGCCTGCCAGAAGGCGTCCACGGCCGCGCGGCTCGGCGCGCGGAACCCGACGTGCAGGCCGCGGGTCACGGGGTGCTCGCGGTCCGTGGGCATGATGTCCCAGTCCTCCCACTCGACGAGCTCGTCGTCCGCGTGGCTGGGCTCGGCCCCCAGCACGGAGAGGACGGTGCGGTAGAACCGCTCGGACGCGGCCAGGTCCGAGACGGCGATGCCGACGTGGTCGAACACCACGTCGAGGCTACCGTTGCGGGCATGCTCGATCTCGGGTAGCCGACGGCCTGGCGCGCGAGCGGGTTGCGCTTAGCACCTGTACGAACTCTCGCGCGATCGCGCGTGGAGTCCGCGCCGTGCCGGGCCCCAGGGCATCCCTGGAACTGTCGCTGGACGTGGACGAACGGTCGAGGGGACCTACTGACCGATTGAAGACGGCGCGTCGGAATGCCGACAACTACTCGAGGGACTGCCGGCCCGATGAAGGACGCGTACTCGTGACCCCCGACCTGAATGCCCTCCGCGCCGAGCTCGAGGAGCTCCTCGCCTCGTGGGAGTACGCGTTCGCGATGGGCCACGGCTGCAGCATCGGCGACCATCCGCAGCACCGCGCGGTTCGCGACCGGGTCGCCGACCTGCGCGCGCGGATCGCCGAGCACACGCCGTAGCCGTGGTTCAATGAGGCGGTGACCGACCGCTTGAGGACGGAGCTCGACGCCGCCACGGCCGAGCTGAGGACTCATCTGGCCAGCTGGGAGTACGCGTTCGCGATGGCCGGGGGCGCGTACGGAGGGCGAGAGCATCCGCTCCACCAGGAGACCCGCCGGCGAACTGCCGCTCTGCAGGCGCGCTGCCGTGACCTGCGCGCGCAGTTGGCCGAGCACGAGCTCTAGGCCGATGTCTCTTTGCGGACCTTGACGCTGCGGCAGAGGCCGATTAGCTTCGAGTGTCGGGAGAGGGGGTACGGTCGCGTTCACGAGCCGGCAGGCTGAGCCGCGCCACCAACCTAGCGTTCTGCGTCGTGAGGACGCGGCTGCGCTCTGTCCCGCCGGGCAACTTCGAGCGGAAGGAGTCAGCATGGCTGACAACAGGGGCGTCGCCTATATGGGGCGCGGCACGGTCGAGCTCCAGAACATCGACTTCCCGACGTTCGAGCTCAAGGACGGGCCGGGCGTCAACCCGGCCAACGTGGGGCGCCAGCTGCCTCACGCGGCGATCCTCAAGGTGGTCTCCACCAACATCTGCGGCTCAGACCAGCACATGGTTCGCGGCCGCACGACGGCGCCGGAGGGCCTGATCCTCGGCCACGAGATCACCGGCGAGGTGATCGAGACGGGTCCGGGCGTCGAGTTCATCAAGGAGGGTGACCTGGTCTCCGTGCCGTTCAACATCGCCTGTGGGCGGTGCCGGAACTGCAAGGAAGGCCACACCGGCGTCTGCGAGCACGTCAACCCCGACCGGCCGGGGTCGGCGTACGGCTACGTCGACATGGGCGGCTGGGTCGGCGGCCAGGCCGAGTACGTCCTCGTGCCGTACGCGGACTGGAACCTCCTGAAGTTCCCCGACAAGGATCTGGCGATGGAGAAGATCCTCGACCTGACGATGCTGTCGGACATCTTCCCGACCGGGTTCCACGGGGCGTACACGGCGGGCGTGAAGTCCGGCTCGACGGTGTACGTCGCGGGCGCAGGGCCCGTCGGCCTCGCCGCCGCGTACTCGGCGCTGCTGTTGGGGGCGGCGGTGGTCTTCGTCGGCGACCTCATCCCCGAGCGGCTGGAGCAGGCGAAGAGCTTCGGGTGTGAGCCGATCGACGTCTCCAAGGGCGACCCGAAGGAGCAGATCCAGGAGATCCTCGGCGAGGCCGAGGTCGACGCCTCGGTCGACGCCGTCGGCTTCGAGGCTCGCGGCCACGGGACGGATGCCGATCACGAGGCGCCTGCGACGGTGCTGAACTCGGTCATGGACATCACGCGAGCCGCCGGCAGCCTCGGCATCCCGGGGCTCTACGTGACCGGCGACCCCGGTGCGGTGGACGACGCCGCCAAGCAGGGCTCGCTGTCGATCCAGATCGGCCTCGGCTGGTCGAAGTCGCACTCGTTCACGACCGGCCAGTGCCCGGTGATGCGCTACCACCGCGGGCTGATGCAGATGATCCTGCACGACCGCGCGCATATCGCCGATGCGGTCAACGCGACGGTGATCTCGCTCGACGAGGCGCCGCAGGGCTACAAGGACTTCGATTCCGGCGTGGCCAAGAAGTTCGTCCTCAACCCGCATGGTCTGATCAAGGCCTGACGGTGGACCGGAGCACGCGCCGCGCCGGCGCGTGCTCCGGCTCTGCCGGCCGCATGAGCCATCGGTTCCGTCACGTCGACGCCGAGCGGACGATCGTGTTCGGCGAGGGCGCGCTCGAGGCCGCGGACGACCTCCTCGGCTCCGGCTACACGCTGCTGACCACGGAGCGCGCCCGCCGCCAGGCGCCCGCGGTGGTCGAGCGTGCGGCGGCGGTGGTCGACGTGCCGGGCGGCCTCGTCGAAGACGTCGCCGCCGGGCTGCGCGGCGAGGTCCACGGCGAGCGGCTGGTCGCGCTCGGCGGGGGTCGCGTGATCGACGTCGCGAAGGCGCTCGCGGCGGCCGACGGGCCGCGCACGGTGCTCGCCGTGCCGACGTCGCTGTCCGCCGCCGAGATGACCGGCGTCCACCGCCATGCCGCGGGCGTGCCCGGCGACACGCCGCGAGTGCGCCCGCGCGTCGTCGTCAACGATCCCGCGCTGAGCGCGTCGCAGCCGCCGGATCAGCTCGCCGCGAGCACCGCCAACGCGCTCGGGCACGCCACCGTCGGGCTGCTGAGCGACCGCTCGACGCCACCGGCCCGCGCCGTGGCCCGCGAGGCGGTGATGGAGCTGGTGTCCGGGTGGTCGGACCGGGAGCCCGATCGCGCCCGCCTCGCGCTCGGCGCGCTGCTGGCCGGCTGGGCCGTCGACCACAGTGGGCTCGGCCCGCACCACGCGCTGGCCCAGACCGCCGTGCGCACCGCGTCGATCCCCCACGCTCAGGCCAATGCCGCCCTCCTGCCGGCCACCATCGCCGCGCTCCGCCGACGGCGGCCCGCCGAGCTCGACCGCATCGACGCCTCGCTCGGGACGCGGCTCGAGGCGTTCGCCGAGTCGCTGCGCGAGCGCGCCGGCGCGCACGGTCTCGGCGACCCGCAGCTGCTCGATCGCCTGGTCGAGGTCGCGGCGCAACGCCAGGAGCTCGCTCGGGTCGCCCCGCCACCCGACCGCGACGAGCTGCGGGCGATCTACCTGGCGGCCTCGTCGGCGGGGGGTCAGCGCGTGGTGTAGGGCCCGGTGGAGACCGCGTGGTAGCCCTTGGCGCCGACGGCGCGGGCGAGCGGGCTGCGCGGGTCGTCGCCCGCGGAGAGCAGCTCGAGGGCCCGCCCGAAGTCGTACTCGGGCGCCCAGCCGAGCTCCTGCCGTGCGCGGGCGTTCACGTACACGCGCTCGATCGCGCCGAACATCCGCCAGCCGCGCGCCGCGAAGACGGCCTCGTACTCCGGGAACCGGCGCCGCACGACGGCGGGCGCGTCGACGGTCAGCTCGCCGAGGTCGTCGCGCGTGAAGGGGGTGGTGGCGGTGATGATGTAGCGCCCGAAGCCGAGCTCCGGCGCCCGCTCGAGCGCGCGCTGGTGGGCGGTCACGACGTCCGCGAGGTCGACCCGCCGGTAGAGCAGCTCGTTGACCTTGAGGTTGGCGTCGTCGTACGCGGCGCGCACCTCGTCGCGGTCGTCGGGCTCAGGGAAGAAACGCGAGGTGCGCAGGATCAGGCACGGCAGCCCGTGGTCGCGATGCACGAGCTCGCACAGGTCCTCGGCGGCCGTCTTCGTCGCGCCGTAGACGTTGCGCGGGATCGGGACCACGTCCTCCGTGATCCAGGCGGCCGGCGCGCCGGGCGGGGGCGTCAGCGCGCGGCCGAACGCGCTCGTGGTGCTCGTGAACACGAAGCGGCCGACGCCGGCGGCGACGGCCTCCTCGAGCAGCGCGAGCGTGCCGGTGACGTTCGTGTCGACGAACGCCTGCCGCGGGTGGGATCCGACGTGCGGCTTGTGCAGCGTCGCCGCGTGCACGACCGCGTCCATGCCCGCGACGCACGCGCGCACGGCTTCGCGGTCGGCGACCGAGCCGACGACCGCGGTCGAGGGGGACGGCAGGATGTCGAGCCCGACGACCTCGTGGCCGTCCTCGCCGAGCCTGCGGACGAGCGCATGGCCGAGGTGCCCTGAGCTGCCGGTGACGAGGATCCGCATCGCCGCCAGGTTCTAGCGCAGCGCGGCCTGCAGCACCTCGCGCGCGACCGGCGCCGCGGCGGTGCCGCCGAACCCGGCGCCGACGAGCATGACCGCGACCGCGACCTGCGGGCGCTCGGCGGGGGCGAAGGCGACGAACCAGGCGTCGGCGTCCCGCGGGTCGGACGAGTTCGGCCGCAGCTCGGCGGTGCCGGTCTTCCCGGCCACCGTCACCCCCGGCAGCGCGCCCGAGGTGCCCGTGCCCGAGCGCACCACGTCGACCATCATCGAGCGCACCTGGCGCGCGGCGCGGCGGGAGACGGCCCGGCGGCGGATCACCTTGTCGAGCCGCGCGATGCGCGGCACGGCGCGGCGCCCGTCGGCCGCGATCGTCGCCGCCACGCTCGCCATCGCGAGCGGCGTCGCGAGGTCCTTCTCCTGTCCGATCGCCGCCGAGCCGACCGCGAGGTCGTCGTCGAGGGCGGCCGCCCGGGAGACGGTGCTGCGCTTGGCGGCCGGGATCCGCGGCGCCTCGCCGAACCCGAACGCGCGCGCCGCCGCCACCAGCCGGCGGGCGCCGAGCTTGGCGCCCAGCGGCGCGAAGACCGAGTTGCACGACTCCGCGAACGACTGCTGGAGCGTGCCGCCGCACGCCTCGCCGCCGGCGTTGCGCAGCGTCACGCCGGATAGCGTCGCGGCCGTCTGCACGGGGTAGCTCGTCGAGGGCTCGACGATCCCGCGGTCCAGCGCGGCGGCCGTCGTGACGACCTTGAACGTCGAGCCGGGCGGCTGGGGCGCGGAGACGGCGAGGCCGGCCAGCGCGAGCACGGCGCCGTCGCGCGGGCGCAGCACGGCCACGCCCCCGACCTTCTCGCCGAGCGCGGCCTGGGCGGCCGTCGCCAGGCCGGGATCGAAGAAGGTCCGCACGGGCTTCCCGCGCACCGCGCGCGTTCGCGCGATCTCGCGTTCGCCGAACATCAGCCGCGCCGACGCGTGCCCGCCGAGGCGGTCGTCGTGCACGCGCTCGAGGCCCGTCGGGCGCCCGCCCGAGCGCCCGGCGATCGACGCACCGAGCGGTGTCGCGTCCAGCCGGCGTCCGTCGGCCGCCAGGATCGGAGCGCGCCGCGGCGCGCGCCCGGACTCCCGCACCACCGCCTCGTCGCGGCGTAGGCCGGGGAGGCGGAGCGAGAAATCCCAGTCCACGCCCGCCTCGTCGCCGCTGCCCGACACCGGGATGGCGAGCGTTCCTCGCAGGGTCCTGAACACGTCGGTGCGGATCGCGACGGGGACGGCGATCCGCCCGTTCTGCTCGACGCCGGGGCGGCCGGTGCCGACCCGCCGCACGCCGGCCGCCCGATCGGCGTTGCGGTAGGCGGCCACGAACCGGCGCCGGGGTGTGGCGCGCTCCGCGGCCGGCGTCAGTGCCTCCCACATCGCCGCGCGGTCGCCCCGCTCCCAGGCGGCGGCGAAGCGCTCGACCGCCTCGCGCCGAGCGTCGCCCGCCTCCGTGCGCGCACGCCACGCCAGCCCGCCCGCCACCGCCGCGGCGAGCAGCGCGAGCACGGCGAGCCGCCGCCCCCAGCGAGCCCACCGGAAGCCCTCGCCGCGCCGGCGGTAGCCTCGCCCACGGCGGCGCCGCCGCGCGGGCACGGTGTCGAGCAGCACCGACCCGGCACGGCGGGTCGGCGCGGAGCGGGAGCGGCGCCGGGCCATCCTCCTGTTGTACTGCGCCGCCCTGTTCTCGAACGTCAACGGCCGCTGGGTAGGAGGGTGAGGGAGCCGGCCGGGCCGGTAGGGATTCGGGCGGGGGAACGTCAACTGCGGCTGGGTAGGGATGGTGGGAGGTCAAGCCGGGGTTCGGTGCATCTCGGTGTCGCCCGGATCGCCCGGATACACCGAATCCCGCCTTCAGACCGCCCGCACCCCGGTCGACTCCCCAACCTCCCTACCCAGCGCAGTTGACGTTCCCGCCCGGGACCAACCCGGCCGGCCCCTCACTCTCCCTCCGCAGCGCAGTTGACGTTGACGTTCTCCGCCGGCGTCACCGCGCGCCCAGCCGCAACTCAGCGCCGATCCGGCGCTGCACCGAGGCGACGGCGCGGAACGCGTCCTTCAAGGACGCGCGCGTGAGCGGGGTGAGCGCGGAGGGGTCGAGGAAGTCGTCCGGCGGCTCTCCGGCCCGCAGCTGCTCGATCTGGTGCGCCATCCGCAGCTCGCTGACGAGCTCGTGCGCCTCCTCGAGCTGCTGCGCGTCGCTCGCGTCGAGCGTTCCGGCCGCGGCCGCCGCGCGCAGGCGCGCCGGAGTCGAGGCGCTGGTCACCCCGGCGGCCAGGCCCGACCAGCGCGCGAGGTCGGCGATCGGGACGATCCCGCCGTGCTTGAGATCCAGGCGGCCGCGGTGCTCGCCCGAGTCCTCGACGACCAGCCCGCGCAGGAAGCCGGTCGGTGGGCGGTAGGCGAGCGCGAGCCTCGCCAGCAGACGCAGCAGCTCGGGCCGGCTGCGCGCGTCGCGGAACGCGTCCGGCACCGGCGGGCCGGAGCGGATGCCCCACACGGGCCGGCCGTCGACCACCAGGGAGACGAGCATCACCGCCTTCTCCTGGGTGGGCTCGTCGAGCCAGCTGCGCACCGTCGCCTGCCAGTCGGCATGGGACCGGGAGAAGAGCGGCTTCGACGCGACGGCGCCCTTCGGATCGGGCGGGAAGCCGCACGCGGCGAGCCCGTCGAGCACCTGCTGGGCGATGCCTCGCAGCCGCGCCGGCAGCGACGGGTCCTCGTCGCCCCCGTACCAGACCAACGCGCTGTCGATGTCCGACGACGGGACCGCCTCGCGGCGGGCGATGCTGCCGAGCGCGATCCATGCGAACGGCACGCCGGGGTCGTCCGCCTCCGC
Source organism: uncultured Solirubrobacteraceae bacterium (assembly GCA_963746795.1). Taxonomy (GTDB): domain Bacteria; phylum Actinomycetota; class Thermoleophilia; order Solirubrobacterales; family Solirubrobacteraceae; genus DASSUW01. The sequence continues at coordinate 139,963 of CAVVCR010000009.1, forward strand.
CACCGTGAGCTCGAGCAGCCGCCGGGTGAGTGCATCGACGACCACCGAGTGGATCGCCGAGACGTCGGTCGCCGCCGCCCGGCCGTCGTGGAGCGCGACGAGCGTCGCCGGCAGGCGCGCCGCCGCCTCGGCCAGCTCCGCCACCGTGCCAGCCCGGGCGATCGCCGTGCGCAGCGAGAAGGAGCTGCGGGTGGCCACCGCCACGAGGTCCGAGTCCTCGACCACGCCGAGCACCTCGCCGGTCGCCGAGACGACCGGGAAGTGGCGGATCCCGCGGTCGAGCATGTCGAGCAGCACCTCGCTCCCGGTCCGGTCGGCGGCGACCGTGTAGGCCGGCGCGGTCATCACCGCCGACACCGGGGCGTCCGCGCCCACGCCGCCCGCCACCACCCGCGAGCGCAGATCGCGGTCGGTCATGATGCCGAGCGTCCCGTCACCGGCGTCGACCACGACCGAGGAAGCACCGGCCGCCGTCATGCGCTCGGCCGCCTCGCGGATCGTCGCCTCGGGCGTGCAGAGGATGAGCGGCGCGCGCATGAGCTCGGCCACCGGCCGGGCGGACGGGTCCGGCGGCGGGGGCTCGGGCCGGTCCTGCTCCATCGCCTCGAGCAGCGAGCGCGTGACGTAGCGCAGGCCCGCCGGCCGCGCGAGGAGCGGCCGGGCCACCTCTTCGCGGATCCGGTAACAGACCGTGTCCTCGGCGGCCACGGCCGCGAACCCGGTGGGCAGGCCGGACAGCATCGAGGAGTGGCCGAAGAGCTCACCTGGCCCGATCAGGTCGAGCACCCGACCGTCGTGGCGGATCTCCACGCTACCGGTGCGCACCACCCACACGTGCTCGACCGGCGCGGCTCCCTGGTGGAAGATTCGCGTCCCGGCGGCGACGAACTCGACCTCGGCCGCGTCGGCGACGCGCCCGACGTCGGCCGGCTCGAGCGCATCGAACGGTGGGTGCTGAGCGAGGAAGTCGGCGACGTCGTGCATGCGCCCGAGCGAGATATATCAGTTGCTTGACACCGGCCTGCAGCGGGAAGATACTCGCGCAGTTGGCTCGGTCTTGAGGGTGGCCGGGCGGTCGCGAGGAACGAGGATGAGACATGTCGGCGACGGTTGACCCGCGCTCTACGGACGATGCCGAGCTCAACGAGTTCGGCTACAAGCAGGAGCTCGACCGCTCCCTGGGGAGCTTCGCCACGTTCGCGGCGGGGATCAGCTACATCTCGATCCTCACCGGCACCTTCCAGCTCTTCTACTTCGGATTCGCGTTCGGCGGGCCGGCCTACTGGTGGTCGTGGCCGATGGTCTTCGCCGGCCAGCTGATGGTCGCGCTCTGCTTCTGCGAGCTCGCCTCGCGCTACCCGGTCGCCGGCTCGATCTACAACTGGTCGAAGCGGCTCGGCAGCCAGCACGTCGCCTGGCTTGCCGGCTGGATGATGCTGACGGCGTCGATCGTCACCGTCGCCGCCGTCGCGCTGGCGTACCAGATCACGCTGCCGCAGATCGACGCGTTCTTCCAGTTCTACGGCGACGGCACCGGCACGTACGACTACGCGGCCAACGCGGTGATCCTCGGCACGGTGCTGATCGTCTTCACGACGATCATCAACGCGATCGGCGTCAAGCTGATGTCACGGATCAACAGCACCGGCGTGGCCATCGAGCTGGTCGCCGCCGTCCTGCTCGTCATCGCGCTGCTCGTGAACGTGACGCGTGGCCCGGGCGTCGTGACCGAGACGCAGGGCCTCGGCGACAGCTGGGAGCTCGGCTACCTCGGCGCCTTCCTCGCCGCCTCGCTCGCGTCGGCGTACGTGATGTACGGGTTCGACACCGCGAGCTCACTCGGCGAGGAGTCGCTCAACCCGCGCAAGAACGCGCCGCGGGCGATCCTGCGCGCGCTGGTCGCCTCGTTCCTCCTGGGCGGCCTGATCCTGCTGTTCGCGATGATGGCCGTGACCGACATCAACAACCCCGAGATCGGCGTCGGCGGCCTCCAGTTCATCATCCTCGACGTCCTCGGCGGCACGATCGGCGACATCTTCCTGTGGTGCGTCGTGATCGCCATCACGGTGTGCTGCCTGGCGGTCCACACGGCCACGATCCGGATGATCTTCGCGATGGCGCGCGACAACAACCTGCCGGCCGGCACGCACCTCGCGCGCGTGCATCCCAAGACGCGCACGCCGATCATCCCGTCGATTCTCGTCGGCGTGCTCGCAATCGCGATCCTGGTGGTGAACATCCGCCAGCCGCAGATCTTCGTGGTGATCACCTCGATCGGGATCATCATGATCTACATCGCCTACCTGCTCGTGACCGGGCCGATGCTGCTTGCCCGGCTGCGCGGGCAGTGGCGGTCCGAGGACGCCGGGCCGGGCTACTTCTCGCTCGGCAGGTGGGGCCTGCCGGTCAACATCCTGGCCGTCCTCTGGGGCCTGTTCATGGCGATCAACCTGATCTGGCCGCGCGCGTCGGTCTACAACGCCACCGAGCCGTTCCACTGGTACCTGAAGTGGGGCGGAGTCCTGTTCGTCGGCGTCGTCATGGTCGGCGGCTTCGCGTACTACTGGTTCGTACAGCGTCACAAGACCGGCACGCTCGCCGAGCACCTCCCCGGCCAGGCCGAGGAGCGCCCGCCCGTGATGGCCGGCGGTTCCGAGTAACCGAGAGGAGCACGCCATGGAGGAGTTCGACTACGTCGTCGCCGGAGGCGGGACGGCGGGTGCCGTCGTGGCCGCTCGGCTCTCCGAGGACCCGAACGTCACGGTCTGCCTGCTCGAGGCGGGGCCGTCGGACGTCGACGACCCGGCGATCCTGCGGCTCGACGACTGGATGTTCCTGCTCGACTCCGGCTACGACTGGGACTACCCCGTCGAGCCGCAGGAGAAGGGCAACAGCTTCCTCCGCCACGCGCGCGCCCGCGTGCTCGGTGGCTGCTCGTCGCACAACTCGTGCATCGCGTTCTGGACGCCGCGCGAGGATCTCGACGAGTGGGCGGCCATGGGCTGCGACGGCTGGGCGGCGGAGGACACCTGGCCGCTGATCCGGCGGCTCGAGACCAACGACGGGCCGGGCGACCACCACGGGCGCAGCGGCCCCGTCAACCTGCGCACGATCCCGCCCGACGACCCGTGCGGCGTCGCGGTGCTCGAAGCGGCGGCCGAGGCGGGGCTCCCGACCGTGCGCTTCAACGAGGGCCACACGGTGACCAACGGGGCCGGCTGGTTCCAGATCAACGCGTCGGCCGACAACACGCGCATGTCGTCCTCGCACGCGTACCTGCACCCGATCATGAGCACGCGCAAGAACCTCAAGGTGCGCACCGGCTGCTGGGTCAAGCGCGTCGTGCTCGACGAGGACCGGCGCGCGCGCGCGGTCGAGTACCTGAACCCCGACCTCTTCACGGCGACGACGGTCGGCGCCCGGCGCGAGGTGATCCTCTCCTGCGGTGCGATCGACACGCCGAAGCTGCTGATGCTCTCGGGCATCGGCCCGGCCGACCACCTGCGGGAGTTCGACCTCGAGGTGCGGGTCGACAGCCCGGGCGTGGGCTCCAACCTCGACGACCACGTCGAGGGCATCGTGATGTGGGAGGCCGCGCAGCCGATGGTCACCCGCTCGACCCAGTGGTGGGAGATCGGGCTCTTCACGATGACCGAGGACGGGCTCGACCGGCCCGACCTGATGATGCACTACGGGTCGGTGCCGTTCGACATGAACACGCTGCGCTGGGGCTACCCGACCGCGGAGAGCGCGTTCTGCCTGACGCCGAACGTGTGCCGCGGCCGCTCGCGCGGCACCGTGCGCCTGCGCTCGCGCGACTTCCGCGACCGCGCGCGCGTGGACCCGCGGTACTTCACCGACCCGGAGGGGCACGACGAGCGCGTGATGCTGCACGGCATCAAGCTCGCGCGCGAGATCGGGTCGAAGCCCGGGCTCGGCGAGTGGGTCAAGCGCGAGCTGGCGCCGGGGCCGGAGGCGGTCACCGACGACGAGCTGATCGACTACATCCACAAGACGCACAACACCGTCTACCACCCGGCCTGCACGGCGCGCATGGGGGCCACCGACGATCCCGACGCGGTGGTCGACCCGCAGCTGCGCGTCAAGGGCGTGCGCGCACTGCGGATCGCCGACGGCTCGGTGATGCCGTTCCTGCCGGCCATCAACCCGTGCATCACGACGATGATGATCGGCGAGAAGTGCGCCGACCTCATCCGCTCCGGCTCGACCGTGGGCGCCGAGGCGGTGCAGGCCGCGTGACCTCGACCCAGTCCCGCACCCTCTCCATGCTGGTCGACGGCGAGTTCGTGCCCGCCGCCTCGGGCGCCACCGCCGAGACCGTGAGCCCGGCCACCGGCGAGGTGATCGGCGCCGTGCCGCAGGGCGACCGCTCGGACGCGCAGCGGGCGATCGCCGCCGCCAACCGCGCGTTCGAGGGCTGGTCGCGCATGACGGCCTTCGAGCGGGCGGCCAAGATGCACGCCGTCGGCGACGTGATCGAGCGCCGCCGCGACGAGCTGGCGCGCACGCTCACGCTCGACCAGGGCAAGCCGCTCGCGTCCGAGGCCTACGACGAGGTCGACGAGCTGGTCGAGTACTGGCGGATGGCGGCCGAGGACGCCAAGCGGCTCGGCGGCGAGCTGCCGAACTCGTTCTCGCCCAACAAGCGGGTGCTGCTCGTGCGCCGCGCGCGCGGCGTGGTGGGCGTGATCACGCCGTGGAACTGGCCGTACACGATGCCGGCCGAGCTGCTGGCGCCCGCGCTGGCGTGCGGCAACACGGTCGTCTGGACTCCGGCTCCGACCACGTCGGTGTGCGCGGTGGCGCTCGCCGAGTGCATGGCCGAGGCCGACCTGCCGCCCGGCGTCGTCAACCTCGTCACGGGCCCCGGTCCCGAGGTGGGGGACGAGATCGCCCGCAACCCGGGCACCCGCGCCGTCGCGTTCATCGGCTCCACCGCCACCGGCCGGATCGTCGCCTCGGCGGCCGCCGGCAAGGCCGTGGTCATCGAGATGGGCGGCAACGGCCCGGTCGTGGTCATGGATGACGCGGACATCGACCGCGCCGTGGAGGCCACCGTGGCCGCGTGCTTCCTGTGCGCCGGCCAGAGCTGCACCGCGGGCGAGCGGCTGCTCGTCCACCGCTCGGTGCGCGACGACTTCGTCGACCGCCTGGCCCGGCGCGTGACGCAGGAGATCCTGCTCGGCGACCCGTTCGCCGGCGACACGACGATGGGCCCGGTCAACAACGAGGGCGTCGCGGGCAAGATGGACGAGCACGTCGGCGACGCCGTCGACCGGGGAGCCGAGGTCGTGGCGGGCGGCTCGCGGGCCGACGGCTTCCCGACCGACCTCTACTGGAGCGCCACGGTCCTCACCGACGTGCCGGCCGACTCGCGCGTGGCCACCGAGGAGACGTTCGGCCCGATCGCGCCGGTGGTGTCGATCGGCTCGCTCGACGAGGCGATCGAGCTCACCAACGCCTCGCCGTACGGGTTGCTGGCCGCGATCTTCACCCGCGACCTGGCGGCCGGCCTGCGCTTCGCCGACGAGGTGCGCGCCGGCTGGGTGAACATCAACGAGTCCTCCAACTACTGGGAGGCGCACCTGCCCTTCGGCGGTCGCGCGGGCACCGACAGCGGGATCGGCCGCGTTGGCGGCACCCACGTGATGGACACGTTCACCGAGCTGCAGACGGTGACGCTGACGCCTTGAACCGATGATGCTGCGACCCGGCGCTCTCGACGGCGGGCAGCGCCGGGCGCTGCTCGCCCACCTCTCGCACCCGCGCTACGAGGTGCTGCCGCTCGAGGGCATCGTGGAGCAGGTCGTCGCGCACGTGCCGCGCGAGGTGAAGGTGACGATCACCGCCTCGCCGGTCCGGGGGCTGGACGCGACGCTCGACGTCGCGGCCGGGCTCGCGGCGCACGGGTACGCCGCGGTGCCGCACCTCTCGGCGCGGCTCGTGCGGGACGAGGAGCACCTGGCGGCGATCCTCGAGCGGCTGCGCTCGGACGGCGTCCATGAGATCTTCGTCCCCGCCGGCGACTCGACTGAGCCTGGCGCCTTCGCGGGCGCCGCCGACCTGCTGGCGGCGATGGGCTCAGGGCACGGGCTCACCGACATCGGCATCACCGGCTATCCGGAGAGCCACCACCTGATCGACGACGACACGACGATCCGCGCGATGTTCGTCAAGGCCCAGATGGCGACCTACATCGTCAGCCAGCTGTGCTTCGACCCCGAGACGATCCGCGTCTGGTTCGCACGCGTGCGCGGACGCGGGACGGGCCTGCCGATCTGGGTCGGGATGCCCGGTATCGTCGACAACTCGAAGCTGCTGCGCATCTCGATGAAGATCGGCCTCGGCGAGTCGGCGCGCTTCCTGCGCGCGCACCGCGCCTGGCTGCGGCGCCTCGTCACACGCACGTTCACGCCCGACGCGCTGGTGCGCGGGCTCGCCCCGCTCTACGGCGACCCGGAGGCCGCGATGGGCGGCTTCCACTTCTACACGTTCAACGAGCTCGAGCGCACTGAGCGGTGGCGGCGCCAGATGCTCGAGCGCCTCAGCTGACGTCGAGGCTCTCAACGCCGTAGCCGGCGGCCCTGAGGCCGGCCACGATCGCCTCCGCGTGGCGGGCGCCGCGCGTCTCCATCGTCAGCTCCACGCCGGTCTCGCGCACGCTGAGCTGCACCGCGTCGCGCACGTGGTCGACGGACACGAGGTTGCCGCCCGTGGACGCGACCTCGGCGAGCAGCGCGGCGAGCCCGCCCGGACGGTCCGAGATGCGCGTGAAGACACGCAGGCGGCGCCCGGCCGCGGTCTCGTGACGGCGGGCCACGGCGGCAAGCAGCCCGGCGTCGATGTTGCCGCCCGAGAGCACGACGACCGTGGCGCCGTGGCGGGCAGGCGCCACGACCCCTTCGAGAAGCGCCGCCACGCCGACCGCGCCCGCGCCTTCGACGACGAGCTTCGCGCGCTCGAGTAGCCGCACGATCGCCTCCGCCACCTCCTCGTCGCCGACCACGCACAGCTCGTCCACGAGCCGCTCCACGAGCGGGCGGGTGACCTGACCGGGGCGCTTGATCGCGATGCCGTCCGCGATCGTGGCGGTGCTGGTCGCCGCGCCAGGCCGCGCGTACGGCGAGCACGCCGTGACCTGCACGCCGGTCACCTCCACTTCGGGCCGGACGGCCTTGATGGCACCCGCCACGCCGCTGATGAGGCCGCCGCCCCCGATCGGGACGATGACCTTGGCGAGGTCGGGGACGTCGGCGAGCAGCTCGAGCCCGAGCGTCGCCTGCCCGAGGATCACGTCCGGGTCGTCGAACGGGTGCACGAACGCCGCGCCGGTCTCCTCCGCGCGCCGCCGCGCGGCCGCCACGCAGTCGTCGACCGAGTCGCCCTCGAGATGGACGCTCCCGCCGAAGCCCTCGACGGCCGCCACCTTGGCCACAGCCGCCTCCTCCGGCATGAACACCTCGCACGGCAGGCCGCGGGCGCGCGCCGCGTAGGCGAGCGACTGCGCGTGGTTGCCGGCGCTCCCCGCCACGACGCCCTGGGCCGCCTGGTCGCCCAGGCGGGCGATCTTGTGCAGCGCGCCGCGCAGCTTGAACGACCCGGTGCGCTGCAGGTTCTCCGCCTTCAGCAGGAGGCGGCCGCCGCACGCCTCGCTGAGGCTGCGCGAGGTGAGGAGCGGGGTGTGGCGCGCGATGTCGGCGATCGCCTCCCGTGCCTCGGCGGCGCCGTCGGCGGCGAGCCGCTCGAGGACCTGTCCGCTCAGCTCCACGGGGTCGAGCGCGGTCATGGCGCGATCTGGTATATCAGTTTCGTTGACGCCCGACCACTCAGCTCTCGACGGCGTCGGCCGCCTGCTGGTGTCGTGCACCGACCGGCCGGGGATCGTGGCCGCGATCTCGATGTTCGTGCGCGATCGCGGGGCGAACATCGTGCAGTCCGACCAGCACTCGACCGATCCCGAGGGCGGCGCGTTCTTCATGCGCACGGAGTTCCGGCTCGACGGCCTCGAGGAACAGGCGGAGGACTTCGAGCGCGCGTTCGCCGAGGAGGTCGGCGAGCCGTTCGGGATGGATTGGCGGATGCACTACGCGTCGCGTCGCAAGCGGGTCGCGATCCTCGTGTCGCGCTACGACCACTGCCTGGCCGAGCTGCTGTGGCGATGGCGGCGCGGCGAGCTGTACGCGGACATCCCGCTCGTGGTCTCCAACCACCCCGAGCTCTCGTCCGAGGCCGAGCGCTTCGGGGTCCACTTCGAGCACGTGCCCGTCGAGCGCGACGCGAAGGCGGCGGCCGAGGCGGCACTGCTCGAGCTGCTGGGCGGCGGCTTCGACCTCGTCGTCCTCGCCCGCTACATGCAGATCCTCAGCCCGTCGTTCCTCGAAGCCGCGCGAGTCCCGATCATCAACATCCACCACTCGTTCCTCCCGGCCTTCGCGGGCGCCGACCCCTACGCCCGCGCGCACGAGCGCGGCGTGAAGATCATCGGGGCCACGGCGCACTACGTGACCGAGGAGCTCGACGCCGGCCCGATCATCGAGCAGGACGTCGCGCGGGTGACGCACCGCGAGGGGGTCGACGCCTTGGTGCGCACCGGGGCCGACCTGGAGCGGATCGTGCTCCTGCGGGCGGTGCGGTGGCACCTGGAGGACCGGGTGCTGTTGCACGGCAACCGCACCGTCGTGTTCCTCTGACGGACGTCAACGGCGGCTGGGTAGGTGTCCCAGCCGCAGTTGACCTTGACGTTCACTCGTGGCTGAACGCAGCCATGATCTCGCGCTCGAACGCCAGCACGTGCTCGCGCATCAGCGACCGCGCGCGCGCCGGGTCGCGATCGAGGATGGCCTCGAGGAGGTGCGCCTGGTCGACCACCGAGGCCCCCAGCCCCGGCACGCGGTCGAGGACGACGTACCAGACGCGCAGGGAGAGCACGAAGTAGCGCTCGAGCGTCTCGATCAGGTACGGGTTGTGGGAGCCGTCCCAGATCAGACGGTGGATCGACTCGTCGAGCCGCATCAGCTCGTCGGCGTCGGCCGCGCGCTCGAGCTCGCGCACCTGCTCGAGCATCGTCTCGGCACGTTCGCGCAGCGCCGCCTCCATGCGCCGCGCGGCGAGCTCCGCGGCCTGCGCCTCGAGCTCGGCGCGCACCTCGGAGATGTGGATGATGTCGGCGGCGTCGACTCCGGTCACGAACGTGCCGCTGCGCGGCTGCACGGCGACCAGGTTCTCCAGTGCCAGCCGCTTGACGGCCTCGCGCAGCGGCGTCCTCCCGATCCCCAGCTCACGCATGAGATCGTCCTCGCGCAGGAGCGTGCCCGGCGGCAGGCGCAGCGTCACGATCCGTGAGCGCAGCTCGGCGTAGGCCCGTTCGGCGATCAGCCCGTTGCCGGCGTCCACGCGCTCAGTCTCCCAGCTCCGCGCGCCGCCGAACCACGTACTCCTCGAGCTGGCCCCGCACCCCGTCGTCGAGCGCCGGCGGCTCGTAGTTCTCGAGCGTCTCGCGCCAGATCCTCTCGGCCCGCGCGGCCGCGTCGAGCCCGCCGTTGCGCGTCCAGCGGTCGAAGTTCTCGGTCGAGGAGAGCAGCGGCCGGTAGAAGCACTCGCGGAAGCGCTCGAGCGTGTGCGCGGCGCCGAGGAAGTGCCCTCCGGCGCCGACCTCCTCGTGCGCCCCAAAGGCGAGGCTCGCCTCGTCGATCTCGAGCGGCGTGAACTCGTGCCGCAGCATCCGCAGCAGCTCGATGTCGACGATGAACTTCTCGTAGCAGGAGACCAGCCCGCCCTCGAGCCAGCCCGCGGAGTGCATCACGAAGTTCGTGCCCGCCAGGAACGTCGGGAGCAGCGTCATCAGCGCCTCGTACGCGCCCTGGGCGTCGGCGGTCTGGCTCGCGGTCAGCCCGCCGCCGGACCGGAACGGCAGCCCGAAGTGGCGCGCGATCTGTCCGGTGCAGAGCAGCCCGATCGCCGACTCGGGGGTGCCGAAGCTCGGCGAACCGGACTGCATGTCGGTGTTGGAGAGGAACGACCCGAAGACCACTGGGCAGCCAGGGCGGACGAGCTGGCACAGCGCGATGCCCGACAGCGCCTCGGCGATCTGCTGGACGAGCGTCGCCGGGATCGAGACCGGCGACATCGCGCCCATGAGCAGGAACGGCGTCATCACGACGGCCTGGCCGGCGCGGTTGTACTCGACCATCGCGCTCAGCATGCGGTCGTCCCAGCGCAGCGGCGAGTTGCAGTTGATCAGCGAGATCGAGACCGGCGCCCGCTCGAGCGCCTCCTCGCCCCCGAACAGGATCTTGCCCATCTCGATCGTGTCGAGCGCGTTCGGGCCGGAGATCACCGAGCCCATGTACGGCTTGTCCGACAGCGTCTGCAGCGCGTAGACCATGTCGAGGTGGCGCGAGTCGAGCGGCGTGTCGTTGGGCTCGACGATCGTGCCGCCCGGCGAGTCGAGCTCGTCGAACGACTGCGAGAGCCGCACGAAGTTCTCGAAGTCGGCCATCGTCGCGTCACGTCGCGTCGCGCCCTCGCGCACGAACGGCGGCCCGTAGACGGCGGAGAAGACCATGTGGTCGCCCCCGATGTGCACGCCGCGGTCGGGGTTCCGCGCCTGGAGGTCGAACTCGCGCGGCGCCTTGGCGACCTGCTCGAGGATGAACTCGGGGTCGAGCTTGACGAGGTGTTCGCCCTCGACCGTCTGGCCCGCCGCGCGGAACAGCTCGACGGCCTCGGGGAGCAGGAACTCGATGCCGAGCTCTGACACGATGCGCCGCCAGCCACGGTCGAGCGTGTCCATGGCCTCCTCGCTGAGGATCTCGTAGCGCGGCATCGAGTTGACGAACATGGGCCTCGCTCCTTGACGCGAACTTTCGGACGCGCCTAATATATTCGTCGTGGAACAAGAGTTCCAACGCGCGGGCACGCAGGCCATCGACCGCGCCGCGCAGCTGCTCATGCTGGTGCTCGAAGCGGAGCGCCCGCGACCGCTCGGCGAGCTGGCGGTCGACGCCGAGCTGCCCAAGAGCACGGCTTCCCGCCTGCTCGGCGCGCTCGAGCGGCAGGGCCTGGTCGAGCAGCGCGGCCGCCGCGGGCGCTTCGGCCCCGGCCCCGTGATGCTGCGCTTCGCGCACCGCGGGCTCGTCGACCGCCACCTGGCCGAGCTCGCGCAACCGCATCTGCAGGCGCTGTCGATCGCGAGCGAGGAGACGATCAACCTCGCGGTGCCGACCGCGCTCGGCGTCGACCACGTCGCCCAGGTCGAGAGCCGCCACTACCTCGGCACCGGGCAGTGGATCGGGCGCCGCGTGCCCTATCACTGCACCGCGGTCGGCAAGGTGCTCGTCGCCTTCGGCGCCGCCGACCCGCCCGCGCCGCCGCTCGAGCCGCTCACGCCGGCCACGATCGTCGACCCGGAGCGGCTGGCCGCCGAGGTCGCCGCCGTCCGGCGCGAGGGGAGCGCCACCGCCGTCGACGAGCTCGAGCGGGGCCTCGCCTCGCTCGCCGCGCCCGTCTTCGGCGCCGGCGGCGACGCGCTCGCCGCGCTGGCCATCTCCGGCCCCACGCTGCGGCTGGACCCGCAGCGCGTGGCCGAGCTTCGACCGCAGCTGATCCACGAGGCCCGGGCGCTCGGAGCGCGCTTGGGCGACCACGACAAGGGGGCCCGAGCCGCATGACGCACGACGAGATCCTGCAGCTCCTCTACGACGAGACGCTGATCGGCAACGCGCCCGCGGTCAAGGATGGCGTGAATCAGGGCCTCGCCGACGACCTCGAGCCCGAGCGGATGCTCTACGACGCGCTGATCCCGTCGCTCGAGGAGGTGGGCGCGCGCTTCGAGCGCGGCGATTACTTCGTGCCCGAGATGCTGATCGCCGCCCGCGCCATGCAGGGCGCGCTCGACATCCTGCGTCCGCTGCTCGCCGAGACCGGCACCAAGCCGGTCGGCACGTTCCTCATGGGCACGGTCAAGGGCGACGTTCACGACATCGGCAAGAACCTCTGCAACATCATGCTCGAGGGCGCGGGCTTCGAGGTGATCGACCTCGGCGTCAACGTGCCGCCCGAGCGCTTCGTCGAGCAGATCAACGAGCACGCGCCCGACGTCGTCGGCTTCAGCGCCTTCCTGACCACGACGATGCCGATGTTCAAGGCCAACATCAACGCGCTCCAGAAGGCCGGCATCCGCGACAAGGTGATCGTCATGGTCGGCGGCGCGCCGGTCACCCAGGAGTACGCCGACGCGGTCGGGGCCGACGGGTACTCGGCCGACGCCTCGTCGGCGGTCAAGAAGGCCAAGCAGCTGATCGAGCAGCGCCGCGAGATGGTGCCGGCCTGATGGACACGATCCTCCGCGGGCGCAGCACGACCGTCACGATCGGCTCCGGCCAGCCCTTCTGCATCATCGGCGAGCGCATCAACCCGACCGGCCGCAAGCGGCTGGCCGAGGAGCTGCGCGGCGGCGACCTCGCCACCGTCGCGGCCGACACGCGCGAGCAGGTCGAGGCCGGCGCCGACATGGTCGACGTCAACGCCGGCATCCCGCTCGTCGACGAGGCCGAGCTGCTGGCCAAGATGCTCGCGACCGTGCAGGCGGAGGCCGACATCCCGATCTGCATCGACTCGTCGGTGATCGAGGCGCTGGAGGCGGGCCTCGCGGTCTACGAGGGCAAGGCGCTGGTGAACTCGGTCACCGGAGAGGACGAGCGGCTGGACGAGATCCTCCCGCTCGTCGCGCGCCACGGCGCCGCCGTGATCGGCCTCGCCAACGACGAGACCGGCATCCCGGAGACGCCGCAACAGCGGCTCGACATCGCGCGCAAGATCGTCGCCGCGGCGGGCGATCACGGCATCGGGCCGGAGGACGTGGTGATCGACCCGCTGGCCATGACCGTGGGCGCCGACACCGAGGCGGTGACGACCACGCTCGAGACGATCTCGCTGATCCGCGACGAGCTCGGCGTGAACATGTGCTTGGGCGCGTCCAACGTGTCGTTCGGGCTGCCGCAGCGGCACGTGCTCAACGCGGCCTTCCTGCCGATGGCGATGGCCGCCGGGCTGACGAGCGCGATCATGAGCACAGCCCCCGTGTGCGTGGAGAGCGTGCGCGCCGCTGACCTCCTGCTCGGGCACGACGCGTGGGGCGCGAGCTGGATCGCCGCGCACCGAGCTCGCCAGGCGGCGCGCGGCGGCGCCGTGACGAGGGGGGTCAGACCCCCCTTGGTCGAGGGGGGTCAGACCCCCCTTGGTTCCCAGCGCGTCCACCTGCGCTTCGAGCCCGACGGTGCGGACGTGCGGGTGCCGAGCGGCACGGCGATCTTCGACGCGGCGAGCTGGAACGGGATCGCGATCGACTCGACGTGCGGCGGCCATGGCACGTGCAAGAAGTGCAAGGTGCGGATCGACGGGGGTGACGTGGCGGTCAGCCCGGTCGACCCGCGAGCGTTCTCCCCCGACGAGCTGCGCGAAGGCTGGCGACTGGCCTGCCGCGCGCCGGCGCACGAGGACCTCGTCGTGCACGTGCCGCCGCTGCAGACGCGGCCCAAGGCCGCGCTGGTGGGCGTCGGCCGGCACGTGATCCTGCGGCCGGCCGTGCAGAAGCGGCACCTCGTGCTCGACGAGCCTTCGCTCGAGGACCAGCGGTCGGACGTGCAGCGGGTGCTCGACGGGCTCGAGGACCTCGAGCCGCGCATCGACCTGCCGGTCGTGCGCGGGCTGGGCAAGGTGCTGCGCGAGGCGCACTTCGACGTCACCGCAGTGGTCTGCGACGACGTGCTGATCGGCGTCGAGCCCGGCGACACCACCGAGCGCCGGTACGCGATCGCGTTCGACCTCGGGACGACGACCGTGGTGGCCACGCTGCTCGACCTCGAGACCGGCACGCCGGTCGCGGTCGCGTCGATGCTCAACCGCCAGCAGCCGTACGGCGCCGACGTCATCTCGCGTGTATCGGCGACGATGCTCGACGAGGAGGCGCTCGGCGCGCTCGAGGCGCGTGCGCACGAGACGCTGGCCCAGCTCGCGCGCGAGGTGTGCAAGGAGGCGGAGGTGGCGCCGACCGACGTCTACGAGATCGTCGTCGTCGGCAACGTGACCATGACGCAGCTCGCGCTCGGGATCGATCCCGAGCCGCTCTCGATGGCGCCGTTCATCGTCGCCGCCCACGACCTGCCGCCGTCCCTGGCCGCCGACTTCGGCGTCGCCGTGCACCCGCGCGCGCCCGCGATCGTCTTCCCGTCGCTGGGCGCCTACGTGGGCGGGGACATCGTGGCCGGGATGCTCGCCTCCGGCCTCACCCGCGATAGCCGGCTGCGCCTGTTCATCGACGTCGGGACGAACAGCGAGATCGCGCTCGGCTCGAGCGAGCGCGTGCTGGCCACCGCCGCGCCGGCCGGGCCGGCCTTCGAGGCCGCTCAGATCCGCTGCGGGATGCGCGCCGCCGACGGGGCGATCGAGGGCGTGCGGGTCACGGACGAGGGGCTGGCGCTCGAGGTGATCGGCGACGTCGAGCCGGTCGGCCTCTGCGGGTCGGGGCTGGTGGATTGCGTCGCCGAGCTGGTCGGCGCGGGGCTGCTCGACCACTCGGGGCGGTTCGTGACCGACGAGGCCGCGACGGAGATCGCCCCCGCGCTGGCCGGGCGGCTGACGCGGATCGGCGAGGAGCGCGTCTTCGTCATGCACTGGCGCGGCGACGAGCCGGGCGTCTACCTCTCCCAGCGCGACGTGCGCGAGCTCCAGTTCGCCAAGGCCTCGATCGCCACCGGCTGGCAGATCCTCCTGCGCGAGCTCGGCGTGGGCCCGGACGACGTCGCGCAGGTGCTGCTCGCGGGCTCGTTCGGCGCGTACCTGTCGCCGGCCAGCGCGGTCCGCATCGGCCTCGTCCCCCGGCTCGCGCTCCCGCGCATCGTGTCGGCCGGAAACGTGGCCAGCGAGGGGGCGAAGATGGCGGCGCTCAGCCATCGCGAGCGCGCCGAGGCCCGCTCGATCGTGCACGAGGTCGAGTACGTCGAGCTGTCCGGCCGCGAAGACTTCAACGACGCGTTCATCGACCAGCTGGCCTTCCCGGGATGAGCCGGGTCGGCGTCATCGCTTGCGGCGCGCTGGCCGTCCACGTGCAGGCGGTCGCGCGGCGGCGCGGAATCGAGGTCGACGTGCACCCGCTGCCCGCGCTGCTGCACAACCGGCCCGAGCGGATCCCCGGCGAGGTCGAGCGGGCGATCGAACGCCTCCGCGACCGCTACGACGCGCTCGCCGTCGCGTACGCCGACTGCGGCACCTACGGCGGCCTCGACGAACTCGGCGTGCGCCGGCTGGAGGGCGCCCACTGCTACGACGTGCTCGCCGGGCCCGAGGTGGAGGCGGCCCTGGAGGAGGAGCCCGGCACCTACCTGCTGACCGACTTCCTCGCCCGCACGTTCGAGCACACGGTGCTGCGCGAGCTCGGCCTCGATCGCCACCCCGAGCTGCGCGACGCGTACTTCGGCCACTACACGCGCGTGCTCTGGCTCGCCCAGCGCCCGACGCCGGCCACCCGGGCGGCCGCCGAGCGCGCCGCCGCCCACCTCGGTCTCCCGCTCGAGGTCCGCGAGGTCGGCGATGACGCGCTCGAACGCCAGTTGAACGCCCTCCTGTGCTTGTGATATATCAGTTTCGATGAGCCGCCTGCCGAGTAGCGCGCGCGTCGTCGTGATCGGCGCGGGCATCGTGGGGAACTCGCTCGTCGGCCACCTCGCGCGCCTCGGCTGGACCGACATCGTGCAGCTCGACCAGGGCCCGCTCCCCAATCCCGGTGGCTCCACCGGCCACGCCTCGAACTTCATCTTCCCGGTCGACCACTCGCGCGAGATGACCGCGCTCACGCTCGACAGCATCGCCCAGTACAAGGAGCTCGGCGTCTTCACCGAGTGCGGCGGGATCGAGGTCGCGCGCACCGAGGAGCGGATGGAGGAGCTACGGCGGCGGATGGCCTCCGCCAAGGCGTGGGGCGTCGAGCCGGTGAGCATGGTGACCCCGGCCGAGGTCAAGGAGCTCGTCCCGTTCATCGACGAGTCGGTGATCGTCGGCGGCTTCTACTCGCCCGGCGTCGGCGTCGTCGACTCGCTCCAGGCCGGCACGCTGTTCCGTGAGGAGGCGCAGGCGGCCGGCGCGCTGAGCGTGGTGCCCAACACCGAGGTCACGGGGATCGACGTCGAGCGCGGGCGCGCGGCGCGCGTGAAGACGACCGCGGGGGACGTGGAGACGGACACGGTGGTCGTCGCATGCGGCGTCTGGAGCCCGCTGCTCGCGCGCATGGCGGGCGCGGCGATCCCGCTCACGCCGGCGATCCACCAGATGATCGACATCGGCCCGGTGCCGCGATTCGAGGGCACGAGCCGCGCGATCGAGTACCCGATCGTCCGCGACATGGACACGAACATGTACGAGCGCCAGGACGGCACGGGCCTCGAGGTCGGCTCGTACGCGCACCGCCCGATCCTCCACGACCCCGAGGAGATCCCCTCGCTCGAGGAGGCGGCGCTGTCGCCGACCGAGTTCCCGTTCACCGAGGACGACTTCGCGCTCCAGATGGAGCACGCGCTCGAGCTGATGCCGGAGATCGTGGGCGACGAGTCGGTGGGCATCAAGTACGCGATCAACGGGCTGCTCTCGCTGACGCCGGACTCGCTCCCGCTGCTGGGCGAGACGCCCGAGGTGAAGGGCCTGTGGTCGGCGGCCGCGGTGTGGGTCAAGGAGGGTCCCGGGGTCGGGCGCGCGATGGCCGAGTGGATGACGCACGGCGAGTCGGAGATCGACCTGCAGTCCTCGGACATCGCGCGCTTCTACGACTGCCAGAAGACGCGCGAACACGTGCGCGCGCGGGCGGCCGAGGGCTTCAACAAGACCTACGGCATCGTGCATCCCGGCGAGCAGTGGGCGTCGAACCGCGGCGTGCGCCTGCCCCCGTTCCACGCGCGCGAGAAGGCGCTGGGCGCGGTCTTCTTCGAGGCGGCGGGGTGGGAGCGCCCGCACTGGTACGAGTCGAACGCCAAGCTGGTGGAGGAGTACGGCCTCAACGGCCGCAGCGCCGAGTGGGACTCCCGCTGGTGGTCGCCGATCATCAACGCCGAGCATCTGGCGATGCGCGATCGCGCGGCGATGTTCGACCTGAGCGCGTTCTGCATCTTCGACGTCACGGGCCCGGGCGCGCTCGGCGTCGTCCAGCAGGTGGCGATGCGGCAGATGGACGTACCGGTCGGGCGCGTCGTCTACACGCCGCTGCTGACGCCGAGCGGCGGCTTCCGCTCGGACCTCACGATCCTGCGGCTCGGCGACGAGCACTTCCGCGTCGTCACCGGCGGCGCGCACGGGATGGCCGACCTCAAGTGGTTCGCCGACCACGTGCCGGAGGACGGGTCGGCGCAGGTGCAGGACCTCACCTCGGCGTGGACCACGCTCGGGCTTTGGGGCCCGCGCGCCCGGGACATCCTGGGCAGCCTGACGAGCGCCGACATCTCGCACGAGGGGTTCCCGTTCGCCCGCTGCCGCATGATCGAGGTCGGCTCGGTGCCGGCGCTCGCGATCCGTATCTCCTACGTGGGCGACCTCGGCTGGGAGCTGCACGTCCCGATCGAGCAGGGCGCGCGGCTGTGGGACGCGGTCTGGGAGGCCGGCGAGCCGCATGGGATCGTCCCCGCCGGGATCGGCGTCTACGGGACGACGGGCCGGATCGAGAAGGGCTACCGCGCGTTCGGCTTCGAGCTCGACGCCGAGTACGACGTGGTCGAGGCGGACATGGCCTGGGGGAAGGTCAAGGACGCCGACTTCGTGGGCAAGGAGGCGCACGTCCGCCAGCGCGAGCAGGATCCCGCGGCGATCATGTGCACGCTGACCGTCGACGATCACACCTCCGCATCCGGCGAGCCGCGCTTCATGCTCGGCCGCGAGCCGGTCGTCACCCGTGACGGCGTGCCGCTGGTCGACGCCAAGGGCCGCCGCTCGTTCGTCACCACCGCGGGCGCCGGCCCGTCGGTCGGCAAGCACCTGCTGATGGCCTACCTGCCGCCGGAGCAGGCCGTCGAGGGCCAGGAGCTGGCCGTCGAGTACATGAACGAGCGCTATCCCGTCACGGTCGCCGTCGCCGGCTCGACCCCGATCTTCGATCCGGAGAACACGCGGATCCGCTCCTGATGGACGTCCTCGTCTGCGTCAAGCGCGTGCCGCTCACCGGCGGCAAGATGGTGCTCACGGCCGACGAGCGCGCGATCGAGACTCGCCACCTCGGGTTCACCGTCAGCCCGCACGAGGAGTGCGGGGTGGAGGAGGCGGTGCGGCTCGTGGAGGCGCACGGCGGCTCGGTGACGGTGGTGACGCTCGGCCCGCCCGAGGCCGAGGAGCAGCTGCGCGACGCGCTGGCGATCGGCGCCGACCGCGCGATCCTGCTCGAGACCGACGGCGCCGACTGGGACCCCGAGGCGACCGCGGCGGCATTGACCGAGGTGATCGCGGGCGAGGCGCCCGACCTCGTGATCTTCGGCAACGAGTCGGCCGACGCGGGCGGCTACCAGGTCGGCATCCGCGTTGCGCACGCGCTCGGCCGCCCGTGCGTGACCGGGCTCAAGGCGCTGGCGGTCGACCAGCGAAGCGGCGACGAGGCCGAAGGCCGAGGCAGGTGTGAGCTGCGGGCCGAGCAGGAGTCCGGCTCGGCACGCGACGTCTACCAGGTGCCGCTGCCCGCCGTCGTCACGGTCAAGGAGGGGATCAACCTGCCGCGGTATCCGTCGGTGCCGGCCAAGCTGCGCGCGCGCAAGAAGCCGATCGAGCGCCGCGAGCCCGCGCGCCGCGACGCGCGGGTCGAGCTCGTGCGGCTGGTCGTCCCGGAGGGCCGGGGGCGGCAGGCCGAGGTCCTCGGCGAGGGCCCGGGCGCCGCCCCCGCCGTCGTCGAGCTGTTCCAGCGGCTGGGGATCGCGTGACCGTTCTCGTCTTCGTCGAGCACGCGGACGGGGCGCCGGACGAGCTGTCGCTGCAGGCGCTCGCCTTCGCCCGCGCGTACGCGCCGGAGGTGGACGCAGTCCTCGTCGGCGGCGCCGAGGCGGCTTCGAAGCTGCCGGTGGGCACCGCGCACGTCGCCGAGCTCGACGGCGGCTACGCGCCGCAGGCGTGGGCGCGCGCGATCGCGGAGCTCGAGCCCTCGGTGGTCGTCGCCGCGGGCAGCGACCGCGGCAACGAGGTGCTCGCCCATGCCGCCGTCATGACCGGCGGTGCGCTGGCGGCCAATTGCGTCCGCGCGACGCCCGGCGACCCGGCCGAGGTCACGCGCATGCGGTGGGGCGGCAGCCTGCTCGAGGAGGCGCGGCTGCACGGCGCGGTGAAGCTGATGACCGTGGCTCCGCACTCAGTCGCCGCCGAGACCGCGACGGGCGAGCCGGCCGTCCAGGCCTTCACGCCGGCGCTGCACGACGCGGACCTCGTCGCCCGCGTGGCCGAGAGGGTCGACACGTCGACCGGCGGCCTGTCGCTCGCCGAGGCGCCGGTAGTGGTCTCGGGCGGCCGCGGCGTCGGGTCGCCGGAGGGCTTCGAGCCGCTCGAGGAGCTGGCCGGCCTGCTCGGCGGCGTCGTCGGCTGCTCGCGCGCCGTGACGATGGCCGGCTGGCGGTCGCACACCGACCAGGTCGGGCAGACCGGCACCAAGATCTCGCCCGACCTCTACATCCCGTGCGGGATCAGCGGCGCCACGCAGCACATGGCCGGCTGCAAGGGCGCGAAGAAGCTGCTGGCCATCAACTCCGACCCAGAGGCGCCGATCATGGCCACCGCCGACTACGCGGTCGTCGGCGACGTGAGCGAGGTGGTGCCGGCCATCACGGCCGAGCTGCGGCGCGTCCGGGGAGCCGGATGATCGTCAGCGCGCTGGCGCTGGCCGCCGCGATCGCGGTCGCCGGCGGGCTGTTCGCCCGCCGCGCGCTGCTCCTCGTCCGGCTCGTCCGCATGGGCCGCCCGCCCGGCATCCAGCGCGCCGACGACGTGCCCGACCGCCTCCGCCAGGAGGCGGTCGTCGTCCTGGGGCAGCGCAAGCTCCTGCAGCGGCTCGTCCCCGGGCTCATGCACGCGTTCATCTTCTGGGCCTTCATCGTGCTCTTCCCGGCGATCCCGATCGCGATGATCGCCATCGTCGACGCGGACGCGGCGCCGCACTGGCCGTGGTACGAGGCGCTCGCCAACGTGTTCTGCGTGCTGGCCCTGGTCGGGGTCGCGACCGCGCTGTACATCCGGAAGGTCGTGCGGCCGCGGCGCTTCGAGGGCAGCCACCTCGGCGAGGCGGACCTGATCCTGGCGTGGATCGCGAGCATCGTGGCGACGCTGCTGGCGTGGCACGCGACGGACTCCCAGGTGTTCGCGTGGGCGCACGTGCTCCTGATCCTCGGCTTCCTGGTCTACCTGCCCTACTCCAAGCACCTGCACATCGCCACCGCGGCCGTCAACGTGTACTTCGGGCGCACGCGCTCGCGCGGGCGGCTCGAGCCGCTGCGCTTCGACGACCCGGACGTGCCCGAGGAGGACATGCGCTTCGGCATCGGCACCGTCGAGGACCTGACGTGGAAGCAGATGATGGACGCGATGTCGTGCACGGAGTGCGGGCGCTGCCAGGACGCCTGCCCGGCGTTCGCGACCGGCAAGACGCTGTCCCCGAAGCTCGTGATCATGGGGGTGCGCGACCACCTGTTCGAGGAGGGGCCGAAGGCGCTCGCGACCGATGCTTACGACGGTCCCGCGGTCGTCGAGTCGGGGCAGCTCGAGGAGATGGTCTGGGACTGCGTGACCTGCGGCGCCTGCGTCGAGGCCTGCCCGGTGAACATCGAGCAGATCGACCACATCCTCGACCTCCGGCGCCACCTGGTGATGGTCGAGTCGCGCTTCCCGAGCGAGGCGGAGCCGATGCTGCGCGACGTCGAGCGCCAGGCCAACCCGTGGGGCAAACCGCAGGCCGAGCGCGCGGCGTGGTCCGAGGGGCTCGACGTCCGCGTGCTCGAGCCCGGCGACCCCGTTCCCGAGTACCTGTACTGGGTCGGGTGCGCGGCCTCGTTCGACGAGCGCGCCCGCGAGACGGCGCGCTCGACCGCGAAGCTGCTGACCGCCGCCGGTGTCGACTTCGCGATCCTCGGAGCGCTCGAGGCGTGCACCGGCGATCCCGCGCGGCGGATGGGCAACGAGTTCGTCTTCCAGGCGTACGCCGAGCAGAACGTGGCGACGCTCGACGAGGCGGGGGTGACGAAGATCGTCGCCAGCTGCCCGCACTGCTTCAACACGCTCGCCCACGAGTACCCCGATTTCAATGGTCGCTACGAGGTCGTCCACCACACCGAGCTGCTGGCGTCGCTGATCCGCGAGGGCCGGCTCTCCCCGGCGGCCGGGGAGGAGACGATCACGTACCACGACTCCTGCTATCTCGCGCGACACAACGACGTCCGAGCGCAGCCGCGCGAGCTGGCCGCCGCCGTCGGCCGTCCGGTCGAGATGGGCCGCCGCGAGAAGGAGACGTTCTGCTGCGGCGCCGGCGGCGCGCACATGTGGATGGAGGAGCGCGCAGGGGCGATCAACGAGGAGCGCGTGCGCGAGGCGGCCGAGACCGGCGCCTCCACGCTCGCGGTCGCCTGCCCGTTCTGCACGGTGATGCTCGACGACGGCGTCAAGAGCAGCGGGCGGGACCTGCGCGTGGCCGACGTCGCGACGCTACTGGCGGAGTCGATCGAGCGGGTCGAGCCGGGCCGCTAGCCCCGCACGCGCAGCGGGTCGAGCAGGTCCTCGAGGTCGCCCTCGTAGCCGAGCTGGGTCGAGACGGCGTGCGCCTGCTCGATTGCGACGCGCCCGAGCAGCGCGAGCCGCTGGTCGGTCAGGCGCACCGTGGGGCCGGCCACGGAAAGCGCGCCAATTACCGCTCCGTCGGCGTCGCGGATCGGCGCGGCGACGGCGGCGAGGCCGGTCTCCAGCTCGTCGACGATCGTCGCGAAGCCCCGGGTGCGAACGGTTTCGAGCTCGGCCGCGAGGCGGCCGCGGTCCACGATCGTGGACCGCGTGCGGCGCTCGAGCGTCCCGGTGGGGAGGCTCGATGTCCCGAACGCGAGGAACAGCTTGCCCGCGGCGCTGCAGTGGTCGGGCACCTCGCGCCCGATCCAGCTGCTCACGCCGAGCACGTGCCGCCCGTCGACCTGCGAGAGGGCCTCGGCGCCGCGGGCGGCGGAGACCATCAGGTTCACGGTCTCGCCGCTCTCGTCGGCCAGGCGGCGCATCGGCGGCTCCGCGAGCGCCACGAGGTCGCGCCGGTCGTGACCCGAGCGGGCGAAGCGCAGCAGCCGGGGGCCGGGGCGGACCTCGGTCTTGGTGGTGGCGACGAGGCCGTGGCGCTCGAGGATCGCCAAGGCGTCGGCGTCGAGATCGTCAGGCGGGCGCGGCGAGCGCTCCAGGACGAGAGCCAGCACCTCAGCCACGCGCTCTCCGGCGTCCATGGACGCAGATATATCACGGTTCAGGTTGCGCCGGCGAACGTCAGTTGACGTTCGCTTGCGCCAAGCTGCACGCCCGTGGCCGACCCCGATCGCGTCATCGCCGACCTCTACGAGCTCAACCGCCGCACGTCCGACGAGCGCGGCGCCCAGCGGGTGGCGTGGACCGACATCTGGGCGATTGCCCGCGAATGGCTGCGTGAGCAGCTCGATGCGATCCCCGGAGTCGGGATCGAGCCCGACGCGGCCGGGAATCTGTGGGCGTCCGCGCCCGGGGACCACGACCGCTTCGTCATCGTCGGCAGCCACCTCGACTCCGTGCCGGATGGCGGCTGGCTCGACGGGGCGCTCGGCGTCGCCGCGGGCCTCGAGGTGCTGCGCGTCCTCGCGGCCGAGCCGCGCGCCCTCGGGCTCAAGCTCGTCGACTGGGCCGACGAGGAGGGGGCGCGGTTCGGGCGCAGCCTGTTCGGCTCGAGCGCCGCGGCCGGAACGCTCGACCCGGCCGCGGTGCGCGGCCTGACCGACCGGAACGGCGTAGCGTTTCCGGACGCGCTCGCCGCCCACGGGGTCGATCTCGACCACGCGCGCGAGGCCCGCACCCAGCTGGAGGGGGCCGTCGCCTACCTCGAGCTGCACATCGAGCAGGGGCCGGTCCTCGAGCGCCTCGACGAGCCGCTCGGCGTCGTGCTCGGCACGTTCGGCGTCGAGCGCCACCGGGTGCGCTTCACGGGCGCACACGCGCACGCGGGTGCGACGCCGATGGACCTCCGGCGCGACGCGTTCCTCGCCGCCGCTCGCAGCACGCTCGCGTTCCGCGAGCAAGCGGCACGCCGCGCCGACGCCCGCGCCACGACCGGCTCGGTCACCGTCGAGCCGGGCATCCCGACGGCCTTCAACGGCACCTGCGAGATCACGCTCGACCAGCGTGCGCTCGACCCCGCCGTCCTGGCCGAGCTGCTGGCGTCGGCGAACCACGCCGCGACGGCGATCGCGGCCGAGGAGGGCTGCGAGGTCGAGTGGGAGCCGATCTGGGCGATCGAGCCGGTCCCGTTCGACCCCGGCTTGATCGAGTCGGCCGCCACGGTGGTGGCCGACCTCACCGGCTCCGCGCCCCGGCTCCCGAGCGGGCCGCTGCACGACGCGAGCGAGCTGGCGCGCGTCGTCCCCACCGCGATGCTGTTCGTGCGCAGCCTGGGCGGCGTCAGCCACACCAAGGCCGAGGACACACCGCCGGCCGACCTCGCGCTCGGGGTCCGCGCGCTCGAAGCGCTCACGCGCCAGCTTCTCCCAGCCGGTTCCGAGGATCCGTTGCCATAGTCGGCCGCACATGGCGGAACACGACGATCTGCACGACCGCGGCCTGGCCTTCGACCTCACCACGATCCTCGACCGCCGCCAGGCGCTGAAGCTGCTCGCGGGCGCCGGCCTGGCGACGCTGATCGGCTGCGGCTCGGACGGTTCGGGCACCTCGGGGTCGGCCACCAGCACGGCGACACCCCGCGCGACGTCAGGGGCAGCCGACTGCGAGACCATCCCCGGTGAGACGGCAGGGCCCTATCCGGGCGACGGGTCGAACGGCCCGAACGTCCTCACCGAGTCGGGCATCGTGCGCGACGACATCCGCTCGAGCTTCGGCGACTCGAGCGGCACGGCCGAGGGCGTGCCGCTGACCGTCGAGCTGACCGTGGTCGACACCGCCGACGACTGCGCGGCCCTCGCCGGCGCCGCGGTGTACGTGTGGCACTGCGACCGCGCCGGCGGCTACTCGCTCTACTCCGAGGGGATCACCGACCAGAACTACCTACGGGGCGTCCAGGAGGCCGATGACGCCGGCAAGGTCACGTTCACGACCATCTTCCCGGCCGCCTACATGGGTCGCTGGCCGCACATCCACTTCGAGGTCTACGCCAGCCTCGCGGACGCGACGAGCGGGGGCGAGCCGACCGCGACGTCGCAGCTCGCGCTGCCCGAGGACGCGTGCGCGGCCGTCTACGCGACCGAGGGATACGAGCAGAGCGTGGAGAACCTGGCGCAGACCTCGCTCGAGAGCGACATGGTGTTCGCCGACGGCTCGGACGCTCAGCTGGCCACCGTCGAGGGCGACGTCGAAGGCGGCTACACCGCCACGCTCACGATCGCCGTGTAGACCGCATGGCGAGTCGCGGGGGCTCCGGTTCCGACCGCACGTCGATTGGCGCGTGGCGACATGGTTGCCAGTCTGTGCACAGCGAGCGGGGAGGCGGCGCTCATATCGCATCTCTCCTCCTGCGACGTTGCGCCGTCGCTCGCTCGCAGACCGTGCTCGACGGGCCGGTGCCGGCGTTGACGAGGGGACCTCCGCGCCGGCGCCGGTCCGTCAGCCCGCCCGGTAGGGCGCCAGCGCGCCGGCCACGAGCGCGAGCTGGGCCTCGATCGCCACGCTCGACGCGGCGTCAACCGGCATGCCCGCCGCGTGCGTGAAGAAGCCGTCGCCGGCATGCCGCAGCTCGACGGTGGCCAGCGGCGAGCCCGACCCCGGGCCCGCGACGGCGACCAGGTCGTCGATCGCCTGCGCGGTCAGCGAGCCGGCGAAGCCGTCGTCGGCGAGCCGCGCCACGGGCTGCTCCGGCTCCATGTGCAGGTGGCCGAGCGCCGACGGCGGCACGATCGAGAACGTGTCGAGCTCCGCACGCAGCTCGCGCAGCGGCTGCAGGAGCGCAGCGCCCTCCGCCTCGGGGCCGAGGTGGGCCGCCTCGACGAGCACGAAGGCACGGCCGCGCACCATGTCGGCGACCTCGTGCCCGTCGCCGAAGCGCATGATCCGGGCGACCGACGTGATCTCGGGCGGCGCCGTGGCGGTCCACTCGAGCCAGGCGTGCAGCACTTCGGCGGCGCGGTCCGCCGAGAAGAACAGCGCGCCCGCGTAGAGGTCCTCGGCCGGGTGCAGGTCGATCTCCAGGGCGGTGAGCACCGTGCCGTCCGGAAGCGCCTCGGCACGCTCGAGCTCGCCGCCGGGCGTCACGAACTCGACCTCGCGCACGCTGGCCGCCGCGAGGCCGTGGCGCCGCGCCAGCCAGCCCATGCCGTCGCCGAGCACGGTGCCGGCGACGCTCGAGCCGCTCGCGAAGCCGGCGGCGGGCGCCAGGCCGAGGAAGGACGCGGGCCCGGCGACGTCGGCCCACCGCGCGCCGGCGCGAACGCGTGCGCGATGCGCCCGCGCGTCGATCTCCACGCCGATCAGTTGGGGCGTGCGGATCAGCATGGCGTCCTCGAGCGAGCCGAGACGGGCGGCGGCACGACCGCCGCACTGGGCCACCAGGCGCAGGCCGCGCCGGCCGGCCTCGCGCACGGCCGCGGCGATCTGGCGCTCGTCGGTGGGGACGGCGACGAGCGCCGGCCGCTGGTCGACCGCGAGGTCGAACGGGCGGCGAGCTGCGTCCCAGCCCGGCGCACCGGGCTCGAGGACGATGCCCGCGGCGTCCGTGGCGAGGGGCTCCATGCGCGTGATCATGTGGCGAAGCATCGCGCCGCCGGCGGCGCCCGCCATCGAGGGCACCCCCAAACCCTCACCCCCAACTTCGTCGGCGCGGGGTCTTGGGGTGCGGCCAGCCGTACCCCCAACGATCCTCCTAGAGCTGGTCGATAGGGTCCGGGAATGTCAACCACCATGATTCGCGCGGGGGCGGCCGCGCTCACCATCGCGCTGCTCGGGGCAGCGCCGGCGGCGGCGGGTCATCACGGCGCGACACCCGGTGCGCCGGGCCTCGGCGATCCGTTCTTCCCGCAGGCCGGCAACGGGGGCTACGACGTCAAGCACTACTCGCTCGACCTCAAGTACGTGCCACGACGACGAACCGGCTCGACGGCGAGGCCAAGCTGCGTGCCCGCGCCACCCAGAGCCTGTCGAGCTTCAACCTCGATCTGTGGGCCTTCATGGTCGTGAGCGACGTCGAGGTCAACGGCCGCGATGCGCGCTTCAGCCACGACGGCGGGCAGGAGCTCACGGTCACGCCGCGCCACGCACTCAAGCGCGGACACAAGTTTACCGTCGAAGTCGAGTACGGCGGGCACGCCGCAGCCGATTGTCGATCCGGACGATTCGCTTGAGGGCTGGGTGCCGACTGCCGACGGCGCGTTCGTCGTCAACGAGCCTCAGGGCTCGCCGGGCTGGTATCCGGCGAACGACAACCCGCAGGACAAAGCGACGTTCGACATCGCCGTCAGCGTGCCCGAGGGCCGCACGGCGATCGCCAACGGCCGCCTGATCAAGAAGCGCACCAAGCACGGCATGACGACCTGGCATTGGCACGAGGACTCGCCGATGGCGCCGTACCTGGCCACCGCGACCAACGGCGTGTTCGATATGACCGTGACCATGGCCGGGCGGATCCCCCTCTACCAGGCGGTCGACCCGACGGTCGGCAACCGCGATTTGTCGTGGGAGCGCATCGGTGCCGAGGCAGAGATCATCGCCTTCTTCTCCGACCTCTACGGCAAGTACCCGTTCTCGAGCGGCGGCGGCGTGGTCGACCGCGGCGGTGTCGGCTACAACCTCGAGTCGCAGACCAAGTCGATGTACGACGTGGAGTTCCGCGCCGAGGGCGCGCCGGCCGCGTCGACCGTCGTCCACGAGGTCTCGCACCAGTGGTTCGGCAACGCCGTGACGCTGGCCGTGTGGCCGGACATCTGGCTCAACGAGGGCTTCGCCCGCTTCTCGGAGTGGATCTACACCGAGCGGCACGGCGGCATCTCCGCGCATCAGTCGTTCCTGAACGCGTACGACGCACGACCCGCGACGAGCTCGTTCTGGCGCACCCCGCCGGCCGCGATCCCGGGTCCGGAGGTCATGTTCTCCAGCCCGCCGTATGACCGCGGCGGGATGACGCTGCAGGCGCTGCGCGAGAAGATCGGCGACGAGGACTTCTTCAAGCTCCTCCGTCGCTGGTACAAGCACAACCGCTACGGCAACGTCACCACCGCCGAGTTCATCGCGGCAGCCGAGCGTGTGAGCGGCCAGCAGCTCGACGCGTTCTTCGACGTCTGGCTCTACCAGCCCGTCAAGCCGACGACCTGGTAGGCCATCCCGCCCGGGGGTCGGGGAGCGGCGTGAGCCGCTTCTCGATCTCCGCGCGGTGCGGCTCGAACCGCGGCGGGAGGATGACCACCGAGCCGAGCTCGTCGAGCGGCACGTCGACGGTGAAGCCCGGGCCGTCGTCAGCGAGCTCGAACAGCACGCCGCTCGGCTCCCGGAAGTAGATCGAGTGGAAGTAGTGGCGGTCGATGATCCCACTGTTGGGGATGCCGAGCAGCTGGACCCGCTCGTGCCACTTCGGGTGGTCGGCCTGCGACGTGCCCCACGCGACGTGGTGCACCGTGCCCGCGCTCTGGCGCCCTGGCTCTGCGGGCGCCGGCTCGTAGGCGATCACGCCGCCACGGCGCTCGCCTCGTAGCTCCCACGCCGCGTCGCCGATGGGCTTGGCGTCGAGCACCTGCTCGAGCAACGCTCGCGAGCGCTCAGGGTTGCTGCTGTAGGCGCGCACGGCGTCGAAGCCCTGCAGCGCGTGCTCGAGCGGGATCTCGGGATGCTCGGCCGAGAGCGGCTCGTCCACGCCCGGCCGCACGGTCAGCTCGTGCCCGAGCCCCTCGGGGTCGGCGAACCGCAGCGCGTCGTCGCCGACACGCTCGGTCGCGAGGCCCTCGCCGGCGAGGCGCTGCTCCCAGAAGTCGAGCGCCTCTGTCGACCCGACGCGCGAGACGATCGTGTGGACCATGCCGGCCCCGGCGCGGCCGGGAATGGCGCCGGGGTACTCGAAGAACGTCAGCTCAGCGCCCGGCCGCCCCTGCTCGTCGGCATAGAACAGGTGGTAGACGCTGGGGTCGTCCTGGTTGACCGTCTTGGCGGCCAGCCGGAGCCCGAGCACGCGCGTGTAGAAGTCGAGATTCCGCTGCGCGTCCCCGGTGATGGCGGTGATGTGATGGAGGCCCTGAAGTCGCATAGTTGTATGAGCAACTATAGCGTCTCGAGGGCGTTCCGTCTACTGCGTCTGCGGGGTTCCAGAACAGCAACGTGAGCACCGCGCCACGCGAGGGCCTCGCGCGTGCGCGCTCGCGCGCGAGGGCGTATGGTTACGGTCAACATCCCAGCGGATTGGCGGGGGAGGAGGTAGGAATGAAGGTTCGCCTTGCGCTCCTAGCGGCGGTGGTCCTCGCGCTCGCGGTGCCGGTGGGTGCATCTGCCCATCCGGTGAACGTCAACACCATGGCGCAGACGCTCGGGAACGCGACCACGGCGTTGACGAACCCGCCGGCGAACGACGGTGGCGCCGCATTCAGGACGACGCGCAATATGCGGCTCCTTGGCTTCTCAGAGCGGCGCGTTGCCCCGAACGACTTCGGGCAGTTCAACGCCGATCTTACCTTCTGGCGCGATACGGCGTATCAGGGCACGTGGTCGGGCTTCCGGATCATCGATATCGACGATCCACGGAACCCGAAGCAGCTGATCGACTACCGCGACTGCGCGCACCCGTCCGGCCAGGGCGACATGGTCGTCTGGGGCTCCATCCTCGTGCGCACCTGGGACGCCAACAACGTCAACCCGACGACGGGACCTGCACGGACATGTGACGGCGAGGCCGTCCCGTCCGGGCCGCCCGGTGGCCCGCCCGGCACCGGTGGCTTCGAGGGTCTGCACATCTTCGACGTCAGTGACCCCGGCAACCCCGACCTCGTGGCGTCCGTCGACCTCACCTGCGGCTCGCACACGGCTACCGGCGTGCCGGACCTGCGTAACCGCCGCCTGCTCGTCTACAGCACGCCGTCGAGCTCGGCGTGCGAAGGGATCGACATCGTCGAGGTCCCGCTGAGCCGGCCCGCAGAGTCGGAGTTCCTGCGCTTCGAGTTCGCCGACCGGGTGCCCAACGAGGCCGCGAACAACTTCGCGTGCCATGACACCGCCGTGATCCTCGGTCGCGCGATGAAGGCGGCCTGCGCCGGAGGCGTGCGGCTACGCGCTGTGGAGCCTCGGCGGCAAGGACGGCGGGTCGCTCGACAATCCGCGGTTCCTTTACAGCCGCGTCGTCCCCGAGATCGCGGGGGCGCTGCCAAACGTCGACAATCCCACCGGCCACTCGGCGGCGTTCACGTGGGACGGTGAGACGCTCATCTTCGGCCACGAGCCGGGCGGTGGCGTCGGACCGCGCTGCCAGGCGACTGGTCCTAGCTCGCCGGTCAGCAGCACGTCGACCGGGCGGTCGGGCTTCCAGACGGACGACATGAAGTCGTTCTTCTTCTACGAGACCGACTCCGGCGCGGCGAAGGGCAAGTGGGCCCGACCCGGAACCAGACGGCGCAGGAGAACTGCACCATCCATAACTACAACCTGATCCCGACGAAGACTGACGACATCCTCGTCCACGGCTCGTACCAGTCGGGCATCGGGGTGCTGGACATGGGCAACACGGCGAATGCGCGCGAGGTGGCGTACGCCGATCCCGCTCCGCTGGTGCCGACGCAGGCCGGCGGCGACTGGTCGTCGCACTTCTACAACGGCTACATCTACGAGTCCGACATCACGCGCGGGCTGTTCGTGTGGAAGTTCAGAGGACCGTGACGCCGAGGCGGCGTTCGAAGCTGCGGCACCTGAACCCGCAGACGCAGGAGTTCACGATCGGGGCCAAGAAGGACCGCGATCGCTGGGAGACAAGGGCGACAAGCGGCACGACAACCGCTGGAAGGGGGGCGGCCACTGACGGCGGGCCGTCCAGGCACACGTGAGTCAGAGGGGCGGCCCGCGGGCCGCCCCTCGCCGTTTCTAGCGGCTCAGCGCCTCGCGGAACTGCGCCTTGAGGCGCAGCTGGCCGGCGATCTTCTCCATGTCGCGCGTGTGCTCGCGCCCGAAGAACGTGATGCCGATGCCGGTGCGGCCGGCGCGCCCCGTGCGCCCGACGCGGTGGACGTAGCCCTCGCGGTCGGCCGGCGGGTCGAAGTTGATGACGTGCGAGATGTCGCTGACGTCGATGCCGCGGGCGGCGACGTCGGTCGCCACCAGCGTGGCCACGCGGCCCGCCTCGAACGAGGCGAGCGCCTTCTCGCGCTGGCGCTGCGACTTGTCGCCGTGCATGGCGACGGCCTCGACGCCCTCGCGTGAGAGCCTGCGGACGAGCCGGTCGGCTCCGCGCTTGGTGCGGACGAAGACCAGCGAGCGGTCGGCAGCGTCGAGCTCGTCGACCAGCACGTCGAGCCGATCGTCGCGCTCGACGGAGAGGAAGCGATGCTCGATGTCGGTGTGGCGCTGCTCGGGCGGCGTGTGCTCGTGGCGGCGGGCGTCACGCGTGTAGGCCGCGGCGATGCGCCCCGCCTCGCCGTCGAGCGTGGCGGAGAAGAACAGGGTCTGGCGCTTGGCCGGGCAGCGGGCGACGAGCCGGTCGACGGCCGGGCGGAAGCCCATGTCGAGCATCCGGTCGGCCTCGTCGAGCACGAGCGTGCGCACGTGCTCGAGCGTGAAGGCACGGCGCTGGAGCAGGTCCTCGAGACGGCCGGGCGTGGCCACGAGGATGTGGGCGCGCTGGGCGTCGCGGGTCTGCTTATCGAAGCCCACGCCGCCGTAGACGGCGGTGACCGACAGGTCGCGTGCGCGCGCCAGCGGGCGCAGCTCGTCGACGATCTGGCTCGCCAGCTCGCGCGTGGGGGCGAGGACGAGCGCGGCGGGCCGCCGGGTTCCGGCGTCGATGCGGTCGATCAGCGGGACGCCGAAGGCGAGCGTCTTGCCCGATCCGGTCGGCGACTTGGCGAGCACGTCGCGCCCGGCGAGCACGTCGGCGATGACGAGCTCCTGGATGGGGAACGGCTTGTGGATGCCGCGCTCGGTGAGCGCACGCGCAATAGGGCGCGACACGCCGAGATCGGCGAAGGACGGTTGAGACATGAAGTACTCCTGCGGCGATGGGCCGCGAACGATTCGGGAGGCGACTGCTGACCCGAACCGCAGCGAGCGGGACCCAAGCAAGCGAACT
Organism: uncultured Solirubrobacteraceae bacterium; assembly: GCA_963746795.1. Lineage (GTDB taxonomy): Bacteria > Actinomycetota > Thermoleophilia > Solirubrobacterales > Solirubrobacteraceae > DASSUW01. The sequence goes on from CAVVCR010000009.1 coordinate 171,446, forward strand.
GCCTCGCAGCCGGCGAAGTGCCGGCTACCGGAACTTAGTGTAGAAGGTCCGTTGGTCCCAGCGGCTTGGTTGCGCCGGCCGGGAACGTCAACTGCGGCTGGGTAGGGAGGTTGGGGTGCCGTCCGCGGTGCGGAAGTGGACACGCGCGGTTCGCTGGCGGGGCGGTGCATAAGTGGACAATGCCCCGCTCCGGAATGTGGGAGTGTGCACTTACAGGCCGCGGGCGGTGTATAACGCGCCACGCGCCGCTCCGAGCGTCGCGCGTGGCCGGTTGGTGCACGCTCACCGCCACCGGGCTCCTCGCTCTCCCTACCCAGCGCAGTTGACGTTGACGTTCGCCCGGGCCGGCCGATCAGCCCGGCTTGACGCAGCGGACCTGGTAGATCGACGTGAAGCCGGTGCGGAACCCGTTGCGCGCAGCGCGCAGATACAGCCGCCACACGCGCAGCCGCTCTGGCCCGGCGAGCCGCTCGGCCTCCTCGGCGTGCTCGTCGAGCCGCCGCATCCAGTGTCCGAGCGTCTCCGCGTAGTCCTCGCGGAAGCCCTCGACGTGGTTCGTCTCCAGCCCCGCCCGCTCGATCGCGGTCTGGATGCGGGAGAGGTGCAGCGGCGCGGCGTCCGGGAACACGTACCGCTCCGAGAACGGGCCCGCCTCCGGCTCGCCGAGACGCAGGCGCGAGATGCCGTGGTTGAGCAACCGCCCGCCGGGGCGCAGGAGCCGGGCGAGCGTGGCGGCGTACTCGTCGATCCGGTTGGCGCCGACGTGCTCGACCATGCCGATGCTGGCGATCGCGTCGTACGGCTCGCCGCCCAGCTCCCGGTAGTCCATGACGCGGATCTCGACGCGGTCGGCGACGCCCGCCTCCGCAGCCCGCCTGCGGGCGAGCTCCGCCTGCGGCTGCGACAGCGTGATGCCGGTGACCGACACACCGTGCTCGCGCGCCACGTGGATCGCGAAGCTGCCCCAGCCGCAGCCGACGTCGAGCACGCGCTCTCCCGGGCGCAGGTCGAGCTTCGCGGACGTGAGCTCGAGCTTGGCGCGCTGCGCAGCCTCGAGGCTCGAGCCGTCGCGCGAGAAGAACGCGCAGCTGTAGGTCATCGACGCGTCGAGGAAGAGCGCGAAGAAGTCGTTCGAGACGTCGTAGTGATGCCGGACCGAGCGCTTGTCGCGCGCCGGGCTGTGCCGGCGCCCGCGCGGCCGCAGCTCGGTCTCGGGCACCGGCGGCGGTCGCATGGGGCCGACTGCGCGCGCCGCGGCGAGCGCGAGGCGCAGCTGCGCGGGGCGGTCGATCGGCTGCGGGTGGTAGCCGTCGAGCATCTGCAGAACGCCCTCGAGGTCATCGACCTCGAGGTCTCCGCTCACGTATGCGCGGCCGAGGCCGAGCTGGCCGGGTGCGCGCAGGGCATGGGCAAGGGCGACGGGGGAGCGCAGGTGGAGCGTGGGAGCGTTCCCGCCGTTCGTGGGCGGCAGCTCGGTGCCGTCCCAGAACGTCAGCCGGAAGGGCCGGTCGGTGACGGCGGCGCCGAGCTCGCGCCGCAGCGGCTCTGTGGTGCGCACAGCGGCCACGGCCTACGACCTGACGGCTTTGCGCTCCTGGCGCTCGGCGGGGATGCGGACGACGTCCCAGGCCAGCCCGGTTCGCTCGAGGGCCCAGATCACCCACGCCGAGATGTCCAGCTGCCAGCCGCGCAGGCCGTGGCGGTACGACGTCGGGAACGCGTGGTGGTTGTTGTGCCAGGACTCGCCGAACGTGAACGGCGCGAGCCACATCAGGTTGCGCGACTCGTCGCCGGTCTTGAAGTCCCGGCGGCCGAAGAAGTGGCACAGCGAGTTGATGCTGTACGTGACGTGGTGGACCACGAGCATGCGCACGAGGCCGCCCCATAGGAGACCGGTGAGCGCAGTGTGCAGCGAGCCGCCGATGAGGTAGCCGAGCCCGAAGGGGACGAGCAGCCCGACGGTGACCCAGAGCACGAACGTACGGTCCACCCAGCGGATCAGCGGGTCGGCCAGCAGGTCGGGCGCGTAGCGCTCCCTGTTGCCGCGGTGGGTGTGGATGAAGAGCCAGCCGACGTGCGCGTGCCAGAGGCCCTTGAGCGCCCCGGTCCAGCCGCCCCCGTGGCCGACGTGGGGGCTGTGCGGATCGCCCTCCTCATCCGAGAACGCGTGGTGCTTGCGGTGGTCGGCGACCCACGAGATGATGTTGCCCTCGATCGCGGCCGAACCGAAGATGGCCAGCGTCCCGCGCACCCAGCGCCGACACTTGAATGCGCGGTGCGTGAAGTGGCGGTGGAAGCCGACCGTGATGGCGAGCGCGGTCGACGCGTACGCGAACAGGAAGATGGCCACGTCGCTCCAGCCGAGGGCGTCGTTCCACAGCTGCCAGGCCACGACGCCGAGGGCCAGGATGGGGAGCACGGTGACCGTGCCGGTGATGATCCGGTCGCGCGTTTCGTTGGCGACGGGCTGGACGTCGTCGATGGTCGGTGCAGCTGCCATGCGACGGAGAAGAGTATCTCGTAGCAGGAGTTGCTACCTTGTCGCTCGTTCGACCGGGTCACAAGGGCCCGGATAAGCAGTGCGCGCCCGCAGTTGTTTGCTTGTTTGCATCCTCGGCGTTGGCAGCACAGACGCCGTGGAGGTAAAGACATGGCGACCGGCACCGTGAAGTGGTTCAGCGACGACAAGGGCTTCGGGTTCATCACTCCCGACGAGCCCGGCAAGGACCTCTTCGTCCATTTCTCCGGCATCGCCGGTGACGGCTTCCGCACCCTCGCCGAGGGCGCGCGGGTCTCGTACGAGGCCGAGCAGGGTCCCAAGGGCCCGGCTGCGGTCAACGTCACCGCGATCTAGAGATCGCCTGATGGGGCGCGGCCCGCTCACCGGAATCGGTGTAGCGGGCCGTGTGCTCATCCCCCGCCGCTTCAACGGCCCTCCGGCCAGCGCGAACGGGGGATACACCTGCGGGCTGATCGCCCGCCACATCCGCGGGCCGGCCGAGATCTCGCTGCGCTCGCCGCCGCCGCTCGACACCGCGCTCGCGCTCCGGCGCGAGGACGATGGGCGGCTGCTGCTCTGCCACCACGAGACGCTCGTCGCCGAAGGCGGGCCCACCGAGGCGCTCGACGTCGAGCCGCCGGTGCGGCCGACGGTCGCCGAGGCGCGCGAGGCGCTGCGCCGCCATCCCTGGCACGGCACCCGCCACGCGTTCACCCAGTGCTACATCTGCGGCTGCGCACGCCAGGACGGGCTCGGCCTGCACTTCGGCGACCTGCCGGGCGAGCCGACCATGACGGCGGCGCTCCTGGTGGCCGACGCGACGATCCCGCACGACGACCGCGGGCTCGTGCCCGAGATCGTGTGGGGCGCGCTCGACTGCCCGAGCTACGTGCCGGAGATGTGGCGCGCCGACGTGCCGAGCCTGCTCGCTCGCATGCGGGCCGAGCTGCTCGAGCCGATCCCGCTCGGCGAGCCGATCGTCGCGGTCGGGTGGCCGCTCGGCTCAGACGGCCGCAAGACCGAGACGGCGTCCGCGCTGCTCTCGGCCGACGGGCGCACGCTGGCTCGCGCCCGGCACCTATGGATCCAGCCGCGCGCCGCGGCCGGCTAGCTACTTGCCCACGGGGGCGAGCGCCGTGAGGCCCGCGCGGTGGTCCGCGTAGATGGCGATCGCCTCGCCGGCGCCCACGATGTCGAGCAGCCGGGCCACGTCGGTGTCCGGCGGGCAGACGAGCGCGAAGCTCCCGCCATGGTTGCGGACCTCGGACGCCGCTCCGAGCAGCGCGCGCAAGCCGGTCGAGTCGCAGAACTCGACCTTCGTGAGGTCGACGAGCAGGCGGGGCCGGCGGGCCGCGCGGGTGGCGTCGAGCAGCGCGCAGAGCGACGGCGCGGTCGCGATGTCGAGCTCGCCGGCGACGACGATCACCCGGACCCCGTCCTCATCGCGCTCGACGACGGAGAAGTCGACGGGAGCGTTCACGAGGACACCTTTTCGCGTTCTGTACGCGGCGTCAACACTTCGTCGTCCGGTGCCGCCTTGCGGTCGTTGCCCGGGGTTGCCGAACGCGGGCCGTCCTGCGCGCGCTTCGGGCGCTCCTTCTTCTCTGGCTTCGGTCGCGGCAGACGCACGGCGAGCCGGCGATCGACGACGCCCAGGGGACCGCTCGGTCCCTGCGCCTCGATGCGCAGCCGGAAGCGCCCCCGGGCCGGAGGCGTCCAGGCGACCTGATGCGCGCCGTAGGCGAGCTCGAGGTCGCGCCTGTAGGCGAGCCCCCGGCGACCGAAGACGCGTACCTTGACCGCCGAGACCTTGGAGATCGAGAAGCGCACGGTCGTCGCGCGCCGGGCATGCAGGCGACGCAACGGCGCGACTCCGATCCGGGTCGGCTCGCGCTCGTAGCGGCTGAAGCGCCGCGCGGCTGCGCAGTACACGCGCCGCTCGGTGCCGGCGCACATGTCGCGCAGGAACTTCGCGATCAGCTGGTGGTAGCTCAGCGTCGCCTCTCGGCCCGCTGCCGAGTAGAGCGACCACGCGCCGGTGTCGGCCGCGGCCACCATCCGTCGCGTGGTCCGCTCCCCGCGGCGGAACAGTCGCCGCGCGATGCGGTCGCGCGCGAGCCGGGCGACCTCGCCGAGCCCGTTGACCGCCTGCAGCTCGCCGTTGAAGATGCGCAGCGACGGCGCGAACGAGTACATGAGGAAGTGGTCGCCGCCGTCGACGCCCAGGGGCGGCGGCGCCTGGAACGCGCCGAGCGCGCGGTGGGCGATGCGGTGCCAGCGCGGCTCGTGCAGCGCCCGCCCGGCGCGCGCCAGCGCCGAGACCGCGGTGGCCTGCGTCATGCCGCTGATCCACGGCGCCGTGCCGCCGCCCCACGCGAAGTAGTGCTCCCACGCGAGGAACGGACCGCGGCGCGCGGCCAGTCCGGCGAGCCGGTCGACGGCACGGCGCAGTCGCTGCACCGGGCACCGGCCTTCGAGGCAGGTGCCGGCCAGCCAGTTCACCGTCCCCCAGCTCGCCAGCGGATGGAGTTGGATGCCGCGCCCGGGGTAGTACTGGAACACCGCGGGGTCGCGGCCGAAGGTTCGCCGCTCACCCGGCGCGGGCATCGGCGCGCGCGTCCATAGCTCGCGGTTGCGGCGCAGCACGAGGAACACAGGCTCGAGCCGGTCGTGGCTGAGCAGCCGCTGGGCGGCGAGCTGGTAGACGGTCGCGAGCACCGAGCCCAGCTCCGCGGCGCGGACGCCGTCCAGCCGCCCCAGCGCCGCGCGCGCGAGCGCGAGCTCGCGGGTCAGCCGGCCGTGCGCCGCGGGCGTCAGCCGCCGGGTGAGGCGCGCCAGCCGCAGCGCCCCGGTGACCGTGGTCGACTCCCGCGCGCGGCGAATCGCGGCCTGCCGCCGGGCCTCGCGCGCCGCCGCCCGCTCCGCCGCGGAGCGCCACGTCGCGGCCTTCAGCGCACCATGGTTCTCCGCGACCACCACCTCGGCGGGCGGCTCCGGAGGCCCCGGCTCGGGGACGGCGCCGCAGCCCGCGACGAGCGACGCGAGCAGGAGGACGACGAGCCGGCGGCCGGCCATGAGACAGCATCGGCCGCTCCGCCACCGCACAACACCCCCGAGCGGCCAGGCGACCACGATGATGGGCCTCGCGATCCGCGACTTCGGTAGGTTGCGATACGTGGCCGTCCCCCGCCTGCGCGTCCCCAATGCTCTCCCGGGCGGGTCGCTGCGGCAGGCCGCCGGACTCGTCTCGGACGAGGTCGAGCTCTACCACCGCACGTACACGACGCTGCTGCGCTCCTCGGGAGAGACGCTGCTGCGCGTGCTCGAGCCGTCGCACCGCTCGATGAACTCGAGCCTGCATCCGCTCGCGTCGACCAACGAGGTGGACCTCGGCGCGTTCCTGTACGCGATGCGGCGGCTGCCGGCCGGCGTGTGGGGGACCGCGGTGATCGTGATGGGCCAGGAGGCGCAGGTCTTCGAGCGCGCCGGGCTGGGGCGGATCGAGGAGTGGGAGCCGGTCGAGGCGCCCGCGCGCCGACGCCGCTGGTACGACAGCCACGAGGGCACGATGGCGGTGCTGCTGGCGTCGACCTCCGACCTCGACGACGTGATCCCGACGCTCGTCGCCTACCAGGTCGAGTGGAACAAGCTGAACGCGGTGCTGCGCGCGACGGACCGGCCGGAGGGCGAGGAGCTCGACCCGGCCGCGTGCGCGGAGGCCTACGGCGGCAACGCCGAGGACTGGATCCGGATCCGCGAGGCGTGGGGCGACCTCGCGACGTTCCTCGACGAGGTGCGCAACCGCAAGCTCAACCTGCGCATCCGCATGCTGGGCGGCTCGCAGGCCGGCTACGCGCGCATGACGCGACGCTGGTGGCGTCCGGTACGGAGCGCGATGGAGGAGCAGGGCCTGGGCGAGCGGCCCGTCTACTTCGTCTCCTCGAACCCGCACTCGATGGTGAACCTCGTCACGCCGACCGCGCGTTCTGGCGAGGCCGACGTCGTGCGCTTCATCGAGGAGCACGGGCCGGAGTACCTGCGCGAGGAGCTCGAGCGCTTCCGCGAGGGGCGCGCCGAGGGCTCGTGGGAGAACTTCCTCTACTTCGGCGCGCGGCTGCTGTGGGAGTCGCTGCCGGAGGACGGCGAGCAGTGGCGGCGTCGCCAGCAGGCCGAGCGGGCGATCGGCGTCACCCACATCTCCAGCAAGGCGGCCCTGCGCATCTCGTCGCAGATCATGGCGCTCGACAAGCTCGACCCCTCCGGCCTGGATCCGCGGCTCGGCCCGGTCGACGCCGAGCGGCTCGCGCGCTCGAACGCGGTGGTCGTGAACGTCGAGTACCCGCTCGGCCTCGCCGCGTACAACATTCTGCGCGAGCTGACCGTGTCGACCGACGTGGTGCGCGGCGTCTACGTGCTCGGCAAGGCCGCGACGCTGAACGCCGACGTCGGCGACGTGCTGATCTCAGGCGTCATCCACGACGAGCACTCGGGCTCGACCTACTGGCTCGACAACGCGTTCTCGTTCGACGACATCGCGCCGTTCCTGCGCTTCGGGTCCGGGCTCGACAACCAGCGCGCGGTGACGGTCAAGAGCACGTTCCTGCAGAACCGCGAGTACCTCGACTTCTACTACCGCGAGGCGTACACGGTGGTCGAGATGGAGGCGGGCCCGTTCTGCAACGCCGTCTACGAGATCGCCGACGCCGACCGCTACCCCTCGGGCGAGGCGGTGAACTTCTCCAAGCTCCCGATCGACTTCGGGATCATCCACTACGCCTCAGACACGCCGTACACGCAGGCGCGCACCCTCGGCGCCCGCGGCCTCTCCTACTACGGCATGGACTCCACGTACGCGAGCTCGCTGGCGATCCTGCGCCGGATCTTCAAGCTCGAGGGGATTCTCGACTCGTGAGCTCGAGGATGACGATCTCGGGCGGGCGGAAGAGGCGCAGCGGGAGGCCGCTGGTGCCGAGGCCGGACGTCACGTACAGGTGGCGCCCCTCCTCGACGACGTGCCCGCGCGCGTAGCGCTCGCCGTAGCGCGACGGGATCGCGGGAAGCCGGAGGATGGGGATCGCGACCTGGCCGCCGTGGAGGTGGCCCGAGAGCGTCAGCGCCACGCGGTCGGGCACGAACGGGAAGACGTCCGGGTCGTGGGCGAGCAGGATCACGGGCGAGTCGGGCGGGACGTCCTCGAGCGCGGTCGGCAGATCTGGCCGCCGGTACCGTAGGTCGGCCAGACCCGCCACGTAGAGCTCGCCGGCCTTGACGGCCCGGTTCTCGAGCACCTCGATTCCGACGCCCGCGAGGGCGGCCCGTATCTCGGGACCGGCCCGGCTCCAGTCGTGGTTGCCGAGCACGGCGAAGGTGCCGAGCGGCGAGCGCAGGTCGGCGAGCTCGGCGGCGATCGCCGCCGGCGGCAGGCGGCCGCCCCACAGCGGGTGGGCGTCGGTGAAGTCACCGAGCAGCAGCATCGCGTCGGGCGCCTCGCCGTTGAGGCGCTCGACCGCGCGGGCGATCGCTTTGCGCCCCGCGTGCGGAGCGCCCGCGTGCAGGTCGGAGAGCACGCCGACCCGGAGGCCGTCGAGCGAGGCCGGCCAGTGCGGCAGGTGCAGGGTCCGGCGGACCGTGACGAGCCGCCGCGGCTCGACCAGCGCCGCCCACACGAGCGCGGCCCCCGCCATCCCCGCCAGCGCCTTCACAGCGATGCGAGAACCGCGGCGCGGCGCGGCATCGCGGTACGTGCTCCGGCCGCCGTGGTCGAGAGCGCCGCGGCGGCCAGCGCGAAGCGCACGGCCTCCCCGAACGGCCGTCCGGCCGCCAGCTCGGCGGTGAGCGCGCCGTTGACCGTGTCACCGGCCCCGGTCGTGTCGACCACCGCCACGGACGGTGCGGGGAGCCGCTCGACGCGACTGCCGTCGAGCAGCAGGGCGCCGTCGCCGCCGAGCGTGACGAGGACCGGGGCGGACGTGCGCGCGGCGAGCACCGCTGCGGCCGCCTCCACGTCCGCCTCGCCGGCCAGCTCGCGGGCTTCGTCTGCGTTGGGCGTGAGCACGACGCCGTCGAGGTCGGCCTCGGCGCGCCGGGCGGGCGCTGGGTTGAGCACGACGAGCCATCCCGCCGCACGCGCCGCCTCGACTCCCGCGACGACCACCGCGTCAGGGACCTCGTTGCCGAGCAGCACGACTCCCTCGTGGGCGACGCCGGGGGCGGACGCGGAGTCCTCGGCCGCGAGGAGCGTGGCCAGCGCGTGCTCGACGGCGTCGGCGTCCAGCGCGGCGTTGGCACCCGATGCGACGGCGATCTGGTTCTCTCCCCGCTCGTCGACGACGATCGCGGCCACCCCGGTCGGCACGCCGTCGAGGCGGGCGACATGGGTGATGTCGATGCCCTCGCGGGCCAGCTCGGCGAGCGCCTCGTCGCCCATCTCGTCCGCGCCCACGGCGCCCACGATCGCGACCTCGGCGCCCAGTCGCGCGGCGGCGACCGCCTGGTTCGCGCCCTTGCCCCCGCCGTGGCGCGCGAACGTCCCTCCGGTGACGGTCTCGCCGGCTCGCGGCAGCCTCCCGACGGACACGACGAGGTCCACGTTCACCGATCCCACCACGACGACCCGCGTCATCGACCGGCCGGCAGGATCGTTCCCGAGACCTCGCCGAAGGACAGCGCGTGGTCGCCGCACCAGCCGCGGAGGGTGACGGTGTCGCCGTCCTCGAGGAACGTGCGGGTGCGGCCGTCGGGGAGGGTGAGCGGGTCGCGGCCGCCGCGCGTGAGCTCGATCAGGCTGCCCGCGGTCCCCGGCTCGGCGCCGGAGATCGTGCCGGACGCGTAGAGGTCGCCGGGGCGCACGTTGGTCCCGTTGACGGTCGCGTGCGCGAGCTGCTGCGGGAACGTCCAGTACAGGCCGCGGGCGTTCCCGCGCGAGACGACGGCGCCCTCGAGCTCGACCTCGAGCGCGATGTCGAGCGCCCAGTCGCCGGGGGCGCGGAGGTACTCGAGCGGCTCGGGGTCCTGCCGCGGGGCGGGCACGCGGAACGGCTCGAGCGCTGCGAGCGGGACGACCCAGGGCGAGACCGAGGTGGCGAACGACTTGCCGAGGAACGGGCCGAGCGGCTGGTACTCCCAGCGCTGGATGTCGCGCGCGCTCCAGTCGTTGACCAGCACGAAGCCGAAGACATGCTCGGCGGCCGCGCCGGTGGGGATCGACGTCCCGAGCGCGTTGCCGGGGCCGGTGACGAAGCCGAGCTCGAGCTCGATGTCGAGCCGCTGCGATGGGCCGAACGCGGGCGTCCCGCCCGGCTCGGCGGGCGGGAGCTGGCCGCTCGGGCGGTGCACCGGCGTGCCCGACACGACGATCGAGCTCGCGCGCCCGTGGTAGCCGACCGGCAGGTGGCGCCAGTTCGGCAGCAGGGGATCGCCGTCGGGGCGGAACATGCGCCCGAGGTTGGTTGCGTGCTCGAGCGACGAGTAGAAGTCGACGTAGTCGCCGACGGCAACGGGCAGCCGCACCTCGACCTCGGACAGCGGCAGCGAGCTGCCCTCCGGGGGGCCGTCCGCGAGCTGCTCCTGCAGCGTGGAGCGCAGCGCCCCCCAGGCGTCGCGGCCGAGCGCGAGCAGCGGGTTGAGCACGGGTCCCGAGAGGGTTCCGGCGGGAACGCCGGCGGCCGCGAGCAGGCCGCGCTGCTCGAGCTCGGCGAGCAGCACCGCCTCGTCGCCGAGCCGCACGGCGAGCTGCGCCGGCCCGCCGTCGCGGGCGACCGCGCCGTAGGGGAGGTTGTCGAGCCCGAAGCCGCCGCTCACGGGCCGCATCCTACGGGCGGCTGGACGTTCGGCCAGTTGACCCGGCGGGTGCCGGCCGAGACGCTTGCCGGTGGTGAGGATGCGAGCCGTGTGTCTGGCCCTGCTGGCGCTTGCCGCCGGCACGCCGGCGGCATCCGCGCAGGCGCCCGTCGTCGCCCCGCCGTTCGACGACGCGTACTCGGCGGCGGACATCGGCACGCCCCCGGGCGTGCCCGCCAACCTCGGCGGCCTCACGCTCAAGGCGGGGACGACCGATCGCCTGCTGATCGGCGGGGCCGCCAACCAGACTGTCGGGGCGCTGTACGAGGTCGGCGTCGTGCGCGACGGGGCGGGCCACATCACCGGCTTCTCCGGCACGGCCACGCGCTTCGCCGACGCGGCCAACAACGACGGCGGGGTGACGTACGGGCCGGGCGGCGTGCTCTTCCTCGCTCGCTACTCGAACAACGAGATCGGGCAGACGAGGCCGGGGAGCACGATCACCGACAAGATCATCCCGCTCGCGCCGCTCGGCATCACCGGCTCGCCGGGCTCGCTGCTCTTCGTGCCGCCCGGCCAGCCCGGGGCGGGGAGCCTGAAGATCGCCTCCTACAGCGGCGGACAGTGGTACGACGCTGCCGTCACGCCCGACGGCAGCGGCACCTACGACATCGTCAACGTCCAGGCGATCCCGGGGGCGGTGCTCTCCGGGCCCGAGGGCTTCATCTACGTCAACGCGGGCTCGCCGCAGTTCAGCGGCGCGGGCCTGCTCGTGTCCGAGTACGGCGCCGGCCGCGTGTCGGCGTTCGAGGTCGACGGCAACGGCGATCCGCGCGTGGCGACGCGGCGCGACTTCATCACCGGGCTGTCGGGGGCCGAGGGCGCGTTCCTCGACCCGGTCACCGGCGACTTCCTCTTCTCCACCTTCGGCGGGACGAACCGCGTGATCGTGGTCCGCGGCTTCGCGCCGCCGCTGCCTCCGCCGGTGGTGGGCAAGAAGGTGAACGTGCTGCCGGCGAGCGGCACCGTGAAGGTCCGGCGCCCGGGCTCGGGCTCGTTCAAGGTGCTGCGGGCGGGGCAGCAGCTCCCGGTCGGGACGTCCGTCGACGTCACGAAGGGGCGGGTGACGCTGGTGGCGGCCGCGAACAAGGCGGGCGCGACGATGCAGGGCGGCTTCTACGACGGCACGTTCAAGCTCACGCAGACGAAGGGCGCCAAGCCGGTGACCACGTTGCGGCTGACGGACAAGCTGAGCTGCGGCTCGGGCAAGGCGAGCGCGGCCGCCAAGCGGAAGAAGCGGCGCCTGTGGGGAGACGGCAAGGGCCGCTTCCGCACGAGCGGCTCGTTCTCGTCGGCCACGGTGCGCGGCACCAAGTGGCTCGTCGAGGACACGTGCACGTCGACGACCACCCAGGTCAAGCGGGGCAGCGTGACGGTGCGCGACGAGGTGCGGAACCGCACGGTGGTCGTCAAGGCCGGGCGGAAGTACGTGGCTCGCCGACGGTAGGCGGATCCGGCGAACGTCAACGGCGGCTGGGTAGGAGAGCGGGGAGATTGACCGCGGCGAGGGTGCATTTCGTCCACTTCGACACGCGCGCGCCCGCGACGTGGACGAAATGCACGCCAGAGGAGCACAACGTCCACCTCGCACGGCCGAGAGCGGCGAGGTGTGCGAAATGCACACAACCTCCCGTCTCCTCACCCTCGCTACCCAGCCGCAGTTGACGTTCGCCGACTGCGCGCAAGGGCGTGTTCACCGGCTGGTCGCAAACGCGCAAGACTGCGCGCCGATGACCTGGGTCGAGGTGCTCGCGGCGTTCCTCGTTGCCCACATGGTGGGTGACTACCTGCTGCAGACGGACTGGCAGGCGCGCCACAAGGCCGGCGGGCTGGGTGGCGACCGGGTCGCTTTCCGGGCGCTCACCGCGCACGTGGCGACCTACACGCTCGCGTTCGTGCCCGTCTGCGTCTGGATCGGCGACGAGCGCGGCGCCGGCTGGGCCGCGCTCACCGCCGCCCTCGTCGCGCTGCCGCATCTGGTGGTCGACGACGCGCGGATCGTGCGGCTGTATCTGCGCGAGGTCAAGGGCGCCGAGAGCTTCGACCGCGGGCTGGCCGCCACCGTCGACCAGGCGTTCCACATCGTCTCGCTGTGCGTCGTCGCCCTGCTCGTCGGGGCCGCCTGACCCCGTCTAAGCGTCCAGCCGCCCTTGACGCCGACCCGCCGCTCTCAGAGGATGGCTCAACTTGAGGGCGCGACGGTGGATCGGATTCGGACTGGCGGCGTTCAGCGCTGCCCTGATCGCGCTCGCGTCGCCGGGAGCAGCGGTCCCCCAGGCGGGTACGTTCGTGGTCGATACGACCCGTGAGGGCAACGACGGCGAATGCTCCAACGACTGCACGCTGCGCGAGGCGGTGGCGCTCGCGAACTCGGCGGTCGGCTCATTCGTGCAGCTCCCACCGGGCGTCTACCGCATCTCGAGCCCGCTCGTGCTCCAGGACGACGTCGTCTACGGGGCCACCTTCGGCGGCAACAACTTCAGCTCCGGCGCGCGCACGACCGTGATCGATGCGCGGGGCTCCGGCCGCGTGGTGGAGGTCAGCGGTTCGAACAACTTCCTGGCCGGAGTCACGGTGACGGGCGGACGGGCGGACGTCGGGGCCGGCGCACTTGTTCCGAGTGGCGCGAATCTGAGCCTCTACAACGCCATCGTGACCGACAACGTTGCGACCACCGGAGGGGGCGGCGTCGCCACGGCTGGAAGCCTCGCGGTGTTCAGGAGCGTCATCAACGGAAACCGCGCGGGCAGCGGTGGCGGCATCCTCGTCCAGCCGGGAGGTATCGCCCAGGTCTTCAACGCGACGCTGAGCGGCAACACGGCGACTGTCGCGGGCGGTGGCGTTTCCTCGTCGGACGAGACCACGCTCTGGAATGCGACCGTGGCCCAGAACAGCGCACCGACCGGGGGCGGCGTCCACTGGGCCGGAACTACGGCCACAACGACGATGTGGAACACGATCCTCGCCGGCAACGCTGGCGGGGCCTGCGGCGGCGCGATCCAGCAGCGAACGGGCTGGCAGGCCAATATCGCCGATGACCCGAGCTGCCAATTTGCGACGCCCGGCGAAGGCACGCAGCAGGACCCGCAGATCGGCCCCCTGCGCAACAACCGGGGGCCCACCGATACGCACGCACTCGCCGCGGGCAGCCCCGCGATCAACGTCGGGGCGGCGAGCCTGTGCGGCTCGCCGGACCAGCGCGGTGCAAACCCCGTCGGTACGTGCGACCTCGGCGCGTTCGAGTTTGGTGGCGACGTCCCCGAGCCGGTCCTGCCGCCGCCCGTGCCCGGTGAGACGGTGAACGTGTCGCTTCGCAGCGGCAGCGTGAAGGTCAAGATCGCCGGAAGCGACGAGTTCTTCACGCTGCGGGACAACCAGCAGATCCCGGTCAAGTCGACCGTCGACACGACCAAGGGGCAGATCACCCTCGTCGCCGCCGGCCGCAAGCAGAAGGCCTGGTTCTACGACGGCGTGTTCAAGTTCGGCCAGTCGCGGGGTGGGCGCCCGCTCACGACGCTGAGCCTGACGGCGAAGCTGTCCTGCCCGAGGGGGAACGGGGCGATCGCCGCAGCGAAGAAGAAGCGCCGGCTCTGGGGCGACGGCAAGGGCCGGTTCCGCACCAAGGGCTCATTCAGCTCGGCGACCGTGCGCGGCACCAAGTGGCTCACCGAGGACCGCTGCAACGGCACGCTGACGCGCGTGAAGAAGGGAACCGTGACGGTCCGGGACTTCCGCCGCAAGCGCACGGTGATCCTGCGCGCCGGCCAGCGCTACCTGGCCAAGCGCTAGACGTGAGCTGGGTCTCGGTCTTCGCCAGCTTCCTCGTCGCTCACATGGTCGGCGATTACCTGTTCCAGACCGACTGGCAGGCTCGTAACAAGCGCGGGGGGCTGAGCGGGGGCGTCGCGCTGCGGGCCCTGGCGTCACACGTCACCACCTACACGCTCGCGTTCCTGCCCGCCCTGATCTGGATCGGCGACGTGCTCGACCCCGGCTGGGCCGTGCTCGCGGCCGCACTCATCTTCCTGCCGCACTTCGTGGTCGACGACGGGCGCATCGTGCGAGCGCACCTCACTCGCGTCAAGGGCGTCGAGACGTTCGATGTCGGCCTCGCCGCGTCGGTCGACCAGTCGTACCACGTGCTCTCGCTGTTCCTCGTCGCGATCCTGCTGGGAGCGGCATGAGGCTGCGGCTCGTCGTCGTGGCGGTGCTGGCGGCGGTCGCGGTCGGCGCGCTCTTCAAGGGCGCGGGCGTCATGCGCGAGCAGGAGCTCGCCACCATCGACCTGCGCTTCGACATCCGCGGGGCCGACGACCCGCCGTCCGACGTCGTCGTCGTCGCGATGGACGAACGCACACTCGAGACGGACCCGAACGCGGCCATCCCCTTCAACCGCCGCCGGCACGCCCGCGTCATCCGGCGGCTTACCGAGGCCGGCGCGCGTGTGGTCGCGTACGACGTGCAGTTCACGGAGGAGAGCTCGTTCCCCGGCGCCGACGAGGCCCTGATCGAGGCGGTCCGGGACTCCCCGCGAGTCGTCCTCGCCACCACCGAGGTCGCGATCGACGGCTCGACCGCGATCTTCGGCGGCGCGGAGGGGCTCGAGTACAGCCGCGCCACGCCGGCGAACTCCAACGTCGCGCTCGATCGCGACGGCGTCCTGCGACGGATGCGCTTCAGCTCTCAGCGGCTCGAAACGTTCCCGATGGCCGCAGCTCGCCTCAAGACAGGCCGTCCGATTCCCACCGGCGACGCGAGCGATGCCCTCATCGACTGGCCGGGACCGCCGGGCACGATCGACCGCCTCAGCTTCATCGACGTCGAGTACGGGCGCTTCCCGGCCGCCGCCGTGCGCGGGAAGGTCGTGGTGGTCGGCGCCACCGCGCGGACGTTCGAGGACCTGCACGACAGCGCCGCGGGCGACGACATGCCCGGCCCGGAGGTGCACGCTGCGGCCATCGCCACCGCGCTTCGCGGCTTCGCGCTCAGCACCGCCCCGGCGTGGGTCGACTGGCTGCTGCTCGTCGCGCTCGGCGCCATGGCTCCGCTCGTGGCCGCGCGCTTCGGTACGGGGATGGGGCTGGCCGCTGGTCTGGTTGCGGTCCTGGCGTTTCTCGTCGGCGCGCAGCTCGCCTTCGGGCAGGGGGTGATCATCGCGATCCTGCCACCGGTCGCCGCAGCGTTCACCGGCATCGTCGGCGCGCTGCTGATCGCGAACCCGGTCTCCTACCCGTGGGTTAACCGCGTGCTCGACGTGGTGAGCCGGCACGGGGCCTTCAACCAGGTGACGCGACGGGTGCGGGCCCTGCTCCTCATCGGGTGTGCGCTGTCCGTCGCGCTCACGGCGCTGCTGCTCGACGCCACCGACGCGCTGCGCCGACTCGAGCTCACGACCGTCAACCAGCGCTTCGACGTCCGCGGGCCCGAGCCGCCGCCCGCAGACGTGGTCCTCGTCGCGGTCGACGACAAGACGTTCAGCTCCCCGCCGCAGCCGCAGTGGCCGTTCGACCGCCGGTTGCACGCGCGCGTGATCCGGCAGCTGACGAAGGCCGGTGCGCGGGTGATCGCGTACGACGTGCAGTTCACCGAGCAGACCGATCCCGACGCCGACAACGCGCTGATCGAGGCAGTCCGTGCGTCTCCGCGCGTCGTCCTGGCCGCGACCGAGGTCGGGGAGGGGGGGACGACCAACATCTTCGGCGGCGGCACCGGTCTGTCCTATAGCCGCGCCACGGCGGGCAACTCCAACTT
The DNA here is from genome assembly GCA_963746795.1 of uncultured Solirubrobacteraceae bacterium. Taxonomy (GTDB): domain Bacteria; phylum Actinomycetota; class Thermoleophilia; order Solirubrobacterales; family Solirubrobacteraceae; genus DASSUW01. Next base: position 187,536 of record CAVVCR010000009.1, read on the forward strand.
CGCGCCCGATGTCGACGATCGCATCCGACGCATGCCGTTCGCGTCTCAGGGGCTCGAGTCGTTCTCGCTCGCCAGTGCGCGGCTCGCGCGCGGGCGTGCCATCGCGACCCCGCCCGGCGACGACACCGCGTGGATCGACTTTGCCGGGCCGCCGCCGAGCGTCGAGCGGCTGAGCTTCACCGACGTGATGACAGGCCGCTTCCCGGCCGCCGCCGTGCGCGGCAAGGTCGCGGTCGTCGGAGTCACGGCGCCGTCGCTTCAGGACCTCCACCGGACGTCGACGAGCAAGGGCGGGCTGATGCCCGGGCCCGAGATCCATGCGAACGGGATCGCCACCGCACTGGCGGGCTTCCCGCTGCACACGAGCGCGTGGTGGCTCGATGCGCTGCTCGTGCTCGGGCTCGCCCTCGCGGCCCCGTTGGCTGCTCTGCGACTGCGCATGGCGTGGGCGGTCGGCATCGGCATCGTTGGCATCGCCGCCCTGCTCGTCGGGGCGCAGGTCGCATTCAACGCGGGCACGATCGTGGCCGTGACCTATCCGCTCGTCGCCGGCGTCGCCGCGCTTGCCGGCACGGCCGCCATCCACGGGATCACGGTCGCCTTCGAGCGGGCCAGCACGCGTGAGGCGTTCGCGCGCTTCGTGCCCGAGGCGGTGGTCGACGAGGTCTTGCGCAACGCCGACGGCGCCCGCCTCGGCGGCGTGCAGGCCGAGTGCACGGTCATGTTCAGCGATCTGCGCGGCTTCACGTCGTTTGCGGAAACGCTCGAGCCGGCGACCGTGATCGACGCGCTCAACCGCTACCTGACCGAGATGAGCGAGGCGATCCTCGACCACGGCGGCACGCTGGTCGCCTACATGGGCGACGGCATCATGGCCGTGTTCGGCGCCCCGCTCGAGCAGGACGACCACGCTGACCGGGGGCTGGACGCCGCGCGCGACATGCTCGCGCGGCTCGAGGGCTTCAACGCCTGGCTGCGGGAGGCCGGTCTGCACGAGGGCTTCAAGATGGGCATCGGGCTCAACACCGGCCCGGTCATGTCCGGCCACGTCGGCTCCGAGCGCCGCCTCGAGTACACCGCGCTCGGCGACACCACCAACACCGCCGCGCGGCTCGAGGGCATGACCAAGGGCACGCCCTACCAGCTCTACGTGGCCGACTCGACTCGCGAGCGGCTCCGCCGCCCGGCCGACGACCTCATCCCGGTCGGCGAGTTCGAGGTCCGCGGCCGCAAGGCGACGATCAAGCTGTGGTCGCTGCGCGAGCCCGGCGAGCCGTCCCAGAACCCCGAGCAGACCGTCGAGGCCGGCGGCTAGCCCCCGGCGAGCGCGCGCAGGCCGGTCATGCTCGGGCGGTAGAGGTACTCGCCCCCGCGCGTCGTCACGAAGCGCGGCTGAGGGCGCAGGAAGTACGGCGGGTCGGGTGGGTGGGACTGAATCGTCATCTTGCCGCCCTCGCCATCGCCGCCGGGCTCGCCGATCAGGAAGTCCTTGTCAGGGCCGAGGCCGAACGGGTCGCCGTCGTCGATCCAGAGCGCCTGGACGGTCTCGAACTGCCGCCAGATGTCCGCGTTGAAGCAGACGAAGACGAGCCCGCGGTCGACGCCGTCGTCGTCGAGCACGCCAGGCGGGAGCGGAGGCCCGTAGGGGCGACCGCGGCGGATGATGCGGTGGCGGTTGGTGAGCCGCCCGTCGAAGAACCCGGGGCTGTCGCGCGGGTGGGCGCGGCGGAGGTGGGCGCCGAGCGGGCAGCGGCGCCCGTCCGGGTCCTCGGAGAACGTGAAGTCGTTGATCCGCCGGGGGTCGGCGGCCAGCGCCGCGTCCGGCTGATGCGGAGAGCGCACGAGCGGCGTGCCGTCGGGCCAGCGGCCGACGAGCTTGGCGGCCAGCAGCTCCGGCCCGCCCGGGAAGCGGCGGCCGTGCTCGGCCACGAAGCGGCGGAAGGCCGCGACGTCCATCGCCAGCTTGCGCCAGACGACGAATGTGCCGTTGCGGTCGAAGGGCGGCGCGGGCGCCTCGGGCAGGCCGCCGTCCTCGTCCTCGTGGCCGTGCAGGAACTCGCCCGTGCGCACCGGCCGCCAGCCGCCGGCGCCGTCGGGCTGGCCGTCGCCCGGCCGCGCATCCAGGCCGCTGCCCTCGACGGCCGGCTGAGCGATGCCGTCGAAGAAGCCGAAGTGATCGCGGCCGCCGGTCAGCGCCGCCGCCCACTGCTCGTGCACGATCGAGATCGCGCCGGCCGCGCCCACGCCCCGGAGCTGCTCGCGGCGCTCCTCGAGCCGCGCCGCGTCGACCGCGTGGATCGTGACGAGCGCATGGGCCGCGCCCGTCCCGAGGCCGGGCTCCCACCCCGAGGGCGCGCTCGGGCCCCGGTCGCCGAGCCGGTCCGCCCGCGCCGCCATGCCTTCGCGGAACGCGTCCGGGAACGACGCGAGCGAGACGCCGAGCGCGTCCAGCCCGGCGGCGGTGAACGCGATGTCGAGCACCGACGGTGGCTGGCCCGCCGGCCATGCCTCGGCGGTCGCCACCTGCTCGAGCATGCGCGCGAGCAGCGCACGCGCCCGGTCCGCGTCGAGCACGTGCAGGAACAGGTAGGCGGCCACCGGGTACGTGTAGCCGCGCAGCAGGTTGCCCTGGACGTCGGCGAGGTCGATGGCGGCGGGCGCCTGGCGCCGGCGCGGCAGGTTCGGGGGGCGGCCGATCACGCCGCGAACGTCTCGCGGAAGCGCTGCTGCAGCCGCGCGGCGTCGAGCTCCTGCGCGCCGGCCGCGAACGCGACGATCTGCTCGCGCAGCGCGAGGCTCTCGAGAATGCGCGCGACGCTCGCGTCCGGGTGCGCCGACGCGAACAGGCTGCTGTCGATCTGGTGCTCGCGCACGAAGCGCCCGAACGCGGCGCGGTCGGCGCTGCCCGGGTAGCCGGAGCAGTACCGCCACCAGGCGTCCGGCTGCGCGCGCGCGCAGAGCGCGTCGAGGTACGGATCCAGCTCGCCGTCGACCGTGCTCGTGAACACGAGCTGGCTGGAGCGCAGCCGGTCGCGGAACCGCTGCGCCGAGCCCTGGAAGACGAGCTGGGAGACGACGTGCACGCGCGAGAAGTGCAGGCCGTCGAGCCGCGCCAGCGGGCTGTCGGCGCCGGCGGGGAGCGCCTCGATCGCGTTCCGCGCCTCCTGCTCGCGGCCGGCGACGATCGGCGCCACGACGGTCAGCGAGTACGCGCAGCCGACATGATTGCGGCGCTCGGCCATCACAGCCGGCTCTGCGACTCCACGAGGAACCGCGCATAGGCGGCCGCGAAGCCCTCCGGCCCGAGGCGAGCCGAGTCCTCGACGAGCCGGTCGAACCGCTCGCGGACCTCCAGGGCGCCCTTCACCATCCGCGTGCTCGCCTCGGGATAGGCGCAGTAGTAGTGGCCGCCTTCGAGGCTGTTCATGGCGATCCACGCCTTCAGCGGCTCGGCCGGCGGCGGCCCCGGGAACCCCGGCCCGCGCCCCCAGGTCAGCCTGATCCACCGCGGGACGACATAGGCGAACGCGTCGATGTAGTGCTGCCAGGGCCCGTCGAAGTTGCTCTCGAACAGGAGGTAGCGGTAGCGCAGCTTCTCTCCGGGCAGCCCGTCGACGATCGCCCACCGCACGTAGTGGATGAAGTCGAACTGCAGGATGGCCTTCTGCGCCAGCGGTACGAACCGCGCGCCGACGAAGCCAAGCCGGAGGAACCACAGCCACTGCGGCCGGATCGGCGTCAGCATCGTGAGACCGGTCTTCCGGCCGGTGACGTTGCCCATCAGCTGCGGCTCCAGATCTCCCTTCCCTCGGCCTGCCGGCGGGCATGGCCGGGATGGCCGAAGCGCTCGTAGTACTCGATCTCGAGGTGGGAGAACTGCACCCAGGTGCCCGGGAGGTAGAAGGCGTCCGTGTGCGCGGGGAAGCGCCCGTAGGTCTCGACCAGGTAGCGGCAGATCTCCTTCGTGTACTTGACCGCCTCCGGCGGGTGGTGCGGCGCCTGGTTGAGGTACCTCTCGGCGCTCGCGCGGTCGCGGTAGGCCTGCCCGAAGACGTCCGCGTCGGCGTACGCGCCGCCGCTGCCGAACTTCTCCTCGAGCACCTGGTCGACCGCCGCGTCCATGTCCGTCACATAGGGCGGGCACAGGCCCTCGAGCACGCCGTCGATGCCGACGAAGTTCGGCTGCGAGGCGGGTACCGGCGGCCAGCGACGCCAGCGCGAGGGCGCGGGCTTGGCCAGGTGCTCGCGGAAGCCGAGGCCGAGGTGGCCCTTGACCGGGTCGCGGCGCATGACGTGCGGGATCATCGGCGCGCCGTGCACCCACCCGCCGAGCCGCAGCGCCTCGCCGGTGAGCATCAGGTTCTGCATCAGGAAGTACGCCTCGTGCTCGGTGCGCACCTCGCCGATGCTGCCCAGCGGCGCCGGCACGTCCTTCGACGTGAAGTCGTCGCGCACGCGGGCGAGGCCGCCCACGGGCTGGTACGGGATCGGCTCCACCAGCCCGAGCTTTGAGGCCGCCCACGCCGCCCACTCCATCGCTCCGCGCGGCCGGAAGGGCCGCCAGTCGTCGATGAACAGGGGCGCCTTCCCGGTCGACTCCGAGAGCAGGATCAGCAGCACGTTGATGTACTGGCGCGTGTTGTCGACGATCGGCAGGAAGCAGGTCGTGCCCGGTGCGTTCGAATGCTGCGCGTTCCAGCCGAGGTAGAACGGCCACTCGCGCGGGAACTGGAAGCGCCCGTCGTAGACCTTGCGCTTGACGGCGTTCGCGTAGGCGAGCCAGTCGTCCTCCGTGCGGTCCTCCCAGCGCGGCGGGATCTCCTCGAAGAGCTCCATCGCCTCGCGCTCCTGCGGGCGCTTGAGCAGCCAGATCCCCTCGTCGTTGATCATGAAGAACGAGGTCGCCTGCGCGTTGTCGGCGCTGCTCGCCGCGCGGCCCGTGACGTGCAGGAACGGCGTGCCCAGCTCGCGCCCACCGTCCGGCTTGTCGAGCGGCCCGTCGTGCATCACGGCGCCGGTCGGTCCCGTCGAGGCGATCAGGATCGCCTCCTCGAGCGGCGTCAGCGGCGACGGCTGGTTCGGGCTCTCGTAGCTCATCTCGCCCGCCCGCAGCGACACGCCCTGAGCCACCCGCCGCGTACGGCGATCCTGCAGGCAGGCGGCGACGGGATAGGAGAGGAGGTCCTGCAGGCCCGCGTGCTGCGCGGACGTCTCCGGCACGGTCATCAGTTGTGGCGCTCCAGCTCGGCGAGGGCGATGGGGAAGACGTCGCGCTCGGCGTCGGCGCCGAGCCAGCAGTCCAGGTGCGCGTAGTCCTCGACCACGTGGCGGCTATAGAGCTCGGGGCCGTTGGCCGCGCGCAGCAGCTCGTGGGTGGCCTCGATCCCGCGCGGCAGGAACATCCGGTTGTGCTCGCCGGTCAGGAACGCGATCGGCATCCGGTAGCGCTCGGGGTGCGAGAGGTACACGTCGCGCCCCTCGGCGTCGACCGCACGGCCCTGGCGGATCATCAGCGAGATGTGCTCGAAGAACGTCATGTTGCCGTTGCCGAAGAAGCTCGGCACCGACTCGCGCATGGTCGCGTCGTCGATCTTCGTGTGGTCGAAGACGTCGCCGTAGATGAAGTAGATGCGCCGGCCGACCGGGCTGTCGTAGACCCGCTTGAAGGGCAGCACCCGCATCACGCCGTCGACGGCGCGGTCGGCCACCGAGCGCTCCCGGTAGTCGGTGTTGAGCCCCCCGATGCCGAGCTTGCGGAACGCCGTCGCGAGCCGCACTCCGGCCCGCACGCGGTTGGCCGGGGTCGGGATCGGATGCCCGGCGAGCGCGGAGAACATCGCCGACCGCAGGCCCTCGAGGCCGCCGCCGATGGCCATGAAGAGCGACAGGCCGCCGACGCAGTGCGCCAGCGCCTGGACGCTCTCGGCGCCCGTCTCGGCGCGCACGTGGCCGATCGCCGCCGGCCAGTCGCGCATCGCGATGTCGTCGACCGTGAACTGCGTGTGGCTCGACGGGAGGTCCGGGCTGGCCCGGTAGTCGAGCAGCCAGACGTCGTAGTCGTGCTCGCCGAGATACTGCGTGAAGCTCTTGGGCACGGTGTCGAGCGCGAACGCGCGGGCGGCGTTCCCATAGCCAGGAGCGAGCACGACCGGTCCCTTGCCGCCCATCGCGTAACGCGTGAGCTGGATCGCGGTGCCGTCGGACGTGGTGACGGGATGGACGTCGGGCCGCGGGAGCACGACGGCGGAGGCGGGTTCCATGGTCATGGGTTTGTATCCCACCCGCTCGCGGCAGATCAAGGGGCCGATCGTCCACCCTCGTACGATCGTCGGCATCGCCCCGAACGTCTAGCGCGGCAGCCGAGGCTGTGGTTATCGTGGCGCGAGACGAACGTGAGGATGCTGTAGATGACCGCACACCTGTCCGAGATGGCCCGCGGGGCCCCGAACGCGATCCGCGGCGCACGGCCGCTGACGACGTGGCGGGACGACCTGATCACGATGGCGATCATGGTCTGGCCGATCACGGCGATGTTCTTCGACGGCCGCGGCCACAACAACGAGACCGGCCAGGAGTCGTTCTTCTCGACCGCGCACCTCTTCCTCTACGGCGGGGCCAGCGTCGTCGGCGCGTGGATCATGTGGGTGATCGTCAAGCACCAGCTCGCGGCCGGCGTCGACGTGCGCCGACTGATGATCGACTTCCGCGCGATCCCGGTCGGCTACGGCGTGGCGGTCATCGGCCTCGGCATCCTCGGCGTGGCCGGCCCCTGGGACCTGATCTGGCACGAGGTCTACGGCTTCGAGGTCGGCGTCGACGCGATCTACAGCCCGCCGCACCTCACGCTGTTCTTCGGCGCGCTGCTCGTGTCGTCGACCGGCATCCGCTCGATGTGGGCCAAAGCCGACATCGCGCCCGACCTGCGCACGTTCGTCCCGGTGATCCTGTCGGCGATCCTCTTCATCGGCGTCGCCGGGTTCATCACGATGTACCTCTCGGCGTTCATGACCAACGTCACGCCGACGAGCGACTTCTGGTCGGACCTCGAGAACTTCAACGACGTGCGCTCGGACCAGAGCATCGACGTCAACGGCGGCCTCACGGGCTACGGCGACGATGCGTGGCCGTACAACTACTACAGCGTCAGCCACGGCATCGCCTCGCTGGTCGTCACCGGGCTGGTCCTGCTCGGGCCGACCCTCCTCATGATGCGCCGCTGGCGGGTGCCGCTCGGCGCCTTCACGCTGATCTACGCCGGCTTCGGTCTCCATGTGAACGTCATGACCGAGTACCGCGACATCGTGCTCATCATCCCGCTGATCCTGGCCGGTCTCAGCGCCGACCTGCTCCAGCAGCGGCTCGGGATGCAGCGGTCGGACGGTCGGATCAGCCTCGGCGGGATCCGCGTGGCCGGCACCGTCATCGCGGCCGTGCTGTGGTGCTCCTACTTCGCCGTCCTCGCGCTCGACCAGGGCGTCGGCTGGGAGCCGACGCTGTGGGTCGGCGCGCTGATGGTGGGGGTCATGACGGGCTTCGGCGTGGCGTTCCTGATCGCGCCGCCGAGCTATGGGCCGCGGCTCGTCGAGGCCGACGAGTGAGATCTCTAGAGACCGATGCCGGGAGTTCCTCCTGAGCCCGGGATCATCTGCAGGTCGTCCCACGCCTTGGCCGCCAGCTCCCAGTCGGTCTCCGAGTCCTGCCCCTCGGTGGTCCGCAACATCCTGATCAGGTAGGCGAATGCGGCGAGCGCGGCCATCGCCGCGAACACGATCTGCACGCTGAGCACGCCCTCCTCCGTCCAGTACACGTCCTCGAGCTCGAGCAGGAGCGCGGACTCGTCGAGCACGAGCGCGACGCCGATCCCGAACGGGAAGGCGAGGTACTTGTCGACGCGGTCGCCCTTCATGCCGATCGCCACCCCGCCCGCGCCGAGCGCGATCAGGCCACCGGGGATGAAGTGGTGGATGTGCCGCGTGCCGACCACGACGTTCTGGATCGGCCCCAGGCCGCCGTGCTCGCGGATGTAGACCGTGATCCCGCGCGTGATGCCGAACGTGACCGCGAACGAGGCGAGCATGTTGAAGAGCGTGTTCTCGCGCGTGCGGCTGACGGCGTAGCCCTCGCGCATGATCCGCACGGCGCGGCGCACGCGCCCGACCTTCTCCTCCGAGGCCGCCTCCTCGCGGCTCACGGGCAGCATCCCGAGCCGCCACACGCGGGCGACCTCGGCGCCGAACACGAGCAGCACCGCGCCGCCCGCGAGGCCGCCGAGCAGGTGCGTGCGCCCCGACGGCTTGGTGCCCGCCTTGGCCGCCTCCTCGAGGCGCTTATCCTTGCCCCGCGCCATTGGGGCGCCGTCCCTTCCGCAGGTAGGCCTCGGCCAGCTGGCTGAGGAAGATGGTCCCGAACTTGGCCAGCGCGCCGAGTTTCGCGCCCGCGCCGTCTCCGCCGGCGCGGAACGTGGTGAGCTGGCGCGCGAAGTCCCGCACCCGGATGCGCAGGACACCCGACGCGACGATCTCCGCGCTCGCCTCGCCGTGCTCGTCGACGTGGCCGCGGAGCACGCGCGTGAACAGCGTCGTCGTGTCCTTCCACACGTCGAAGCCCGCGTCGTCCTTGACGAGCTTGAAGCCGCTCAGCGTCAGCGGATGGCCCGCGCCGTCGCGGAAGTGAAGCCGGTAGAGCATGCGCTTGACGCCCGGCTCGGTGTCGACGAACAGGTTGAAGACGCCGTGCTCGACCGGCAGCCGGCCGCCCAGCGCGTCGCAGTCGAGGTAGCCGTGCGCTCCTGCCCGGCGCGTGGGGTCGGTGCCGAAGCGCTCGATGTCGTCGACCACGATCGTGAGGTGGAACTTGAGGGCGCCCGCGCCGTCGCGCTCCGGTGCGGCGCCGCGCGCGAAGTCGCTCTCCCCGAAGGTGACGTGGCCGAGCATCTCCTCGGTGAACTGCACGCTGGCTGTCATGTGGCTGCCGCCTCCGCGGCGGGGTGGGGCTCGAGGATGCGATCGGCGAAGCGGTCGGCGAGCGCGGCGATCGTGAGGCTCGGGTTCGGGCCCACGGGCCCTGGCATGACCGAGCCGTCGGCCACGTAGAGGCCCGGGTAGCCGAACACGTTGCCGTCGGGGTCGACGACGCCTTCGGCGGGCGAGCGGCCCATCGGGGCCCCGCCGAGCGGGTGCACGGTGATCACGCGGCGCAGGAACCAGATCGGGTTGTCCGCGAACCTGCCGCCGAGCGCGTGGGCGAAGCCGCGCGAGGTCGTGCGCAGGCGGTCGAAGTACTCGCCGGACTTCTCCCGCTTCCAGTCGAGGTCGAGGCGTCCGTTGCGCAGGAACATGCGGCCGTCCGGGACGTCGCGGCCCATGCCGAGCAGCGGCAGGCCGCCGGCCGACAGCTCGGCCGACTCCATGAGGTCGGCGATGTGGCGCGTGACGTCGGTGTCGGGCGAGCCGCGGAGCCAGTTCTTGACGAGGTACCAGCCGTTCGAGCGCCACTTCCAGAGCGTCCGCGGGGCGGCGACCACGTGCAGGACCCACGCGAGGTGCTGCGGGTAGCCGGCGTCCTGCAGGTAGAAGCCGCGCCCGTCGCCGCCGTCGAGCGCGTCGGGCATGCGGGCGGTGCTCGTGATGACCGGTCCGTAGCCGGGGTCCACGATCCGCGGCGTCCGCTTGCCGTCGGTCACCTCGCCGCAGTTGATCGCGAGCGTCAGCAGGTCCCCGTTGCCGCAGAAGCGCGAGCCGAGCTTGCGGCTCATGCGCGGGAAGGCGCTGCGGTTGCGCAGCAGCAGGCTGGTCGTGCCGAGCGTGCCGGCGCTCAGCACCAGGCGGTCGCAGGTGAGCTGGTGGAGCGGCGCGGGGCGCCCGTTGCGCTCGGCGGCGCCGGCCCTGTCTCGCGCAGAGCGCTCGCCGCCGCTTCGCTGGTCGCCGAGGTCGGCATAGCCGACCGCGTAGCCGCCGCCCTCGCGCGGCTCGAGCGTCCGCACGTCGGCCAGCGTGCGGATCTCCGCGCCGTGATGCTTGGCGTGGGTCAGGTAGTTGTAGTCGAGCGTGTTCTTGGCGCCGAAGTTGCACCCCACGTCGCACTCGCCGCATAGCTGGCACGTCACGCGGTCGCGGTCGTGGAGGTTGCGGATCTCCTCCTGGATCTTCTGCCCGGGGACGGGCGGCTGCCCCTCGTGGCCGAAGGCGACGGCCAGCGGCGGGAGGAACCACTCGAGCCCGTTGCGCTCCGCCGCGAGCTTGAAGGCGATCGTCTTGGGCGTGCCCGCGTACGGCTCGTGCTCGAACGGGTAGCGCTGGACGCCCACCATCCGCTCGACCCGGTCGTAGTGGGGCTCGAGCTCCGCGCGCGTGACCGGCCAGTGCTCGTAGCCCCCGTCGGCGAGGTCCTCCTTGATGAACCAGCGCTCGTCCTTGCGCAGGAGGACGTTGGCGTAGATCAGCGAGCCGCCACCCAGCCCGGCCGACACGAGCGCGTCGATGCCGCGGAACGACCAGTAGTGGTACATGCCGGTGAGCCCGCGCTCGGGATTCCAGAAGCTCTCGCGCGCGCGGCGCGGGCTGCGGGTGAACGAGCCGGGCGGATAGGGGCGGCCGCGCTCCAGCACGCACACGCGCCGGCCGGCCTCCGCGAGCCGGTACGCCATCACCGAGCCGCCGAAGCCCGAGCCCACGATGATGGCGTCGAAGTGGCTCATGGGGCGCAACGGTAACCGCTACGGCCGTGTGCGGCCACCGGACGTGGTGACCGGGAAGACGTCGAGGTCGAGGGCCACCACGGCGAGGTCGGCGAACAGCGCCGCGCGCGCCAGGTCCTCGTGCCGGTAGGGCCCGCCGTCCCGCCGGTCGAGCAGCGACAGGGCTCCGATCGTCTTGCCCTCGCGCACCAGCGGCGTGACGAGCATCGTGTATGGCACATAGCCGGTCTTGGCCGCCACTTGGGCGGCGAAGCGCGGGTCGCTGCGGCACTCGGGGACGGCGACGGCCTCGCCGGTTGCGACGACGGCGCCGGAGAGCCCGGCGCCGGCCGGCAGCCGCAGGCCGACGACCTCGGAGGCACCCGCGCCCCACGCGGCCTCGTAGACGAGCTCGCCCGAGACGGTGTCGGTCAGCGCGATCGACGCGGCGGCCGCCTCGAACATGCCCGCCGCGGTGCGGACGATCGCCTCGATCACCCGGCGGTGCACGGGCGCGCGCCCGAGGCTCTGTGCGAGCGACTGGCCGCCGCGGTCGGTCAGCGGCACGCCGATCGCCTCCGCGAAGGCGGTGGCCGACGAGATGCGCATCTCGGGCAGCATCTCCAGGCCGCCGACGAGCGCCTCGCGCAGCTCAGGCGGCAGCTGGGGCGCCACCTTGTCGATCTTGAGCGTGTCGCCGTAGCGGGGCGGGGCGCCGACCATCAGCGTCCACAGCGTCGCGGCCAGGCTGAAGACGTCCGACGCGGGGGACACCGTGCCGCCGGCGAACACCTCGGGCGCCATGTAGCGCGGCGTGCCGACCGCGATCGTGCCCACCGTCGCGTCCTCGGTGCTCCCGATGGCGCGGGCTACGCCGAAGTCCACGAGCACGACGCCGTCGTCGGCGAGGATCATGTTCTGCGGCTTGACGTCCCGGTGCACGATCTGCTGGTCGTGCACGTACTGCAGCGCCTCGCACACGTGCCGCGCGTAGTCCACGGCCTCAGGCGCGGGCAGCCCGGGCGCGCCGCGGTCCTTGAGCTGGGCGCCGAGGTCGGTGCCGCGCACGAGGTCCATGACGATGTAGAGCCCGTGCTCGTCCTGGGAGTGGTCGAGCACCTTGACCACGCGCGGGTGGCTGAGGCTGGCGAGCAGCCGCGCCTCGATCTCGAAGCGGGCGGCGTGCTGGAGGTCGAGCAGGCGCTTGAACGCCACCTCCTTCCCGGTGTGGCGATCGATGGCGCGATAGACGGCGCCCATGGCCCCGCTCGAGATCGGCGCCACGATCTCGTAGCGGCCGCTGAAGATCGCCCCGCCGGGCGCCGTCGCGCTCGAGTCGTCCGTCACTATCCGGAGGCCCTCCTCAAGCGGCGGCGGCGAGGCGCGCCGGAACCGGCCGGTCGAGCGCCCGCAGCATCTCACCGAGCAGGGCGCGGGCGGTGGGCGGCCGGTCGTCCGGGTGCTTGGCCATGCCCGCGGCGATCGCGCCGTCGAGCGCCGGCGGCAGCTCGGGCCGCCGCTCGTGCACGCTCGGCGGGGGGTCGACCACGTGCGCGTACATCACCGCGGCGTCGGTGCCGCGCGGGAAGGGGACCTCGTTCGTGAGCGTCTCGACGGCGAGGCAGGTGAAGGCGTAGATGTCGGCCGGCGTGCCGACCCCCTCCGCCTCCAGGTGCTCGGGCGCCATGTAGTCGAGCGTGCCGAGGACCTGGCCGGGCAGCGTGAGCTTTGCGCCGTCGGGGTCGCGGGCGAGCCCGAAGTCGCCCAGGTAGGCGTGGTAGCCGGGATCGATCAGCACGTTGGCCGGCTTGATGTCGCGATGGACGATGCCGGCCGCGTGCGCGGTGTCGACCGCCTCGGCCACCGCGGTCAGCATCCGTATCGCGACGTCGAGGTCGAGCGGGCCGTGGCAGATGAGCTGCTTGAGCGTGCCGGCGACGAGCCGCGTGGCGATGTACAGCTCCCCGTCGATCTCTCCCATGCCGTAGATGGGCACGACGTGCGGGTGCCGGAGGGCGGCGAGCAACGAGCCCTCGCGCCGGAAGCGCTCCCGGTACACGGGATCGATCCCCACGTCGTCGCGCAGCACCTTGAGCGCCACGGCGCGGCCGGTGCGGGTATCGGTGGCGAGGTAGACGATGCCCGTCCGTCCGACGCCGACGATCCCCTCGATCCTGTAGTAGCCGAGCTGTGGCCTGTCCATGAGCGAGATCTGCGCAAGTCTCGTCGTTGAGCTGCGCGTGCGCAAGTGGACGAGCGTCCAGGTGTCCGGGGTATTGTTGGCGCCGCTGCATGCCTGAGATCGCGCTCGAGCCCCGGCCGGGCGACTCCCTCGGCCCGTACCGGATCACCCGGATGATCGGGCGCGGCCGGATGGGCGTGGTCTTCGAGGGCACGGCGGACGGCGGCGAGCCGGTCGCCGTCAAGGTCGTGACGACGGAGCTCACGCAGGACGACGTGTTCCTGCGGCGCTTCCGGCGCGAGGTCCAGGCGGCCCAGAAGATCTCGCATCCCAACGTCGTCCCGGTGCTCGCCCACGGCGATGAGGGCGGGCTCCCCTACCTCGTCCAGCGCCTGATCCCGGGTGGCTCGCTGGCGGATCGCATCCAGTCGACCGGCGTGCTGTCGCTGGCCGAGGCGGTGCGGATGCTCGGCCAGGCCGCGGCGGGGATCGACGCGCTGCACGCCGCTGGGCTGGTCCACCGCGACATCAAGCCGGCCAACATCCTTCTCGACGGCGAGACGCCTTACGTGTCGGACTTCGGGCTGGCCAAGGACAGCCAGGCGTCGAACCTCACCCGTCCCGGGCAGGCGCTCGGCTCGCTCGACTACATGGCGCCGGAGCAGATCCGCGGCGAGGACGTCTCGCCGGCGACCGACATCTACGCGCTCGGCTGCGTGATGTGGGAGTCGCTCACCGGCGGCCCGCCGTTCGGTGGCCGCCCGAGCATGCGGGTGCTGTTCGCGCACCTGCAGGAGCCGCCGCCCGACCTCACCGAGGTCCGCCGCGACCTCGACCCCACGGTCGCCCGCGCGGTCGTCCGCGCGCTCGAGAAGGAGCCCGAGGACCGCCCGCAGAGCGCCGAGTCCTACGTGTCGGGCGTGGGCCGCGCCGCCGGCCTCTAGTCCGTCTCCCGCCTCACCGGTAGGGTCGGCCCGGCTGTGAGCACGCAGCGGATCGGAACCTATGAGGTCGTTCGAACGCTCGCGCGAGGCGGTATGGGCGTCGTGTATCTGGCCCGCCAGGCCGCGCTCGACCGGGACGTGGCCCTCAAGCGGCTCGACTTCGACCGCGACCCGCTGCTCGCGCAGCGGTTCGTCAGCGAGGCGCACCTCGCGGCGGCGCTCGATCACCCGAACGTGGTGACCGTACTCGACTTCTTCGAGTACGACGGAGTGCCGTACATCGCGATGGAGTACGTCGCCGGCGGTTCCCTGCGCCCGTTCGTGGGCCGGCTCGCGTTGCCGCAGGTCTTCCGCGTTCTCGAGGGCGTGCTGACCGGTCTGGGTCACGCGGAGGAGCGCGGCGTCGCCCACCGCGATCTCAAGCCGGAGAACATCCTCCTCACGCCTCGCGGCGGCGTCAAGATCGCCGACTTCGGGATCGCGCGCGCGTACGACGCAATTACGGCTCAACTGACGAGTACGGGGAGCGCGGTCGGCACGCCCGCCTACATGGCGCCGGAGCAGGCACAGAATCAACCGCTCGGTCCGTACACGGACGTGTACGCGGTGGGCGTCATCGCATACGAGCTCCTGGCCGGTCGGCAGCCGTTCGAGGGTTCGACGCCCGTGGCCGTGCTCTACCAGCACGTCCACAGGCCTCCGCCGCCGCTCGCCGGCATCACTCCGGACGTGCCCCCGCGGGTCCGCGAGTGGGTCGGCTGGCTGCTCGCCAAGGAGCCGTCGACACGACCGGCGTCGGCGACGGTCGCCTGGGAGGCGCTCGAGGAGATCGCCGTCGATCGGCTCGGGCCGTACTGGCGGCGCGCCGGTCGGATCGCGGCTCCTCCGTCTCCCGAGCCGCCGCCCGCCGCCGCCGACGACGACCGCCACGCGGGTGCGCTCGCCTCCGCCTCCACCACCGCGGACTCGCCGCCGCCGCCGGCCGCGCCCGCGGTGGTGGACCCTCCGCATCCCCGATCGCGTGCCGGCGCACCAGACCGGTTCCCGCGTCGCCGGATCGCCGCGGCGCTCGCCGTGGTCGCGATGGCGGGCGTGCTCGGGCTCGTACTGCTCCGCTCGGATGCGCCCAGCTCGGATGCGCCCCGCTCGGCGCCACCCGGCGCGACGACGCCGTTCGACTTCGACGGCGACGGGCGCGAGGAGCTCGTGCTCGGGATGCCCAGATCGGCGCCACGCGGGGCCGGCGTGGCGAGCGGCGTCGTGATCGTGCACGAAGGCCCGGGCTCCAGCGAATCGACGTTGATCACAGCGCGTGACGTAGGTCTGCGCACGCCAAGCGCCGACGACGAGTTCGGTGCCGGTCTCGCGAGCGCGGACTTCGACCGCGACGGGCTCGCGGATCTCGCGATCGGCTCGCCCGGACGCGAGCTCGTATCCGTGCTGTACGCGACGCGGGAGGGGATCAGGGGTGCCCAGGCCGAGCGCATCGATGCGGAGGCGATGGAGCTGCCGGCGACCGCGGGGCGGTACGGCGTCGCGCTCGCGGCCTCGGACCTCAACGGGGACGGCTTCGGCGACCTGGTGGTCGGCGCCCCCGGGCGGTCGCCCACCGCGCGCGGAAGAGGCGTCATGCAGATCATCTTCGGCTCACCGACCGGCCTTGAGACCACCAGCGCCAAGCCGATCCGGCCGCCGGACGACAATTACGCCGACTTCGGCAACCGGATACGGGCGGGTGACCTGAACGGCGACGGGAGCATCGACGTGGTGGCGGGGGCACCCGACCGGCGGAGCAACCCGACCGCGGGACACCTCGTGTACTGCCAGGGAACGCCGGAAGGTCCGGTCGGGTGTCAGCGGCTCGGCGTGACGGCCGACGGCGGGACCTCGTCGCTCGCCATCGCCGACGTGGACGGCGACGGCTACGAGGACATCGTGCAGGGCGACGGCGTCGGGGAGCCAGACGACGGGGGCGAGGTCCGCCTGTGGCTCGGCGGGAAGGGCGGGCCGGTCGGGCGGCCGATCGAGCTCGATCAGGGCACCCCGTCCGTACACGGTCGCGACGAGCCAGGGGACGAGTTCGGCAAGGTCGTCGACGTCGGAGACACCGACCCGGACGGCTACGCCGACATGCTGATCGGCGCGCCGGGCGAGAACGATGGCAAAGGTGCGGTCACCCTCGTGCGCGGTGGCAAGCGCGGGCACGCGCAGGCGGGCGGCGCCCTGTGGGACAAGGATCAGCCGGACGTGCCCGGCAGGTCCGCGCCGAACGACCACTTCGGGTCGGCCCTGGGCCTGTTGCAGCTGACCGACGACGATCGGCTCGACCTCGTAGTCATCTCGGGCGGAGCGCGGCGCCTTGGCGGCGTGGTGACCGTGATCCGGGGGACGCGCGGGGCATTCGCGCCGTCCGAGGCGCTCGCTTCGCCGATCGAGCGGCTGGCGGACCAGGTCGAGCCGGCGGGGATCGAGTCCCTGCGGATCGGCCGACCCGGCCGCCAGCCTTCACCTCACTGAAGGTCGTACACCTTCCCGAAGTCGTCGATCCGCATGGCAAGCAGCTGCCCGAGCTCCACGTGGGCGGGATCGGCGGCCGGAGCGTGGATCATGGCGTCGAACAGGAACCAGCCCTCGCCGATCACGTGCCTGGCGTCGATGATGCCGCTCGATTCCTCGCTGATGGTGATGAAGCGCGAGCCCCCAATCGAGAACTGCTCGGGGTCGAAGGTCGCCACCACGCCGCGCGCTCCGCTGCGCGTGTCGTAGGCGACGATCCGGGCGACGTGCCGGTTGTTGCCCGGATCCTCCTGGATCAGCAGGTTGCCGTGGCCGTCGATCGTGACGTTGTCCGGCTTGTTGAGGTACGGGGCCTCGGTCCCGTCGAGCAGCAGCTCGATCGTGCCGCCCAGGCTCGGATGCTCGATGTCCTCGAACGTGAGCTTCCACAGGCCGCCGCCGTCACGCGGGACCTCCGACTCCGTGGGCGTCCGGTCGCCGCCCTCCGTGGTCACGAAGTAGAAGACGTCCGGATGCCTGGGATCCCACGCACCGTCCTCGATCCGGTTGAGCGTCAGGCCGTCGGCCGCCGCCTCGACCTGCTGGCGAAGGCCGGACTGGTCCCAGTCGACCTCCGCGAGGTCGAAGTCGACCGGCGTGCCGGTGCCGTACCTGGCGCGGAACTGGAGATCGGTCCGCACGGTCTCGTCGATCACGTCGATGACCGAGGTGACGCCGTTCGTGAGGCCGGCGCGGTCGAAGGCATTGCCGCGGCTGCGCTTGACGCCCTCGTAGATCCGCAGCTGGCCGAACGCGCCATCCTCGCTGCCGATCGTCATCGTGGTGTCCGAGCGGTTGTACGCCGGCATCGTGTTCTCCCACGCGAACAGTCCGAGGCGCGGCAGCTGCTGGGTGGTCCCGTCTTCGAGCACACCGAAGGCGCGGCCCTCGTTGCCGTTCTCCTCGTTGGCGAAGTAGATCCGGCCGCCGTACCCGCGATCGCTGCGACGGCTCTCGAACTGGCGCCGGGCGCTGAGCGTCGCGGAGCAGAAGCGCGAGAACGCGTCAGCCTGGACCGCGAACACGTCGCCGGGGAGCCGCGGGTTCGGCCCGCCGGCCGACGCCGTGGCCTGGTAGCGCTGGCCCGCGTAGTCCCAGTACTGGACCCCGGGGGCGATCGTGTCCTCGCCGGTCTCGACCTCGAGGTCATGGCGATCGATCCGGAACGTCGAGACGTACGCGCCGCGCTGGCCGTGCCGGCGGGTCGTGCCGGTCGTGGCGTTGAACTCGTGGTTCATGAACAGCGTGAACTCGCCCTTCCCCGAGCGTTTCGCGCCGAGCCCGTCCGGCATCCCGTCCAGCTCGTAGCCGTTGGTCGCGGCTCCGTCGTCGACCGTGAGCAGCGACTTGGTGTGGACGCCGTCGGCGACCGGGATCACGTACGGCGGCGTGGTCGTGCTGGGACCCGTCGACGCAGGCGGCCCGGAGTGACCGAACGCGGGCGTGGCCGCGGCAGCGACGAGCGGAACGGCCACCGCCGCAAGGCGTCGTCGATACATGGGAACCTCCAGTGGAGAAAGCGAGTGGAGCGCGACCGTACGGCCGCGGCCGCCGCTCCAGCCAGGACCCAAAGGTCTGAAAGCGCCACCACCCGAGTAGTACTGTTGCGCCGTGAAGGCGCTTCCGGCCGCGCTTCGGACGGTCTCGGCGACCGAGCTCGCCGAGCGGCTGGCGATGGAGCGCCGCGGGCTGCCGTTCCTCCTCTACTTCGACGCGGACCGGCATCAGCGGATCGTCGAGCTCGGCGCCCACGCCAGCGCGCTGAGCATCGGGCGCGAGCCGCGCAGCGACGTCTCCCTGGCCTGGGACACCGAGGTCTCGCGTGCGCATGCGGTGCTCGAGCGCGTCGGCGACTCGTGGACGCTGCTCGACGACGGCCTCTCGCGCAACGGCTCCTACGTCAACGGGCAGCGGGTTCGCGGTCGCCGGCGCCTGGAGAGCGGCGACGCGATCACGATCGGGGGCACGCTGCTCGTGTTCGTCGCCGGCGGCACTGCGGTGCCCACCACGACCACGACGCGCTACCCGGCGCTACCGGATCTCACCCCCGCGCAGCAACGCGTCCTCGCCGCGCTGTGCGCCCCGGCCGTGGCGCGGCCGTTCGCCGCCCCAGCATCGAACGCCGAGATCGCCGCCGAGCTCTTCGTCACCGTCGACACGGTCAAGAGCCACTTGCACGCCCTGTTCGGGTTGTTCGGGATCGACGGCATGCCGCAGAACCGCAAGCGCGCGGAGCTCGTGCGGCTCGCCTTCGAGCGCGGGGTGGTGTCGGCCTGAACGGTGCGATGGAGCGATCTCACAGTCGGATGGCGGGGGTGCGCTCATACGCTGGATGTGCACCCCCACGGAACCGACAGAGAAAGCACCACCCAACCATGGCCCGAATCATCTCCACCCTGAACAGCATCCTGCGCTCCGAGTACCGCGAGCCCGAGGTCCACTTCCACGCGACGTCGTATGCCGAGCAGCCCGAGGTCTGCCACGACGCCGGCTGCTCGCGCCCGCGGCTGAGCGCCTAGGGGGTGCCCGACGGGAGATCGTTCCACACGGAATGGCCCGTCGGGCGGGGCCCCGCCCGTAGTCACGCGGACGCCCGCCGCCGTGGGGAGGAGTCCACGGCGGCGGGGTCCGCCGTTCCTTAGTCCGCCGCGTCGCCGGGCTTCGGCTGCTCCCCGTCGGTGGCCGCTGGGGCGTGACCGTCCTGGTCGTCATCCGGGTGCTCGAGGTCGTGCACCACGGCCCCGGTCATGATCCCGACGACCTCGTGCATGGTGTGCGTCTTCGGCGTGACGACGGCGACGCGCTTGCCGAGCCGGTGGATGTGGATCCGGTCGGCGATCTCGAACACGTGCGGCATGTTGTGGCTGATGAGGATCACCGGCAGCCCGCTGTCGCGCACGCGCTTGATCAGCTCGAGCACCTGGCCGGACTCCTTCACGCCGAGCGCGGCGGTCGGCTCGTCCATGATCACGAGCTTGCGCGCCCATGCGGCGGCGCGGGCCACCGCGACGCCCTGGCGCTGGCCGCCGGACAGCGTCTCGACCGCCTGGCTCATCGAGCGGATGCCGATCTGCAGCGCCTTCATCTGCTTGTCGGCCTCCTCGCGCATGGCCTTGTGGTCGATCATCCGCAGCACGCTGCCGAGCGGGCCGGCACGGCGCCTCTCGCGCCCGAGGAACAGGTTCGTCGCGATGTCGAGCGCCGGCGCAACCGCCAGGTCCTGGTAGACCGTCTCGATCCCCGCCTCGCGCGCGTCATGCGGGGTCTTGAAGCGCACGACCTCGCCGTCGAGCCGGATCTCCCCCTCGTCGGGGATGGTGGCGCCCGAGAGCGCCTTGATCATGCTCGACTTGCCGGCTCCGTTGTCGCCGATGACGGCGAGGATCTCGCCGTTGTAGAGCTCGAAGTCGGCGCCGTCGATGGCCGTCACGTTTCCGTAGCGCTTCTTCAGACCGCTGGCCGAGAGGATCGGCGTCTGGCTCGTATCGGTCATGCGCGCTTCCTCGCGATCTGATCGACCGACACGGCGAGGATCACCAGGATGCCGGTGATGAGGATCTGGTACGTCGAGGCGACGCCCATGAGGACCAGCCCGTTCCGGACGACGCCGATGATGAGCGCCCCGATCAGGGTCCCGATCATCGTCCCGCGCCCGCCGAACAGGCTCGTGCCGCCCAGCACCACCGCGGTGATGACGTCCAGGTTGTCGTTCAGGCCCGCGTTGGGATCGCCGACGTTGGTGCGGGCGACCAGCAGCAGCGCCGCGATGCCGTAGATCACGCCGGCGACGACGTAGATCATCAGCAGCTGCTTGCGCACGGGGACGCCCATGAGGCGGGTGGCCTCGGGGTTGTCGCCGAGCGCATACACCCGGCGGCCCCACGTCGTCTGGGTGAGGATGAACCAGAACACCCCGAACAGCGCCAGCGTGACCAGCGACCCGTACGTCACCGCCGTGTCCCCGATCTTGAACGACTCGCCGAGCTTGGTCATCACGCTCGGCAGGCCCGAGATCGTCTCGTCCTTGGAGTAGATGTGCGTGAGCGCGAGGCAGATGCTGAACGTGCCCAGCGTCACGATGAACGGCGGCAGTGACAGGCCGACCACGAGCCCGCCGTTGACGAACCCGACGACCGCGCACGTGATGATGCCGAGCAGGATCGCGAGCACCGGCGGCACTCCGGAGTCGACGGCGAGCTTGGTCATCACGATCGACCCGAGCGCCATCGCGGTGCCGCACGACAGGTCGATGCCGGCCGTGAGGATGATCAGCGTCTGGCCGATCGCCAGTGTGCCGATCACCATCACCTGCTGGATGATCAGCGAGAAGTTCGTCGGATCCAGGAACTGATCCGACTGCGTCGTGAAGAACGCGCACGCCAACAGCAGGGCGAACAGCGGCCCGAGCTGCGCGACCCGGTCCCCGGAGACCTTCGGGACCTTGCGGCCGCCGGCGGCAGGAGCGGGGGCGCCCGAAGGCGCCCCCGCCGTCTGAGGCTCAGTCGCCACGGTCTACCCCCAGCAGTTCTCTTCGCCGTAGGCCGGGTCCTTGGACTCCACGCCCTCGACGGGCTCCTTGGCGATCAGCTCGACGCCGGTGTCCACATAGCCGGAAGGCTTCTCGCCACCGCGGACCGCGGCGGCCACCTTCTCGACCCCGAGCTGGGCCATCTTGAGCGGGTACTGCTGGCTGGTGGCGTCGATGACGCCGGTCTTGATCCCGCGCTCGATCGCGTCACAGCCCCCGTCGACGGACACGAGGATGAAGTCCTCGGGCTTCTTGCCGGCCGCTTTCAGGGCGTTCGCGCCGCCGAACCCGGACGGCTCGTTGATCGAGTAGATCACGTTGACGTCGGGGTCCTTCTGCAGCAGCGTCTCCATCGCCGCCTGGCCCTTCGCGGTGTCACCGAGCGTCGGGGCGGCGCCGACGATCGCCGGGTCGCCCTCTTCGATCCCGAATCCCTTCAGGAAGCCGTCATGGCGCAGCTGCCCGACGGTGATGCCCGGCGCGAGGTCGAGCATGGCGATCTTCGGCTCGATCCCCATCTCCTCCACCTTGGCCTTGGCGTACTGGCCGATCAGCTCGCCGGCCTTGAGGTTGTCGGTCGCGAAGAGTGCGTCCGCGGCCTCCTGCGGCTCGGTCGGCGTGTCGAGCGCGATCACGATCACCCCGGCCGCACGTGCCTTCTCGATCGCCGGCACGACGGCCTTCGAATCGGCCGGCACGAGCAGGATGCCCTTCGCGCCCTGCGTCGTCATGTTCTCGAGCGCCGTCACCTGGCTCGCGTTGTCGGTGTCGGACTTGCCCGACGCCGTCAACAGCTTCACGTTCTCCTTGTCGGCCGCCGCCTGGGCGCCCTCCTTCATCTTCACGAAGAACGGGTTCGCCTCCGTCTTGGTGATGAGCCCGACGGTGACCTCCTCCTCACCACCGCTGCTCGCACCGCCACCGCCGCCCTCGTCATCGTCGTCGCCGCACGCGGCAAGGCCGAACGCCAGCAGGGCAGACAGCAGCACCGCCGACACGATGTGCCAGGTCCTCGACATAGCTCCCCTCCTCCTCGCGCTGCGCCCGCTCGGACGCAGCATTTCGCACACGGGCTGCCTTCCCTCGAAGCAGTTCCGTGCAATCGATTCCAGGTGCGGCCGCAGCCTACGCATGTTTGGGATCGTTTGTCAAGCCTTGTAGGGTCCCGCCATGGCCTCCGGTGAACGTGCCGCACGGCGCCCGACGTTGGCCGACGTGGCGGCGGCCGCCGGTGTCTCGCCCTCGACCGCGTCGCGGGCCCTGGGCACCGGTACGCACGTACGTGCCCGTACGCGCGAGCGTGTCTGGGCGGCCGCGGAGCGGCTGAGCCTTTGAGCCTAACCGGCTTGCCCGCTCGCTGCGGCGCGGCTCGACGATGGCGGTCGGGCTCGTGATCCCCGACGTGGCGTCGGCGTTCTACGGCACGGCCCTGAAGGGCGCACAGGAGGTCCTCGAGGCCGCCGGCTACCACGTGCTCGTGGTCAACACCGGGCGGGCCGCGAGCCGCGAGCGGGAGGCGGTGCGCAGCCTGCGCGCCCACCAGGTCGACGGTCTGATCATCGCGACCTACGGCGGCTACGAGGACATCGGCGTGCCCGCTGTCTTCTTCGACGACGTGCTGCCCGACGTCGGCGTCGGCGCGATCGCGCTCGCCAACGCCGAGGGCGTGGCGCTGCTCGTCGACCATCTGGTGCAGGTGCACGGGGAACGGCGGATCGCGTACGTCGGACCCCCGGACCGGTCGGGCGACGGCCGGACGCCGGCCGTCTTCACCGCCCGCGAGCGCCTCGACGGGTTCCGTGCCTCGGCCGGGCGCGCCGGCTTGCCGCTGCCCCCGGAGTACGTCCGCTTCGCCGACCCCCTGCACGGCGCCACGGCGCGAGCCGCCGGCATCGCGCTGCTCGAGCTCGACGAGCCGCCGACCGCGGTGGTGGGCGCGACGGACACGCTGGCCATGGGGATCCTGCAGGCGGCGCGTGCCCGCGGCGTGCGCGTCCCCGACGACCTCGCCGTCGTCTCCTTCGACGAGCCGCCGTACGCCGACCTGCTCGAGCCGCCGATGACGTCGCTCGACCGCCACGACGAAGAGCTGGGACGCCGCGCCGCCGACCTTCTGCTGGGTGCGCTGGAGGGGGCGGAGGTGGCTGTCGACGCGGTTTCTGCCGTGCTGCGCGTGCCGCTCGAGCTACGTGTCCGCCGCTCGTGCGGCTGCGCGGCTTGACAACGGCCCTCATTTCTGCAATCGATTCCAGAGTCCGGAATCGATTGCGGGTCGCGCACGCCGTACGCGCGGCAGGAGGGGAGATGGCGAGGCAGCTGGGGATCGGAGTGGTCGGCCTGGGCTGGATGGGGCGGGTCCACACGGCCTCGTACCGCCGCCTGGTCGAGCACTTCCCCGACCTCGGCGTCGAGCCGCGGCTCGTGATCGCCTCGGACCTCGCCGCCGACCGGCGCGAGCATGCCGAGCGGCTCGGGTTCGAGGCGACGACCGACGACTGGCGGGGCGTCGTCGAGCACCCCGAGGTCGACGCCGTGAGCGTCACGACACCGAACGCCCTGCACCGCGAGGTGGCGCTGGCGGCGATCGCGGCCGGCAAGCACGTCTGGATCGAGAAGCCGGTCGGCCTGGGGCTCGACGACACGCTCGCCGTCGCCGAGGCGGCCGAGCGCGCCGGCGTCGTGAGCGGCGTCGGCTTCTGCTACCGCTTCGCCCCCGCCGTCCAGCACGCCAAGCGGCTGATCGAGGCAGGCGCGATCGGCGACGTCAACCACTACCGCGGGGTCTTCCTCGCCGACTACGCCAACCGGCCGGACGCCGCCGCCTCCTGGCGCTTCTTCCGCGCCGACGCCGGCTCCGGCGCGCTCGGTGACCTGATGGCGCACATCGTCGACATGACCCACCATCTCGTCGGCCCGATCGAGCGCCTCAGCGGCCGCACCGCCACGATGATCCCGCGCCGGCCGCCGCTCGCCGTCGGCTCCGGCACCCACTTCAGCCGCGTCGAGACCGACGAGCTCGTCGACGTCGAGAACGAGGACTGGGCGGCGGCCATGATCGAGCTCGACGGCGGCGCCGTCGGCTCGCTCGAGGCGAGCCGCGTGATCGTCGGCCCGCACGTCGGCATGCGCTTCGAGGTACACGGCACCGACGGCGCTCTCGCCTGGGAGCTCGAGCGCATGAACGAGCTCGAGCGCTTCCAGCTCGCCCAGAACGGCGCCGACGAGGGCTACATGCGCGTCGTCGCCGGCGCCCAGCACCCCGACTTCGCGGCGTTCCAGCCCGGCGCCGGCGTGCCGATGGGCTACGACGATCTGCGCGTGCTCGAGGCCCGCACCTTCGTCGCCGCTGTCGCCCGCGGCGAGCAGGACGCTCCCGGCCTGGCCGAGATGGTGGCCGCGGCGCGCGTGCTCGACGCGATCGAGCGCTCGGAGCGGAGCGGGAGCTGGGAGGCCGCGCGGTGAGCGTGCGCGTGGCCAACGCGCCGCTCAGCTACGGCGCCTTCGAGATGACGGTCGGCACGAGCTTCCCGGTGCCCGACCCCGACGCGGTGCTCGCCGCGATCGCCGGGGCCGGCTACGCGGGGGTCGACCTCGGGCCGCCCGGCTACCTGGGGGAGGGGGACGCCCTGCGCGAGCGGCTCGAGGCCCACGAGCTCGGCCTCGTCGGTGGGTTCGTGCCCGTCCGCTTCAGCGACCGCGCGGCGTGGGACTTCACCGGCCTGCACCATACGCTCGACCTGTTCGACGCCGCGGATGCCGAGGGCGCGTTCCCGGTCCTATGCGATGCCGGGGGCCCGGAGCGGATCGCCAACCCGGGTCGCGGCGGCGAGGACATGTCGCTGCGGCTCGCCGACGGCCGCTGGGAGGCCCTCGTCGAGGGCGTCGAGCGGGCGGCCGACGCGGCGCGCGAGCGCGGATACGAGCCCGTCTTCCACCACCACACGTCGACGTACGTCGAGGGCGTGCCGGAGATCGAGCGCTTCCTCGAGGACTGCGAGGTGCCGCTGCTGCTCGACTCCGGGCACATCGCGGTGGCGGGCGGCGACGCGCTCACCGCCCTCGGCGACTGGGGTGACCGCGTCGGCGCCGTGCACGTCAAGGACGTCCGCCTCGACGTCCTCGCCGGGGTCAAGGCCGAGGGCGCCGACACGCTGACTGCCTGGCAGCGCGGCCTCTTTTGCGCGCTCGGCGACGGCGACGTGGATCTCGACGGCTTCTGCGCGGCGCTCGAGGCGCGCGGGTACGACGGCTGGGTCGTGGTCGAGCAGGACCGCGTGCTCGAGGATGTCGAGGGCGGATTCGCCGCCGCGGCAGCCGAGCAGGAGCGCAACCGGGCCTGGCTGCGGGAGCATGCCGGATGGTGACCGCCTTCGACGTGATCACGATGGGCCGGATCGGGGTCGACCTATACCCGCTCGAGGTCGGCGTCTCGCTGCGGGAGGTGGAGCGCTTCGGCAAGTTCCTCGGCGGCAGCGCGACGAACGTCGCGGTGGCCGCTGCCCGCCACGGCCGCAGGACCGCCGTCATCACCCGCACGGGCGCCGACCCGTTCGGCGAGTTCCTGCACGACGCGCTGCGCCGCTTCGGCGTCGACGACCGTTTCGTGACGCCGGTCGAGGGCCTGCCGACGCCCGTGACGTTCTGCGAGATCTTCCCGCCCGACGACTTCCCGCTCTATTTCTACCGCGAGCCGAAGGCGCCGGATCTCGAGATCCACCCGCACGAGCTGGACCTCGACGCGATCCGCGCCGCGCGCATCTTCTGGGTCACGGTCACCGGGCTCTCGCAGGAGCCGAGCCGAGCCGCCACGCTGGCCGCGCTCGAAGCTCGCGGGAAGTCGGGCATCACGATCCTGGACCTCGACTACCGGCCGATGTTCTGGTCCTCCCGCGAGGAGGCGCGCGCCTGGGTGGAGCAGGCACTCGGCCACGTCACGGTGGCGGCCGGGAACCTCGACGAGTGGGAGACGGCCGTCGGCACGCGCGACCCGGAGGCCGCCGCGGCCGCCGCACACGAGCGCGGGGTCGAGCTGGCGGTGGTCAAGCAGGGCCCGAAGGGCGTGCTGGCCTCGGACGGCCAGCAGATGGTGGAGGTGCCGCCCGTGCCGGTCGAGGTCGTCAACGGCCTCGGCGCGGGCGACGCGTTCGGCGGAGCGCTCTGCCACGGGCTCCTCGCCGGATGGGAGCTCGAGCGGATCATGCGCTTCTGCAACGCCGCGGGCGCCCTCGTCGCCTCCCGCCTGGCGTGCGCGGACGACATGCCGACCGAGGCCGAGGTCGACGCGCTGCTGCTGGAGGCCGTCGATGCCTGAGCTGGACATCACGCCCGAGCAGGCCGGCTGGGCGTTCTGCGGCCTGCGCGTGCTCGAGCTCCAGCCTGGAGCCTCGCGGAGCCTGCGGACCGGCGAGGACGAGCTGATCGTGCTTCCCCTCGAAGGCGCCGCCACGGTCACGCTCGAGGGGGACGCGTTCGCGCTCGGGGGTCGTGAGAGCGTCTTCGACGCGGTCACGGACTTCGTGTATGTCCCACGCGACTCCGCGCTCGAGCTCGCCTCCGAGGCCGGCGGGCGCTTCGCGCTGCCCTCCGCCCGCGCGCAGCGCCGGCTCGAGCCCCGCCACGTGGCCGCGGCGTCGGTCGCCGTCGAGCTGCGCGGCGCGGGCCAGGCGAGCCGCCAGATCAACAACTTCTGCGGGCCCGACGTCCACTTCGCCGATCGCCTGATCGCCGTCGAGGTCCTCACCCCCGAGGGAAACTGGTCCTCGTATCCGCCGCACAAGCACGACGAGGACGTGCCCGGCGTCGAGACCGCGCTCGAGGAGATCTACTACTTCGAGGTCGCCAACGGAGGCTTCGGGTACCAGCGCGCCTACGGCCCGGAGATCGACATCTGCCAGGAGGTCCGCACCGGCGACACCGTGCTGCTGCCCAGCGGCTACCACGGACCGTCGATGGCGGCGCCCGGCTACGACCTCTACTACCTGAACGTCATGGCGGGGCCCAGCGAGCGTGCGTGGCGGTTCACGGACGATCCCGCGCACGCCTGGATCCGGGATTCCTGGGCGGGGCAGGCGCTCGACCCGCGCCTTCCCATGGCCCGAGCAAGGGGGCACGCATGAGGTTGACGGTCGCACAGGCGCTCATCCGCTTCCTCGCCAACCAGTACACGGAGCGCGACGGCGCCGAGCAGCGGCTGATCGCGGGCTGCTTCGGGATCTTCGGCCACGGCAACGTGGCGGGTGTCGGCCAGGCGCTGCTCCAGGAGGAGGGCGTTCCCTACCACCACGCGCGCAACGAGCAGGGCATGGTGCACGCGGCCGTCGCGTACGCGCGGATGAAGAACCGGCTGTCGACGCTGGCCTGCACGGCGTCGGTTGGGCCGGGCGCCACCAACATGGTCACCGGCGCCGCCCTGGCGACGATCAACCGGCTGCCGGTGCTCCTGCTCCCCGGCGACATCTTCGCCACCCGCGTGGCGAGCCCCGTGCTGCAGGAGCTCGAGGACCCCACGTCCTACGACATCTCGGTCAACGACTGCTTCAAGCCGGTGTCGCGCTTCTGGGATCGGATCAACCGCCCCGAGCAGCTCCCCTCGGCGATGCTGGCAGCCATGCGCGTGCTGACCGACCCGGTCGAGACCGGCGCGGTCACGCTCTCGCTGCCCCAGGACGTGCAGGCCGAGGCGTTCGACTGGCCCGACGAGCTGTTCGAGAAGCGCGTCTGGCACGTACGCCGCCCGCTGCCCGAGCCCGAGGCCCTCGCGCGCGCGAACGAGCTGCTGCGCGGGGCGAGCCGGCCGCTGGTCGTCGCGGGCGGCGGCGCGATCTACGCAGAGGCGACGGACGTGCTGCGCGCGTTCGCGGAGGCCACCGGCGTTCCCGTGGCCGAGACCCAGGCGGGCAAGGGCTCGCTCCCGTACGACCACCCGCAGGCGGTTGGCGCGATCGGGGCCACCGGCACCACGGCCGCCAACGCGCTGGCCCGCGAGGCCGACGTCGTGCTCGGCGTCGGCACCCGCTGGAGCGACTTCACGACCGCGTCCCGCAGCGCGTTCGGCGGCGACACCGCGTTCATCAACCTCAACGTCGCGCCCGTCGACGCCTTCAAGCACGCCGGGTTGCCGCTGGTGGCCGACGCGCGCGCCGGGCTCGAGGGGCTCGGTGGCTTCACCGTCGCCGACGAGTACCGCGAGCGGGCCCGCGAGCTGGCCACCGAGTGGGACGCCACGGTCGAGCACGCGTACACCCGCGGCCACGAGCCGCTGCCGGCCCAGAGCGAGGTGATCGGCGTCGTCAACCGGGTCAGCGGCCCGCGCGACGTCGTCGTCTGCGCGGCCGGCAGCATGCCCGGAGACCTGCACAAGCTGTGGCGCACGCGCGACCCGAAGGGCTACCACGTCGAGTACGGCTTCTCGTGCATGGGCTACGAGATCGCCGGAGGCCTCGGCGTGAAGATGGCCGACCCGGACCGCGAGGTGTTCGTGATGGTCGGCGACGGGTCGTTCCTGATGATGGCCCAGGAGATCGTCACCGCGGTCGCCGAGCGCCTCAAGCTCACGATCGTGCTGGTGCAGAACCACGGCTACGCGTCGATCGGGGCGCTGTCGGAGAGCGTCGGCTCGCAGCGCTTCGGCACCCGCTACCGCTACACCGGCACCGACGAGATCCTGCCGGTCGACCTCGGCCTCAGCGCAGCCGGGCTCGGCGCCCGCGTGATCGATGCGACGACGATCGAGGAGTTCGAGGCGGCGCTACGGGAGGCCGTCGCGGCCGACGTCACGACGGTGGTGCAGGTGCAGACCGATCCGCTCGTGCCGGCACCGAGCTCCGAGGCGTGGTGGGACGTTCCCGTCTCCGAAGTCTCGGAGCTCGACACGACGCAGGCCGCGCGTGCCGGGTACGAGCAGGACAAGCGTCAACAGCAGACCTACCTGGGATCCCGACAGAAGGTGACTCCGTGAGCACGACGACGACGAGGACGATCCAGCACCGCATCGGCGGTGCCGCGACGACGGGCAGCTCCAGCCGCACGGCGCCGGTCTACGACCCGGCGACGGGCGAGCAGCAGGCCGAGGTGGTGCTGGCCGAGCGCGAGGACGTCGACCGCGCCGTCCAGACCGCGAAGACCGCGTTCGAGACCTGGGGCGACGTCTCGCTCACCCGCCGCGCGCGGGTGATGTTCGCGTTCCGCAACCTGGTCGAGAAGCACGTCGACGACCTCGCGCGGATCATCGCCTCCGAGCACGGCAAGGTGTTCGAGGACGCCAAGGGCGAGGTGATCCGCGGGCTCGAGGTGGTCGAGTACACGTGCGGGCTGCCGCAGCTGCTCAAGGGCGAGTACTCCGACCAGGTGTCGACCGACATCGACGCCTACTCGTTCCGCCAGCCGCTCGGCGTGTGCGCGGGGATCACGCCGTTCAACTTCCCCGCCATGGTCCCGATGTGGATGCACCCGATGGCGATCGCGTGCGGCAACACGTTCGTGCTCAAGCCGTCCGAGCGCGACCCGTCGGCCTCCAACCTCGTGGCCGAGCTGTACGCCCAGGCGGGGCTGCCCGACGGCGTCTTCAACGTCGTCCACGGCGACAAGGTGGCGGTCGACGCGCTGCTCGAGCACCCCGACGTCTCCGCCGTCTCCTTCGTCGGCTCGACCCCGATCGCCAAGTACGTCTACGAGACCGCGATCGCCCACGACAAGCGCGTGCAGGCGCTCGGCGGCGCCAAGAACCACGCGGTCGTGATGCCCGACGCCGACCTCGACTTCGCGGCCAACCACCTGACGGCCGCGGGCTTCGGCTCGGCCGGCCAGCGCTGCATGGCGATCGCCGTCGCGGTGGCGGTCGGCGACGCCGCCGACCCCCTGATCGAGCGGCTCGAGCGCAAGGCGCGAGAGATCAAGGTCGGGCCCGGGCTGGAGCCGGACTCGGACATGGGACCGGTCGTGACCTCGCAGGCACGCGAGCGGATCCTCGGCTACATCGACCAGGGCGTCGAGGCCGGCGCCGACGCGGTCGTCGACGGCCGCGAGCTGGAGAAGGACGGCGACGGCTTCTGGGTCGGCCCGACGCTGTTCGACAACGTCACGCCCGACATGTCGATCTACCGCGACGAGATCTTCGGGCCGGTGCTCGGCGTCGTCCGCGTGCCCGACCTGCAGGCGGCGATCGAGCTCATCAACGCGAACCCGTACGCCAACGGCACCGCGATCTTCACCGGCTCCGGCCAGGCCGCGCGGATCTTCAAGCGCAAGGTCCAGGTGGGGATGATCGGCATCAACATCCCGATCCCGGTCCCGATGGCGTTCTACTCGTTCGGCGGCTGGAAGGACTCGCTGTTCGGCGACCACCACATCCACGGGCCGGAGGGGATCCGCTTCTACACGCGCGGGAAGGCGATCACCAGCCGCTGGCCGGAGGAGGCGCAGGACGCCGCCCACCACCGCGGCCACATGCACTTCCCGACCGCCGTCTGACCGATGCCGGTGCGCGTGGGGGTCATCGGAGCCGGGCTGATGGGGAGCACCCACGTGCGCCTCCTCGGCGCGTTCGTGTCGGGCGCCGAGGTCGCCGCCGTGTCGGACGCCCTCCCCGGCCAGGCCGAGCGCGTCGCCGCCGAGCTCGGGGTACCGGTCGTGCACGCTGACGCCGGGGAGCTGATCCGCGACGCGGGCGTCGACGCCGTCGTCGTCGCCTCGCCGGCCGGCACCCACGCCGGGTTCGTGCACGCCTGCCTCCAGGCCGGCAAGCCGGTGCTGTGCGAGAAGCCGCTCGCCCCCACCGCCGCCGCGTGCCGGGCGGTGGTCGAGGCCGAGGTCGCCGGCGGCCGGCGGCTCGTGCAGGTGGGCTTCATGCGGCGCTACGACCCGAGCTACGCCGACCTCAAGCTGCGGCTCGACGCCGGCGTGGCGGGCCCCCCGGTGCTCGTGCGCTGCGTGCACCGCAACGCGAGCGTCAACGACGGCTACACGTCGGAGATGCTGATCACCGAGTCCGTCGTGCACGAGGTCGACGTCGTGCGCTGGCTGCTGGGCGAGGAGCTCGTGCGTGTGACCGTGCACGCGCCGCGACCGACCGGGCTCGCCGCGGCGGGGGTCCGCGACCCGCAGCTCGTGGTGCTGGAGACCGAGAGCGGGGTGCTCGTCGACGTCGAGATCTTCGTCAACGCGCGCTACGGCTACGACATCCGCTGCGAGGTGGTGGGGGAGACCGGGACGCTGTCGCTCGCGACGCCCGTGACCGTGCAGGTCCGGCGCGACGGAAAGGACGTCTTCGACATCCCCGGCCGCTACCAGGAGCGCTTCGGGGCCGCGTACGCGGAGGAGCTGCGAGCGTGGGTGGCGTCGGTCGCCGGAGGTCGCCCGGGCGGGCCGTCGGCGTGGGACGGCTACGCGGCCTCGGCGGTCTGCGAGGCGGGCGTGGCGGCGCTCAACGGCGGCGCCCCGGTCGAGGTCGCGCTCGGGGCGCGACCGGACCTGTACGAGCCGTCCGGCGAGCTGATCGGGCAGCCGTGAGCGTCCTCGACTCCTTCAGGCTCGACGGCCGCGTGGCGGTCGTGACGGGCGGCAACCGCGGGATCGGCTACGCGCTCGCGCGAGCGCTCACCGAGGCCGGCGCCCGCGTGGCGATCGCGGCGCGCGACGGCCGGCGCACGGAGGTCGCCGCCGAGGAGCTGGGAGCCCTTCCGGTGCAGGCCGACATCACCGACCCGGCCGACGTGGGCACCATGCTCGAGCAGGTCACCGACGCACTCGGGCCGGTCGACGTGCTGGTCAACAACGCCGGCGCGTGCGTCCACCGGCCCGCGCTCGAGGTCACCGACGAGGAGTGGCGGCAGGTGTGGCAGGTCAACGTCGACGGGCTCTGGCACTGCAGCCGGATCGTCGGCGCGCAGATGGTCGACCGGCGCCGGGGCGTGATCGTCAACGTCGGCTCGATCTCCGCCATGATCGTCAACCGCCCGCAGATGCAGCCCGCGTACAACGCCTCCAAGGCCGCGGTGCACCAGCTCACGAAGTCGCTCGCCGCGGAGTGGGCGCCGTACGGCGTGCGCGTCAACGCGCTCGCGCCCGGCTACGTGAAGACCGACATGGCGCCGGTCGACGACCCGCGCTTCAGGCGCTACTGGATCGACGACCCGCCGATGCAGCGGTTCGCGATGCCGGAGGAGCTCGGCCCCTCACTCGTGTACCTGGCCAGCGACGCCTCGAGCTTCACCACCGGGTCGGTGCTCGTCACCGACGGCGGCTACACCCTCTGGTAACGGCTCCTGCTCGCGCGCTTCGCGCGGCCCGACTCGACCGCCTCGCCGAGCGCGGCGCCGAAGCGGCCCGGCCCCCAGAAGCGGGCGCCGACCGCGCGCGCCAGCTCGCGTCGCTCGGTCGGCCCGCGCTCGGCCAGTGCGCGCTCGATGGCGTCCACCTCTCGGCTCAGGTCGCCGCTGGGCACCGTCTGCGATACCCACATGCCGGGCGACGTGTGCGCAGTGCCCGGACCGGGCCGCCGCCGACGGGGGCGCGGCTTCTGTTGCCCTGCCTCGCTTCGCTCGTCGCCGGCGGCGGCTTCGCCTTCGCCTAGCTGAGCGGTGAGCGGCTCGGCGATGTCCTCGAGGGACTGCCCCTCCGCCTTGACGCCGAACAGCAGCTCGGCGATCCCGCCCAGCGCCATCACGCCGGCGCCGAGGAAGAACGCGATCGCCACCTGCGACTCCTCGCCGGACTCGATCATCTTGCCGAACAGGAACGGGCCCGTGATGCCGCCGACCGCGGTGCCGATCGCGTAGAAGAACGCGATCGCCAGCGCGCGCGTCTCCATCGGGAAGATCTCCGAGACCGTGAGGTAGGCCGAGCTGGCGCCCGCCGAGGCGAGGAAGAACGTCACGAGCAGGAGCGCCATGAAGCCCCAGACCCCCAGCGTCCCGTCCACGAAGAGGATCGTGAGGACGACCAGCACGGCGGCCGAGCCGAGGTAGCTGAACGCGACCATCGGCTTGCGGCCGACGGTGTCGAACAGCCGGCCGAGCAGCAGCGGCCCGAGGAAGTTCGAGAACGCGAACAGCGCGATGTAGAGCGGTACGCGCCCCGAGTCGATGTCGTAGAACTCGGCCAGGAACGTGCCGAGGCCGAAGGTCACCGAGTTGTAGATGAAGGCCTGGCCGATGAACAGCGCGAAGCCGAGGGCGGTGCGCTGCGGGTAGGTCTTGAAGGCGGTGGAGGCGATCGTGCGGAACGAGATCGTCTTGCGCTGGCGCACGGTGATCGAGTCGCCCGGCTCCTCGAGCTGCTGGCCGGTCTCCTGCTCCACGTCGCGCTCGATGTCGCCGACGATCCGCTCGGCGTCCTCGTCGCGGCCGTGGATGAACAGCCAGCGGGGGCTTTCGGGCACGTGCCGGCGCACGATCAGGATCGCCACGCCGAGCACGGCGCCGAGCACGAAGGCGAGCCGCCACCCGAGGTCCGGGGCGAAGATCGACGTGTCGAGGAGGATCAGCGCGCCGAGCGCGCCGCCCGCGGCGCCGAGCCAGTACGAGCCGTTGATGATCAGGTCCACCCGCCCGCGTACGCGCGCCGGGATCAACTCGTCGATCGCCGAGTTGATCGCCGCATACTCGCCGCCGATGCCCGCGCCCGTGAAGAAGCGCGCGATGTAGAAGTAGAGCGCCGACTCGGCAAACGCCGTCGCCACCGTGGCGACCAGGTAGACCACGAGCGTGATCAGGAACAGCTTCTTGCGGCCGAAGCGATCGGTCAGCTGGCCGAAGAAGAGCGCACCGGCGCAGGCGCCGGCGACGTAGACCGAGCCCGCCGTGAGCACCTGGCTCTGGCTGAGCACCAGGCCGCTGTCCTCCTCCGTGAGGCGGGCGGCGATCGCGCCGACGATCGTGACCTCGAGCCCGTCGAGGATCCAGACCGTCCCCAGGCCGATGACGACGAGCCAGTGGAAGCGCGCCCAGGGCAGCCGGTCGAGCCGCGCGGGGATGCGCGTCTCGATCGTCTGCAGCTCGCCGTTCGCCACGTCACGGCCGTACCCGAGCGCGGCAGGTGCTAAGCGGCGAGCGGCAGGCGGAGGATGCGCGACGGATTGCCGCCGTAGTCGCGGGCGCGCAGCAGCACGCGGTAGCGCCCGGGACGCAGGCCGTGGACGGAGAGCGTGTTCGGTCCGCGCCGACCGCGCACGGCGCGGCGCCGGACGACCCGGTCGCCGCGCTTGACGCGGATCACGACACGCGCGCGCTCGGACAGCCGGAAACGGATCTGCGCCGCGCTCGCGTGCGGGCGCACGGCCGCGCGTGAGAACGCCGGGGGCCGGACGTCGACGCGCGGTGCTCCGGAGGGGTTGGGGAAGGGCGTCTCCGCCGGCGTGGGGCGCGGCCCGCCGGCGCCCACCTTCACCAGCCCGTTCATCGTGAACGCGTGGGCCTGGCAGACGAAGCGGTACGTGCCCGGCGCCGTGAACGTGAACGTCGCGGGCTGGGCGTCGAACGGCGTCTGGAAGCTCCAATTGGTGCCGGTCGACGCGACGTTGTGGGCGAGCGACGTGCCCTCGAAGCGCCACGTGACGCTGTCGCCCACCGCGATCTGGACCGTCGAGGGCGCCCAGCGCTGCGGGAGGTCGTGCGCGCGGACGTCGACGTTGGCCGGTACGAGCGCGAGCGCTGCCAGCAGCAGCTTCACCCCTCGACCTCCATCTGGAGCATCATCCCGAAGTCGCCGTGCTCGAGCGCGTGGCAGTGGAACACGTACCGCCCCGGGTACGGCGCGAAGTGCGGCTGCACGGTGACGGACTCGCCCGGCCGCACGGGGACTGTGTCCTTCCACCCGCGCTCGGCGCGCGGTACCGGTCCGGAGCTGCGGGCGAGCACCCGGAACAGGAACCCGTGCGTGTGCATCGGGTGCACGCGCGTCGAGGTGTTGGCGAACGTCCAGCGCTCGGTGGTCCCGAGCCTGGGCCGCACGTCGATCCGGTCCATGTCGAACGAGCGCCCGCCGATCTGCCAGGCGATGCCGCCGGCGGTCGCGAGCGAGAGCTCGAAGCGCCGGTCGACGGCGGGCGGCGGCAGCGCCCCGATCTCCCGCAGCCGGGCCGGGACGTGCGCCTCCTCGGCGCCGCCGCCGCGCCCGACGTCGAAGCGCATGACCGCCACGGTCCCGCGGCGGCCGAGCTCGTTGTGGAGCACGAGCTCGGTCCCGGGCGCGTAGTCGCGGAAGTCGACGAGGACGTCGACCCGCTCGCCGGGGGAGAGCGTGACGCTGCGGCGCTTGAGCGGCCGTTCGAGCAGCCCGCCGTCGCTGGCGATCTGCAGCATCGGCCGGCGCCCGCCGAGCACGAGGCGGTACTCGCGCGCGTTCGAGGCGTTGAGCAGGCGCAGCCGGTAGAGCCGGCGCCGGACCCGCATGCGCGGCGCGACCGCGCCGTTGACGAGGATCGTGTCGCCGAGGAAGCCCGGCTCGGGGCTGGACGCGTAGCGCAGCGACCCGTCCCGGTTGAAGGCCCGGTCCTGGATCATCAGCGGCACGTCGAACGCTCCCGCGCGGCAGCTCGAGCTCGTCCTCGCGGCGGTCCTCGAGCAGGTAGAAGCCGGCGAGGCCGCGGTGCACGGAGCGCGCCGTCCGGCCGTGGGCGTGGTCGTGGTACCAGAGTGTCGCCGCGGCCTGGCGGTTCGGGTAGCGATACGTCTTGGTCGCGCCGGGCGCGATGAGGTCCATCGGGTGCCCGTCGTGGGCCGCGGGCACGGTGCCGCCGTGCAGGTGGACGTTGACGTCGAAGGGCAGCGCGTTGCGCTGGCGGACGACGACCTCACGGCCGCGCCGGGCGCGGATCGTGGGGCCCGGGAAGCGGCCGTCGTAGCCGAGGATCGGCGTCTCGTAGCCGCGCAGGATCTCGACCGTCCCGCGCCGGATCGTGAGGTCGTACACGTCGCGCGTGCGGCCGCGGCGCGTCGGGCGCAGCTCGGGGATGACCGGCAGGTCGGCGCGGAACGGCCGGAACGGGGCCTTGTCCCGCGCGCGCAGCGCGGCGGAGGTGACCGTGCGCGGCCGCTGGCTCGCCGCGGTCACGCCGCCGACCGAGCAGAGCAGCGCCATCGAGCTCATCTGGCGCAGGGCATCCCGCCGCGTTATCTCGTCCGGTCTGGTCATCTCGAGCCCGCCCGCCGTGGCGGACGGACCATTTTTACAGCGATCAGCCCACGGTGGCGATCAGCTCACGGTGGCGACCGGCCCGCAGGCCTCGAGGTCGCGCATGAGCGCGTCGGCGCGCTCGGCCGTCCAGCGGTCGCTGGAGACGAGATGGGCGGCCAGCGCCTCGACGTCCGCCAGCGCGAGCCGGGTCTCGTCGACGTCGACGGCGAAGATCAGCGTGTCGGCGGCCTCGCGGATGCGCTCTTCCTCGGCGGGCTGCAGCTTCGCGGGCCCGATGTCCTCGAGGGTCTTGACGACGCGTCCGTAGGCCTGGGTGCGGTCTGAGGTCATCTCTCTGGTCACAGTGATCGTCAGGATAGGAGCCAACCTGTAGGGGTCCGGTTCGGGGTCGCTCAGGGTCATTCCTAATTGGCGCGAACGCGGTCACCCGACAGGCTGGCCCCATGACCAACGAACCTCACATCGAGCCCACTCCACCCGAGCCCGCGGGCGGCGGCGGCGGCGAGCCGCCGCGCGGCGACGAGCCGCGGCGCCTCACCCGCTCGGGGTCCGACGCGCTGATCGGCGGCGTGGCGTCGGGCCTCGGCCGCTACTTCAACCTCGACCCGCTGCTGTTCCGCATCGGCTTCGTCGCGCTGACCTTCGCCGGCGGCATCGGGGTGATCGCCTACCTGCTGCTGCTCGTCTTCGTCCCCTCCGACGGCGCCGAGCGCCCCGGTGGCAGGAGCAGGAGCCTGACGGTGGCCGGCGCGGTCGCGCTCGGGGTCGCGCTCGTCGTCTTTCTCGGCTCGCCCGTCTTCTTCTTCGGACCCGCTCTGCTCGTCCTCGCCGTGGTCGGCCTTGCGGCCTACGTGCTCTGGCGGGCGTTCGGTGGAACCCCAGCCGGTGACCCGGCGCGAACGGCCGGCCGGATCGCCCTCTTCGGGCTTCTCGCCTGCGCGGTGGCCGGCGCCGCCGTGGGCGTCGGGCTGGCCGCCGCTCTCGGCGGCGGCGTGGTCATCGCGGCGCTCGCGGTCGTCACCGGCCTCGTCCTCGTCGGCACCGCGTTCGCCGGCGGCGCCCGCTGGCTGATCGTCCCCGCGCTCGCGCTCGTCCTGCCGCTCGGGTTCGTCGCGGCGGCCGACATCGACCTCGAGGGCGGCGTCGGCGAGCGCGAGTACCGTCCGGCGACGATGAGCGAGCTGCGCGACCGGTACGAGCTCGGCATCGGCGAGCTCGACCTCGACCTGCGCGACGTCGACCTCCCCGACGGCCGCACCGACATGGCGATCGACGTCGGCATCGGCGAGGTGGTCGTGTACGTCCCGGCCGACGCCTGCGTGACGTCCGACGTCAGCGTCGGCGCCGGCCTCGCCGACATCCTCGACCGCGACCACGAGGGCCTCGACGTCGCGTTCGCCGAGTCCGGGAGACGAGCCGGCCGGGCGGCCGACGCTGCACATCGACGGCGAGCTCGGCCTCGGCGTGCTCGAGGTGGTGCGCGAGGGTGAGCTCCCCGACGAGACCCACGACCATCCCTTCAGCGAGGTCACCGGGCGCGACACGACGTTGACGCGGGGGACGAACTGCGCGTGAGCCGGCTCGACCGCACGTCGCTCGTCGCTGGGGTGGCCGTCACCGTGGCCGGCGTGCTGCTTCTCCTCGACCGCCTCGAGGCGCTCGACGTGCGGTTCGGCTACGGGCTCCCGCTGCTGATCGCGGTCGTCGGAGCGGTCCTCCTGGCCGCCGGCCTCGAGGGTCGCCGCGACCATGACTGACGGTGCCAAGATGGCGGCCATGAGCGCCTCCGCCGCCGCTCCGCTGCGCCGCGACTCCGCGCACGGCGTGATCGCGGGGGTGGCCGCCGGGATCGCCCGCCGCTTCGGCGTCGACCCGATCGTCGTCCGCGTGCTGTTCGTCGCGACTGCGGCGGCCGGCGGCGCCGGCCTCGCGCTGTATGCCGTGTGCTGGGCGATCATGGGCGGCGAGGGCGGCAAGCTGGCGCCGATCGAGCGCCTCGCCGGCCGGCGCGAGACGCTGATGGTCGTCGCCGGGATGGTGTTGCTGGCGATCGCGCTGCTGTTGCTGCTGCGCAAGTGGGGCCTGTGGCTGAGCGACGGGATCGTCTGGCCCGTGCTGCTGGTGGCCGCCGGCGGCGTGCTCATCTGGCGCCAGTCGACGGCCGCCGAGGCGCCCGTGCCCGCACCGGTCGCGGCAACGCCTGCCGCGCGCGCCGCCCCGCGCGCGCCGCTCGTGCGCCTGCCGGCCGACGCCGCCAGCCGCGCGCTCGTCGGCGCCGCGCTGGTGGTCGGCGGCGGGCTCGTGTTCCTGTGGCTCAACGACGCCCTCCAGCCCGCCCGTGACGTGCTGCTCGCGGTCGTCGTCGTGATCGTGGCGCTGACGCTGATCCTCGCGCCGTGGTGGCTGCGGCTCGTGCGCGGGCTGACCGCCGAGCGTTCCGAGCGCATCCGCTCCCAGGAGCGCGCCGAGGTCGCCGCCCACCTGCACGACTCGGTGCTGCAGACGCTGGCGCTGATGCAGAAGCGCGTCGACGACCCGCGCGAGGTCGCCGCGCTCGCGCGCCGCCAGGAGCGGGAGCTGCGGGCCTGGCTCAACGGCCGCCGCGCGCCCGGCGACGACGCGACGGTCGCGGCCGCGCTCGAGGCCGTGGCCGCCGAGGTCGAGGAAACGCACGGCGTCGCCGTCGAGGTCGTCGCCGTCGGCGACGCGCCGCTCGACGCGCGTGCCGAGGCGCTCGTCGCGGCCGCCCGCGAGGCGCTGGTGAACGCCGCCAAGTTCGCCGGCGAGCGGGCCGGTCGCGCTCTACGCCGAGGTCGCGCCCGGGCGGATCGAGGTCTTCGTGCGCGACCGCGGCCCGGGCTTCGATCCCGCCGCCGTGCCCGACGACCGGCGCGGCGTGCGCGAGTCGATCGTGGGCCGGATGCAGCGCCACGGCGGTCGCGCGTCCGTGCACACGGCGCCGGGCGGCGGCACCGAGGTCGAGCTGGTGCTGGAGCGATGACCTCCGTCGTCATCGTCGACGACCACCACCTGTTCCGCGCCGGCGTGCGGGCCGAGCTCGACGGGCTCGTGGACGTGCTCGGGGACGCGCCGTCGGTCGAGGACGCGGTGCGGATGGTGCTCGACGCGGAGCCCGACGTGGTGCTGCTCGACGTGCAGATGCCCGGCGGCGGCGGGCGTCGAGGTGATCCGCCAGGTCGCGGTGCGACGCCCGCGCCCAGCGCTTCCTCGCGCTGTCGGTGAGCGACGCGCCGGAGGACGTCATCGCCGTCATCCGCGCCGGCGCGCGCGGCTACGTGACGAAGACGATCTCCGGCGACGAGCTGGCCGACGCGGTCCGCCGCGTGGCCGACGGCGACGCGGTCTTCTCGCCCCGCCTGGCCGGCTTCGTGCTCGACGCGTTCGCCGGCGGACTCCCCGCCCAGGAGGTCGACCCGCAGCTCGACCAGCTCTCGCCGCGCGAGCGCGAGGTCCTGCGCCACATCGCGCGCGGCTACATCTACAAGGAGATCGCCCAGCGGCTCTCGATCTCCACGAAGACCGTGGAGGCGCACGTGTCGGCCGTGCTGCGCAAGCTGCAGCTGTCCAACCGGCACGAGCTGAGCCGCTGGGCGGTGCGAGCGCCGGCTTATCGACTGACGCGGACCACGTCGTAGGTGGTGTCGGGGGTTGGCGGGGTGCTGAAGCGCGCGTTGACGGCCCACAGGTAGCCGCCGGGGCGGCCCTCGGCGAGCGTGGTCGGCACGTCGAAGTCGTCGTCGGTCAGGTAGCGCACGATGGACCCGTCGTCGAGGTCGCGGTCGAGCTTGACGACGGCGATCCGGTTGAGCTGGTTCTGGACGACGTAGAGCATGCGGCCGTCGAGCAGCAGGCCGTCGCCGTTGATCACCGTGTCGCCGTCGAGGTCGATCTCGTCGGTGTCGCCGCTGCGCGGGTCGATCAGGAACAGCTTGCCGACGATGCCGCCGTAGACGGCGATCAGCCGCTTGCCGTCGCGCGCGGCGGCGATGCCGTTGAGCTCGAGTGCCGTTGACGCGGGAAGCTCCTGCAGGTCGCCGGTCAGCGGCAGCGTGCGAGCCGCCTCCGGGAGCCGCTTGCGCCACAGGTCGAGCACGTAGAGCTGCCGTCGCAGGGAGTCCGTGAAGTACGCCGCGCGCTTGGTCAGCGTGACGTCGTTGACGAAGGTCGGGCGGCGAGGTGGGCGCGGTCAGCTCGTACTCCTCGAGCAGGTCGCCGTCGCGCGCGTCGTACACCCGCGCGGTGCCCGTCGCGCCGCCGGCCACGAACAGGCGGTCGCGCTTGTCGACCTTCAGGCCGAGCGCCGCGCCGCCAGTGCGCTCGACGAGCAGCTCGCCTCGGCCGGTTTTGAGGTCGCCGCGGTAGATCGAGCCGGTCGCGCGCGAGCCGGCGAAGAACGTGTCGCCGTCGGTGGCGATGCCCTCGGGCTGCCAGCCGGGCGGCAGCGGGATCGTCTCCGGGTAGCTGCCGTGCGCGGCCACGGCCGGCGCCTGCAGGGCGCAGAGCACGATGGCCATCGTCAGGATGCGCTTCATGGTGGGTCCTCCCCTGTCGCTCGACGTCCTTCGCGAAGAGATACGCAGCCACGGCGGCTGCGGTTTTCGGTTCAGAGCGGTAGGCGCGCCCGAACGACGGTGCCGGCGCCGGGCGGGCTCTCGACCGACAGCTCGCCGTCGAGCGCGCCGAGACGGTCGGCGAGGCCGCTGAGGCCTGAGCCCGGGGCGGCCGCGGCGCCGCCCTTGCCGTCGTCGCGGATCTCGATCTCCAGCGCCCCGTTCTCTCGCGCGAGCCGCACGCTGGCGTGGCTGGCGTCGGCGTACTTGGCGACGTTGGTCAGCGCCTCGGCGACCGTGAAGTAGGCGGTCGCCTCGGTCGCCGCCGGCAGTCGCTCCTCGGGCAGCTCGACGACCTCGACGGGCACGGGCGCGCGCGAGGCGAGCGCGGTGATGGCCGGGGCGAGCCCGCGCTCGGTGAGCAGCGCGGGATGGATGCCGCGGGCGAGCTCGCGCAGCTCCGCCGACGCCTCGCCGAGCGCCTCGGCGACGTGGTCGAGGAATGGGCCGGCCGCCTCGGGATCCGTCTCCACGCGCGCGCGCGCCATCCGGACCTCGAGCGTGAGGCCGACGAGGCGCTGCTGCGCGCCGTCGTGGAGGTCGCGCTCGATCCGGCGGCGAGCGTTGTCGGCCGCCTCCACGATCCGGGCCCGCGAGGCGCGCAGCTCGTCGGTCCGGGCCTGCTCGATCTCGCGCCGTCGCAGGGCCTCCTCGGCCTTGCGCCGCTCGGTGATGTCGAAGATCGCGCCGTCGCACCAGAGGCGCCCGCCGGCGCTCGAGACCAGCTGGCCGCGGTCGAGCACCCAGCGCACCTCGCCGTCGGCGCGCACGATCCGGTACTCGAACGAGAACGGCTCGCCGTCGGCGTGGGCCTGGGAGACGGTCTTGAGCACGTGCTCGTGGTCGTCGGGGTGGATGACGCTCATGAGCGTCCGGCGCCGGCTGGCCAGGAAGTTCGCGGCGGGATAGCCGGAGATGCGCTCGATCTCGTCGCTGATCAGCTCGAGCGCGTAGTCCGCGTGCCAGGCCGAGCGGTAGATCGCCCCGGGGACGTTGTCCATCATCGCCCGCATCAGCGCGTCGTCGGCGCGCTGCTGGGCGGCGCGCAGCCCGGCGCGGGCGCGGGCGAGCAGCTCGGCGCGGGAGAACGGCCGGTGCAGGTAGTCGTCGGCGCCCGCGTCGAGCACGGCGTCCGCCATCCGGCCCTGGGCCTGGACGGTGATCGCCAGCAGCCACGCCTCGTCGAGCCGCGCGTCCTCGCGCAGCGCGCGGCACACGTCCGCGGCGTCGAGCTTGCCGGCGCGGTCGACGATCACCAGGTCGGCGGGCGTCTCGTCGAGCGCCTTGCTCGCCTCCTGGACGTCGCGCACGGCGCTGATCGCGTGCCGGCCCGCGCGCAGCCACGGCTGCACCTCGGGCTCGACGTTGCCCACGACGAGCACGCACGCCTGGCGGCGCCGCACGGTGTCCCCGGAAGCTGGCACCGCCGGATTATCCTGAATCCCACCGACTGCGGGTGCGGGTCGGCGGAGCGCGGCGAGTTTGCCGCGGCGCGCAGGCGGCTATCCCCCTTCCCATGGCCGCCGCTCCGGTCGAGTCGCGCCGGCCCCGCTCCAACGGCCGGCCGGTCGAGCCACAGCGCGCCCTGTTCAAGGGCGACGACGCCGTGCCGCGCGGGCTCGCGGTGGCTTCGGCCATCACGCTGCGGGTGGGCATCGTGGTCGGCGGCCTCGTGCTCGTCGCGCTCGGTGCCTCGCGGCTGATGCTCGTGGTGCTGCCGGTCATCATCGCCGTGCTCCTCACGACGCTGCTGCTGCCCATGGATCGCTGGCTGCTCAGCCACCGCTGGCGGCCGGCGCCGGCCGCCGCGGCCACGACGCTGTTGGCCGTCGTCGTGTTCTTCGGCCTCTGGGCGCTCATCATCCCGGGGGTCCTCTCCCAGGTCGACGAGCTGGTCACCAATGTGCAGGACGGTGCGCGGCAGGCCGTCGGCGTGCTCGAGCCGCTCGGCGTCGGGCGCGCGGACCTCGACCGCACGATCGACGACGCGCTCTCGTCGGTCCAGGGCAGCGCCGTGGCGAACGAGGTGCTGACCGGCGCCGTGCTGTTGACCCAGTGGGCCGCCGCTGTGGTCCTCATCGTCGTGCTCACGTTCTTCTTCCTCAAGGACGGCGCCAAGCTGTGGGAGTGGGTGCTGGAGCTGTTCCACGAGGACCGCCAGCCGATGCTGCGCGAGGTCGGCGCGCGCTCGTGGGCGGCGCTCAGCGCCTACGTGCAGGGCGTGGTCCTCGTCGCCACCATCGACGCGGTGCTGATCGGCGCGGCGCTGCTGATCGTGGGCGTCCCGGTGGCGATCCCGCTGATCGTGCTGACCTTCGTGGCCGCGTTCTTCCCGATCGTGGGCGCCTTCGCGGCCGGCGCGGCGGCCGTCCTCGTCGCCCTCGTGGCCAACGGGCTCGGCGCCGCGCTCGTCCTGCTTGCGGTCATCGTCGGCGTCCAGCAGCTCGAGGGGAACGTCTTCTATCCGATCGTGGTCGGCCGCAAGCTCGCGCTGCACCCTGTCGGCATCCTGCTCGCGCTGACCGCGGGCGGCGTGCTGGCGGGCGTGGTGGGTGCTTTCCTCGCCGTTCCGATCGCCGCCGTCACCGCCGCCGTGCTCGCCTACACCCGCGAGCGCCGCGAGGCGCGTCAGTCGGCGGCCGTGCTGGCGCCGTAGACGGAGCCCGCGGTGCGAAAGCCGCGCGCGGGCGTGCGGTCGCCGACCGCGAAGTTGGCCGGGAGCGAAGGGCCCCCGGCGATCGCGGCTGCGACGCGCTCGGCCATCGCGGGGCCGTGCTTGAAGCCGTGGCCGGAGCCGCCGCCGAGCAGCCAGACGCCGGCGTGGGCGGGGTGCGGCGCGGCGAGGAAGTGCGAGTCCGGCGACAGCTCGTAGCGGCACGCCCGCGCCTCGACCAGCCGCGCATCCTCGAGCGCCGGGAAGCGCTCGCGCAGGTACGCGCGCACCGCCGGCTCGGTCGTCGCCTCGTCGGTCAGCTCCTCGTCGGGATCGAGCGGCGTGCCGTCGAGGTCGACCGCGGCCTTGACGCCGAGCCCGTCGAGGTCGCCGGTGCCGTACATCGCGCGGTCGTAGTCGACCCACGCCGGGACCTGCTGCCACGCCGGCCCGCCTTCGAGGAACAGCAGCTCCTGGCGCGTGACCTTCAGCGAGACGAGGTCCGGGAAGAGGCGGGCGAGCCAGCCGCCGCAGGCCCAGACCACGAGATCGCCGGACAGCCGCGTGCCGTCCTCGAGCGCGGCGACGCGCGGGTCGCCGGCCCACGCTCGCCCGCGCAGCACGCGCGCGCCGTGCGCCGCGGCCCGCGCGGCGAGCGCGCGCACGGCCCGTTGCGCCCGGACCACGCCGGCCTCCGGCTCGAGCAGGACGAACGCGAGGTCGGCGGTGCCCAGGCTCGGGTAAAGGCGCGCGGCCTCGTCGGCGTCGAGGCGCTCGACCGGGATGTCCTGGGCGGCGAGCGTGCGGGCCGAGTCCGCCTCCCAGCCGTCCTCGCCGTGCGCGAACCAGGCCACCCCGGGCTCGAGCACGAGCGTCTCA
This sequence comes from uncultured Solirubrobacteraceae bacterium, assembly GCA_963746795.1. Classification (GTDB taxonomy): domain Bacteria; phylum Actinomycetota; class Thermoleophilia; order Solirubrobacterales; family Solirubrobacteraceae; genus DASSUW01. Next base: position 231,716 of record CAVVCR010000009.1, read on the forward strand.
CCGGACTCGGCCTCCAGCTCGCGCCAGAGCGCGCGGGCGCGGCGCGCCATCGCCGTGTAGTCGGCGTCGGCGCCGTGCGAGCTGCGGAGCAGACGCGTCTCGCCGCCCGAGCTGGCCCGCCGGTCGCCCGGGTCGAACTGGTCCACCAGCGTCACCCGCTCGCCCGCGCGCGCGAGCTGCCAGGCCAGCGACGCGCCGAACGTGCCGGCGCCCACGATCACCACGTCCATCAGCGCAAGATACGGCGCGCGGCGTACTGCGCCATGCCCATCACCGTCAGCTGCGGGTTCACGTGCACGCTGGTCGGGAACACGCTCGCGTCGCACAGGTAGAGGTTCTCGAAGCCGCGCACGCGGAAGTCCTCGTCGACGACGTCGCCGATCGCGTTGCCTCCCTGTGGGTGCGCGCTGGTCAGGAGGAGGTCGCCGGCCTCGCGGACGTGGTCGGGGAGCCGGTCGAGCGAGCCCGGCGTGCGGTACTCGTGGTAGGCGAAGGTGGCCGGCATCACGCGCGTGGCACCCGCCTCCAGGAAGATCCGCCCCGCGGTCTCCAGGCCGGCGACCATGCTGCCGCGGTCGGTCTCCGACGCCTTGTACTCGATCAGCGGGCCCGAGCGCGACGGCTTTACGCGGCCGGGCGTCGTGGTGCCCACGAGCACGCCGCCGCACGCCATGTGGCGGTAGCGGCGCATGTTCTCGAAGTGGCGGTCGAACCAGCCGGGCATGGCCAGGGCCTGGGTGGCCGGCGGGTTGAACCACGTCTCGACCAGATAGCCGGGGATGCCGCCGCCCGGCACGTAGGCGTGCGACATCTGGATGCCGGCGAACGAGTCGATGACCTCCGGGAAGTCGGCGGTCATCGGGGAGTTGATGTTGAAGTGCAGCCCGCGGCCGGCCGCGTCGCCGCCGAGCCCGCTGCGCTGCAGGAGCCAGCTCGAGCCGATCGCTCCCGCGGCCACGACGATCTCGTCGGCGGCCACGCTCACCACCTCGCCGCTCGCACGGCGCCCCTGCACCGCGTGGGCCCGCCCGTTCCCGGCGACGATGCGCTCGACCGCGACGTCGGCCAGGACGTCGAGCCCGTGGTCCCGCTGCGCCCACGGGAGCACAGAGTCGAGCGTGGAGACCTTGGCGCCGTACGCACACCCGATGTTGCAGTAGCCGGTGCCGCGGCAGGCCTCGGAGATGTTGGCCGACATCACCTCGAGCTGCCCAGGGAGATCGAGCGCCTCGACCGCCGCGCCGAAGCGGCGCGCCGCCTCCGTCGTCGTCGCCTCGCGGATCGGCTGGACGCCGAGCCAGTCGCGCACTTCGGCGATTCCCCGGCGCAGCTCGTCGGGGTCGACGCCGCGCGGCCGCCACCGCTCGAGCACCTCCTCGGGCGGGTCGAGGCAGAGCGCGTTGTTGATCGTCGTGCCGCCCCCGACGCACATCCCCTGCAGAACCTGGAGGGAGAAGTCGGTGGCCAGCTGCAGCGCGCCCTCGTTGTACAGCCGCAGGTACTGCGCCACCTCGTCGTCGCTGAACTGGCGGGGATCGACGTGCGGTCCGCGCTCGATCACCAGCACGCGGCGGCCCGTCTCGGCGAAGCGATGGGCGAGGATGCCGCCCGCCGCGCCCGAGCCGACCACCACCGTGTCGTAGCGCCCGGGCGGCAGCACGGTCAGCGTGCGCAGCGGGGGCGCCGGGACGTCGCCCGGATGTGGGGGCCGCCCGTCGGGGCGGCGTTCGCGATACGGCGTGTACTCGATCGACGTCCACGACGACGCGTCGCCGTAGTACCCCAGGTAGGCCATCTGCGACGCGGTGCGGATCAGCACCTGGAGCAGCGGCCGCAGCGGGCGGAGCACGCGCCGCTCCCCGATCTCCTCGACGAACCGGCGCTGCAGGAACGTCCTTCGCGCCTCCGGCGAGAGCACCGGCAGCGGCGGGCGCAGCGTGAGCAGCGGCCACAGCGCGATCGCGATCAGCGCGAGCTGCACGCGCCCCTTGGCCTGCGCGCGCAGCGAGGCGAGGTAGCCGTCCACGTTGAGGGCGACCTTCTCCGGCGGGATCGCCTCGCGGTCGCCTTCGACGAGGACCTCGGCGAGCGAGGCGAGGGCCAGGAAGGCGACGGGGTGCAGGTAGCGCAGGCCGTGGGCGGCGCGCACCGCGGCCGCCCACCAGGCCACGAAGAGCACGGCGAGCACGACGTCGGCCCCCATCCAGGCCAGCAGCGACACGGTGCCGGAGACCTCGCCGATCAGCGGCACGTCCTGGGCCGGCGCGCCGCCCCAGGCGAGGGTTGCGATCTGCCCGACGACGAGCGCGACGTAGCCCGCAGCGATGACGAGGGCCGTCCAGCCGCGGCGGCGCACGTCGGCGGCTCCGATGGCGGAGAGCGCCACGAACAGCACGTCCTTGGCGAACGAGTTGGGCAGGAAGCCGAGGGAGGCGGTGTCGCCGCCCACGAGGTACCCCACGGCCAGCAGCGCGCTCCACACCGCGTGGGCGACGAGCAGCCCCCGCAGGCGCCGCTCCTGACTGGTCAAGCCTTCCCGCACCGCGCGACCGTATCCGCTGACCGGCGGCCGTGTCGAGGCTGCGTAGGCTCCCTCCGGTGCGCAGGCACCGCCAGACGCTCGTGCTCGTCCGCCACGGGGAGACGGAGTGGAGCGCGGCCGGGCGGCACACGGGGGTGACCGACGTGCCGCTCACCGACGAGGGCCGCCGGGCCGCCGCTCGCCTGCGCGACCGGCTCGCCGAGTGGGCCTTCGCGCTCGTGCTCGTGTCACCCCGCGTGCGGGCACGCGAGACCGCCGCGCTCGGTGGCTTCGCCGACCGCGCCGACGTCGACGAGGACCTCGTGGAGTTCGACTACGGCTCGTACGAGGGGCGCACGACCGCCGAGATCCGCAAGGAGCGCCCGGGCTGGACCGTGTGGGACGACGGCGCTCCAGGTGGCGAGACCGCCGCGGCGGTCGGTGCCCGCGCCGAGCGCGTGATCGAGCGCGCGACGGCCGTCGACGGTGACGTCGTGGTGTTCGCACACGGACATCTGCTGCGCGTGCTCGGCGCCCGCTGGATCGGGCTCGACGCCTCCTACGGCGGTCACCTGGCGCTCGACACCGGGGCGGTGTGCGAGCTCAGCTACGAGCGCGAGCGGCGGGCGATCTGGGCGTGGAACGACACCGCCCACCTGCGCTGAGGCTCACGAGGGCTGCCGCCCGACGCGCTTGCGCGAGAGGAGGCGCTTGTCGGCGCAGTCGAGCAGCTCGGGGGCCGTGAGCGCGTCGAGCGGTGCCACCGCCGAGGCGAAGCTCGCCCCGAGGGAGACGTCGGGCGGGAACTCCGCTCCGGCGACCGCGGCCTCGAGCGCGCCGACCAGGCGGGCGACGCCGGAGACGCCGGCCCCGGGGGCCACGACTGCGAACTCGTCGCCCCCGATCCGGGCCAGGCAGTCGCCCTCCCGCACGACGCCGGCGCACGCGCCGGCCACGATGCCGAGGACCGCGTCGCCGACCGGGTGGCCGAGCTCGTCGTTGACGGCCTTGAACCCGTCGAGGTCGAAGACGACCAGGGCGACTCCCCGCTGGTCGGTGACGGCACGGGCCAGCTCCGCGTCGAACGTCCGGCGGTTGGCGAGGCCGGTGAGCGGATCGCGCTCGGCCATCACGCGCTGGCGCGCCTCGGCGTGCAGGAGCCGGTCCTTGAGCAGGTGGATCGCGACGTTCATGCCCGCCACCGCGGCGGCGAACGTCAGCACCCGGGACGGATAGCCGTCGGCCGACTCGTACAAGAGCGGCGAGGCGTAGGTGGCGACGAAGAGGCCGGTCAGCGGCCAGCCGAAGCGGGGCGGGAAGAAGTAGGCGATGAAGAGCGCAGTGAAGAGCATGAACGGCTGGACGAAGCTCTCCTTGCCGCCCGTCGCCCACAGCGCCACGCCCACCAGCGGGAGCGAGGCGGCCGTGACCACGGCGCGCCGGCCGATGCTCATGGTCAGCCGACGGTGCCAGAGGACGAACGACACGAGGCCCCAGGCCGTGGCGAGCGCGGCGATGCCCAGCGCCCAGACCAGGTGGTCGCGCTCGGCGCCCGGGAGCAGCAGCGCGAGCGTGCCGACCACACCGGCGGTCGTCCACAGCGCTCCCGACGTGAGGTCGGCGAGCGGCCCCTCGTCGCGGGGATCCTCGTCTGCCAAGCGATGCCTCATGAGGTGTCGGGCACCGATGTCGACCCCGTGGCACCCGCGCTTGCGCGGGATTACACCAGTTCGGCGAGCAGCGGCGCGTGGTCGGACGGCTTCGGGCCCTTGCGGAAGTTGCGCTCGATGCCGGCCGAGCGCACACCGTCGGCCAGCCGCCGCGAGAGCAGTATGGCGTCGATGCGCAGCCCCATCTTGCGGTGGAAGTGCCCCTGCCGGTAGTCCCACCACGGGAAGCCTGGCTCGTCCGTTGAGCGAGTTGACGTTCCAGGTGGCGATCCGCAAGCCGGGGAGGCTGGTGGCCGGTTCCGCAACGGTCACGAGACGGACCACTAGTAGGCCCGCACGTCCGGCCAGGCGAGCTCGGCGCCCGCGCGGGTGAGCTCGCGCTGGAGGTCGGCGAGCTCCTGCGGGTCGGCTCGCACCGCGCGCGGAACGGTGCCGCGGGCGGCGCACAGCGCGGCGACGTGGCCGGCCGCCTCGCCGATGCCCCACTCGACCGGATGGAGCCGGTAGGCGCCGTTGGTGATGTGCGTGGTGGCGATGTTCTTGGCGCCCGCCAGTAGGTTGTCGAGCCGCACGGGGATGAGCGCACCGAGCGGGATCCGGAACGGGCAGCACGCGATGTCGATGTAAGGGTCGCCGCCCGTCGAGGGATGCAGGTCGATCCGGTACGCGCCGATGCCGACGCTGTCCGGATACGCCACCGCGCCGTGCTCGCCGCGCACGGCGTGCGCGATGTCCTGCTCGACGACGGTCAGCTCGCCACGGATGCGGCGCGCCTCGCGGATGTAGAGCTCCTCGGCCAGTCCGTCCGCGGTGTCGCCGACGACGTCGCCGCGCAGGCGCAGCCCCGGCAGGCCCATCTCCGTCTGCAGCCAGTGCAGGAGGCTGAGGCTGAGCTGCCGGGCGGCCGCCTCGTGCCGGGCCGAGTCCTCGCCGATCACGGTGCCGCCGAGGTAGTCGTTCTGCGGCCAGTTGACGAGCGTGATGTCGCTCGCGTAGGCGCCGGGCACGAAGTTCCCGCGGGCGGCGATGCGGCGGAAGAGCCACAGGTCGCGGTCGAGCTCCGGGTTCGCGAGGTCGGGTCCGATCTCGGCTGGGTCGCCGGGCGGGTTGGGGTGCAGGGTGCGCGCGAGGGGCTCGTTCGTGCGCGGGTCCGGCGCCTCGAGGCTGAACGGCCGGTAGCCCTCGGGACGCGGGATGGTGTGGTCCTCGCCCTCGAGGTGGTCGACCGCGAAGCACGCGGTGACCGGCTGGAGGTTGTCGGGCTGCGCGACGGCCGGCGCGTGCGGCTCACCGGTCTGCTCGCGTGACTCGAATCCGGTCACGTGCTCGGCGCCGGTGAGCGGGAGGAGGTCGCCGTTCTCGGTGGCGTCGATGACCATGGTCGGGTAGACGACGCGCTCGTTCGCCGAGACCGCCTCGATGCGATCGCCGTCGACTCGCGCCGCCCGGAGGTCGTGCTCGAGCAGCACCTCGATCCGCCCGCTCGAGCGGTGAGCGGCGAGCATCGCCTCGAGCACCGCCTGCGCCACCTGCGGCTCGTGGGCGAGCGCGCTCACGCGGGCAGCGCCCGGGTTGAGGTGCGTGCGTGCGCGGGCCGCGCTGGTCAATGGGTAGTGCGCGCGGTAGTAGGCCCGGATGCCGTCGCGCAGCGCGCGATAGCGGCCCGTGCAGCCGAACCGCTCGATCCACGGGTGCTCGTCGGGCGGCACGGCCTGGCTCGTGAGCTGGCCCCCGATCCTCCGCGAGGGCCCGGCGAGCACGACGCTCGCACCGCGGTCGGCGGCGGCCAGCGCGGCCGCCACGGCGCCGAGGCCGGCGCCGGCGACGAGCACGTCGGTGTGTCGCTCACACCAGGTCATCGGGTCCGGCGAACGTCAACGGCGGCTGGGTAATCCCGCCTTGACTCCCTTCCCGCGCACCGGCCGGCTCCCCAACCTCCTTACCCAGCCGCAGTTGACGTTGACGTTGCCGTTCGCCGAGCCTCACGCACCCGCCCCGCCGGGCACCGCGATCCCGGACTCGTAGGCCAGCACGACCGCCTGCACCCGATCCCGGATGCCAAGCTTCATCAGCAGCCGCGCGACGTGGGTCTTGACGGTCGTCTCGCTCACGACCAGCTCGGCGGCGATCTCCGCGTTGGACAGCCCGCGGGCGACGAGCTTGAAGACCTCGACCTCGCGGGCGGTCAGCTCGGAGAAGCCGGACGGTGGGGCGGCGGCCGGGGCGGCGCGGGCGAACTCGTGGATCAGGCGACGCGTGATGGCGGGTGCGAGCAGCGCGTCCCCGCGGGCGACGACGCGGATGCCGGCGGCCAGCTCCTCGGGCGGGACGTCCTTGAGCAGGAAGCCGCTGGCGCCGGCGCGCAGCGCCTCGTAGACGTACTCGTTGAGGTCGAAGGTGGTGAGCATGAGCACACGGGCGGGCGTGTCGCCGCCGGCCGCCACCACGCGGCGGGTGGCCTCGATCCCGTCGAGCTCCGGCATGCGGATGTCCATCAGCACGACGTCGGGCTCGAGCCGGCGCACCTGCTCGACCGCCTCGCTGCCGTCAGACGCCTCGCCGACCACCCCGATGTCCTCCTCGGCGTCGAGGATCATCCGGAAGCCGGCGCGCACGAGCGCCTGGTCGTCGGCGATCAGGACCCGGATCATCAGCGGTGCCCCGGGGAGGCCTCTGGCCCATTTGGGCGAAGCGGCGGCGAGGCCTCTGGCCGAGACAATGGCATCCTCGCCACGACCTCGAACCCGCCGCCGACCCGGCGACCGGCGCGCACCGAGCCCTCGTAGAGCCGCATCCGCTCCTCCATGCCCACCAGCCCGTGGCCGCCGTCAGACCCGTTGGTCGCGGGGCCGCCGCGGTCGACGATCTTGAGCTCGAGGTGGGCGGGCTCCCAGCGCACGGTGACCTCGGTGGGCGCCGCGCCGGCGTGCTTGATCGCGTTGGTCAGGGCCTCCTGCACGACGCGGTAGGCGGCGAGGTCCTTGCCCGGCGGGAGCGGCCGTGGCTCGCCCTCGACGGTCAGGTCCACGGGCAGGCCTGCCGCGCGCGTACGCTCGACGAGCGCGTCGAGGTCGCGGAGCGTCGGCTGCGGGGCCCGCTCATCGGCGTGGTGCAGCACGCCGAGCAGCCGCCGCATCTCGGCGAGCGCGGCGCGGCCGGTGTCCTCGATCGTGGCGGCGGCCTCGACCGCTCGCGCCGGGTCGCGCTCGAGGATCCGCCGGGCGCCACCCGCCTGCACGACCATCACGGAGACGGAGTGTGCCACCACGTCGTGCATCTCGCGCGCGATCCGGCGCCGCTCGTCGGCCGCCGCCCGCGTGGCCTCCTCCTCGTGCGCCTCCTGGGCGCGCACCGCGGCCTCGTGCAGTTCCTCCGTGAGTCGCGTGCGCGTGCGCACCCCGCGGCCGGCCAACCAGGCGAGGAGCGCGAACGCCGTGGGGAAGACGTAGTCCGTGAAAACCTCGGCGAAGCTCGCCGAGATCGCCGCCATGCCGATCGCGACGACGAACGGAGCGAGCCGCGCCGCGAGGCCCTGCGTGTACGCGCCCATGGCGTAGGAGACGAACAGCACCGCCACGAGCGGCGTCTGGAGCGGCTGCACGTCGCTGCCGGTGGCGTCGGAGGCGAGCCACGCGGCGAGCATGAACGCGCCCACCGCCAGCGGCTGGCGCCGCCGCCAGGCGAGCGAGCCGTAGGCGAGCCCGGCCAGCACCGCGCTCGGGAGCCAGGCGCCCCCCTCGAAGCGCAGGGCGAGCTCGATCTCGCCCACCACCACGAAGGCCGCCGCGATCGCGACGTCGATCCGCCGGCGGTCGAGGCGGCGGGCGCGCCTGAGGAGCGCGCTCACGCCGCACCCGCCGAGGCGGCGGAGCCGGCCGAGGAGCGCACGCGCGCCCCGCCGTCGAGCGGAAGCCGCGCGCGGACGACGTGCCCGCCGTCGCGCCTCGCGCCCGCTCGCAGCGTCCCGCCCGAGAGCGTCACCCGCTCCCGGATGCCGAGCAGCGGCCGCGTGGGCGAGCGGCCGTCGTCGGCCACCTCGAGCTCGACGTGATCGGGCCCGTAGGTCACCTTCACGCGCGCGAGCCCGGCGTGGCCGTGCTCGAGCGCCCCGCTCAGCGCCTCCTGCACGACGCGGTACGCCGTGAGGTCGATGCCGATGGGGAGCTCGCGCGCCTCGCCTTCGACGGCTAGCTCGACGGGTAGCCCGGCCGCGCGCACGCGCTGGGCGAGCGAGCCGACGTGTCGCAGGGAGGGCTGCGGGGCCAGGGCCAGCTCCTCGTCCTCGCGGCGCAGGACGCCGAGCAGCCCGCGGATCTCGGCGAGCGCCTCGCGGCCCGAGGTCTCGACGGCGTGGAAGGCCTCGGCGGCGCGGGCGGGGTCGCGCTCGGCAAGCCGGCGGGCGCCCGAGGCCTGCACCACCATCGCGCTCAGCGCGTGGGCGACGACGTCGTGCAGCTCACCTGCGATGCGCGTGCGCTCCTCGAGCGTGGCGAGCTCGGCCTGTGCGCCGCGCTCGCGCTCGAGCCGCTCGGCCTTCTCGCGCAGCGCCCGGTTCAGGCCGGCCCGGTGGCGGAGCACGCGGCCGAGCAGCACCGGGCCGAAGATCAGCGCGCCCGCGGAGACGATGTAGTTGCCGAGCGAGTCGTCGAACGTGTCGAGGGTCATCGAGCCCCACATGGCGGCGATGCCGTAGGCGCTGAGCAGCCATACCGCCCGGCCCTCGAGGTGCCGTCCGACGCCGTAGAGCACGAGCAGCGTCGCGAAGAACGGCGAGACCATGTGGTCGATGTAGTCGTCGCCGAGCGAGTTCGCGATCACGAAGAGCGGCATCACGAGGAGCACGGCGACGATCGGCGAGCGGCGCCGGATGGCGACCGTGAACGCCATCGCGGCCAGCAGCAGCACGACCGCCCACTTGCCCTCGGCGTCGGCGGGCACGAGCAGGAACAGCTCGCCCAGGGCCTCGACGAAGAAGGCGAGGGCGAGCAGGAGGTCGGCTCGGTGAGCGTCCATGGCACGCAGGCGGGCGAGCATCGCGCGGAGCACCGTACCGCGCGTCCTGGCGCGCATCGTCGTCCTGGTTGACGATCCCGGCGTCCTCCGGAAGGACGACCTGCGGCTCGTAACGATGCCCGGACGGTCGCGGGCGACGATCGGCGCATGAGCGAGCCCCACCACTCGTCCGCGATGCGGATCGCCGGGTCATCCTCGAGGATGACCCAAGGTCGTTCCAACGGCGGTTCAGAATCGTCAGGGCGGCCGACGACACGCGACGCCGCGGCCAGGAAAGTGCCGGTCATGAGGACATGGACGGCCACGACCACGACGGCGGCACGCCCCCAGGACGTGCTCGAGGTGCTCACCGACCCGGAGGCCTGCGCACGCTGGGCGCCGCTGCCCTTCGACGTCGAGGAGCTCGACGGGCGGCGCCTGGCCGCCGGCAGCCGCGCCCGCGTGAGCGGGAAGCTGGCCGGCCGGCGCGTGGGCTTCGACGTCGAGGTCCACGAGGCCTCCCGGCGCGGGCTCGCGCTCGCGGCCGACGGGGTGGGTGGGCTCCTCTCCTTCGACGTGTCGTACGAGCTCGCGGCCGTCGCAGGCGGCAGCGAGGTCCGTGCATCCGTCTCGGTCCGTCGGTCGCGCGGCCTCGCCGGGCGTCTCCTCGCCGAGGCGACCAGCGCCCTGCTGTCCGCCGGTGCCCTCGAAGCCGCCGTCTCCCGCATCGCGCGGGAAGCGGTGGCGATCTGAAAACCCCCACAGGAGGACCTCCCCCTTGTCCGCTCTCCTCGAAGCACCCCTCTCAGCCGGCACGGCCGTCGCCGCGGCCGGGCTCACGCGCACCTACGGCACGGGCGACTCGGCCGTGCACGCCCTCCGCGGCGTCTCGCTCGAGCTGCCCGCCGGCCAGTTCACGGCCGTCATGGGCCCGTCGGGCTCCGGCAAGTCGACGCTCATGCACCTCCTGGCCGGCCTCGACACGCCCAGCGCGGGCAGCGTCGAGGTGGCCGGTCACGACATCACGCGCATGAAGGACCGCGACCTGACGCGCCTGCGGCGCAAGCACATCGGGTTCGTGTTCCAGTCGTTCAACCTGCTGCCGACGCTGTCGGCGGAGGAGAACATCGTGCTCCCGCTGGCCATCGCCGGCCGCAAGCCGCCCGCCGCCGAGATCGAGGCGCTGATCGAGCGCGTCGGGCTCTCGGAGCGCCGCGGCAACAAGCCGTCCCAGCTCTCTGGCGGCCAGCAGCAGCGCGTGGCGATCGCCCGGGCCCTGATCACGAAGCCGACCGTCCTGTTCGGGGACGAGCCGACCGGCAACCTGGACTCCGAGTCAGGCGCCGGCATCCTGCAGCTGCTTCGCGACGCCGTCGACATCGACGGCCAGACGACGCTGATGGTCACGCACGACCCGCGCGCCGCGGCGATCGCCGACCGCGTGCTGTACCTGACCGACGGCCGCGTGGTCGCCGACCTCGACAACCCGTCGGAGGCCGACATCCTCCGGGTGATGAACCGATGATCAAGGTCACGCTCAAGGGCCTCGCAGCGCGTCCACTGCGCACGCTGCTCAGCGCCCTCGCCATCATCGTGGGGGTCGCGTTCGTGTGCGCGGCACTCACGCTCACCGACGCGATGCGCGGCGCGGCGAACTCGCTGTCGAGCGCCGCCTATGACGGCACCGACGCGGTCGTCACCGCCAAGACCGCGTTCCAGCCGGGGATGGACTCGTTCGCCCAGGTTCCCACCGTGCCGGCGTCCACGTTGGACCGCGTGCGGTCCGCGCCCGGGGGTCGACGTCGCCGTCGGCGACATCACCGACACCGCGCAGATCATCGGCCGCGACGGCAAGCCGCTCGGTGACGGCCCGTATTTCGGCAGCGGCTTCGACGCCCGTACGCCGGGCGCCGAGGAGCTGAGCCCGTTCCGCCTGGACGACGGTCGCTGGGCCACGGGCCCGGGCGAGGTCGTGATCGACCAGGGCACGGCCGAGAAGCAGGACCTGGCGCTTGGCGGCACCGTCGAGGTCGCCACCCGCGGCGAGGCCAAGAAGTTCGACGTCGTCGGCATCGCGACGTTCGCCGACGTCAAGTCGATCGGCACGGCCACGTTCGCGATCTTCGACCTCGACCACGCCAAGACGCTGTTCGCCAAGGACGGCTACGACCGCATCCTCGTCTCTGGCGACCGCTCCGGTCTCGCGGCCGTGGCCGGCGACGGCACGCAGGTCAGCTCGGCCGCCGCCGACGACCGCTACGACCTCGAGGGTCTGAGCACGTTCGTCGACATCCTGCGCACGATCCTGCTCGCATTCGCCGGCGTGGCGATGGTCGTGGGCGCGTTCACGATCTTCAACGCGCTCTCGATCGCCGTCGCCCAGCGCACGCGTGAGCTCGGGCTCCTGCGCATGGTCGGCGCGAGCCGCCGCCAGGTCCGCCGCACGGTGATGCTCGAGGCACTGGCCATCGGCCTCGGCGCCTCCGCGCTCGGTATCGGCGCCGGACTGGCGCTGGCGTTCGGGCTCGACAGCGTGTTCACCAGCATGGGTCTCGGCCTGCCGATGGCGTCGCTGTCGCTCTCCGGCGGCACGGTCGTGGCGGCTGTGCTGGTCGGCACCCTGGTGACACTCGTGGCGGCGCTGCTGCCGGCCCGCCGCGCCACCAAGGTGGCGCCCGTGGCCGCGCTGCGCGACGCAGCCGACGCCGGTGCGCGCCTGCGGCTCCCGGGCCGCGCGGTGCGTGCCCTGACCGGGCTGATCGGGCGGCCGTCCGCCGCGATCGGCGGCTCGGCCGGCAGCCTGGCCCGCCGCAACGCGATGCGCCATCCCGGTCGCACGGCGGTGACGGCGTCCGCGCTGCTGATCGGCGTGGCGCTCGTCACTGCGGTCACGGTCGTCGCCCAGGGCCTCAAGGACGTCTCCGCCGGCTCGCTCGAGCGGCGCGTCCAGGCCACCACCGTCGTCGGCTCCGCTGACGGCTGGTCGCCGATCGATCCCGCCGTCGAGCGGTCCGCCGCCTCGGCGCCGGGCGTGAAGGCGGTCTCCTCCCTGCGCCAGGACGGCGCGCTGGCCTTCGGGCAGGAGGAGGGCGTCAACGCCGTCGACCCGGCCACCATCGGCGACCTCTTCGCCTACGACTACAAGGTGGGCGACAAGGACGACGTGGCGGCGCTCGGCCGCGACGGCGCGCTGGTCGACGAGGGCTGGGCGACCGAGCACGGTCTGAAGGTCGGCGACGCGTTCTCGATCACCTCGGCCAAGGGCGCGAACGTGGACCTGAAGGTGCGCGCGATCGAGGAGTCGCCGGTGCTGGACATCCTCGGCTTCGGGCCGATCACGATCTCGAACCAGGCCTTCGACGGCGCGTTCGAGACCGAGCGCAACCGCTTCACCCTCGTGTCCGGCGAGCCGGACGCGGTGCGCAGCGCGCTGGCCGGCTTCCCGGAGGTGGAGGTCTGGAGCAAGGACGAGTTCATCACCAAGCAGACGGAGTGGATCGGCATGATCCTCGGCGTCCTGTGGGTGCTGCTCGCCCTCGCCGTGATCGTGTCGCTGTTCGGGATCGTCAACACGCTGGTGCTCGCGACGTTCGAGCGCCGGCGGGAGCTGGGCACGCTGCGGGCGATGGGCATGTCCCGCCGCCAGCTGCGCCGCATGGTGCGCCACGAGAGCGTGATCACCGCGCTCATGGGTGCGCTGCCCGGCATCGGTGTGGGGCTCGGGCTCGCCGCCGCGGTGACCGCCGCGCTGAGCGAGTACGGCCTGGAGTTCGCGGTCCCGGGCGGCGCCCTCGTGGCGATCGCCGTGGTCGCGACGCTGGCGGGCATGGCTGCGGCCGTGCTCCCGGCGAGGCGGGCGGCGAGGACCGACGTCCTCACGGCGCTCGCCTACGAGTAGGGAGTGGGACGGGGCTCCGGCGGTCGCTCAGGCGATCGCCGGAGCCTCGGGGAGCCTCAGCAGGCGCCGGGGCCGACCTGCGTCATCGTCCGCGTGGTCCCGTCGACCACGAAGTCGCGGCAATGGGGAGTCTCGCCCCTCCCGAAGTAGGCCGACAGGCGCTCGAAGCCGCTGTTGCCGACGATGTGTGTGGTGCTCGCCTCGTCGGCGTGGCCGGCGAAGGGAGAGGTGTAGCCAGGCGCGCCCAGGCTGCCGGTCAACGTCGTACCCGGCTCCGACGCCTCCCCGCGCGTGCCGACCGTGACCATGTCGGTCGCGAGCCCCAGGCCGAGCAGCCGCGCCTGCATCTCGCGGCTCTGCGAATAGGGCACGAGGCCGTCGTCGGCGCCATGGACGAGCGTCACGCCCCGCACGCCGGAGGCCTTGATGTCCTCGGCCCGGCGCACCACGGTCCGCGTCGTGTACGCCTCCGGCCGGGACTCGATCGGCCCGCCCATCTCGCGCTCGATGTCCTCGGTGGCGTGGGCGGCCATCGTGTTGCCGGTCGCAGCCAGCACCCGCGCGGCGGTGTAGATCTCGATCACGTTGACGGCGCCCTCGATGTCGAACCACTGGTCGAACAGCGGCGCGCCGCTCGTCCGCGTCGCCCGGGAGGCCACCGCCAGGCCGGACGCGTTGCCGCCCATGCTCACGCCGTAGGCGACGATGCTGGGAAGGCCGGGACAGCTGCGGTCGAACAGCTGGGCGGCGGCGATCGAGTCCGCGGCGCCCTCGGAGACCTGCCAGCCGCGCGAGCGCGGCAGCGTCGTGCCGGGATAGGGCGGCCCGTCGATCTGCCCGCGGTAGTTCATCGCGAGCGCGATCACGCCGTCCTGGGCCGCGGTGCGGCGGATGTGCTCGGCCCAGGAGTGCGCGGTGTGGGTGTAGCCGTGGAAGAAGGCGACCAGCCCCTTCGGCTCGCCGGCGGGCAGCGCGTACAGGCCCCATGCCTGCTCGCCGGCGACGGCGACGTCGAGCCGGTTCACGGCGGCGGGATCGCCGGTGCATCGGACCTTGCTGGTTCGAGGCGGGGCGGCGGAGGCGACCGGCGCGGCGGCGAGGAGGAGAGCGGCGGCGAGGGCGATGACGATCGATCGGGGCACGGCTGCGCGAGTACCCCGGTCCGCGCCCGCGAAACTGCGGGTGTGGCGGCGGACGCTCTCGAAGGCCTCGCCGCGGCCGACGCGCTAGCCGATCGCGGGCGCCTCCGGCAGCCGAGCGAGGGCAGCCTCCATGTCGGCGTCCGAGAACTCCGGGTCCTCGAGCGTGCCGGCCAGGTACGCGTCGTACGCCGCGAGGTCGAAGTGGCCGTGGCCGCAGAGGCCGAAGAGGATGACCTCGGCCTCGCCGCGCTCGACCTCGTCCATCACCGCCCGGATCGCGTGGGCGGGCTCGGGGGCCGGGATGATCCCCTCGGTGCGCGCGAAGCGCACCGCCGCCTCGAACGTCTCGTTCTGCCGGTAGGCGCGCGCCTCGATCCGCCCGGCCTTGACGAGGCCGCAGAGCATCGGCGCGTCGCCGTGGTAGCGCAGGCCCCCGGCGTGCACGGGCGCGGGGACGAAGTCGTGCCCGAGCGTGTACATCGGCATCAGCGGCGTGAGGCCCGACGTGTCGCCGAAGTCGTACCGGTAGACGCCGCGGGTCAGGGTGGGGCAGGCGGCCGGCTCGGCGGCGAGCAGGCGGGCGTCGCTCCCCGCGCGCAGGAACGGGAAGCACAGGCCGGCGAAGTTCGAGCCGCCGCCCACGCAGCCGACGATCACGTCGGGCTCCTCGCCCGCGAGCTCCATCTGCAGGATCGCCTCCTGGCCGACGACGGTCTGGTGCAGGAGCACGTGGTTGAGCACCGAGCCGAGCGCGTAGTTGGCCTCCGGATCTTGGGCTGCCACCTCGACGGCCTCGGAGATGGCGATCCCGAGCGAGCCGGTCGGGTGCTCTGCCTGGCCGCGGCCTGACTCCGTGCGGTCCGACGGCGAGCGGTGCACGGTCGCGCCCCAGGTCTGCATCATCGAGCGCCGGTACGGCTTCTGGTCGTAGCTCGAGCCGACCATGAAGACCTCGCACTCGAGCCCGAACAGCGAGCAGGCGAACGCGAGCGAGGAGCCCCACTGGCCGGCGCCGGTCTCCGTCACGAGCTTGCGGATGCCGGCCTGCGCGTTCTCATACGCCTGCGGCACGGCGCTGTTGGGCTTGTGCGAGCCGGCCGGGGAGACGCCCTCGTACTTGTAGTAGATGCGCGCCTTCGTGCCGAGCGCCTGTTCGAGCCGCCGGGCGCGGACGAGCGGCGTCGGCCGCCACAGGCCGTAGGCGTCGCGCACGGCGTCGGGAATCTCGATCTCCGGCTCGGGTGAGACCTCCTGGGCGATCAACGCCATCGGGAAGATCGGCGTGAGGTCCTCGGGGCCGGCGGGCTGCCCGGTCGCGGGGCTCAGCGGCGGCAGCGGGTCGCCCGGGAGGTCGGGCAGGAGGTTGACCCAGTGCGTGGGGATCTGCTCTTCCGAGAGCAGGAACCTGGTCGGCTCGGTCATCGTGTGACGATCCTATGTTCCCGGCTCGCTTTGGGGCGGGCCGCGCTTTAGGATCCGGCGCATCGACCCTTCCGGAGGGGGAGGGTGACGCGACGAGAAGGGCATCCGCGATGACGAAGGTCATTTCCCTGGCGGGAAGCAGCAGGGACGCACGCCGCACGCGACTGATGGTCGCCGTATTGGCCGCCTTGGTGGCCGCGGTCGTCCTCCTGCCATGGGTCGGCGCCGAGGCTCGGCCGCACGGCGGCGGGCATCACGGCGACGGGCGCAACGACAAGCTCCTGTTCTTCGCCGCCGACGGCCTTCGTCAGGACATCGTGGCGCGCTACGCGGACCAGCGCGTGGTCCCCGGGTTCCGCGAGCTGCTGCGCAAGGGCACACGGGCCTCGGGTCACGGCCTGCTGACGCAGGCACCGCCCAACACCGGCGCGGGCTGGTTCACGCTCGCAACCGGCGCCTGGCCGGGCGTCCACGGCTCGACCAACAACACCTTCCACGTCAACGGCCAGGCCTTCTTCGGCGCCGGCACCGCCCCGCCGCCGCGCACGGCGGCGTTCGACCCAGGCGTCCTGCAGGCCGAGACGCTCGCCCAGGCGGCCGAGCGCGGCGGCAAGAAGGTCGCCCAGATCGAGTGGGCCGGCGGCCGCAGCGGGGCGATCGACGGGCCGACCGTCGACTTCCGCAACTTCCTCTCCGGCCGCGGCGTGGTCACGAACTACATCTCGCCGGACGACTCGGCGTCGTTCACCCAGTCGTTCGGTCTCCAGTTCGACCACCCGGTCGGGTTCGCCAACCAGCCGGGATTCCCGCAGGCCGCGCCGTCGCCGGCCACGGGCTGGACCAACGTGCCGACGTCTTACAGCCCGGCGCGGGAGACGCGCATGCGGGTGCTCGACTTCGGGGTCGACAAGTACGGCCTCAACGCCTACATCTACGACAGCCGCGACGACGGGCGCACGAACTACGACCGCGTGCTCTTCTCCCCGACCAAGAACGGCGCCGACGCGGTCGGCGACCTGCGCGAGGGCGAGTGGGCCGACGTCAAGGTGACGCTCCAGACGACCAACGCGCTGAACGGCAAGACCGGCGCGATGCTCGTCAAGGTCGAGCGGCTCGCGTGCGACCTGTCGCAGGTCCGCCTCTTCCACACCTCGGTCACGCGAGCGATCGCCACGTGGCCGACCTGGGAGGGCGAGCCCGGCTTCACCGGCACGTTCGAGGACTTCGTGGCCGAGCGCTTCCCGTCCTCGCAGGCGGGCGACTTCGCGATCCTCGAGGCGGGCATCGTCTCCGAGGAGACCTACGTCGAGCAGGGCCTGTACTGGGAGACAGGGCACCGGCCGCTGATCAAGTACATCCTCGACACCTACCGGCCGGACCTGGCGATGGTCGGCTACCCGGTGACGGACGAGTTCCAGCACCAGTTCCTCGGGCTCGTGACGCGCCGGCTGCCGAACGGGGCGGCCAACCCGGCCTACGACGACGTGCAGGTCAACGGCACGCCCGACGGCCGCGTGCGGGAGCGCGAGGCATTCATCCGCCGCGCCTACAAGGGCGCCGACGCGACCATGCGCCTGGCTCAGAAGAAGCTGCGCGACCGGGACCTGACGACGTTCGTCGGTTCGGACCACGGGTTCGCGCCGCAGTTCGCCGCGATCGACGCGAGCAAGGTGCTCGTCGACCTCGGGCTGCTTTCGACGCCGCAGACCTCGAACTGCCGGGTCGCAACGGGAGAGACGATCGGCAAGGCGAAGGCCTGCTACGCCGGCGGCACCGTGCAGATCTACCTCAACCTCGCCGGGCGCGACCCGGCGGGCGGCAACCTCCAGCAGGTTCTCGCCGCGGACGAGGCGGCGACGGTCGCCCGGATCAAGGCGGCCTTCCTCGCCCTCCAGGACCCGAACGACTGGACCGGCGACGGCCGGGCCGAGGGCTGGGACGTGATCGACCGCGCCTTCACGAAGGCCGAGGCGCGCTACATCCCGAACGGCCGCAACAGCACGGCCGACATGGCCCATCCGACGCGGACCGGCGACCTCGTCGTGTTCTCCGCGCCGCCGTACCAGTTCGACGCGGCGACGCCGGGCACGCTGATCGCCCGCTCGGCGTTCTTCGGGCAGCACGGCTACGTGCCCGACGTGCAGAACCTGCGCGGCAACACGAACATGCGGGCGACGTTCCTCGCCGGCGGTGACGCGATCCGGCGCGGCGTCGCGCGGCGGGTGCGCAGCATCGACCTCGCGCCCACGGCCGCGTTCCTGCTCGACATCCCGTCGCCCGGGCACAGCCAGGGCATCGTGCGGCGAGACCTGATCGACTTCGGCCGCAAGTACACGCCGGTGTCGATCGTCGGGCTGAACGACTTCCACGGTCAGCTCGACCCGTCCACGACCACGGTCACGATCGACGGTCGCTCCATCGGCACCGCCGGCGCGTCGCAGCTCGCGACGCTGTTCGACGAGGAGGCGCGGGCCCTGCCGAAGCGTGAGCTTCTGCTCTCCGGCGGGGACAACGTCGGCGGGACGCCGCCGAACTCGGCGCTGCTCGAGGACCGGCCGGCGATCGACGTCGAGAACGCGTGGGACCTCGACGCCACGGCCTACGGCAACCACGAGTTCGACTACGGCGTTCCGCGCATCCTGCAGCACCTGGAGCGCGCCGACTTCCCGTTCCTGTCGACCAACATCGTCGAGGAGTCGACGGGTCGCGAGCCGCCGTGGATGGACACGTCGGCGGTCTTCCGGGTCAACGGCGTCCGCGTCGGGGTGATCGGCTCGACCGTCCGCATCACGCCGGAGCTCGTGCGGGCCGACGCGACCGCGGGACTCGTGTTCCTCGACGAGGCGGAGCGCATCCGCCGCGAGTCGGCCAAGCTGCACAAGCGCGGCGTGAAGGTCCAGGTGGTCGTCATCCACGAGGGCGCCGTGCTCGGGGCCAACCGCCTCGCCGCCCAGCCGGCGGCAGCGTGGGAGGGGCCGATCATCGGCATCGTCAACAACATCCAGAACACGACGGTCGACCTGGTCGTCGCCGGGCACACGCACCGGCCGGCCAACCTGGTCATCGGTCGCATCCCGGTCGTCGAGGGCTTCAACGCGGGGGCGAGCTACTCCGTGGCGCAGCTCATGATCAAGGGCGGGGACGTCGCGTGGGCCGGGACCGCGGTGCGGGTCGCCAAGAACCTCGGCGTCGCCCGGCGGCCGGACGTGCAGGCGATCGTGGACGCGGCGAACACCGAGACCGCGCCGCTGCGCAACCGCGTGATCGGATCCCAGGAGGCCGACATCCGGCGTGACCCGGCCCGTCTGAGCGAGTCGGGGGTCGGCAACCTGGTCACGGACGCGATGCTCGCGAAGTACCCCGAGGCCGTGGCGGCGCTCACCAACTCGGGCGGGCTGCGCGCCGACCTGCCGTTGGCGCCGACGGGTCCGGAGGCGTCCGGCCAGATCACGTGGGGCGAGGTGTTCGCGGTGCTGCCGTTCAACAACCGCGCGGCACTCGTCACCGTGACGGGCGCGCAGCTGCGGGACGCGTTGCTGAACGGCTTGAGCCCGGCGTGCAACCCGAACATCGCGACGGGGCGGTTCCCGCAGGTCGCCAACCTGAGGATCCGCTACCGCTGCGAGGGCACCACGCCCGTCATCACCGAGCTCGCGCTCGGGCCAGCCGCCGGGCCCGTCACGCCGATCACGCCGGCGCAGAGCCTCCGCATCGTCACCAACGACTTCATGGTGACGGGCGGCGACGGCTACACGGCCCTGATCGGGGGCACCGACAAGCAGCAGCCCGACGAGCTGCTCGAGGTGGCCGTCGAGTACATCACGGCGAGATCGCCGATCACGCCGGACGAGGCGGACGTCGAGGGTCGGATCGTCCGCGTTCCGTAGCTCCGAGCGGGGGGCCGTGAGACGACTCTCACGGCCCTCACCGGGGCATCCGGAGGGGGGCCGCCGTTCGCCGAGACCCGCGGCTACGTCGCCCGCGGGCTGCGCCTCATGGCGCGGCTCCGCTAGGCCCGGGCGCGCGTCCGCGCGAGCTTCACCCGGGACGTGGCGTCGAGCTCGGCCTTGCGCAGGCGGATCGCATGCGGCGTCACCTCGACGGCCTCGTCCTCGCGCACGAACTCGAGCGCCTGGTCGAGCGAGAGGCGGCGGGGCGGCATGAGCCGCACGAGCACGTCCGACGTCGAGGAGCGCATGTTGGTGAGGTGCTTCTCCTTCGTGGCGTTGACGTCGAGGTCCTCGGCGCGCGCGTTCTCACCGACGATCATGCCCTCGTAGACGTCCTCGCCCGGGTCGACGAACAGCACGCCGCGCTCCTGGAGGTTGAAGAGTGCGAAGCTCGCGGTCTTGCCGCGGCGGTCGGCGACGAGCGAGCCGGTCGGGCGCAGGCGCAGCTCTCCCGCCCACGGCTCCCAGCGGTCGAACACGTGGTGGAGCAGGCCCGTGCCGCGCGTCTCGGTGAGGAACTCGGTGCGGAAGCCGATCAGCCCGCGGGCGGGCACGAGGTAGTCCATCCGGACCCAGCCCGTCCCGTGGTTGACCATCTGCTCGAGCCGCCCCTTGCGCAGCGCCAGCAGCTGGGTGACGACGCCGACGTAGTCCTCCGGCACATCGATCGTCATCCGCTCGACCGGCTCGTGCGTGGTGCCGTCGATCTCGCGCGTGACGACCTGCGGCTTGCCGACGGTCAGCTCGTAACCCTCGCGCCGCATCAGCTCGACGAGCACGGCGAGCTGCAGCTCGCCGCGGCCCTGCACCTCCCAGGTGTCGGGCCGCTCGGTCTCCAGCACGCGGATGGAGACGTTGCCCACCATCTCGGCGTCGAGCCGGTCCTTGATCTGGCGAGAAGTGAGCTTGTCGCCCTCGCGGCCGGCGAGCGGCGAGGTGTTCTGGCCGACGGTCACGGAGAGCGACGGCTCGTCGACGGTGATCACCGGCAGCGGCCGCGGGTCCTCGGCGTCGGCCAGCGTCTCACCGATCGTGACCTCGGGGATGCCGGCCACGGCGATGATCTCGCCCGGCCCGGCCGCGTCGGCCTCGACGCGGTCGAGCGCCTCGGTCACGTAGAGCTCGGCGACCTTGGCGGGGGCGACGGTTCCGTCGGCCCGGCACCACGCGATCGTCTCGCCGCGGCGGATCGTCCCGTGACGGACGCGGCAGATGGCGAGGCGGCCGAGATACGGCGACGCGTCGAGGTTCGTCACGTGCGCCTGCAGCGGGTGATTCGGCTCGTGCTCGGGCGCCGGCACGTGCTCGACCAGCAGGTCCATCAGCGGCGTGAGGTCGGGGGTGGGTGGTGGCGAATTCCCTTCCGTCAGTGACGCCCAGCCGGCCTTCGCGTTCGTGTACACGATCGGGAAGTCGATCTGGTCCTCGGTGGCACCGAGGTCGATGAACAGCTCGTAGACCTCGTCGACGACCTCCGCGATCCGCGCGTCAGGCCGGTCCACCTTGTTGACGACGAGGATCACCGGCAGCCGCCCCTCGAGCGCCTTGCGCAGCACGAACCGCGTCTGCGGGAGCGGCCCCTCCGACGCGTCGACGAGCAGCAGCACGCCGTCGACCATCGTCAGCCCCCGCTCCACCTCGCCGCCGAAGTCGGCGTGCCCGGGCGTGTCGACGATGTTCAGCTTCGTCGCGCCGTACTGAACCGCCGTGTTCTTGGCCAGGATCGTGATCCCCTTCTCACGCTCGAGGTCCATCGAGTCCATGACCCGGTCGGCGACGTCCTGGTTCGCGCGAAACGCACCCGACTGCCACAGCATGGCGTCGACCAGCGTCGTCTTCCCGTGGTCGACGTGGGCGATGATCGCGACATTGCGGAGGTCCTCGCGGCGCTGCACGGCGTCACACCTTGACAGCCGTGAGCAGCTGACCTCCGTCGTCATCGACGACCCGCGCGGCCGTCAGCCCTGCCTGTCGGGCGAGGTCGGCCAGCTCCTCGTCCTCATAGAAATGGCCGCGCGCGGCCAGCGGCTCGGGCGCCGCCGGCGTTCCGCGGAGCGCCGGGGAGGTTGTGTAGACGGCGAGCCGCCCCTGCGGTGCGAGTACCCGGCCGCACTCGGCCAGGGCCGCGACCGGCTGCGGGAGGAAGAAGAACACGATCGACATCGCGACGGCCGTGAACGCGGCGTCCGGGAACGGGAGCTGCTCGGCGCTCCCCAGCACGACCTCGGCTCCAGGGGCCCGCTCGCGGGCGAGGCGCACCATCTCGTCGCTGTGGTCCAGGCCCGTTACCGCCGCGCCGGAGGTCAGCGCGTCGCGCAGGAGGAGGCCGCCGCCGCAGCCGACGTCGAGCAACCGGTCGGCCGGCCGGATCGCGAGCGCCTCGAGGATCGCCCGGCGGGCGAAATCGTGGACGTCGTCGGCGCCGTAGACCTCCCGCGCGCGCCGACCCGTGGGCCGCCTCGCGACCCGGTCGATGAGCCAGTCATCGAAGGCGTCGGGCGGCAGCCCGCTGCCGTCCCACGCCGCGCGATCGTCGTCCCCGAGCCCGAACGCGCGCAGGGTCTCGGCGATGCGGTCGCTCGACTCGGCGGACATGCGTACTGCGAGCGTAGACCCCAGGCGAACTCCTACCTCGTTGGTAGGATTACGAGCTGTGATCTTCACCACGAAGGCGGAGTACGGCGTCCGGCTGCTCATCCAGCTCGGCCTGCAGGGCGGCTCGCAGCCGGTCTCGCTGAAGGCGGTCGCGGATGCGGAGCATCTGCCGCTCGCGTATCTCGAGCGGATCGCCGCGCTGCTCAAGAAGGCCGGCCTCGTCACCGCGGTACGCGGCGCGCACGGCGGCTACGTGCTCGCCCGCCGGCCCGAGGAGATCACGATGGACGACGCGGTGCTCGCGCTCGAAGGCGCGATCGCGCCGATGGACTGCTTCGTCGACGACCGCGAGGCGCGCGTGCAGTGCTCGCACGTCGCCGACGGCGAGCACTGCGCCACCAAGCTGCTGTGGACGCGCGTGCAGATGGGCGTCATCAGGTCGCTGCAGCGCACGACGTTGGCCGAGCTTGTGGAGTTCGCCGCGCCCACCGAGACGACGACGACACACCTGGAGATTCATGGCTGACCTCGAGATCAAGAACCTGCACGTCGCCGCCGGCGACAAGCAGATCCTCAAGGGCGTGGACCTGCACGTCCGCTCCGGCGAGTTCCACGCGCTGATGGGGCCGAACGGCTCGGGCAAGTCGACGCTCGCCAACGCGGTCATGGGACACCCCAACTTCGAGGTCACCGAGGGCCAGATCCTCTTCGACGGCGAGGACATCACGGAGGCCGACCCCGACGAGCGGTCGCGCTCCGGGCTCTTCATGGCCTTCCAGTACCCGGTCGCGATCCCGGGCGTGACGGTCGCCAAGTACCTGCGCATGGTGATGAACGCCCACCGCGAGGCGCGCGGCGAGCAGACGATCTCGCTGAAGGACTTCCGCAAGACGGTCGAGGCGGCGATGGAGCTCACGAACGTCCCGCGCGAGTTCTCGAACCGGTACCTCAACGAGGGCTTCTCGGGCGGCGAGAAGAAGCGCATGGAGATCCTCCAGCTCGCGCTCCTGAATCCGAAGCTCGCGGTCCTCGACGAGACCGACTCCGGGCTCGACATCGACGCGCTGAACACCGTCGCCGCCGGCGTCAACACCGTCGCCGAGGGCTCGGACATGGGCGTCCTCATCATCACCCACTACCAGCGCATCCTGCACATGGTCCGGCCCCAGTTCGTGCACATCATGTTCGACGGCCGGATCGTCAAGGAGGGCGGCCCGGAGCTGGTCGAGCAGCTCGAGCAGCGCGGCTACGGCTGGATCCGGGACGAGGTCGCGGCGGCGGCGTGAGCCTGACCGCGCCCACCGCCTCGGAGTTCCCGGTCCTCGCGCGCGAGGGCCTGGTCTACCTCGACTCCGCCGCCACCGCGCAGACCCCGCGGCCGGTGATCGAGGCGATGGACCGCTACTACACCGAGTACCGGGCGAGCATCCACCGCGGCGTCTACCCGCTGGCCGCCGAGGCGACGGAGGCCTACGAGAACGCGCGCGCCAAGGTCGCCGCCTTCGCCGGGTCGACCCCCGGGGAGACGGTCTTCACCCGCAACGCGACCGAGGCGCTCAACCTCGTCGCCTACTCATGGGGCCGCGCGAACGTCGGCCCCGACGACCTCGTGGTGCTCACGCAGATGGAGCACCACTCGAACATCGTGCCCTGGCAGCTGCTCGGCTGCCAGCTCGCGTGGGTGCCGATCGACGACGACGGGCTGCTCGACCTCGACGCGCTCGACGCGGCGCTCGCCCGCGGGCCGAAGGCCGTGGCCGTCACGCACGTGTCCAACGTCCTCGGCACCGTCAACCCGATCGGCGAGATCGCCCGCCGCGCGCACGCCGCGGGTGCCGTGGTCGTGGTCGACGGCGCGCAGGCCGTGCCGCACCTGCCGCTCGACGTGGGGGGGCTGGACGCCGACTTCTACGCCTGGACCGGGCACAAGGCCTACGGGCCGACCGGTATCGGCGTCCTCCACGGGCGTCGCGAGCTGCTCGAGGCGATGCCGCCGTTCCTCGGCGGCGGGCACATGATCGCCCGCGTCACCGAGGAGGGCTCGACCTGGGCCGAGCCGCCCGCGCGCTTCGAGGCCGGCACGATGCCGATCGCCGAGGCGATCGGGCTCGGCGCAGCCACCGACTTCCTGACGGGCATCGGCATGGACGCGGTGTGGGAGCACTCGCGCGACGTGGTCGGCTACGCGGTCGACCGCCTGCGCGAGGTCCCCGGGCTCACCCTGTACGGCCCCGAGCTCGAGCAGCGCGGCAGCGTGTGCTCGTTCTCGCTCGACGGCGTTCACCCGCACGACGTGGCCGAGATCCTGGGCCGCGAGGGCGTCTGCGTGCGCGCCGGCCACGCCTGCGCGCAGCCGCTGATGCGCCGCCTCGGCGTGTCGGCCACCACGCGCGCCTCGTTCGCCGTGCACTCGACGCGCGACGAGGTCGACCGGCTGATCGACGCGCTGGGGACCGTCCGCGAGGTCTTCGCCTGAGATGGACGACCTCTACCGCGAGAACATCCTCCAGCACTACAAGAACCCGCGGAATTGGTCGCCACCCAATCCCGAGCTGGAGAACCCGGACCTCGAGGCCGATGACCTCAACCCCCTGTGCGGGGACGAGCTGAAGGTGCAGCTCAAGGTCGACGGGGACGGGAACATCGAGGACGTCCGCTTCTCCGGCCACGGCTGCGCGATCTCGCAGGCGTCGGCCTCGATGACGTCGGAGGAGATCGTCGGCATGCCGGTCGAGGAGCTCCTGCGGCTCGACCGCAGCTTCGTGCTGGACCTGCTGGGGATCGACATCTCGGCCACGCGCATGAAGTGCGCGCTGCTCTCGCTCAAGGTGCTCAAGAGCGCCTCGCTCGGCCACGCCGCAGGGTGGGAGCCCGACACTCCTGCCAGCCAGGCCGAGACCCGGTAGGTTCCTCAGGTCATACGACTTGAGGGGGTCAGGATGTGCCTTCCAGGGACGATCGAGGCTGTCCGTGCGCAAGAGGGAGCCGTGTCGCGACGCGCGGTACTGGCCGGCGGCGGAGCCGCCGCGCTCGCCGCGCTGCTCCCGGGCGAGGCGGCAGCCCACGGGCGCCGCGGCCGTCGCCACAAGCACGGCCACGGGCACCACCACCACCGGGGTCGGGTCGCCGACCTGACGCACACGTTCACGACCGACTTCCCGACCTACACGGGCTCGGTCACCAGCCGCGAGACCGTGGTCACGATCCCGGCCAACGGCTTCTACGCCCAGCGCTGGGCGTTCGACGAGCACACCGCGACGCACCTCGACGCGCCCGGCCACTTCACCACCGAGGGGCGCCTGACCCCGCAGCTCACGCCCGAGGAGCTCGTGCTCCCGATCGCCGTGATCGACATCTCGCGCCGCGCCGCGAGCGACGCCGACGCCGAGGTGACGGTCGATGACCTCCGTCGCTACGAGCGGCGCCACGGCGGGATCCCGAAGAACGCGCTGGTGGCGATGTACTCCGGCTGGGCGGCGAAGCTCGGGACGCCGGCGTTCCTCGGGCGCGACGCGAGCGAGACGTTCCACTTCCCGGGCTTCAGCGCCGACGCCGCCGACTACCTGCTTGACCGCAAACGCGGCGCTGCGATCGGGGTCGACACGATCAGCCTCGACCCCGGGAACTCGGCCACTTTCCCCGTACACGTGAACTGGCTCGCGGCCGACCACTACGGCATCGAGGGCCTCGCAGGGCTCGACAAGATCCCGCGCTCCGGCGCGGTCGCGACGGTGGGCGTGATCCCGTGGCAGGAGGGCTCGGGCGGCCCGGCGCGGGTGCTCGCGACCTACTAGTGCAGGAGCTGGCTCCGGGGCTGTGGCGCTGGACTGCGCGCCACGGCGAGTGGCATCCCGGCGAATGGGGCGCGGAGGTCGCCTCGTTCGCCGTGGACGCCGGCGACGCGATGCTGCTCGTCGACCCGCTGCTGCCCGAGGACGACGCCGCGGTGCTCGAGCGCCTCGACGCGCTCTCCCCGACGGCCATCCTCGTGACGATCCCGTACCACGCGCGCAGCGCGGAGCCGCTCGCGGAGCGCTACGACGCCCCGATCCATGGCCACCCCGCGGTGGCCAAGCGCCTGCGCGACAACTCGCGCCTGCAGCCGCTCGACGACCTGCCCGGCGGCGCCCGGGCGTACCCGATCGGCAAGCCCCGCCGCTTCGAGACGCCCATCCATCTGCCCTCGCACCGCGCGCTCGTCTTCGGCGACGCGATCGTCACGACGCCCGAGGGCGACCTGCGGATCTGGCACGGCGACCGCGTCGACGACGAGCGCGCCCGCTGGTACCGCGACCGCTTCGTCCCCACCCTCGCCCCGCTTCGCCGGCTCGACCTCGAGCGCATCCTCGTCACCCACGGCGAGCCGATGCTCCGCGACGGCAGCGCCGCGCTGGAGAACGCGCTCACGGCGCGGCCCTGGTACCACCACGGCTAGCGAGGGCGGCCAGCGCGTGGAACAACGCAAGCCCGACAACGGCGGCCACGGCGATGTAGAGCGGCCACGGGCCCATCAGGTCGAGCAGCGAGCCGTCGTCGGGCTTGCGCCGCAGGAACATGTAGTTGCCGCCCGTCAGCAGCGTTCCGGCGGCGGCGAGGACGGCGAACGCGAGCGTCGCGCCGAACGCCCGCCACGCGCCGCCGGCGCGGGGTCGAAGACCCATGCCGAACACCAGCAGGCACGCGGCGGCGATCGCGCCTGCGTGCGTCACGAAGTAGGTAAGGAACAGCGGGTCCGGGAACGACTCCCCGAGGTCGGGCGTGAGCACCGCCTGCAGCGAGGCGCTGAGCGCCCAGAAGTACACGAGTTCAACGAGCAGCGCAGACCGCGGGCGCCAGAGCGCGGCCACGGACGCCAGCGTGACGGCGTCGGTGAGGTGCAGAGGCAGGTTCACCTCGACCGTCCAGCGGTCGCGCAGCACGTACGTCAGGTGCTCGCAGGCGAACCCGGCGAGGATCAGGATCGCGAGCGCCGCGCCCGACCGGCGCCGCCCACGCGACCCCGCGCGAGCGCGCGCCCGCGACGAGCAGCACCGTCACCGCGACGGTCGCCGCCAAGGCCGCGAGATGCCCGGCGGACCAGTGCTCCACCGGCTACAGCGAGACGCCGGTGATCTCCGGCAGCTCGTGCGGCTGCTCGTCGTCCTCCTCGAGCAGGAGGCGGCGGCGGTGGCGGCCGATGACCGTCGGCAGGATGCCCCCGCCGGCGGCGACGTTGATGACGGCCTGGTCGGAGATGCGGGTGAGCATCCCGGCGTAGCGGCCCCCGATCGCGAACGGGTTGATGTTGAAGCGCTTGAGGCGCATCTGCACGCGCCCGTCCTCGACGATCGGGAACATCTCCTCGGGGATCGGGACCAGCTCCTGGGCGATGAAGTCGCCCGCGTCGGCGTGTTCCTCGATCGTCGCCTCCCACTCGTCCTGCCCGGTCTCGGTGCCGAGCATCACGCCGCGTCCCCCGTAGTCGGAGGCCGGCTTGAGCACGAGCCGCTCGCGGTTGTCGGCGACGAAGCTGAGCAGGTCGAAGGTCCACGGCCCGTAGGTGGCGCGGCCCGGCCGCAGGATCCGCGTCCAGGGCAGCGTCTCGCGGATCCGCTCGGTCTCGGCGCCGCTCAGGAGGTACTCGAAGCGCGGGTCCTGCAGGAGCGCCAGCACCTTCTTGCTGCTCACGACGTTGGCGCGGAACGGGTTCACCACGCACACGCGCCCGTCGCGCGCGGCGGCGACGATGTCGCTGCCGGCCGCCTCGGGCGTGAGCACGCGCCGGTACACGAGCTCGACGGGCTCGGCGCCCACGTGCAGGCGCGACCCGTCGTAGCGCACCTCGTCCACGGAGGCCACCACGGCCTCGATCCCGCGGTCGCCGGCGGCGTCGGCGACGAGCCGGAACTCGGAGGCGGTCGGCGTTCCGGCCACGTCGACCACCGCCAGCCGCGGTGTCTCCGGCAGGTCGTCGTGGCGCGCGCGCAGCGAGTGGTAGGCGTCGAGCAGTGTGTCGACGAGCGCCGGCAGCATCGGCGTGTAGAGCGTGTGGAAGACGCCGCGCACGCCCGGCAGCACGACCCCGCGCCGCAGCCCCTCGAACAGCACGTCGCACCAGCCGACGCCGGCCGGAGAGTCCGAGTTGAACTCGAGGAACTTGATGTCGTAGCGATGCAGGAACGCGTCCAGCCGGCAGATCCGCGCCGGCTGCTCGAACCCCGGGTCGATCATCGCCAGCTCGTGCTCGGCCTCGGGCAATGCCAGCTCCTCGCGCAGCGCGGCGTCCTCCGGGTAGGCCGCGCAGAAGCGGTCGAGCACCGGCACGAGCGTGTGCACGGCGCGCTGCAGGACGCGCACCTGCCCGGGCGAGATGAAGTGCGGCATCAGCACGAACGGGATCGTCTGGTCGCCGTACGTGAACCCGTGGGCCGCGAGCCACGTAGCGACCTCTGACTCGATCGCTGCACACTGATCGCCCTGCTTGGACAGCTCGACGAGGAACTGCAGCTTGAGGTCGTTGACGTGTTCGATCATCGTTGCCCCCTGAAGTCTCTCCCACCTGATGCCCGTCAGCCACATCAGCCAGGCCTATTCCGACCGCGTCGAGGTCCGCGGGCGCGACCTCACGCGCGACGTCATGGGCAGCATGACGTTCAGCGAGTACTTCCACCTGCTGCTCACCGGGCGCGAGCCGACCGACGATCAGCGCTTCTTCCTCGACCTGCTGCTGGTGGCGATCGCCGAGCACGGGATGATGCCCACCAACGTCGCCGCGCGGATGACGCTGGCTGCCGACCCCGGGTCGCTCCAGGGCGCGGTGGCGGCCGGGATCCTCGGCTGCGGGCCGGTGCTGCTCGGCACGTCCGAGGCGTGCGCGCGGCTGCTCGAGGCGGCGCAGGAGGAGGTCGCCCGCGGTGGCGAGCCGGGCGAGGTGGCCCGCAAGAGCGCCCAGGCCGTGCGCGAGGCGGGCGAGAGGCTGCCGGGCTTCGGCCATCCGGTGCACAAGCCGCTCGATCCCCGTGCCGAGCGGATCCTCGAGCTGGCCGACGCGCGCGGGGTCGGCGGCCCGCACGTCGCGCTCGCGCGCTGCTTCCGCGACGCCGCGGCCGAGGCCTGGGGCCGGCCGCTGACCATGAACGTCTCGATGCCGATCGCCGCCGTGATGCTCGACCTCGGCTTCCCGGCCACCGTCGTCAAGGCCGTGCCGATCCTCGCGCGCACCGCGGGCCTGCTCGCCCACCTGGCCGAGGAGCGCGAGCTGGCGGCCGGCTTCGCGATGGCCAAGGCCGCCGAGGACGCGATCGAGTACCGCCGCCCGTGACGGCCGACGACGCGGCGTACCGGGCGCAGCTCGCGTACCTCCTCGAGCGCTCGGCCTTCTACCGCGACAAGCTCGGCTTCACCACGCGCGAGGAGGCGGGCGGCCTCGCCGACATCGCGGCGCTGCCGCTGACCGAGAAGCAGGAGCTGCGGGCCACCGTGACGCGCGAGAACCCGATCGGCGCGCACCTGTGCGCCGACCCGTCCGCGCTGGTGAGGATCTACTCGACGAGCGGCACGACCGGCACGCCGAGCTACATCCCGCTGACCGCCGAGGACGTCGAGAGCTGGCTGACGGTCTCGATGCGCACGTACGGCGCCTCGGGTATCGCCGCGGGGGAGCGGATCGTCACCACCTTCAGCGCCGGGCCGTTCGTGGCCGGCGCGACGCTCGCCGCTTTCGAGCGGCTCGGGCTCTCCCACATCCCGGTCGGGACCGGGAACACGGAGCGGCTGCTGCGGGCCGTCGAGCTGCTCGAGCCGGAGACGGTGGCGCTCACGCCGTCGTACGCGGCGTACGCGATCGAGGCGGCCGCCGAGCGCGGCCTCGACCTCGCGGGCTCGAGCGTGCGGCGCCTGCTGGTGGCGGGCGAGCCGGGCGGCGGCGAGCCGGCGTTCCGGGCCAGGCTCGAGCGAGGCTGGGGGGCGCGGGTCACCGAGGCGATGGGCGTCGGCGACATCGGGGTGTCGCTGTTCGGCGAGTGCGAGGCGCAGGACGGCATGCACCTGCACGCGCAGGGCTTCGTCCATCCGGAGCTGATCGACCCGGGCACCGGCGCCGCGCTCGCCCTCGAGGACGGCGCCTCCGGCGAGCTCGTGCTCACCCACCTGCGCCATCGCGCTGCGCCGCTCCTGCGCTTCCGCACCCGCGACCACGTGCACGTGAGAGCCGGCCGATGCGCGTGCGGGCGCACGAGCCCGCGCATCCGCTGCGTGGGGCGGACCGACGACATGCTGATCGTGCGTGGCGTCAACGTCTTCCCGTCGGCCGTCCGCGAGGTGGTGGCCGGCTTCGCGCCCGACGTGAGCGGCCACGTGCTCGTCCAGCCGCGGGACGCGGGCCCCCGGCAGGAGCCGCCGCTGCCCGTCCACGTCGAGCTGGCGCAGGGCGTGACCGCCGATCGCTCGCTCGCTGACGCGATTCGCGACAAACTACGCAGCGTGCTGGTTGTCCAGACAACCGTTGAGCTCGTCCCGTGGCAAACGCTCGAGCGCAGCGAGTACAAGTCCAGGCTCGTCGGGTGATGATGCGCAAGCTCCAGAGCCAGGGCGTCCACCACATCACGCTGGTCGGCGCCGACCGGCAGACGTCGATCGACTTCTGGGAGGGCGCGCTCGGCATGCCGTTCGTGTTCGAGCAGCCCAACCTCGACAACGAGGCAGAGAGCCACCTCTACTTCGACCCGGGCGACGGGCGCCTGATCACGGTCTTCACCGACGAGAGCCGCGAGCCCGACCCGGCCCGCACGGCGACCGACCCCGGCTCCGTGCACCACGTCGCGTTCTCGCTCTCCCAGGCGACCTTCAGGCAGGCCGTGGAGCGGCTCGAGGAGGCCGGCGTCCACCACAGCGGGGTCAAGGACCGCGGGTTCATGGACTCGATCTACTTCAAGGACCCGCTCGGCCTGCTGATCGAGCTCGCGTCGTACCGCTTCGAGCCGCCGGCCGGCTTCACGCATGCCGACGTACTGGTCGAGGCGCACCGCATCCGCGTCGAGCGCGAGGACTACAACATCGCGCCCGCGCACCTCGCGGACGCCATCGAATCGCTGGTCACGAGGAGGAGCACATGGCTGCGAACACGCTGAACATCCTCACGCCGAGCGTGAACAACCTGACGGCTCGGATTTTCGTGCGGGCGGCGGGGCTCGACTACGAGGAGGTCGACGTCTGGGGCAAGACGACGGGCCCCGAGTTCCTGGCGAAGTACCCGGCGCACCTGACACCGATGCTCGAGGAGGACGGCCTCCCGAAGGGCGCGCTCGGAGAGAGCTGCGCGATCATGGCCTACCTGTGCAACAAGCACGGGCTCGACCGCTTCTACCCGACCGACCCGGGTGAGCGGGCGATGGTCGACAACGCGATGTTCTATCTGATCGGCACCGTGTATCCGCTCGTGGCGCGGGCCACGTACCCCACGCTCGGCTTCCCGCAGTACCCGGGCGAGGTGGCGACCTCCGACGCGGACGACGACATGAAGGCCCAGGCACAGCGGGACGCGGAGGCCGCGCTCGCCGAGCCGCTCGACGTCTACCGCGCGTTCTTCCTCGAGGGCCGGACGTTCATCGGCGGCGATCAGCCGTCGATCGCCGACATCCGCCTCGCGGCCACGCTCGAGTTCCTACGCGCGATCGACTACGACTTCCCGGCCTGGGCCGAGGAGTACATGCGGGCGATGGAGTCGGCGCTCGGCGAGGCGTACTCCGAGCCGGCGGCCGACGTGCGCGGCTACGTCGCCTCGGTGACGACGGCCGCCTGAGCCGCCGGCGAACGGCGCAGCACGATCGCTGCGGTGTCGTCGCCGATGGTGTCGGCGACGGCACTGATGTCCGCCAGGAGCCGCTCGGCGCACGGGACGTCTTGGGCGCCGAGCAGGCGCTCGACCTCGTCGCGGCCGAGCCGCCCTCCGCCCACGCGCGCGTCCTCCAGGCCGTCCGTGAAGAGGCACACGGAGGCGCCGTCCGCGAGGTCGACGTGGTACTCGGGCCACACGTCGCCGACGCCGAGCCCGATCGGCGGCGCCGGGGTCTCGCTGTCGGGGTCGTGCGGGGCGCCGAGCACGATCGGCGGCGGGTGGCCGGCCTTCGCGTAGGTCAGGCGCCCGGCCTCGAGGTCGTAGACCGCGGCGATCACGGTCACGAAGTGCGGGCGCAGCTCGCGTGCCAGCAGGCGGTCCGCGTGCGCCAGCGCCTCGCCGACCGGGTGTCCGTCGGCGAGCAGCGTGCGCAGCGTGTAGCGGGCGAGCGCGGCGTGCCGGAGCGAGGCGCGGCCATGCCCCGACACGTCGCCGAGCACGACGCCGACGCGCCCGTCCTCGAGCGCGAACACGTCGTAGAAGTCCCCGCCCGCTGCCGGCCCGTCGGCCGGCCGGTACGCGGCGCTCACCGCGAGCCCGCCGAGGTCGTCCGGTAGGGGCGGCAGCAGTGCGCTGGAGAGCAGGCCGACGTCGTCGATCAGCGCCGCCCGCTGCGCCTCGAGCGCCGTGCGCCGTCGCGACTGCCAGTACGCGTTGCCGGCCAGCCACAGCGCGAGCAGGGCAAGGCCGACGAGCGCCCAGAGGATCGCCGCCGGGAGCGCCTTGACCAGCTCCACCAGCTCGTCGGCGATGCGTTCGACGCGACCGGCCGGCTCCGGCGTCGCGACGGCCGCGGCCGGGATCGGCTGCGCCGCCAGCGTGCCGGCTGCTGCGAGCGTGCGCGGTGCCCGCGGCGTCTCGGCTGCTCGCCGCGTGGCGCGCCGGCGGGGCGGGGCGCTCGCGACCGTGCGCCGGCGGCGGGGCGTCGCCCGCGGTGCGGCGCGCGGCGGCGCCGGCGTGGCGGCGGGCGCGGCCGGGGCCGCCGACGCGGGCGCGGCCGGAGCGGGCGCCGACGGGCGCGCGGGCGGCTGTGGCACCGGCACCGCCGGCGCGACGGGTACGTCGGGCGGTTCGAGCGGGAGCTCAGGTAGGTCCGGCAGCTCAGGCAGCTTCGGCAGCTCCGGCAGGGCAGGCACCCCCGGTACCGCGGGCAGCTCAGGGATCTCGACGGGCGGGTCGACCGGGAGCGGCGGGAGCTGGGCGGCCGTCGCCGCCGGGGCGGCGATCAGAGCCGCCCCGAACACTGCGGTGATCACCGTCCAGCGCATCCGGTCAGGGCCTCGCGGCCTGCATCGGCCGTCCCGGAGGAACGCTTGACCCGGTCGTCAGCTTTCGGACGGGCGGACTACGGAGTAACCGCCTTGCTCAGCGCCTGCTCCGCCTCCGTCAGCTCGGGAGGCGGGTCGAACGGGGCCCGATCCGGCTGGCACACCGTGCCGCGCCGCGGCAGCTCGAGCCCGATCACGTAGCGCTCGACGGCCGTCACGACGCACTGGCTCTGCAGGAACGCGACGTGCCCGAACGAGTCGAGCGTCAGCAGCCGCGCGTTCGCCAGCCGTCGCTGGGTGGAGACCGCGTCCTCGTACGGCGTCGCCGGATCGCCCTGCCGGTTGCCGACCAGCAGCACCGGGTTGGCGGTCTCACGGTCCCACGGTCCGGTGTAGCGGTCCTCGTCTCGCGCGGGCCAGGTCGCGCACGGCACCGAGCCCCAGACCCACGCCGAGCCGAAGTACGGCGCCAGGCGGTCGGCGACGCGCGCCCAGTACGGCCAGGCCCACGGGTTCGACGGGTTGTCGGCGTCTGTGCACTGGACCCCGTAGGTCTGCTCGATGCCGAGGTACGGCTCCGCTGCCCGAGCCGCGCGTGCGGGCGGCGAGGCCATCAGGCGCTGCACGCGCGCCAGGCGGAGGTGCTGCAGGCGCCCGCGCGCCTCCGTGGCCGCCCACACCTCCTGCAGGATCGCGGCCAGCTCGGGGGAGAACGCCGGGTTGTAGAGGCCGCCGCGCGTGACGTAGACGACGTCCTGATACGTGACGGAGAACGTCTCGCCGGTGGTTGGGTCGACCAGCTCGACCGGCTCGCGCCGGACACGGGCGAGCAGGCGGTCGTACTTGCGCAGCAGGTCCCGCCGGCCCTCGCGGAACGCGCACCGCTCGTCGTCCTCGCAGGCGTCGAGGAAGGTCAGCAGGGCCTCGTAGGCGCCGAAGAACGAGCCGATCCGGAATTCCATCGGGACGTTGCGCTCCGCCGGTGTCTCGCCGGTCGTCCACTCGACGGGGTCGAGCACCGAGTCGAGCATCAGGGCGCGCACGCGGCGCGGGAACAGGTTCGCGTAGACCGCGCCGATGTGGGTGCCGTACGAGAACCCCAGGTATGACAGGCCGCGGTCGCCGACGGCCTGGCGGAGCAGATCGAGGTCGCGCGCGACGTTGCCGGTCGCCATGTGCGACATGATCGGCCCGCCGTTGCGCGCGCACGCGTCCGTGCCCTTGCGTGCCCGCCCGATCACGTCGCGCTCCTGCTCGGGCGTGATCGGGAACGGGGGCGCGAGCAGCTCGAACCCCTCCTCGAGGGTCGCGAAGCAGCGCAGCGGCGTACTCTCGCCGACCCCGCGGGGGTCGAAGCCGACCAGGTCGAAGCGCTCGTGCAGCGCCTCCGAGAAGGGCGGCGGGATCTTGCCCGGGGCGCCGGGCCCGCCGGGGTTCCAGAACAGGCTGCCGATGCGCTGGGACGGGTTCGAAGCCGGTAGGCGGCCGAGTGCCAGCTCGATGGTGCGGCCGCGCGGGCGGCGGTAGGAGAGAGGCACCCGAGCGGTCGTGCACTGGTAGGGGCGCAGGAACTCGGTCTCCTCGGGCGTTGCGCCGACGCATGGCCCCCACGCGAGGCGCGGAACGGGCGCGCCGTTCGTGCCCGGGATCTCGGAGGCCGCCGCGGTGCCCGCGGGCACGAGCAGCAGCGAGGCGATGACGGCGACGATGACCTTCACGGGAGCCTCCTGGTCGGCCTAGGCGAGCATCCTCGCCCGTGCCCGGACGAGGGTCAAGCCGCCAGGCTCGACTCGGCGGCTTCGCGAGCGAAGTCGTCGCTGAGGGCCTCGACGAGGCCCTCGAGGCTGCCGGCGCGATCGGCCATCTCCCGCTGCCGCGTGGCGCCGGGGAGCGCGGCCAGGGCGGGCACGTGCCCCAGCTCGGCGACGCAGTCGAGCTCGCGAGCCACCGGCGTGCATGCCTCGAGCGTCTCCTCGAGGATGTCCGCGATCGGACGCCGGCGCCAGTCCGGAGCGACCATCAGCTCGCTGGCCATCCCGTCGCGCGCGGCGATGAAGCGGTTCTCGCTCAGCACCTCGGGCGGCTCCGTCGCGGCGCCGGACTCCGTCCGCACGAGGCACTGGACGAGCGCGGCGATCGCCGCCGTGTCCTCCACGCGCGTCTGCGCGTCCATGATCCGCACCTCGAGCGTGCCGAACGTGGGCTGGAGCCGGGCGTCCCACCACAGGAAGGTCGGCTCGGGGATCGCGTCGCTCCGGAGCAGCACGTCGATCGCCTCGACGTAGTCGGCGTAGTCGCGGAAGCCGCGCGGCGGCCCCGTGCGCGGGAAGACCTGGAAGGCGGGCGTGCGCGCGGACGCGAGGCCGCTGTCGCGCCCCTGCCAGAACGGCGAGTTGCCCGACAGCGCGAGCAGCAGCGGGAGCCGCGACCGGATCGCGTTCAGCGCCCGCACTGCCCGCTCGGGGTCGGGGACGGCGACGTGGACGTGCAGGCCGAAGGTCGGCTCGCGGCGTGCCAGCTCGCGCATCGACGCGTGGACGTACTGGTAGCGGGCGCCGGGCGAGACCTCGATGTGCTCCCAGCGGGCCGTCGGGTGGGTTCCGGCCACCGCGGCGCGCACGCCGAGCGGCTCGAGCGTCTCTGCCAGCGCCGTGCGCAGCGAGGCGAGCTGCGCCACGGAGCCGCCGACGGTCGCGTGCGGGGTGGTGGCCAGCTCGAGCGCCGAGCCATGCGTCTCGGCACGCGCGCAGTCGGCGACCTCCCCGGGCAGCCACGCGAGCACGTCCTCGCAACGGGAGACGGGCAGCCACGACTCCGGCGAGAGGAGCATGACCTCCTCCTCGATGCCCACGGTCCAGGGGGCGCAGGCGGCGCACTCGTTCCAGTCCTCCCATACGGCCATCGTCAGCAGATTGTCTCACTCCGGCGGCCCGGGCCTCGTCCGGACGGACAAACGCACGTGGCGCGCTATCGCCCGGTCGTCGAATCCACCTGCATCTGCAGCCAAAGCTCGAGCAGCGCGAGCTGCCACAGGGTCGAGCCGTCGAGGTTCGTCCGGTGCTCGTTCGGGTCGGCGAGCATCGCCGCGACGGTGGCGGGGCGGAACAGCCCGCGCGCGCGTGCCGGAGCCGAGGTCAGCGCGTCCGCCACCAGCTCGAGCACGGGTCCTTCGAGGTGGGAGAGGGCCGGGACCGGGAAGTAGCCCTTGGGCCGGTCGATCACCGCGTCGGGCACCACGCCGCGCGCGGCCTCCTTGAGGATGCCCTTGCCGCCGCCTGAGAGCTTGAGGTCGGGCGGGCAGGCGGCGGCGAGCTCCACCAGCTCGTGGTCGAGGAACGGCGTCCGCGCCTCGAGCCCGTGCGCCATGGTCATGTTGTCGACGCGCTTGACCGGGTCGTCGACAAGCATCACCTCGGCGTCGATCCGCAGCCCGCGGTCGACCGGCAGCTCGGCGCCCGGCCGCGCGAAGTGCTCGCCGGCGAAGGCGAGCGACGGGTCCTCGTCGAGCGCCCACTCGGGCTGGAGCAGCGCGGCGATGTCCTCGTGCCCGCGGTCGAAGAACGCGCCGGCATAGGTGTCGAGCCCGTCGCCAGGCGCCTCCAGTAGCGGCGGGTACCAGTAGTAGCCGCCGAACACCTCGTCGGCGCCCTGGCCCGACTGCACGACCTTGCGCTCGCGGGCGACGGCCTCGGACAGCAGCCAGAAGGCCACGGCGTCGTGCGAGACCATCGGCTCGGACATCGCGCGGATGGCGGCGGGCAGCGCCTCCAGGACCCGCTCGGGTGCGACCCGGATCTGGCGGTGCTCGGTGCCGAACTCGTGCGCCACGAGATCCGAGAACGCGAACTCGTCGCCCTCGCGGCCGCCGGCGTCCGGGAAGCCGATCGAGAACGTGGCCAGGCCGCGCTGGCCCTGCTCGGCGAGCAGCGCCACGATCAGGCTCGAATCGAGCCCGCCTGAGAGCAGGATCCCGACCGGGACGTCCGCGACCATGCGCCGGCGCACGGCCGTCCGCAGTGCCTCGCCGACCGCCTCGGCCCACTCCTCGGGCGCCCAATCGCGGTCGCGCGCGAACGGCGGGTCCCACCAGCGCCGCTCCTGCCGCTCCCCGTCCGGCTCGACGACCAGCACGGTGGCCGGCGCGAGCTTGCGCACCCCGCGCAGGATCGTGCGCGGAGCGGGGACGATCGAGTGCCAGCTCAGGTAGTGGTGCAGCGCCACGGGATCCACGCGCGTGTCGACGCCGCCGGCGCGCACCAGGGCGGGCAGCGTCGAGGCGGCGCGCAGCCCACCGCCCGGCAGGTCGGCGAGGTACAGCGGCTTGACGCCGAGGCGGTCGCGCGCGAGCACGACGCGGCCCGTGCGCTCCTCGACGAGGCAGAACGCGAACATGCCGGCCAGCCGCTCGAGCATCCCCTCGCCCCACTGCGCCCAGCCCTTGAGCAGCACCTCGGTATCGCTCGTCGAGCGGAAGGCGTGGCCGGCGCGCTCGAGCTCGGCGCGCAGGTCGCGGTGGTTGTAGATGCAGCCGTTGAAGACAACCGTCAGGCCCAGCCCGTCGTCGCGCATCGGCTGCGAGCCGCGCTCGGACAGGTCGATGATGGCCAGCCGGCGGTGCACGAGCCCGGCGTGGCCGTTCAACCACAGCCCGGCGCCGTCCGGGCCGCGCGGGGCCAGCGCGGCGCCCATCCGCTCGAGCGCGTCGCGCTCGGGACGCGCGCCGGGGCGCAGCTCGAGGCCGAAGCCGCACATGCCGGCCTACGCGGCTCGGCGCTCGGCCGGGCGCGAGGCGGCGACCAGCGCCTCGAACAGCCGCGCGTGGGCCGGGCCCTCGACCAGCGTCTCCGCGTGCCACTGCACGCCGAGCAGCAGGCCGGTGCGCGTCTCCTCGATCGCCTCGATCACCCCGTCGGGCGCCCACGCCACAGCCCGCAGGTCGCGGCCGAGCCGGTCGATGGCCTGGTGGTGGAACGAGTTGACCTCGAGCTCGGTGGCGCCCACGATCTCGGCCAGCCGTGAGTCCGGGTCGATCCGCACCGCGTGCGTGGGCATCCGGCCCGACGCGGTCTGGCGGTGCTCGACGGAGCCGTCCGTCACGTCCGGCAGGTGCTGGTGCAGCGTGCCGCCGCGCGCCACGTTGAGCGTCTGGCAGCCGCGGCAGATGCCGAGGACGGGGATGCCCATGGCGTCGGCCTGGCGTGCGACGGCGAGCTCGAAGGCGTCGAGGGCCGGCTCGATCGGACCCAGGTTCGGGTCGCGGTCGGCGTCATAGGAGGCCGGGTCGAGGTCGGGCCCGCCGGACAGGCAGACGCCGGAGAGCCGGGCCACGAGCGGAGCGACGGCGTCGGGCTCCAGCGGCGGCAGCACGACCGGCAGGCCGCCGGCCCGCTCTACCGCGCGCGCGTACACGATGCCGAGGGCCATCTCCGGCTGCGGCGGGTCGGCCTCGGGGAGCGGCTTGGCGTGACGGGCGAGCCGCACCTCGGAAGTGGTGACGCCGATCAGCGGGCGGCTCACGCCAGCACCCACGTGTCCTTGAACCCCCCGTTCTGTGTGGAGTTGACGACGAGCGCGCCCTCGTCGACGGCGTAGCGCGTGAGGCCGCCGGGGAGGACGCGCGGACGGTCGGCGCCGTGCATGAACACGAACGGTCGCAGGTCGACATGACGGGGTGAGAGCTCCCCGTCGATCAGCGTCGGGTGGGTGGAGAGGTGCACGAGCGGCTGTGCGACCCATTCGCGCGGCGTCTCGCGCACCCTCTCGCGCAGCGCCTCGACGTCGGCGGGCTCGGCGTGCGGGCAGATCATCACTCCGATGCCGCCGTAGCCCGCCCGCGGCTTGACGACCAGGTCCGCGAACGTGTCGAGCGCATGCTCGAGATGGTCGGGACGCGCCAGGTCGTACGTGGGCACCGAGCGGATCGCGGGCTCCTCACCGAGGTAGTAGCGGACGATGTCCTCGACGTATGCGTGCGTGAGCTTGTCGTCGCCCACCCCGGTGCCGAACACGTTGACGAGCCCGAGGGTGCCGGCCCGCAACGGCCCCTCCAGCAGCGTGCCGATCGGCGTGTCGAGCATGTCGGCGTTCGTGCGCCGGTAGACGGCGCTCACGCGCCGGGAGCCGTGGCGCAGCACGTCGCCGTCGACGTGCAGGTCGTCCGGCTCGACGAGCGCGATGCCGAGCGCGCGGGCGGCCCAGGCGTGCTCCCAGTGCGCCCCGTTGTCGGGGCCGTCGGTGAGCACGACCGTCTCGCCTTCGCTGCTCGCGGAGGCCGCCTCGAGCGCGCCGCGCAGCAGGGCGGGCAGCTCGTCGAAGGCCCGCGGGCGGTCGGCCTCCGGCGGCTCGAGCTCGGACAGCACCGCCGCTCGGGCGGCGACCGCGTAGGAGAAGCCGCTCGGCGTCATGAGGTTGTCCTCGAGCACCCGGAACTTGCCCTCGGGATCGCGTACGAGGTCGAGCCCCGCCACCCCGATCCACTGCCCGCCGGGCGGCGAGACTCCCTGCATGGCCGGCTCGTAGTGCTCCGCGGTCTCGATCACGCGCGCGGGAACGATGCCCGCCTTGACGATCGAGCGCGCGCCGTAGGCGTCGGCCACGAACGCGTTGAGCGCCTTGACGCGCTGGGCGAGGCCGACCTTGACGTCCTGCCACTCCTCGGCGGTGAGCACCCGCGGAACGGGGTCGAGCGGCGCCGTGCCGCCGTCCTCGGCGGTGAAGCGCACGCCGGCCTCCTCGAGCCGGCTCCGCACGCCGCCCACGAGCCGCTCGGGATCCTTGCCGGCGACCGCGGCCAGGGCGGGGGCGGACGCCTCCCGCGGGCGGCCGTTGGGAAGCAGCGCCTCGTCGTAGCTCATCTCGACGCGAGGCTACCCGGTGTGCGTCCTCTAAACTAAACCCGACTCCGTGAGTCGGACTTTGGTTGACATCTGCCCCGTCGACGAGCTCCCCGTCGGCGCCAAGCGCGTCGTCGAGTGGGATGACCTCGAGATCGGCGTCGTGAACTGCGCCGGCGAGATCCTCGCCGTCGAGGACCGCTGCTCGCACGACGACGGCGATCTGATGGAGGGCGACGTCGACCCCGATACGTGTACCGTCGAGTGTCCGCGCCACGGGTCGGTGTTCGACCTGCGTACCGGAAAGCCCCTGAACCTGCCTGCCTACGTCCCGATCGACACCTACGCGGTGACGGTCGAGGACGGGCTGATCAAAGTGGAGGTCGACTGACATGGCTAGCCCCGAGGTGATCGCCGAGCAGCAGGCGCTGGTCGGCATCAACGCCGACTACAAGGAGAAGTTCGGGTTCCACGACCCCGAGAGCGAGTATGCCTTCAAGGCCCCCAAGGGCCTCTCGCGCGAGTTGGTCCAGCAGATCTCCGAGTTCAAGAACGAGCCGCAGTGGATGCTCGACTTCCGCCTGAAGGCGCTCGAGCACTTCCTCAGCCGCCCGCAGCCCACCTGGGGCTCGCCGATGCTGGCCGAGGTCGACTACGACAACATCCACTACTTCGTCCGCGCCTCCGAGAAGTCCTCGAAGACGTGGGACGACGTGCCGGAGGACATCAAGAAGACGTTCGACCGGCTCGGCATTCCCGAGGCCGAGCGCAAGTTCCTCTCCGGCGTCGGCGCGCAGTACGAGTCCGAGGTCGTCTACCACCAGGTCCGTGAGGACCTCGAGAAGCAGGGCATCGTGTTCATGGACATGGACTCGGGGCTGCGCGAGCACGAGGACCTCGTGCGCGAGTACTTCGCCACGATCATCCCGTCCAACGACAACAAGCTCGCGGCGTTGAACAGCGCCGTGTGGTCGGGCGGCTCGTTCGTCTACGTCCCGCCGGGCGTGCACGTCGAGATGCCGCTGCAGGCGTACTTCCGCATCAACACCGAGAACATGGGCCAGTTCGAGCGGACGCTGATCATCGCCGACGAGGGCTCCTACGTGCACTACGTCGAGGGCTGCACCGCGCCCGTGTGGTCGACCGACTCGCTGCACTCGGCCGTGGTCGAGCTGATCGCCAAGCCGGGCGCGCGGATCCGCTACACGACCGTCCAGAACTGGTCGCAGAACGTCTACAACCTCGTCACCAAGCGCGCGATCGCCGAGACCGACGCGACCGTCGAGTGGGTCGACTGCAACCTCGGCTCCAAGCTCACGATGAAGTACCCGAGCGTCTACCTGATGGGCGAGCGCGCCCACGGCGAGGTGCTCTCGATCGCCTTCGCGGGCAAGGGCCAGCACCAGGACGCGGGCGCCAAGATCATCCACGCGGCGCCCAACACGACCTCGAACATCTTCGCCAAGTCGATCTCCAAGGACGGCGGGCGCGGCTCCTACCGCGGCCTGCTCGAGGTCGCCAAGGGCGCGCACGGGTCGCGCTCGAAGGTGGTCTGCGACGCGCTGCTGCTCGACGAGCACTCGCGCTCGGACACCTATCCGACGATCCGCATCGGCGAGGACGACGTGGACGTCGGCCACGAGGCCAGCGTCTCGAAGATCGGCGAGGAGCAGCTCTTCTACCTGATGGCGCGCGGCATGTCGGAGGAGGAGGCCGGCAAGCTGATCGTCAACGGGTTCATCGAGCCGATCGTCAAGGAGCTGCCGATGGAGTACGCGGTCGAGATGAACCGGCTGATCGAGCTCCAGATGGAAGGCTCCATTGGCTAAGTGGCCCCCGTCACAGGTCCCGCCGCGTTCGGCGGGACGCGACCAATGACGGAGACCACTCAGGTCCTGCAGCTCCCGACCTTCAAGGGGCGGGCCGGCTGGGAGTTCACCGACCTCGGCCGGCTCGACCTGACGGCGTTCTCGCCCGTCGAGGGCGGGGATCTCGCGGCGCAGCCGCCCGCGCTCTTCGAGCTCGACGGCGCGACGCGGCTGGACCAGGTCGACGGCGCGGTCTCCGACGGCGTGACGGTCGAGGACGGCCCGGTCGTGCTCCCGCTGTCGGTGGCCCGCGAGCGCCATCCCGAGCTGGTCGAGCCGCACCTGGGCCGCGTCGTCGCGGCCGACGACGTCTTCACGACCTGGAACGAGGGCTCGTGGGACGGTGGCGCGTTCG
Source organism: uncultured Solirubrobacteraceae bacterium (assembly GCA_963746795.1). GTDB lineage: Bacteria > Actinomycetota > Thermoleophilia > Solirubrobacterales > Solirubrobacteraceae > DASSUW01. The sequence goes on from CAVVCR010000009.1 coordinate 274,104, forward strand.
TGTGGGTGCCGCGCGGCGTGCGCGTCGAGGCCCCGATCCTGCTGACCGCGGTGACCGCCGCGGCCGGCACCGCGCTGCAGCGGCGCGTGCTGATCGTGCTCGAGGACGGCGCCGAGGCGGAGGTGTGGGAGCAGTACCTGTCCGGTTCCGACGAATCGGAGACGCTCCTGAACACCGTCGTCGAGCTGGTGGTCGGCGAGAACGCGCACCTGCGCTACGTCTGCGGGCAGGATCTGAACGAGCGCTCGTGGATCTTCGGCGCCCAGCGTGCCGAGGTGGCGCGCGACGGCTCGCTCGACTGGGTCGTGGTCGGCTTCGGCGGCGGCAACGGCCGCGTGCGCACGGAGACGCTGCTGGCCGGCGAGGGAGCGTCGGGCAAGGTCACCGGCGCCTACGCGCCGCACGCGCGGCAGCACATCGACTTCGACACCACGCAGGAGCACGGCGCGCCGCACACCACGTCCGACCTCGCGTTCCGCGGCATCCTCTCGGACCGCTCGCAGGCCGTCTGGCGCGGCATGATCAAGGTCGACCCGGGCGCCCAGCAGACCGACGCGTTCCAGGAGTGCCGCAACCTGCTGCTCTCCAAGCGCGCGCACGCCGACGCCATTCCCGGGCTCGAGATCCTCGCGAACGACGTCCGCTGCACCCACGCGGCCGCGATCGCCCAGATCGACAAGGACCAGCTCTTCTACCTGCGCTCGCACGGGCTCGACAGTGCGGTCTCGACCCGGCTGGTGATCGAGGGCTTCATGCAGGAGCTCGTCGAGCGCTTCGAGGAGGGCCCGATCCGCGAGGCCCTGTCCGGCGCTCTGGAGCGCCGACTCTCGAAGGTCCTCGACTAGCCTGCGAGACCCAGTCGCGCGCCGAGGGCGAGCAGGACGGCGCCGACGGTGCCGTTGAGCGCCCGTGCGGCGCCGCGCCGGCTGAGCGTCCGGCTCAACTTGGCCGCGAGGTGCGCGTAGGCGGACAGCCACGCGAACACCAGCACGCCCATGGCGGCGACCATGGCCACCGGGAGTAGCGGGCTGCTGCCGGCGGTGACGAACTGCGGCACGAGCGCGGTCCAGAAGAGGCCGACCTTGACGTTGAGCAGGTCGCTTGCCAGGCCGCGGCGGAAGGCGGCGGCGCAGGAGGCGTCGGGCCTTCGATGGTCGTCGCCGCCGGCGAGGCTGTCGCCACGGCGGGCGGCTCGCAGCGCCTGCAGGCCGAGCACGACGAGGTAGGCGGCGCCGGCGAGTTTGAGCGCGGCGAACGCGGTGCCCGACGCGGCGAGCAGGGCGGCGACGCCGACGGCCGAGGCGGCGCCCCAGAGGACGTTGCCGGTGGCCGAGCCGGCCGCGGCCCAGGTGCCCGCGCGCGGGCCCTCGCCGAGCGCGGTGCGCAGGACGACGAACGTGTCGGGGCCGGGGACGAGCATCGCGACGGCGGCGACGGCGAGGAAGCTGAAGAACATGCCGACATCCTCCGCCTGCCATTAGTTGAGGTCAAGCGATCCTTGTCGTACTGATTCATACAGGTATGCTTAACTAATGCTCGACGCCCGCCGGCTTGCGGTGCTGCGGGAGTTCGCCGCCCAGGGCACGATCGCGCGCGCCGCCGAGGCGCTCACGTTCACGCCCTCCGCGGTGTCCCAGCAGCTCGCGCAGCTACAGCGCGAAGCCGGTGTCGCGCTGTTCCGCAAGCGTGGGCGCCGGCTCGAGCTGACCGACGCTGGGCAGACGCTCGTGGCGCGGGCCGGCGAGCTCCTGACGCGCGTCGAGCAGATCGAGGCCGAGCTCGCCGCGCAGGCCGGCGAGGTGACCGGCACCGTCCGCGTCGCGGCCTTCCAGACGGCCGCCCTCGCGCTCGCCATGCCGGTGCTCGACCGCCTCGCCGAGGCGCATCCGGGCCTTCGCGTGGAGCTGGTCGAGGAGGAGGCCGAGCGGTCGCTGCCGCTGCTCGCGCGCGGTGGCGTCGACGTCGCGATCGCGGAGGAGTACGACCACGCCCCGCGACCCCACCTGCCCGAGCTGCACCGCGAGTACCTGGACCCCGACGAGATGCTGCTGGCGCTGGCGCCCGGCGGCGTCGACCCCGGCCCGGTCCCACTGGCGTCGCTGCGCGACGCCACGTGGGCGACCGCCGGCGCGGGGACCGCGTACGCCGACATGTTCGCCCGCCTCTGCCGCTCCGTCGGCGGCTTCGAGCCGGAGATCCGCCATCGCGTCAACGACATGCGGCTGCTGCTCGAGCTCGTGGCCGGCGACCGGGCGGCGGCGCTCGTCCCCGCGCTCGGCCGGCCCGAGCGCGACCCGCGCGTATCGGTCCACCGGGTCGCCGAGGGACGCTTCAGCCGGGCGCTGTTCGTAGCGGTCCGGGCCGGCGACCGCGAACGCCCGTCCACGGCCGCCGTCGTCGCCGCCATCCGCGAGGCGAGGCCGGCGGGCTAGGTTCGGGCGCGGCGGCGAGCGTAGGCGCGGCGGTTCTTCTCGCGCGCGCCGCAGACGGCCATCGAGCACCAGTGGCCGGACCCGTTCTTGGAGCGGTCGTAGAAGGCCCAGCGGCAGACGTCGCGCTCGCAGGCCTTCAGCCGCCGCCACGTGCCCTCGGCGATCGCCGTGTGGATGGCGGCGACGATGCGGCCCAGCGCGGCGTCCACGCCGGTGGCGCCGGGCTCGAAGCGCGTGGCGGAGTCGCCGAGGACGGGTCGCAGGGAAGCGCGGCGCGCGGTCTCGTCGACAACCTCGCCCGCCCCGGGATCGTGCGGGAGGCCCGCGTGGGCGGACGCGAGGGCGCGGATCGCCTCGCGCAGCGCGATCGCCCGCGCGTGGTCGTCGAGGCTGACCGGCACCGACGGCTCGAGCAGGCCGGCGGTGGCAAGCCACTCGCGCAGCGCGGCGGCGTCGGGGATCAGCTCCGGCCCGCCCTCGAGGTCGTTCGTGTTCACGAACCGCTGGACGAGGCGCAGCTCGCCTGGGGCCGGGGCGCGATCGCCTGGTTCTGCGGACATGGGAGCATGATACCCCCAAAACACGATTGCTGGTATGGTGGCGCTCGTGGCGACCACCACCAGCGAAAGGTCGACGCTGTCCGACGGCATCCGCGCCGGGCTCCCGCTCGTGGTCCCGACCTTCGCCATCGGCACGTCGTTCGGCGTCCTGGCCGAGCCGGAGATCGGCGCGGTGGCGGCGATCGCCATGTCGATCATCGTGTTCGCCGGCGCCGCGCAGTTCGCGTCGGTGAGCATCCTGGCCGCCGGCGGCAGCCTCGCGTCGGCGGTCTCGGCGGGCCTGCTGATCAATACGCGCTTCCTGCCGATGGGGCTGGCCGTCGCCCCCGCGCTGCACGGCGGGCCGCTGCGGCGGGCTGCGGAGGCCCAGACGATGGTCGACGCGTCGTGGGCGATCGCCAATCGCGGCGACGGGACCTTCGACCGGCAGCTGATGATGGGCGCAACGATCCCGCAGGCCGCTGGGTGGTGGGGCGGCACCATCGTCGGCGTGCTCGCCGGATCGCTGCTCGGCGATCCGGAGACGCTCGGCCTCGACGCGCTGTTCCCGGCCTTCTACCTCGCGCTCCTGGCGGAGGAGCTGCGCAACCGCACCGCGCTCGCCAGCGCCGTGCTCGGCGCCGCGATCGCCCTCGCGCTCGTCCCGTTCACGCCGCCGGGCATCCCGGTCGTCGCCGCCTCGGTCGCCGCGCTCCTGGGGCTCCGGCGATGAGCACCTGGCTGATGATCGGCCTGATCGCCGCCGGCACGGTGGTCATCAAGTCGATCGGCCCGATCGCGCTCGGCGGCCGCGAGCTGCCGCCGCGCCTCGAGGGCGTCGTCGCCTGCCTCGCCCCGAGCCTGCTCGCCGCGCTCGTCGTCGTCGACCTGTTCGGGGGCGACCGGGAACTGGTCGTGGACGAGAGCGCGCTCGGCGCGGCCGCGGCGGGCGGCGCGCTGCTGGCGAAGCTGCCGGTCGTCGCCGTCGTGGCGATTGCGGCGGCCGTCACGGCAGTGGCTCGAGCCGTCTTCTAACGGACGGGCACGGCCCGATACCGGCATACGGCGTAAGCCTCTTCTGCGCAGGTGGAGTCGCCGGGGCCTTAGACCCGCGGCAGATCGCGGAAGCGCCCGCGGCCCGGGGGCGTCTCGGTGATCGCCGCCACCCGCGGCTCGCTGACCCGCATCAGGTCGCGCGGGTCCATCCGTATCGCGTGCCCGTGGTCGCCTCCGGCGCACAGGATCTGCTCGTGGTAGAGCAGGTGGACGTCGAGGATCTCCGGCATCGGGACCATCGGGGCGAGCGGCGGCATGGCTCCAACGTCGAACATCGGGAAGTCGCGCTCGAGCTCGGCCTCCGTGGCCAGCCGCAGGTGGCTGGTGGCCCCGAGCAGCTCGCGGACGCGCTGCAGGTCGAGCCGGTGGCTGGCCGGGATCACCGCCATGCGGTAGCCGCCGCGGTCGTGGAGGGCGAGCGTCTTGGCCGCCTCGCGCGGCTCGGCGCCCGTGGCGCGGGCCTCGGCGGCGGCGCTGAACGTCGGCCGGTGGTCGATGACCTCGTACGGCACCCCCTCGCCGTCGAGGAAGGCTGCCACAGCGCCGATGCCGTGCGGGGTTGCGGTGTCGGTCATGACCGTCCTCCGGGTCGTTCGAGGTTCTCGTGACGACCGTACGCCCGCGGCCACCGGCTGGCAAGCCGCTCGTGGCTCCTGATACGTTCGCAACCGAGAGGGCAAACCCGAGAGGGGGACAGAGCGAGTGTCCGACACGTCGTCGAACGGTCACGAGCGCGAGTTCGCCGAGCGCTGGCGCGACAACGCCTACGGGTGCTTCTCCTCGGGGCACAAGTTCTGCCGCGAGGTGTGCCCGGTGATGCAGGTCACCCGCAACGAGAACCACACGCCGACGGCGTTCCACGCGAACATCGTGGCGATGGAGCAGGGCCTGGTCTCGGTCGCCGACGTGGCCGACGACTTCGTCCACTGCACCCAGTGCGGCGCCTGCGAGCTGCGCTGCCCGAACACGCTCTTCACCGGCGACTTCTACCGTCACCGCACGCGCACGGTCGACGTCGTGAAGGCGATGCGGGCGCTGATGGTGGAGACCGGCAACGAGCGCCCCGCGTGGAAGCTGTGGAACGAGCGCCTGGCGGCCGACCACAACGAGCCGGTGCTCGGCGACGTCCGCGTGTCGCCAGGAGCACGTGGCCGACTGGGCCGACGGGCTCGACATCCCGGTCGGCGGCGAGGCGGTGCTGTTCGTCGACTGCGAGGCGGCGTTCTACCGCACCTCCTACTCGCGCGCGTTCGCCCAGCTGCTCCAGCTCGCCGGCGTCGAGTTCGGCCTCATGCGCGAGCAGTGGTGTTGCGGCGGCCCGGCGGCCGAGATGGGCTACGCCGACCTCGCCCGCAAGCACGCCGAGCACAACGTCGCCGACTGGCGGGCGGTCGGGGCGAAGCGCATCATCGCCCCCGACCCGCACGACTACATCGCCTTCACCGAGGACTACCCACGGCTGTTCGGCGACGACTACGAGTTCGAGATCGTGCTCGGCGTCGAGCTGATCGCCGAGCTCGTGCGAGACGGCAGGATCGCGCTCACCCAGCCGGTCGAGCGCACGGTCACGTACCACGACCCGTGCCGGCTGAACAAGCGCAAGGGAGTGCACGAGGCCCCGCGCGAGCTCCTGCGCGCGATCCCTGGCCTGACCTTCAAGGACGTCGACCGCGTGACCCAGTGGTCGTACTGCTCCGGCGGCGGCGGCGGGCTGCCGGTCGAGAAGCCCGAGATCACGGCCGAGATCGCCCGCCGCCGGGTGGAGCGGGCGAGCGAGCTGGAGGTCGACGCGCTGATCAGCGCCTGCCCGTGGTCGGAGCGGCCGCTCTCCGACGTGGGCGACGCTCGAGGTCATGGACCTGTTCGAGCTCGTCGCCGTGTCGGCCGGGGTCACGGTGACGGCATGATCGCTGCTGTCGACGACGCGGTGCTCGACGAGCTGCGCGCGATCATCGGCGACGACGACCGCGTGCTCGACAACGTCTCCTCGCGCGCGGTGCGCACGCGCGTGCCCGCGCCGTTCCCCGTGCACCGGTGGGCGCAGCACATGCCGGACGTCGCCGTGCTCCCGACCAGCGCCGAGGAGGTCAGCGCTGTGATCAAGCTGGCCAACCGCCTGCGGATCCCGATCGTCCCGCGCGCCGGCGGGACCGGGCTCTCCGACGGCGCGGTCCCGCTGCGTGGCGGCATCCTCGTCGACGTCAAGCTGATGAACCAGATCCACGAGATCGACCTCGTGGACCGGACGGTCACGGTCGGCCCGGGCATCAACATGCTCAAGCTCAACGAGCGCCTGCGGCCGCACGGCGTCTTCTATCCCGACGACCCGGCGTCGTACCCGTGCTCGCTCGTCGGCGGGCGGATCGGGACCGGCGGCTGGTCGCTGCTCGGCGCCCGCTACGGCCACACGCGCGACCTCGTGATCTCGATGGAGGTCGTGCTCCCCACCGGCGAGATCGTCGAGATCGCCGAGGGCGGCGGGCGCAAGCTGCGCAAGTCCTCGACCGGGCTCACGCTCAAGCACCTGTTCACCGGCCACCAAGGCACGCTCGGCATCTGCACGCAGGCGACGCTCGAGCTCGTCCCGCGTCCCGAGACCGAGTTCGCCGCCTTCTTCGCGTTCAGCGACTACATGGACGCGTACCGCACCACCGGCGCGCTGACGAAGTCCGGCCTCGCCACGCTGGCCGGCGTCGTGCTCTTCGACGAGTGGAAGCTGCGCTACCTGCGGCGCGACGACGAGGCCTACATCCCGCAGCCCGAGGACGTGCGCGCGGTCGTCGCGGTGGCCATGTACGGCCGCCGCGCCGAGGTCGAGCCGGCCTCGAAGATCGTCATGGAGCTCGGCCGCTCCGACGGCGGCAGGTACCTCGGCGACGAGATCTCCCAGGGCGACTGGGCCTCCCGCCACGACCGCTACGCGACGCCGCTCCACGGCCGCACCCTCGACGGCCAGGCGGTCCCGATGTCCTGGCACTGCGAGGACGCCGCGCTCAACTATTCCGTGCTCCCGCAGGTGCGCGAGGAGTGGCACGCGATCGTCGACCGCTACATCCGCGAGTACGGGATCTTCGACGACTGGGGGATGTTCGCCTACACCAGCGGGGCTCACAAGCCGTGGGGCGACTACCTGGTGGAGATCGATGTCGGGATCTGGGAGCAGCGGCTCGACGAGGCCAACTGGGAGGCGTGGGTGCGCTGCAAGCGCGAGATCGCCGAGGTCTCGCTCAAGTACGGCGGCTCGATCACCGCCTGCCACGGCGCCACGCGCGAGGGCGACGCCGAGCTCGTGCCGACCGAGATGGGGGCCTCGTGGGAGGTGGTCAAGCGCATCAAGCGCGCGCTCGACCCCAACAACGTCATGAACCCCGGCAAGCAGATGCTCGACGAGGCCTACGAATGAGCATCTTCCGCCTGGGCGACCAGCGCCCGCCCGAGCCACGGCGCATCAACGACGACGTGATCATGCGCTTCGACCACGTCTACGAGGTGGACCCCGAGAAGATGCGGGTGTTCCCTCAGCAGGACCTGCCGGCCTGGGACACCGAGCGCATCGTCGCCGCGCGCTGGGACCACCTGGCCTGGATGCACGACCACTTCGCGGACGAGGTCCTCTCCACGGGCCTCGAGTCCGAGACGATGCCGGAGGAGGAAGGATGAAGTTCAGCTACTGCATGCTCCCCGACTATCCGCTGTCGGACTCGATCGAGATGATCAAGACCGCCGACGAGCTGGGCTACCACGCGTGCTATTCGGTCGACGAGACCTGGCACAAGGATCTGTGGGTCCTGTTCGCGGCGGCGGCCGACAAGACGTCCAACATCCGCTTCGGCCCCAACGTCACGCACGTCTTCCTGCGCGAGCCGACGCTCATCTGCCAGCAGCTCGCCACGCTCGACGAGCTCACCGGCGGTCGCATGGAGGCGGTCGTCTCCACGGGCAACTTCGGGCTCATGCAGCAGTACCACATCGACTGGGAGCACAGGAAGCCGCTCTCGCGCTTGAAGGAGGCGCTGCACGTCATGCGCACCTTCCTGGACGACGGCAAGATCGACTTCCAGGGCGACTTCTTCCAGTACACGGGCCTCTTCACGGCTGCGCGCCCGGTGCAGGAGCGGCTCCCGCTGCTCATGGGCGGGATGAAGGGGCCACGCTCCTTCATCGCGGCCGGCGAGCTGGCCGACGGCCTGCACCACGCGCTCTCCTACTCGCGCGAGGCGTACGACTACGTGGTCGAGAACGTCCGCAAGGGCGCGTCCAACGCCGGGCGCGACCTCAACGGGTTCGACGTCGGCGCCTGGGTGGTCACCGTCGTGGCCGAGGACTCGGCGGCCGCCAAGAAGGCGGCGCGCATCATCGTGGCCTTCTACATCTCCTCGATGCCGCCCGAGCAGCTCGAGCGCCACGGGATCACGACTGACGAGGTCGCGCCGGTGGTCGAGGCGCTCGGGACGGGCGACGTCGCCAAGGCGATCGAGCTCTTCCGCCCGGAGCTGTCCGAGAAGCTGTCGATCGCCGGGACGCCCGAGGAGTGCGTCGAGAAGATCAAGGCCGACATCGAGCCGGCCGGTGTCAACCACATGATCCTGTGCCTCACCGACGCCCACCTCGTGGAGTTCTTCTCGGGCCAGGCGGTCGAGGGCGTACCGGACATCCAGGGGCAGCTGAAGCTCGTCGCCGACCGGGTGATACCGGCGTTCGGATAGATAGGACCCGCCCGCCCCCCGCCCCACGGGCCATTCCGTGTGGAGCGATGTCCCGTTGGGCACCCCTAGCGCTGGACGGATGTCCGCCTGAGCAGGGTCCCGCCGTTGCCGATACGACCAGCGGGCGGCACGAACGCCGCCCGCTCGCCATCGGCCACGGAAGGACCACCGCTTGACGATTCGCTACGGGATCCGCTGGGACGGCCGAGGACGGCCGAAGGCGCGGATCGCCGCGTTCGCACTGGCCGCGATGGCGCTGCTGGCTCCGGCCGGCGCGCGCGCTTCCGTCCCGACCGACCACATCGCGGGCGGCAGCGGGATCGCCGCCCTGGCGCCCGACGGCGGCGGCGTGGACGTTGCGCTGATCGACACCGGCGTGGCGCCGGTGGGCTTCCTGACGGATCCCGGCCGGGTCCTGCACGGTCCCGACTTCTCGCGCGAGGGCAGCAGCCGTCGCCTCGCCACGCTCGACACCTTCGGCCACGGCACCCACCTCGCCGGCCTCATCGCCGGCACCGCGCCGGGCGCCCGCGTGGTCAGCCTCAAGGTCGCCGGCGCGCAGGGCGAGACGGAACTGGCACGGGTCCTCCGCGCGCTGCAGTGGGTGCGCGAGCACCGCTACGACGGCGGGCTCGACATCCGCGTCGTGAACCTCTCGCTCGGCGTCGAGGCCGACCGCGTCGGCTACCGGCGCGACCTGCTGGCCTGGGCGGTGGAGCAGCTGTGGCGCGAGGGCATCGCCGTCGTCGCGGCCGGCGGCAACCTCGGCGAGCGCGCTCGCTCGCTGGACCTCCCCGCCGCCGACCCGTTCGTGATCGCCGCGGGGGCGACCGACACCTTCGCGACGGCCGGCCCGGCCGACGATCGCGTGGCGCCGTTCTCCAGCCGCAGCGTGCGCCGGCCGGTCGACGTGGTCGCCCCGGGCACGGCGATGGTGTCCCTGCGCGTGCCCGGCTCGGCGCTCGACCTCGAGTTCCCGACCGCGCGCGTCGGCAAAGAGCACTTCCGCGGCAGCGGCACGTCGCAAGCCGCAGCGGTCGTCACCGGGGTCGCCGCGCGGCTGCTCTCCGCCCACCCCGACCTCACGCCCGACCAGCTCAAGGCGCTGCTGATGCAGGGCGCGGTGGACCTGCCCGACCCGCGCGAGGCCGAGGGCGCCGGCCGGGTCGACCTGACGGGGTCGCTCGCCGAGCCGGTGCCGGACGCCGACGCCGTGCGCCAGCGCTGGCTCCCGGCCATCCTCGACGTCCGGCGCCTCGAAGCTGCGCTCAAGCACTCCGATGCGGTCGGTGCGGTGAACGCGGAGTGGGCCGGGCGCCGCTGGTCCGGCCGGCGATGGTCCGGCCGTCGCTGGTCTGGAAGCTCGTGGGTCGCCGACAACTGACGCGAGCCACGCTGGGAGCGCTGATCGCCGCGACGGCCGTCGCGGCGTTCGTGCTGTGGCACGAGGTCGTGCGGGACCTCGACCCCTTCCGGACCGACATCCCGTGGTGGGCGCTGGCCGCCGGCTTCGCGTTCACAGAGGTCTTCGTGGTCCACGCGCACGTGCGGGGCAGCGCGCACTCGCTCTCGCTCTCCGAGGTGCCGCTCGTGCTCGGCCTGCTGCTCGCCGACCCCGAGGCGCTCATGCTCGCCATGGTGGTCGGCCCGGGCGTCGTGCTCGTGGCGACGCGGCAGGACCCGGTGCGGCTGGTCTTCAACCTCGCGCAGTTCGCGCTCACGGCGGCGGTCGCGAGCATCACGCTGCACGCACTGCTGCCGGTCGCCGTCGAGATCGGCCCGGCGGCGTGGCTGGCGGTCTTCGCCGCGGTGATCCACGCGTCGCTCGCGGCGTCCGTGCTCGTCTTCTGCGCGATCGGGCTGGCCGAGGGCGGGATCCCATCCCGCCGGCTGGCGGGGATGCTCGGCGCCGACCTCGTCGTCGCGCTCACGAACGCGAGCGTCGCGCTCGCGGGCGCCACCGTGGTGGCACACGACACGCGGGCCGCGTGGCTGCTCCTGCCGCCGGCCGCGATGCTGCTCGTCGCCTACCGCGCCTACGTGTCCGAACAGGCCAAGCACCGCAGCCTCGAGTTCCTCTACGGCGTCACGCGCTCGCTGTCGCGGGGCGGGGGCGAGCTGGAGGCCGAGCTGCTCGACCTCCTCCGCCGCACGCGCGCGAGCTTCCGGGTGCAGACCGCCGAGCTCGTCCTCCTGTCCGAGGTCGGCGCGCTGCGCACCTCGCGCGGGCCGGATGGGGAGGAGGTCATGGTGCCGGTGCCGGGGCCCGACGTCGCCGCGCTGCGGAGCGCCGTCGCGGCCGATCACGCGGTGCTGGTCGAGGGCGACGACGGCGGCGGCGGGCTCGGCGACTACCTCGCGCGGCGGGGGATCTCGCAGGCGCTGATCGCTCCGGTGCGGGGGGAGACGCGGCTGGCGGGCGTGATGGTGCTGGGCGATCGCGTGGGGGCGACGAGCTCGTTCACGGACGAGGACCTGCGCCTGTTCGAGGCGCTCGCAACCCACGCCGGGCTCTCCCTGGAGCTCGACCGGCTCGAGCGCCAGGCGCTGAGCGATCCCCTGACGGGCCTCGCCAACCGGACGCTGTTCCTGCGGCGCGTCGAGGCGTCCTTGGCGCGCCCGGACGGCATGGCGACCGTGCTCTTCCTCGACCTCGACGACTTCAAGGCGATCAACGACCGCTGCGGGCACGCGGCCGGCGACGCCGTGCTGGCGGCCACCGCGGGACGGATCGAGGCGTCGGTCCGGCCGGGCGACGTCGCCGCGCGGATGGGGGGCGACGAGTTCGCGGTGCTGCTCGCGGACGTCGACGACCACCACGGCGAGCAGGTGGGCGGCCGCATCCTCGACCTGCTGGCCGAGCCGGTCATGGCCGACGGCGAGCAGGTCTCGGTGCGCTCGAGCGTCGGCATCGCCACCGCGGCGGCAGGCTCGATCGACGCGGCCGGCCTGCTGCGGCGCGCCGACCTGGCGATGTACCGGGCCAAGGACGCCGGGCGCAGCCAGCTTCGCGTGTGGTTCCCGGAGATGGAGCCCGTGGGAGAGGGCGCGGCGACGGGGCGGGACGAGCTGGCCGCGGCGCTCCGCAACGGCGAGCTGGTCGCCCACTTCCAGCCGATCGTGTCCTTGGAGAGCGGCGAGGTCGTCGCGGCCGAGGCGCTCGCCCGCTGGCGCCACCCGCGTCACGGCCTGCTCGGCGCGGGGACGTTCCTGCGCGGGGTGTTCGGCGAGCTGGCCCGCGCCGTCGACCGCGAGGTGCTCGCCCAGGCGTGCGCGGCTGCGGCGCGAGGCGAGGTTCCGGCCGTCCACGTCAACCTCGCGGTACTGGACGCGGGGACGGTGCGCGATGTGCTGGACGCGAGCGGGCTGGAGCCGAGCCGGCTCGTGCTCGAGCTCTCCGAGGACGTTCTGCGAGCCGCTCCTGGCGACGGGCTGGCCGCGTTGCGCGAGCTCGGGGTGCGGATCGCGTTCGACGATTTCGGGGCGGGCCGCGGGGCGCTGTCGGTCGCACGGTCGGTTCCGCTCGACATCGTCAAGGTGGCACGGCCGTTCGTCGACGGCGCGGGCCGGGCCGGCCACGAGCGCTCGGTGCTGGCGATGGTCGTGCAGCTCGGCGAGCTGCTCGGCGTGCAGGTCGTGGTCGAGGGGATCGAGCGCGAGGACCAGCGCGAGGCGCTGCTCGAGCTCGGCTGCTCGTTCGGCCAGGGCTACCTTCTCGGGCGCCCGCTCCCGCTCAACGCGGAGGCCCGAACGCTGTACGAGCCGCCTTCGCACCTCGCCGCGTCTGGTCGCTGAAGCCGTACGTCCCTTGCTCGAGCAGCTCGCGTGCGGCGTCGACGACCGCGCCCAGGGCCGCGAAGGCGAACGCGCCGCCGACTGAGACGCGTCGTACGCCGACCTCCGCCAGCTCGGCGACCGACGGCGCATTCGGGAGGGCCAGCACGTTCACGGGCTTGCCGACGGATTCGACAACCTCGCGGATGTCCTCCAGCTTCACGAGGCCGGGGGCGTAGAGCACATCGGCGCCCGCGGCCTCGAACGCCTGCAGCCGCGCGATCGTGTCCGCAAGGTCGTCGCGGCCGTACAGATGGTTCTCGGCGCGGGCGGTGAGGACGAACGGCGCGTCTGCCTTGCGGGCGGCCTCGGCGGCGGCCTCGACGCGCTCGGCCGCGGTCTCGAGGTCGTAGACGGGTTCGTCGTCGCGCCCTGTCGCGTCCTCGATCGAGCCGCCGGCGAGCCCGGCCTGCGGTCGCGAGCCTGATGGTCTCGGCCACCTCGTCGGGCGCGTCGCCGAAGCCGTTCTCCAGGTCGGCGCTCACGGGGATGCCGACGGCGTCGGCGATCGCCGCGGCATGTTGCAGCGCCTCGTCGCGGGTGACGCCGTAGTCGAGGCGCCCGAGCGTCGCGGCGAAGCCGCTGCTGGTCGTGGCGAGCGCCTCGAAGCCGAGCGACTCGAGCAGGCGCGCCGAGCCGACGTCCCACGGGTTCGGCAGCAGGAGCGGCGGCCCGTCGCGGTGGTGGAGCTCGAGGAAGTCGGTCATGGGTCGGGACCATCTCGCATCGGTCGCTTGTGGGGGTCGGTCCGTCGTCATGCCCTCCCGGGGCAGCGCTCGCAAGCTCGCGCTCGAGCGCCCCGGGAGGCCACGCCGCGGACCGCCCATCGAACGGCCCATGGCGCCGGCGTGCTGACCTTGGGAGGCGTCGGGAGGGCGGCACAGCATCGGCCGGTGCAGCGCGCAACACGAAAGGTCGCGATCGGAGACCGGTCTCGCCACATCGATGAAAGCGCTCTCCGCCGGCGCCGCGGGGCGAGACCTATCTCAACGATCGCTGCGCCTTCGGCGCTCGCCGGCGCGACCGGAGCGCCTCCTTCGACCGCGCGCCGTCCAGCCGCGAACGAAGCCGACCGGTGGTGGAGGCCGCCGTGGCGGCCTCCATGCGCTCGACGAGGCTCGGCAACCGTGCGTGTTCAGTACCCCTGGCAGAACACGACGTCGTGCTCCTCGATGATCGACGTCGACACCCGTCCGACCGAACGGAAGGGCAGCGGCGTCATGAGATCGTTGTCGAAGTCGAGGTGGTACCAGGCGGCGAGTGTCGCCGTGGTGTTCGACGTGTCGCCGTCGTGATGGACCTGCGTCGTCACGCTCGTCACGCCGCAGGACAACCCACGGATGAGCGGGAAGCCGGACTTCTTCCGGATCAATCCCGCTCGCTCCCGCAGGTCGGCCTTGCCCTCTTCGATCGCGGTGGGCAGGTCGTGCGAGACGCCCTCCGCGACGACCATGACGAGGAACCGGTCGGGTTCGGTCGGAAAGCTGGGCATGAATCCTCCTTGGGTAACCGAGGCCACCTGCCTCGTGATCTACAAGGACGCGGGCGCAGGACGCGTATTCCGCACGCGGATGCTCTATCGCGGTTCAGCGGCCCTTGCTGGGGCCCTCCCGCGGATGAGCCGTAGTAGTTCGTCAAGCCGCTCGCGGTCGTCGTCGGTCCACGTCGTGCCCGGTGTGCGTTGGCTCGCGAGCCCCTCCATCTACCGCGCGAGTTCGTCCAATGGAAGGCGATGCCGAGTCGCGCGGAGCTTCATGCGAGCGAGCGCCACGATTTCCGATTTGGTCGGCACTGGAAGTCGAGCACCGTCACGTCGACCGTGTCGAGCCTGGGTCGCGCGCCAGACCGTGCGTACCGGTGGCCGCTGGTCGGCGCGCGGCAGCGGCGACGGCCGCTGCTGGTCGTGGCGAGCGCCTCGAAGCCGAGCGACTCGAGCAGGCGCGCGACCGACGTCCAGGGAGCGGCGGCCCGTCGCGGTGGTGGAGCTCGAGGAAGTCGGTCATGGTCGGGACCATCTCGCATCCGGCGGTGGTGGGGGTCGGTCCGTCGTCATGCCCTCCCGGGGCAGCGCTCGCAAGCTCGCGCTCGAGCGCCCCGGGAGGCCACGCCGCGGACCGCCCATCGAACCGGCCCGTGGCGCCGGCGTGCTCACCTTGGGAGGCCTCGGGAGGGCGGCACAGCATCGGCCGGTGCAGCGCGCAACACGAAAGGTCGCGATCGGAGACCGGTCTCGCCACATCGATGAAAGCGCTCTCCGCCGGCGCCGCGGGGCGAGACCTATCTCAACGATCGCTGCGCCTTCGGCGCTCGCCGGCGCGACCGGAGCGCCTCCTTCGACCGCGCGCCGTCCCTCGGGAGCGCCCGACTGGTGCCTAGGACGTTCCCGCGGAGACGTCGCGACGCCGCACCAGCGTCACCCCGTCGGCGACGAAGATCATCACGCTCTCGACCCGCTCGTCGGCGGTGATCCGGTCGTTCAGGTCGGCGATGATGCGCTCGCGCTCGCTCTGCGGATCGATCACGCCGCCGCCGAGCAGCACGTTGTCGATCACGAGCAACCCGCCCGGTTTCAGGCGGGGAACGATGAGGTCGTAGTACGTCGGATAGCTCGTCTTGTCGGCATCGAGAAACACGAAGTCGAACTCCGAGTCCTCGGGCAGCCGCTTGAGGCTCTCCTCCGCTGGCCCGACCACGATCTCAACGCGGTCCGCGACACCGGCATCCTCAAGATTCGCCCGAGCAACCTCGGCCCGCGTCTCCTCGAGCTCGAGACACGTCAGCCGGCCGCCGTCAGCGAGCCCCCGGGCAATCGAGATCGCCCCGTAACCCAAGAAGGTCCCAACCTCGAGCGCCCGCGTGGCCCCAACCAGCTTCGCGAGCATCGTCAACAACGCACCCTCGTCGGGAGGCGTAGCCATAGCCGCCTCCGGCATCGCCAACGTCTCCCGCTCGATCCGAGCAAGCACCTCGTCCTGCCCCGAATGCCGAGCGAGATAGTCGACCGTGTCCTGCGTGATCTGTGCCTTGATCAGAGCCATGCGGCGTCAGCAGGCGACGATCAGATTGAACGGAGACAGCACCGGCTGTCCGTTCGAGTCGTACGTCCTAACAAGGACGCGTCCGTCGGCCGTTGACTGAGCTGTGACCTGGCCGCCACCCGGCGGGTCGGGATTCGGTCCGCCGGGAAGAGAGGTGATGGACGCGACCGCGACGCAGTTTGCGACCGAACGGCTGAACTGCCACGAGGGTGCCATTGGTGCCGGACGGCGAAAGCCCGTTCGCGTTACCCACCCCGCCGCCGACCGCCGAGTTCACGCTCTGGAAGAACGCGACGCCGGACGGTCCTTGCGCGCCTCGAAGTGACGCGCGCGTTCCTCGTCGAGATATCGCGGAGTCGAATCGAGCGGTTCTCGGATCTCAATCGAACGTACGGCTTGTCGACGAATCTCGGTGCTGCCGACGGAGTTCGATTCGCAGCTGCTCGGCCCGACGCTGTTGCGCGGGAGGGTGAGCTGCGTACGACGTGCCACCGAGCGCCATGAACACCGCGACCGTCGACATCACGTTCGCGTAGCTCAGACGATCTCGAAGCGCTCGGCTCATCGTCGCTGCGCCTCCGTCACAGACCCTTCACGAGGACTCCGGACCGATTTCGACTGACCGACGATGTACGGGAACCCGGCCTCCTGCGGAATGCGCGCTCGGAATCGATATCGCACGGTGCCGCGCGTCGCAGTGAATCGGTAGCGATAGGACCACCGACCGGTCGCCCCTGTCCGCACGCGGCGTGGCAAACGTCAGCCATCTACCGCGCGAGTATGCCTGTAGCTGGAGAAGCTTGCCAACTGAGGGCAGCGGGCCACCGCGTATCCGACCGCGGAGAACGATGTCTTCGCCGTTTACGACGCGGCGGCGGTTGACGCTGATGCTGGACGCGGCCCTCACGCGTATGTCGACCTCGGTGGTACGCGCTCGGACAATCGCGGTACCGGGATAGCGGAACCGGAGCGTACGGCTCGGTCCTCGGAGCGCTCTGAAGGTAAAGCGGCCGGAGCCGTCGGTCCCGATCACCGCTACGCGTCGAGACACAGCGCCGCGTATCCATTCGTCGCTCCCAGACCTCGATCCCAGCGTTTGCGACGGCGTTACCTCCCGGCATGGTGAGTCGCCCGCGGATCGGGATCGTGCCTCCGAACGGAATCTTCGGCCGGGCGACAATCACACGCCGCGTGCGCCGACGGCCGCCTCGCGTACGCCGACCCTTGACGGTCTTGATCTGACCGGCGACGAGACGCGTGTCGACTCGCATCGGCACGTCGCGGAGCGCGACCTTGCCAGATAGCTCGCGATCGGTAGAGCGCTCGTTTCCGGCGCTGTCAGTCGCCCGCGCGCGGAGTGAGTACTCGCCGTTCGGCAGCACCTCGTCGTCGAGGCGCGATGAGAAACCGGTCGACGTCGCTGTCGTCGGCAGTGTGATCCAGGCTCCGTCCCCTCGACGTCGCGCTTCGATCTCGGTGCGCACGAGCGGCGATGTGGCGTCCGATGCATGAACGTCGATCCGCGTCGGATCCGTTTCGTCGATCGCGGCGAACGCGACCGATGGAGGCGTGTCGTCGAGGTTGAGCGGTACGGCCTGTGCCGTACGGCGATCCTCGTTCCCGGCGGCGTCTCGAAGCCAGATGCGCGCCACCCATTGGCCTTCGCGCGGGTACGCGTAGTCCCGATAGCAACTCGTCCGACGGGGCGTACGGGTTCGACGACGCACGCCGACCAATCTTCGACGTCCGCGATCGCCGGGCATACCGCCGACGTGACGCCCGCAATCGGCGCGGTGCCCGGTCTCTGAGGGATTACGCCACTGAACACCGAACGAGTTCGGTCGAACGCCATCCCGATGCCACCCACCGCCGATAGACCGATCGGCGGGCCGGGAGCGGTGTTGTCGGCCGCGACCGTCACCGTGTGTGCCTGCAGATTGCCCGCCGAGTCCTCAGCGCGAATCACGAACGGCTGCAGTCCGTCTGGAGGCGAGCCGCGTGCTCACGGCGTGAGTGTGTCGCTGATACAGTCGGACATGGCACCGCGCGGGTGTAGTCGCAATCGACTCGACGGCGCGCTGCACGAGGCCACCGCCTTCGATCGATGATGCGACGCACTCCCGTACGTTGTCGCTCGCGACGAACTGCGAAGGTCACATCGCCGCGCTTCCAGCCGGGAGCGACGCCCGTGCCGCCCGTGACGCTTATCGAAGGCGGGGTGTTGTCCGTGACGGAGACGGCGATCGAGCGCATGGTTGCCCATGCGCGTGGAGTGCCGCCCCCCACCGCGCATCGACCTCCCGTGCAGTAGGTGCGCAGCGAAGCCGTGGTCCGGTTGAGCAGTGGCGCCATTGACGCTCGCGGCGTCGTCGAGCAGCGCGCCACGCCGGCGGGGTCGTACCACCAGTACACCGGCGCGACGTCGGCTAGGAGCACCGCAGCGAGCCCGAACTTTCCGCAATACGAGCCGACGAAGTTGACGTGCGAGAGCGTCGCGCCGGGAGGGGCGCGGAAGATCCAGCGGGCGGAGGCTCCGCGTGGGATCGTGGCGCGCTTGTTCTTGCGGTTGATCATCGCTCGCGTCACGAGCCCCTGGTCCCAAGGTCCGAGCGACGCGCGGTGACCCGTGCAGGCGGCGTAGACGAGGATTCCGCGGCGGTTCGAGTAGGACTGCCACGAGTTGTTGACGTTGCCATGACGCGGGTCGCATGCATACACGGCATACATGCCAGCGCTCGCCGGAGTCGCTCCTGCGCCGGCGATCAGGACCATCGCGACGATCACAGCGATGCGGAGTGGCAGTGGCATACGGCGCCTCCTCACGGCGCAAACTCGCTTCCGCCGGTAGCGGGTGCTGGGGTTGGCGGTTGTGAGGCCTGCTGAGCCTCAGGGGTGAAGGTGTCCTGGCCGGCCTGGGACGCCGTGGTGGGGGTGATCGGCGCGCTTTCGTGGCTCGTCGGCGCGAGTCGCTGCGATCGGTCGCGGCTCGCGGTGGTGCGCTTCCGCTTTGCCGGCCGCCGCTCGGGCGTCGGCGTCGGCGTGGCTCGGACGAGCGCTGGCGTGGGGGTGGGCTGAGCGGCGCGCGGCTTGATTGGTGCGGCGCGCCGGGGCTCGGGCTGCGTCGGCGGCTCGTCGCGCAGGAGCGGGAGGGGGCTTTGGACGAGCCCGGTCACCACGCAGACGGTTCCGACGCCGGCGCCGCTGAGACAGAGCCCGAGAACCGCGGCGACGGTGGCGATGCGGCCGCCGCCGCCCGTGCTCGCCATGTGCACGCCGGTCGCCAGGTCGGAAGCCTGCGCCCGGTGGAAGAAGGCGGTGATGTCGTGGCGCAGCGCATCGAGTCGGCCGACGTGCTCGGTCGGCTCGGACAGCGGTGGCAGCTCGAGCGGGACCTGCAGGCCGCCGTCGATGACCTCCGGGAGTGGGATGGCGACGTCTGTCTGCGCGTCCGCTGCCGGCCCCTCGATCGCGAGCTCTTGGAGGCGGTCGTCGACGGACTTCGATGCCAGGTGGTCGAGCGGGTCGGCGGAGCGGCCGGACGACGAGAGACGTCCCAGTGGCTCCGCGAACGCGAACACCGGCCAGAAGAGCGACGCGCGGCGAAGTTGGGAGAGGTGCAGGTCGCGGACCGTCGCCCGGCATGCGATGCAGTGGCGCAGGTGGGGCCGGATCTGGAGCACTTGCTTGCTCGTGGCCTTTCCGCCGGCCAGTGCCTCGAGGATCGGGGCGAAGCGCGCGCATTCCCCGCCGGACTCGATCTCCCGGTACGCCGCCATGAACCGGCGCCGGCCCTCGGTGACGGCTCGGTTGACCTTCGTGTAGGTCCAACCACACCGCTCACCGATCTCCGCGTACGAGAGCCCGTGCGCCTTCATCATCAGTGCCTTCGCCTCGTCGGGCTTCAGCGCGCGCAGCGCCTCCGCCGACCGCCGGACGCGCTCACCGGAGGCGATCACGTCCTCGACGGCGCGTTCACCGCTCGGGACGAAGTCATCGACGTCCAGCTCCTCACCCGCCACCGACTCGGAGCGCGAGCGACGGATCGCCATCGCCTCGTGGCGCACGACGACGCGCAGCCAGGCGAGCTCCGTCGCGGGATCCACGGTGTCGACCCGGCGGATGAAGATCTCGAGCGCGCGCTGGTAGGCGTCGAGCGCATCGTCGTCGCACAGCGAGACGAGGCGCGCCGTGCGCAGGAGCGTCCGCTCGTGCCGACTCACCACGGCTGCCACGCGGGCTGCACCCGCGTCGGCCGCTTGGTGCGTCGGAATTGTCGCCACGACGGCCCTCCGTGCTTCGACATCAACTCGCGAAGCCACGCTCCCTGCCGGCTTCTGCGTGATCTAGCTGATTCGCGCTATTCCCATGTGGTCACTAGTGAAGAAATCCATGCAAATTGCGAACGATTTGTTCACCGGTTGGGATGGGCGAAACGGCTCACATGAGGTCTTGGCGTAGCGGAGGCCCATCCCGCCGCGGTTCGCCAAGCGTCGATCGCGATATCGGTGCCGTGCTGGCGCGTTGACAGCGTCAACGCGGGCGCACTAGATTTCGGCGCACAGCCAACGAGGAGGCGGTCATGAGGCAGCTCAGCCGGTGGGGGACTATGGGTGCCGTGCTTGCGATCTGGCTGCTGGCGGCGCCGCCGGTGACCGCCGCGCCTCCTCCGAACGACGCCCGCGGCAACGCCACGCCTCTCGTTCTCCCGGCTGCCGTGTCCGGTACGACGGTGGAAGCATCGGTGGACGGGGACGAGCCGGCGTCGAGCTGTACGACCTCTGGGCCGTCGGTGTGGTACGCGTTCTCGTCGCCCGGGAACCGCGCCGTGATCGTCGACCTCGAAGCTGCGGGCGACCTCGACGCCGTCGTCGATGTATTCGAGCGCCAGCGCTCGCAGCTCTTCGGCGTCGGCTGCCGCGCGACCGATCGGCGAGGATTCGCGACGCTCGAGCTCGACGCTGAGGCGAACGCGACCTACCTCGTCCGCGTCGCGGCGCGGCCGAACTCCGCGCGTGACCGGTTCCGCCTGCAAGTCCTGGCACCGAACCCGCCGGCTACGTTCCCAGGGCGGCGTCTCCCGGGCCGCGGTACGAGCGGCGCCGTCGATCGCCTGACGAACCCCGACGACGCATGGTCCGTCCGCCTGCGCCAGGGCACGACGTACCGCATGAACTTCGTGTCGCGCGGCGGGAACTGCGCCAACCTCGAGCTCTACGCGCCAGGGCAGGAGCAGGTGCGATCGGCGCGATGCGACCGCCATCTGCTCTACGTCCCCGAGCGAAGCGGCGTCCATACGTTGTTCGTCAGGGCTACGCGCGGCGAGCGATCGATCACCCGATACCGGCTGCGGGCGGGCCGGGCAGGCGCAGACGACACGGCCCCCGGGCTGCGCGTTGGCAACGACGTCGGCGTCCGTGGGCGCCTGCAGGGAAGCGAGCTCGACGCCCTCGACCTGTACCGCTTCTCGCTGTCGCAGCGGAGCCTGCTGCGGCTGACTCTGCGCACCGGCGCGGACCTCTCCCTGACCCTGCTCAGCGAGTCGGGTCGCCGCCTCGCCACGGGCACCGAGATCGAGAGGCAGACAGAAGCAGGGCGGTACTTCCTCGCGGTGCGCTCCCGTGACGGTGCGAATGGTCGCTACACGCTGCGCCGCCTCGCCCGCGCCATCACGCGGTCGCGGACCCTCGTGAATGGCGAGCGTACGACGACCGTCTCACCTGGCCGTACGGTGACGCTCGGGCTCGACGTCGACCCGGACGTGGACGGCGGGCGGGCGACGCTCCTCGTGCAGCGCTTCGACCCCTTGGCGGGCTGGCTCTTCCACGCTCAGCATGTGCCGGTGGTGCGGAACGGGCGCGCCGCCGTCGCGTTCCGCCCGACCGGCGTCGGCCGCTGGCGCGTACGCGGAAGCTACGACGGCACGCGGCTGGCCGCACCCAGCAGTGGCGGTGCCGCCCATTTCGCCGTCGTGGAGCCAGCCGCGCGTTAGGGAGTCAGCGGCCGTCGCGGCCGGTGCTCGTCGTCCCAGCACCGGTCGTGGCTGCCCGCCTAACGCATCCCCGCGTTGACGAGCACGACGCTGCGGCCCGCGCCGATCCGGGGGGCGAGGGAACGCTCGCAACCGGGCGAGAGCGACGTGGCAGGGCAGGGTTCCTCCACGAGGCTGTCGGATGAACGCGCTCGACGCGCTGCCGGCGGCCTCCTCCTGATCACATGTCCAGAACCATCACGAGTTCTCCGTCGTCCTCCTCGCCGGTGAGCCGGAAGCCGAGCGATTCGTAGAGGCGAGTCGCGCCGGTGTTCGACGGCACCACGCTGGTCCTCGCCGCCGTCGCTCCGAGCTCGCGCCAGTGCTCGAGCACCTGCTGCATCGCGCGCCGGCCGATGCCGCGGCGCTGGTGCCCCTCGGCGATCATGAACCGCCACAGGAAGTAGCCCTCCGACGGGTCGTCGAACGTGAGGGCGAAGCCGACGGGCTGCCCGTCGGCGTAGATCGCCCGCATCCAGTGGCCGGGGGTGAAGTGGGCCTCCGCGATCGAGACCGCGTTCGGCGCGACGAACGAGCGCTGGTCGGCCGCCACCTCGAGCTCGCAGATCGCGCGAACCGTCTCGGATGTGATCTGGCGGAGCTCGACCTCCATCCGGGGGAGGCTACGCGCGCCGGAGCACCCGGGTCGTATGGGCAGTCGGCGCGCGGCGGCGGTCGCGCGAGCCGATAGCCCGTAGCAGGCAACGCGACGATGCGGATCCATTGACCCTCGGTCAGCACGGGCGGTCGCGGCTCGCTGACGAGGGCCGGCTCGTCGCGAGCTGCTTTTCGTTGGTGCCCTTGGTCATCGCCTCGGGGCCGAGCGGCTCGGGTCCCGGCACCCGGCGATCGAGCAGGGCGCGACCTCCGGTAGGTTGCGGCTTGACGACGAGGAGAGTGGCGATGATGCGCGTTCGAGCGACGACGATTGTCCGTCTGGCACTGCTTCTGCTCACGCTCTCGTCGAGCGCGAGCAGCACCGCGATCGCCGCACCGTCGGCGCCCGCCTTCGGCCCGAACGTGACCGTCTTCGACCCGGGCATGCCGGTCAGCCAGATCCAGGCAACGGTCGACGCGGTCCACGCGCAGCAGGTCGACGCGGAGATGGGCACGAACCGCCGCACCTTCCTGTTCAAGCCCGGCGTCTATGGCAGTGCCACCGAGCCGCTGCAGATGAAGGTGGGCTACTACACCGAGGTCGCCGGCTTGGGTGCCTCGCCGACCGACGTGACGATCAACGGCAAGATCGAGGTCTACAACCGCTGCTTGGCGGATGGGGGCACGAGCAACTGTGTCGCCCTCGTCAACTTCTGGCGCACGCTGTCCAATCTGACGCTGAATGTCAACGCGCTGGGACAGGACGGCTGTCGGGCCTCCGCGAACTTCTGGGCCGTCTCCCAGGCCGTGTCGATGCGTCGTCTCAGCATCACCGGGGCCAACCTCTCGCTCATGGACTACTGCACGGCGGGCCCGCAGTTCGCCAGCGGTGGCTTCATCGCCGACTCGGACCTTCCGTTCGTCATCAACGGCTCGCAGCAGCAGTGGCTGATCCGCAACAGCAGAATCGCGGGCTGGTCGAACGGCGTGTGGAACCAGGTCTTCGCGGGCGTCGAAGGAGCGCCGTCCGAAGCCGACTTCCCGAACCCGCCCTACACGACGCTCGACACGACGCCCGTCAGCCGCGAGAAGCCGTACCTGTTCGTCGACGAGCGGGGCAAGTACAAGGTCCGCGTGCCCTCGGCGCAGACCGGCACGCGGGGCGTCTCGTGGGCCGGCGGCATGACGCCAGGTCGCACGATCCCGCTCCGCGACTTCTTCGTTGCGAGGCCGTCGGACTCGCCGAAGGTCATCAAGAGGGCGCTCGCCCACCGCAAGAACCTGCTGTTGACCCCCGGCATCTACGACGTGGCGCGGACCATCGCCATCAAGCGCTCCAACACCGTCGTCCTCGGCATGGGGCACGCGACGCTCACCGCCGTCAAGGGCGCGGTCCCGCTGACGGTCGCCGATGTTCCCGGCGTGATCGTCGCCGGAGTGACGGTCGACGCAGGCACCAAGGAGTCACCGGTGCTCCTGCGGGTCGGCAAGCGGAACGGCCACGGCCACGGGAAGAAGGCCGACGCGTCGAACCCGACGACGCTGTCGGACGTGTACTTCCGCGTCGGCGGGCCGCACGTCGGCAAGGCCGACATCGCGCTCGAGGTCAACAGCGACGACATCCTGATCGACCACACCTGGGTATGGCGTGCGGACCACGGCGTCGAGGGCTTCTCCGGCGACACCGAGCGCTGGAACACCAACGTCGGTCGCAACGGCGTCGTCGTCAACGGTGATGACGTGACGGCGACGGGCCTCTTCGTCGAGCACTTCCAGCAGTACAACACGATCTGGAACGGCGAGAACGGCGTGGTGATCCTGTACCAGAACGAGCTGCCGTACGACCCGCCGACGCAGGCGGACTGGATGCACGACGGCGTCGAAGGGTGGGCCGGCTACAAGGTCGGCGACCGCGTGAAGTCGCACCGGCTGTACGGCGGAGGCGTCTACGTCTTCAACCAGAACAACCCGTCGATCCACACCGAGAACGGCTTCGAGGTCCCGCAGACTCCGGGGGTGCGGCTCCACCACATCATGACGGTCAACCTCAGCGCTGGAACCATCGACCATGTGGTCAACGGAGTAGGCGGCCCGGCCGACGTGAGCAGGATCGGCCAGCCGGTCTACATCGTCGACTATCCATGATCCCGTGCGTCACTCATGACACGGGGGGAGCCTCAGTGACGCCGCGCAGTCGCGCTCTGAAGACCCGCTCGGTCCGGGAGGGTAGGTCGCTGTCAGAGCTCGGCCGCGAGGAGCTCGATCCGTCGATCGGCGCGACGTTCTGCACCGTCAGAACGACTCGGCCGGGACCTCAGGTGCTTCGTGGGCCGCGATCGGGCGCGCCCGGCCCTACCCCTAGCCAGACGTCGTCGGCGGGCCGGGAGGCGTGACGTCGTGCCTAAGGACCACGGTCGGCACCTGCGGCGGGGTGAGGACGCGCTCGTTGCGCTTGCCGCTGCCCGTGGCCGGGAGCGGCGTCTCCGGCTTGCCGGTCGAGCGCAGCCGGGAGAGCCGACCGAGAGCGTCGAACCAGAACGGCGCGCCGAGCGAGATCGCGAGGATCGTCAGGAGCCAGCCGGCGATCGCGATCAAGATCTCGCCCAGGCCGCGGGGCACCGCCTCGCCGCGCCAGCCCATCGGGATTCCGACCTTGACGACATCATCGACGTCGTCGGCGGCCGTGTTGAGCCTCTGGGCCGCTTCGCTGAGTTCCGCCCGTCGGGGGTCGGCGTCGCGGCGGCGCTCGGCTCGGCCGCGTCCGTGGTGGGAGTGTCAGATGCGATCTCCTGCGCCTGGGCGACGACGGCCGCGCGGACCGTGTCGTCCTTCCACATCCGCTCGCCCATCTTGATCGTGTTCGCGTTGATCGCGGGCACGAGGATGATGCCGATGACGATCAGGATGATCTGGGTCTTGCGCTTGTACCAGCCCGAGACCCGGGCCATCGCGTCGTCAAACCAGGCCTCGAGGTTGGTACGCAGCTCCTCGACGTCCTTCTGCGGCCCCGCGATGAGCGGCCTGAGACGCTCGCGTAGGCCTGCGGGCAGGTTGTCGAGCACCTCATCGCCCGCGTCGAAGATCGTCTTGCCTTTCTCCTTGGGCGCGAAGTTGTCGAGCAGGACGAGCGCGAAGGAGCGCGGAGAGATATAGGACGGGCCCTTCGTGCGCTCGAAGAAGTGCAGGGCGCGCGCGAACGGTCCGCGGGACACGATGCCCGCGTTCTTG
Organism: uncultured Solirubrobacteraceae bacterium; assembly: GCA_963746795.1. Lineage (GTDB taxonomy): Bacteria > Actinomycetota > Thermoleophilia > Solirubrobacterales > Solirubrobacteraceae > DASSUW01. Next base: position 299,562 of record CAVVCR010000009.1, read on the forward strand.
CCCAGCCCTTTGGTCCCGCTCGGCTTCGCCTTCTCGTCCGCTGTCGTCTTCTCGCTTGCCTCCGCGTTCGCTGCCGTCATGGCGTCCGGCGGCGGCGTGCGGTAGAGCGATTTGATCAGGTCGTGGTCGTAGAACTTGTCGACGTGGCGTCCACCCGACGTCTGGGTCCTCGAGCATGCTTCGCAGTCCCTGCTCGAGTGTCCGCGCGCGGAGGCCGAGGATGGCCGCGATGAACTCCTGGATCGTTGCCGCGAGCGTCGACAGGAGGAAGAAGATGAACGCCAGGCCGATGGCGAGATCGAGCGCAGGCAATCCGGTGAGATCGAGCACTGGAACGCTCCCAAAGCCGCTTGGCGCGACCATAACAGTGAGGGAACCCCACTAGGTGAAACCTTCATGCCACGAAGATCCCGCTGCTAAATGCCTGGGAATCGCGCGGTCGTAGGAGGCGCCCCGGTCGCGCCGGCGAGCGCCGAACGCGCAGCGATCGTTGAGATAGGTCTCGCCCCGCGGCGCCGGCGGAGAGCGCTTTCATCGATGTGGCGAGACCGGTCTCCGATCGCGACCTTTCGTGTTGCGCGCTGCACCGGCCGATGCGCTTCCTCGACGGACCGACCCTCAACACGGCTGGCACGTGCGACCTATGATCAGACACATGGGCACGCCCGCCACCGGCCGGCAGGCCGACATCAAGGACTCCATCCTCGACACCGTCGGCGAGACGCCGCTCGTTCGCTTGAGCCGGATCGGAGCCGGCCTCGCGCCGCAGATCGTGGCCAAGCTCGAGTCGTTCAACCCGGGCGGTTCGATCAAGGACCGCGTCGCGATGCGGCTCGTCGAGGCCGCGGAGCGCGACGGGCGGCTGCGGCCCGGCGGGACGATCATCGAGCCGACCTCGGGCAACACCGGCACCGGTCTCGCGATCGCCGCTCGTCTGAAGGGCTACCGCGTGATCGCGGTGATGCCGGACAAGATGAGCAACGAGAAGATGGACCTCCTGCGCGCGTACGGCGCCGAGGTCGTGGTTGCGCCCACCGACGTGTCTCCCGACTCGCCGCAGTCGTACTACCGGGTCGCCGACCGCCTCACGCAGGAGATCCCCGGCGCCTTCCAGCCCAACCAGTACGCGAACCCGGCCAACCCGGAGACGCACTACGAGAGCACGGGTCCCGAGCTGTGGCGCCAGTCGGGCGGGCGGATCACGCACCTGGTCGTCGGCGTGGGGACGGGCGGGACGATCACCGGCATCGCTCGGTACCTGCGTGAGCAGCGTGCGGACATCGAGATCATCGGCGCCGATCCGGTGGGCTCGATCTACTCCAACAAGGAGGTCCATCCGTACCTCGTGGAGGGCGTGGGGGAGGACTTCTGGCCGCAGACGTTCGACCCGTCAGTCGTCGATCGCTACGTCACCGTCTCCGACCGCGACAGCTTCCTCACCACCCGCCGGCTCGCGCTCGAGGAGGGCCTGCTGGTGGGCGGCTCGTGCGGTCTCGCCGTCCACGCGGCGCTCGAGGTCGCGAAGGGGATCGAGGATCCCGAGGCGATGATCGCGGTCGTGCTCCCCGACGGCGGGCGCGCGTACCTCTCGAAGATCTTCAACGACGCGTGGATGAGCCAGTACGGCTTCCTCGAGCGCTCCAGCGACCGCACGGTCGGCGACGTGCTGCGCGACAAGGCGACCGCGGGCGAGATCCCGCCGTTCGTGACGGTGCAGACGCATCAGAAGGTCCGGGACGCGATCAGCCTGCTGCACGAGCACCGCGTCTCCCAGCTCCCGGTGGTGTCGGGCTCGGACGTCACGACGATCGTCGGCTCGGTGGGGGAGCGGGGCCTGCTCAAGCGCGCGATCTCGAACCCCCAGCTGATGAGCGCCGAGATCGTCGAGGTGATGGAGGCGCCGTTCCCGGCCGTCGCGACCGGCGACCCGGTGCGGGAGGCGGTCGAGCTGCTGAGCGGGGAGCGGCAGGCGCTGACGGTGACCGAGGCCGGCCGGCCGGTCGGGATCGTCACCCGCGCCGACCTGCTGGAGTCGCTCGTCTCATGAAGCGCTTCGCCACCCGCGCCGTGCACGCGGGGCTCGAGCCCGATCCGGCCTATCGCGGCGTCGTCCCGCCCATCCACCAGGCCTCGACGTACCTGCAGCCCGCACCGGGTGAGTTCGTCGAGGACTACGACTACTCGCGCTCGGCCAACCCGACACGGAGCGCGCTCGAGCGCGCGCTGGGGGAGCTCGAGGGCGGCTATGCATCGGCGTTCTCGAGCGGCATGGCGGCCGAGCACGCGCTCATCACCGCGGTCGCCGCGGCCGGGGACCACGTCGTCATCCCCGACGACCTCTACGGCGGCACCTACCGGCTCGTCGACAAGGTGCTCACGCACTGGGGCCTGCGGTACACGATGGTCGACCAGACCGACCTCGACGCCGTCGACGCGGCGGTGACCGACCAGACGAAGCTGATCTGGGTAGAGACGCCCACCAACCCGACGCTGAAGGTCGTCGACATCCAGCAGATCGCTGCCCGCCGGCGTGACGCGCTCGTGGCCGTGGACAACACGTTCGCCACGCCCGTGTACCAGCGGCCGCTGGAGCTCGGCGTCGACGCCGTCGTGCACTCGACCACGAAGTACATCGGCGGGCACTCGGACGCCGTCGGGGGCGCGGTGGTCGTCCGCGAGGCCGCGCTGCACGAAGCCGTGCGCTTCGTCCAGAACTCCGTCGGCGCAGTGCCCGGGCCGCTCGACGCGTTCCTCGTGCACCGCGGCATTCGGACGCTGCATCTGCGGATGGCGGCGCACACCGAGAACGCGCGGGCCGTGAGCGAGTGGCTGCGCGGGGTGGAGGGCGTGAGCGACGTTCGTTGGCCGGGCTTCTCCGGGATGGTCTCCTTCCGCCACCCGGACGCCGTGCGGATCGCGGCCGCGTGCGAGGTCTTCTCGCTCGCCGAGTCGCTCGGGGGCGTCGAGTCGCTGGTCGAGGTCCCGCAGGCGATGACCCACCAGTCGGTGGAGGGCTCGGCGGCCGCCGTCCCGGCCGACCTCGTGCGGCTCAGCTGCGGCATCGAGGCGGCCGAGGACCTCGTCGAGGACCTCGCGCACGCGATCGGCGCACCGGTCCCCGCCGCCGTCTGACCATCGCTGGTACCAACGTGGTACCGTCGACGCGATGGCTATGAACCTTCGCCTCAGCGACAGCGAAGCGGACGCCTTGCGGCGCAAGGCCGCCGAGGAGGGGCGATCGATGCAGGAAGTCGCCAGATCGGCCATCGCCGACTACGTCTCCGGCCGCCCCGAGCGGTTGCGCGCTGCGATCGAGAAGGTCCGGACCGAGGACGCCGAGCTCCTCGGGCGGCTCAGCCGGTGAGTGCAGGCGACCGGCGGATCGACTACCTGAGCGTCGCGGACCTGTTCGAGATCGCCGCCGGCGTCGTCGACGACGTCGTCGTACGTGATCGAGGCCTCCTCGCCTCTGCCGCGGGCCGGCCCCAGAGCACCGTTCTCGGCGAGGACGCCTATCCGACGTTCGCCGACAAGGCCGCGGCGCTCATGCACTCCCTCGGCCGCAACCACGCGCTCGTGGATGGCAACAAGCGGCTGGCCTGGGCTGCGACGCGCGTCTTCTGCCTCCTCAACGGTCAGGACCTCGACTTCACGGTCGACGAAGCGGAGACCCTCGTCGTCGCCGTGGCTCGCGGCGAAGTCGAGGTAGCCGACATCGCGGCGTCGGTCGAGGCGCACCTCCGCGTCGTCTGATCCCTGGCACCGCAACTCAAGGGTTCTGGTGGGGATCCGATGCAGGTGGGGATGCGTCTCCTCCTGACTGTGATCCTGTTCGCGCTTCTGGCCGGCAGCGCTTCCGCCCATCCCCAGCTCCCCGAGCCGCTGCCGCCCGTCAAGGGCAACCCGGCCAACCGGCTGCTCAGCGTGCCGATCGAGAACTCGATCTACGACAGGGCCCGCGCCTGCAAGCGCCGTGGCCGCGCGGGCGTGGCCGCGCTGAGCGCCTGGCTCGACGCCCACGTGAGCGGTGTGTTCTGGGGCTCCTACCGCTGTGAGAAGTGGAGCAAGGACTCGGCCTCGCTGCACGCCGAGAACCGCGCGATCGACTGGCATCTCGACGCGGCGGTCAAGGCCGACCGCAACGCCGCGGACAGGCTCTTCCGTCTCCTGCTCGCGCCCGACAAGGCCGGCAACCCGCAGGCCCTTGCCCGCCGCATGGGCGTGCAGGAGCTGATCTGGGATTGCGGGTACTGGGGTGCTGGGATGACCAACTTCCGGCCCTATAGCGCGTGCTTCAACGAGAAGGGCAAGCCGCGCAAGCGCGTCGACAAAACGACCGCGCACCGCGACCACATCCACATCGGGATGACCAAGGCGGGCGCGAACGGCGGCACGAGCTTCTGGGCGGCGCGCTGATCCGGCTCGCCGTCATCCTGGCCGCAGTCTTCGCGGCGGTCGGCGCCGGTGCGTACGCGCTCGGTGCACCGGGCGAGCAGGCCCCGTCCAGCCCGGTGAAGTCGGTGGCGGTCGAGCAGCCCGCCGCCGAGTCCGAGCTGCCGCCGCTTCCCAAGCTGCGGCCCAAGGTCGTCGAGCCCGTGGCCGGGGACACGGGGACGTCGGTCACCACTGACCCTGGGCTCGAGGAGGTCGGCCCGAAGCCGACGCGCGCTGCATCCGGCGCCCGCCCGCGCCGAGCCGTGGGACGCACCGACATCACGAAGGCGACGGCGCTCACCAACGGGGTCGCCCTGCCTCCGCTCGAGGCGCCCGAGGAGGTCAAGCAGATCATCGAGGCGGGCAACATCATCGCCCGCTCGCCGTACCTCTGGGGCGGGGGCCACGGCAAGTGGCTCGACAAGGGCTACGACTGCTCCGGCTCCGTGTCGTTCGCGCTGGCCGCCGCCGGGCTGCTCTCCGGCCCGCTCGCGTCGGGACCGCTGATGAGCTGGGGTGAGGCCGGCCGCGGCAAGTGGGTGACGATCTACGCGAACCAGGGCCACGTGTTCATGGAGGTGGCCGGGATCCGGTTCGACACCTCCGGCCAGCGGGTCTCCGGCTCGCGCTGGCAGAACGCGATGCGCTCGACCAGCGGGTTCGTCGCGCGCCATCCTCCCGGGCTCTGATCGGGTGCCAACCCCATGCGGCGGGCGCCGCGGGGGCCGATGAGATAGGTGCAAGCGTGTCCCTCCTGTCGCAGACGGCCCTGATGTCCCGCTCCCCGCTCCCCGAACTCGTCGCCGGACCGCCTCCGGAGGTCCTCGACGAGATCGGCGCCGCGTGGGAGCGGGCTCAGGCGTCGCGGCTGGAGCCGCTCGAGCTGGCGTTCGACTCGGCGCCCGAGATCTCGCGCGCCTGGGGCGAGCTGCGGCTCCCGGACGGGACGGTCGTCGCGCGCCTCGGGGCCACCGAGGCGGTCGCGCTCGCCTGCGGCGACATGGTGCTGTGGCCCGTGTAAGGCGCGGCCGCCGCGGGCAGGATTGCCGCCATGGCCATCAACCCGAAGCAGCTCATCGACACCGCCGTGGACCTCGGCAAGACCGCGGTCAAGCGGGGCGTCGAGGCCGCCGAGCGCCTGCGCGGCGACGAGGATAAGGCAGGGCCGCCCTCGACGCCCGGGACGCCCGCCGCGAAGACGACCCCGTCGACCGCCACCCGCTCGCGCACCACGACAGGCTCCTCGACCGCCACCCGCTCGCGCACCACGACAGGCTCCCCCTCGACGGTCGGCGCAGCCAAGCCGGGTAAGCCGCGAGGCCCGAAGTCCGCGACGGCGCCCACGGCGAAGCCGGCACGGAAGAGCGCGACGAAGCCGAAGGCCGGGTCGCCGAAGACGGCCGCCGCGAAGACCGGGCCGACGACGAAGGCGGCCGGGGCGAAGACCGCGGCGAAGAGCGGCGGCGAGGTCGCGGGCTCATCGAAGCCGAGCGGCTGAGGACGACGCTGACATAGGGTCCGCTCCGTGGACCCGGCGAAACGCGCGGCGCTGGCGCGGGCGAAAGCTCGGCTCGATCGGCTCGACTTCTACCCCGAGCCGGTGCGGATGGGGCGCGTGCGGATCTTCCACACCCCGTGGCTGTTCCGCATCCCGGGCTTCCGGCGCTTCCATGGCTATGAGGTCGGGCCGCTGATCCTGATACGCAAGCCGCTGGCGCAGACGTCGGACGACCTGATCGTGCACGAGCTGTGCCACGTGTGGCAGGACCAGCATCGGCGCTGGCGGATGTGGCTGTCGTACCTGTACCAGGGCTACCGGAACAACCCGCACGAGGTCGAGGCCCGGCGCGCGGCGACCGAGACGCGCTAGCGTCCCGGTCGGTGGATGAACAGGAGGCCCTGGAGCGCCACGCGCAGGCGGTAGCGACCGTGCGCGCGTTCTCGGAGCGCTCGCGCGCCGAGCGGGTGGTGCTCCTCGTCGACCTCGGCGGCGAGCGCTCGCCGGCGATGATCGACTGCGCGCCCGGCGGCGACCTCGAGCTGACCGACGAGGGCGCGCTGTGGCGCGTGCCGGCCGGGGTGGACATCGACGTCGAGCCGCGACCCCTCCCGGACCTCCGGCCGCCGCCGCCGAGTGCGCTCGCACTCGATCCCGACACGGGCGAGCTCGAGGCGCCGCTCGGCGCGGTCGCCAACCTGGCCGGTGGGGTGCTCGCGCTGGCGCGTGCCTTCGGCGGGCGCAGCGTCGCGACCGCGGACTTCGCGACCCGCAACCCGAGCCTGCCCCTGACGATCGCCGCTCGCGAAGGGGAGCCGATCGTGGTGGCCGCAGGCGACCACCGCTTCGAGCTGCCCGAGGGCGTCGCGTGAGCGAGCCGTGCACGTGGTGCGGGACCGCCGTCGAGCCGGCGGACGGCTTCCGCGCGTACGAGCCGGCCGGCGACCGACGGGCCGTCTTCTGCCGCCTCGAGCACGTCGTGCCCTGGGCGATCCGCGGCGCCTGGTGGGAGCCCGGTCCAGGCGTCGATGACCCGCGGCTGACCGCATGCTCCTGGTGCGCCGAGCCGCTCGGCGAGGCGCACGTGCTCGTCGTCCGAACGCGAGGCGAGCACCGGATCCCTGACGGCTTCTGCACCGTCGAGCACCTGCTCGAGTGGGCGAAGGCCGGCGGCCGTTACCGCGGGTAGCGGCGCGCTCGACGTCGACGTCTACGACGGCCGGCGAGATCGGCGGTTCAGCCGCGGTTGACGTTCCCGGCCGCCGCTACCGGACGGATTGGGCGATGCGGACCGCTTCCTCCCGCGTGAGCTCGCCCTCCACCCGCAGGAGGATCCCGTCGGCGCGCTCGACGAGCAGCGTCGGGCCGGCCAGACGCTGGGTCTCGAAGTTCGCCTGGCCGTCCTCGGACATGTACGCGAAGCCGTGGTCTGCTCCCGTGATGAAGAACGCCGGGTCGCCGCCGACGGTGAGGCGCTCGATGTTCGTCGCCGAGCCGATCGTCTTCTCGATCAGCGGGGTGGCGATGGCGCGGAATTCGGTGACGAGGAGCCGGACACCCGCCGAGCCCCGGAGTCCGGGGCGCGAGCGGTAGACGAGGTCCACGCGCGGCGGCGGGCCATCGTCCAGGTAGACCGCGTCGGGCTGGCCGACGGCCTCAGGGACGAGCACCGGGAACCCCGCACGCCGTCGGGCGGCGGCCAGCGTCACCGGCTCGCCGAGCGAGAGGTCGGCCCCGAACTCCGACGGCCGCGGCTCGGCCCGCTCGATCTTCACGCTGCCGAACCCGAGCAGGTCGAGCACCGCCGAGCGGGCGGGCGGCACGGCCATGACGACCGCGACGAGCACGGCGCCGAGCGCGACGGCCACCTGCCAGGCCGGCCAGTCGACCCAGCGCCCCCGACGGCGGCGCGGCGAGCCCGCCGGCAGCCGGCCGGCCACGGCGCCGGCGAGGTCCGGCGTCTCGGGCCACTCGACCCGGAGCGAACGCAGCTCGCGCTCGAGCTCGACCTCAGACACGCGAGCCCACCTCCCCGGGCAGCGTCACCGGCACGAGCAGGCGCTCAGACACGGTCGCCCACCTCCTCGCGGAGTCGGTCGAGCGCGCGGGAGAGGCGGGACTTGACCGTGCCCGGCCGGACGCCGAGGGCTGCGGCCGTCTCGGCCTCGGAGAGCTCGAGCAGGTAGCGGCAGGCGATCACCGTGCGGTCGCGCTCGGCGAGGTGGCTGAGGCCCTCGAGCAGCGCGGCGCGGCGCTCGCCCGCGAGGAGCGCCGCCTCCGGGGAGTGGGCCGACTCCCCCGAGGGGCGCCCCTCGCCGGCGGCGCGGAGGGCGAGCGCCGCTCGGCGGCCGGCCGCCCGCCGCCGGTTGCGCGCCTCGTTGGCCACGATCGCGAGCAGCCACGGACGCAGCGGCTCGCCCGCCCGGAAACGGCCGAGCGCGCGGTAGGCCTTCACGAACGCGTCCTGGGCGGCCTCCTCGGCGTCGGCAGCGGTACCGCAGATGACATAGGCGATGCGGAAGGCGGTCTCCTCGTGGTCGCGGACGAGCGTCGCGTACGCGGCTCCGTCGCCCTCGCGCGCGCGCTCGACCAGCTCGTGCTCTGTCAGTGGTCGGCCCACCACCATCGTCTGGGGGTGCCCAAGGGGAAATCGCTCTATTGCGGAATGGCCCGTTGGGCGGAGCCCCCACAGTCTTGTACAGCGGTGCGGGACAATTCGTTCCATGCTCCTGCCGCCCGGGCCGCCGGCGCCGGCCGCGATCCAGACGTACGAGTGGATCGCGCGGCCGACCGCGCTCATGCGCCGCTGCCAGGCTCGCTACGGGGAGCCGTTCACGCTCAAGATCGCCTGGGCGGACGCGCCGATGGTCTTCGTGTCCGATCCCGCCGACGTCAAGCGGGTGTTTGCGGCGAGCGCCGACGCCCTCCGCGCCGGGGCCAGCTCGACCGTGCTCGAGCCGTTCGCCGGACCCCGGTCGATCCTCGTCCTCGACGGCGAAGAGCACCTGCAGGAGCGGCGCCTGATGCTCCCGCCCTTCCACGGCGACGCGCTCGCCGGCTGGCGGGAGACGATCGCCGCGCTGGCGGCCGCCGAGCTCGACGGCTGGACGCCGGGCCGGCCCGTCCACGCACTGCGCCGCATGCAGGCGCTCACGCTCGAGGTCATCCTGCGCGTCGTGTTCGGGAGCGGTGACCCGGCGCTGCGGGACGCGATCCGCCGCACGCTCGACATGACGACGTCGCTGCCGCGGCTGTGGGCGATGGCGCTCGTGCCTCGCGACATCGGGCCGTGGCGGACGTTCATGCGTGCGGTGCGCGACCTCGACGCGCTGATCTACGAGCGCATCGACGCGGGTGCCGAGGACGGATCCGTCCTCGCCGTGCTGCGCGCCGCAGAACCCACGCGCGAGCAGCTGCGCGACCAGCTCGTGACGCTGCTCGCCGCCGGCCACGAGACCACGGCCGGGTCGCTTGCCTGGGCGCTCGAGCGCCTCGCGCGCCACCCCGAGGTCCTCGCGCGCGTGCGCGAAGACGACAACGGCTACACCGACGCCGTGATCAAGGAGGTGCTGCGCACCCGGCCGGTCCTGGCGATCGCGCCCCGCAAGGTGGTGACGGCGTTCGATGTCGGCGAGTGGACCCTGCCGGCCGGCGTCCACGTCACCCCTTGCATCTACCTCACTCACCGCCGGCCCGAGCTGTGGGGCGACCCGACCGCCTTCCGGCCGGAGCGCTTCGTGGACGGCGCACCGCCGCCGTACGCCTTCATCCCCTTCGGAGGCGGCACGCGCCGCTGCCTCGGCGCCGCGTTCGCGACGCTCGAGATGCGCGAGGTGCTGCGCGCGGTCGCGAGCCGCGTCGCGCTCCGTCCGGGTGGGCGGGGTTCTCATCAAGGGGAGCGGATGCGGCGGCGCTCGATCACGATCACCCCCGCGCACGGCGGCCAGGTGGTCCCGGAGCCGCTAGCGTCACCTGCCGCCCGATGCCGCTCTTCTGCCGCCATAACCGGCTGACCGCCAAGTGCCCGATCTGCAGCCGCGAGCTGCAGTCAGAGCTGCGGGCCGCGGCGCCGTCCCGCTCCGCGCCGGCCCGCCGCGGCACGGGGCGCACCGGCTCTGCGGCGCCGCGGCGCGGCGTGGTCACCCGGAAGCTCGCGCGCGCCGCCGACGACGGCTACCGCAACCCGCTCGTCCCCGGCCTCCGGGCGACGGCCGACGCCGAGCGGCTGGCCGCCGCGCTGGCGGCCGCCGCCGCCCGGCTCGAGCCCCCGGGGCCCTACCCCGAGATCGCCGCCGAGCCCGACCTCGAGGAGGCCACCTGGCTCGCCTTCCTCCTCTCGCTGGACATCACCGAGCGGCCGACATGGGCGTCACGAGAGGCGCCGTCCGAGACGGCGCGTGCGTACCGCGTGTGGGCCGCCCGCGCCGGCTCCCAGCAGGCCGCGTTCGAGGGCGAGCCGGTGTGGACGCCCGAGCGCCGCTTCTCGCGCGTCTTCGAGCGTCTCGCGCTGCCCGGCTTCGCCCGCGCGGCGCGCTTCGACCTCCTCACCGCGCTCGGCGCCGCGGGCCGTTACGAGCTGGAGGCCGGCGAGCTCCGGCTGGCCGCCGGGGAGGATGCGACCACGGAGGCGGCGAAGCGACTCCTCGTGTCCGGCGACAAGCTGCTGCTCGAGCGGCGCGCGCGCGAGCTGGCCGAGGCGACCGGCGTGCCGCTCGGCGCGCTCGATCGCGCGCTCGCGGTGTGGGGGACGCCGGGCAAGAACGTCGACCTGGCCGGCGAGGCGCCCGTAGATGGGGAGCCCGCCCACCCCGCCCAACGGACCATTCCGCCTGGGGCGATGTCCCGTTGGGCACCCCCGATCCGCGCCGCCCTGTCGCTGCGGTGAGCGCGCCGGCCGTCCCCGCTCCGCCCCAGGCGGCTGCCGCCCAAGGCCCTGCGCCGCCCGACCGCCGCCCGGCGATGTGGCTGCTGGTCGCCGCGTGCCTGGTCCTCGGGGCGCTGTCGCTGCTGATGGTCTCCGCGCCGACGTACGACCCGTGGGCCTGGATCATCTGGGGCCGGGAGATCACGCAGCTCGACCTCGTGACCACCGGCGGGCCGTCGTGGAAGCCGCTGCCGGTGATGTTCACGGCGCCGTTCGCGCTGGCGGGCGACGACGCCGCCCCCGGCCTGTGGCTCGCCGTGGCGCGCGCCGGGGGCCTGCTCGCGTTCGTGATGGCCTACCGGCTCGGCGCGCGGCTGGCAGGCCCGGTCGCCGGGATGGTCGCCGCCGGGTCGCTGTTCCTCGCCGACGAGTTCATCCGCAACTTCTGGCGCGGCAACTCGGAGGGGCTGCTCGTCGCCTTCGTGCTGTGGGCGGTCGAGCGGCACCTCGACGGGCGCCGCACGCAAGCGTTCCTGCTCGGCTTCGCCGCCGCGCTCCTGCGCCCCGAGGTGTGGCCGTTCTGGGCGCTCTACGGCCTCTGGCTCGTGTGGCAGGCGTGGGACGGGAAGCCTCCGTGGCGCGAGGTCGCCATCGTCTTCGGCAGCGGAGCGGCGGCGCTCGTGCTGTGGTTCCTGCCCGAGTACCTCGGGTCGGGAGACTGGCTGCGCGCCGCGAGCCGCGCGCGTGACCCGGATCCCGACTCGGCTGCGTTCGCCGACTCGCCGTCCGTGGAGGTGTTCGTGCGCTCGGCAGCGATCCTCAGTGGCCCCGTGTACGTCGGCGCGGCGCTCGCCACGGCGGCGGCGGCGGTGGCCTGGCGGCGGCACCGGCGCGGTGGCCTGCGCCTCGCGCTCGCCGCCATCTCGACGATCCTGATGGTGGCGGTCGCGCTGATGACCGAGGGCGGCTTCGCGGGCAACCTGCGCTACGTCGCGCTGCCGGCCGCGCTCGTATGCGTGCTGGCGGGCGCGGGGTGGGTCGAGCTCGTCCGCGGCGCCCGCGGCCGCTGGGGTGCGCGAGGGGCGCTCGCGACCGCCGTCCTCGTGATGGCCGCCTGGACGCCGTTCGTGGCCAACGACTGGTCGACCCTGCGCTTCCACTGGGACCTGGTCGAGAAGGAGGCGGACTTCTACGGCCCGAACCTGCGCGCCGTGATCGCCAAAGCCGGCGGGGACGAGCGGATCAAGGCGTGCGGGCAGGTGTTCGCCGGGCGCTTCCAGGTCCAGGCCGTCGCCTGGTACCTGCACCTGCCCGGCCGCGACGTGAACATCTTCCCGTTCGGCCCGGGCACGACGCTCGCGCAGGGCGGCTCGCTGCTCGCGGCCGACCCGCGCTATCCGGAGGTGACGCGGACCCGCAAGTGGACGGTCGGGAGCAGCTGTGGCCGCGGGTAACCTCAATGCCATGGCCACCTATGCCCAGCGCCCGGCATGGGGCCTGATGGCACGGGCGGCGACCCGGGCACGCATCGCGGTGCCGGCGGGGCTCGGGGCGCTGGTGCTGCTCTCCCTGATCCTGCGCACGCGCGAGCTCGGGATCGGCTTCTGGATCGACGAGGGGCTGTCGGTGGGCATCGCGGACCGGCCGCTCGGTGACATCCCCGACGCCCTGCGCCTCGACGGCTCGCCGCCGCTCTACTACGTGCTCCTGCACGTCTGGATGCAGGTCGCGGGCACGTCGGAGGAGGCGGCGCGGGCACTCTCGCTGGCATGCGCCCTGCTGTGCATCCCCGTCGCGTGGTGGGCCGCCCAGGCGCTGTTCGGCACGCGGGCCGGGTGGATGGCCGCGGTCCTGGCCGCCACCAACCCGTTCCTCACCGAGTACGCCCAGGAGGCGCGCATGTACGCGCTGTGCGCGCTGCTGGCGCTGATCGCCTGCGGGGCGTTCGGGAAGGCGATCATGGCCGATGGTCCCGAGCGCACGCGGCGGCCGTGGGCGGTCGGCCTGGCGGTGACGCTGGCGGCGCTGCTGTACACGCACAACTGGGCGATCTTCCTCTGCACGGCATTCGGGCTCGTGTGGCTGCTCATGCTGTGGCGGGCGAAGGAGCGCCGCGACCTGCTGCTCACCGGCGGAGTGGGGTTCGGCGGCGCGCTCCTGCTGTACGCGCCGTGGATCCCGACGACGCTCTATCAGGCCGCTCACACCGGGGCGCCGTGGTCGGAGCCGCCGACGGTTATCGAGTTCTTCGGCGCCCCGGGCGTGATGCTCGGCGACTTCGCCCAGGTCGCGCTGCTGCTGGCGGCCGGAGCGGGGCTCGCCGCGCTCTACCCGCCGCGCCGCTCGCCGGTCGCGCGCGCGGCGTGGGCGATGCTCGCCGTCGCCCTGCTCACGCTCGCGCTCGCCTGGGTCTCCTCGCACCTCTCGCCCGCATGGGCCAATCGCTACCTCGCGGTCGCGCTGCCGCCGCTGCTGCTGGCCGGCGCGGCGGGGCTCGCCCACGCCGGCCGGCTCGGCATCGCGGGCCTGGTGGTGGCCGCAGCGCTCGCTGCCGGCGACACCGCGCGCGACGACAAGAGCAACGTGCGCGACGTCGCCGAGGCCATCGCCCCGAGCCTGCGGCCGGGCGACCTCGTCGTCTCTACATGGCCGGAGCAGGTGCCGGTACTCGGCTACTACCTGCCGCCTGGCCTGCGCTACGCGACGCTCACCGGCGCCCAGCGCGACACCGGGGTCACCGACTGGCGGGACGGGGTCGAGCGGCTGCGGGCATCATCGCCCGCGGCGGACCTGCGGCCGCTGCTCGACGATCTGCGCCCCGGTCAGCGGCTGGCGCTGGTGACGCCGATCATCTTCGACATCGGCCGTTGGCAGGCGCCGTGGACCGAGCTCGTCCGCCTGCGCTCGGGCGAGTGGCGCCAGTACGTCTCCAACGACCGCCGCTTCGCGACCAGCGCGGTCGAGCCCGTGCTGCCGATGGAGACGCGCCCGAACGCCGTGCAGGCCACGGTCTACGTCAAGACGAGCGGCTGAGCTGGGGCCGGGCGGGCCGGGCCGGCGCGTCGGGCTCGGCGGCAGGGAGCAGCAGCTCGAAGCACGCGCCCGGCAGGTCGCCCTGAGCCAGGCGGAGTGTGCCGCCCATGCGCTCGGCCAGCTCACGCCCGATCGCCAGCCCGAGGCCGAAGCCGCTCTCCGAGGCGGCCGCGCGCCCGCGGTGGAAGCGCTCGAAGACGTGCTCGCGCTCCTCGGGCGGGATGCCGGGCCCGTGGTCGGCGACCGTGATCCCCGCGCGGCCCTCGCGGAGGGTCGTCTCGACCACGATCGGCTCGCCGGCCGGGCCGTAGCGGAGCGCGTTGTCGAGCAGGATCCGCACGACCCGGGCGACCGCGTCCGGGTCGCCGCGCCCCCAGCAGCCGTCGGCCGGCGGATGGACCTCCAGCTCGATCTCGCGCTCGCGGGCGCGCAGCTCGAACTCCGCCGCCACGGCGCGCACGAGCTCGCCGAGCTCGACCGGCTCCGACCGCAGCTGGACGGCGGCGTCGAGCCGGCTGAGGTCGAGCAGCTCGCCTGCCAGCGCCGCCAGCCGGCGCAACTCCCGACGGGCGTTGATGACCTGCAGCTGGGCGTCCTCGATGTCCACGCCGCCGTCGCGCAGGTCCTCGGCCAGCAGCTCCATCGTGCCCTGGAGCATCGTCAGCGGTGTGCGCAGCTCGTGCGAGGCGGTCGACACGAACGACCGGCGCGCGGCCTCCTGGCGCCGCAGCTCCTCCTGCATGCGGGCGAGGGCGACCGCGAGGTCGCCGACCTCGTCGCGCCCGCTGTCGCGCGGGGCGGGGGCGTCCGGGCCCTCCTTGGTGATCCGCAGGGCCGCGGTGCGCAGGCGGGCGAGCCGGCGCAGGAGCGTGCCCGAGAGCGTGATGGCGAGCGCGATGGCCACGAGCAGCCCGACGCCCGCGCCGGCCAGCAGCGCGTTGCGGACCTGGTCGGCGGCCGCGGCCACCTCGGTCAGGCGGCGCTCCGCGACCAGGACTCCGTTCGTGGCGGGTGCCTGGTTGCGCAGGCGCATGGCGATCGTCACCTTGTCGCCGTCGAAGTTCGTGACCGTCCGGTCCTCGCGGATCGCCAACAGCGCGGCGATCGTGGCGTCCCGCGTGGTCGACGGGGAGAAGTCCGAGTCGTACGTGAAGGTCGGCAGCGCCACCTCGTCGTCGTCCGCGTCGACCAGCACGCGGGTGTCGACGCGCTCGCGCAGCTCGAACGAGGCCTGGCTGATGCGCCTCAGCCGCTCCGCCTCGTCGGGGGCGCCCAGTGCGGCGTTGAACTCGGCCGCGCTCGCCAGCAGCGCGTCGTTGAGCGTCTCCACGCTCTGGTCGCGGAGCTGCGTCTGCAGCGGGCCGAGCACGATGGCGGCGACCACGGCGAGCGTGAGCATGCTCGTCACCACGAAGGCCACGAGCAGGCGCCCGCGCAGGCCGCCGGGGGTCAGCCGCTCTCGCATCATGGCTCCCGGAAGCGGTAGCCGCGGCCGGGCACGGTGAGGATCAGCGCCGGCTGCTCGGGGCGGGCCTCCAGCTTCTCGCGCAGGTGGCGGATGTGGACGTCGATCGCGCGCGGGTCGCGGTAGGCGCTGTCGCCCCAGATCGAGCGCAGCAGTTCCTGGCGGTTGAACGCGTGCCCGGGGCGGGACATCAGGCGGGCGATCAGCTCGTATTCGCTGAACGTGAGCCGGACCGGCTTGCCGTCGACGGCCACTCGCCGCTCGTCCTGGTCGATCGTCACGGGCCCGACCTTCAGACTGCCCTCGACGACCCGCCCGTGTGCGCGCCGCAGCACCGCCCGGATCCGGCTGCGCAGCTCGGCGAGCCCGAACGGCTTGGTCACGTAGTCGTCGGCGCCCGCCTCGAGTCCCTGCACGGCGTCGGCCTCGCTGTCGAGCGCCGTCAGCATGATGATCGGCACCACGTCCCGCCGGCCGCGCAGCAGCCGGGCGACGTCGTGGCCCGTGGGGCCCGCGCCCAGAGCCACGTCGAGCAGCACCACGTCGTACGGGCGGCCGGCCGCGGCGTCGAGCGCCGACTGCCCGTCGGCCACGGCCGTCACGCGGTGGCCCTCGCGCTCGAAGGAGCGGGTGAGCATCTCCCGCAGCGGCCGGTCGTCGTCGACCAGCAGGATGTCGAGCTTGAGCGCGGTCTGCACCGGGGCAGAGAGTAGTGGCCGCGGCAGCGATTAAGGCCTGTTAGGAGGGCTTAACCGGAGGCCGGATTTCGAGGGGGAGCGGGCAAGGATGACGCCATGTCGACCCTTGATTTCGAACCCACTCGCCGCCGGTTCGGGCGGGAGGGGACCGACCGTCCCGTCGCCGTGCTCGGCGGCGGCCCGGCCGGCCTGACGGCCGGCTACCTGCTCGCGCGGCAGGGCCGTCCCGTCATTGTCTTCGAGGCGGAGGACCAGGTTGGCGGCATCGCCAAGACCGAGGTCCGCGACGGCTACCGCTTCGACCTCGGCGGCCACCGCTTCTTCACCAAGTCCAAGGAAGTGGACGAGCTCTGGCACGAGGTCATGCGCGAGGAGTTCCTCAAGCGCCCCCGCATGTCGCGCATCTACTGGAACGGCAAGTTCCTCGACTACCCGCTCAACGGGATGGACGTCGTCAAGAAGCTCGGCCCGGTCGAGCTGATCCGCGCCGGCCTCTCCTACCTCTGGGCCGCCGCGAAGCCCAAGGGCCGCGAGGACAACTTCGAGCAGTGGGTCTCCAACCGCTTCGGCAAGCGGCTCTACCAGCACTTCTTCAAGACCTACACCGAGAAGGTGTGGGGCGTGCCGACAACCGAGCTGCGCTCGGAGTGGGCGGCGCAGCGGATCAAGGGCCTCTCGTTCTTCTCCGCCGCCAAGGCCGCGTTCTTCGGCAACAAGGGCAACAAGATCAAGTCGCTCATCTCCGAGTTCCACTACCCGCGCTTCGGCCCGGGCCAGATGTGGGAGACCATGGCCGACGAGATCATCGCCGCGGGCGGCGAGGTCCGGCTCAACACGCCGGTCACCAAGCTCGAGGTCCGCGACGGCCAGATCCTCGCCATCGAGGCCGGCGGCGAGCGGATCGAGCCCAGCCACGTGATCTCCTCGCTTCCGCTGCGGGCCACCGTCGGCATGGCCGGCGCGGCCGCTTCCGGCGACGTCCAGGCCGCGGCCCGCGGGCTGCGCTACCGCGACTTCCTGACCGTCGCGCTGGTGATCGACGGCGAGGACCTCTTCCCCGACAACTGGATCTACATCCACGACTCCAGCGTGCGCGTCGGGCGGATTCAGAACTTCCGCTCCTGGAGCCCGTGGATGGTCCCCGACCAGTCGAAGGCGTCCGTCGGCCTGGAGTACTTCTGCTTCAGCGGCGACGACCTGTGGGAGATGGACGACGACAAGCTCGTCGAGCTCGCGAAGCAGGAGCTCGCCCAGCTCGGGCTCGCCGACCCGGCCAAGGTGGAGAAGGGCTACGTCACCCGCGTGCCGCTCGCCTATCCGATGTACGACGCCGACTACAGCGAGCGCGTGGA
>CAVVCR010000010.1:0-534515 GCA_963746795.1 uncultured Solirubrobacteraceae bacterium
ACATATTCGGTTGCGTCCGGGAGTTGGCTCCCTAGCATCTGCGCGGCCATGCACACGGCCGACAGCTCAGCCCTTCCTCGAACGCTTGTCGTCTATGTCGCTACTGCGGCACTGTCGCTCGGTGCCGGGGGCGCCACGGCGGCGTCGAGCGACACGACCGAGCCGGTGGACTCGGAGCCGATGCACACGGCGGCTGAACACACGATGGTCGACACTGCTGGCGATGCGACGGACAACACGCTGCACATCACGCGACGCGACTACGAGTTTCAGGTCGAAGGGGAACTGACGGCGGGGTCGGTGTCGATCGCGGTTGAGAACCTCGTTACGAAGTCCACGAGATCGGCATGGCAAAGCTCGTTGATGGTCACACGGTCGAGGAGGTGCGTGCCGCCCTGGAGGCAGCCGGGGAGGACGAGGACCCCGCTGGAGGGCCTCGTCGAGGAAGACAGTGCGATCGATGAACTGGGCGGGATCCAGGCGCCGGGCACCGCCTACACGATCAGCGGCAACGGCATCGAGGCTGGCGAGTACGTGTTGATCTGCTTCATCCCCAATAGCGAAGGTGTCCTGCATGCACAGCTCGGCATGGTCAGTGGCTTCACCATCGCAGAGGGCGACGCCGACCAGGCGCCCGCGTCTGACGTGACCTATGCCGTCGGCGACGACGGCGTCGACGGGCCCGGCGAGCTCGCCGCCGGTGACACCGTCATCGAGATCGTCAACGACTCGTCGACGAACCGGGAGATCACCCTGTTCAAGGTGAAAGAGGGCAGCACCCTCGACGATGTCGGCGCCTTCTTCGAGTCCGCCGATAAGGGGACCACCAGACTTCGCTAGCGGCCCGATCGAGTTCCTTGCCTTCGTGTTCGACGGAGCCTCCGACCGCACGATCACCGTCGACCTCAGCGCAGGTCAATGGGTGCTGCAGACACCAGACCCCGAGCAGCCCTTCGAAGGCGATCCGACACAGGACCCCCACACCACGCTCATCACCGTGTCATAGCCGGCAGCGCAACCGCCGACGCCGCCACCATCGCCAGACCGACACACCCAGAACGGCACTAGTTGCGCACGTCGGCGGACAGGTCGATCTGCTCGGCACGTGACTGATGATCACCTCGACGGTGACGACGGCGATTCCAGATCCGACTGGGTCGTCGCGCCGGCGGGATCGTTCGCGAATGATCACGTCGCGCAGGTCGATGATCATGCCGGGCAGCAGGGCGACGACCGCAACGCACCCGGCAATGCGGCCGGCGACAAGGGCTCCTCGGCTGTGGACAGCTCGTACAGCGGGGACGAACCGAGACACGGCGACCGTCACGAGGAGGCCCAACGCAAGCACCGCAGCGACGAGTGGTACGACGACGAACAGGGCTGGAATGGCGAGCGGTATCAGCACCCGAATCCACGCCCGCCGCTGTCACTGCCGGGGCGAGGCAGTGCTGTATCGGTTGGCGATGGCGACGATGGCCATTCCGTGCACGAGACAGGTGATGCCGAATGTTCGCGACTGACAGCCAGCCGGGCCCGACGAGATCGAAGTCCGGATTGTCAGGGCGTAGCGGGTCGATCCGAGTAGCCGCGACTACGAGGTGCAGCGAACCGGAAAACGAACCGCGCCAATCGCCCGGTCGGGAGCCACCATCGAATCACCACGTAGATCGCCCCGCTCAACAGTCCGGGGAGGACACCACCCGAAGATGTACAGCCCGATGGTGCCGTCAAGCTCAATGCGTCCGACGATCTTGTCCGCCTCGATCATCCGTCCTTCCGCGTCGTCGCCGGCGGTGACGGCCAACAGGCGCATGATCAGCCGCACGGCAGGACCGGTCACCAAGGCGCCAGCCCAGAACCCGCCCACAAGGGCGATGGCGACACCCCGCAAGTAGCGCAGCACAGTGATTCGCACCGACGCCGGAGCGTTGTCCGTCTCTAGGCGGGCGGAGCGGTCATCCGATCCTGGTTCCCACTGCCGATAGGCGATGCCGCTCCACGACACCGTAATGACGACGCCGATCACCAGCAGCACGCCCATTGCCATCATCAGCGTCACCGCAACACTGTGCCCATCATCAGCCGGCGACGACAGTGAATTCAGCGAGACGGAGCCGGGTCATGAATCCCAAACACCGCCGCACCGAACACCACGGACCCGAACCCAGCGGACCACGGAGCACGCCCTAACGGCATCGACGTGTTCGGCTGGGCGTTCGTGGATGTCGGTGTACGGAGAACGGCGTGCTTCGATGGCTGTGCGGTCTGGGCGGTTCCGGGCCGTAACGTCGGGGCGAGGGGGCGATGAGTTGTAGCGCCGGGCGAGGTCTGTGTCGGGTGGTCGCCGCGACGAGGGTCGGCGGTTCTGGTAGTTGCCGCCCTCGGGCGACCGCGGCGGCGACTCCCGCGGGGTGCCACGACAAGCTCGATGAAATCGACCGCCGGTTGTTGGTGCAGGCGGCGTCACGAGATCAACCGGCTGACACGCCTCGAACGCCTCGCAAGAACGACGCCGCCGCAGCCAGGTGAGTCCACGCCTATCGGCATCCATCCACCGGACCGAACGTCAAGCCGCCCGCCGGCTCGTCGACCAGGCCAGCGATCCGATCGCGATCGATCGGTCGCGTTCCTGACAAGCACCGATGAGTCTGCGGACGGCGTTGCGTCACAAGTGGCACCAAGTGGTGCGGCGAATGCCGACGAGTTCGTGGAGGAAGAGGAGGAGACGGAATGAACACCCCGCCCATCGTGTCGCCGGAGGAGTGGAAGATCGCCTGGGAGGACCTGCTGGTCGAGGAGAAGGAGCTGACGCGCGCGCGCGCCGCCTTGCCGCCGCGCGTCGGCGCATGCGCTGGATGGCGGTCGAGAAGGACTACCGCTTCGAAGGCCCGGAAGGGCCGGCCCGCCTGGTCGATCTGTTCGAGGACGGCGCCAGCTGATTGTGTACCGCGCCCTTTGTACCGCGCCGGACTCACGACTTACGCGCAGGCCGGTGGCGCGTACCGGAGCCGGCCTGCGGGTTGCTCCTTTCTCGCCGACCAGGTTGCGCACCCGCCCACCTGAACGCCCGGGACACGACGCTCGTTTCGTCTCGCACGCACCGCAGGCCGAGATCCAGGGTCTGAAGAGCGGATGAGCTGGCAGAAGATTCCTTGGTACACGATGACCGACGACTTCGACGCCGATTTCGACGTGGACGAGTGGCACGGCACCAATGTCTTCATCCGTGAGGGCGCAACGTCTTCCGCACGTACCTCGTCGATTAGTCGCGGCGACGAGGCGATGGGGAGCACCTGGGCGTACTCGACATCACACGCCCTCGGTCGCCAGGAGGAGTGGGAGGACTCGCCGGCGGGCTACCCACGACCCCCGCCGTACGGGTGGTGGAACTACCACGACGCCTACAGCAAACAGGCGTGATCACGCACGTCCGAAGTCGACGATCAGCGATGACGACCGCGTTTTCCCGGGCGGACGCATCGTCGAAAGGTGCCGCTGACGGGGCCGATCATTGGTGACATACGATCGCCGTTGTGGGGTCGGCTGTCTCGGTGCGAGTGCTCGTCACCGGGGCCGCGGGCATGCTCGGCCAGAAGTTGGTCGCCACGTTGGTGTGTCCCGGCGCGCTCGGAGAGCGAGCGATCTCGCATCTCGTACTGGTCGACGTCGTCGAGCCGGCGGTGCCCTCCGCGGGGTTCACTGTCGAGGCTCGACGCAGCGACGTCGCCGAGCCCGGCATCACCTCTTCGCTCGTGGCGTGCCGCCCCGATGTCGTGTTCCATCTCGCAGCGGTCGTGTCCGGGGAGGCCGAGGCCGATTTCGACAAGGGCTACCGCATCAATCTCGACGGCACGCGGCTTCTGCTCGAGGCGACTGTCACGCGGGGCGAACGCGCCCGATACGTGCCGCGTCGTCGTGACCTGGTCGATCGCGGTTTTCGGCGCGCCTTTCCCGGAAGTGATCGGTGATGACGAGTTCGCTCGGCGCCGCTTTGACCAGCTACGGCACGCAGAAGGCGATCGGCGAGCTGCTGCTAACGATTATTCGCGCACGCGGTTTCGTCGACGGGATCGGCATCCGGCTGCCGACCATCGTGCGTCCGCCCGGGAGCACCAACCGGGCCGCCTCGGGGTTCTTCTCGAGCATCCTGCGCGAGCCATTCAACGGCACGCGAGGCGGTGCTGCCGGTGGGCCGGCGACGTACGCCACTGGTTCGCCTCGCCGCGCGCCGCCATCGGCTTCTTCTTCAGGGCGGCGACGATCGACACAGCGAGGCTCGGCCACCGGCGCGCACATCTCGGTACCTGGCGTGTCGGTGACTGTCGGGGAGGAGATGAGCCTCATTGCGCCGCATCGCGGCGACAAGGCCGGTCGTCAAGTCCGTGAAGTGCGGGATGAGAGATCGTCCGCATCGTCGCCGGCTGGCCGTGGAACTTTCGACGACCCGCCGAGCCGTAGACCCTCGGCTTCGTCGCCGAGACGCTCGTTCGACGACATCATCCGCGTCTATATCGACGACGAGCTCGACGGCCGCCTCCGGAGCCAGCGCAATGACCACGATCGCCGTCGTCACAGGGGCCGGCAGCGGTATCGGCCAAGCCGCCGCGGGGGCACTCGGCGACGCCGGGTTCACTGTCGTCGCCGTCGGCCGCCGCCACGGTCCGGTGAAGAAGTTCACCGGCCAGGCAGGAGTACGGTCCGGTCGCCATCGTCGGCGATGTCACCGATCCGGCGTCGGTCGACGCGCTGTTCGACGAGGTCGCCGACCGCTTCGGCCGCCTCGACCTGTTGTTCAACAACGCCGGCGTCGGCGCCCCCGGCGTGCCGCTCGAGGAGCTCACCGTCGAGCAGTGGCGCACCGTCGTCGACACGACTCTCACCGGGGCGTTCCTATGCACCCGACACGCCTTCCGCCTCATGAAGCGGCAATCGCCACGCGGCGGGCGAATCATCAACAACGGCTCGATTTCGGCGAGCGTCCCCCGCCCCAACTCGGCGCCCTACACCGCCGCCAAAAACACACGATCACCGGCCTCACCAAATCGACGTCACTCGACGGCAGGGCCCACGACATCGCCTGCGGCCAGATCGACATCGGCAACGCCGCCACCGAGATGACCGCGGCGATGCACACCACCGGCGTGCCACAGGCCGACGGACGCATCGACCTGGAGCCGACGTTCGACGTCGCCGACGTCGCCCGCGCCATCGTGTTCATGGCGACACTCCCCCTCGACGCCAACGTCCAATTCATGACGGTGATGGCGACCAAGATGCCCTACATCGGCCACGGCTGACGACGTCCGTCACCCTCCCGCCGACTCGGCGCCAACCACCTGCTCGCCAAGAGATCGACGACGGGGTTCGCGCCGTGCTCGCCGAGGCCGAGCTCAGGGTCTCGGGCGGCTTCTCCCTCAGGTCCGGTCCTGCGGGGCCGCCGGTCGCGGGCCGTTCGTCGGGCTTCCCGAAATAGCCGACCGCGATCCAGGCAATCGCCACGACCGCTCCGCCGATGACGGCATACGTCGACCGCGACCAGTCGAAGACGGCGAACCCGACCCCAGAGAGGATGCTGATGACGATGGCGACGAAGCTCAGCGTCTTCCTGTCCATGCGCACAGGATGGCAGAGTCGCACGTCGGTGCCCGCTGACAGGTGTCACCTGCTGTCGGCACCGTCGCACTCGCGGGGGCTGTGCCCGTCACATGACCGGGCGGGTCCGATATCTTGCCGGCCGCGAGCCGACTAGGGCGTCTTCGAAGCGCCGATCTCGGACACCGAGCAAGGTTCGCGCCCGAACAGCGCCACGGATCCTGAGAGCGAGGACGCCTAACGCCATCAATTCACCACATGCTCGCGTCAGGTCAGCCGGCCGCTCGTCGACTGGGCGAGCACGCCATCACCGTCGGTAGGTGCTGGTTGTGTCAGCAGATCGTCGAGTCGATGCTCACGATCGCGAGAGTGGGACTATCGGCATTTATCGGATGCTTCGGGGGCTCGCGCACCGGGTGATTAAGGACGCGCAATGTCACGAACGCGGCGTGGCCTCAAGACGGGTGAGGAACGGCGCTTGCAGGAACGCCTGCGTAAGGTTCGCGGACAACAGGTCGGCGCCGGCAGACGGCGTCGGCCATCCGGCATCCGTGACCTCGACCCCGTGGTCGAAGTCGCCGCTGACGTTCAGCGCATTCCCGGCCGGCGCGTGATGGCCACAGCTCCGCTACCGGCGGCGAGCAGCAGGGCGCTCGTCCGGAGGATCGGGTCGGGTTGGGCGCCCGTCGCCGGTAGCTCGCCCGACACGACGAACGCCGCCCGCATCGAACCGGACTGCTCACCGGTCAACACCACCTCGTGGGGCTCCGACCGACGTTGAACACGCGATCACCCAGGAGAAGGTGACGCGCCTGCTGGAGTCGGCAGCCTGCGATCCGAGCAGAACTGGGAGGAGAACATCGTTGCGGTGACGATCTCGCCGGACCGGAAGCCGGTTCCCCGTGACCACTTGTGTTTGACCGATGGCGATCGTGCGTTGGGCGAGATCGACCGCTGGGTCGACGACCAGCGGCACCGTCGTGAAGGTCGTCGGAGGCGCACTCGTCGTTAGGGTGGTCGGCATCATCGCCGAGGTCGTCGCTGGAGGCGTTGTGATCAGCGAGGTCGTCGCCGGAGATGTCGTCGCCGGAGATGTCGTCGCCGGGGAGGTCGTCGTTGTCTCGCCCGGGTTGGCGACAAGGGTCAGAGTTACCGTCCACTGTTGCGGCCGGCCCGGCGGGACCAGAAGGATGTGGATCTGCAGTTCACATCCGGGAGCGGCCGTACTGAATGTCAATGGTGGCTGACTATCCGACGGCAGGCCGCCGTTGACATGTCCGGTTCGGGGCCGCTGACGGTGACCGTGGCCCCAGCGTGGTCAGGGATGCTGACCCGGAAGGCGTCCAAGAGGACGCCCTGTTCACCTTCGTCGATGCTGCCCGTCACCGTGTTGATTCGATCTCCACGGCCATCGACCGGCTGTATGCGTTGTTGAAATCGGGGGGTTCTGCCATGTCTTCGGCGTCCACCCTCGAAGGCATTGCGGCCGCCACCGCAAGCATGAGGAGTACCGACCGCGCAACGAATCCGAGTGAGCCGGCCCCGTAGCTGCTGACCATCCACGTCGTCGTCTCCGGTGAACAGATGACGAATTCGATCGGGCCACGGCGATAGTCCACGGACCTGCGCAGTTGGAGAAATTCTGCCAATCCCGTCGGAATGCAGCGAACACGGTAGTCGCGACCGTGTGACGGCTCTGTAGATCGACGTGCCGACGGCGGCTCTGCAGCGCCTCGGCCGGCGAGTCACCGACCACGGAGCGCACGGAGCCCCGTCGTTTGTGGACATCGCCGACCGGGCAACGGCTGCTCACGAGTTTGGAGACGGCGTCGCGCGATCGGTTCGACCGACGGTCAGATGAGGTCGACCCAGACGAGGCGGTGGTCCGAACTCGCCAACGGCTCGATCTGACGAGGCGCGACAGGGCGTCACCGCCGCTCGGCCAGAAGACGTCGGCGGCGAGGACGTCGAGTCCGTTCGAAGGCAGCACGTAGTCGACACGCAGGTTGCCGACCGTGTCGTCTGGGAAGTCGGCGGTGTCCAGCGTCGGGTCGCCGCGTGGGACTGGTTCGCCTCGCCTTGCGCTCCGCGGCCTCGACCGCGCCCTCGCTCGCCGGGGCCGGGTCCTGGATGCGGCTGATCGTGAGGAGTTGGTCGGTCGCACCGGCCACGGAGTCGCCGTCGACGGGGTCACTGTTCATGTCGCCGACGATGACGAACTCGGAGTCGGTGGTGAGACCACCGCTCACGCCGGCAGTCATCGACGATCCAGGCGGCGCCGGGTCCGGCGACATAGTCGGCCCAGAACCTGATCTCGTCGGCGTTGCGCAGTCCGTTGCGGTCCTCGGGTCCGTCGAGCGCCGGGGCGGCCGGGTGGGCAGCCAGCACATGGACGACGCGACCGACGTAGACGGGTACGTCCCAATGCGACGTCGACGACAGCCGCATCACCGCCAACTCCTCGGGCGAGTAGAAGTCGGCCGGCTCGGGGTGGTCGGGTCGTCGGGTAGCCGAGCGCCCGGCATCGACGTCCACAACACGTTCTGGAACGTGCGCACGCCCTCGGCGACGATCGGGAACCGCGACAGCACGACCATCCCGAACTGGCCTTCGAAGTCCCCGAATCCGAAGGCGTCGTCAGGGCCGCCGACGGTGCCGTCGTTGTCGAGGTCGAACCCAGACGGCACGCCGGTGTTCGTCGGGGCGATGTAGAAGTACGGGTAGTCGATCGGCTCGGCCTCGTTGTGCGCCACTGCGAGGTAGTTGGTGCGGAACTCCTCGACGGCCGCCCCGCCCTCGACGTAGTCGAACTCGGTGAGCAGCACGATGTCGGGCCGGGTGCGCTGGATGATCTCGGCGACGCCGGCCGCCTGCGGATCGTCCGGCGTCGACAGGTCCTGGAGCAGTTCACCCTCGGCCGACCGGCTCAGCGAGGCGTTGAACGTGGCGACACGGAAACCGCCGGGAGGAAGCGGCAACGGCACCCACGGCTCCTGGCCGGGAACCGACGTGTCGGGACCGTTGTCGGGCGGCATCGTGTCCGACCCGGGGTCGTGGAGCCGGAGATGGCCTCCGTCGTGGTCGTTGTCGCGTCGGCGCCGTCGTGGTCGTGGTCGTGTCCGCCACCGTGGTGTCGTGGTCGTGTCGTCGACGGGTCTGCGATCGTCGTCGTGGTCGTCGTGGCGTCGGCGCACTGACGTCGATGAGCACGGTTGCCGCCGTCAGTACCTCGGAGTATGAGTCGATGTCGGTCCGAAGCTGGTACGTGAAGCTGTCCTGGCCGACATATCCGGGATCGGGGACGTAGTCGAAGTCACCGGGGTGGAGCATCGTGACCTGGCCGTGACCAGGTTGCTGATCGACGGAGATCCGAATTGAAGTCGTCGCACAGCGTGTCGTTTCCGAGCACGCCCGGTGCCGGAACGTCATCGTCTGGTCGACGGCGGTGGTGTACGAGTCGTCGACGGCGACGCAGACCTGACCGCCGACCTCGATCGACACGATCCCTTTGGCTTGCGCGCGAGATCGCGCCGCTGCGGGTCGTGCGCGCGTCGTTCGGCTTCATGCTGCCCCCGGAGGACGAGGCCAACGTGCGGCTGCAGGCCGACCTCGAGGGCGGCGCGCTGATGGACGTCGGCTGCTACTGCGTGAGCGCGCTGCGCCTCCTGTGCGGCGAGCCGGAGCGCGTCCACGGCGAGGCCGTGGCGCGCGGCGGCGTCGACGGGCGCTTCGCGGGCGTGCTGCGCTTCCCCGGCGACGTGCTCGGCACGTTCGACTGCGGTTTCGACGTGCCGCCGCTCGGCCGCATCGAGGTCGTGGGGGAGGAAGGCATCCTGATCGCCGAGGACCCGTGGCACGGGCGCGCCCCGCGCCTCACCCGCGACGGCGAGGACGTGCCGGTCGAGGCCGTCGATCCTTACGCGCGCGAGCTCGAGGACTTCTCCGCCGCCGTCCGCCGCGGCGGCGCGCCGCGCCTGGGACGCGAGGACGCGCTCGGCCAGGCGCGCGCGATCGAGGCGCTCTACGCCTCCGCCGCGCGCTGACTTGCTCCGCTGACGCGATTGCGGTTACGGTCGGCGGGCGATGACCGAGGTGCGCCTGCACGTCGCCGGCTACCCGGACAGCGATGCCGAGGAGCGGGCAGACCTCGCGGCGGGTCTGCGTGACGAGATCGCGGACGGCGTCGAGGACGTCTCCCATCCGTCGCTCCAACCGCCGCCAGGCGCCAAGGGCGGTGCGCTCGAGTGGGCGCAGCTGCTCGTGACGATGGCCGGCACGCTGCCGCCGCTGGTCATGGCGGTGCGCGGCTGGCTCGCCCGCCACGAGGGAGCCGCCGTCACGGTGGAGATCGACGGCGATACGCTGACGCTCGGCGAGGCCTCGGACGCCGACCAGCGTCGCCTCGTCGAGGCGTTCCTGAAGCGTCATGGCGGTGAGGCGACACCGGCCGGCGTCGCCGGGCACTGCTCGTCGCCACCGGGTCGTACGCCGACCCGGGGCTGGCGCAGCTGCGGGCGCCAGCGGGCGACGTCGACGCGCTCGCCGAGGTCCTCGGCGACGGCGTCGATCGGACGGTTCGAGGTGCAGGAGCTCGTCGACCGGCCGTCCGAGGAGATCAAGAAGGCGATCGAGGGCTTCTTCGGGGAGGCCCGGCCCAGCGACGTGCTGCTCCTGTACTTCTCCGGCCACGGGGTGCTCTCTCAGAGCCGGCGCTTCTACTTCGCGACCGCCAGCACGTCGCTGCAGTACCTGCGCGCGACGGCGATCGAGGACGGCTTCGTCAACGGCGTCATGCAGGAGAGCCGAGCGCGCTCGATCGTGCTGGTCCTGGACTGCTGCCATAGCGGCGCGTTCGGCAAGGGCCTGACGCCCAAGAGCGGCCTCACGACCGACGTCGAGCACCGGTTCGAGGGCCGCGGGCGGGTGACCCTGTCGGCATCGACGGCACTCGAGTACGCGTTCGAGGAGGATCCCGCGACGGTCATCAGCGAGCTCGAACCCTCAGCGCCCGGCTCGCTGTTCACGAGCTGCCTGGTCGACGGCCTGCGTAGCGGCGAGGCCGACATCGACGGGGACGGCGTCATCTCCGTCGACGAGCTGTACGACTACGTGTGCGACCGGGTGCGCGAGCGCTCGCCGCACCAGACGCCCGGGATGGCGGGAGACAAGCGGGGCGACATCGTGATCGCCCACGCCCCGCACCGGGCGCCTGCGCCGCCACCGGCGCCGCCACCCATCACGCCGCCGGCGCCGCCCCCGGCCGGGCAACCGCCGCCGCGCCGGTTGCTCCTCCAGAGGCTCTCGGCCGTCGTGGGCGTCGTCGCCGCCATCGCCGGCATCGCCGCCGCGGTGTCGGTTTGGCTCGACGGCGGGCCCGAGCTGCCCGAGCGGATCGTCCCGTACGACTTCGACCGCAACGGCCGGCAGGAGATCGTGCTCGGCGCCGCTCGCGGTGTCGAGGAGGACGGTGGTCCACTCTCAGGTGCGGTGCTCGTGCACGGCGGGCCCGAGGCAGAGAGCACCGCGGCGATCACGTCGGCACAGGCCGGCGTGCCTGGGCCGCCCGGCACGGGCGACCGGTTCGGCGCGGCGCTGGCGAGCGGCGACTTCGACGGGGACGATCGGCCCGACCTCGCGATCGGCGTCCCGGGGCGCGACCTCGTGTCCGTGCTCTACGGGCCGCTGGACCAATCCGACCGGCGCCCGCAGGTGATCCAGGCCGACGCGCTGCCCACCCCGCCCAGGACCCAGGACTTCGGGTTCGCGCTGCTTGCCGGCGACTTCGATCGCGACAGCTTCGACGACCTCGTCGTGGGCGCGCCCGGCAGCGTCGCGCAGCGTGCGAACTTCGAGCTCGGCTCCGTACAGCTCATTCCCGGTGCGCGCGGGCGGCTGAACACCGGCGGCGCACGGCCGGTGCCGGCGCCGGACGACGCCTTCGGATTCGGCAGCTCACTCGCCGCGGGCCACCTCGACGGCGACGGGGCGCTCGACCTCGTGAGCGGGTCGCGCGACGAGCCGGACATCGACCTCCACGGGCACCTTGCATTCTGCCTCGGGCCACTTCCTATGGACTGCCGGCTCGCCCCTGGGGACAACGACACCGGCACGTCGTCGCTGGCCGTGGCCGACGTCGACGACGACGGCTACGACGGACGTCGTCCAGGGCGACCAGGGCTCGAGCTCGGAAGACGACAACTTCCCGAACGTGGCCGGCGTGGTCCGAGTGTGGCCGGGACGCGTGGGCGGCCCCGGCGCGGAGCGGCTCACGATCGCGCAGGACACCCCGGGGATCCCGGGCCGCCCTGAGGCGGGCGACTGGTTCGGGCACGCAGTCGAGGCCGGCGATCTCGACGGAGACACGGTGGCCGACATCGTGGTGGCCGCCCCGAGGGACGAGGACGGCGCGGGCAGCGTCACGGTCATCCGCGGCAGTCGGACGCCCAGGCCGCGCGCGTCCGCCTACTCGCTCGACGTGGACGACGACGTAGAGGGCGAGCTCGGTGGGTCGCTGTCGCTGCTCGACCTCGACGGCGACAGTCGCGAGGACCTCGTGGTGGCCCGCGAGCACGCGACGAGCGGCGACGACGCGCTCGTCGCGTACATGCGCGAGAGCGGCCGGTTCGGACCGCGCGTGCGGCTCACCGACCTCGAGTCGCTGGCCGACGTCGCGGACTCGCCGCTGCGGATCGGCCGCTGACCGCCAGTTTCGGGCGTGAAGGTCGTTGAAGCGGGGTACCGGCTCGGCCGGGTCACGAACTTCTGGAGGCATCTCGCATGGTCAGACAGGGGATCCGGGCGCTGGCGCTCGGCGTAGCAGGCAGCGCGCTTCTCGCTGGCTCCGCGCAAGCGGCGCCGATCAGCTCGCCCGTCGCGGTGCAGCGGGACTGCACGGCGAAGCTGCTCACGGCGGGGACCGGATACGTCCAGCGCACCGTCACGACCGCCGGCCTCGGAAGCGTGACCGCGCGCCTCGACGGCGGCGCCGGCGACTGGGACGTCGCGGTCTTCGACGCCGTCAGCGGCCGACTGGTGGCCGGCTCGAGCTACGGCGGCAGCGTCGAGGTCGCCGAGGGCTTCGTCACCCGCGCGGGGGCGCTCACCGTGCAGGCCTGCCGCGTCGCGGGCGGCGCCGGCAGCACCGGTCTCGACGTCGACGTGACGCCGATCGCCGCGACGGCCGCCGCCCCCGCCGCGTCGCTGGTGCGGGTCTCGACGCCCACGCGCCAGCGCGCGCAGCAGCTCGCCGACCTCGGCCTCGACGTGACCGAGCACGGCGGCCCCGGCTACCTGAGCGTCGTCCTGCACGGCGCCGCCGACGCCACCACGCTCCGCGAGGCGGGCTTCCAGTGGACGACGGCGGTGCCCGATCTCGCCGCCCAGAGCCGGAACGACCGCGCGGCCGACGCCGCTTTCGCGGCCGCCAACGCCGAGTCCGAGCTCCCCAGCGGGCGGAACACCTACCGGCGGCTGTTCGACTACAGCGAGGACCTCAAGCGCCTGGCCCGCGAGCACCCCGACCTCGTGCGGCCGATCACGCTCAACCACCGCACCTACGAGGGCCGTCCCGTCGAGGGCATCGAGATCACAACCAACCCCGGCGCCCGAGACGGCAAGCCCGTGTTCCTGCAGATGGGCGCTCACCACGCGCGCGAGTGGCCGTCGGCCGAGCACGCGATGGAGTGGGCCTACGAGCTGATCCTCGGCTATCGCAACGGCGACGCGCGGGCGCAGCGGCTGGTGCAGGGCACGCGCACGATCGTCGTCCCGATCGTCAACCCCGATGGCTTCAACGCCTCGCGCGAGGCCGGCGAGCTGCAGGGCGGCGGTGACGGCCGTGGCGGCAGCGCCGACGACGAGACGATCAACATCCTCACGCACCCGAACGAGTACCGGCGCAAGAACTGCCGGCTGATCACCGACGCCGAGGCGGGCTCGTGCCTGCAGCCGGCGCTCGGCCTGGCCAGCGCCGGCGTCGACCCGAACCGCAACTACGGCGGGTTCTGGGGCGGCCCCGGCGCGTCGGCGGACGCGACGAACGAGACCTACCGCGGCCCGGGCCCGTTCTCGGAGCCCGAGACGAAGAACGTGCGCGAGCTGATCTCCTCGCGCCAGGTGACCACGCTGATCACCAACCACACGTTCTCGAACCTCGTCCTCCGGCCCCCGGGCATCCAGTCGCAGGGGCTGACGCCGGACGAGCCGCTCTACCAGGCGCTCGGCGCGGAGATGACCGCGCAGAACGGGTACGCCAACCAGCTCTCCTACCAGCTCTACGACACCACGGGCACGACCGAGGACTGGAGCTACTACGCCACCGGCGGCCTCGGGTTCACGTTCGAGATCGGGCCGGAGCACTTCCACCCGCCGTTCGCCGAGACGGTGGCGGAGTACCGCGGCACGACGGCGATCGCCCAGGGCGGCAACCGCGAGGCGTACTTCGCGGCGCAGGAGAACACGGGCAACGCGGCGCGCCACTCGGTGCTCGCCGGCCGTGCGCCCGCGGGCGCGGTGCTGCGCCTGAGGAAGACGTTCCAGACGCCGACCTCTCAGGGGACCACGTTCACCGACACGCTCGACAGCACGATGCAGGTCGGCGCCGATGGGCGCTTCGAGTGGCACGTGAACCCGTCGACCCGCCCGCTGGTCGCGCAGGAGCGCGGCCGCGAGGCGACCGGCGAGCCGTCCGCGCCGCAGGCGTTCGCGTCGCGCGGCGAGGCCGTCCCGTGCGCGAACTTCGACGATCCGCCGGAGACGTGCTATGAGGACCACACGATCACGGTCCCCGCCGGTGAGGGGATCGACAACGCGCGAGCCACGATCCGCGTCGAGTGGCCCACGCCGGCCAGCGACTACGACATGAAGGTCTACCGGTCCGGCGGGACCGAGCCGGTCGCGACCTCCGGCCAGGGCACGACCAACTTCGAGCAGGTCGTGCTGGCGGACCCGGAGCCGGGCGAGTACGTCGTCCGCGTAATCAACTACGCGGCCGCCGAGCCGTGGAGCGGCAGCGTCACGTTCGAGGGCCCGGGGGCGTACGAGCCGGCCCGCACGGAGACGTGGTCGCTGTTCTGCGAGGACGCCGACGGCACGATCCGCGGCGCCCGCCAGGTGGGCGTCACCCGCGGCGAGCGGCGGGCGCTGGACCTGCGGAGCTCCTGCGCACGGCGGGACTGACGGGCGTGCGAGGCGGTCTCCCGGGTAGGGTCCAAGCGGACCAGACCCGGGAGGCCCCTCGATGATGATCAACCACCTGTCGAAGCGGGTGATTCCGTTCCGGCCGCACGACGCCAAGCGCGTGGGCGAGGGGTGCTTCTATCTCGACCAGATCGTGTGGCTCAACGGCGACCGCATCGAGCTGGGTGATCGCGTCTCGTTCAACTACGGGTGCTACGTGAACGGCTTCGGCGGGCTGACGTTCGAGGACGGCGCGAACATCGGGCCGTACTGCATGCTGCACACGGCCAACCACAACTTCGACGACCTCGACAAGCCGGTCGTCGACCAGGGCTGGGCCGAGGCGCCGCCGATGGTGATCGGCCGCAACGCCTGGATCGGGATGGGTAGCGTGATCCTTCCCGGCGTCCGCATCGGCGAGGGGTGCGTGATCGGCGCAGGGAGCGTGGTCACGCGGGACGTCGAGCCGTTCTCGGTGGCGGCGGGCAACCCCGCCCGCGTGCTGCGGAGCCGCCGCTGATGCGGGTCCTGTTCCTGCACCAGCAACCGTGCGTGCGCGCGCTCAAGTACGCGGTCGGCCTGCGCGCCGCGCGTCCCGGGCTCGAGCTGGGCTTCGCCTACCGCGGCCGCACGCTGACCGAGTTCTACGGGTCGGGAGACGAGCTGTTCGACCGCTGGTGGCGGCTCGGCGGCGACCTCGGTGGCGACCTCGAGCGCGTGATCGCCGACTGGAAGCCCGACCTCGTCCACTCGCACAACCTGCCCGACCTGCTGACCGTGCTGGCGCTCGACGCGAGCGACGTCCCGGTCATCCACGACGTGCACGACATGCACACCCTGCGCAGCACGCCGTACGAGGACGGCTTCCCGGACCCGGGCGACGCGGACGAGCTCGAGCGGGCGGCCGTCGAGGGCTGCGACGCGCTGATCACGGTGTCGGACGTGCTGCTCGGCGAGCTGGCCGCGCGCTACGAGCTACCCGCCCTCACGCGCGTGCACGCGAATTGGGCGCTGGCGCGCGACCTCCCTGCGGTGCTTCCCGAACCCACGCCGGGCCCGCTGCGGCTCGTCTACCAGGGCACGCTCTCGCGCCGCGGCGGGCATTACGACCTCTACGACATCTTCGAGGCGATCGCGGCCCAGGGGATCGAGCTGGACGTGTTCCCCGCGCGCGAGCAGCCCGCGTACCGGGAGCTGGCCGGCGTGACCCTGCACGATCCCCTCCCGCCCGCCGAGCTGATGCGCCGCCTGCCGGCCTACGACTTCGGCTGGGCTGGGTTCAACGCCACGCTCAACGCCGCGCACCTCGACACCGCGCTGCCGAACAAGGCCTTCGAGTACGTGGGCTGCGGCCTGCCCATCCTCACCCTCCGCCACCGCGCGCTGGCGCGGCTGGTAGAGGAGGAGCGGATCGGCGTCGTGCTCGACCGCGTCGAGGACCTCGGCGCCGTGCTCGGCGAGCTCGACCCCGGCGCGCTGCGCCGCCGCGTCGCGGCCGTGCGAGGCCGCTTCACCGTCGAGGGCAGCATCGGGCCGATCGTCGAGCTCTACGACGAGCTGACGCTCACGCGGCCTGCTCGGACACCCACTGGCCGACCAGCCCTCTGAAGTGGGCGAGGAAGCGCTCCTGCTCGTGCGCGGGATAGGTGCTGCGTACGGTGTCCACGAGCAGGACGTCGAAGTCGGGCGAGTCGACCCACTCGAGCACCAGCTCCTCGACGTGCGGGAGCCGTGAGTCGCAGAAGTCGCGGTACCGCTCGACCTCGAAGTGCTCGTCCGCCAGCCGCCGGTAGCCGGCGAGCTTCTCCTCGTAGCTGAGGTCCTCGCGGTCGCCGATGTCGAAGTAGCGCCGGGTCTCCAGGTCGATCCGCGGCTGCCGCCCGGTGACGACGCAGAACACCGTCCAGCGAAGGAGCGCCTTCATCGCCCACGGGAAGTAGTAGTGCAGGCTGGTGATCGCGACGTCGGGCGAAGCGTTGGCGTAGTCGATCGGGTGGGCCTCCGAGCCGCGCACGAGCGTCTCGCACGAGTTGAACTCCCAGCGGAAGAACGCGTTGATGAGGCGGCTGATGGTGAGGACCTCGTCGCCCACTTTCGGGTCGAGGAAGTCGTGGTCGACCGCGTACCGGTCGTGCATCGGCTCGTCGGGCCGGAAGTGCATGATCATCGTCTCGGCGCCGATCGACAGCGAGCGGGCGAAGACGTCGAAGCCGTCGACGGCGGCCTGCAGGTGCATCAGCCGCTGCCCGGACGCGTCGTAGGCCCGGTGCAGCTCGGCGGAGTTGCGGATGTGGCTGACGCCCACCCACTGCCCGCCGTCGTAGGGCTTCATGAACAGCGGGTAGCCGATCTCGTCGGCGATCGCGTCGAGGTCGAAGGGCCGGTTGTAGCGCGCCGCGGTGTACGCGTAGCGCGTGTTCTCCGGCGGGTTCTTGTACGGCACGAGGACGGTCTGCGGCACCTTGAGCCCGAGCCGGAGCATCGCGCAGTAGGCGGCGTGCTTCTCCATCGCCTGGAACGTGAACGGCGAGTTGAGGAGATACACGTCGTCCATCAGCGCGATCTTCTTCAGCCACTCGCGCGGCACGAAGTACCAGTAGGCGAGGCGGTCGACGACGAGGTCGTAGCGCGGCTTGTCGCGCAGGTCGAACGGCTCGATCGTGATCCGCTCGGCGCTCACGTGGTGCGTCGTGCCGGCGGCGTCCTTGACCGGGCCGAGCCGCGCGAGCAGCGTCTCGAAGGCGCGCGGCCAGTCCTCCTCGGTGCCGAGCAGCAGTCCGATCAGGTGTTGCGTCTTCGCCATCAGCAGAACCGGGGCAGATGATGCGCGATCTGCGCGCGCCATGACGGCCAGTCGTGCGGCACGTCGTGTCCCCACAGGTCGAGCTCGTGCCGGATGCGCTTCTCGGCCAGCAGGCCGGCGAGGTGCCGGGTGCTCTCGAGCGCGCCGGTGGTGTCCTCCCACATGCCCTGCCCGCAGACCAGGAGGAAGCTCGCGCGCGAGCGGATCCAGTCGAGGTGGTCGCCGTTCAGGCCGAAGACCTCGCCGGTCACGCCGAACTCGTAGTTGCCCGACATGCAGATGGCGGCGGGGAACAGGTCCGCCCGCCGGAGGACGAAGTTCGCGGCGTGGTACGCGCCCATGCTGCAGCCCGTGGTGAGGATGTCCTGCGGGCCGCCGAGGTCGTCGTGGATGAACGGCGCCACCTGATCCATGACCCAGGCCTCGTAGGGCCCACGCTCGCCGGAGTCGAACGCGTCGACGCAGTACAGCTTCATGCGGCCCGCCTCGAGCAGGTGCGCGACAGCCTCGATCATCCCGCGGTCCTGGAAGTCGTACGCCCCTCCGCCCTCCGAGGGGAAGGCCAGGACGGGCCGCCCGTAGTGGCCGTAGACGGCGACGCGGCCGGCGGCGCCGATCGCGGGCGAGTGCAGCTCGACGACGCGGGCGCTCATCCCCACAGCCTCGCGAGCAGACGGGTGAGGTGCGGGTGGAGGGCGTCGCGCCAGCCGGTGTAGTTGTGCAGGTCGGGGTTCACGTGGAAGGTCGCCTCGAAGCCCTGGGTCGTGAGCGCGCGGGCCATCAGGCGATTATTGGCGAGATTCTCCTCGTAGACGCCGCAGGTGAGCGTGGTGGGCACGGGCGGGCCGGCGTCGCGCTGCAGCTCGCGCACCACGCGCACGATCCGGCGGTAGCGCGGGAAGCGCGACTCGTGCGCGTCGTGGCGGGGGACGAAGAACGAGCCGGACTGCAGGAACATGCCGGCCAGCACGCCGCGGCGGGCGTGGGCGTGGAGCATGGCGAGGGCGCCGAGGCTGGCACCCATGCCGACGGGCACGATCGCCGCCTCGAGCGCGGGCAGCACGTCGGTGGCCAGCGCGCGGGAGTAATGAGCGGAGCCCGAGTACCACTCGTCGCGGTGGCCGGGACCCAGCATCGCGATCTTGAACGGCGGCAGCTCGTTCGCCGCGATCATCGCGCCCGCGTAGTGGGTGAGCGAGCTGAGCTGGTCGAGCTCCGGGCCGTCGTGCGCGACGAGCATCGGCAGCGTCCCCTCGGCCGGGCTCCAGACCCTGACCGGCACGGCGCCGCGCAGGCCGCGCCCGCGCGGCGCGAGCTCGGTGACGTGGCCGGGCACGGCCTCCGCCTGCAGCCAGGCGGGCGGCACGTACTCGGGCGCGAGGATCACCGACTTCTCCCCGAACGCGCCGGGCGCGCGATGCGGGTTGCCCGGGTCGCACACGAGCTCGCGCTCGCCGCCGGGGTGCTCGAGCTCGAGCTGGTACTCGAGCCGGTCGAGCGGCCAGATCTCGAGCTCCAGCACCCAGTCGTCTCCCTCGCGCGCGAAGGCCCGCGCGGGCAGGTCTGACCGCAGGCGGACGGCCGCGTACCGGCCGTCCACGTCGGCGAGGCGCAGCGTGTGGCGCGTCTCCTGTGCAGGAGTCACGACCGGGCGCCGGCGCGCGCCAGCCGTGCGGCGGCCTCGTCGATCACCGCGTCGCGCTTGCAGAACGCGAAGCGCACGAGCGAGCGGCCCGCGTCCTCGTCGTCATAGAAGACGCTCGTGGGGATCGCGACGACGCCGGCGCGCTCCGGCAGCTCGCGGCAGAATGCGGCGCCGTCGCCGTCGACGCGCGCGTTGACGAAGTAGGTCCCGGCGGGCGGGAGCGGCTCGAGCCCGGCGGCCTCGAGGCCGGCGCAGATGCGGTCCCGCTTGGCCCGGTAGGCCGCGGTGAGGCCTTCGTAGAACTCGTCCTGCATGGCGAGCGCGGCGGCGCTCGCGTGCTGGAGCGGCGTGCCCCCGGCGAAGGAGAGGTACTGCTTGGCGGCCCGGACCGCGGCGATCAGCGACGCGGGCCCGGTCGCCCAGCCGATCTTCCACCCGGTCGCCGAGAACGTCTTGCCGATCGAGGAGATGGTGATCGTGCGCTCCTGCATGCCGGGCAGCGTCGCGAGCGGGACGTGCTCGCCCTCGTAGACCAGGTGCTCGTAGACCTCGTCGGCGATCGCGACCAGGTCGTGCTCGCGGCACACTGCCGCGATCTGCTCGAGCTCGGCGGAGTCGAAGACCTTCCCGGTCGGGTTGTGGGGCGTGTTGAGGAGCAGCAGCCGGGTGCGCGGTGTGATCGCCGCCTCGAGCGCGCCGGGGTCGAGGTGCCAGTCGGGGGGCCGAAGCGTCACGGGGCTGCGGCGGGCGCCGGCCATCGCGATGCCGGCGCCATAGGAGTCGTACAGCGGGTCGAAGACCACGACCTCGTCGCCGGGCTCGAGCAGGCCCAGGAGGGCGGCGGCGATCGCCTCGGTCGCCCCGAACGTCACCTGCACGCCGGTGTGCGGGTCGACGTCGAGCCCGTAGAAGCGCTGCTGGTGGTCGGCCACCGCCTCGAGCAGCGCCGGCACGCCGGGCAGTGGCGCGTACTGGTTGTGGCCGTCGCGCAGGGCGCGTGCGGCGGCCTCGAGGACCTCGCGCGGCCCGTCCTCGTCCGGAAAGCCCTGGCCGAGGTTGATCGAGCCGGTGCGCAGCGCGAGCGCCGACATCTCGGTGAAGATCGTCGTGCCGAAGCCGGCCAGGCGGGAGGCGATCACGGCCGGGACCCTATTCGCCATGATGCCCGCCATGGCCTACACCGGACTGCGGGAGCGGCTGCGCCGGCGGGAGTCCCTGGTGGCCGCGTTCCTGGATCTCGGTTCGCCGGTCAGCGCCCAGGTGACGGCGGCGAGCGGGTTCGACGTCGTGGTCGTCGACCTCGAGCACGGCGCCGGCGACGAGGGCGCGGCACGCGCGCAGATCGCGGCCGCCGACGCGCACGCCGCCGTCGTCGTGCGCGTCCCGGACGGCGCCGCCCAGGTCGGCCGGATGCTCGACGCGGGGGCCCACGGCGTGATCGTGCCGCAGGTGGCGTCCGTGGACGAGGCGGCGCGCGCGGCGGACGCCGTCCGCTACGCGGGCTCCCGCGGGATCTCGCCGTTCTCGCGCGGCAACCGTTTCGGCGCCGCCGGGCCGGACTTCCGCGCCGACGCGGACGCGGCGCTGGCCTGCATCGTCCAGATCGAGCGCGCGAGCGCGCTGGAGGCCGTCGACGAGATCGCCGCCCTCGAGGACGTCGACGCACTGCTGATGGGGCCGGCCGATCTTTCCAACGACCTCGGGGTGCCGCTCGATCTGGACAGCGCCCCGCTGCGGGACGCGGCGCAGCGGGTGGCCGACGCGGCGGTGCGGTCCGGGAAGACGGCGGCGCTCTATGTCGGGCGCGCAGAACTGGCCGCGCCGTTCCGCGAGCTCGGGTTCACGATGTTCGCTTGTACGTTCGAGAGCGCCGTGCTGGCCGCGGGCTCCGCGGCCGCCGCGGCTGCGTTGAAGGCTGGGTAGCGCCGGCGAACGTCAACGGCGGCATCGAGGGGAGCACGGGGTGTGCTCAAACGGGACAACCGGGACCTCAATCGAGCCGCGTGTCCGTTTTCTGGACGCCCGCGGTGTAAAACCGGCCAACCACCGCCTCCGACGACGCGATTGTCCCCTTTGTGCCAGCCCGAGGCCGACCACCCTCCCTACCAGACGCCGTTGACGTTCCCGGCGGGTAGCCTGCAGCCCATGGTGACCGGCTCATGCGCCTGCGGCACGGTCCGCTTCCGGGTGACGCAGCCGTTCACGACGGCCGGCTACTGCCACTGCCACCGATGCCAGAAGCGCTCGGGCGTCCCGTGGTCGCTGAGCGCGATGGTGCCCGTCGAGGCGTTCGAGATCACGGAAGGCGCCGAGGCGGTGCGGACGTGGCGGCCGCCCGGCGGCAACGCGAAGTCGTTCTGCGAGCGCTGCGGCGGCCACCTGTTCAGCGGCGAGCCGGGAACGGGGCCGATCGGGGTTCGGCTCGGGACCGTCGACCAGGATCCCGGGATCCGGCCGCAGTGGCACCAGTGGATGTCGTCTGCGCCGGACTGGGAGCCGATCCCGGACGACGGGCTCCCGCGCCACCCGGATCAGAGGCCGAGCTGAGCGCTGCTGCCCTCGAGCAGCACCCGGGCGACCTGCTCCGGGTCGTCCCACGTGGGCAGGTGCCCGCAGCCGGTCAGCGTCACGCTTCGCGCGTCCGCGGGCAGGCGCCGGGGCCGGCCGACGAGCCGGTCGCGCTCCGGCCAGGCGAACGTGAGCGGGACCGTGATCTCGTCGAGGCCGGTGAAGCGGCCGGCGCGCATGGCCTCGTTGGCCTCGTCGAAGCCGGGCGCCAGCGCGTAGCTGCGCACGAGCCGGAGCGCCGCCGCGGGCGGGATCCGCTCCGGGTGGGCGGCGCTGCCCGCGAGCGCGACCCGGCGGCCGGCCGCGATCCCGAGCAGGAGCGGGAGCGTCGGCAGCAGCCTGCGGGCGACCGCACGCGCGGTGCTGCGCTTCGGGACGAGCGGCTCGGCCCAGAGGCCTGCGGGTGCGATCGCGGTGACCGAGGCGGCGTCACCCGCCCGCGCCAGCTCCAGCGCCACCCAGCCGCCGAGCGAGTTGCCCGCCACGTGCGGCCGCTCGAGCCCCTCCGCCGCCACGAAGCCGCTGACGGCGCGAGCGAGCGACGCGGGGGAGCCGTCGGTCAGCGCCGGCGAGGCGCCGAAGCCCGGCATGTCGACGGCGACGACCTCGCGCTCGGCCGCGAGCCGGTCGATGACCGGATCCCACATGAAGTGGTCGGCCCCCAGCGCGTGCAGGAGCACGAGCGGCGGCCCGCTTCCCCGCCGCACGTGGGCGAGCGAGACGACGTCCTCCGCTGCCGACGTCAAGAGTCGTCGTCCACGAACAGCGCGAGCGCGGCGCTGATCGCCGCCGAGCCGCCGGCCACTGCGAGGGTCTTGATCGGCGCCTTGTCGGGCACGCCGTCCCGCCCGGCGGCGGTGGCCGCGATGTCCGACAGGTCACCCGCGATGCTGAGCGCGAGCCAGGGCCGCAGCGGCGCTCCGCGGAACGCGTCAGCGATCGCCGCCACGTGTACGGCGATCTCTCGCGCGGCGAGCCCGCGCACGGCGACGACCGCCGGCGGGCGCGCGGCGAGCGGTCCGAGCCACTGCTTCGTCACCCGTCCGGGCGTCACCAGCAGCGCGGCTCCGTAGGCGGCGCGCAGGCCGAGCACCACGATGGCGGCGATGCGTACAGGAGGCATGGTCATCAAGGCTACGTACGCCCCGTGTGAGGCGGATCAATGATCTGCCGGGCCTCAAGAAACGAAAGAGGGAGCATGAGGGTCGCGATCATCGGCGCAGGCGTCTCGGGCCTCGTGGCGGCCCACCTGCTGCATCGCACGCACGAGATCACCGTGTACGAGTCCGGCCCCTACGCCGGCGGGCACACCAACACCGTGACGGTCGGCGATCACCAGGTGGACACCGGCTTCATCGTCTTCAACGACCGCAACTACCCGCGCTTCGAACGCCTGCTCGGCCGCCTGAACGTCGCCTGGCAGCCGTCGAACATGAGCTTCTCGGTCAGCGACGCCCGCGGCGACTTCGAATACAACGGCTCCTCGCCGAACGGCCTGTTCGCCAAGCGCTCCCACCTCGCCACACCGTGGTTCCTGCGCATGATCGCCGACCTCGTGCGCTTCAACCGCGACGCGACGAAGCTGCTCGCCTCCCGCGAGGATCCCTCGGTGCACGACTGGCTCGCGACCCGCGGCTACTCGGCGGCCTTCGTGGAACGCCTGATCGTCCCGCAGGCTGCGGCCGTGTGGTCGGCCGACCCCGCCCAGATGAGCACGTTCCCGGCGCGCTTCCTGGCGGAGTTCTTCGCGAACCACGGCATGCTCGGGCTTCGCGACCGCCCCCGCTGGCGCACGGTCAAGGGCGGCTCGCGCCGCTACGTCGAGGCCATCATGCGCCCGTGGCGCGACCGGATCCGGCTCGAGAGCCCCGTCGAGGCCGTCCACCGCCACGACGACCACGTGACCGTGACCGCCCGCGGGGCCGGCGGGCCCGAGCGCTTCGACGAGGTCGTGATCGCGGCCCACGCCGACCAGGCGCTGGTCATGCTCGCCGACCCCTCGGACCGCGAGCGCGAGATCCTCGGCGCGTTCCCCTACCAGGCCAACGAGGCCGTGCTGCACACCGACCGCAGCCTGCTGCCGCGCCGCCGCCGCGCCTGGGCGAGCTGGAACTACCACCTGCTCGACGAGCCCAGCCGCCTGCCGACCGTGACGTACCACATGAACCGCCTCCAGTCCCTGCAAGCGGACCGCGAGTTCTGCGTCACGCTCAACCGGACGGCGGCGATCGACCCCGCCCACGTGATCCGCCGGATCCCCTACGCCCACCCGGTCTATACCGCGGCTGGGGTTCAGGCGCAGGCCCGCCACCGCGAGATCAGCGGGCAGCGCCGTACGCACTTCTGCGGTGCCTACTGGGGCTGGGGCTTCCACGAGGACGGGGTCAAGAGCGGCGCGCGCGTCGCCGAGCGGCTCGGCGGGGATCCCCTGTGAGCCACAGCGCCGTCTACGCAGGCACGGTCCGCCACCGCCGCTTCGCGGTCCGCCGGCACGATCTCGAGCACCGCGTGGCGATGGCGTACCTCGACCTCGACGAGATCCCCGGACTGCTCGGCGGCCGCCTCGTCGCCCGCCGTCCCGGGCTGCTGCGCTTCCGCCGCGAGGACTATCTCGGCGACCCCGCCACGCCGCTCAGCAGCGCGGTCCGCGCGCTGGTCGCCGAGCGCACCGGAACTGCGCCGGCCGGCCCGATCCGGCTGCTCACGAACCTGCGCACGCTCGGGCTCTGCTTCAACCCGGTGAGCTTCTACTACTGCTTCGACCGCGACGAGCACCTGCAGGCGGTCGTCGCCGAGGTGACCAACACGCCGTGGGGGGAGCGCCACGCCTACGTGCTCGACGGCGGCGGCCGGGTCGTGCGCGGCCAGCACGACAAGGCCATGCGCGTGTCGCCCTTCATGGGCATGGACCAGCGCTACGCGGTCGCCGTCGGCGAGCCGGGGCCGACGCTGTCGGTGCACATCGAGAGCGTCGAGAACGGCGATCGCGCCTTCGACGCGACGCTCAAGCTCAGCCGCCGGCCGTTCTCCCCGTCGCTCGGTGCCCTGCGCGTGCTGCCGCTGATCTACGGCCATGCCGTCGTGCTGCGCGCGAAGGGGGTTCGCCGCGCATGATGGCCCGCCGCCTGTGCCTCGCTCTGCTCTCGCTGATCCGCGAGGGGAGCCTCACGGTCGTCGAGGGCCCGCGCCGCCACGAGTTCGGGCGAGGCGCCCCGCACGCCACGCTCGACGTGCACTCGCCGCGCTTCTGGACCGCGCTCCTGCGCGGCAGCCGCGGGTTGGCCGAGGCCTACGCCGACGGCCTGTGGGACACGCCGGACCTGACGGCCGTGATCCGCGTGGCCGCCCGCAACGCCGAGGTGATCGACGAGCCGCGCCGCCGCCTGACGCCGCTCCGCGAGCCCTACCAGCTCGCGCGCTCGGCGCTCGTGCGCAACACCCCGGGCCGCAGCCGGCAGGACATCGCCGCCCACTACGACCTCGGCAACGAGCTGTTCGAGCTGATGCTCGACCCGACGATGATGTACTCGAGCGCCCGCTTCCTGCGGCCGGCCATGACGCTCGAGGAGGCCTCCGTCGCCAAGCTCGACCTCACCTGCGACAAGCTCGACCTCGGGCCGGCCGACCACGTGCTCGAGATCGGCACCGGCTGGGGCGGCTTCGCCGTCCACGCCGCGCGCACGCGCGGCTGCCGCGTGACGACCACCACGCTCTCGGTCGAGCAGCGCGACCACGCGCTGGCCCGTGTGCGCGAGGCCGGCGTGCAGGACCGCGTGACCGTGCTCCTCGACGACTACCGCGACCTGGGCGGCACGTACGACAAGCTCGTCTCGATCGAGATGATCGAGGCCGTCGGCTGGAAGGACTTCGGCACCTTCTTCGAGCGCTGCGGGGCGCTGCTCGAGCCGAACGGGGCGATGCTCCTGCAGGCGATCACGATCGATGATCGGGCCTACAAGGTCGAACGGGCGTCGAAGAGCTTCATCCGCACGCACATCTTCCCCAACGGCTGCCTGCCCTCGATCGAGGTCATCACCCGCAGCGTCGCCCGGCGCACCGACATGCGGCTGGTGCACCTCGAGGACTTCGGGGCCGACTACGCCGAGACCCTGCGCCGCTGGCGGACGAACCTCGAGACCAACGCCGACCGCGTCGAGGCACTCGGCTACGACGAGCGCTTCCGGCGCATGTGGCGGATGTACCTGTCCTACTGCGAGGCCGGCTTCGACGAGCGGCGGATCGGCGTCGCCCAGGCCCTACTGGCGAAGCCGCACCACCGCCGTCAGGACTTCTTCGCGAACGCGGCGTCGAAGGCCACGGCCGAGGGCGCGAAGTCGATCCGGCGCACGAACGCGAGGGCGTCGGGTGCGCCCCAGTCGCGGTCCATGCCCGAGTCCTCCCACTCGATCGAGAGCGGCCCGGCGTAGCCGACGCGGTTGAGCGCCCGGATCATGGCCTCGAAGTCGACGTCGCCGTGGCCGGGCGAGACGAAGTCCCAGCCGCGCCCCGGCTGCCCGAAGTCCAGGTGTGCGCCGAGGATCGACGAGCGGCCGTCGAGGCGCTTCGCCGAGTCCTTGATGTGGGCGTGGAAGATGCGATCGCCGAACTCGTCGATGAAGGCCGCCGAGTCCAGGAACTGGTGCTCGAAGTGGCTCGGGTCGAAGTTGATGCCGAACCCGGGCCGGTCGCCGATCGCGGCCAGCGCCTTGCGCGTGGTCACGAAGTCGTAGGCGATCTCGGTCGGATGGACCTCGAGTGCGAAGCGCACGCCCTCGGCCTCGAAGACGTCGATGATCGGCCCCCAGCGCTCGGCGAACTCCTCGTAGCCGCGCTCGACCGCTGCGAAGTCGTTCGGCGGGAACGAGTAGAGCAGGTGCCAGATCGGCGAGCCGGTGAAGCCTGTCACGACCGTCACGCCGAGGCGCGCGGCCGCCCGTGCCGTGTCCTTCATCGTCTCGGCGGCGCGCCGGCGCACGCCCTCCGGATCGCCGTCGCCCCAGACCGGCGGCGGCAGGACACCCCGGTGGCGCTCGTCGATCGGGTCGCAGACCGCCTGGCCGACGAGATGGTTGCCGATCGTCCAGCAGCCCAGCCCGTGGCGCTCGAGCAGCTCGCGTCGCCGCGCGCAGTAGCTCTCGTCGCTCACCGCCTCGGCGACGTCGAAGTGGTCGCCCCAGCATGCGAGCTCGAGGCCGTCGA
Source organism: uncultured Solirubrobacteraceae bacterium (assembly GCA_963746795.1). Classification (GTDB taxonomy): domain Bacteria; phylum Actinomycetota; class Thermoleophilia; order Solirubrobacterales; family Solirubrobacteraceae; genus DASSUW01. The sequence continues at coordinate 26,985 of CAVVCR010000010.1, forward strand.
AGCCCCAGCCGGCGCACTTGGCGGCGAGCTCGTCGAGCGGCAGGTCGGCCCACTGGCCGGTGAAGAGCGTGACGGGTCGTGGCATCGGATCGCGGAGCATAAGGGTGCCGGTAGGGTCCGCGCGATGGAGAGAGGGCTCGGGCTCGCGAACCAGCGCGCCGTGCGCCGGCACAACCTCGGCGTCGTGCTGCGCCATGTGGCCGAGAACGGGCCCCGCTCGCGGGCCACGATCGCGCTCGAGACGGGGCTCAACAAGACGACCGTCTCGAGCCTCGTCACCGAGCTGATCGAGCTCGACCTGCTGACCGAGCGCGGCCTCGACTACCGCGGCACGGTCGGGCGCCCCGGGCAGGTCGTCGAGCTGTCCTCCTCCGGCGTCGTGGCGCTCGGCCTGGAGATCAACGTCGACTACCTCGCGGTGCGCGCGCTCGACCTCACCGGCACCGAGCGTCATCGCGCGCTCGAGGGGCGCGACAACCGCCGTCTGACCAGCGCCGAGGTGCTCGAGCGCGTGGCGGCCCTCGCCACCGATGCGCTGCGCGCCGTGGAGGCCGACGGCCTGCGGCCCGTAGGCGCCGCCGTCGGCCTGCCGGGCCTCGTCGACGCCGAGCGGGGCGTGCTCCTGGTCGCGCCCAACCTCGGCTGGACCGACGTCCCCGTGGTCGACGAGCTGCGCCGCCGCCTGGGAGATCCCGGGTTCCCGGTCGTCGCCGACAACGAGGCCAATCTCGCCGCGCTGGCCGAGCTGTGGGAGGGCACGGCACGCGGGCTGAGCGACGTGCTGTACGTCTCCGGTGAGATCGGCGTGGGAGCCGGGCTGATCGTCGGCGGCGAGCTGTTCCGGGGCGAGGGCGGCTTCGGCGGCGAGTTCGGGCACATGACGCTCGAGCGCGGCGGCCGGCCCTGCGGGTGCGGCAGCCGCGGCTGCCTGGAGACGCTGGTCGGCCTCGAGGCCCTGCTCGAGACGGCCGGCCTGCCGGAGCGGGGCGCGACGGGGATCGCGGCCGGGCCGGTGGCCGAGCTGGTCGAGCGGGCGCGCGGGGGCGACGAGCGCGCGCTCGAGGCGCTGGAGGAGGCCGGTCGCTGGCTGGGCGTGGGGATCGCGTCGGCGGCCAACCTCCTCAACTTCCAGGCCGTGGTGCTCGGCGGCTACTTCGCGCAGCTCGCCCCGTGGCTGGCCGATCCGATCGCGGAGGAGCTGCAGGCCCATGTGCTGGCCTCGGACTGGGCGACGCCGCAGGTCCTGCCGTCGACGCTCGGTCCTGAGGCGGCGGTGCGGGGCGCCGCCGCCTCGTCGCTGCGGCGGATCTTCACCGACCCCGGCCGGGCCGAATGACCGCGCTGGTCGGCCTCGACGTGGGGACCTCGGCGGTGAAGGCGATCGCCGTGGCGCCGGACGGCGAGCTGCTCGCCCGCCGCGAGGTCTCCTACCCGCTTTCGACGCCGCGACCCGGGTGGGCCGAGCAGGACCCGGAGGACTGGTGGCGCGCCACCGAGGAGGCGCTTGCCGGGCTCGGCGTCGGCGAGGTGGCGGGCATCGGCCTGAGCGGCCAGATGCATGGGCTCGTGGCGCTCGACGCCGCCGAGCGCGTGGTGCGCCCGGCGATCCTCTGGAACGACCAGCGAACGGCCGCCGAGTGCGCGGAGATCGAGCAGCGGGTCGGCTTCGAGCGGCTCGTGGAGCTGACCGGCAACCGCGCGCTGACCGGGTTCACGGCGCCGAAGCTGCTGTGGCTGCGACGCCACGAGCCGGAGTCGTACGAGCGGATCGCCCACGTGCTGCTGCCGAAGGACTTCGTCCGCCTGCGGCTGTGCGGAGAGCGCGCGATCGACGTGGCCGACGCGTCCGGCACGCTGCTGTTCGACGTCGCGCGACGGCGCTGGAGCGACGAGGTCATGGCCGCGCTCGAGCTCGACCCGGCGTGGCTCCCGCGCGTGCTCGAGTCGCCCGACGTGTCGGGCACGACGCCCGACGGCGTGCCGGTGGCGGCCGGCGCGGGCGACCAGGCCGCGGGCGCGGTCGGCGTCGGCGTGGTGCGGGCGGGCGGGGACAACATCGTGTCGGTCGCGCTCGGGACCTCCGGCGTCGTCTTCACCGCGCTCGACGCCTATGCGCACGACCCGCAGGCGCGCGTGCACGCGTTCTGCCATGCCGTGCCCGGCGCCTGGCACGCGATGGGCGTGATGCTGTCGGCCGCCGGCTCGCTGCGGTGGCTGCGCGACGCCGTGGCGCCGGGGGGCGACTTCGGCGCGCTGGTCGCGGAGGCGGAGGCGTGGGAGCCGGGCGTCGAGGGGCTGACCTTCCTGCCATACCTGGCCGGCGAGCGCACACCGCACGCCGACCCCGACGCGCGCGGCGCCTTCACCGGGCTCTCGCTGCGCCACGACCGCGGCGCGCTCGTGCGTGGCGTGCTCGAGGGCGTCGCGTGCGGGCTGCGCGACTCGCTCGACCTCGTCGTGGAGCTCGGCGCGCGGCCCGAGGCGGGGAGGGCGTCCGGCGGCGGCGCGCGCAGCGAGCTGTGGCTGCGGATCGTCGCCTCGGTGCTCGAGCTGCCCCTCGAGCGCCTGGCGGTCGAGGAGGGCGCGGCGTACGGGGCCGCGCTGCTGGGCGGCGTCGCGGGCGGCGTGTTCGCCGACGTGGAGGAGGCCGTCGCCGCCTGCGTGCGCCCGCAAGGAGCTGTCGAGCCCGTGGCGGAGTGGGTCGAGCCGTACCGCGAGCTGCGGGAGCGCTACCGGGCCCTGTACCCGGCGCTGCGCAGCGCCTCCGTCTGACTACACTTTGTAAAGCATGGCGCAGCAACTGGGGAACCGCCCGTGCGGCGGTCGCTATGGGGACATCGTGCAGGCGATCGGCAACACGCCGCTCGTCGAGCTCAAGCGGCTCTCGCCGAAGCCCGGCGTACGCATCTGGGCGAAGCTCGAGTCCCATAACCCCACCGGCTCGATCAAGGACCGCGTCGCCCGGTCGCTGATCGAGGCCGCCGAGGAGGAGGGGGCGATCCGGCCGGGCCAGACGATCCTCGAGCCGACCTCCGGGAACACCGGCATCTCGCTCGCGATGATCTGCTCGCGCAAGGGCTACCCGCTGAAGGTCGTGATGCCCGAGAACGTGACGCCCGAGCGCACCCAGCTGCTGAAGATGTACGGCGCCGAGATCGTCTACTCCGAGGGCGCCAAGGGGTCCAACGGCGCCGTCGAGCTGGCGCTCGAGATGGCGGCCGCGGACGCGTCGTACTACATGCCCTATCAGTACGGGAACCAGGCGAACCCGCGCGCGCACTACGAGGGCACGGCGAAGGAGATCCTCGACGAGCTGGACGAGATCGGCGCGTTCGTCGCCGGGCTCGGCACCGGCGGGACGCTGATGGGCACCGGCCGGCGGCTGCGCGAGGAGCTCGGCGACACCGTGAAGATCGTCGCCGCCGAGCCGATGCAGGGCGAGCCGGTGCAGGGCCTGCGCTCGCTCGACGACGGCTTCATCCCGCCGATCATCGACCTGTCGCTGCTCGACCGGAAGATCTTCGTCACCAACCACGACGCGATCGTCTGGACGCGGCGGCTGCTCGACGAGGAGGGCATCTTCGCGGGCGTCTCCTCCGGCGCGATCGCCTCGATCGCCGTACGGATCGCGGGCGAGATGGACGAGGGCAACGTGGTCTTCATCGTCTGCGACGACGGCTGGAAGTACCTCTCCTCCGGGGTCTACACGCTCCCGGTCGAGGAGATCGCGAACCTGGATTCGACCGTCTGGTGGTGAGCCGCCGCGGGCTCCTCGCGGGCGGCGCGGCGGCGCTGCTCGTGGGGTGTGGGGAGGAGGACGACGAGCCGGCCGCACCGCGGCCCGCCGAGGTGCTGCTGCGGTCGCTCGCCGCCGAGCGTGCGCTGGCCGCGACGGCCCGCCGCGAGGTGGCCGCGCGCGCGGGCGAGCGAGCGCAGCGCCTGGCGTCGGCGGTCGCGGAGCAGGGCGGGCGGCCGCATGACGCCCCGGCGCCGGCGGGCGGCGATGACCCCGTCGCCGCCGCGCGGGCCGCGCTCGTCGCCCACGTCGAGTCGCTGCCGGTCCTCTCGCGCGACCTGCGCGCGCTGGCGGGGGAGATGATCGTCGGCGCGGCCGCCGACCTCGCGCTGCTGGGCAACGAGGCCGAGGCCTTCCCGGGGACGCCGGCGTGACGCGCCGCCGCCTGCTGGCGCTCGGGGCCGCCCTCTTCGTCGCGCGCGCCGCGCCCGCCGGCGCGGCCCCGGTGGACGACGACGGGGACGTCCTGATCCGGCTGATCGCGCGGGAGGAGGAGGCCGCGGCGGCGCACACAGGCGCCCGCGCCGAGCACGAGCGCGACCACGCACGGGCACTGCGGGCGCTGCTCGACGCGCTCGGCCGCCAGGCGCCGCCCGGTCGGGCCGCGGCCGACGACCAGCCGGAGGAGGCGCTCGAGCGCGCGCTGATCGCGGACTACGAGGCGGCGCTGCTGGAGCTGCACGACCCGAGCATCCTGCGCACGGCCGGGACGATCCTCGCATCGCACAGCCAGCACCACGCGCGCGCCCGTCTCGAAGCCGGTCTCGACCCCTTCGCGAGCGACCCCTAGACTGAGTAGCGCTCAACGGACACGCCCGAGAGGAAGCAGACCATGCCAGTCAGCATCGGCCCGATGGAGCTCGCGATCGTGCTCGTCATCGCGCTGCTCGTGCTCGGCCCTAAGCGCCTGCCCGAGGTCGGCCGCTCGGTCGGCCGGGGGATGCGCGAGTTCAAGGATTCGATCAGCGGTGTCTCGCGCGACGACGACGAGGACGACGCGAAGCCGCTCCGCCAGCCGGCGAAGACCGTCGAGTAGTTGCGCATCTCGCAGCAGCTCCTCGACGAGATCGTCGCCCACGCGCGCGCCGACGCGCCGCACGAGTGCTGCGGGATGATCGCCAGCCGCGACGGGGAGGCGGTTGCGGTGCATCGCGCGGTCAACCAGGCCGAGCGACCGCGGGTGACCTACGAGATTCGCGGCCAGGACCTGTTCCGGCTCTTCAATGTGATCGAGGGCGCCGGGCTCGACATCGGCGCCATCTACCACTCCCACCCGTTCACGGAACCGAAGCCCTCACCGACGGACATCAAGTTGGCCCAGTATCCCGACTCGCTGTACGTGATCGTCGGGCTCGAGCACGACGAGCCCGAGGTGCGCGCCTGGCGGATCGTCGACGGCGTGGTCAGCGAGGCCGCGCTCGAGGTGGAGGACGGGTCGCCGGTCGACACCTGATGACGCGCCGCTGGTGTGCCCGACGTGCGGCGTCGCCCACGTGGGCGCCGAGCGGTTCTGCCCCGACTGCGGGGTCCCGCTCGTGCACGCGAGGGGCGACGGTGGCCGTCCGCTGAGCCCGGCGCGCGAGCGCGCTCGCAAGATGCTCCCGCAGTACGCGGAGGGGCCGCTGGTGCGCGTCGCCACCGCCCGCCACCAGGCCGAGGCGGAGATGCTCGAGGGCATGCTGCTCGAGGAGGGCATCCCGTCGCTCACCCGTCGCTCGGGCGGGTTCGACGTGCCCGACTTCCTGGCCAGCGGGCCGCGCGACATCCTCGTCCCGGCGTCGGGAGCCGACCGCGCCCGCGAGGTGCTCGGCCTGCCCGAGTCGCAGCCGGTGCCACCGGGCGCCGCCGGCGAGGGCACGCCGGCGTGGGTCAAGGCGATGGCCGTCGCGCTCGCGGTCGGGATCGCAGCGCTGATCGCCGCGGGAGTCTTCGCGGCGGTGTTCTAGGCGCAGCGAAGCGATCTCGGCTCAGGCAGGCGCGGCCAGCCGGGACAGGTGCGAGCGCCAGGCGGACTCGGTGTGGCGCAACCGCCGGTCGCCGAACGCGGTCGCGAGCGCCTGGTCCGGGGCCGCGCGGGCCATCGCGACCGCCGCCCGGTCGCCCTCCTCGCGGGCCACGAGGTCGAACACGGTGCCGCCGAGCAGCAGGGCGTCGGCGCGGGTGGGCGGGAACGCGGGCGCCGTGCCCTCGCGCAGCCGCCGGGCGACCGCCGGCCGCACGTGCTTCGTCTGGCCTGAGAGCCACTGGGCCGCGCCCTCCACGAACCATGCCGAGCGCACCCAGCGGCTCAGCCGCCGCGGGCCCAGCGGCGGCGGGAAGCCCGGGTGGCGGACGGCGAGCGCGCGGCGCGCGAGCAGGCCGGACGGGGAGAGCATGAGCAGCTCGAGCGAGCCCTCGACGTTCGAGGCGCGCTGCGCCAGCAGACGGGGGGAGAGCACGTGCAGCTCTCGCTCGGCGGCCCAGCCGACCACGTAGCGCCGCGCGGCGGGCGCGGTCAGGCGCCGCTGCACGGCCAGCCACGGCTGGGCCGCGTCGAGCTGCGCCGGCGAACCGTGCAGCACCACCGCCAGCTCTCCCAGCTCGACGTCGAGCTGGCGCTCCAGCCGCCCGCGCGCGTACTCGAGCTGCGCCAGCACGCGCCCCGCGTCGGGGGCGTCGCGCTCGTCATGGCGCGCTACGAAGGTCTCGCTCGGGGTCTCCAGCCACATGTCGTACGCGGGCGGTCCCGCGCGCGACGCATCGTGGCACGCGCTGCCCGGCCGGGCGGACAGCAGCTACGCGTAAGCCAGGGCGCCATCGCCCTGTGCGATGCCGGCGATCTCCTCCGAGGCGCGTTCGAACTCCTCGTCGGAGAGCACCGGGGTGCCCTCGAACGGCAGCTCGCGGGTGATCTGCAGCCACGACCGGCATCCGCCGTAGTCGTCGCGCACGCGCACCGTCACCGGGCGCGGGATCCGGTAGGTGCGCAGCAGCAGCACGTGCAGCGGGTGCCGGCGCTTCCATGCCAGCCGCTTCTCGGCGTAGTCCGGCGTCCACACGTAGAACGGCGACAGCGCGTCGACGACGCGGCGGTCGCTCACCGTCCACGCGGAGGCCACCTCGGCCCAGGCGCGGATGCGCACGCGGTCCGGCTGGGCGATCCCGCCGTCCCGCGTGAGGGCGTGCACGGGTGGCTCGCCCTCGGCCCACACACCCTCTTCGAGCGCCCGCCGCAGCTCCGGCTGGTGCGACTCGCGGACGAGGTCGCCACGCTGGTGGTCGAAGGTCGGATACAGGAAGAAGCGGTCGTGCTCGAGCGCGAAGTGCTTGTCCGGCTCCCGGATCCCGCCCTTGCGGAGCGTCACGAGCTGCTCACCCTCGGCGAGCGCGCGCACGGTGACGGCCCATTCCTTGAAAGCGATCGGCATAGAAATGGTGGAAAGACGAGGGTGTGCGGAGGGTGCGAACCGCTCGCGAGCGACCCCATCGCACCCTGCCCTGGATCAGCCGCCGCCTAACCGCCGGCCGCTGCGTCACATACTATGCACAAAGTCGCGGAATCGCCAAATCTCGCTGCACCAGGCGGGTGTTTCGTACCAACGCTTGGCGCGCTCAGAGGCGGACATCGTTGAGCGACTCGGCGATCTCGAGCACGGCGGCGAAGTCCCGGTCGCCCAGGCCGCGGCCCGCGGCGGCCGTGTAGAGCTCGCCGGCCAGCGCCGCGGCCGGGAACGCGGCGCCCGCCGAGCGGGCCTCCTCGAGGCAGAGCACGACGTCCTTGAGCATGTGCTCGAGCTTGAACAGGGGCGTGAAGTCGTGCTCGAGCATCGGTCGCCCCTTGAGCTGCAGCATCGTCGAGTTCGCCGAGCCGCCGGCCATCACCGTCAACAGCGCCTCGAGGTCGACGCCCGCGCGGCGGCCGACCACGAGCGCCTGCGCGAGCGTCGCGCAGTTCGCCGCGCTGACCGCGTTGGACAGCACCTTGACCTGCTGGCCCGTCCCGAGCTCCCCGACGTGCACGAGCGTCTCGCCCATCGCCTCCAGCACCGGCCACGCGCGCGCCACGTCCTCGTCGCTGCCGCCGGCCATGATCGTCAGCGTGCCCGCCTCCGCCTTGGGAGCCGAGCCGGTCACCGGCGCGTCGACGAACCCGTGCCCGCGGGCGACGACCTCGGCGCCGATCCGGCGCGCCTCGGCCGGGCCGATCGTCGACATGTCGACGAACAGCGTGCCGGGTCCGGCGCCCTCCACCGCCCCGTCCTCGCCGAGCAGCAGCGCGGCGACCTGCTCGCCGTCGACGACCATCGTGATCACGACGTCGGTGCGCTCGGCCAGCTCGCGCGGGCTCGCCGCCGCGTGGCCGCCGTGCTCGCCCGCCCACGCCTCGGCTGTCTCGTGCGTGCGGTTGTAGACCGTCACCTCGAAGCCGGCGCGCCGCAGGCTCGCGGCCTGCCGCGAGCCCATGATGCCCAACCCGATGAACCCGATCGCCTCCGCCACCGGCGGGAGGCTACCGTCAGGCGGCGAGCGGGACCTCCTCCGGCTCCGCCAGGTGCTGGTGCGAGGGGCAGTAGCCGTTGTGGGGGAGCGGGGAGCGCTGGCACGGGGTGCCGCGGCGGGTCGTCGCGCGGCACTCGATCCGGTTGCCCTCGATGTCGTAGCCGCTGAGCGGCATCGACGCGAAGTACTCCCTGGCGAACGTCATGTAGCGGTCGACCACGAGGTAGGCGCGGTGCTGGGCCGACATCGGGAAGTAGATCCGGATGTCGTTGAAGAGCGTCTTCGTCGGCTTGGCGAAGTAGTGCCAGTCGGTGGCCAGCCGGTGGACGGTCGCCTCGCACGCCCGTAGCACTCGCTCGTGGTTGGACGGGCCACAGTGGCCCGGCTTGTCCTCGAGGATGTCGGGCGCGAGCTCTCGATAGATGGAACGGCTGAAGCGGTACATGCGTTCTCCCCTTCGGACCTCTCGCGCAGAAGTGCGGGGCTCCCCCGGGAGCCCGGATGCATCACTGATAACCGATCGCGTTCAATTTGGAACCCCCGAAAGTGTTGTCTTCGGGTTAAGCGCGAACCCGTGTTCGCTTTCGACGGCCGCGCGGCAGAACCCTCCTACTCCCAGGCGTGGAGCCGCGGAGCGTCCGTTCCGGCGTCGATCACCGTGTGCCGGCCGTCGAGCGTCGCGTCGCGTTCGGGGAACTCCGAACGCGCGTGCGCGCCGCGCGTCTCCTCCCGGAAGAGCGCGCTGCGGGCCACCAGGCGGGCGAGCGGATGGGGGTCGTCGAGCAGCGGTCGCAGGCCGGCGGCGTCGCGCTCGAGGCCTGCGTGGTGCCACATCGCCTTCCGCGTCTCCCGCGTCGGGGCGGCGGCGACGGGCTGCTCCGGCGAGGGCGCGAGCGGCTCCGCGACGCTGGGCTCGTCGACCGCGCGGAGCGCCGCGCGGCGGCCGAAGACGAAGCACTCCGAGAGCGAGTTCGAGGCCAGCCGGTTGGCGCCGTGCAGCCCGGTGCAGGCGCACTCGCCGACGGCGTAGAGGCCGGGCACCTGCGAGCGGCCGTCGAGGTCGGTCACGACCCCGCCCATCACGTAGTGGCTCGCCGGGGCCACGGGGACGAGCTCGGTCGCGGGGTCCAGGCCGGCGTCCCGCAGCGCTGCGACGACGTTCGGGAAGCGCGCCGGATCGACCCCGCGCATGTCCAGGAACACCGCCGAGGCGCCCTGCTCGGCGAGCTTGCCGAAGATCGCACGGGCGACCGCGTCGCGTGGCGCCAACTCGTCCACGAAGCGCTCGCCGTGGGCGTCGTGCAGCGTCGCGCCCTCCCCGCGCACCGCCTCGGAGATCAGGAAGCCCTCGCGGCCCTTCACGCCGACGACGGCCGTCGGGTGGAACTGGGCGAACTCGAGATCGGCGAGCGCAGCGCCGGCGGCACGCGCGAGCATCAGGCCGGAGCCGAACGACCCCGGCGGGTTGGTCGTGCGCGACCAGAGCGCGGCGGCGCCGCCCGTCGCGAGCACGACGGCGCGCGAGGTGAGGGTGCGGCCGTCCTCGAGCCGGACGCCGGCGCAGCCCCCGCCCGTCGTCAGCCCGAGGCTCGTCGCCCGGGCGCCCTCGTGGACGTCGATCGCCGCGTCCGCGGCCACGACGGCGGAGAGCTGGCGCAGGATCCGGCGCCCTGTGGCGCTGCCTCCCGCGTGGACGACGCGCCGCAGGCCGTGGCCGCCCTCGAGGCCGAGGGCGACGTTGCCGTGGCGATCGCCGTCGAACCGCACCCCGAGCTCCTCGAGGTCGCGGAAGCGCGCCGGCGCCTCGTCGGCCAGCACGCGCGCCGCGGACTCCCGCACCAGCCCGCGTCCGGCGCTCAGCGTGTCCCGCAGGTGGCGCTCCGGCGAGTCCTCGACCGAGAGCGCGGCGGCCAGGCCGCCCTGCGCCCAGTAGGACGCCGTCTCGGCGAGCGGGCGGGCGGAGACGAGCGCGACGCGGGCGCCCGCGCGCGCGCCGACGAGCGACGCGAACAGGCCGGCGGCGCCGGCGCCCACCACGACCAGGTCTGACGCTTCGCGCTCGCCGTCCACGGACGCCCTACCGTACCGGCGTGCCTTCCGTGTGGTTCCGACATGACGCCTCGTTCGGCCACAGCATCTTCGGCCACCCGGAGCGGCCGGAGCGGATCCGCGCGCTGGAGGCCGAGATGGGGCGGCACGGATGGTTCGGCGCGCAGGTGCTCGACGCGCCGCGGGTGGAGCGCGAGCTGCTCCACGCCGTCCATCCCGAGCGGTATGTGGCGGCGATCGAGGCGTTGTGCGCGAGGGGCGGCGGCTCGCTCGACGCGGACACGGCTGCAGTGCCCGACACGTGGGAGGCGGCGCTGCGGGGTGCGGGCGGCGCGGCGGCGCTCGTCGACGAGCTGCTGGCCGGCTCGGCGCAGGTCGGCGTGTCGGCGCTGCGGCCTCCCGGGCATCACGCCGAGCCCGAGCGGGCGATGGGGTTCTGCTTCTTCGGCAACGTCGCGGTGGCCGCCGAGCGCGCCCGGGCGGCGCACGGGCTGTCGCGGGTCCTGATCCTCGACTGGGACGTGCATCACGGCAACGGGACGGAGGCGATCTTCGCCGCCGACCCGGGCGTGCTCTTCGTGTCGATCCACGAGTGGCCGCTCTATCCCGGCACCGGCCCCGCGTCGTACGCGGGCGACGGGGCGGGGGAGGGGTACACGGTCAACCTGCCGGTGCCGGGCGGGACGGGCGACGCGGGGTTCCGCTCGCTGGTCGAGCACGTGGCGGCGCCGCTCGTAGCCGCCTGGCGGCCCGAGCTGGTGCTCGTGTCCGCGGGGTTCGACGCCCATCACGCGGACCCGCTCGCGACGTGCCGGGTCACCGAGGGCGGCTACGCGGGGATGACGGCTTCTCTGCGGCGGGCGGCCGATGCGGTCGGCGCCCCGCTGGGGCTGGTGCTCGAGGGCGGCTACGACCTCGGCGCGCTGGCCGGGTCGATGGCCGCGCTGATGCCCGTGCTGGTCGACGAGACGGCGCCCGACCCGGGGCTTGTGGAGCGGCACCCCGTGGCCGACGAGGCCGTCCGCCGGCTCGCGCGCTGGTGGCCCGACCTCGCGGGCTGACTCGCCTAGGGCGACGGGGTGGGCGTGGCGCCGCCGGTCGCCTCGGGAACGACACGGCGCACGTAGGCGCCCTCGACCTGACCCGAGAGCGACTCGCGCGCCTGGTCGGCGGCGCGCTGGCTGTCGTACTGGCCGGAGAAGACGACGAAGCGGTCCGGCTCGAGGGATTTGAAGTCGTTCGAGTCGAGCACGCCGACGGCCACGCCCTGCCCGGCGAGCTCCTCGGCGCGGGCGTCGGCCGCCTCGCGGGTGGCCGAGGACTCGAGCACGATCGTCCACGCCGTCGTGCCCGCGGGCCACTCGGCGATCGTCGGCGTTGTGGTCGACGCCGGCGGGATCGTCGTCGACTCCGGCGTGGGCGTCGGTGCGGGGACGGCGGGCGCCGGCGTGGCCGCGGGCTGCTCAGCGACCTGCTCGGCGTCACCGGCCAGCTCCACGAGCGCGAGCACGAGCGCGATCACCGCCACCGCGAGCAGCGCTCCCACGAGCAGGACCGGCCCGCGCCAGCTCGGCGGCGAGGCGATCGTCATCCCGACCTCGGCACCGCACTCGAGGCACCACTCCTGCTCGGGCGCGAGCGACGACCCGCACCGCGGGCAGCGCCGCGGCTCGGCCACGGGCTCCGCAGGCGGCGGAGCGGGAGTCTCGACCGCGCTCACCCCGGCTCTCTCTGGCCGTGGGTCGCCGGCTCCGCAGTGTCGTGGGCCTTCGTGCCGGCGTCGGTCGCCTCGGCCGGGCGGCCGTGGGTGGTGGGCTGGTCGGCGGAGCCGAGCCACTCGCCGGTGACGGCGGCCGGGCCGTCGGCCGCCGGCGGTTCGGCCCCCGGGGACGTGCGGCCGCGGGGGCCGGCCCAGAGCGCGGCGCCGGACGTGCTTGCGTCCGGGGCGCTCGCGGCCTCCCGCTTGGCGCGGGCCTTCGCGTCGAGCGGCGCGCCGCAGCGTGCGCAGAAGTGGGCGTCGCTCGCGTGCAGCTCGCCGCACTCGGGGCAGGTGCCGCCGATGCCGGCCTCGCGCAGCGTCGTCGCGGCGTGCGGCTCGGCCAGGTGCGCCTCGAGTGCGCGGACCTCGGCGTCGAGCGACGCGATGCGCTCCGCCTTGGCCTGCTGCAGCCTCCCGTGCGACTCCTGCCGCGCGCTCGCCGTGCGGTGGATCTCGTAGGTCAGGCCGCCGAGGTCGCGCAGCAGCAGCTCGCGGACGGAGCGCAGGTAACGCAGCCGGCGGCGCAGCCTCCCGCGGCTGGTGCTCGCCGGCGCCTGCTCGAGCTCGGATGGGTCGACGCCGGCCGGCAGGTCACGCGCGGCGGCATGCTCCGGCGCGGTCTGCTCCGCGGGGCGTTCGGGGAACTGGCCGGCGATCGGGACGGTGGCCATCGGGGCGGCGGGCGCCTCGGGCGGCGGGGTGGGGCCGCTCCAGCCGGTCGGGCCGATCGCCCAGTCGCGCGTGACCGGATCGCTGCCCGTATCAGTGGTCGTTTCCTGGAGCACCCGGGTCGGCTGATCGTCCCCCCCGGCGGACAGGGGCTGCTCGCCGCCGGCCGTGGCGGGGGTCGCGGCCGGGTCGGAGGACGCGGTCGGGGACCGGTTCTCGTCGGCGGTCGCGGGGCGTCGTGTCAGGCGTCGCAGCAGGCCGCTCATGCGCGTAAGCAGGGGCAGACGGTGGACGTGCGCCCCGAGCCGTCGAGTATAGGATCGCCGCCTGCGGGCACCTTCAGGGAACCCGCGCGGGCGCGGGACGGAGCGGCTATTCGCCCGCGACGTCGCGCCAAGCGGCGACGACGCGCGCCGCCATGCGATCGGCCGAGAACAGGGCCGCGCGGGCCCGCCCGTCTACGCGCGGGTCGTCCGCCTCGAGCACGGGCCTGAGCGCCGCTCGCCACGCGCCCGGCTGCCACGATGCGCAGAACGCGCCCTCGATCCCGTGGAGCGCCACAGGATGGATGCCCACCGGCGTGCCGAACGCGGGCACCCCGCACGCCAGGGCCTCGATGACCGACAGCCCGAACCCCTCCGCCTGCGACGGGACGAGCACGGCGTTGGCCGCGTTGATCCAGTACGGGACCTCCTCGGGCGGTACGCGACCCATCGTGAGCAGCGTCGCCTCGCCCGCCGCCTCGCGGGCGCGGTCGAAGCGCTTCAGGGGACGCGACGGGTCGTGCGGGAACAGCAGATAGGGCCGTTCGGGGTCGAGCCCGAGCCGCTCCCGCGCCTCGCGCCGCGGGATCGGGCGGAAGCGGCCGAGGTCGATTCCCACCGGGAGCACGGCCACCCGGCGGCTCGTGCCCGCGCCGGGAAGCTGCCCGCTGAACTCGCGCGAGACGGCCGCGGGCAGCGCGGTGAAGGGCAGGATCGCGCGGGTGAGGCGGTTGGAGCGGGGGTTGAAGAGGTCGTTGCCGTGCAGCGTCACCACAACCGGTCCAAGGCGCGCGGCGACGGCTGGCCAGGCCGTGAGGCCGAAGTGCGCGTGGACGACGTCGAAGCGCCCCCGGGCGCCGTAGCGGCGCCGCAGGTCACGGGCCGCGCGCGGGTAGGCCCTGAGGCCGGGCGGGAACGCGAACAGCTCGACCTCCACGTCTGCGCGTCGCCGCAGGGCCTCCACCTGGTCGCGCACGAAGGAGCCCAGCGCGGGCCGCTCCGGGGTCGGGTACATGTTCGTCACGACGAGCGCGCGCAAGGCGTAGCGAGCCTGTCACACACTTGCAGCACCCGCGTCTAGATCCGTCACACGGTCACGCGGAGACTGGTCGGAGCCGCCTAAGAGTGACGCGGCGCCGGGCCTCGCGGCAGGCGGGGCGGGGACGACAGGAGGCCGAGATGCCCTTCGAGCTGATGGGTCGCGCCCACGCGCGGCTGGCGGGTGCGATCGCGCGCTGCGATGGTCAGGGAACCGTGGAGTACGTCGGCCTCGTGCTGCTCGTCGCGGTCCTGATCGCGGGCGTCGTGAAGGCGAGCGGCGGGTTCTCCGACACCGGGATCGCCGAGGCGGTGGTGAAGAAGATCAAGGGGGCGATCGACGGCGTCGGCGAGGGATGAAAGCCGCTGGGTCGGCGAGGACTGGAGCAGGGCCGAGTCCTACGTCGTGTGCGCCGGCGGGATCGCCGTGGGCTCGACGGTCGGCCTGCTCGGGTCCATATGGCGCCGGACGGCGATCTGCGGCGTCGCCCGCGGGACCGACGTTCCCGCGGGAACGCCTGCCAGACTGCGCGCCGTGACGGCATCCACGATGGCTCCCGACGACGTGCGCCGGCGCCCGGTCGGGGTGTTCGACTCCGGTGTCGGTGGCCTGACCGTGCTGCATGAGCTGCTCGTGCAGCTGCCCGCCGAGGACTTCGTCTACCTCGCGGACTCCGCGCGGTTCCCGTACGGCGGTCGCGACGTCGCGGAGCTCGAGGGGTTCGCGCTCGAGGTCGCGGACGAGCTGCTCGCCCGGCGCGTCAAGCTGCTCGTCGTGGCCTGCAACTCGGCCACCGCCGCTGCGCTGCCCGCGCTCCGGGAGCGGCTGCGGCAGACGACGCTCGGCGTCGAGGTGCTCGGCGTCGTGCAGCCCGGGGCCGTTCAGGCCGTCGCGGCGACCCGAAACGGCCGCGTCGGGCTGCTGGGCACCCCGGCCACCGTCGCGAGCGGGGCGTACGCGCAGGCGATCGCCGACGCGGACCCGTTCGTCGAGCTCACGTCCGTGTCGTGTCCCGACCTCGCGGCGATCATCGAGGCCGGCTTTCCGTTCGACCAGCACGTGGTCGACACCGTCCGCGAGTACTGCGCGCCGCTGCGCGCGGCAGGTGTCGACACCGTCGTGCTGGGCTGCACCCACTACCCGCTGGTGCGCCCGATGCTCCAGCGCATGCTCGGGCGCGCCGTCAACATCATCGTGTCCGGCGACCCGCTGGCCCACCAGGTCGAGCACGTCCTCGGCGCCCGCGGCCTCGCAAACCCGCGCACGGATGGCGAGGGCGAGTACTCGTTCCTGTGCACGGGCGACGGCGAGGCGTTCCGGGCGCTCGGGACCCAGTTCCTCCAGCTCCCGCTTGCCGCCGTCGAGCCGGTGGCGCTCTCGCCCGCTCGCGAGCTCGCCACGGGGCGCCGATGAGCGCCGTCGGTCGGAGGGACTCGTGAGCCGGGAGCGCGCCGGGGGCCGTGCCGGCGACGCGCTGCGGCCGACCACGATCGAGCCCGGCTTCGTCCGCACCGCCACCGGCTCGGCGCTGATCTCGGCGGGCGAGACGCGGGTGATCTGCACCGCCTCGGTGCAGGAGTCGGTCCCGCGCTGGCTCGCCGGCAAGGGCCGCGGCTGGCTGACCGCCGAGTACGGGATGCTGCCCGCGTCGACCGGCGACCGCAAGCAGCGCGACGTGTCGAAGGGCCGCCCTGACGGCCGTACGGTCGAGATCCAGCGCCTGATCGGCCGCTCGCTGCGAGGCGTCGTCGACTTCAAGGCGATGGGCGAGCGGACGATCTACGTCGACTGCGACGTGCTGCAGGCGGACGGCGGGACCCGCTGCGCGTCGATCACCGGCGGCTACGTCGCCCTCGACCTCGCCTGCCGCGCGCTCGTCGACGCCGGCAAGCTCCCCCGCAGCCCGCTCACCGGCAGCGTCGCGGCCGTCTCGTGCGGCATCGTCGACGGCGTGCCGCTGCTCGACCTCGACTACCCGGAGGACTCGTCGGCCGAGGTCGACGCGAACGTGGTGATGACGGGGGAGGGAGGCCTGGTCGAGGTCCAGGCCACCGCCGAGCGCACGCCGCTCTCTCGCGCGCACCTCGACGACCTGCTCGCGCTCGCCCAGGCCGGCATCGAGCGGCTGCGCGGCATCCAGGCGTCCGCCGCCGGCTGAGGGGCGCGCATTTGCGCCTCCTGCTCGCCACCCGCAACCACCACAAGCTCCGGGAGTTCGGGCGGCTGCTGCCGTCGGTCGAGCTCGAGCCGCTCCCGGCGGACCTCGTCAGTCCCGTCGAGGACGGCGAGAGCTACGCGGCCAACGCGCTGATCAAGGCCCGCGCGGCGGCCGCCGCCACCGGCCGCGCGGCGATCGCCGACGACTCCGGGATCGAGTCCGCGGCCCTGGACGGCGCTCCCGGCGTGCGCAGCGCACGCTTCGCCGGCGAGCACGCCACGGACGCCGAGAACCTCGCCAAGCTGCGGACGCAGGCGCCGCCCGGCTCGAGGCTGCGCTACGTGTGCGCGATCGCCCACGTCGACCCGAGAGGCCTCGAGCACGTCTTCGAGCGCACGACGGAGGGCACCGTCGCCCCCGAGCCGCGGGGCGACCGTGGCTTCGGCTACGACCCGCTGTTCGTCCCGGACGACGACGACGCCGGTGGCCGCACGATGGCCGAGCTCGCCGACGAGGAGAAGGACGCGATCTCCCACCGCGGCCGCGCCGCTCGCGCGCTGGCCGAGTGGCTTGCCGCATGAGGGGCCCGCGTACGCGCGCGGCGGCCGTCTCGATCGGCTCGAACGCCGCGCTGATCCTGCTCAAGCTGATCGCCGGCGCGGTCACCGGCTCGGTCGCGATCCTCACCGAGGCGATCCACTCGAGCGTCGACCTCGTCGCCTCCCTGATCGCGTTCTTCTCCGTCCGCCAGGCCGAGGAGCCGGCCGACGAGGGCCACCGCTACGGCCACGAGAAGTTCGAGAACGTCGCCGCGGCCGCCGAGGGCGTGCTGATCCTCGTGGGCTCCGGCGTCATCGTCTACGCGGCGGTGCGCAGCCTCGTCCGCGGTCCCGAGCTGCACACGCTCGGCTTCGGCATCGCCGTCCTCGCCTTCTCGACGGTCGCCAACCTCGTGGTCTCGACGTGGCTGTACGGGCAGGCCCGGGCCACGCAGTCGGCGGCCCTCGAGGGCGACGCCGCGCACCTGCGCACCGATGCCTACACCTCCGGCGGCGTGCTCGTCGGGCTCGCGCTCGTGCACTTCACCGGCGCCGAGTGGCTCGACCCGGCGGTCGCGCTGATCATCGCCGCGGCGATCGTCGTCACCGGCCTGAAGCTCGTCACCCGCTCATGGGCGGTGCTCGTCGACGAGGCCCTGCCACCCGACGAGCTCGCCGCGATCCGCGACGCCATCGAGGCGTTCGGCCCCCGCGGCATCGTCGGGTTCCACCAGCTGCGCACGCGCCGCGCCGGCGCGCGCCGCTATGTGGACCTGCACGTGCAGTTCCGCAGCGGGACCACACTCGAGGCCGCCCACGGCACCGCCCACGCGCTGCAGGACGAGATCACGCAGCGACTGCCGGGCGGCACCGACGTGCTCATCCATCTCGAGCCCGAGGACAAGGTTCGGCCGGACTCGGCGTAGCTGGGCCGCCGGCGAACGTCAAGGTCAACTGCGGCTGGGTGGGGAAGGGTGGCGAAGCCGGGGTTCGTGTACTTCGGTGCGGGTCGCCGCGGCCGGATACACGTTCGTCCCCAAGACGGGGGGAAAGTGCATCGCGGCGCCCCCGCACGCACCCAGACACACGCAACTCCTCGAATCCCGGGCCGGCATCCCATCGAGGGACCGGGCGGGGGGTGCAGAAAGTGGACACGCGCGACGGTCGGAGAGCCACGTGGCGCGTTATGCACCGCCCGCGGCCGGTAAGTGCACACGCCCACTTTCCAGAGCGGGCCGATTGGCCACTTGTGCACCGCTATGGCACCGAACTGGCCACGCACCTACGCGGACGACCCGACGTGTCCGGTAGTGCGACGGCGCCCAGCGCCCCTACCCAGCCGCAGTTGACGTTCGTTGGGGCCACGCCCGTCCGGCGCCCCGGCCTCCCTACCCAGCCGCAGTCGACGTTCGCCGGGGCCACGCCACGCCGGACGGCTCCCCAGCCGTCGTTGACGCTCGCCCGACCCGCAACGGCCTCACCGCAGGTTGATCGCGGCCGACAAGGCCACCGCGAACACGACCCCGGCGTAGCCGTAGTAATCCGACAGCAGCAGGATCAGCGCCGCCACGAGGCAGATGACGACGGTGACGAGCCAGGCGATGCGTGAGAGCGGCACGGGGCGGCTATTCTCGCCCACGCTCCATGAGCCCTGCCTCGACCCCCCGGCCGTGAGCTCCGGCGCGGCCCTCACGCCGGCGCTCGCGCTCGACTATCTGCGTGAGCTATCGGCGGACATCCGGACCGGCGTCGTGCTGGGACCCGACCTCGGACTGCTCGCCGGGCCCGATGCGCTGGCCGAGGCGGCGCGCGACCTGTTCGCGGGCGCCGGCGATGCCGCCGAGATCCAGGTCGTGACGCGCGAGGGCGACGTGTTCGCCGCGCGCTCAGACCGGCACGCGATCGCCGTCGTCACCGGCCGCTTCGCGCTGCCGTCGCTGATCCGGTACGACCTCAAGCTCGTGCTCGCCGATCTCGAGGGCGCCGAGCGCCCGGATGCGCCGTGATCCCCAAGCGCAAGCCCAACGCTCCTCGGCCGCGTGGCGCGGTCGGCAACGTCGCGGCCTCGATCGCGCGCCGCAAGGCGGCTCGCGAGCCGCGCGTGGTGCTCACCGACCGCGGCGGACACCCCCGCACACTGGATCCGTCCGACCCCGTCGCGGAGCGGGTTCTGGATGCCGCCGAACGGCTCGTTTCGGCGGCCCAGCGCGGTTCTGGCGTCTGATTACCGCTCCCGGTTTCCCGCAAATTGCGGGGAAACGCCCACATTTGGCTCTAGAGCGTCCGATCACGGTGTTAGCTTCGCCCGGGTCATCCAGATGCCCCCGATCCGCTTGGGGGAACAAGGAGGAAGTCATGGCCACGAAGTCGGAGTTCGTCGACAAGGTCGCGTCAGAGAGCGGCCTGAGCAAGAAGGACGCCGGTGCCGCGGTTGATGCGGTCATCAGCACGATCGAGACGGAGCTCAAGTCGGGCGGGGAAGTCGCCTTCACCGGTTTCGGCAAGTTCCACGTCGCCCAGCGCGGCGCCCGCGAGGGCCGCAACCCGCGCACGGGCGAGACGATGACGATCGCCGCGAGCCGCGTGCCGCGCTTCACCGCCGGGTCGGGCCTCAAGAAGGCCGTCAAGTAGCCGGCGCAGGAGATTCCGTGTCGGGCGCCGGCGAAGGCTCGCCGGCGCCCGGTCCGGTGTTCGGGGACCGGCTCGCGACAGCCGTCACGCGCCGCGAGTCCCAGATCGTCCTCGGGATCGACCCCGATCCCTCTCGCCTGTGGCCCGAGGCGCTCGCCCGCACCTCCGAGGCTCGGGCCGACCTCGCGCAGTCGGTGGCCGCCGCGCACGAGAGCGCGCGCGCAGTGCTGACCGCGGCGACACCGTCGCCGAAGGGCAACGGCCGCCCCGCGCCCACCGGCGCCGAGCCGCCGCGCCCGCCTGCGCTCGAGGCCGCGGCCGCCGTGCTCGCCCACTGCCTCGCCCTGATCGAGGCCGCCGGGCCCGCGTGCGTGGCGGCCAAGCCGCAGCTCGCCTGCTTCGAGCGCCTCGGCTTCGCGGGAGCGCTGGCGCTGGAGGCCGTCTGCGAGGCCGCCCGGAGCGCGGGCCTGCTGGTGCTCGCGGACGGCAAGCGCGGCGACGTCCCGGTCACCGCCGCCGCCTACGCGCAGGCGCTGACCGGCCGCACGCCGTCCCCGTTCGGTGCCGTCCCCGGTCTGGAGGCCGACGCGCTGACCGCCAACCCGCTGCTCGGCCGCGACGCGCTCGAGCCGATCGTCGCCGGCGCGCGCTCCACCGGCTCCGGCGTGTTCGTGCTCGTGCGCACCTCCAACCCGGGCGCCGCCGACCTGCTGGACCTGAGGCTGGAGACCGGCGAGCCGCTGTGGGAGCGCCTCGCCGCGCTTGTCGTCGCGCTCGGGCGCACGGGCGAGGCCGGCCTCGCCGACGTCGGCGCGGTCACCGGCGCGACCGCGCCCGAGCACCTCGCGCGCATGCGCGAGCTGATGCCCGCCGCCCCGTTCCTGCTGCCGGGCGTCGGCGCCCAGGGCGGCGACGTCGCCGCGCTCGCCCCCGCGTTCGCTCCCGGCAAGGCGGGCGGGCTGGTCACCGCCTCGCGCTCGATCGCCCAGGCCCACGAGGCGTCCGGCGGCGACCCCGCGACCGCTGCGCGCGCCGAGGCCGAGCGCCTCCGGGACGCCGCGTGGGATCTCGCCTGAGCAGGTGTCCAGAGGCCTTCACGACGGCCTCGATGCGGGCGGCTGAGGCTCCGGGACCCGCCGCGTCCACCGCTACCATTTTCCTCGATGGCCGGTCGCAGCCCCGCGCGGTTCCTGGCACCGCTTGCGCTGGTGGCGTTCGCCGTCGCACTCTTCGTGATCGTCACCGGCTCGCGGGACCCGGAGACCGAGAGCGGGCCGAACCGGGCGTCGGAGGCCCGCCCCACGGCGACCCCGTCGGCCGGCGCCCGCAAGGGCCGGCGGCGCTACACGGTCAAGCCCGGGGACACGCCGTCATCGATCGCCGAGAAGACCGGCGTGCCGCTCGCCGACATCCTGCGCCTGAACCCCGACCTGGACCCGCAGGCCCTCAGCCCGGGCCAGCGGCTCAAGCTGCGCCAGTGAGCCGCCGCCGCCCGGCGGCGCTCGCGCTCGCGGCCGCCGCCCTCATGCTCGCGCTCCCCGCGAGCGCCGCGGCGCGCGACTGCCCCGCCGAGATCAGGGCGCCGTACGCGCTCGTGCTCGAGGCCTCGACCGGCACGGTGGCGTGCGAGCGCGGGGCGGACACCCGGCGCCCCGTGGGCTCGGCGGTCAAGCTGATGACCGCGCTCGTCACGCTCGAGGAGGCCGAGCTGGACGACACGTTCCGCGCCTCGAGCTACCGCCCCGCGCCGGCCGAGTCGCGCGTCGGGCTCATGCCGGGGGAGCGGATGACCGTGCGCGACCTGCTCACCGGCCTGCTCGTGGCCTCCGGGAACGACGCGGCGATGACGCTCGCCGAGGGCGTGGCCGGCTCCGAGCGCGCGTTCGTGCGGCTCATGAACCGTCGCGCGCGGGAGCTCGGGCTCGAGAACACCCGCTACGGGAACCCGATCGGGCTCGACGAGGCGGGCGCCTACTCCAGCGCACGCGACCTCGCCGAGCTCGCGCTCCACCTGCGTCGCACGAGGCCGTTCTTCCGCCGCGTCGTCGACCAGCCGCGCGTCACCCTGACCTCAGGTGCACAGCCGCGCACGCTGGCCAACCGCAACACGCTGGTGGCCGCCGCGGACTGGGTGAACGGCGTGAAGACCGGCTACACGCAGCAGGCGGGCGACGTGCTCGTCGGCTCCGGGCGCCTGCGCCGCGTGCAGGTCGTCTCCGCGGTGCTCGACGAGCCGAGCAAGGCGCTGCGCAACGCCGACACGCTGGCCCTGCTCAGCTTCGGGACGCGTCAGTTCCAGCGCGTGCTCGCCGCTCCGGCGGGCACGAGCCTGGGCGTGCGCGCGCCGATCCGCTACCGCCCGGGCGCCGAGCTCGAGCTCGTCATCGGGCGCAACGCGCTGCGCACCGTCGTCCCCCGCGGCCGGCGCGACCTCGTGACGATCCGCCCGGTGAGCTGGCCCCCGCAGGTGGCGGGCCCGATCGCCCGCGGGCAGGAGCTCGGCCGCGCCGACGTGCTGCGGGACGGGCGCCGGATCGCGAGCGTGCCGCTCGTGGCGGCCGGAGCGGTCCCCGAGGCCGGGTTCGTCCAGCGCACCAAGTCGTGGTTCACCCGCCCGCTGGCCGTCGTGCTGGCGTTCGCCGTGCTGGGCGGTACCGTGCTCGTTGCCCGGAGGCGCCGGCGACCGCGCGGGCCGGGCGCCATCAGGCGCGCTCGCGATGAGGCTCGAGTCGCATGATCATCACGGTCACGCTCAACACGGCCATCGACAAGACGCTCTCGGTCCCGAACTTCCGGCTCGGGCGCAGGCACCGCACGGTCGAGCAGACGACGATGCCCGGCGGCAAGGGCGTCAACGTCGCCCGCGTGCTCAAGACGCTGGGCGCGCCCGTCATCGCCACCGGTCTGACCGGCGGCGCCACCGGCACCCGCATCGTCGACCAGCTCACCCAGCTCTCGGTGCTGAGCGACTTCGTCCGCATCCGCGAGGAGTCGCGTACCAACACGGCGGTGATCGACCCGACGACCGGCGAGCAGACCGAGATCAACGAGCGCGGCCCGAAGGTGTCCGAGCAGGAGGCCGAGCTGTTCGTCGACAAGCTGCTCTACCTCGCCAAGGGCGCGAGCGTGTGCGTGTTCGCCGGGTCGCTGCCGCGCGAGGTCGACATCGACGTCTACGCGCGGCTGATCCGCGAGCTGCGTCGCCTCGGCGTGACGACCGTGGTGGACACCGACGGGGACCCGCTGCGGCGCGCGGTCCGCGCGGAGCCGAGCGTGGTGTCGCCGAACGTGCTCGAGGCCGAGGAGCTCGTCGGCCACGAGTTCAACGACGACGAGGACCGCGTGATCGCGGTGCGCGAGATGGTCGGCCTCGGAGCCCGCGAGGCGATCATGACGATGCCCGACGGCTGCTTCGCGCAGATGGTGCACGGCGAGCCGGGCGCCGACCCCGACCTGTACCGCGTGATCGTGCCGCCGGGCGCGGTCGAGTCGCGCGCCAGCGTCGGCTCGGGTGACGCGTTCCTGGCCGGCTTCGTGGCCGCCCGCTACGCCGGCAAGCCGACGGCCGAGTGCCTCGCCTTCGGGGTCGCGTGCGGCGCCGAGTCGACCCAGCACCTCGGCGCCGGGCTCGTCGATCCCGACCGCGTTCAACGACTGCTCGACGAGATCGAAGTGCAACGTCCGGAACTTCCGGCAGAGGTTGGGTAGCCTGTCCGCCACCGTCCCTAGGATGCGCGAATGGAAGTAGAGATCGGCCGCGGCAAGAAGGCTCGCCGCGCATATGGATTCGACGACGTCGCCATCGTCCCCTCGCGCCGGACGCGGGACCCGGACGACGTCGACATCACCTGGACGCTCGGGCCCTATCGCTTCGAACTGCCACTGCTCGCCTCGGCCATGGACGGCGTCGTCTCGCCCGAGACAGCGGGCATCGTGGGCCGCCTCGGCGGGCTGGCGGTGCTCAACCTCGAGGGCATCTGGACCCGCTACGAGGACGCCGAGGGCCTGCTCGAGCGGATCGCTTCGCTCGAGCCCGAGGACGCCACGCGCGAGATGCAGGAGATCTACCTCGAGCCGGTCAAGGAGGAGCTGATCGCCCGCCGGATCGAGGAGATCAAGTCGCACGGCGTGGTCGCCGCCGCGTCGCTGACCCCCCAGCGCGTCGAACGCTGGCACGAGCTGGCTCTCGAGGCCGGGCTCGACATCCTCGTCATCCAGGGAACGGTGATCTCGGCCGAGCACGTCTCGAGCCAGGGCCACGTGCTCAACCTCAAGGAGTTCGTGCGCGAGCTGCCCGTGCCGGTCGTGCTCGGCGGCTGCGCCAGCTACTCGACCGGGCTGCACCTGATGCGGACCGGGGCGGCGGCGGTGCTCGTGGGCGTCGGCCCCGGCGCCGCGTGCACGACGCGCGGCGTCCTCGGCATCGGCGTCCCGCAGGCGACGGCGATCGCCGACGTCGCGGCCGCCCGCGCCCAGCACATGCTCGAGACCGGCGAGTACTGCCGGGTGATCGCCGACGGCGGGATGCGCAACGGCGGCGATGTCGCGAAGGCGTTCGCCTGCGGCGCGGACGCGGTGATGATCGGGTCCCCGCTCGCGCGCGCGTACGAGGCACCGGGCCACGGCTTCCACTGGGGGATGGCGACGTTCCATCCCTCGCTGCCGCGCGGCGCCCGCGTGCGCACAACCCAGAACGGCTCGCTGCAGGAGATCATCACCGGCCCGGCGCGGGAGAACGACGGCACGTTCAACCTCATGGGCGCGCTGCGGACCTCGATGGCCACCTGCGGCTACCAGGACATCGCCGAGTTCAACCGGGCCGAGCTGATGGTCGCCCCGGCGCTGCAGACGGAGGGCAAGCAGCTGCAGCGCGAGCAGCAGATCGGGATGGCCGCGCGCGGCGGGGCGGTCGCCCTTGTCGCGGACTGACGTCGTGGCCGCCGGCCACGACTCGGACCTCGTCTCGGAGGGCCACGGGTCGGCGCTCGCCGCCGACCAGCCGGTCGCCGAGCTCGCGCTCGAGCGCGCGGTGGCGCACGACGAGGTGCTGGTGCTCGACTACGGCGGGCAGTACTCGCAGCTGATCGCCCGCCGCGTGCGCGAGTGCGGCGTGTTCTCGGAGCTCCTGCCCCATCACGTCGGGGTCGACGAGGTCCGGCGGCGGCGGCCGAAGGGGCTGATCCTGTCGGGTGGGCCCGCGTCGGTGTACGCGCCCGGCGCCCCGCGGCTGGATCCGGAGCTGCTCGAGCTCGGCATCCCGGTGCTCGGCATCTGCTACGGGATGCAGGCGCTCGTGCTCACGCTCGGCGGTCGCGTCGAGGGCGCCGAGGTCGGCGAGTTCGGCCGCTCGAGCCTGACGGTGGCCGACCCCGGGCGGCTGCTGGCCGGCACGCCGCGCGAGCAGTCGTGCTGGATGTCGCACCGCGACACCGTGTACGAGGCGCCGCCCGGCTTCGCCGCGCTCGCGAGCTCGACCGAGTCGCCGGTCGCCGCGGTCGAGGACGTCGAGCGCGGCCTGTACGGGATCCAGTTCCACCCCGAGGTCGTCCACACGCCGTACGGCCAGCAGGTCCTCACCACCTTCCTCGAGGACGTCTGCGGCTGCGCGCGCGACTGGAGCCCCGCCTCGATCATCGACGAGCAGGTGGCCGCCATCCGCGCCCAGGTGGGGGAGGGCCGCGTGATCTGCGGGCTCTCCGGCGGCGTCGACTCGTCGGTCGCCGCACTGCTCGTGCACCGCGCGGTGGGAGATCAGCTGACCTGCGTGTTCGTCGACCACGGCCTCATGCGCCACAACGAGGGCGAGCAGGTGATCGCCGCCTTCCGCGACCACTTCAAGGTGCCGCTCGTGGCGGTCGACGCGGAGGACCGCTTCCTCGAGCGCCTGGCCGGCCTCAGCGAGCCCGAGGCCAAGCGCAAGGCGATCGGGGCCGAGTTCATCCGCGTCTTCGAGGAGGAGGCCGCGAAGATCGGCGACGCGCGCTACCTCGTGCAGGGCACGCTGTACTCGGACGTGATCGAGTCCGGCGGCGGCACGGGCGCGGCCACCATCAAGTCCCACCACAACGTGGGCGGCCTGCCCGAGGACCTCGAGTTCGAGCTCGTGGAGCCGCTGCGCGCGCTGTTCAAGGACGAGGTGCGCGCCGTCGGGGCCGAGCTGGGGCTGCCCGAGCGGCTCGTGTGGCGTCAGCCGTTCCCCGGGCCGGGGCTTGCCATCCGCGTGGTCGGGGGCGAGGCGACCAAGGAGCGGCTCGACACCCTGCGCCACGCCGACGCCATCCTCCAGGACGAGATCCGCAAGGCCGGGCTCTACCGCGAGCTGTGGCAGTCGTTCTGCGTGCTCCCCGACATCCGCACCGTCGGCGTGCAGGGCGACGAGCGCACCTACGGCTACGTGGTGGCGATCCGCGCCGTGACGTCCGACGACGCGATGACCGCCGACTGGGCGCGGCTGCCGTACGACCTGCTCGAGCAGATCGCGTCGCGGATGATCAACGAGATCCGCGAGGTCAACCGCGTGGTGCTCGACATCACGAGCAAGCCCCCCGGCACGATCGAGTGGGAGTGAGCGGCGACGCGGGCGCCGGCGGCCTCTCCACGCGCGCCAAGGCGATCGTCGGCGCGCTGATCGGCGTGCTCTACGCGATCGGGATGAGCCTGCGCGGTGACGTGCTGCCGGGCGTCGTCGGGGGCATCCTGGCCGGCATCCTGTGCTTCCTCGTGCTGCGCGAGGTCGAGCGCCAGCGCGCGGCACGGCGCCGATAAGCCCAGGGCTCCGCCCAACGGGTCATTCCGTGTGGGGCGATCCCGTTGGGCACCCCCTAGACCATTTGTCGAGGGTGAGGG
The DNA here is from genome assembly GCA_963746795.1 of uncultured Solirubrobacteraceae bacterium. GTDB lineage: Bacteria > Actinomycetota > Thermoleophilia > Solirubrobacterales > Solirubrobacteraceae > DASSUW01. Next base: position 53,213 of record CAVVCR010000010.1, read on the forward strand.
TTGACCTCGACCCACGGTCAGGTCCCTGACCGTGGCCCGGCTCCATGGTTCGCGCCATGGACACACGACGCGTCGGTTGGGCGGCTGCGACCGCCCTCACCATCCTCCTTCTCGCACCCGTTTCTGCCTCTGCCGCGAGCCCGCTCGCCGGCTGGTGGCCGATGAACGAGCGCTCCGGCCAGAAGATCTACGACTGGTCGGGCAACGGCAATCACGGGCGGCTCGGCTCGACCACCGGGGTCGACGACAACGATCCGACCTGGATCAAGGGCATCTTCAACCTCGGCTCGGCCCTGCGCTTCGACGGCAACGACTTCGTGTCGATCCCGGACGCCCCCGAACTCCGGCCCGCGCGGCTCACCGTGTCGACCTGGTTCCGCGGCGACAGCACGCCCGGCCGCCACCGCTACATCGTCGCCAAGGGCGGCGACGGCTGCATCGCGAGCGCCTACGCGCTCTACTCCTCCCAGTCCGAGGGCCTCGGCTTCTACATCTACGACGGCGAGGACTGGATGCGCTCGCCGGAGGCCGAGGAGTCGGTCTGGGACGGCCGCTGGCATCACGCAGCCGGGACGTACGACGGCGAGGTCCTGCGGCTCTTCGTGGACGGGGTCGAGGTCGGCACCGGGACGCCGGCGGACATGACGATCGACTACGACCTTCCCCTCACCGACACGGTGCTGGGCAACTACGGCGGGACGTGCGACCTCAACCTGGTGGGCGACGTCGACGGCGTCAGCGTCTGGAACCGGGCGCTGCCCGTGGCCGACATCGCCCGCGTCGTCCGCTCCTTCGTGGGCGGCCGCTAGCCCAGGACACGCGCATGCGGCCGCTAACCTCGGCGGCCGCATGCCGGTCCCCCTCTTCGACACCAAGGGCCCGCTCGCGCCGCTGCGAGCGGAGTTCGACGATCGGATCGCGGAGGTACTCGACCGCGGCGCCTTCATCCTCGGCGCCGAGGTCGCGGCCTTCGAGGCGGAGTTCGCCGCCTATGTCGGAGCGCGCCACGCGATCGGCGTCGCCAACGGGACCGACGCGCTGACGCTGGCGCTGAAGGCGCTCGGCGTCGGGCCCGGGGACGAGGTCGTCGTGCCCTCCTTCACCTTCTACGCCTCGGCTGAGGCGATCCCGCCGACCGGCGCCCGGCCCGTGTTCTGCGACGTCGACCCCGACACGTTCTGCGTGACGGGCGACACCGTTCGCGCCGCGCTCACGCCGCGCACCAAGGCGGTCATCGCCGTGCACCTCTTCGGCAACGTCGCCCCGATCGCGGAGATCGCCGCCCTCGGCGTCCCGGTCGTCGAAGACGCGGCGCAGGCGGCGGGCTCGCGCTCCCCGGCCGGGCGCCCCGGCGCGCTGGGCGCCATCTCGACATTCTCGTTCTTCCCCTCCAAGAACCTCGGCGCGTTCGGGGACGGCGGCGCCGTCACCACGAACGACGACCGGCTGGCGGACCTGGTGAGCATGCTGCGCTTCCACGGGTCGCGCGACAAGTCGACGTTCGAGCTCGTCGGCCACAACTCACGGCTGGACGAGCTGCAGGCCGCGATCCTGCGCGTGCAGCTGCCGCACCTCGAAGGCTGGGCCGACCGCCGCCGCGCGGCGGCCGCCGACTACGCGGCGGCCGGCCTCGGCGAGCTGGTGACGCTGCCGGCGGCCGTCGAAGGCTCTGAGCCCGCATGGCACCTGTACGTGATCCGCCACGAGCACGCCGACGCGCTCGCCGCTGCCCTCGGGGACGCCGGCATCGGCCACAAGGCCTACTACCGCGTACCGGCCCACCGTCAGCCGGCGATGCGCGAATGGGCGGCCGGCGTCGAGTTGCCGGCCACCGACGAGGTGGCCGCCACGCACCTCGCGATCCCGATGAGCCCGGCGCTCACGCGCGAGCTGACCGACGAGGTCGTCGCCGCGGTGCGCGCGGCGGTGCCGCAGCGCGTCAGCTGAAGCGGTCCCAGCTGAGCAGCGCGGGTAGCGGGTCGACCGCGCTGCCGCCCGTGTACCAGCCCGGGCCGGCCCATGTCTCGAAGTGCAGGTGGCAGCCGCTGGCCCGGCCCGTCTGGCCCACATAGCCGAGCAACTGCCCGGTCCGCACGCGCTGCCCGAGCCTCACCAGCGCCGCATCGCGCAGGTGCATGTACGCGTAGTCCATGGTGGTCCGGTGTCCGTCGACGACCAGGTAGTGGCCCGCCCGGGCGTGGTACTGCTTGACCTCGACCTTGCCACCGCGGGCCGCGACCAGCGGCGTGCCGCAGGCGGCGAACACGTCCTGCCCCTGATGGCCGCGCCCGCCGCCGAAGCGGGCGCCGTACTCGCCGAAGTAGTGCGGGCCGCGCACCGGGAACTCGTGGCGCAGGAACTGGAAGGCGGCGGGGTCGGGTCCGGTGACCTCGCCGGCGCGGGCGCTCTCGGCGCGCACGCCGGCCGCGCTCACCGCGGTGGCGTGGAACGCGTAGCTGCCCGGACGCAGGACGCTGCGGCCGACCATCCCGTTCCAGTTCAGGGTCTGGCGCTGCTCGGGCGCGACCGCGCCTACGTCCCAGCGCCGCAGGACCGCCTCGTCGCTCTGGCGGACGAGCTCGATCGCCACATCGGCGGGACCCTCGCCGTGTACGACGTAGGAGACGGCGCCCGTGCGCCTGGCGTCGAAGAACGCCCGCCGCGCGTGGGTCTGGACCTCGACGCTGGGCCCCCCACCCGCGGCCCGCAGCGTGGCGGGCAGCCCGATCGCCAGCGGCACCGCGCTGGGTGCCGACTCGAGGCCGTCGCGGTCGGCCACCAGCACCGGTCCGGGCGCCGCCCCCAGCGGCAGCCGGACGTCGACGCGGGTCTTGCTGCGCACCAGCGGAGCGGCGGACACGTCGTCGGCCGTGCCGTCGGCGCCGAGGAACACGACCTCGTAGGCCCGGCCCAGCCAGCGGCCGCGCAGCCTCAAGGTGGCGCCGCTGGTCGCCGTCTGGCGGTCCTGGCAGCGCCGCACGCACGCCCACCGCAGCAGCTCCGGCGAGGGCCGCACGACGATCCCGGGCGGCGGGGGAGAGGACGTCGGGGCGCTCGTCGGCCGGTCCGCGGAGGCCGGGCTGGGCGGGACGGCGGAGCCGCCCGTTCCCTCCTGGGCCCAAGCCGAGGGTGCGGCGAGCGACAGCGCGATGCCTGCGGCGTATGCGATTGTGCGCCCGCGAGCTCCCGCGGCCATCCCCCGATGGGCCATGCGCTCCTGCTGGATCGGTGGCCTGCGGGGTTAGCTGACGGGCTCGCGCGTCCCCACGCGCTACCAGGCGGCAATGCCTGGATTCGCCCCAACAATCTGCGGGTCCCCCGTTCCGCCCGTCCCAGGCGGATTCGGCCGATGTTTGTGGAACGGCGGGCAGTATATGCACGCTTACCGGACGGGGGCGTCGCCGCCATAACCTCCCCTAACGAGGGGGGCGGTGTCCCGGGGTGCGCCCGTAGCGTGGCTCTGTGGGTCGACAGCGGCTTCTCTCGACGTTCCTCGCGACCTTGGCGGCGGCCACCGGGCTGCTCCTGATCGGAGGGGCGCCCGCCGCGTTGGCGGCTCCCTGCGACGTGCCGATCACGAACCCGGTCGCGTGCGAGAACACGAAGGCCGGCAACCCCGCGAGCGAGTGGGACGTCAGCGGCTCCGGCTCCGCGGCGATCCAGGGCTTCGCGACCAACATCAGCGTCGACCAGGGCGGCACGGTCTCGTTCAAGGTCGACACGACCGCGAGCGCCTACCGGATCGACATCTACCGGATGGGCTACTACGCCGGGATGGGCGCGCGTAAGATGGCCACCGTCCGCCCGGCGGGCCTGCCGCAGAACCAGCCCAACTGCCTCACGCAGGCGGCAACCGGCCTGATCGACTGCGGCAACTGGTCGGTCTCGGCCCTGTGGACGGTGCCGAACGACGCGGTGTCGGGCATCTACATCGCCAAGCTCGTGCGCGAGGACGCCACGGCGGGGTCCAGCCACATGGCGTTCGTCGTCCGCGACGACGACGGCCGCTCCGACGTGCTGTTCCAGACCGCGGACACGACCTGGCAGGCGTACAACGAGTACGGCGGCAACTCCCTGTACACCGGCTCGCCCGCCGGTCGCGCGTACAAGGTGAGCTACAACCGCCCGTTCACCACCCGCGGCGACGCGCCCGAGGACTGGGTCTTCAACGCCGAGTATCCGATGGTGCGCTTCCTCGAGCGCAACGGCTACAACGTCTCGTACACCACGGGCGTGGACAGCGACCGCCTCGGCGCCGAGCTGCTCGAGCACCGCGCGCTGCTCTCCGTCGGCCACGACGAGTACTGGTCCGGCACCCAGCGGGCGAACTGGGAGGCGGCGCGCGCGGCCGGAGTCCACATGGCGTTCTTCAGCGGCAACGAGGTGTTCTGGAAGACCCGCTGGGAGCCGAGCATCGACGGCTCGAGCACCGCGCACCGCACGCTCGTCACCTACAAGGAGACGCACGACGACGCGAAGACCGACCCGCTGCCCGGTGTGTGGACCGGCACGTGGCGCGATCCGCGCTTCAGTCCGCCGGCCGACGGCGGGCGCCCGGAGAACGCGCTCACCGGCCAGCTGTTCATGGTCAACGACGGCGCCACGACCGCGATCCGCGTCCCGGCCGCCGACGGCAAGATGCGCTTCTGGCGCAACACGGCGATCGCCACCCAGGCGGCCGGCGCCACGGCGACGCTCCCCACCGGCACCCTCGGCTACGAGTGGGACGAGGACCCGGACAACGGGTTCCGCCCCGCCGGCTCCGTGCGCCTGTCGTCGACGACCGTCACCGGCGCCCCCGTGCTCACCGACTACGGCTCCTCGTTCGGGAGCGGCACGGCCAACCACAACATGACGCTCTACCGCGCCGCGAGCGGGGCGCGCGTGTTCGGCGCCGGGACCGTGCAGTGGTCCTGGGGGCTCGACGCGAACCACGACCGCGGGAGCGCCGCCGCCGACGTCCGCATGCAGCAGGCGACGGTCAACCTGCTCGCCGACATGGCGTCCCAGCCGGCGACGCTGATGGCGGGCCTGACCGGCGCGACGCCGTCGTCGGACGCGACCGCGCCGACCTCCACGATCACCTCGCCGGCCAACAACAGCTCGGTCCAGCCCGGCAGCCAGGTGACGATCAGCGGCACGGCGACCGACGCCGGCGGCGGGGCCGTGGGCGGCGTCGAGGTGTCGACGGACAACGGGGCGACCTGGCGGCGGGCGAACGGCCGCGAGACGTGGACCTACACCTGGACGGCCGGCAACTCGGGCACGCACACGCTGCGCAGCCGTGCGGCGGACGACAGCGGCAACCTCGAGACCCCCGGCGCGGGCGTGACCGTGACCGCCGGCAGCGGGAACCAGGGCTGCCCGTGCAGCATCTGGGGCGCCGGCGCGACGCCCGACAAGCCGGCGGAGACGACGGACGACAACGCGGTCGAGGTCGGCGTCAAGTTCCGCGCGCAGACGGAGGGCAAGGTCGCCGGCATCCGCTTCTACAAGGGCTCCACCAACACGGGAACGCACATCGGCCACCTGTGGACCCGCACCGGCCAGCTGCTCGCGACCGTCACGTTCACCAACGAGACCGCCACCGGCTGGCAGACCGCCCGCTTCGCGACCCCGGTCGACGTCACCCCCGGCGTCACTTACGTCGCCTCCTACCACGCCCCGAACGGTAACTACGCGAGCTCGCTGAACTACTTCACGACGGGCGTCGACAGCCCGCCGTTGCGCGCGCTCCAGGACGGCGAGGACGGCGGCAACGGCCTCTACGGCTATGGCGCCAGCGGAACGTTCCCGACCGGCGTCTACAAGTCCGAGAACTACTGGGTCGACGTCCTGTTCGAGACCGGCGCCGACACGACCGCCCCGACGGTCTCGTCGGTGAGCCCGGGGCGCGGCGCGACCAACGTCGCGGCCTCGGCGAACGTCACCGCGACGTTCAGCGAGGCGGTCGCGCCCGCGACGGTCAACGCCAACACCGTCCTCCTGCGCGACCCGTCCGGCGCGACGGTGCCCGCGGCCGTGACCTACGCCGGCCAGACCGCGACGCTCGACCCGACCGCGCCGCTGGCCGACTCCACGCAGTACACCGCGACGATCAAGGGCGGCGCCAGCGGCGTCAAGGACGGGGCCGGCAACGCGCTGGCGAGTGACGACACCTGGACGTTCACGACGCGCGCTCCGTCCGGCTCGGGCTGCCCGTGCAGCATCTGGCCGAGCTCGGCGACGCCGCAGCGCACCGACTCGGACACGAACGCCGTCGAACTCGGGACGAAGTTCCGCGCCGAGGCCGACGGGTTCATCACGGGGCTGCGCTTCCACAAGGCCACGGTGAACACGGGCACGCACGTCGGCCACCTGTGGACGCGCACCGGGCAGCTGCTCGCGACCGCGACCTTCACGGGCGAGAGCGCGTCGGGCTGGCAGCAGGTCAACCTCGACACGCCGGTCGCGATCACGGCCAACACCACCTACGTCGCCTCGTATCACGCGCCGAACGGCCGCTACTCGGTGAACAGCAACCAGTTCGCCACAGCGGGCGTCAGCAACCCGCCGCTGCGCGCGCTCCAGAACGGCGAGGACGGCGGCAACGGCGTCTACGGCTACGGGCCGACCGGCACGTTCCCGACCAGCACCTACCAGTCCGAGGGCTACTGGGTCGACGTCGTGTTCGAGACCACCACGGGTCCCGACACCAGCCCGCCGACCGTCACCGGCCACGTGCCGGCCAGCGACGCCGAGGGCGTGCAGCCGGGCGCCGTCGCGAGCGTGAGCTTCAACGAGCCGATGGCCGACGCGAGCGTGAACCCCGCCACGTTCCTGCTGCGCGACCCGTCCGGGAACCTGGTGCCGGCCGCCGTCAGCTACGACGCCACCAGCCGCACGGCCACGCTCGACCCGCAGAGCGACCTCGCCGACGCCACGCGGTACACGGCCACCGTCAAGGGCGGGGCGTCGGGGGTCAAGGACCGCGCGGGCAACGCCCTGGCCGCCGACGAGAGCTGGTCGTTCACGACCGCCGCCGCCCCGGGGCCGGGTCCCGATGACGGTCCGGGCGGCCCGATCCTCGTGATCGCGAAGTCCTCCAACCCGTTCACCCGCTACTACGCCGAGATCCTGCGCGCCGAGGGCCTCAACGCCTTCACCGTGCGCGACATCGCCAACGTCACCGTGGCGAGCCTGTCGAGCTTCGACGCCGTGATCCTCGGCGAGATGACGCTCACGAGCGCTCAGGTGACGATGCTGAGCAACTGGGTGACCGCGGGTGGCGACCTCGTCGCCATGCGCCCGGACAAGCAGCTCGCGGGCCTGATGGGGCTCACCGACGCGGGCACGACGCTCGCGAACGCGTACATGAAGGTCGACGCCACGCAGTCCCCGGGCGCCGGCATCGTGTCGGACACGATGCAGTTCCACGGCACGGCCGACCGCTACGGCCTCAACGGCGCCACGAGCATCGCGAACCTGTACTCGAACGCGTCGACCGCGACGGCCGCGCCGGCCGTCACGATGCGCACGGTGGGCACCGCCGGCGGGCGCGCCGCGGCGTTCACGTACGACCTGGCGCGCTCGGTCGTGTTCACGCGCCAGGGCAACCCCGCCTGGGCCGGCCAGGAGCGGGACGGACAGAGCGGGCCGATCCGCTCCGACGACCTCTTCTACGGCGCCGCCAGCTTCGACCCGCAGCCCGACTGGGTCGATCTGAACAAGGTGGCGATCCCGCAGGCCGACGAGCAGCAGCGCCTGCTGGCCAACCTCCTCGGCCTGCTGACGGCGGACAAGAAGCCGATGCCGCGGTTCTGGTACCTCCCGCGCGGCGTCAAGGCCGCCGTGATCATGACCGGCGACGACCACGCCGGCGGCGGCACGGCCGCGCGCTTCAACCAGTTCGCGGCCGCCAGCGCGGCAGGCTGCAACGTCGCACAGTGGGAGTGCATCCGCGGGACCTCCTACGTCTATCCCAACTCGCCGCTCACCAACGCCCAGGCGTCCTCGTTCACCTCGCAGGGCTTCGAGGTCGGCCTGCACGTGAACACCGGCTGCGCGGACTACACGCTCGCCTCGCTGGAGGCCGACTTCTCCGAGCAGCTGATCGACTGGACCGCCAAGTACTCGAGCATCCCGGCGCCGACGACTCACCGGACGCACTGCATCGCGTGGAGCGACTGGACCGGGACGCCGGAGACCGAGCTGGCCCACGGCATGCGCCTGGACACCAACTACTACTACTGGCCGCCGAGCTGGATCAACGACCGCCCTGGCATGTTCACCGGCTCGGGCATGCCGATGCGCTTCGCCAAGACGGACGGCACGATGATCGACGTCTACCAGTCGACGACCCAGATGACCGACGAGTCGGGCCAGACGTACCCGTTCACGGTCAACTCGCTGCTCGACCGCGCGCTGGGCGCGACGGGCTACTACGGCGCCTTCAACGCCAACATGCACACCGACAACGACAACTCGACGGGCGCGAACGCGATCATCGCCTCGGCGCAGGCGCGCGGCGTGCCGGTCGTGTCGTCGAAGCAGATGCTCACGTGGCTCGACGGCCGCAACAACTCGAGCTTCCAGAACATCGGGTTCGCGAACGACACCCTGACGTTCAGCGTCTCCGTCGGCGCGGGCGCCACCGCATTGCGGGGCATGGTCCCGGCGTCCTTCGGCGGCAAGGCGCTCACGGGCCTGACCCGGGGCGGCGCCTCCGTCAGCTTCACGCGCGAGACGATCAAGGGCGTCGAGTACGCGTTCTTCCCGGCCACCACGGGCACCTACGCGGCGAGCTACGCGCCCGATGTGACGGCGCCCGCGATCTCCGCCGTGGCCGCGACGGCGGCGGCGGACGGGACCGCGACGGTCACATGGACGACCGACGAGGCGTCGGATTCGCGCGTGGACTACGGCACCTCGCCGACGGCGCTGACGCAGAACGTGTCCGACGCCGCGGCCGTCACGGCTCACAGCGTGCGCCTGACCGGGCTGACGGCCGGCACGACGTACCACTACCGCGTGCGCTCGGCCGACGGCTCCGGCAACGCCACCACCGCACCTGCCACGCCTGCGACATTCGCGATCCCGGTGACGGCCTTCCCGGCGGCCACGGTAATCGAGACCGGTACGGCGCGGGCGGGCAGCGCGGCGTCGCTGACCGCCGACGACAACGTCTTCTTCCAGGTCAACTCGACGACGAGCGGCACCCGTACGACCTCGTGGTGGGGCTCCTTCACCGGCGTCCCCGCCGGCCTGAGCAACCTGCGGGTCACGTACGTCGGTCGCAACTCGCGCTCGTGCACGCAGGTGGTCGCCGCCTGGCGGTGGACGGACAGCACCTGGCAGCAGCTCGACTCGCGCGCGGTCTCCACCACCGACATCACGCTCGCCGACCTGGTGCCGCCGGGCGCCGCGGGGACCTACGTCAGCGCGACGGGAGAGGTCCGCGTGCGCGTGCGCTGCACGGCGACGACGAACGGCTTCTCGTCGGGCGACCAGATGAAGATCACGTACGTCCGCCCCTGAGCCGACCCGCGGCTATCATGATCGGCCGCCTTGAAGACCTATGTCGCCACCCCGCAGGACCGTGAGCGCAACTGGCTGCTCGTCGACGCCGAGGGCAAGACCCTCGGGCGCCTTGCGACCCAGATCGCCGACGCGCTGCGCGGCAAGCGCAAGCCGACCTACACGCCGCACGTGGACACGGGCGACTTCGTGGTCGTGGTCAACGCCGAGAAGATCTCGGTCACCGGTGCAAAGCGCCAGGAGAAGCTCTACCACCGCCACTCCGGCTACCCCGGCGGGCTCAAGACGCGCACGCTGAACGACATGCTCGAGCGCCGGCCGGAGGAGGTCATCCGCCTCGCCGTGCGCGGCATGCTCCCCAAGAACCGCCTCGCCCGCAAGCAGCTGACCAAGCTCAAGGTCTATGCGGGCCCTGAGCACCCGCACGAGGCGCAGAAGCCGCAACCGATGGAGATCGAGTCCTGATGGCCGACGAGAAGCAGGGCAACGAGCCGGAGGCCACCGAGCCGGAGGCCACCGAGCCGGAGGCGACCGAGGCGACCGAGCCCACCGAGCCCGAGGCCACCGAGCCCGAGGCGGCTGCGCCCGAGGCACCCGCAGACGAGCCCGAGGCACCGGCAGACGAGCCCGAGGCACCGGCAGACGAGCCCGCCGCCACCGAGCCGCAGGCGGCGGCGCCGGAAGAGGACGAACTCGAGGCGGTCGACGAGACCCCCCGCACGAGGCCGGAGATCCCCGGTGCCGACCTCGAGGTCGACATCGTGCGCGAGGACGATCTGCGCGAGTCGCGCTGGAGCGAGGACGGGGAGGAGGAGCCTTCGGACGAGCTCGACGACGAGGACCCCGAGCCGCAGCCGATCACGGAGGCGTCGATCGACCTTGCAGCCGGCGCGCGCTACACGGCGACGGGCAAGCGCAAGACCGCCGTCGCGCGTGTGATCCTCAAGCCCGGCAGCGGCGTGTACGCGATCAACGGGCGCACGCTCGAGCAGCACTTCCCGCGCTTCACCCTGCAGCGCAACATCCGCCAGCCGCTGGAGACCGTCGGCTACGAGAGCCGCATGGACGTCGTGGCCTCGATGCACGGCGGCGGCGTGGCGGCGCAGGCCGGCGCGCTGCGCCACGGCATCTCGCGCGCCCTGATCGAGGCCGACCCGAACCTGCGATCCGAGCTCAAGCGTCGCGGCTTCCTCACGCGCGACCCGCGCGTGAAGGAGCGCAAGAAGGCCGGGCTCAAGAAGGCCCGCAAGCGGCCGCAGTTCTCCAAGCGGTAGTGGGCGCGGCAGGCGCCGCCACCCGCAGGCTCTTCGGCACCGACGGCGTGCGGGGCGTCGCGGGTGAGTTCGTCTCCGCCGAGCTCGCGCTCGCGCTGGCCCGCGCCGCAACCGCCCGCGTCCAGGCCGAGGCGCCGGCGCGCGTGCTCGTGATCCGTGACACGCGCGAGTCGGGAGTCATGCTGGAGGCGGCCGTGGCGGCGGGGATCGCCGCCGCGGGGGGCGAGGCGCTGCTGGGCGGCGTGCTGCCCACCCCGGCCGCGCCCCTGCTCGTCCGCCGCCACGGGTTCGACCTCGCCGTCGTCCTCTCCGCGTCGCACAACCCGTACCAGGACAACGGCATCAAGTTCTTCGGCGGCGACGGCTTCAAGCTCGACGACGCCACCGAGCTCGAGATCGAAGGGCTGATCGAGAGCCACCCCCCGGCGCCCCGCGTGGGTGGCGTGCGGCGGCTGGAAGGCACGCTGGACGACTATCTGACGGCCCTGCACGAGCGCTTCGCGGCGCTCGACCTGCGCGGCCGCCGCGTGGTGCTGGACTGCGCCAACGGCGCGACCTACGAGGCCGCGCCGGAGATCTTCCGGCGGCTCGGCGCCGAGGTCGACGTGCTGGCCGCCGCGCCCGACGGACGCAACATCAACGCGAACTGCGGCTCCACGCACCTCGAGCCGCTGCGCGCGGCGATGCGGGGTCAGGACGCGGGCTTCGCCTTCGACGGCGACGGTGATCGCGTGCTCGCCGTGGATCGCACGGGGACGACGGTCGACGGCGACGAGCTGATCGCCCTGGCCGCCACCCACCTCGGCGTCGAGGGCGTGGCCGTGACGGTAATGACCAACTACGGCTTCCACGCCGCCATGCGCGCGGCGGGCATCGAGGTGGCGACCACCTCCGTCGGCGACCGTTACGTGTTGGAGGCCCTGCGCGAGCGCGGATGGCGGCTCGGCGGCGAGCAGTCCGGCCACATCATCGACACGGGCTTCGTGCCCTCTGGCGACGGCATCGCCGCGGCGCTGCTGGCCATGGAGGCGCTCGCAGGTGGCGACCTGCACGAGCGCCACGCGATGGAGAAGCTGCCGCAGACCCTGGTCAACGTGCGCGTGCGCGACAAGACGCTGGCGGAGGCCGAGTCGGTCAGCGCCGCCGTCGCCGCGGAGTCCGCCGCGCTCGAGGGGCGCGGCCGGGTGCTCCTCCGGCCGAGCGGCACCGAGGCGCTCGTCCGGGTGATGGTCGAGGCGCCGAGCGCGGACGAGGCCGAGCTGGTCTGCCGCAGGCTCGTGGCGACGCTCGAAGCCGCCGCCTAGGCCAGGACTGTACCTTCGGCCAGTCCCTTGGCCCCGCCGTGCCGGGATTCTTCGGTGCGGTCATGGGATATCGCGCACCCGGCAAGGAAGTCCGGAGCACCGCCGGCCGTTGGTCTGGCGATGAGCCGTCCGCGCGCGTTCGTGCTGGTGTCCGTCGCCTGCCTGCTGACGGCCGGGGCGGCGATCGGCTCGGCGATGCTCAAGGCCGGGCCGGGAGCGGCATCGGACGGCGTGCGCTTCGCGCTGACGTCGGCACGGGAATCGGGCCGCCCGGTGATGCTGTACAGAAGCCTCGCCGGCTCGGCGCGGGACCAGGTCGGCATCGCGCCGCTCGAGGGCGCGGGAGCTGCGCGCCTGTCGGCGCTGCGCTGCGAGCGCGTCCACTTCAACCGCGGGACGGGCCTGTGCGTCGCCCGTGGCGCCGGCTTCGCGGCGGGCTACCGGGCGCGGATCTTCGGCGAGGACCTGCAGGTCCGTCACGAGCTGGGGGTGGCCGGGATCCCGAGCCGCGCGCGCGTCTCGCGCGACGGGCGGCTCGGTTCCGTGACGATGTTCGTCACGGGCCACGCCTATGCCGTCTCCGGGACCTTCTCGACCCAAACCTCGCTGATCGACCTCCGCCGCGGGGTGAAGATCGCCGACCTCGAGGACTTCACGGTGTCGCGGCAGGGCGGCGTCGTCACGGCCGAGGACACGAACTTCTGGGGCGTGACCTTCGCGGACGGCGGCGACCGCTTCTACGCGACGATGGCCACCGGCGGCCGGACCTACCTCGTGCGCGGATCGATCCGCGAGCGCACGATGCGCACGCTGAAGGAGAACGTCGAGTGCCCGTCGTTGTCGCCCGACGGCACGAGGATCGCCTACAAGAAGCGGGTCGGCGCGCGCGACATCCCGTGGCGCCTGACGGTGCTCGACCTCGCGACGATGCGCGAGACGCCCCTGGGCGAGCCGCAGGGGATCGACGACCAGGCGGAGTGGCTGGACGACCGGAACGTCGCCTACGGGATCGACGGCGAGGTCCGCGTGGTTGCCGCCGACGGCAGCGGAGCCCCGCGGCGCATGCGCGCAAGGGCGGACTCGCCCGCCGTCGTCCGCTGGTGAGAAACATCCCCCGCAAGCGCGCCGCGACGGCGCGCGTTGATCGGTCATGAGCATCAGCTTGCGAGACTCCCGCGTCCTGATCACGGGCGGCGCCGGGGCGATCGGGTCGAATCTCTGCGACCTCGTCGTCAAGGCCGGCGCGCGCGACATCCTGGTCCTCGACAACTTCGTCCGAGGGCGGCGCGACAACCTCGCGTGGGCGGAGGCCAACGGCCCCGTTCAGGTCATCGAGGGCGACATCTGCGACCGCGACCTCGTCGACGAGCTCACGGCGGGCATCGACGTCGTCTTCCACCAGGCGGCGATCCGGATCACGCAGTGCGCCGAGGAGCCTCGCCTCGCGAAGGACGTGATGGTCGACGGCACCTACAACGTGCTCGAGTCGGCCGTCCGCCACGGGGTCGGCAGGGTCGTCGCGGCGTCGTCGGCGTCGGTCTACGGGCTGGCCGAGACGTTCCCGACGACCGAGGCGCACCATCCCTACGCCAACGACACCCTCTACGGCGCGGCGAAGGTCTTCAACGAGGGGCTGCTGCGGAGCTTCCACGCCATGTTCGGGCTCGACTACGTCGCCCTGCGCTACTTCAACGTGTACGGGCCCCGGATGGACATCCACGGTGTGTACACGGAGGTGCTCGTGCGCTGGATGGAGCGGATCCAGGCAGGCACGCCTCCGCTGATCCTCGGCGACGGCTCGCAGACGATGGACTTCGTCTACATCCCCGACGTCGCTCGCGCGAACCTGCTGGCGGCCGAGGCGGACGTGACCGACGCCGTCTACAACGTCGCGAGCGGGACGGAGACCAGCCTGCGGGAGCTCGCGGAGATGCTGCTGAAGGTCATGGGCTCCGACCTCGACGTCGAGTTCGGCCCGGAGCGCGCCGTGAACAAGGTGTCGCGCCGCCTGGCCGACACGACCGCCGCCCGCAGCGAGCTCGGCTTCACGGCGGAGACGGACCTCGAGGCCGGCCTGCGCGGGCTGGTCGAGTGGTGGCGGGCAGAGCGGGCGCCGAGCCTGGCGGCGACGTCATGACCCAGGTCCCGATCTCGAAGCCGTTCCTGACCGGAGACGAGGGTGCGGCCGTGGCGGCGGTCGTGGCCTCCGGCTGGGTGTCGCAGGGCCCGCGGGTGCGCGAGTTCGAGGCGGCCTTCGCCGAGCGCGTCGGCGCCGCCGACGCCGTGGCGACCACGAGCTGCACGACCGCCCTGCAGCTCGCCCTCCACGTCATCGGCGTCGGCCCCGGCGACGAGGTGATCGTGCCCTCGCTGTCGTTCATCGCCACCGCCAACGCGGTCTGGCAGTGCGGCGCGACCCCGGTGTTCGCGGACATCGATCCCTCGACCTACAACCTCGACCCCGTCGCCACCGAGCGCGCGATCACGCCGCGCACCAAGGCGATCATGCCCGTGCACCAGGTCGGGCTGCCGGCGGACATGGACGCGTTCCTCGAGCTCGGCCGGCGCCACGGCGTCGAGATCGTCGAGGACGCCGCGTGCGCGATCGGCGCCCGCTACCGGGGCCGCCCGATCGGGTCGCTGGGCCCGCTGGCCTGCTTCTCCCTGCACCCGCGCAAGGTGATCACCACGGGCGAGGGCGGCATGATCGCCGTGCAGGACCCGGAGCTGGCGGCGCGCCTGCGGTTCCTGCGCCAGCACGCCATGGACGTCTCCGACCTGGCGCGCCACTCCGCCAACGACGTCGTCATCGAGCGCTACCCCGAGCGTGCCTGGAACTACCGGATGACCGACATGCAGGCGGCGCTCGGGCTGTGCCAGCTGGAGGTGCTCGACGAGATCCTCACGCGCCGCCGCGAGCTCGCCGAGCGCTACACGGCGGTGCTGGACCGGCTCGACACGCTGCACGCGCCGTACGACCCGCCGGATTGCGAGCGGACCTGGCAGTCCTACTGCGTCCGCGTCGACCCCGGGGCGCCGGTGGAGCGCACCGAGCTCATGCGTCGGATGCTCGCCGACGGCATCGCGACGCGCCGCGGCGTCATGGCCATCCACCAGGAGGACTCCTACGCCGCGAACGGCCCGTACTCGCTGCCGCACACGGATGCGGCGGCGGCAGACGTGCTGATGCTGCCGCTCTATCCGGGCCTGACCTTCGCCGAGCAGGACTTCGTGATCGAGCGGCTCCTGTCCCACAGCACGCGGTTGGCGGCCGCTGCGTGAGGCCCAGGATGAGCGCGACCATCGAACCCGGCAAGCTCTCGATGACCGTCCCTGGTCACGCGGAAGGCCGTGGGGGTCTTGACTTCGCCTGCCGGACGCTGGACCTGATCGTCGCGGTGGCGCTCGTGCTCGTGCTCGCGCCGCTCATCGTCGTGATCGCCCTGCTCGTCAAGCTCGACTCCCCCGGCCCCGTGCTCTTCCGGCAGCACCGTCTCGGGCGGGCCCGCAAGCCGTTCCGGGTCGCGAAGTTCCGCACGATGCGCCACGGCGCGGACCACGACGTGCATCGCGACTACATGCTCGCGCTGATCGCCTCGGGGACGCCGGCGCCGAAGCTCGCGGGGGACGCGCGCGTGACGCGCTTCGGCCGCTTCCTGCGTCGCACGAGCCTCGACGAGCTGCCCCAGCTCTGGAACGTCCTGCGCGGCGACATGTCGCTGGTCGGGCCGCGGCCGCCGATCCCATACGAGGTCGAGCACTATCCGCCGCACTGGTTCACGCGCTTTGCCGTGAAGCCCGGGCTCACAGGGCTCTGGCAGGTGAGCGGGCGGTCAGAGGTGAGCCTCGAGCAGATGATCGAGCTGGACGCCGAGTACGTCCATCGCCGGTCGCTGTTGCTGAACCTTTGGATCCTGCTGCGCACCGTGCCTGCGGTGCTCACCGCGAGAGGAGCCGGATGAGCATCTGCCGCACACTGGTCGCCGCCGTTGCAGTCGCCGTCGTCGCGCTTGCGGCACCCTCCGCCGCCGGCGCGCAGGCCGGCGATCCGTGTGCGCCGCCGGTCGCCAACGCGATCGTGTGCGAGAACTCCAAGCCCGGCACCCCACGCGACGAGTGGGAGATCTTCCGCGACGGTGACGAGAACATCCAGGGCTTCGCGACCCAGATGAGCGTCAACGCGGGCTCGTCGATCTCGTTCAAGATCGACACGACGTACGACTACCGGATCGACATCCTCCGGCTCGGCTACTACGGGAACAACGGCGCCCGCCGCGTCGCGACCAACATCCCGCACGTCGCGTCACAGGCGCAGCCCGACTGCCTCACGGATGCGACAACCGGGTTGATCGAGTGCGGGAACTGGGCCGTCTCGGCCACGTGGAACGTGCCCAGCACGGCCGTCTCCGGCGTCTATATCGCCAAGCTCTACCGCGCGACCGACCCGGACGCGGCGAGCCACATCACGTTCGTCGTGCGCGACGATGCCGGCGGATCGGACGTCGTCCTGCAGACGTCCGACTCCACCTGGCAGGCCTACAACACCTACGGCGGCAACAGCCTCTACCGGTGCGCCGTCGCCTGCCCGCCGGGCAACCCGCGCACGTACAAGTCCGCCTTCGCGGTCTCCTACAACCGGCCGATGGCCGCCGCCGGCGACGACAACGGCCGCTCGTTCATCTGGAACGCCGAGTACCCGATGATCCGCTTCCTCGAGGCGAACGGCTTCGACGTCAGCTACGTCAGCCAGATCGACACCGAGAGCCGTGGCGCGCTGCTGCGCAACCACAAGGTGTTCATCTCGAGCGGGCACGACGAGTACTGGTCGCCCAACCAGCGCGCGAACGTCCAGGCCGCGCGCGACGCCGGCGTCAACCTCGCGTTCTTCACCGGCAACACCGCGTTCTGGAAGACGCGCTTCGCGCCGAGCGCGGACGGGACGAGCACGCCGGACCGGACGCTCATCTCCTACAAGGACACGCACTTCGACGCCGCCACGGACCCGGTGGCGTGGACCGGCACGTGGCGTGACCGTCGCTTCGCGGCACCGGGGGCCGACTACGAGCCCGAGAACTCCCTGATCGGCCTCTCCTTCCTCGTCAACCTCGACAACTCGCCGATCACGGTCCCGTCCGAGTACAAGTCCCTGCGCACCTGGCGCAACACCGCGGTCGCGGGCCTGAACGGCGGGAGCGCGACGCTCGCCCCCGGCACGCTCGGTTACGAGTGGGACGAGGACGCCGACAACGGATTCCGCCCGCCGGGCCAGTTCCGGCTCTCCTCGACGTCGGTGAGCGGGGTCGAGAAGTTCACGGATTACGGCAGCAGCGTGACGATCGGCAGCGCCACCCACAACATGGTCATGTACCGGGCGTCCAGCGGCGCGCTCGTGTTCAACACCGGCACCGTCCAATGGGCCTGGGGGCTCGACCCCTGGAGCCTGGGCCAGGTCGCGCCGAACACGACGATGCGCCAGGCGACCGTGAACGTGCTCGCGGACATGGACGCCCAGCCTAGCTCGCTCACCGCAGGTCTCGTGGCCGCCGCCAAGTCGACGGACACGACGCCGCCGACCTCCACGATCACCTCGCCCGCGGACGGCTCCTCGCAGCCGGACGGGCGGCGCATCACGGTGTCGGGAACCGCGCAGGACAGCGGCGGCGGGGTCGTCGCCGGCGTCGAGGTGTCGACCGACGACGGTCAGACCTGGCATCTCGCCACCGGGACGACGAGCTGGACCTACAGCTGGGTCGTCCACGGCCACCCGACGACGCGGCTGCGCGTGCGCGCGGTCGACGACAGCGCCAACCTCGAGACGCCGGGCGCGGGCCGCCTGATCGACGTCATGTGCGGCTGCTCGATCTTCGGCGACGGCGTGACTCCCGAGACCGTCGACTCGGGCGACCCGACGTCCGGCGAGCTGGGCGTCAAGTTCCGCGCCGACCGGTTCGGTCAGATCACCGGCGTCCGCTTCTATAAGGCGCAGGCGAACACCGGCACCCATGTGGGCAGCCTGTGGGACGCGAACGGCAACAAGCTCGCCCAGGTCACGTTCACCAACGAGACCGCCTCCGGCTGGCAGACCGCGACGTTCGACGCGCCGGTCACGATCCAGGCCGGCGAGACCTACGTCGCCTCCTACTTCGCGCCCAACGGCCACTACGCGGTCACGCCCGGATACTTCTACCGGGCGCCGTCGCCGCCCCCGCACGGGCTGGCGATCACCGACAGCGGGCCGCTGCACGCGCTGCGCAACACCGGCACGACCACGAACGGCGTGTTCCGCTACACGAGCTCCCCGTCGTTCCCGACGCTGACCTCCGGCGCGTCGAACTACTGGGTCGACGTCGTCTACCAGCCCACGCCGGCGCCGGGTCAGGTGACCGGCGTCACCGCGGCCCCGGCGGGCCGCACGTCGGCCCAGGTCTCGTGGACCGCTCCGTCCACCGGCGGCCCCCCGACGAGCTACACGATCACCCCGTACGTGGCGGGCCAGGCGCAGGCTCCGACCACCATCACCGGCGACCCGCCGCTGACGACGGCGACGATCCCGAGCCTCACCAGCGGCACCACGTACCAGTTCCGGGTGCGAGCGGCGAACCCGGCTGGGCCGGGCCCCGAGTCCGGCCTCTCGAACGCCGTCACGCCGCTCGATCCCGTCCCGCCGTCGCCGCCGACCGGCGTCAAGGCACGGCCCGCCACGACGTCCGCGCAGGTGAGCTGGAGCGCGCCTGGCAGCGATGGGGACAGCCCGCTGACCGGCTACACGATCCAGCCGTATGTCGGCGCGACGGCGCAACCGACCATCGACGTCGCGGCCGGCGTCACGAGCAGGGTCGTCACCGGCCTCACGAACGGCACCACCTACACGTTCCGCGTGCTCGCACGGAACGCCGTCGGCAACGGGGCGCCGTCGACCGCCTCCGCGGCCGTCACGCCACAGCACACGGTGTTCGACTTCGCGGCCCCGACCGTGCTCGACTCGGCGGATTCGACATCGGTGGAGCTCGGCATGAAGTTCCGCGCGGATGTGAGCGGCACGGTGACCGGCGTGCGCTTCTACAAGTCGGCGGCCAACACGGGCGTGCACACCGGCAGCCTGTGGACTGCCACCGGCACGCGGCTCGCGCAGGCGACGTTCGCCGACGAGTCGGCCGACGGCTGGCAGACCGCGACGTTCGCGACGCCGGTGAACGTCACTGCTGGGACGACGTACGTGGTCTCCTACTTCGCACCCGCCGGTCACTACTCGTACACGTCGCAGGGCCTCGCCACCGGCGCCGACAACCCGCCGCTGCATGCGGTCGCCAACAGCGCCGACGTCAACGGCGTCTACGCCTACGGCGGGACGAGCACGTTCCCGACGTCGAGCTACCGGGCGTCGAACTACGGCGTGGACGTGATGTTCGCGGTCCCGCTTCCGGGAGCGGTCGGAAACGTGGCTGCGAGCGAGGCAGGATCGACCTCAGCGTTCGTGTCGTGGGCCGCGCCGACCAGCGGCGGACCGCCCAGCGGCTACCGGATCACGCCGTACCGCGGGACGACGGCGCAGACGCCGACGACCGTGACCGGCACGCCACCGACGACGACGAAGAAGATCACCGGCCTGCAGACCGGCGCCTCGTACACGTTCACGGTGCAGGCGCTCAACTCGAGCGGCACGGGCCCGGAGTCGCCGCAGTCCAACGCCGTCACCCCGACCGTGCCGGTGCCGCCCGGTGAGCCCACGGGCGTGATCGCGCGCCCGGCCACCAAGTCCGCGCTCGTGAGCTGGACGGCGCCCGAGCACGACGGCGAGAGCCCGATCACGGGCTACACCGTCACGCCGTACGTCGGCAGCGTCGGCGGACAGCCGATGCAGGTCGGCCCGACGGCGACGAGCGTCACGGTCAGCGGGCTGGAGAACGGGACGAGCTACCGGTTCCGCGTCAAGGCGACCAACCAGTACGGCACGAGCCCGGAGTCGGCCCCGTCGGCGCCGGCTGTGCCGCGCTACACCGTGTTCGACTTCACGGCTCCGGCGGCGGCCGACGCCGGCGAGGCGAGGTCGGTCGAGCTCGGCATGAAGTTCCGCGCCGACGACGGCGGCACCGTGACCGGGGTGCGCTTCTACAAGTCGGCGGCCAACACCGGCACACACCTGGGGAGCCTGTGGACTGCAGGCGGCACGCGGCTCGCGCAGGTGACGTTCAGCGACGAGACGGCCACCGGCTGGCAGACGGCCACGTTCGCGACGCCGGTCAGCATCACCGCCGGGACGACCTACGTCGTCTCGTACTTCGCGCCCAACGGCCACTACGCCGCAACCCGCGCCGCGTTCGGCACCGCCGTCGACCGGCCGCCGCTGCACGCGCTGGCCAACGCCACCGGCGCCAACGGCGTGTTCGCCTACACGAGCGCGTCTGCGTTCCCCACGGGCTCGTTCGACGCGAGCAACTATTGGGTGGACGTGCTGTATGCCGGCGAGGCGCCTCCCGGCCAGGTGACGGGCGTCAGCGCGACGGCCGAGCGTGGCGGCGCGACGGTGTCCTGGACGGCGCCGAACGGCGGCGGCGCACCGGCCTCGTACGAGGTCACGCCGTACGTCGGCACGCAGGCCCAGACGGCCAAGACGGTCACCGGCTCGCCGCCGGCCACCACGACGCGGGTCGACGGCCTTACGCCGGGCACCTCGTACACGTTCAGGGTGCGGGCGGCCAACGGCGAGGGCAACGGCCCGGCGTCCGACGCGTCGAACGCCGTGGTGCCCACCGCCTTCACAGCTCCAGGCGCTCCGACGGGGGCCTCCGCGGTGGCCGACACCCGGTCGGCGAACGTCTCGTGGACGGCGCCTGGCGACGACGGCGGCAGCGCGATCACCGGCTACCGGATCACCGCCTACGCGGGCGGCAGCGCGGTGGCGACGGCCAACGTCGGCGCCTCGGCCAGGACCGCGGACGTGACCGGTCTCGTCAACGGCACGAGCCACACGTTCCGCGTACAGGCCGTCAACGCGGTCGGGCCGGGCGCCGAGTCCGGCGACACCAACGCCGTCGTCCCGAAGTCCTCGCTGTTCGACTTCGCGACGCCGAGCCGGATCGACTCCGGTGACCGCAGCGCCATTCAGGTCGGCGCCAAGTTCCGCAGCTCCGTGGCGGGATCGGTGACCGGCATCCGCTTCTACAAGTCGAGCCTGAACACCGGCACCCACGTCGGGAGCCTGTGGTCGGCGACCGGGACGCTGCTGGCGCAGGCCACGTTCACCGGCGAGAGCGCCAGCGGGTGGCAGAAGGTGACGTTCGCCACACCGGTGGCGATCCAGGCCGACACGACGTACGTCGCGGGCTACCACGCCCCGGTCGGCCGCTACTCGGTGAACTCGGCGGCGTTCACCACGGCGGTGACCAACGCGCCGCTGACGGCTCTCGCCACCAGCACGTCGGCCAACGGCGTGTACCTGTACTCGGCCGTCCCGGCCTTCCCGACGAACACGTTCAACGCCTCCAACTACTGGGTCGACGTCCTGTTCGGAGCGGGGGCGTAGCGATGGCGGTCCGGCGGAGCCTTCTCGTCCTGCTCGCGTCGCTCGCGGCCGCACTCGGCGGCTGCGGCGGTGAGAGCGAGCCCGCCCCGGCCGGGAGCCCGGAGAACCCGCTGGTCTCGAGCGCCCAGCGCGACGGCACCGACCCGGACGCCCCGGGGCAGCCGCGGCCCGGGTACCGCGACCTGGTGCGCAGCCAGTCCAGCCGGCCGGAGAGCCGCGAGTCGCCGTGCGCGCTCGTGACCAAGAAGCAGGCCGAGACGATCGTCGGCGCGGTGCTGCTCGACCCACTCGAGGCGCCGCAGGGCCCGACGTGCATCTATCGCGACCGCAGCAGCAGGACGTTCGTGTCGGTGGCCATCCAGGATGGCGGCTTCGCCGCACTGCGGGGCGAGCTCGACCGCCTCCGCCGTGTGTCCGTCGCCGACCGCCAGGCCTATTGTGGAGTCCACGGCGCGCCGATGCTGTACCTTCCGCTCGCGCAGGGTCGCGTCCTCAGCGTGTCCGCGCAGTGCGCGGTCGCAAGGCGCTTCGCGAGCACCGCCGTACCGCGACTCGACGGTTGACGGCACCATCGCCCGACCGACAGCCGTGCAAGTCCTCATCGCTCTACAGAACGAGCCGTACCCCTACGACCGGCGGGTCCGCCAGGAGGCGGAGGCCCTGACCGCCGCCGGGCACTCCGTGACGGTGTGCGGCCCGACCGGCTTCGGCTTCGACGCCCCCGAGGAGGTCATCGACGGCGTGCGGGTGCTCCGCCATCCGCAGCCCCCGGCGGGCAGCGGCGTGGTCAGCTACCTGCGCGAGTACGCGACGTCGCTGTGGCGGATCGGCCGCCTCATGCGGCGCGCGCAGCGCGAGACGCCTTTCAACCTCGTGATCGTCTGCAGCCCGCCGGACCTCCTCGTCCTGCCGGCGCTGCCGCTGCGCCGCGCCGGCGCCGCGCTGGTGTTCGACCACCACGACCTCTCGCCCGAGCTTTTCGCGCTCAAGTTCGGCGATCGCCCGGCGATCCAGCGGATCGTGCGGCTGGCCGAGCGCTTCGCGCTGCGCCGCGCCGACGTGGTGATCGCGACCAACGACACGTACGCCGACATCGAGCGCCGGCGCGGACCGGTCCCGGATCACCGCGTCTTCATCGTCCGCAACGGCCCGGACCCGAACCGCATCCACCCCGTCGAGCCGCGGCAGGAGCTCAAGCGCGGCCGTGACAAGCTCGTGTGCTGGGTCGGCCTGATGTCCGACCAGGAGGGGCTCCACCACCTGCTGGACGCGGCCGAGCACCTGGTCCGCACCGAAGGGCGGGAGGACGTCGGCTTCGCGATCGTCGGCGCCGGCGACGCGCGCGACGCGCTGATTGCCGACACCGCGGGCCGCGGCCTGGCCGACCACGTCCACTTCCCGGGCCGCGCGGACGACGACCTCCTGCGCGCCTACATGGCGACGGCCGACGTGTGCGTCGGGGTCGACGAGCCGAACGCGATGAACGACTCCTCGACGATGACCAAGATCATCGAGTACATGGTCATGGGCCGGCCGATCGTCCAGTTCCCGCTCGTGGAGACGAGTCGCGTGTGCGGCGACACCTGCCTGTACGCGCGGCCGGGCGACGCCGTCGACATGGCCGAGCGCATCGCCGAGTTGCTCGACGATCCCGAGCGCGCCCGCACGCTCGGCGAGGCGGCGCGCGAGCGGGCACTGGCCGGCCTCCTGTGGCCCCAGCAGGTGCCGCACCTCCTCGAGGCCGTGGACGCCGCCGCGCGGCTGAGAGCGACGCCGCGATGAAGGTCGAGCAGCTCGACCCCCTCGCGGACCCGCGCTGGGGGCGGTTCGTCGACACGACGCCCGGGGCGACCGTGTTCGCCCATCCGGCGTGGCTGGGC
Source organism: uncultured Solirubrobacteraceae bacterium (assembly GCA_963746795.1). Classification (GTDB taxonomy): domain Bacteria; phylum Actinomycetota; class Thermoleophilia; order Solirubrobacterales; family Solirubrobacteraceae; genus DASSUW01. The sequence goes on from CAVVCR010000010.1 coordinate 76,710, forward strand.
CTGCTCGCTCGTTCCTACCGGTACGGGATCAGCGCGCTGTGCGTAACCGGCTCGGGCGGCGAGCCCGTGCTCGGCCTGCCGATCGCCCGCGTCGAGAGCCGCCTCACCGGCCGGCGGCTCGTGGCGCTGCCGTTCTCCGACGTCTGCCCCCCGGTGCGCGGCGACGAGGCGGGAGCCGAGGCCGACGCCGCACTTGCGGACGCGCTCGTGGACCTGCGCGGGTCGACCGGCCTCGACGTGGAGGTGCGGGAGCGCCTCCCGGCGGCACGGGGCGCGCACGTCGTCCCACGCTTCCTCGTGCACCGCCTCGCCCTCGAGGCCGACGCCGACGCGGTCCTCGCGCGGACTTCGAAGTCGCAGATCCGGCGCGGGATCAAGAAGGCCGAGCGCGAGGGCGTGACGACGCGCGTGGGAACGGACGGGGCGGCCCTCGACGCTTTCTACCGGCTCCACCTGCGCACGCGCCGGCGCCAGGGCGTCCCGATCCAGCCCAAGAGCTTCATCCGCGCGTTCGAGCAGCTCTTCGACCGTGGGCTCGGCTACGTGATGACGGCCGAGCACGAGGGCCGCACGATCTCCGCGGCGGTCTTCCTCGCCCACGGCGACACGGTCGTCTACAAGTACGGGGCCTCGGATGAGCGGCACCTGAACCTGCGGCCCAACAACCTCCTGTTCGCCGACGCGATCCGGCGCGCCTGCGCCGCCGGCCACACGACGCTGGACTTCGGCCGCACGGACACCGACAACACCGGCCTGGCCGCGTTCAAGCGCTCGTGGGGCGCCGAGGAGCAGGAGCTGGCGTACACCTACCTCGCCGACCGGCCGCCGCGCGAGGGGTCGGGCCTCGCGCACCGGGCGCTGGCCGTGATGATCCGGCGCGGCCCGGAGCGCACGGGCCAGGCGATCGGCACGGCGCTGTACCGCCACGTCGGATGACCGACCCCGAGCACTTGCTGTACGAACGTTACGTCGGCTCGGGCGGCCGGTCGCGCAAGATGGACGCCTACTACGCGGTCAAGCCGCTGCTGCCGCGGCGCGTGCAGCTGGCGCTGCGGCGCGCGTACGCGCCCCGGCAGGCCCGCCGCGAGTTCCCCCGCTGGCCGTTCGAGCCGACGCTGGTCGAGCACCGCGACGAGCAGCTCCTGCAGCGCCTGCGTGCGTCGGGCCGCGATCGGCTGCCGTTCGTGAACTACTGGCCCGAGGGCAAACGCTTCGCCTCCGTGCTCACCCACGACGTGGAGGGGCCCGCGGGCGTGGACAACGTGATGCGCGTCATCGAGCTCGAGCACCGCTACGGGTTCGTCAGCTCGTGGAACTTCGTCGCCGAGTGGTACCCGATCCCCGACGGCCTGTTCGACGAGGTGCGCGCGGCGGGCTGCGAGATCGGCGTCCACGGCATCCTGCACGACGGCAAGCTGTTCGCCGACCGCGAGAGCTTCCACGCCAACCTCCCGAAGATCGCTTCGTACAGCCGCGCATGGGGCGCGGTCGGCTTCCGGTCGCCCGCCACGCACCGCAACGCCGAGTGGATGCACGAGCTGCCCGTCGAGTACGACAGCTCGTTCCCGGACAGCGACCCGTTCGAGCCGCAGTCCGGCGGCTGCTGCTCGATCATGCCGTTCTTCTTCGGCGACGTGGTCGAGCTGCCGATCACGCTGACCCAGGACCACACGATGTTCGAGATCCTGCGCGAGCCGGGCATCGGGCTGTGGCGCCGCAAGGCCGAGTGGCTGATGGCGCGCCACGGGCTCGTCAACGTCATCGTGCACCCGGACTACGTGGTCGAGCAGCGGTTCCTCGACCGCTACGAGGCTTACCTCGCCTTCCTCGCCGAGCGCACGGACGGCTGGCACGCGCTCCCGCGCGACGCCGCGCGCTGGTGGCGCCAGCGCGAGGGCCTCACGATCGCCGGCGACGGGAACGCCGTCGCCGGCGAGACGGACTACGCCGCCACCGTCGCCTACGCCGGCGAGCGCGACGGGGAGCTCGTCGTCGAAAGCGGCGCATGAAGCCCGCCGTTGATCTCGCATGAGCGTCGACGCCGTGATCGTCAGCTACAACAGCCGCGACACGCTGCGCGCGTGCGTCGATCCGCTGCTGGCGCAACCCGACGTGGCCGTGATCGTGGTCGACAACGACTCGCCCGACGGATCGCTCGACGCCGTGCGGGACCTGCCGCTGCAGGCGATCCAGTCGGGCAGGAACGCGGGCTTCGGGACCGGCTGCAACCTCGGCGCGGCCGCCGGCAGCTCGCCGTACGTCCTGTTCGTCAACCCGGACGCGGCGATGACCCGCGAAGCGCTGTCGCGCATGATCGCGGCGCTCGAGGCGGAGCCCGACGTTGCGCTCGTCGGCCCGCGCCTGGTCGACGAGTCGGGCGAGCTGATGCACAGCGTGCGGCGCTACCCGACCACGCGGTCGATGTGGGCACGGGCGCTGTTCCTGCACCGGCTGTGGCCGCGCGCCCCGTGGGCGAACGAGATCGAGGCGCGCCCCGAGGCCTACGAGCGCGCCGCGTATCCCGAGTGGGTCTCGGGCGCGTGCATGCTCGTGCGGCGGGACGCGTTCGAGGCCGTGGGAGGCTTCGACGACCGCTTCTTCATGTACTGCGAGGACCAGGATCTCTGCCGCCGGTTGCGCGCGGCGGGCGGCGTGGTCCGCTACGAGCCCTCCGCGGTCGTGTCGCACCGCGGCGGTCACTCGGCGCCGCGCACGAGCCTGTACGCGACGCTCGCCCGGAGCCGCATCGCCTATACGCGCAAGCACAACGGCGTGCTGCGGGCGTGGCTCCAGCACGCGGCGATCGTGACCGAGGCGCTCACCCACGCCCTCGCGGGTCTCGCAGGCCGGCCCGCGCACCGGCGGGGCCACGCAGCGGCGCTACGCGCGAGCCTGCAGCGGCTGGCCGCCGACCGGCCGGCGCCGTAGCCGGGGCCGCGGCAGCACGCGGCGCACGATCGTCGCGAGGTCGGCGGCCGCCGCCGGAAAGACGAGGCGCAGGGTGGCCAGGTAGGCGAGCGCGGCGACGCCGGACACGGCGGCCAGGTGGGCGAGCACCGGCGCGCCGATGTTGCCCAGGGCCCAGTCCGCGGGCGCGGCGACGGCGACGAGCGCCACGCACGAGACCGTCGCGGCGCCCACGTCGCCGCACATGCTCCTGAGCGCGCCGGCGATCCCGGACCGGAGCAGCAGCATGTAGGCGAACAGCACGAACACCCCGTGCACCACGGAGGCCGCGATCGCGACCGCGGCGATGCCCTGCGAAGCCACGAGGAGCACGGCGCCGGCGTACGCGACGAAGTGCCCGACGCCGTAGCCCAGGAGCGCCTTGACGCGGCCCTGGGCCATCAGCGCGGGGCCGATGGCGTCGATCACGAGCGTCGCCGCGCCTCCGGCGGCAAGGATCTGGGCGGGGAGGACCGCCGGCTCCCAGCGAGGGCCGAACAGCCACGGGATCAGCTCCGGGCCGAGGAGCACGAGCAGCACCAGCGGCGGGAAGAGCACCACGGTCAGGGTCTGCACCATCCGGCGTCGCAGGGCGAGCATCTCCTCCTTGCCCGCCGTGCGCGCGAGCACGGGGAACGCCATGTGGCTCATCACCGAGCTGATCTTCTTCTGGTACTCGACGGACAGCTGGTACGCGCGCCAGTAGAGGCCGGCCGCCGACGGCCCGAGCGTCGCGCCGATGATCGCGTAGTCGCCGTTGCGGAAGCCGGTCCACGCCAGCGAGGCGAGCGTCGCAGGACCGCCGTAGGGCAGCAGCTCTGCCATCTCGTTTCGCCGCCAGCGCGGCAGCGGGGGCGGCGCGTACACGCAGACGAGCACGACGCCCGCCCCGAGGCCGGCGAGGTATCCGAGCACGAGCGCCGACGCGTCGAGACCGGCGACGGCCAGAACCACGGTCGTGGCCGTGCGGGTGAGCGTGTTGACGACGTCGATCACGCTCAGCCGCGCGAAGTCGAGCCGGCGCCGCAGGACGGCTGTCGGAACCGTGCCCAGTGAGCTGAGCAGGAAGCACGGCGAAGCCAGCAGCATCAGCCGCGCCGTCTCGTCCCCGAACACGGGCCGCACCAGCAGCTGGGCGACGACGAGAAGGACGGCGGCGAGCGCGGCGCCCATCGCGAGGCTCATCAGCACCCCGCCCTCGAGGTGCCGGCGGACGATGCCGCGCCGCTGCACGATCGCGCTGCCGACGCCCTCGGAGGGCACGATCCGGGCGAGCTCCTGACCGATGACGACGACGGCGAAGATGCCGAAGGCGGCGGGGGGGATCAGGCGCGCGAGGACGACCATCGACGCGAGCGTCACGATCTCGCCGACGATCCGCGCGTACGTGACCCAGCGCAGCCCCTCGCGGGTGACGCGCGTCAGGTCCTCGTTCGTGCGGACGTCTTCGGACTCGGGGTCCATCGTCAGAGCTCGCGGACGACCCGCGCGGGGTTTCCGGCGGCGATCACGCCCGGCGGGATCGACGAGGTCACGATCGACCCGGCGCCGATGACCGAGTCCGCCCCGATCGTCACGCCCTTGAGGACCTTGACGCTCATTCCCATGAAGACGTTGTCGCCGATGTCCACGGGCGCCATCCGGGGCGTCCCGGCGTGCCGGCGGCGCGGGTGCAGGTCGTGGAAGTCCGAGTCGAAGATCTCGACGTGGGCGCCGAACAGGCCGTCGGCTCCGACGCGGATGCCCGCGCCCTCGCTCTTGAGCATCGAGTTGTTGTTGATCTCCGTGCGATCGCCGAGCTCGATCAGCGCATCCGGGCCGGCCACCTCGACGTGGCAATAGCCCGTGTAGAAGAGCGGTGAGCGCTTCCAGCCGAACTGGACCCCGCTCCCCAGTACGACGCGGCCCGACCCGACGAACAGCACGGGCTGCAGGTCGACCGGCGAGCCCGTGACGTTCGGGCAGGTGGAGAGGAGCCGGTACTTCCAGACGCGCGGGCGCTGGAAGGCGGCCTCGAGCATGGCACGAGCGCCGATCGCGCGCGTGAGCCGCCGCAGCGGGCTGGTCGGCGCACCGGCAGGGCGGCGGACGGCGGCCAGGCCGTCGAGCGCCTCGGCGTTGCCGGGATCGGCGTCGAGGACCTGTCCGTAGAGGAGCTCGGCCGCTTGGCTGCGGCCGGCGCTGCGATGCTCGGCGGCGGCGGCCAGCGCTCGCGCCAGGACGAGCGGTGCGCTCGGCTGCTCGGAGGTGCTGAGGGTCATCGTGTCAACAACGCCCGGTGCCGTTGCCGCCTTCCGCGCAGAAGCCGCGCGCGCGTGGAAGCGTTGGATGGGCACATGCGATTCGGAATGCGTCTGCGAGAGCTCTGGAACAACCGCATCGGCCTGCTGGTAAGCGTCGCGATCGCGCTCTTCGCGGCCTTCTGGAGCGTGCAGAAGGTCTCGCTCTTCCCGCCGGGCTCCGAGCCGCGACGGCTCGAGACCGCGTCGGCCTCGACCCGGGTCCTCGTCGACACACCGCGCTCGGTCGTGCTCGACGTCTCCGCACAGGGGTTCGACATCGAGTCGGTCACCAACCGTGCGCTGCTCGTCGGCAACCTGATCAACAGTGCCCCCGTGCGGGAGGCGATCGCCGAGCGCGTCGGCATCCCGTCGGACCGGATCGAGTTCTCCGCCCCGCTCACGCGCGACTGGCCGCGTGCGATCAAGCAGGCCGGCACCGAGCGGAGCACCAGCGACATCCTCAAGTCTCCCGAGCAGTACCGGCTCAACATCCGCGTGAATCCGACGGTGCCCGTATTCGAGATCTCCGCCCAGGCGCCGACTGCCGCGGCAGCCGAGCGGCTGGCCAACGGAGCCGTCGTGGGCGCGCGCGACTACCTGAGCTCGATCGGCCGGCGACAGGGCATCCGCGGCGGCGATCAGATCCGCCTCGAGCAGCTCGGGCGCGCCAAGGGCAGCGTGATCAACGGCGGCGTCGATCTCCAGATCGCCGCGCTGTCGTTCGTGCTCGCACTGGCCGCGTCCTGCGCCGGCGTCCTGGTGCTGACGCGGATCCGCCGCGGCTGGGCCGCCCAGGGCCGCCGCCCGCGGCCGGTCGGCGAGCTCCGTTAGGCCGCGAGTCGGTCGGCGGTGCCGCTGACGACGGTGCGCACGGCGTGCTCCACCTGGAGCGCGGCCTGCGCCCAGGAGCAGCTCCGCACGCTGCGCGCTGCGGCCTCGGCGGCGGCGACCCGCTCGGCAGCCGGCCGCTCGACGAGCGCGGAGAGCGCGTTGGCGAGCTCGAACGGCGTCGCCGGCACGTAGACCACCTCGTCGTTGTCGAGCACGATCCGGTTGTGCTCCGCGTCGTTGACGACGGGGAGGCATCCGGCGGCCAGCATCTCGTGCGGGACGAGCGAGACGTTCGTGGCCGAGAGCACGAGCCCCGCGACGCAGCGGTTGTAGAGGTCGCTGAGCTGGTCCGGCGTCAGCGACCCGTGGTTGACCGCCCGGAACGGCAGTCCCGGCGCGACGTCGCCGAACAGGTGGATGTCGACCTCGGGGTGGCGCTCGGCGAAGAGCTCGAGCGCGACGATCCCGAGCTCGTACGCCCGGCGCGCCTTGGAGAAGCGGGTGTAGTAGCAGACGGCCGTCCGCTCGGCGGCCGGGTCGAGCGAGTACCGCGCCAGGTCGCAGCCGAAGTCGAAGTGATCGGCCGCCATTCCGTAGTCGCGCGTCAGCCGCTCGGCCAGCCAGCGGCCCGCGGTCACGCCGTGGAAGCCGAAGCGGTAGGTCGCCTCGGCCAGCAGCGCGTCGCTGCCCGCGGGATAGAACGACGGCTCGAAGTCCTGGACGAAGTAGAAGCGGGCGCCGCGCGCCGGCGAGGCGAGCACGGTGTACGCGGTCGGCCAGCTCGTCGCGAAGATCGCGTGGGCGTCCTCGATGTCCGCGGCGTCCCGGACCTCGGCCCGGATCGACGGCCACCATCCCCGGACGTTGTCCCGGTGCTGCTCGATCGACCAGCCGTGGCGGTTCGTGAAGTAGACGACGCAGGTGTGCCCCGCGCGCTCCAGCGCCTCGACCTGGCGGAACATCGTCGTGTGGCCGCCCGAGTCCCGGCCGCTGGTGGGCTCCGAGACCCACGCGATGGTCAGCGGCTCGTCGTGGGCGGCCGGAATCGCGTCGGGGAGGCGGAAGCCGGAGGCCGCGATATCGCCCGCACGGCGCAGCTCGTCCTTCGAGACGAGGAGTCGAACGCGGCCCTCGGGCGACAGCCGGTCGGCGACGCGGTCGCCGAGGCGGGCCGCCACGCCCGCGGCGCCGTCGCTGCGCAGCAGGCGGCGCGTCTGGCGCAGGCGGTCGAGGGGGCTCGGGCTCATGGCAGGTCCTCCGGTCGCATACGACGTGCTGATCAAACGTGGCGAGGCGCTTCGTCCTTCCGCGCGCGAAAGCGCACTGCGGCGCCGGTCGTTGCTCAGGTGATGACAGCTCCGACCTTCAGCGTGATCGTGCCGAGCTACAAGTACGGCTCCGTCCTCGAAGGGTGCGTGACGAGCGTGCTCGAGCAGGAGCGGGTCGACGTTCGCGTGCTCATCGTCGATGACTGCTCGCCGGACGACACCGCGGTCGTGGGCCGCGCCCTCGCCGAACGCGACGCACGCGTCCAGTTCCGCCGCCACGAGGCCAACGTCGGCCTCATCGGCACCGCGAACGAGGGGCTCGCGTGGGCCGACGGCGAGTTCGTGCTGCTGCTGTCCGCCGACGACCTGCTGACGCCCGGGGCGCTGGCTCGTGCGGCCGAGGTCATGTGGCGTCACCCCAGCGTAGGGCTGGTGTACGGACCGGCGCCGTACTGGGACGGAAGCGGGCCGCTGCCGCCGACGACCGGCCGCTGGCGGGGCACGACCCTCTGGAGCGGCGCGGAGTGGGTCCGCCGCCGCTGCCGCACTGCGCAGAACTGCATCTCGTCGCCGGAGGCGATCGTGCGGACGTCCGTCCAGCGGGCCGTCGGCGGCTACGACCCCGCCTGCCGCCATGCGAGCGACCTCAACCTGTGGCTGCGCGTCGCCGCCGTGTCGGACGTCGCGTTCATCCGCGGTGCCCCGCAGGCCGTCTACCGCGTCCACGACGACAGCATGCTCCGCAGCGAGCACGGCCCGCTGGTCGACCTGGTCGAGCGCCGCAAGGCCTTCGACTCGTTCTTCGCCTCGGGGGCGGAGGCGCTTCCGGAAGCCGCCGCGCTGCAGGCGCTGGCCGGCCGGGCGCTCGCCCGCCAGGCCCTCTGGCGCGCGAGCCGCGCCATCGACCGCGACCTCGTCGGCGGCCCCGGCGGGCTGCCGTTCGACGAGCTCGTCGAGTTCGCGCTCGAGGTACACCCGCCGGCCCGCACGCTGCCGGAGTGGCGCGGCCTGCAGCTGCGCCGCCGCATCGGCGCCGGCCGCTCGGGCTGGTTCCCGCCGTTCGTCGCGACTGGCGCAGCCCATCGCGTGCGGATGCACGTCGCGCGCGCGCGCCGGGTCCGGACGGGCGTCTAAATGGAGCTCATCGATGTCCTGAGGGTCCTGGCGCGCCACCGGCTCGCGCTGGCGGTCGGGCTGCTGGTCGCGATCGCGGCCGGGCTCGCCGTCCAGTACCAGGTCTCGCTGTCGCCGCTCGCCCTCTCCGAGCGCGTGAGCACGACTACGACCGCGCAGACGCGCCTGCTGCTCGACGCTCCCGACAAGCCGTCGGCGGTGGACCTCGATCCCGGCGTGGCCGACACCCTCGGCTTGCGGGCCGGCCTGCTGGCGGACCTGCTGGCCACGGATGCCGTCCGTGAGGAGATCGCCCGCGACAGCGGCGTGCCGCCGTCTGAGCTGGCTGTGCTGCCTCCGGCCTCCGCCTCGCCGTCCCTACCGGTGCCGCTCGCCGTCGCGGCGGTCGAGGCCGCCCAGGTGACCACCGAGCCGTACACGCTCGCCGTAGCCGCCGACGCGTCGATCCCGATCGTCTCGCTGCGTGTCGTCGCGCCGGATGCGGCGTCCGCGAAGCGGATCGCCGCGGCCACCTCGACCGCCTACGAGAAGCTCGTGGCGACCCGTCTCGGCAAGCCGTCCCGGCTGAGCGTCGAGCGCCTCGGCAAGATTCGCACGGAGACGACGGTCGACCGCCTGCGTCGGGCCGTCGGGCCCGCCGCCGTGATCGCCGTGTTCACCATGTGGGCCGTCGGGCTCGTGCTCCTGACCGGCCTGCGGCGCGCGTGGCGCGGCGCGAGCCGCCCGCTCCCGGCCTAGGGCCCCTAGGCGCCGCGACCGGCGAAGCGGTGCACCATCGTCCGCGAGCGCTCTGCGCGCGGCACGATGCGCCGCACGGCGGCGCCGAGCACGCGACCGAAGTACCGATCGTGCGCGCCGGGGAAGACAACGACGTCGCCGCCGAAGCCGAGCTTGAAGAACGGCACCCCCGACGTGGGCGCCGGGCCGCCGTTCAGCACGGTGCGGGCGACGTCGACGGGGATCCCCTCGAAGTCGTAGTAGCGGAATCCCTGCTCGCGCGCCCAGCACATCGCGGTGTAGTGCATGAGCTCGTTGGCGCCGCGCGCCGAGCCGCCGCCCCAGCCGCCGATCTTGTAGAGCACGGTGTCCCCAAAGGCGATCAGGAGGGCTGCGGAGACGGGTGCGCCGTCGTGCTCGACGACCAGGATGCGGGCCTGCCCGCTCAGCCCGAACGCGTCCCAGAGGCGCCGGTAATAGGCGGGCGGGTAGGGATCGAAGCCCTGCCGCTGGGCCGTTGCCGCGAGCTGCGACTGCAGCACGCCGAGGTCGTCGGGCCCGCCGGTGCGGACGGTGACGCCGCTCTTGATCGCCGTGCGGATGTGCCGGCGCGTGGTCGAGCGCATCGCCTGCAGCAGCGCCGCGTCGTCGCGGCCCGAGAGGTCGACGCGGACGCTGGCGCCGGGCGCCGCCGCAAGCTCGCTCGTCACGAAGCCGCGCTCGCTCAGCTGGGCCGACATATCGTCGCGGTCGACCGGCGGCTGCACCTTCATCAGCAGCACGTGCTGGCGCCGGGCGGCCGCGGCCATGCCGGCGAGCATCTCGTCGAGCAGCGCCGGATCGCGGGACGCGAGCAGCGGCCCGCGCGGAACGTATGCGAGGCGGCGCGCCAGCGGAAGGTCGCGCACGAGCATCTGGCAGCCGCCGACGACCGAGCCCTCCGAACGCAGGACCAGCCGGGTCGCCCGCCAGCCGGCGAGCGCCTTGACCTGCGCCCAGCCGCTGGTCTGGACGTGGTGGCCGCCCGGGATGGCCGCCACCCACGCGTCCCACTCCTCGTTGTGCTGTGCCTGATCGACCTCGATGGCGGCCACGTCAGGCCGTCTCCTGCTGCAGCGTGCCGACCATGCGACGGCGGAGCTCGCGGCGGGCGAAGCGCCGGAACTCGCGGTCGGGCACCTGCTCCACACGCCTGATGGCGGCGCGCGCGTAGCCGTACAGGAAAGCGAGGCCCGTGAGGCCCCACGGCCGGTCGCCCGCCACCTTGAGCGAGCGCAATGCGATCCAGAGCCCGCTGTAATGCGCGATGTACGCGCACTCGCCGTGCCGCGCGCAGCCGCGCAGCACGCCGTCCGCGCTGCCGAGCGGGCGGTGGTGGACCGACACGATGTCCGTGAAGCTGCGGGTCGTGAAGCCGCGCATGCGCGCGTACGTGCCGTCGATCGTGTCCCAGCCGAGGCGCTCCTGGACGCCGCCGATCGCCTCGAAGCACTCGCGCGTGTAGCACTTGAGCGCGCCGTGCACGTGGTGACGCGGGATCCCGATCTCGCGCACTCGGCCGCCGGGGAGCGGCTCGACGAGCACCCCGCCGGCGAGGCCCAGAGCCGGCTCGCGGTCGAAGCGCTCCATCAGCTCGCGGAAGTAGCTGGGCGGCAGCTCGATGTCCCCGTCGAGCTTCATGACGTGCGTGTAATCGCGCCAGTCCACGCCCTGGAGCGCATCGTTGAAGTTGCGTGGGGCGGCGGCTGTCGCCAGCCGGTCGCGCACCGGACCCTTGGGCGCGCTGCGGGCGACCTGGACGGTCAGGAACGGCAGCTCGCGCTCCAGCCTCCGCAGGATCGCGAGCGTGTCGTCGGTGGACTGGTCGTCGCTGATGATCCAGCGTGCGGGGGGCAGCTCCTGCGCTGCCACGGCACGCACGACTCGTTCGATGTGGGCCGCCTCGTTGCGGACGGGCGAGACGATCAAGACACGGTGCTCCATGCCCGATCAACGCAGCGCCAGTGGCCGCCCTTCCGGTTCTTCCACTTCCAGGCGCGGTAGGTCGACGATCGTCAATGCGGGAGGCTCCGGCGCACGGCGGACTCCGATCGCGGCGGCCAGCAGGCCCGCGATGCACATGAGGATGTACGGGGCGTGCGGGAAGGAGCCGACGTCGAACAGGAATGCGAGCAGGAGGTACGCGACGGCGGCCGGAGCGGCGACCAGCGCCGGCGGGCCCCATTGCGGATGCCGCATCCGGATCGGCCCCCTCGCCACGAAGATGATCGTCACCAGCACCCCGGCGAGGGCGAGGAACCCGAGGATCCCGGAGTCGATCAGCCGCTTGAGCACCTCCGAATCGAGGAGCCGGTAGCTGACGTGGTCGTACGTGCCGTAGCCGCGGCCGACGAGCAGGTGGCTCCAGATGTCGGGCCGCACGGCGTCGTAGTCCGAGGCGCGATCGCTCACCGTGGCGACGCCCAGCTGGGTCGGGGAGAGCTGGAACAGGACCGAGCTGACCGCTCCCGGAGCCAGGAACTGCACGCCGAACACGAGCCCGAGGCCGAGCGGCGCGAGCTTCACGAGCTCCCCGCGCCGGAAGTAGGCGAACATTGCCGCGACGGCGAGCGGCGCGAGCAGCGACGTCTTGCGGTCCGTCGACAGCGCAGCGGCGAGCATCACGCACAGGGCGAGCCCGAAGAGCAGCGTCGTGCGCCGCCGCGTAGCGCTGAGCATCCCCATCAGCGCGATCGGCAGCGCCATCGACATCATGGCGACGATCTCCAGCGGATGCTCACCCGGACCGCGGGTCAGGGACCGGCCCGCGCCGTCGAACATCCCCGCTTCGGCGGTGCCCACGTCGAACAGCGGCGGCAGCACGTTGTCGGACAGCCCGTAGAACACGTTGTAGCCCATCCGGTGCTCCCAGATCGTCCCCAGCGCCGCGGCCAGCGCGAGCCCGAGGGTGTACTTCAGGAACGCCGGGATCTCGGCCGGGCGCACGCTGCTGGCCACGACGACGAACAGGACGCCATACGACATGAGCAGCGAGAGCTTCTTGATGCCGAGGTCGAACTCGAGCGTCTGGTTGAGCGCGTGCGAGTTGAGGACCAGGCCGAGCGACACGACGAGCCCGAGCACGGCGACCGCCACGTGGATCGGCGTGAGGCGGACCCGTGGCGCGTTGCGCCCGCCGGCCGCGAGTGCGAGCAGCCACAGGCCGACGAGGAAGGGCAGCAGGATCCGGTCGAGCTTGAGGTCGAACGGCAGCGAGACGGTCAGCTCGATCGTGTTGAACGGGAAGAGCCAGAGGACCGCCATGAACCCCGCGACCGCCCAGGGCAGGACGCGCGACGTGTGCGGCCAGTTGTCGTGGCCGGCCGGTGCGGCGGGGGCCGGCGGCCGGGGCCGGCCCGCCCAGCCGCGGCGGAGGGCGGAGCCCGCCGACAGCGCCCCGAGGCAGGCGGCGAAGGCCACGAGGAACGTGAGCAGCACCATCTGCTGGCTCGTGCCACCGTTGATCACGCTCCCCCGAGCGTGGCCGAGCTGCTCGACCACGACGCGCCGGCCCTCGGCGATCTTCCCAGCGGGGCGTCCGGCCAGGTGCTCGCGCAGCGCCGCCACGGCTGCGTCCGCGAGCTGCACCGCGGCGGCCGGCGTCGGCGCCTGGGTGTAGAGGTGCATGACGGGACGAACCGGGTCGGGCTGGAGGTCGAGGCGGTAGCGCAGCCCGGCCGTGCGGATCTGCTCGGCGCGCTGCTCGCTGTCCGGGTCGCGCAGGCCGTCCGGGACGTCGGCGGTGAGGCGCGGGGTCGCCGCGATCTCGTCGGCGGGCACGCCGGTGCGGCGGGAAATGCCCTCGCGGATCGCCGATCCGGCGATCAGCTCGCCGTAGAGCTCCGCCCGCCAGGCGAGCGCCGCGAAGTCCGTGGCGCTGGCCCGATGGTCGACGATGTACGAGCGCTCCGCGTCGACGAGGAAATGGGTCGCGGCCCCGCCGATCTCGAGCTGGCGGCGGCTGAGGTCCGGCGGCACGAGCGAGACCTCGTACAGGCTCCAGACGGAGGCCGCGACCGCGACGGCGAGGCTGATGGCGAGCCGGCGCACGAGCGTCCGGCGAGCCGAGGAAGTGCGTCTGCGGCGGCGCATCTGGCGCTCAGGCGGCGAGGCGCCGTCGGCGTGGTCTGGCCTGCAGGCGCGCGCCCGCGAGCGTCAGCACGCAGCCGAGCGCGAACGTCAGGAGCGCGGCGAGCATCGCGAACGTCGGCGACGGCCCGACGGCCGCCGTGCCACGGGTCGCAGGCTCGAGGGCTTCGACCTGCAGTCGCCGACGGGTCGGTCGCAGCTCGGGAGACGTCTGGGCGACGTGCGCCCGCAGCGCCGCCACCGCCGCGTCGGCGAGCCGCGCCGCCCGCTCGGCGTCGGGAGCGCGCACGTCGACGCCGATGATCGGGCTCTGGCCCTCGACGAGCTGGTTGACGCCGACATGCAGGATGTACGCGTCGGGGTCGCCCTCGTCGACCGTCGCGCGCGAGACCTCGGGGATCGTCAGGCGCTTCTCCCGGCCGTTCATGGGCCGCTGGGTGAGCAGGTGGTCGCGCGGCACGCCGGCTTGGTCGGCGATCTCCTCGCGGAGCGGTGACCGGGTCATGAGATCGGCCAGCAGGACGGCGCGGTTCGCGAGCGTGGTAATCGCGCCGCCGGCGGCCGGCGCGTCGACGGCCTGCGACCTCAGGGTGTCGACCACCGCCGCCGCGCGGGCGTAGCCGACCTCCTGGCGGCGGCTCTCGAGCCCGAGGCCCGAGGTCACGCGGAACGTCGCGAGCAGGCCGACGGCCACGGCCAGCGCCGTCACGGCCGCCACGGCTCGCGGATAGCGGCGGAGCTCGCGCACCAGGGAGAGGACCGACATCGCCACATCAACGGGCGAGAGGGCCCTAGGTTTCCTCGCGCGACGTACTAAGCTGCCGGCGTCAGGGTTCGGACTCGGCGGGGTACTGGACGGCCTGATTCGTACCGTTTTGCCGATCCGAGGAAGGTGAAGACGCAAACCATGGCACGGCGTTCCGCTGCCCTCATCGTCGCGCTCGTCAGCTGCGCCGCGCTCCCCACTGCCGCGTGCGCGGACGAGATCCAGGCGAATCCGTCGACTTTCGCGGGGGTCTTCAACTCAGCCAAGCCCGGTGACACGATCGTGCTCGCGGCGGGCTCGTACGGCCGCTTCCGAGGCGGGATGAAGGGCGGCATGGTGACGATCAAGGCGGCGCCGGGAGCGGCCGTGACGATGAGCCTGACCCTGGCCCCGGCGCAGAACCTGACCTTCGACGGGCTCACGCTCGAGGATGTCGAGCTGGGGCACTCGCAGACGCGCAACATCACGGTGCGCAACTCGACGATCCCGGGCCAGACGACGCTGCGCACAGGTGAGCTCGCGAACGCCAACATCCTCTTCGATCGCAACGTGCACCCGGCCTGGGACAAATGCGACGGCTGCGGCGAAGGCCGCGTCTTCCTGCCCGAGAAGCGCGCCGAGCCGTCGGGCATCACGATCCGCAACAGCCGCTTCGGCCCCGGCGGCGACAGCGACGGCATCCAGAACGGCTCCAACGGCACGCACATCCTCAACAACGAGTTCGTCGGCATCCGGCAGCTCGCGAACGGGCAAGCCCATGCCGACTCGATCCAGCTCTACGGCTCGCGCAACACGGTCATCCGGGGCAACTGGTTCCACGACGTCTCGGTCGGAGTCATGGCCCCGGACGGCGCCGATCACGAGCTGATCGAGGACAACGTGATCCAGGCGAGGAGCCCGTACGCGATCAACCTGAAGTCCGACGAGGGCTCGATCGTCCGGCACAACACGCTGCCCGACGGCGCCTGCGAGTACAACCAGCGCTGCGGGTACATCCTCCTCGGCGCGAAGTCCGGCAACCCCGCGTCGAGCGGCACCGTGATCAGGGACAACATCCTCGCCAACGTCAGCTGGGGCGGGCAGACGGCCGACGAGGACTACAACCTGATGGCGGTCGGCCGGGGCCGGGGAGCCCACGACACGCGCGGCCTTCCGCGCTACGCCGGCGGCCAGGCGCCGGCGAGCTATGCCGGGTTCCAGCTCGCCGCCGGCTCGAACGGGAAGGGCACGGCCAGCGACGGCTTCGACCGTGGCGCTCGCATCGGCGTGGTCGTCGGACCGCCCGGTTCGGCCGGCAAGGGCAAGCTCCGACCGTACGTCCGCCTGCTGTCCGGCAAGCGCGGCGTCCGCCGGCACGGCACGCTGCGTCTGCGCATCCGCATGCTGTCGGCGGGCACCGTCGCGCTCAACCCGAAGGCGCTCCCGAACCGGCGCCCGAACGCGCGCCCGGTCCGCATGCGGAAGCTCACGCTGAAATTCGTCCGCGCCGGCAGCCGCACGATCTCGCTGCGGCTCTCAGGCGACGCGCGACGGCGTCTCCTCCGATGGGGGAAGCCAAAGCTCGTGATCAGGACGTTCTCCGACGCGCGCCGGCGCAGTCCCAGCGGGACGTTCGTCCTCGCGGTCCGACGGCGGTAGGCGCAGCGACCGCAGCTCGCGATCGTCGACGACGTCCTCGCTCTCGGCGGTCTGCTGCCACAGCGCCCGCGACAGGGCGGCGATGACCAGCACGCCGCCACACCAGATCCCCAACAGGAGCAGGAAGACGCCGACGGCCTGGGCCTTGCCCGGGCCGCGACGCGAGATCGCCGCCGTGGGCTCGCCGAGCTCGCGCATCACGAGCTGGCGGCCCAGCGGGATCGGGTTCGCGCTCTGGGCGGTCTCGCCCTTGAGGTAGGCGCGCAGGGTGGCGACCGTGGAAGCCGCCAGCCGGGCGGCGGTCTCCTTGGTCGGCGCCTGCGTGTTCACCGTGATGATGGGCACCGTCTCGCTCGTCTGCAGGCTCACGACGTTGGCGGCCGGATCGTCGCGGTCGACCTTGACGTCCGTCGCCACGGCGGGCGGCGCGCCGGGCTCCGTCGTCGACGACAGCTCGGTGATCAGCAGGTCGGGGCCGACGTCGGAGGAGCGGGCGATCTCGTCGCGCAGCGGGCGCGTCACCAGCAGGTTGGCCAGCAGCTTGGCGCGCGCGGCCAGCGTGGTCACGTCGACCTCGACCTCGGCGGCCCCGAGGTCGACCGTCTGCGAGCTCTGGGAGTCGATGTGCACGGCCGTCGAGGCCACGCCGACGTCGTACTGCCGGCTCTCGAGCTGCGGAGAGCCATCGAACGTGAAGCGGAACATCACCAGCAGCATCACGGCGGTGGCGAGGAACAAGCCCACCAGCACGAGACGCCGGTGGCGCCAGAGGTCCCGCAGGATGGCGAAGACAGCCATACGCCCCACCAACGCACCCAATGGCCGGCTTCTCGCGCGCCCGTGGCGGGACGTCGGCACTCGGACACCCGGCCACAACTAGCCGGTCGGCTGGTGCGGTGGCGAGCGGGCGGCGGTATCCCTGGAGGTCATATGACCGCATTCCAGGACGTGCACGAGACCCCGATCGCTCCCTTCGACGGCGCTGGAGAGCCCGACACGACGGCTCGGCTGCTCGTGTCCTGCGCCGACCGGCCTGGGATCATCGCCGCCGTCTCGAGCTTCCTGTTCGAGGAGGGCGCGAACATCCTCGCCTCGCAGCAGCACACGACGGACCCGTCAGGTGGCAGGTTCTTCCTGCGCATGGAGTTCGCGCTCGACGACCTCGAAGAGCGGCGCGACGGGTTCGAGCGACGCTTCGAGGCGGAGGTCGGCTCGCGGTTCGGCATGGAGTGGCGGCTTCGCCACCCGGGTCAGCGGCCGCGCGTGGCGATCCTCGTGTCCCGCTACGACCACTGCCTGATCGACCTCCTGTGGCGCTGGCGCCGCGGCGAGCTGCAGGCGCAGATCACCCAGGTGATCTCCAACCATCCCGACCTCGGCCCCGAGGCGGCGGTGCTCGGGGTGCCGTTCCACTACGTGCCCGTGGAGCGCGGCGCCAAGGCGGTGGCCGAGGCGCAGATGCTCGAGCTACTGGCCGACCAGACGGACCTCGTGGTCCTCGCCCGCTACATGCAGATCCTGAGCGGCGACTTCCTCGACCGGGTGGGGGCGCCGGTGATCAACATCCACCACTCGTTCCTCCCGGCGTTCGCCGGCGCCGACCCCTATCGCCGGGCCCGCGAGCGCGGCGTGAAGCTGATCGGGGCGACCGCGCACTACGTCACCGAGGAGCTGGATGCAGGCCCGATCATCGAGCAGGACGTCGTGCGGGTCGACCACCGCAAGAGCGTCCACGAGCTCGAGCGGATGGGCCGCGACATCGAGCGGGGCGTGCTCGCCCGGGCCGTGTCGAGCCACCTCGACGACCGTGTGGTCGCCGACGGCGGTCGCACGGTCGTGTTCTAGACTTCGTCAAACGTGGCGGCCGCTTCGCGGCGCCGGATTTCCACCAAGGAGGCCGCCCATGTGCGGGATCGTCGGCTACGTCGGCAACCGTCCGGTCCAGGAGATCCTCCTGGCCGGGCTCGAGAAGCTCGAGTACCGCGGCTACGACTCGGCCGGCATCTCCATCCAGGGCGAGGACGGTCTCGAGGCGGTGCGCGCCGTCGGGAACCTGTCGCAGCTGCGCAGCGCCGTCGAGCAGCGCGACGGCGAGGGCGGCGTGGCCGTGCTGGCGCCGCCGGCCACCACAGGCATCGGGCACACGCGCTGGGCCACCCACGGACGCGTCTGCGAGGCCAACGCGCACCCGCACTTCGACACCGCCGACCGCGTGCACGTGGTCGTCAACGGCATCGTGGAGAACTACATGGAGCTCAAGCAGGAGCTCCTCACCTCGGGTGCGGTCTTCACGTCGGACACCGACGCCGAGGTCATCGCCCATCTCATCTCCGCCCAGCTCGACGCCGACGGGCTCGCCGAGGCGGTCCGCGGCGCCTACGCACGGCTCCGGGGGCACTACGCGTTCGTCGCGGTCGCCGCCGACGAGCCCGGCGTCATCGTCGCCGCCCGCAAGGAATGCCCGCTCGTCGTCGGTCGCGGCGAGGGCGAGCAGTTCGTGGGATCGGCGATTCCCGCCTTCCTCGCCCACACGCGCCGCGTCCAGCTGATCGAGAACGACGAGATCGTCGTCGTCACGGCCGACGAGGTGCGCTTCATGCGTCCCGACGGCACCGCGGTCGACCGCGACGTCGAGGAGGTCGACTGGAGCGCCGAGGTGGCCGAGAAGGGCGGCTACGAGACGTTCATGCTCAAGGAGATCCACGAGCAGGCCGAGGCGGTGGCGGAGACGGTGGCGGATCGCACCGCGCGCGGTGACGGCGTGGATCTCGGCGATCTCGGGGCGATCGACGACGACGTCCTGCGCAGCTGCCGGCGGGTCGTGGTCGTCGCCTGCGGCACGTCGTACCACGCCGGGTTGATCGGCCGCTACGCGATCGAGGAGTGGGCCCGCCTCGGGGTCGAGATGGACATCGCCAGCGAGTACCGCTACCGGAACCCCGTGATCGGCCCCGGCGACCTCGTGGTGGCCATCTCGCAGTCCGGCGAGACCGCCGACACGCTCGCGGCGATGCGCCTGGCGCGCGAGCGAGGCGCGACCGTGCTCGCCATCACCAACGGGATGGGGTCCCAGGCCACGCGCGACGCCGACGGCGTCCTCTTCACCCGGTCGGGGCTCGAGGTCAGCGTCGCGGCGACCAAGACCTTCGTCGCCCAGGTGTCGGCCATGTACCTGCTCGCGCTGCGGATGGCCGAGCTCCGAGGCACGCTCGCGCCGGCTCGCCTGCGCGAGCTCGTGGGCGCGCTCAAGCACATCCCGCACTGCATCGAGGAGGTGCTCGCGGGCGCCGAGGAGGCGATCGAGCGCACCGCTCAGGCCCACCACGCCTCCGACTTCTTCCTCTACCTCGGCCGCCATGTCGGGCTCCCGGTCGCGCTCGAGGGGGCGCTCAAGCTCAAGGAGATCTCGTACATCGCCACCGACGCCTACGCCGCCGGGGAGATGAAGCACGGGCCGATCGCGCTGCTCGACGAGCGGACGCCGGTCGTCTGCGTGGCGACGGAGTCACCCGTGCTGGAGAAGGTCGTGTCGAACATGCAGGAGGTCCGCGCGCGCGGCGCGCACGTGATCGCCGTCGCGACGGAGGGCGACGACCGGATCGTCGAGCACGCCGAGGAGGTGCTCTGGGTCCCGCGCACCGACTGGATGCTCCAGCCGCTGCTCGCCGTGATCCCGTTGCAGCTGCTCGCCTACCGGATCGCCCGGCTGCGGGGGCTGAACGTCGATCAGCCGCGCAACCTCGCGAAGACGGTCACCGTCGAGTAGCGCTCACGCCGTGCGGCGCGCGAGCAGCACGCCGGTCAACGTCGCCGCAGCCACCAGAGCGACGGCGAAGCACGCCATGGCGACGTCCATGCCCCAGATCGTCCACAGCGCGCCGAAGGCCAGCGAGGCGACGAGCCGGGCGGCGCTCGTCGCGGTGCCGAGCAGCGCCAGGCCGCTCCCGCGCAGCTCCTCCGGGACGACCGCGCTCCCGAGCGCCATCATCACGCCGTCGGTGGCCGCGTAGTAGGCGCCCAGCAGCCCGAGCGTCGCGACCAGGAGCACGGCGCCGCCGACCGGCGCCAGCAGCGTCAGGTACACGCCGAGGAGCAGCGCATAGCCGCCCAGCAGCACGCGGCCGCGCCCGATCCGGTCGGCGAGCCGGCCCATCGGCACCGCGAGCAGCATGTACGTGCCGGCGCTCCCGACGAACAGCAGCGGGAACAGCGAGGCCCCGAGGTCGAGCTGGTCCTGGAGCACGAGGAAGATGAAGGCGTCGCTCGCGGTCGCGAGGCTGAGCGCGCCGGCCGCCAGGACGAGGCGCCGGTAGCGGGCGTCCGCGAGCAGCCCGAGGGCCCGGCGGAGCGAGGGAGCCGCGGCGGGCACCCCGGCCTCGGTCTGCGGCGGTCGCGGTTGGACGAAGAGCACGAGCACCGCGACGCCCAGCACCGCGAGGCAGAACGAGACGAGGAAGATCGAGTGGAACGCGAGCGGGGCGAGCGCGAGCAGGCCGAAGGCCAAGAGCGGGCCGAGCATCGCGCCCGTCGTGTCCATCGCCCGATGCACGCCGAACGCGGTCCCGAGCTGCTCCTTCGGCGTCGAGAGCGAGATCATTGCGTCGCGTGGGGCGGTGCGAATGCCCTTGCCGGCTCGATCGAGCAGCACGACCGCCCCGATGGCGGACACGGCTGTGCCGACGCCGAGGAGCAGCAGCTTGCAGACGGCCGAGATGCCGTAGCCGGTGACCGCGACCTCCTTGTGGCGGCGCCAGCGGTCGCCGATGAACCCGCTCGCCAGCCGCACGATCGCGGTCGCGCCGTTGTACAGGCCGTCGATCAGCCCGAACGCCAGCGGCGAGAAGCCGCCGACGTACACCAGGTAGAGCGGCAGCACCGTGACGACCATCTCCGAGGAGATGTCGGTCAGCAGGCTGGTGAGCCCGAGCAGGACGACGGTCCGGCTGACCTTCGGCTCCGAGCGACCGCGCGAGAGCAGCCGCCGGTGTGCGCGCAGCACGGCCGTCGAGTCTGACACCTGGTACACGCCCGACCAACGGTGTGAGGCGCGGGCAACTCGCGCCGTGTGAGAAAGAGGCGGCGCTGGGCGTTGATCGGGCATGGAACAGGCAGACACCCGCGCAAGCGTCGGCATCATCGGGCTCGGCTACGTCGGGCTCCCCCTTGCGGTCGAGTTCGCCGAGGCGGGCCACGACGTGATCGCACTCGACGTCGACCCTTCGAAGGTCGCGGCGCTCGCCGACTCCCGCAGCTACATCGAGGACGTGCCGTCCGAGCGCCTGGCGGGCGTTCGCGAGCGGCTGCGGCCGACCACGCACTATGCGGACCTCCAGGACGTCGACGCGATCGTGATCGCGGTCCCGACTCCGCTCAACGAGAACCGGGAGCCGGACCTCCAGCCGCTGATCTCGGCGGGCGCCGCGCTCGCTCGCGTGCTGCGCGAGGGCCAGCTCGTCGTGCTCGAGTCGACGACCTACCCCGGCACCACGCGCGACCGCCTGGCGCCGCTGCTCGAGGAGTCCGGCCTGCACGCCGGCACGACCTTCAACCTCGCGTTCTCGCCTGAGCGCATCGACCCGGGCCGCACCGACTACACGATCCGCACGACCCCGAAGGTGGTCGGCGGGCTGACGCCGCGCTGCCTCGAGCGGGCCAGCGCGCTCTACCGGACGGTCTGCCACGCGGTCGTCCCCGTCTCGACGCCCGAGGTCGCCGAGCTCACGAAGCTGCTCGAGAACATCTTCCGCTCGGTCAACATCGCGCTCGTCAACGAGATCGCGATGCTGTGCGACCGCATGAGCATCGACGTCTGGGAGGTCGTGGACGCGGCGGCCACCAAGCCCTACGGGTTCATGTCGTTCAAGCCAGGCCCGGGCATGGGCGGCCACTGCCTGCCGGTCGACCCCTTCTACCTGTCATGGAAGGCGCGCGAGTACGACTCGAAGACGGCGTTCATCGAGCTCGCGGGCGAGGTCAACGCCGAGATGCCGTACTTCTGCGTGGAGAAGATCGCCGGGGCCCTGAACGACGACAGCAAGCCGGTGCGCGGCTCGCGGATCGCGATCCTCGGCGTCTCCTACAAGGCCGGCGTGGGGGACGTGCGGGAGTCGCCCGCCATCAAGATCATGCGCCTGCTCGCCGAGCGCGGCGCCGAGCTGGCCTACCACGATCCCTACGTGCCCGAGTTGCCGGGCTTCGGCCTGTCCACGGAGCCGCTCGAGGACGTGCTCGACGCCGACATCGTCGTCGTCGTCACCGTCCACCCCGAGCTCGACGTCGACCTCGTGCTCGCCGAGGCGAGCCTCGTGGCGGACTTCCGCGGCGTCACCAGCGGCCGCACCGCGGGCCGCGTCGTCCGCCTCTAGCCGAGCGTCACTTCCGACCCGTCGCCGACCGACAGCCGCATGGCGGTCGGCACGCGGAAGCTGCGCGCGACGCGCGCTCCGCGCCCGATCACGCTCGTCTCGATGCGGGCGCCGACGTGCAGGAGCTGCGCCTCGTCGAGCACGATCGAGTGCTCGATCTGCGAGCCGTCGATCGTGACGTTCGCGCCGATCGCCGTGTAGGGGCCGACATAGGCGTGCGAGAGTCGTGCGCCGGGCCCGATGATCGCGGGGCCGCGCACGAGCGTGTGCTCGAGCCGCGCGCTCGGGTCGACGTCGACCGGCCCCTGGAACTCGCAGGTGGGGAAGGCGGCGGCGTCGACGGAGCGCGGCAGCGTCTCGAGCATGCGCCGATTGCCCTCGAGCAGGGCATCCTGCCCGCCATGGCACGGCAGGCAGCCGTCCAGCTCGCGCACGAGGACCTGCCCGCCGTGGCGGCGGACGCCGGCCACCAGGTCGCCGGCGAAGCGCGGGCGCGCGAGCAGCAGCGACAGCGCGCGCTCGCTGAGCATGTAGCCGCCGAGCGCCGGCCGGCCGGTGGGGTCGCGGGGGGCGCCCGAGAGCCGGAGCGCCATCGCGTCGAGGTGCTCGTCGGCGAACGCGGCGATGTGGGGGTGGATCTGCTCCCGGTGCAGGGCGTCGCCGTGGCCGACGAGCACCGGCTCGTCGCTCAGGAAGTCACGCGCGGCGTCCAGCGCGCCGGTGACGCCGGTCTCCGGCTGCCAGCGTACGTAGCGGACGGCCAGGTTCCAGTCGGACCCGTCGCCGACGGCGTCGATGATCGGCGGCGCCAGCTCGGGCTCCACGGCGATCGTGGCCTCGAGCATCCCAGCCCGGCGGAGCGCTTCGAGATTGTGGAAGAGGATCGGCCGGTTGGCGACGGGCACCAGATGCTTGGGTCCGGACCGCACGCTCGGCCACGGCCGATCGTGAGCGGTGCGTCCTGCAAGGACCAGGGCCTTTGCGATCTCCACGTCCAACAACGGGCGGAGGGACGCGGTTCAACCGCGCCCCTCCGTGCAATCCGGGATCCGAGTGGATCAGGCGGCGGCGCGCTCGAGCGGATCGTCGAGCAGGACGGGATCGCCGCTGAGGCTCAGCGACGTCTCGGCTGCCTCGATCACGGCGACGACGTCGAGCCCGAGCTGGGCGTGCGACCGCGGCTTCGTGCCGGTCCTGATGGCGTGCGCGAAGTCCTGCAGCTCGAGGCTCAGCGGCTCCGCCGCCTCGACGCGCGGGACGACGATGTCGCCGCTGCGGTAGCTCAGCTGGAACTCGCCGAAGTTGGCGGGCTCGGCGATCTCCATGCCACGGTCGAAGATGCGCACCGACTCGTCGGCGGCCGTGTCGTCGTACTGGACCATCCGCTTGCTGCCCACGATCACCATCTCGCGCACCTTCTTGGGCGCGAGCCACGAGATCTGCACGTTGGCCGTGACCCCCGAGGCGAAGGTGAGCGTGATGAACGCCACCTCCGGGTTGTGCTCGCGGAAGATGCTCCGGGCCGACGCGCTGACCTGCGTGACGGGCTGGTCGAGCAGGTAGAGCAGGATCGAGACGTCGTGCGGCGCGAGGTCGCAGATGACGCCGTCCGGCTGGTACTTGCCGAGGTTCATGCGCGACGAGGTGACGAAGTACACCTCGCCGAGCGCGTCCTTCTGGATCAGGTCGCGGACCTTGTTGACCGGCGGGCTGTAGAGGAACGTGTGCCCCGGCATGAGCACGAGCCGGCGGCTGTCGGCGAGCGCCACGAGGTCGGCCGCCTGGGCGGCCGTCCGCGCGAGCGGCTTCTCGACCAGGACATGCTTGCCGGCGTGCAGCGCGGCGCCGGCCAGCGCGTGGTGCGTCCGCGGCGGCGTGGCCACCAGCACTGCGTCGATCGTCGGGTCGGCGAGCACGTCGTCGAGGTCCGAGCACACCGGCACGCCCGGTACGCGCTGCGTGAACGCGGCGGCGCGGGCGTCGTCGCGCTCGCACAGCGCCGCGAGCTCGAGCTCGGGGCGCTCCATCACGTTGCGGGCGAGGTTCGGGCCCCAGTAGCCGTAGCCGACCACCGCGATCCGCAGCGGGGTGGGCTGTTCGGATGCGACTCGTGCGAACCGCCGTCCGGGCGGCTGATCTCCGAGCGTCATGACGCCTCCTCGTCATCGAAGTCCTGCACCGCGCCGGTGACGCGCGCGATCTCGTCGTCCGTCATCTGTGGGAACAGCGGCAGCGTGCAGATCTGCTCCGCGAGCCGCTCGGCCACCGGCAGGCTCCCGGCGCCGAGGCCGAGGCCGAGATACGCGCCCGTCCGGTGGATCGGGATCGGGTAGTGCACCGCCGTGGCGATGCCCCGCTCGCCGAGGAACGCCCGCAGCGCCTCGCGGCGCTCGCTGCGCGCCACGAACAGGTGGTACACGTGGTCGCCCTCCGTGGACGCCGTCGACGGCAGCTCGACGCTCGTGCCGACGAGGCCGGCGCGGAGCCGGGCGGCGACGCGCCGCCGGTCGTCGTTCCAGCCCTCGAGCCGGCGCAGCTTCACGCGCAGCAGCGCGGCCTGCAGGGCGTCGAGCCGCGCGGTGGTGCCCACCAGGCTGTGGTGGTAGCGCGGGCCCTCGCCGTGCGAGCGCAGGAGCCGCACCGTGCGGGCCAGCTCGGGATCCGAGGCCACGACCGCGCCTCCGTCGCCCCAGCCGCCGAGGTTCTTGGTCGGGTAGAACGAGAAGCACCCCATGTCGCCGAACGTGCCGACCCGCTGGCCCTCGTAGCGGGCGCCGTGGGCCTGCGCGCAGTCCTCGATCACGGCCAGGCCGGCGGCCCGCGCGACGCCGAGAAGCGGCGTCATGTCGACCGTCGAGCCCATCAGGTGGACCGGGATCACGCATCGGGTGCGCGCCCCGATCGCCGCCTGAACGGCCTCGGCCGTGATCAGGTGCGTCTCGGGGTCGACGTCGACGAGCCTCGGCGTCGCGCCGGCGAGGCTGACGGCCTCGGCGGTCGCGATGAACGAGTTCGCGGGAACGATGACCTCGTCGCCGGGGCCGATCCGCAGCGCGCGCAGCGCGAGCACGATCGCCTCGGTGCCGGACGAGACGCCGATCGCGTGATCGGTCTCGCAGTACGCGGCGAACTCCTCCTCGAAGGCCTCGAGCTCCGCGCCCATCGTGAAGGCGCCGGTCGAGGCGACGCGCTCGACGACCTCGAGCAGCTCCTCGAGCAGGGCCGGCTCGGCCGGGTCGAGCTTGAGCAGCGGCAGCTGCGCCAGCGGCGCGATCGACGGAGCGGCCATCACGCCGCCTCCGCGATCACGCGAGGCCGCACGGCCGGCGCGCAGTCGCGCTCGACGAGCGTGCTGCGGAGCGCACCGCGCCCGCGGTGGTGGAGCCCGTGGACGGACGGCTCGGACTTGCACATGCGGCCGGCGATCTCGCCGGGGCTGAGGCCGACGAGGTGGCGCAGGACGATCACCTCGCGCTGGTCGTCGGGCAGCGACTCGAGCGCCTCGCGCAGGGTGAGCGACGTCTGCTGGCTCTCGCCCTGGTCGTCGCGGCGGGCGTCGAGCTCGCGCACCTCCTCGCAAGGGATCGCGCGCCGCTGGCGCATGTGGTCGAGCGCCACGTTGCGCGCCACGCGCAGGATCCACGCGGCGAAGGGGACGTCGCGCGCCTCGTACTTCGGCAGCGCGGTCATCAGCTTCGCGAACACGTGCTGGGTGACGTCCTCGGCCTCGTGGTGGTCGCGGACGATGCTGCGGACGTAGCCGTAGACGTTGTCGGCATAGCGCACGTAGAGGAAGCGCAGTGCCTCCTGGTCGCCGGCCTTGGCCCGGGCGACCGCGTGGGTCACCGCGCGACGTTCGCGCGCGGGGCCGTCTTCGAGGCTGGTGTGGGTCCTGAAGCGCCCCGTCGGCCGGGTCGAGCCCAGCTCGTCGGCGTGCGCCCTCAAAGCGTCGATCATCGGTGTCTTGCCTTCCATGTCTCGTTCGCGGTTCATCCGTGTGAGGTCAGGCCGCGACGCGCAGCGGCGAGTCGCCGTCCGCGCCGGCCAGTGAGGTGGGATGGAGCAGCCCGTGGAGGTGGGCGTAGTGGCTGGCCTGCGTCCGGTTGGCCACGCCGAGCTTGCGGTAGACGTTCGAGAGGTGGAACTTGACCGTCTGCTCGGTCACCCACAGCGTTCCGGCGATCCGGCTGTTGGAGGCGCCCTGGGCGACGAGCGACAGGATCTCGAGCTCGCGCGGGGTGAGCGTGGTCACGGTGTCCGGCTGATGGCCGCGTGGGCGGCCCGGCGCGAACGCGTGGAAGACGTTCCCGCAGGCGACCTCGCGCAGTAGCAGGCCGAGGCTCGCGTGGGCGACGGTCTTGGCGAGCGCGGCGTCGGCGCCGGCGCCGGCGGCGTCGGCCAGCCAGCCGGCGTCCATGTTGGTCGTCAGCAGGACGACCTTGGCGGCCGGCGCGGCCGTGCGGACCGAGCGGATGTGGACGAGGGAGGCTTCGCCGCCGTGTCCGTCGTCGACGACGATCACGTCGGGCAGGTGCCGCGCCACGGTCATGGCGCAGATGTCGCGGCCGCCGACGAAGCCGATGACCTGGCAGGAGCTGTGGCGGAGCTCCCGCCGGATGACCTCGGCCGCCATCATGCTGTCGGCGACGATCAGGATGCGCATCCCGCCTACCTCCTTACGCCGCCAGGAGCGGATCGATGGTCTGGACCGCCGGCCGGCGAGCCGCAAGCACTTCGTCGAGCACCCGCTCGAGCGTCCGCGCGTCGGCCACGGCCGGCAGCACGGCGTCGGCGCCGGCCTCGAGAGCGCGGGGCAGCCACCCCGCGTCGGGGTGGGCGGCGCGCACGACGATCGCCGCGTCGGGCGCGGCGCGGCGGGCCCGGGAGACGGCCTCCAGGCACCGGCTGGGGAAGGCCAGCTCGTCGATGAAGATGAGATCGGGCTCGAGGCGCTGGATCAGCTCGACGGGCGGACGGGCGCTCAGGTGCCGGACGATGTCGACGCCCTTGAGGCAGTGGAGGGTCCGCGTGAGGGCCTCCAGCGTCGGACCGCCGTCGGCGACGACGATGACTCGGGTCATCCTTGACCTCCTTGGACGGGCTCGGCCACGGGCGACACCTCGTCGAGGTGCTGCCTCAGGCAGACGAGCAGGGTCTGAAACGACTGCCGCTCGGTCTCAGCGAGCGTGCGGAAGGCGGCGGCGCAGTGGGCATGCCCCTCGCTGCCCGCCTCGTACTCGAAGAGCTTCAGCCGTGAGCACGCGTCGATCTTGGCGCTCAGCGCGCTCAGCAGGTTCTGGAGCGTCGCGCCGGCGGCGTGGGCGCTCCGGAGATCGCTGAGGCTGATGGCGGCGGTGTCGAATCGGTCTGACGGCACGGCTCCCACTGTCCGTCGGAGCCACCCATCCGAACAGGGGAACTTTCGAGCGCCGCCTGAGGGCAATCTCCGACCGTGTAGGGGAGGTGCCCTGGCCGTTCGTCCAGGGGAGGAATCTCACCCTCGACCCATCCGTCCGGGGGAGATCGCGGCCGACCCGTATCAATTGGGTGTCTCATGGACGGAATTCGGACAGCCGATACCTAGTCATGCGGCGAGGTTCGGGATATCGTCTCTCGTTCCGGTGCATGCAGGAGACGCTGGATGACCTCATGGACGAACGGATGAACAGAACGGATGACATGGAAGCCCTCCGAGTGATCGTGGCGGACGACGATCCGCTGGCTCGGCGCATGATCAGGAGCGCTCTGCAGGATGCAGGCTTCGTGGTCGTCGCCGAGGCGCGCAACGGCCGTGAAGCGGTCGAACTCACGCTCTACTACGCCCCCGACGCGATCCTGATGGACGTCGTGATGCCCGAGCTCGACGGCATCAGCGCCACGCGCCAGATCGTCGACGAGCGGCCCGACCAGCTCGTGATCCTCCTCACCGGGGCCGACGAGGAGATCGGGCTCGCGGGGCTCCAGGCGGGCGCCGCCGGCTACCTCAACAAGGACGTCGACATCGAGGCCCTGCCACGCGCGCTCAAGGGCGCCATGGTGGGCGAGGCCGCGATCTCGCGCACGATGGGCACGATGCTGATCGAGCAGCTGCGCCGTGCGCCGACGCGCGCCAACGGGAACGGCCTGCGCCCCGTGCGCAGCTCGCTCACCGCGCGCGAGTGGGAGGTGCTCGACCTTCTCTGCGAGCACAGCACGATCGACGAGATCGCGCACGGGATGTTCCTCTCGACCGAGACGGTCCGCTCGCACGTCAAGAGCATCTACCGCAAGCTCGGCGTGAACTCGCGCGAGCAGG
Organism: uncultured Solirubrobacteraceae bacterium; assembly: GCA_963746795.1. GTDB lineage: Bacteria > Actinomycetota > Thermoleophilia > Solirubrobacterales > Solirubrobacteraceae > DASSUW01. The sequence continues at coordinate 105,080 of CAVVCR010000010.1, forward strand.
CGGTGGGCGAGGCCGAGCGCCTCCGCGCTGCCGGCTAGCGGCTCTTAGTTCGCCGGCAGCGTGAAGTAGAAGCGGTTGCCCCCGCCGTCGGCCGGGACGACGCCGATGTGGCCGCCGTGCCGCTCGACGATGCGTCGGCAGATCGTGAGGCCGAGGCCGGCGCCACGGGTCCGGCGCTCGCCGTGGCCGCGCTGGTACGGCTCGAAGATGCGAGCGCGGTCCTCGGGCGCGATGGTGGGGCCGTCGCTATCGATCCAGACCTTCCAGACGGGGCCCTCGAGCGACGCGCCGAGCGCGATCGAGGCCTCGTGGCGGGGGCTGAACTTGAGCGCGTTGATCATCAGGTTGGCGATCAGCCCGCTCAGCAGGGGCTCCTCGCCCGACACCGTCGGCATGGCGCCGACGTGCATCCGCACGGAGCGCTGCTCGATCTCGGGGCCGAGCATCTGGGCGCACTCGGCGACGATCGCGCCGAGGTCGACGGGCCGTGGGGAGACGCTGCGCTCGTTCGAGCGGGCGTCGTGCAGGATCGCCTCCAGCAGCAGCCGCATGCGCGACGCGGCGCGGCTGATCGTGGCGAGGTCGCGCCGGGAGTCCTCGTGCACCGTCCCGTCGAGGCGATCGGTCACGATCGCCACGTAGGCCTCCGTCATCACCAGCGGCTCGACGAGCTCGTGCGCGGCGACCGCCGCGAACGCCTCCAGCGCGGCTTTCTCCCGCTCGAGCTCCTCGACCCGCGCCGTGAGCCTCTCCGCCTCAAGCTCCAGCATTGCCTGCGACCTCCCTGTCCTGCTTCGAGCGCGCCGACCCGCGCGCAGCGCGTCTCCGCGCAGCGTCACCGCCGACTGCGCACTTCGCTGAGATGGCGTCATGCCTACTTCCAACCTCCGGGCCGGGGTCGCCGAACGTCCGTTCCGACTGCGCAAGCATCGCAGGACTAGACGCTCCGCCACATACGACACTGGTCCATTGCGCCATCCCCAGAATCCCCCATCGGCCTGTGATCCGTCAAGTGCGATAACGCGACGGCTACGCGAATCTGGCGGGTAGAGTCGCCCGCCGATGCGCCACGTCGGGATCGACCTCCTGGAGATCGAGCGGCTGGAGCGTGCGCTCGCGCGGCGCCCGAGGCTCGCCGACCGCCTCTTCACGCCCGGTGAGCTCGCCTACGCGGCGGGCTGCGCCCGGCCCGCGATGCAGCTCGCGGCTCGCTTCTGCGCCAAGGAGGCCGTGGTCAAGGCGCTGTCGCTCGAGAGCTGGGATCCCCACGACGTGGAGATCGTAGGAGGCGGCGGCCCGCCGGTCATCAGGCTGACAGGGCGTGCCGCCGAGCAGGCTCGCGAGCTCGGCGTCGAGGTGTCGGTCTCGCTCACGCATACGCGCGGGATGGCCGCGGCCGTGGCGGTCGCCGGATGACGCTCGCGCCGTGGCTCGAGCCGCTCTTCGACGCCGAGCGGATGCGCGCCACCGACCGGTGGGCGATCGAGGAGCGCGGGATCGCGTCGCTCGACCTGATGGAGCGGGCGGGGGAGGGGCTCGCCGCCGTGGCCGCTCGCCACGCAGCGGGCGGCCGGATCGCGATCGTGTGCGGCAAGGGCAACAACGGGGGCGACGGGCTCGTCGCCGCCCGGCTCCTGCGCGCGGCCGGCCGGGCCGTCGACGTGCTCGCCGTCTGGCCGCCGGACTCCCTCCGCGGGGATGCCGCCGAGCAGCTGCGGCGGCTGCCGGGCGACGCGCCGGCGGCGTTCGCCCCGGGCGGCCTCGAGGGAGCGAGCGCGATCGTCGACGCCCTGCTCGGGACCGGGAGCAGCGGCGCCCCGCGCGACGAGGCGGCCGCGGCGATCGAGGCGATGACGGCGGCGGGAGCGCCGGTGGTGGCCGCCGACATCCCGTCGGGGGTGGACGCGTCGACCGGCGAGGTGCCCGGGGCGGCCGTCCGCGCCGCCGCCACGGCGACGTTCCACGCCCCGAAGGCCGGCCTGTGGATCCATCCGGGCAAGGCGCACGCCGGCGAGGTTGTGGTCGTCGATATCGGGATCCCGCCCGGCGGCCCCGCCCCGCCGCCGATCGGCCTCGTGGCGCCCGCCGTGCTGGGGGAGGTGCCGCGCCGCGGCGCCGACTCGACGAAGTTCTCGTCGGGGGCGGTCGACGTCGTGGGCGGCTCATCCGGCCTCACCGGCGCGCCGACCATGGCCGCCATGGCCGCCATGCGCGCCGGGGCCGGCTACGTGACGGTCGCGGCGCCCGCCTCGCTCGAGATCGCGTTCTCGGTGCGCCTGCTGGAGGCGATGACGGCCGGCCTGCCGGAGGAGGGCGGGGCGCTGACGCCGGCCGCCGTGGAGCCCGCGCTCGGACGGCTGGAGCGAGCCGACGCGGCGGTCCTCGGGCCGGGCCTCGGCCGGGCGGCCGGGGCCCAGGCCTTCGCGCGCGCGATCCTGACGCGCGTCGAGGCGCCGCTCGTGGTCGACGCCGACGGCCTCAATGCCCTGGCCGAGGGCTTCCCGGGCGAGCTGCCGCGGCGGACGGCGGCGACCGTCCTCACCCCGCACGCCGGGGAGCTCGGCCGGCTGCTCGGAGTCCCGTCGGCCGAGGTCGGGCGCCGGCGGCTCGCGCACGCGCGTGCGGCCGCCGAGCAGTCCGGGGCGATCGTCGTGCTCAAGGGCGACGACACGCTGATCGCCGCGCCCGACGGCACGGTGGCGGTCTCCCGCGGCGGCGCTCCAGCGCTGGCCACCGCGGGGACCGGCGACGTGCTCTCGGGTGTGGCAGGGGCGATGCTGGCCAAGCGGATGGAGCCCTTCACGGCCGTCTGCGCGGCGGTCCAGCTTCATCTGCGAGCCGGGCAGCTGGCCGCGAGTGCTCACGGCCCGGACGGCGTGATCGCCTCGGACGTCGTCGGTGCGCTCCCTGCCAGCCTTTCGGTAACGTCGTCCAAAGGTCCGAACTTGTGAGGACCGGCAGGACGAAACCGATCTCCCGCCCATGGCCCTGACCGTTCGCGACATCATGGAGACCGACGTGCCGCTCGTGACGGTCGTGGACCCGGTCGAGCAGGTGATCCACGTGCTGCGCGAGAACGAGCTGCCCGGGGTGCCCGTGGTCAACGAGGGCGGGCGCTGCGTCGGGATCATCACCGAAGCCGACCTCGTGATCGCGGGCGAGGACGAAGAGCTGCACCTGCCGCACTACGTGCAGCTCTTCGGCGGCGTCGTCTTCCTCGAGTCGATCTCGCACTTCGAGGAGCGCCTGCGCAGGGCCTTCGCCTCCACGGCGGAGGACATGATGACTCCCGATCCCGTGACGATCGAGCCGTCCGCCACCGTGCGCGAGGCCGCGCGGGTCATCGCTCGCAAGAAGCACAACCGGCTGCCCGTGGTCGAGCACGGGCGGCTCGTGGGCGTCGTGACGCGCGTCGACGTGCTCGACGCGCTGACCTCCGACGACGGGGAGTAGGTTGCGGGCGCTCGCCCGGGTCGACCTGGGCGCGATCGAGCGCAACTGCGCGCGCCTGGCCGCTGCCGCGGCGCCCGCCCAGCTGTGCGCGGTGGTCAAGGCCGACGGCTACGGCCACGGAGCCGTGCCGGCCGCGCGGGCCGCGCAGGCGGGCGGCGCGCACTGGCTCGCCGTGGCCACCGCCGGGGAGGCCGAGGCGCTGCGGGCCGCCGGGCTCGAGGGGCCCGTGCTGGTCATGGGCGCGCTGACCGCGGCCGAGCTCGACGTGGCGGTGCGCGCGGGGGCCGACGTCGTCGCCTGGCGGGAGGAGTTCGTGGCCGCCGTCGCGGCTCGCGGCCCCGCGGGCGTGCACGTGAAGCTCGACACGGGGATGGGGCGGCTCGGCACGCGCGACGTCGCGGAGGCCGACCGGGTCGCCGAGGCGGTCGTCGCGGCCGCCGGGCTGCGGCTGGCGGGGGCGATGACCCACTTCGCCACCGCGGACGACGACCCGGCCTTCCTGCGCGAACAGCTTGCGGCCTTCCGGCCGTGGGCGGAGGCGCTCGCGCGCCGCCACGACGGCCTGCTCGTGCATGCCGCCAACTCGGCGGCGGCGCTCGGCGAGCCGGAGTCGCGCTTCGGCATGGTGCGCTGCGGGATCGCGGTCTACGGGATGGATCCGTTCCAGCGCGATCCCGCCGACCACGGGCTCGAGCCGGCGCTCGAGCTGCTCTCGTACGTCGCCGCGGTCAAGCGGATCGAGCCGGGGCAGAGCGCGGGCTACGGCCGGCGCTACGTGGCGGATCGCCAGGGGTGGATCGGGACGATCCCGATCGGCTACGGCGACGGCGTGCGCCGGGCGCTGACCAACGACGCCGACGTGCTCGTGGACGGGCGCCGCGTGCCGCTCGTCGGCACCGTCTCGATGGACAACATCACCGTCGACCTCGGCGACGAGCCGGTCGAGCCGGGGGCCGAGGCGGTCCTGATCGGCGCTCGCGACGGCGAGCGCATCCTCGCCGAGGACGTCGCGCGGCGGCTCGACACCATCAACTACGAGGTGACCTGCGGGATCACGCAGCGCGTGCCGAGGGAGTACCGCCGGTGAGCGCGCCGCTCACCGCCGCCCGCGAGGCGCTCGCCGGACATCCGGCGTGGCTGGTCGGCGGAGCCGTTCGCGACCGCCTGCTCGGCCGGCCGACCGACGACGTCGACGTGGCGCTCGAGGGCGATCCGGGGGCGGCGGCCCGCCAGGTCGCGCGCGCCACGGGAGGCGCGGCGTTCGAGCTCTCGGGCGCGTTCGGCGCCTGGCGCGTGGTGGGTCCAGGCCATGCCTGGCACGTCGACCTCGTGACGCTCCGCGAGGGCGACATCGCGGCCGACCTGGCGGCGCGCGACTTCACGATCAACGCGATGGCCGAGCCGCTGGCCGGCGGCGAGCTGCTCGACCCGCACGGCGGGCGCGCCGACCTCGCCGCGCGCCGCGTGCGGATGGTGTCTGCGGCGGCGCTCGCCGAGGACCCGCTGCGCACGCTGCGCGCGGTGCGGCTGGCGACCGAGCTGGATCTCGAGCTGGATCCGGCCACGGCCACGGCGGTCGAGGCTCACGCCCCCGCGATCGACCGCGTGGCGCCGGAGCGGGTCTTCGGCGAGCTGAAGCGGATCGTGACAGCCGACGCGGCACGCGACGGCCTGGAGCTGATGTCGGCGCACGGGCTGACCGAGGCGGTCCTGCCCGAGCTCGCGGCGCTGCGCGGCGTGCGGCAGAACGAGTTCCACCACGCCGACGTGCACGACCACACGCTCGAGGTCCTCGACGCGGTGGCCGCGCTGGAGCGCGACGCGGCGGCGGCGGGGCTCGGCGAGGCGGGGGAGGCGGTGACCGCGCTGCTGGCCGAGCCGCTCGCGGACGAGCTCACGCGCGGCGGCGCGATGCGCTTCGCCGCCCTCCTGCACGACGCCGCCAAGCCCCAGACCCGCGGCGTGCGGGCCGACGGCCGCGTGACGTTCGTGGGCCACGACAGCGAGGGCGCCGACCTGGCGCGCGCGGCGCTCGAGCGGCTGCGGGCGTCGCAGCGGCTCGTCGACTACGTGGCGGCGCTCACCCTGCACCACCTCCGGCTCGGCTTCCTCGTCCGCGAGCGGCCGCTGGGGCGGCGGCCGCTGTGGCGCTACCTGCGCGCGACGGCGCCCTACAGCGCGGACGTGACGGCCTTCACGGTCGCCGACCGGCTCGCCACGCGCGGGCGCAACGCCGACGCGGCGATCGACGCCCATCTCGCGCTCGCCCGCGAGGTCCTGCCCGCCGCCCTTGCCGAGCCGCCGCGCGAGCCGCTCGTGCGCGGCGACGACCTGGCGCGTGAGCTCGGGATCCGCCCGGGGCCGCGACTCGGCGAGCTGCTGCGCGGGCTCGAGGAGGACCGCTACGCGGGCGAGGTGCGCACGCGCGAGGAGGCCATCGCCCGGGCCCGCGAGCGGCTCTTGCGCTAGGTTCGCGCGCCATGGAATTGACGAGGCACGACACTGCCGAGATCGCCGCTGATGCGGTCCTCGGGCCGTATTGCGTGATCGGCGAGAACGCTCGGATCGGCGCCGGCGCGCGACTTGGCGCGCACGTCGTCGTGCACCCTGGGACCGTCGTCGGCGAGGGCTGCGAGGTCCAGGACGGGGCCGTGCTCGGCAAGCCGCCGAAGCTCGCCCGCCACTCCACGGCCCCGCGCGGGGGGACCGATCCGCTCGTGGTCGAGGCCGGGGCGGTGATCTGCTGCGCGGCGATCGTGTTCGCCGGCGCCCGCATCGGCGAGGGCGCGATCGTGGGCGACCAGGCGTACTTCCGCGAGCGCTCGACGCTCGGGCCGGGCTCGGTGGTCGGCCGTGGCAGCGCGGTCGACAACGACGTCGAGATCGGGGCCCGCGTGCGAGTGCAGACCGACGTCTACCTGACCGCGTACTCGGTGATCGAGGACGACGTCTTCGTCGGCCCCGGCGTGCTGACGACGAACGACTCGACGATGGCGCGCCACGCCGACGACCATCCGATCCGCGGCGCCGTGTTGCGGCGCGCGTGCCGCGTCGGCGGGGCGGTCGTCATTACGCCCGGCGTCGAGGTCGGCGAGGAGGCGTTCGTGGGCGCCGGCGCCGTCGTGACCAAGGACGTGCCCCCGCGCGGCGTGGCGCTGGGCGTCCCTGCGCGGGTGATCCGCGAGGTCCCGGACGAGGACCGGCTCGAGCACTGGCGATGAGCCGCGATCCGGACTGCCTGTTCTGCAAGATCGTCGGCGGCGAGATCCCGTCGACGCGCGTGGACGAGGACGATCGGACGGTCGCGTTCATGGACATCAACCCCGCCACGTGGGGCCACCTGCTCATCGTCCCGCGCGAGCACGCGGTCGACCTGCTCGAGGTCCCGGCGGCCGACCTCGACGCCTGCGGGCGGATGGCGCAGCGGCTCGCCGGCCGGGCCATGGATCGCCTCGGGGCCGACGGCGTGAACCTGCTCAACTCCTGCCGCCCGGCGGCGTGGCAGACCGTCTTCCACTTCCACGTCCACGTGATCCCGCGCTACGCGGACGATCCGCTGCGGCTGCCGTGGGTGCCCGGCCCGGGCGACCCCGGCGAGATCGCCGTCGCAGCGGCGCAGCTCACCGCATGACGACACCGTGGGGGGCCCCGCCCAACGCGCCGTTCCGTGTGGAGCGATATCTCGTTGGGCAGCCCCCTTGCGCGGTGCGCCGCAACCGGGGTACGTTCTCCACGTCGGGGCCGGTGGCCAGCCGGTCGAAGTCAAGAAGTGGGGTTCAGAGTGGGCACGGGCACGGTCAAGTGGTTCAGCGACGACAAGGGTTTCGGCTTCATCACGCCTGACGAAGGCGGCCGCGACCTGTTCGTCCACTTCACAGGCATCACGGGCGACGGCTACCGGTCGCTGGCCGAAGGTGCCAAGGTCACGTACGAGGAGGAGCAGGGCGACAAGGGGCCGAAGGCCATCAACGTGCAGAAGCTCTAGGGGGTGCCCAACGGGACATCGCTCCACGCGGAATGTCCCGGTGGGCGGGGCCCCCAATCTCGTTCCCGCACAGCAACCCCGGCCGATGCTTCGTGTTCAATGCCGGGATGCCCCATCGCCCCCGACCCATCGCCGTAGCCGGCGCGTTCGCCGCGCTCGTCGCCGCGCTCGCCGTGCTCGTCCTCGCGGCGCCGGCGTCTGCGCGGATCATCGAGATCGGGGCGGTGGAGCCCGTGATCGACTCGACGTGCCCGGGAACCCCATGCGTGGCCGTCTCCCGGACCACCGGCTACCAGGCCCAGGTGGTCAAGCGCAAGCGCTCGTTCCTCGTGCCCGCCGACGGGCGCATCGTCGCGTGGACGATCGGGCTCGGCGCCCCGAACGCCGACCAGCTGGCCTACTTCGACTCGCGCTTCGGCGCGGCGTCCGCGAGCCTGACCGTGATGCGTCGCAACAAGTTCCGCAAGATGCGGCTCATCCACCGCGTGGTGGGCCGGTCGCCCGTGCAGTCGCTGGCGCCGTACTTCGGCCAGAAGGTCCAGTTCCCGCTCGCCACATCGATCCCGGTCAAGAAGGGCTTCGTCGTCGCCCTCACGGTCCCGACGTGGGCCCCGGCCCTCACGGCGCTGACGTCGGACGGCTCGCTGTGGCGCGCGAGCCGCGCGGAGGGGCGCTGCCGCAACACGAGCCGCCAGACCGCTCAGACGGACATCGGCGACCGCGTGAAGTACGGCTGCAAGTACCCCGCGCGCCTGAACTACAGCGCGACGCTGATCACGAGCCCCACGCCGACTTCCGGCTCCGGCGACTAGCGGAAGCTCTCTTCCCGCCTGGGGCGGCCGGCATCCGCACGCCGAGGGCGCGGTCGGGCACCGCCGGCGGATCGTGGCCGAGCAGGTCCAGCAGCGCCTCCACCACGTCGGGGTCGAACTGCACGCCGGCACCCCGGCGCAGCTCGGCCGCGGCGTCGCCGGCCGACAGCGCCGCCCGGTAGGGCCGGTCGACGATCATCGCGTGATAGGCGTCGCAGGCGAGGATGATCCGCGACCCGATCGGGATCAGGCGGCCCTTGAGGCCGTCGGGATAGCCGCTGCCGTCCCAGTGCTCGTGCTCGTGGCGGACCACCGGCGCGATCGCGGCCAGGTCGGGGATGCGCAGCAGGATCCGCTCGCCGGCGACCGGGTGCTCGGCCATCACCTCCCACTCGTCGCGGCTCAGCGGCCCGCGCTTGTGGAGGATCTCGTGCGGCACGGCGAGCTTGCCGACGTCGTGCAGGAGCGCGGCATGGGCGATCCGCTCTGCCCAGTCGGCGGGCAGGCCGAGCAGCATCGCGACGCCGCGGGCCAGATGCACGACGTCCTGCGAATGCTGGTGGGTGTAGTCGTCGCGCTCTTCGATCGCGGCTGCGAGCGCCTGCACGGCGGCCGGTGAGCCCCGCTCGGCCTGCAGCAGCGCGAGCTCGCGCTCCACGTCGGCGTTGGCCACCGCCACCCGCCCCTTGCCGGTGCGCTTGGCCACGAGCAGCGCGCGGTCGGCATGCTCGAGCAGCGCGTCGGCATCGAGCGGCTCGTGCCACTGGGCCACGCCCAGCGAGCACGCGCCGATCAGCTCCTCGGCGATCGCGTCGCGGACCCGCTCGGCGGTGATCCGTGCGCCCGCCTCGTCGGTCCCCGGCAGGAGCAGGACGAACTCGTCGCCGCCGTAGCGGGCGACCTGGTCGTACGGGCGCAGCGCGGCCTGCAGCACCTCCGCGACCTGTCGCAACACCTCGTCCCCCGCCTGGTGGCCGCGGACGTCGTTGACGTGCTTGAAGTCGTCGAGGTCGACGATCACGTAGCTGAGGGGCGTGCCGTCGCGCTGCGCACGGGCGATCTCCTCGCGCACGCGGACCTGCATGGCGGCGTGGTTGAGCAGGCCGGTGAGGCCGTCGGTGCGCGCGGCGCGCTGGGCCTGGTCGTGGGTCTCGGCGTTGTGGTACGCGACCGTGGCGAGGTCGGCGATCGCCTCGAGCGTGCGCCGATCCTCGTCCTCGACCCGGCGCAGGCCCTTCCAGGCGACCGAGAGCACGCCCTTGAGCTGCTCGTTCCACGCCATCGGCACGGCCAGCAGCGTGCGATAGCCGGGCGGTCCGGCCTCCTCGTCGTTGGTCATGAAGGTGGCGCCGGTGAGCAGCACCTGCCCGACGGCGCCCTCGCCCGCGCGGATCGTGCTCCCGTGCCAGCCGTCCGGCACGTTGTGGCCGGCCGTCGCGACCCCGCCGTTCCGGGCATTGCCGAGGAACACGCAGGTGCAGTCGGCGCCCACGGCCAACACCGCCTCGCGCGCGAGCGTGCGCAGCACCTCCTCGAGCTCGAGCGACGCGTTGAGGGCGCGCGCGGCGCGCACGAGCGCGCGGTCGTGCGCGGCGCGGGCCGCCTGGCGGCGCTCGGAGTCGAGTCGCGAGAGCCCGGCGGCGGCAACGTCGGCAAGCCCTTCGACGAGCTCGATCTCCCCGGGCGTGAACGTTCGCGGGGAGTGGGAGACGACGATGACGACGTCGCGCACCTCGCGGTCGCAGACGACCGGCACGAAGAGCGCGGAGGCGACGGCGAACCGCTCCACCATCTCCTGCCGCAGCGTCCCGTCGCCACGGCAGTCGGGGGAATGCAGCGTCCGGCCCGTGCCCACGACGCGGGCGATCCCGGAGGGCGCGCCGCCGAGCGCCATGGAGTACTCGGCCTGCCCGACGGTCCCCTCGCCCACGGTCCCGTCCTGGGCGACCTCGAAGCGATGGACCTGGTCGGCGCCGATGCCGTCGCAGATCGCGTGCGTCAGCGCCGCGCCCAGCTCGGCCGGGTCGGTGGCGTTCGCCGCCGCGCGGGCGACGCGCTGCAGCGATGTGGGGGCCGTGTCGGCCAATCTGTGGGTCGTCGGTTCGAGTACGGCTCGGCCTTCCCGTGCGGGCGTGCGTCGGGAGCTGTATCGGCCGTCTCGGCGCCGCGCTTGATGTTTCAGGCGCCTTGGCGCGCCGTTCGTCGCGGGTCTGGTGCCGGCGTTCGTCAACGGCGGGCATTGAGGGGGAGGGATCGGGCGCCGGCGGCTTTGAGGCGGAAGGATCGGGCGCGCGGAGCCTCTTAGTGGGTGTGTCCGAGGGTGCGTTTCGTCGACTTGATGATGGCGTCGCGGGTGAGGTCGACGAAACGCACCGTATGGGTGCCGAACGTCGACCTCGCGGGCGGGAGGTGCGCGAGGTCGACGAAATGCACCCCAACGACTGGGTGCTCGTGGGTCTCGGCCTGCCCCTCGCGAAGCTTGCGAGGACGATCCAGGACCTGGCGTTGACGAGGCTGAACTACGTGGAGAGCGGAGGGGCCGTCAGCAGGCGCCAGGATTCTGGGCGCAGAAGTCCTCGAACTGCTGGGCGTTCGAGCCCTCGGGCGGAGCCGTGTCGTTCGTCGGCCCGTCGGCCTGCGGCTCGGCCGGGGCGGCCGTGCCGCCGCTGGCATCCGGCTCCGCAGCGCCGGTGTCCCCGGTGCCCTCGGGCTCGGCGGTGGGCGTCTCGGTCGCGTCCGGGTCCGCCGAGTCGTCGGTCGAGCTCGAGTCCTCTTCCGCGGCGTCCCCGCTGGGGGACACGCCGGCGTCGGGCACCGTCACGGCGGCTGGAGGGCCGGGCACCTGAGGCGCGAGCTCGTCGTCCCCGCCGCAGCCTGCGGCGAGCAGCACGACGAAGAGGAGGCCGGCGACGAGGAGCGCGCTGATGCGCACCGGCTCAGTCCTCCGTGACGCGCGGCAGCGCCGACATGCGCCGGCCGCAGGTCGGGCAGTCGTTGAGATCGCGCTGTGCCGGCTGGTCGCACCAGTTGCAGAAGCGGAGCGTCTCCACGGCCCACGGCAGCCGCGAGCGCGACGGCACGAGCGGCAGCATCTTGCCGACCACGTCGAGCGGCTCGTTCGTCTCGCGGTCGCGGTACACGCGGCCGTGCTCGGCCTCCAGCAGGATCTCCCGGCCCGACGACGGCGCGCGGAGCCGATACATCTGTCCGGACATCGCGGCGCAGCCTAGCAAGGGGTACCGACGGCAAGGCTCGTAGAGTGGCGCGGCGTGCGGGTGCTCATCTTCCACGGCTATCTGCTCGCCGGGACCGGCTCGAACGTCTACAACAGCGCGCTCGCCGAGGCGCTCGTGCGCGCCGGCCACGAGGTGCACCTGCTCTGCCAGGACCGCGACCCGCTGGCGCTCGAGTGGGTGAACGCGGCGGGGGACTGGGACGGCGGGCGGCTGGCGCTGACCGTCCGCCGCGAGCCGGCGCGCGCGACCGTCTACCGGCCGGACATCGGCGGGCTGCTCCCGGTCTACGTGGCGGATCGCTACGACGGCGTCGAGGCGCGTCCGTTCCCCGACCTGTCCGAGGCCGAGGTCGAGCGCTACGTGGAGGCCAACGTGGCCGCCGTCCGGGAGGTCGCCGAGCGCGCCCGCCCCGACGTGGCGCTCGCCAACCACCTCGTGATGGGCCCCGCGATCCTCGCCCGCGCGCTCGAGGGCGTGCCGTACGCGGTCAAGATCCACGGCAGCGCGCTCGAGTACACCGTCAAGCCCCACCCGCGGTTCCTCCCGTACGCCCGCGAGGGGCTGGAGCACGCCCGCGGGGTCCTCGTCGGCTCGCGGCACACGGCGGAGAGCCTGTGGGCGGCGATGGACGACCCCACGGTCGTCGACCGCACCCGCCTCGGCCCCCCCGGCGTCGACGTCGAGCGCTTCACGCCGCGCGAGCCGGACGACGCCCGGGCCGGGCTCGAGCGCCTGCGCGCGCGGCTGGCCGCGGCGGACGAGGACGCCGCCGCGCCGCCCGGCGGCGTGAGCGCCGGGTCGGCCGCCGACGGCTCGTCCGCGGCGTCGGCCCGAGGCGATTCGTTCGCCCGCTCCGCCGGTGAGGCCGCCGCGGCGCTCGCGACGGTCGAGCCCGACGACCGGCTCGTGGTCTTCGTGGGCAAGCTGATCGCGTCGAAGGGCGTCGAGCTGCTGCTGGCCGCGTGGCCGCTCGTGCTCGCACGGGAGCCGCGGGCGCGGCTGCTGGTGGTCGGCTTCGGGGCCTTCCGGCCGGAGCTGGAGCGCCTCGCAGCGGCGCTCGACGCCGGCGACCTGGAGACGGCGCGCGGGCTGCGGGCCGAGCACGGCGGCGAGCTGCCGCACCTGACGGCGTTCCTCGAGACCGCGGGCGATGACTACCGGGAGGCCGCCCGCGGCATGACCGAGCGGATCACGTGGACGGGACGGCTCGACCACGCCGAGCTCACCGACGTGCTGCCCGCGGCCGAGGCGATGGCCGTGACGAGCACGTTCCCGGAGGCGTTCGGGATGGTGGCCGCCGAGGGGGCCGCCTGCGCCGCGTTCCCGGTCGTCGCTGCTCACTCGGGCCTCGCCGAGGTCGCGCGCACCCTCGAGCAGGCGATTCCCGCCCCCGTCAGACCGTGGCTGACCTTCGAGGTCGGCTCGCAAGCCGTGCATCAGCTCGCCGCGAACCTCTCCGCCTGGCTGGCCGCGCCCGCGGACCTGCGCACCCCCACGCGCGAGGCGATCGTCGCCGCCACGCGCGAGGCCTATTCCTGGGACGGCGTCGCCCGCTCGGTGATCGCCGCGGCGCAGGGCGAGCTCGACGCGCTGCCGCGCCCCGCCGCCACCTGAACCAATAGGATGCCGCGCTCATGAGGAGCGGGGTGCGCAACGGTTTCGTGGCGGCGGCGATCGTCGTCGCGGGGGCCGGTGTCGGCGGCTGCGAGCTGACCGACTCGGGCACCAACCTGGTCAACGGCAAGACGTTGTTCATCGAGCAGTGCAGCTCTTGCCACGTGCTCGCCCGCGCCGAGGCGAAGGGCGTCACCGGCCCCAACCTCGACCAGGCGTTCCAGCGCGCCCGCCGCGACGGCTTCGGCCAGAGCACGTTCGAGGGGATCGTCCACCAGCAGATCCTCAACCCGGCGATCAACCCGCAGCGCGACCCGGCGACGGGCCGCGAGCTGCCGCTCATGCCGGCCGACCTCGTGACGGGAGAGGACGCAGAGGACGTCGCGGCCTACGTCGCCAGCGCCGCGGCCCGCGGCGGGGAGGACTCAGGGGCGCTCGCGCAGGTCGGCGGCGGCGGCCCGGAGGGAACAGCCGAGGCCGAGGGCGGCGTGCTCGAGATCCCGGCGGCCGAGAGCGGGCAGCTCTTCTACACGTTCGCGGACGCGACCGCGCCCGCCGGCTCGCTGACGCTCCGATCGCCCAACCCGTCGCCCGTCGACCACAACATCGCGCTCGAGGGCGGCGGCGTCGACGAGGTCGGCGAGGTCGTCAGCAACGGGGGCGTCTCGGAGATCGACGTCGACGTCGAGGCCGGCGACTACCAGTTCTACTGCTCGGTCGAGGGACACCGCGAGGGCGGCATGGAGGGCACGCTCACCGTCGAGTGAGCTGGGGGGTGCCCGACGGGACATCGCTCCAGACGGAATGGCCCGTTGGGCGGGGCTCCCAGCGCTTCCTACAGGGCTTGGATCACCAGCGCGGCGGCGATCACGAACGCCGCGACCACCAGCACGTAGACGAGCAGCCGGAACGCCTCGCGCTCCGAGCGCAGCGGGTTGATCACAGGATGTAGACCGTCGTGTAGACGACCACCCACATGACGTCGACGAAGTGCCAGTAGATCCCCGGCACCTCGACGCCCAGGTGCATCCGCGAGGAGAAGTGCCCGCGGAACGCCCGCACGGTGACCATCGCCAGCAGCGTCAGCCCGATGAACACGTGCGCGCCGTGCAGCCCGGTCAGGCCGTAGAAGATCGTCCCCTGCGCGTGATCCTGCGGCGAGAAGCCGACGTGCACATACTCGTTGATCTGCACGAACAGGAAGGTCGCTCCGAGCAGGAACGTCGTCACCATCCCCGCCTGCAGGCCCCAGCGGTTGTCGCTCTTCACCGACTCGAGCGCCCAGTGCATCGTGAACGAGGAGGAGATCAGGATCGCGGTGTTGACCCCGGCGATCAGCTTCGGCAGCTCCGTCCCCTCGGCCGGCCAGTCGGCCCCGCCCACGACCCGGATGAAGAAGTAGGCCGTGAAGAAGGCCCCGAAGACCATGACCTCGGAGATGATGAAAAGGAGCATCCCGAGCGTCCGCGCGTCGACGCGCGACGAACGGTGGGCCTCGGGCGGCCCGTGATGGTGGTCGAGGGCGTGCGCCTCCATCAGGCCTGCGCGGCCACTTCGGCCTGCTCGATGTGCTCGACCGGCTTGTTGGTGGCCGACTGGACGCGCTCGACCAGCTTGTCGGCCAGCCACTTCGACTGGCTCGCCGGCAGCGTCGAGATCACGATCTCGGAGATGTTGAAGTACTGGACGGCGTTGAGGATCGCGACATAGGGGTCGGGGTCGCCGATCATGCCCGCCGCCACGATCCCGTCGTCGGACAGCGACTTGACCAGCTCGCCGAGCCGCTCGCGGGCTTGGGCGACGGCGCCGCCGTGGGTGGCGGGCTGCGGTACGACCGCGATGAAGCGGCGCGGCCCCTCCGCCGCCAGCTCGTGCAGCCGTTCCGAGAGCCGCCCCGAGGCGATCGTCTGGTTGGCGACGACGAGCGTCACGTCGAAGGGCAGGCCCTCGCGCGCGAGGTCGACGACCACGTGCTCGACCGGCAGGCCGGTCTCCTCGCGCAGGCGCCCGGGCAGGTCCCGCCGCAGCCAGCCCGAGGCGGCGGCCGGCAGGGTCGAGATGATGATCTCGTCGACGTCGTGCTCGGCGATCGCGTCGGTGGCGGCCAGGAACGGATCGGGATCGCCGACCTCGCCTGAGCTCTTGATGCCCTGCTCGCGCAGGAACGCGCGCGCGAGGTCGACCCGCACCTGCGCGCTGCTGCGCACCGCCTCGTCGTAGATCACGTTGCCGTGCCTGGGCCGCGTCTTGGGGACGACGATGTGAAAGCGCACGTCCTGGCCGCGGTGGGCGACCATGGCGTCCAGCATCCCCTTGCCGGCGATCGTCTCGTTGGCGAGGATCAGGATCGTCTTCACGGCTCGCTCTCCCTCTCAGGTGCGCCGGCGGGTTGTCGCGGCCGCGCCTCCGCCGGCGGCTGGAAGATGCCGTGCTGCGCCCCCGGGACGCCGTACTCGTACGGCCCGCCGACCACGGTCGGCACGCGGTCGAAGTTGAAGATCGGCGGTGGCGAGGAGACCTGCCACTCCAGCGTGAGCGCGCGCCACGGGTTCGCCTCGGCGAGCGGGCCGCCGCGCCACGAGGCGACCATGTTGTAGACGAAGATCAGCGTCGCGATCCCGAGCAGGAACGAGCTCAGCGAGATGAAGAGGTTCCAGCTCGCGAACTGCTCCGGGTAGTCGGCCACGCGCCGCGGCATGCCCTGCACGCCGATCAGGTGCATGGGGCCGAAGGTCAGGTTGAAGCCGATGAACGTCAGCCAGAAGTGCAGCTTGCCGAGGCCCTCGTCGAACATCCGCCCCGTCATCTTCGGGAACCAGTAGTAGACCCCGGCGAAGATCGTGAACAGCGAGCCGCCGTAGAGCACGTAGTGGATGTGGGCGACGATGAAGTACGTGTCGCTGACGTGGATGGTGAGCGGCACCATCGCGAGCATCACGCCCGAGATCCCGCCGAGCGTGAACATCGTCAGGAAGCCGAGCGCGAACAGCATCGGCGTATCGAGCCGCAGCACGCCGCGCCACAGGGTCGCAAGCCACGAGAAGATCTTGATCCCGGTGGGGACCGCGATGATCGCCGTGGTGACCATCATCGGGATCCGGATCCACTCCTGCATCCCCGACACGAACATGTGGTGTGCCCAGACCGTAAAGCCGAGCAGCACGATTGCGAGCAGCGAGAAGGCCATCATCCGGTAGCCGAAGATCGGCTTGCGGGATTTGACGGAGATGACCTCCGAGATGATCCCGAACCCCGGCAGCATCATGATGTAGACCGCCGGGTGCGAGTAGAACCAGAAGACGTGCTGGTACATCAGCACGTCGCCGTCCCGGCCCGGGCGGAAGAAGTTGAAGCCGAGCGCGTAGTCGAGCAGCACGAAGAACTGCGAGGCGGCGATGAACGGCGTGGCGATGACGACCAGCAGCGAGGTCGAGAAGTTCGCCCACACCAGCAGCGGCATGCGCCAGAACGACATGCCGGGCGCGCGCATGGTGATGATCGTGACCAGGAAGTTCAGCGCGGTGGCGATCGACGACGCGCCCGCGAACTGGACCCCGATCGTGAAGAACATCTGCCCGATCGGGACGTTCGTCGACAGCGGCGCGTAGGCCGTCCAGCCCGTGGCGAACGAGCCGCCGGGAGCGAAGAACGACGCGGTCATCATGAGGCCGCCGATCGGGAGCATCCAGAACGACAGCGCGTTGAGCCGCGGGAACGCCATGTCCGGCGCCCCGATCATGAGCGGCAGCACGTAGTTCGCCAGCCCGGCGAAGACCGGGATGATGAACAGGAAGATCATCAGCGACGCGTGGACGCTGAACAGCCCGTTGTAGGCGTTCGAGTCCACGAACTGCTGGCCCGGAGCCGCCAGCTCGGCGCGCACGATCATCGCCAGCAGGCCGCCCACGAGCATGAAGAAGAACGAGGTGACGACGTACTGGATCCCGATCACCTTGTGATCGGTGTTGACCCGGAAGTAGT
Source organism: uncultured Solirubrobacteraceae bacterium (assembly GCA_963746795.1). Lineage (GTDB taxonomy): Bacteria > Actinomycetota > Thermoleophilia > Solirubrobacterales > Solirubrobacteraceae > DASSUW01. The sequence goes on from CAVVCR010000010.1 coordinate 122,161, forward strand.
CCCGCCAGCTGTGGGCGCCGTGGCTCGAGTGGTCCTCGGGGCGCGTCGGGCGGCCCGATATGTAGTAGCCCCAGTAGTCGAACGCGCCGATGCCGGCGAGGAAGAACAACGGCGCGGCGAGCAGCGAGACGAGCAGGATCGCGTCCTGCGCGTTGCCGGTCACCCCACCGTCGAAGCTCGGGTAGCCGTAGGCGGCGCGGATGACGAGCACGAGGCCGGCCGAGAACAGCACGCCGATCACGAAGTAGAGACCTCCCCGCGCCAGGCCCGGGGCTCGCATCATCCTCACTTGCCGGCCACCTCCGTCAGATACTCAACCAGCGCGTCGACCTGTTCGGGCGACAGGGTGTCACCGTAGCGCGGCATCAGCCCCGGTTGGAAGCCCTCGGCGATCTTCGCGTCCGGGTCCTCGATGGACTGCTTGATCTCGGCCCTGTCGAGGTCCGGGATCACCTCGTCGAGGTTGGGCCCGGTCGTGCCGGTGGCGCCCGCGTCGGCCAGCGTGTGGCACGACGTGCACGCGGTCGGCTGGGCGGCCTCGGTGAACAGCGTCTTGCCGTCCGTCTCGCCGCCGCCCCCGCCCCCGCCGCCCCCGCCCTGCGGGCCCTGCGCCAGCTCCGCGAGCCTGGCGTCGTAGTCCTCCTGCGAGACGACGTGGGCGCTCTGGCGCATCGTCGAGTGCCCGAGGCCGCACAGCTCCGCGCAGACGACCGGGAACTCGCCCAGGCGGTCGGTGGTCGTCACGCGCAGCCTCGTGTCGATGCCCGGCACGGCGTCGATCTTCATCCTGAAGGCCGGGACCCAGAAGTCGTGGATCACGTCCTTGGACTGGACCTTGAACTCGACCGGCGTGTTCGCCGGCAGATAGAGCTGGGGAGAGGCGATCTCGTCGCCGCCGCCTTCGGCCTCGTAGTAGAAGGTCCAGGTGAACTGCTCGCCGACGACGCGCACGTTGAGCGTCTCGCCTGCCGCCGCGTCCTCGATGTCGGTCAGCACCACGTAGGCGTAGGTGCAGAGCGCGACGAGCAGGATCGCCGGGATCGCCGTCCAGATGATCTCGAGCCTCGTGTTGCCGTGGATCGGCGGGCCGTCCCGGAGCTCGTCGCCGGGTCGCATGCGGAACTTGATCGCGCTGTACAGCACGACCGTCTCCACCAGCACGAAAACCGGGACGGAGGCGATCAGCAGGACGTCCCACAGCGTGTCGATCGGGCCGGCCTGTTCGGAGGCCGGCACCGGGAACCAGTCGATCAGCAGGGCGAGCGCGATGCCGAGGATCGAGGCGACCGCCCCGATCAGCAGCATCTGCCGGAGCTGGGCGCGGCTCTCCTGCGAGGCCACAGGCGCCTCCCCGCTCATCGGCTCCTCTCCACGCCGAGCATAGGCGGCGCATCCTATGCGACCGCTTCGACGGACGCGCTAAGCAGCGCGGGACCGCAGCACGCCGTTCCCGGCGCGGAAGTCCGAAGGCGCCACGCCCCGGTGGCGGCGGAACGCCTTGGCGAACTGGGCGGGTTGCCGGTAGCCGACGCGGTGGGCGACTTCGCGGACGGTCAGCGCCCGGGTCTCGAGCAGCTCGGCGGCCCGCTGCATCCGCACCTCGGTGAGGTGGTCGCGGAATGTCGTACCGCCGATCTCGGCGTACGCGCGCTGCAGCTGTCGGCGCGAAGAGGCCACGCGGCGCGCGATGTCGTCGAGCGAGAGATCCGATGCGAAGTCGCGCTCGACGATGGCGTTCGCCTCGTCGAGGAGGCTGGCCCTGAGGCGGATGGTGGAGGGTCGTTGCGTCGGCACACCGTTTCTACGAGCGAGGGCGTCGCCGCAGATCACACCGCGCCGCGGAGCGGTTGTCTAGACTCCGGCGCATGGACCGCCGGCTCGCGCGCCGCAACCTCCGGACGGCGCTGATCACGTCCGTGATCGGGCTCCTGATGTTCGCGCTGACCTTCGTCGCCGCCCTGCTCTACGTGGCATGAGCGACGTCGAGCACACCGGCGCACCGCCCGTCGGCGAAGAGGTCCACATGCCGGCGCCGAGCGTCATCCCGCTGATCAACGCGGCGTCGCTCGCCCTGGCCATCGTGGCCATCACGCTTTCGTGGTGGATCGTCGGCGCCGCGATGATCGTCTTCCTGGGGACCACGATCCGGTGGGTGCGCGACGTGCGCCGCGACATCGCCGAGCTCCCGCTCGAGCATTCGCATCACTGACCGAGCCGCCGTGCCGTGACGAACGGTCCTCGCAACGTCGCATTGGACCTGGCGACGCGGTACGCCGGTGCGTTCTCGGCCTATTTGGCCGACCCCGCCGAGCGCGAGCTGGGCGCGGCCTACGACCTCGGCCGCCAGGCTGTCGCCGAGCACCTCAGCGTGCTCGACCTCGCGGAGGCCCACCACGCGGCCGTGCGCGCCGCGCTCGCAACGGGCACGCACGGAGCGGACGCGACGTTGCAGGCCGGCGCCGACTTCCTGCGCGAGAGCCTGTCGATCTTCGAGAGCGTGCACCGCGGATACCACGAGGTGCAAGAGGTCGCCCGGCTCGAGCATCAGCACGTGCAGCAGCTGCGCGCGCTGTCCGACGCGTCGGTGGCGCTCAACTCGACGCTGACCGTCGAGGAGGCTCTCCAGGTCACGGTAGACGCGGCCCGCTCGCTGCTCGCGGTGAGCCGCGCGACCGTCAGCATCCTCGCGCCCGATCCGCGCCTCAGGCAGCTCACCGCCACCTCGCCGCCGCTGCTCGGCCGGGGCATCAGCGATCCCGCCCGCATCACCGCCGGGCTCACCGGTCGCGGGCGCGAGCTGGGGCGCCTCGAGGTCGTCGACCAGCGCGGGCGTGAGTTCACCGAGCGCGACGAGACGATCCTCACGCAGCTCGCCCAGCTCGCCTCGGTGGCGATATCCAACGCCCAGCTCTACGAGCGCGAGCGCACGATCGCGCAGACCCTGCAGCGCTCGCTGCGGCCCGGCGCCCTGCCCGACGTCCCCGGCCTCTCGGCCGCCGTGCGCTTCCGGCCCGCGGGCGAGAGCATCGCGCTCGGCGGCGACTTCTACGACGTCTTCGAGGCTCGCGAGGGCACCTGGGCGGCGCTGATCGGCGACGTGCAGGGGAAGGGGCCCGACGCCGCTGCGGTCACGGCACTGGCCCGCCACACGCTGCGCGCCGGCTCGGCCTACGAGGCCCGCCCGAGCGGCGTCCTCGCGCTCCTGCACAAGGCCCTGCGCGAGCAGCGTGCCGACGGGCGCTTCTGCACGGTCGCGCACGCGCACCTGGAGATCGAGCGCGGCCGCGTGCAGGTGGAGCTCGCGTGCGGCGGTCATCCGCTGCCGCTCGTGCTGCATCCGGACGGCGCCGTCGAGCCGGTCGGCCGGCTCGGCACCCTGCTGGGCACCGACATCGAGCCGCAGCTCTACGACGTGACGGTCACCCTCGAGGAAGGGGACGTGCTCGTCCTCTACACCGACGGCGTCACCGAGGTCCGCCGCCGCCGCCGGGAGGTGTTCGGCCACGCCGAGCTGACCGCACTGCTGCGCAACTGCGGCGGCCTCCCGCCGGATGCCGTAGCCGACCGCGTGGAGGCCGCCGTGATCGCGGCCTCGGAGGGCCACCTGCGCGACGACATGGCGATCCTCGCCCTCGGGCCGACTCCCGGCGCCGATGGCCGTATCCTTCCCCGCCGCCCCATCAACGGAGGAACCTGATGGCAGAAGAACCGACGGACCCGACCGCGGACGGACACCGCGAGTCCAACGCCGACCTGCTCACCGAGCTCGTCGCCCACCTGCGCAACAACCGGACGCAGCTCCGGCAGGAGTGGGCCCGGCGCATCGGCGAGGCGCGGCTGCTGACCGCCCTCACGCAGGAGGAGATCTTCTCCGAGGCCACGTCGGTCTACGACAACTACGTCGAGGTGCTCGAGACCGGCTCGGTCGAGGCGCTGCAGGACTACGCGCGGAATCTCTCCGAGCGCATCATCCCCCGCGGCGTCGAGACCGACGAGGTGCTCGGCATCGTCCTCCTGCTGCGCGACGTGCTCGCCCGCTCCCTGTTCCAGAAGTACCAGACCGACTTCGACTACCTCAACCAGGTGCTCGACGCCTATGAGCCGGCCGCGAACCGGATCGCCAACACGGTGGGCGTCAACTTCGTGCAGGAGCGCGAGCGCGTCATCCGCCAGCAGCAGGAGGCGATCCGGGAGCTCTCGACCCCGGTCCTGCAGGTCCGCGAGCGGCTGCTCATCCTCCCGATCATCGGCGTGCTCGACGGCCAGCGCGCGCGCCAGCTCACCGAGCAGCTCCTGCGCGGCATCCGCGCCAACCGCGCGCGCGTCGTCGTGATCGACATCACGGGCGTCCCGACGATCGACTCCACGGTCGCCAACCACCTCGTGCAGACCGTCGACGCCTCCCGGCTGATGGGCGCCAGCGTGATCATCACCGGCCTCTCGCCGGAGATCGCCCAGACGCTCGTGACGCTCGGCGTCGACCTTTCGAAGGTCAACGCGGTCGGCGACCTGCAGGGCGGCATCGAGGAGGCTGAGAGGCTGCTGGGCTACCAGGTGTCGCTGGAGACGCCAGCTCTCGACGCCGTCGCCGTTTAGGCACACAGTGGCCGTCCCGATCCTCAAGCAGGGCCCGTTCCTGATCGCCACCATCCAGGCGGCGCTGACGGATACCGACGTCCTGCAGCTGCAGGACGACGTGATGGCCCAGGTCACGCGCCATCGCTCGCGCGGGATCATCGTCGACGTCACGGCGCTCGACGTCATGGACTCGTTCGTCTCGCGCTCTCTGCAGGGGATCGCACGGATGACGCGTCTGCGCGGGGCGGAGACGGTCATCGTGGGCATCCAGCCGGAGGTGGCGTTCGCGATGGTCCAGCTCGGCATGGCGTTCGAGGACGTGCTCACGGCGCTCGACCTCGAAGAGGGCCTCGCGCTGCTGCTGCGCCCGTGGAAGGAGGCCGGCGACGGTGCCGGATGACGGCGAGTCCGTGATCCCGATCGAGTCGGACTCGGACGTCGTGACCGCGCGCCAGCAGGCGCGTGCCATGGCCGGCGCGCTGGAGCTCACGAGCACCGACCAGACGCTGCTCGCCACCGCGATCTCCGAGGTCGCGCGCAACATCACGACCTACGCCAAGCGCGGCGAGGTGCTGCTCAAGGTCGTCCACGACGACGCCGGGCGGCGCGGCATCCGCGTGATCGCCCGCGACGACGGGCCGGGGATCGAGAACCTCGAGCTCGCCCTGCAGGACGGCTACACGAGCGGCGGCGGGCTCGGGCTCGGACTGCCGGGCGCGCGGCGGCTCGTCCACGACTTCGACATCGAAACCGCCCCCGGGCAGGGCACGAAGGTCACGCTCGTGATGTGGGAGCGCGAGAACGCGCGAGCCGCATGACCGGCGGCTGGCCGCCGGTGCTCGAGTGCGGCGAGGCGGGGCAGACGCACCAGGGCGAGGGGCGCACCGGCGACGTGGCCGTGTTCGCGCCCTGCCGGCGCGGCGGGCTCGTCGCCGTGATCGACGGCCTCGGCCACGGCGGCTTCGCCGCCGACGCCGCGGAGGCCGCCGCCGCGGTCGTGCGCGCGCACGCCGACGACTCGCCCCACGAGCTGCTCGAGGCGTGCCACCGGGCGCTGCGGGCCACCCGCGGGGCGGTCATGACGGTGGCGTGGTTCGACGTCGACGCCCGCTCGCTGGAGTGGACGGGAGTCGGCAACGTCGAGGCCCGCCTCGTGCGCGCGGGCGCTCGCCCGCGCTCGCCGGTCGTGCTCGGCGGCGTCGTGGGCTTCAACCTCCCGAACGTCCGCCTCGCGACCGTCGCCCTCGAGCCGGGCGACACCCTCGTGATGGCCACGGACGGCGTCGCGGCCGACTTCTCCGAGTCGGTCGAGCCGGGCATCGCCGCCCAGCGGGTCGCCGACCACGTGCTCGAGCGCTACGCCAAGGGGACCGACGACGCGCTCGTCGCCGTGGTGCGGGTACTAGCCGAGTAACCGCGCGTCGAGCACCATCGCGCCGAACAGCAGCGCGAGGTAGGCGAGCGAGTAGAGGTAGGTGCGCAGGGCGCTGGGGCGGTCGGCGCGGCGCTGGAGCCGGACGGCGAGCGTGAGGAAGGCGCCGCCGAGGGCGACGGCCGCCGCCGCGTAGAGCGCGCCGAAGAACCCGAACGCCACCGGCAGCAGCGTGAGCACGACCAGCAGCGCCGTGTAGAGCACGATCTGGCGTCGCGTCTCGGCCTCCCCGTGCACGACCGGCATCATCGGCACGCCCACGCGCGCGTAGTCGTCCTTCATCAGCAGCGAGAGCGCCCAGAAGTGCGGGGGCGTCCAGTAGAAGACGATCGCGAACAGGTACAGCGCGGCCGGGTCCAGCCCGCCGGTCACCGCGCTCCACCCGACGAGCGGCGGCACGGCCCCGGCCGCCCCGCCGATCACGATGTTCTGTGGCGTCGAGCGCTTGAGCCACATCGTGTAGACCAGCACGTAGCCGAGGAAGCCGGCCAGGGCGAGGAACGCCGACAGCAGGTTGACGGTCGTGGCCAGCAGCAGGAAGGACAGGGCGGCGAGCGCCAGGCCGTAGAGCAGCGCGGCGCGCGGGGAGACGCGGCCGGACGGGATCGGCCGCGTGGCGGTGCGGGCCATGCGGGCGTCGATGTCCCGGTCCCAGTAGTGGTTGACGGCGCCCGCGCCGCCGGCCGAGAGGTAGCCGCCGAGGACCGTGAGAGCGACGAGCGAGAGCGACGGGTCGCCCGCCACGTACATGGTCGTCACCGTGGTGAGCAGCAGCAGCAGCTGGACGCGGGGCTTGGTGAGCGTGACGTAGTCCGCCACCACCTGGCGGACGCCGCCGACCTCGACCGCTACCGCGCGGGACGCCTCCATCGCGCTAGGCGTTGACCATCGGCTTGCCGGCCTCGAACCGCTGCGGCACGCCGGTCTGGCGCTCGATCTGGCGGCGGATGTCCTTCATCGGCTCGACCGACCGCACGCGCGGGACAGCGTCGAAGTTGTTCTCGGGCGGCGGCGACGGCGTGAACCACTCGAGCGTGTTCGCCTTCCACGGGTCCGGGCCGGCGATCGGCCCTCGCTTCAGCGCCCGCACCATGTTGATGACCGTGATCAGGATCGAGAGGGCGAGCACGAACGCGCCGATCGTCGAGATCAGGTTCATCTCGCTCCAGCCCGCGCTCTCCGCGTACTCGTAGATCCGCCGCGGCATGCCGTCGAGCCCGGCCGAGTGCTGGATCAGGAAGGTGAGGTGGAAGCCGATCAGGAAGAGCCAGAACGAGACCTTGCCGAGGCCCTCGTTCATCATCCGGCCGGTCATCTTCGGGAACCAGTAGTAGAGCGCCGCGACCATCGCGAAGGCGGAGGCGCCGAACGCCGTGTAGTGGAAGTGGGCGACCACGAAGTACGTGTCGGTGAGCTGCCAGTCGACCGGGAAGACGGCCAGGAAGATGCCGGTGATGCCGCCCATCAGGAACGTGCCGATGCCCCCGACGCAGAACAGCAGCGCCACGCGGAACTCGACCGTGCCGCGCCACAGCGTCGCCACCCAGTTGAAGATCTTCACGCCCGTGGGGACCGCGATCAGGAAGCTCGAGAGCATGAAGAAGGCCAGCACCACGGTGCTCATCGGCGTGGCGAACATGTGGTGCGCCCACACGAGCATGCCGAGGAACGCGATGCCCGCCGTGGCCGCCGCGATCGCCTTGTAGCCGAAGATCGGCTTGCGGGCGAACACCGGCAGCACCTCGGAGAAGATCCCGAACGCCGGCAGCACGAGGATGTAGACCTCGGGGTGGCCGAAGAACCAGAACAGGTGCTGCCACAGCAGCGCCGAGCCGCCCTCGGTCGGGTCGAAGAAGTTCGTCCCGAAGTTGCGGTCCAGCAGCAGCATCGTGACCGTGGCGGCCAGCGACGTGAGCGCGAGGATGACCAGGTACGAGTAGATCAGCATCGTCCACACGAACAGCGGCATCCGCCCCCAGCCCATGCCGGGCGCGCGCATGTTGTGGATCGTGGCGATGAAGTTGATCGCGCCGAGGATCGAGGCCAGGCCGGTGAGGTGGACCATGTAGATCCACGCCTCCTGGCCGTTGGACGGCGTGTACTCCTTCAGCGACAGCGGCACATAGGAGAACCACCCGGCCTCGGGCGGCGTGAAGAACAGCGAGCCGTAGAGCGCGAGGCCGCCGAACAGGAACATCCAGTACGACCAGGCGTTGAGGCGCGGGAAGGCCACGTCGCGGGCGCCGATCATGAGCGGCAGGAAGTAGTTCGCGAAGCCCGCCCACACCGGCACGACGACGAGGAAGACCATCGTCGTCCCGTGCAGCGTGAAGATCTGGTTGTACTTCTCGGGCGTCAGGAACGTGTTGTCCGGAGCGCCGAGCTGGATCCGCATCAGCAGCGCCTCGACGCCGCCGATGACGAAGAACACGAGGACGGTGAGCAGGTAGAGGATCCCGATCTTCTTGTGATCGGTCGTCGTCAGCCAGGTCACCCAGCCGCGCCGAGGCCGGTCGACCTCGTGGGCGATGATCTGCGGCCTGGCGGTCACGGCTTCCACCTACTCGCCTCCCTCTGAAGCTTCGATCTCCTCGCGCTGGGCGGCGGCCGCCTCCTGCGCGGCCTGGATCTCCTGCGCCTTCTGGTCGCGCCAGGTGACCCAGTCGTCGTACGGCAGTCCGATCACCTTGGCGAGCATGTTCGCGTGGTTGCGCCCGCACAGCTCGGCGCACTGGCCCTCGTAGACGACGCGGTCCTGCCCCTCCTCGAGTGCGTCGAGCGGGATCCGGAACCAGGTCTTGTTCGTGTAGCCGGGGATGGCGTCGGCCTTGCCGCCGAGCGGCGGAATCCACCACGAGTGCGCGACGTCCTTGGCCTGCACGTCGAGGATGACCGTCATCCCGATCGGGACGTACATGTCGTTGTACGCGAAGACCCGCTCCTGGCCCTCCTCGGTGGGATAGAAGTAGCTCCACGCGTACTGCTCGCCGACGACCTTGATCGTCATCGCGGCGCTGTCCTCGGGCGGCGCCGACTGGTCGAGCGCCGCGAACGTCGTGGTGGCGGCGACCGGGTTGCCCTCGGCGTCGATCTCGGACGCCGCAGGGTCCTTGATGTCGCCGAGCAGGGCGAACGTGAAGACCGTCAGGAAGATGAGGATCGCGGCGGCGCCGACCGTCCAGCCGATCTCGAGCTGCGTGTTGCCGTGGATCTGCGCGGCGACGCGGCCCTTGCGCGCGCGGAACCTGAAGAGCGAGTAGATCAGCAGGCCCTCGACGGCGATGAAGATCACGAGGGCGATCAGTGCGATCAGGATGTAGAGCGTGCGGATCGCGTCCGCGTTCGGCGACCCCGCGGACTCCGGGAGGAACCACCCGGCCGACGCGGCGGGGGCCAGCACGAGCGCCCCGAGCAGCACTGCTGGGAGGGCGGCAGCCAGGGCGCGCAGACGTCGGCGGGACTTGGGAGCCACGGCGTCGGCAGTATATGGACGGAGCACCCGGGAGAGGGTCCCCGCCCACCCTCATCGACCCTCGAAGGCGGGAGGCCGCTTGTGCAGGAACGCCAGGACGCCCTCCTGGAAGTCGCCCGACGCCGCGGATTCCTGCTGGATCTCCGCCTCGAGCTCCAGCTGGGCGCCCATGCGCTCGAACAGCCAGGCGTTGAGCTGCCGCTTGATGCCCGCATACGCCCGCGTCGGCCCGGCCGCGAGGCGGGCCGCCAGCGCGTCGACCGCCTCCTCCAGCCCGTCGTCGGGCGTCACGCGGTTGATCATGCCCCACTCGAGCGCCTGGCGGGCGGGGATCCGCTCCCCGAGCATGGCCATCTCGGTGGCCCGCGCGAACCCCACGCGGGCGGGCACGAGCAGCGACGAGCCGCCGTCGGGCACGAGCCCGAGGTTGACGAACGCGAGCAGGAAGTAGGCGGACTCGCGCGCGACGACCAAATCGCAGGCCAGTGCCAGCGAGCAGCCGATGCCGACCGCGGGCCCGTTGACGGCGGCGATGACCGGCTTGGGCAGCAGCCGGACGCCGGTGATGATCGGGTGGTAGCGCTCGGTGAGGGCCGTCAGGACGTCCGGATGGCCCTCGGGCGTCATGTCGAAGCCCGCCTTCAGGTCCGCACCCGAGGAGAAGCCCCGGCCGGCGCCGGTGATCACGACGGCGCGCACGTCCTTCGCCTCGGCCTCGCGCACGGCGGCCAGCAGGTCGACGCCGAACTGCTTGTCCCAGGCGTTCATGGCCTCCGGGCGATTCAGCGTGATCCGCAGCTCCGCGCCGCGCCGGTCCAGCTCCACGGTCTCCATGGCCCCTGTCCTATCACCCACGTACGGCTGCCCGTATCACTCCCGTCCTCACCGCGCACTAGGCTCGCCAGGTGCGCAGCTCGATCGTCCGCGCCGCGGCGCTCTCAGTGCTGGCCGCCGGCGTGGCGGCTCCGCTCGTGCGCCGGCGCCTCGGGCTGCGGCCATCGGTGGTGATCGCCGCCTCCGCCGCCGCGCCCGTGGCCTTCTGCGTACTGCTTCCGCGCACACGCGCGCGCGACGTCGGGACTTGCCTGCTGCAGATGTGGGCCTACGTTGCGGCGTACAAGATGCCCTACGACGATCCCGATGCGCTCGGCCGGCGCGTGAGGATCGCCTACCCCGTCCGTGCCGACCGCCTGCTCGGCGGTGGCACGACACCGACACTCAGGCTGCAGCGAGCCCTCGGCACCCCGGGCGCCTTCCGCGCGTGGGAGAAGCTGCTGATCTGGTCGCACTGGCTGTGGTTCGCGTTCCCGCACGGCACCGTGCTCTACCTGCTGACGCGCCATCCCGAGCGCTTCCCGGGCGGCGCGGCACGGATCTACGCGACGTTCGACATCGGCCTGATCGGCTACTGGGCGGTGCCGACCGCGCCGCCGTGGTACGCGTCGGCCGAGGGGCTGATGGAGGACGGCCGCACGCCCGAGCTGCGGCGCATGATGGTCGAGTACGGCGAGCACTTCTGGAGGTCCGGCTGGGCCCCTCTGTACGGTGTCCTCGGAGGCAACCCGCTGGCCGCCATGCCGTCCCTCCACTTCGCGACGTCCGTCTCGGCCGCCCACGTGCTGTCGCAGACGGGGAGCGCAGCCGGCCGGTTCGGCTGGACGTACGCGACCCTGCTCGGGGTCGCGCTCGTGTACCTGGGCGAGCACTACGTCATCGATCTCGCGGCGGGCCTGGCGCTCGCCGAGGGGGTCCGGATCGGTGCCCCCGCGCTGGCGGGGGTGGCGAGCAGCCTCTCGCGGGGCGTCCAGGCCCTGGAGCGCGCCGCGCGATGATGAGCGACACGACGGCTCCCGTCACCACGGACAACCCGGACGGGGAGGACGATCAGGAGAGCGCTCCGCCACGGCTGCAGTTCAGCGGCCGCAACCTGCTCGTCCTCGGCGGCTTCCTCGTCGCCTCGATCGCGGCGCTCTACTACCTGCTGCCGCAGATCGCGGGTCTCGAGGACACCTGGCGGCGGATCGAGGACGGCAGTCCCTACTGGATGTTCCTCGCGCTCGTCTTCACGCTGGGGATGTTCGCCGGCTACGTGATGATGTTCAGAGGCGTGTTCGCGCGCGTGCCGGGCAGCGAGCGCATCGGCTGGCGCGAGAGCTACCAGATCACGATGGCCGGGCTGGCCGCGTCGCGCATCTTCGCGGCCGGCGGGGCGGGCGGGCTCGTGCTCACCGCGTGGGCCCTCCGCCGCGCTGGCCTGCGCAAGCGCCATGTGGCCGACCGCACGCTGTCGTTCCTGATCCTGACCTACTTCCCCTACGTGATCGCGGTGATCGTCTGCGGGCTGGGGCTGCGCCTGGGGCTGTTCGCGGGCGAGGCGCCGTTCGGCCTCACGGTCGTCCCCGCCGTGCTCGGGGTCATCGCGCTGGCCATCGGGCTGGCGATCGCGCTCGTTCCCACCGACCTGCAGCGGCGCCTGAGCGGCTGGGCGAGCAGCCACGGGCGCCTGGCGCGCTTCGCCCAGACGGCGGCGAACCTGCCCGCCTCGGCGTCCGCCGGCATGCGCGACGCGCTGGCCCACGTGCGCACGCGCGATCCCGCGCTGCTCGGCGCCTTCCTGTTCTGGGCGGCGCAGATCCTCGTGCTGTGGGCGGCGTTCCGCGCATTCGGCTCCTCGCCGCCGCCGGCCGTGCTCGTGCAGGCGTTCTTCGTCGGGATGCTCGGCAACCTGCTGCCGATGCCCGGCGGCGTCGGCGGCGTCGAGGGCGGCATGATCGCCTCCTTCGTGGCCTTCGGGGTGGACGGCGGGCTCGCCGTCGTCGCGGTACTCGTCTATCGCGCCTTCACGTTCTGGCTGCCGCTCATCCCGGGCGTGATCGCGTACTTCCAGCTGCGGAAGACCGTGGAGCAGTGGTCGCTAAGCTATACAAAGTGAAGTAAGCACAATCGGCGCCTGGATGGCGACGTCAACATCAAGAATGCCCCCATGGACGGCGGTATGGGCATTCCTGTCAACGGGGACAAGGAACACATGGAGAACGTCATCATCATCGGGAGCGGGCCGGCCGGCTACACCGCCGCGCTGTACACCGCCCGCGCCAACCTCGAGCCACTCGTCATCGAGGGCTGGATGTGGGGCGGGCTGCTCCAGCAGACGACCGACGTCGAGAACTTCCCCGGTTACCCGCAGGGCGTCATGGGCCCGCAGATGATGCAGGACCTGCGCGACCAGGCCGAGCGCTTCGGCGCGCGCTTCATCACCGAGAACGTCACCCGCGTGGAGCCCGCCACCGCCCCCGGCGAGCCGTTCCGCGTCTGGGTCGACGAGGACCTCTACGAGGCGCGCTCGGTGGTCCTGGCGATGGGCGCCGAGCACAAGAAGCTGGGCGTCCCCGGCGAGGAGGAGCTCGGCGGCCGCGGCGTCTCCTACTGCGCGACGTGCGACGCCGCGTTCTACAAGGACCGCGAGACGATCATCGTCGGCGGCGGCGACTCGGCGATGGAGGAGGCCATCTTCCTCGCCAAGTTCTCCTCCAAGGTGACGATCGTCAACCGGCGCGACGAGTTCCGAGCCTCGAAGATCATGCTCGAGCGGGCACGCTCGATGGACAACATCGAGTTCCTCACCCCGTACGTGGTCGAGGAGTTCCTGGCCGGCGACGCAGGCGTGCTCGACCATGCGCGGCTGCGCCACGTCGAGACCGGTGAGCATCGCGAGCTGCCGATGAACGGCGCGTTCATCGCGATCGGCCACGAGCCGCAGTCAGAGCTCGTCGAGGGCATCGTCGAGACCGACGAGAACGGCTACGTGCTGACCGAGGGCAAGTCCACCCGCACCAACGTGGGCGGGATGTTCGCGGCGGGCGACCTCGTCGACCACACGTACCGCCAGGCCGTCACGGCCGCCGGCTCTGGCTGCACGGCCGCGCTCGACGCCGAGTGGTACCTGCGCGACACCGCGGCGGTGCCGACGCCGCCCGCGCTCGAGGGCACCGGCGACCTCGCCGAGGCGCAGTGGGCGCCGGTCGCGTCCGAGGGTGCCCTTCCGGCGGACGCTCCGCACGTTCTCCGCCGGTAGGGAGGGCCCCTACGTTCTCTTACGCCAGCGCGTTGAGCCCGGTCTCGGCGCGGCCGATGATCAGCTTCTGGATCTGCGACGTGCCCTCGTAGAGGGTCGTCACGCGCACGTCCCGGAAATAGCGCTCGACCGGGTGGTCGTCGACGTAGCCTGAGCCGCCGTGCACCTGGATCGCCAGGTGCGAGCAGTTCTGCGCTGCCTCCGTCGCGTACAGCTTGGCGATCGAGGTCTCGGTGGTGCTCGGCTTGCCGGCGTCCTTGAGCGCGCCGGCGCGGAAGACGAGCAGCCGCGCCGCGTCGGTCTGCACCCGCATGTCGGCGATCATGGCCTGCACGAGCTGGAATGAGCCGATCGGCCGACCGAACTGCTGGCGCTCCTTGGCGTAGGCGACCGAGTGGTCGAGCGACCCCTGGCAGACCCCCACGCAGCCGGCGGCCACCGAGTAGCGCCCGGAGTCGAGCGCGCTCATGGCGATCTTGAAGCCCTCGCCGACCTCGCCCATCAGCGCGTCGTCCGGCACCTCGACGTCGTCGAGCGCGAGCGACGCGGTGTCGGACCCGTGCAGCCCCATCTTCCCGTGGATCTCCTGGGTCGAGAAGCCCGCCGAGTCGGTGGGGACGAGGAAGCAGGCGAGCCCTCGATGCCCCTTCTCGGGGTCCGTCTGGGCGAAGATCATCGCCACCTTGGCGTGGTTGCCGAGCGAGATCCACATCTTGTTGCCGTTGAGCACCCAGCCGCCCTCGGTCCTGCGCGCGCGTGTCTTCTGGTTCGCGGCGTCCGACCCCGTGTCGGGCTCGGTGAGCCCGAAGCAGCCGAGCCACTCGCCGGAGCACAGCTTCGGGAGGTAACGCTGCTTCTGCTCCTCGCTGCCCCAGCGCAGGATCGACGAGCAGACGAGCGAGGTCTGGACGGAGATGACCGTGCGCATCGCCGAGTCGTGGCGGCCGATCTCCTCGACGACGATCGCGTACGTGATGTAGTCGAGGCCGGCTCCGCCGTACTCCTGCGGCACGATGGCGCCGAGATAGCCCTGCTCGGCGATCTTTCCGACCAGCTCGGTGTCGAAGTGATGGTTGCGGTCGTTCTCCCGGGCGCGCTCGGCGAGCTCGCGGTCGGAGAACTGCCGCGCGGTCTCGCGGATGAGCTCCTGCTCGTCGGTGAAGTCGAAATCCATCACCGTGAACCTAGCCGACGCCCGCCAGCAGCAGAATGCCGGCGGCGATCGCGACGCCATAGAGAGCCACGAAGGCGACGGGTATCGCGGTCTCGTTCGTCGTGAACGATCGGTAGTCGCGCCGCTGGAGCGCCTGCCATTCGGCGCAGAACGGGCTTGCCGGGAGGCACACCTCGAACGCGTTGATCACGGTCCACTTGCTGGCCGCGACGTTGCCGTACGAGATCACCTGCCGCCGCCACGACTCCGAAAGCAGACAGCCGGCGATCGCCAGCACGATGACGCCGACGGCCACCGCCGAGTTGTCGAGGCTCTCCTTACCGAGCAGCCCGATGGCCGCCAGGAACAGCGAGTTGATGGACATGAAGAACGTGTGGAGCGTCTGCCGGCGAGCCTCCAGTGACTCGGTCGTGCCGAGCATCAGCTTGTACTGCTCGATCGCGGCCGATAAGCCCTCGCCTGTCTCCGGCTGCCCCGCCGGGAACAGCTCGCCCTCAACCTGCGCGCTCAAGCGCCACCTCGGCGAGTCGCTCGGGTAGCTCACGCGGCTCGTGGAGGCGGGCGCCGCGGGCGGCCAGCGGCGCCGGCAGGTGCGGCGCGGGTGCGGTGGCGGCGCGTGCGGCAATCACCGGCCGGCCGAGCGAGAGAGCCGTCTCGAGCTCCCAATCGACGTTGGGGCTCAGCGCCGTGTCCGGACCCACGATGCAGACCACGGCGTCCGCCTCGGCGATCAAGCGGCGGCAGTCGGCTTGCCACGTGGCCGCAGCGGCAGGATCGACCGCGTGGGTCACGACCTCCCAGCGGCCCTGCAGCTGCTCGGTGAGCGCGTCGGCGTCGTCCTTCTCCCCGCGGCGATGGCTGAGGAACACTGTGCTCACGGCCACCATGGTACGCGCGGCCTAGACTCGCCGCCGTGGACGCGTTCACGGTCGTCTTCGGCGGAACGCTGGCGTTCTTCGTCATCACCGTGGTGCTGCTCGGGATCTTCTCCCAGCGGTCGCCTCGTGAGTACCTGGACTGGAAGCCGACCCGCTCGCCGGAGGCCGAGGCCCAGAACGAGCTCGACGACGTCGCGCAGATGATCGAGGCGCAGAACGAGCTCAAGCGCCGCCGGGGCGCGCCGGAGATCAGCGAGGAGGAGATCCAGGCGCGCGTGCGCGAGGACGAGGCCGAGAAGCGCCGGTGGCGCGAGTCCTGATCGTCGGCTGCGGGTGCCGCGGGCGCTCGCTCGCCCGCGAGCTGGTGGCCGCCGGGCACGCCGTGCGGGGGACGACGCGCGACGCGGCGCGCGCGGCGCCGATCGCCGAAGCCGGCGCCGAGCCGTACGTCGGCGACCCTGACCGGATCGGCACGCTGATGGGCGCCCTGGCGGGGGTGACCGTGATCTGCTGGCTGCTGGGCAGCGTGCCGGCGCCCGATCTGCACGACGGCCGGCTGCGGATGTTGTTCGAGAAGCTGGTCGACACGCCGGTGCGAGGCGTCGTCTACGAGCGCGGGTCGGCGGCGGGCGAGGCGATCGCCCGTGACGCCGCGGAGCGCTGGCAGATCCCGGTCGAGGTGCTCGAGCCGGGGGGCGACGCCCGAGCGGCGGTGGACCGTTTGCTGGGGCTATGATGATCGAAACCCTGCAAAGCCGGTAGGAATTAGGAGGACCAACGTGGCCGACTACGTCAAGGACGTGCTCGTCGACACACAGTGGGTCGAGGACCACCTCGACGATCCGAACGTCCGCATCGTCGAGGTCGACGAGAACCCCGCCCTCTACGCCGAGTCGCACATCCCGGGCGCGATCGGGTTCGACTGGAAGAACGACCTCCAGGACCAGGTCAAGCGCGACTTCCTCGGGCCAGAGGCATTCGGCGAGCTGTTCGCCTCGCGCGGCATCTCCAACGACCACACCGTCGTCCTCTACGGCGACCGCAACAACTGGTTCGCCGCCTACACCTACTGGTACCTGAAGTACTACGGGCACGACGACGTCAAGCTCGTCAACGGCCCGCGCGAGAAGTGGCTGGCCGAGAGCCGGCCGACCACCACCGAGGTGCCGAGCCACGAGCCGGCCACCTTCACCGCGCAGACGGGCGACGACGCCATCCGCGCCCGCCGCGACGAGGTGCTGGGGGCGCTCGACGCCTCCACGAGGCTCGTCGACGTGCGATCGCCGCAGGAGTTCTCCGGCGAGGTGATCGCGATGCCCGGCTACGAGCAGGAGGGCGCCCAGCGCGGCGGCCACATCCCGGGTGCCGCGTCGGTGCCGTGGGCCCAGGCCGTGCGCGAGGACGGCACCTTCAAGTCGGCCGACGAGCTGAGCGAGATCTACCGCTCGAAGGGCGTCACCAACGGCGAGCCGATCATCGCCTACTGCCGGATCGGCGAGCGCTCGGCGCACACGTGGTTCGTGCTGCACGAGCTGCTGGGCAAGGACGACGTCAAGAACTACGACGGCTCGTGGACCGAGTGGGGCAACCTGGTCGACGTGCCTATCGAGCGCGGCTGAGCAGCTCTCCCAGGATGCGGGCGGTCGCCCCCCAGATGAGGTGGCCGCCCGTCTCGTAGGTCGGCGTGCGGAAGGCGATCCCGCGGCGGATGAGCCGGCGCTCGCCGTAGCCGTCCTGGAGGGCCTGGAGGGGCAGCTCGAGCACCTCGTCGACCTCCGTGTGCTGCGCGACCCAGGCGAAGCCGGGCTCGATCAGCCCGACGAACGGATAGATCGCGTAGTTCGTGACGAAGGTCGGCGTGGGCGGCAGCGCGCCCAGCACCCGCACGGCGTCGGGCGGGAGGCCGACCTCCTCGTGCGCCTCCCGCAGCGCGGTCTCGAGCAGCGTCTCGCCCTCGTCCTGGCGGCCGCCGGGGAACGAGATCTCCCCGGCGTGGCGGCGCAGGTCATGCCGGCGGCGGGTGAAGACCGCGTGCAACGCGCCGCCGTCGTCCTCGAAGACCGGCACGAGGACGGCCGCGTCCTTGCCCCCGTGGACGTCCATGGCCTCGGCCTCCTCGGGATCGAGGAGGCCACGTGCGAGGTCCTCGGTGGCGCTCAGCCGAGCTCGACCCGCTCGTCGAACGCGACCTCGCCCTCGAGCGTCCGGTGCACCGGGCACTTGGCGGCGATCACCCGCAGCTTCTCGATCTGCTCCTCGTCGAGGTGCGGCGGCATCTTGAGCACGAGATCGAAGCGCGTGGGGCAGCCGCGCTCGGCGGGCGTGTAGCGGACGTCGACCGCCAGGCCGCTCGCGTCCCAGCCCTTGCGCTGGGCGTACATCTCGATCGTCACGGCCGTGCACGAGGCGAGCGCGGCGGCGAGCAGCTCCTGCGGGCTCGGCCCGAGGTCCTCGCCGCCGGACTCGACCGGCTCGTCGACCGTGAGGTGATGGTTGCCGGCCTTGACGTCGTGGGTGAGCTTCTCGCGCTGGCGGGCGCTGGCGCGCATCGCACGGGTGTCGCCCGAGGTTCGATTCAGAAGAGCCATCAGTCCAAGGGATTGAACACCATGCCGGTCAGGACCTTCGGAAAGAAGTACGTGCTCTTGGGGGGCATGCTCTCTCCGGTCGCCGCGACGTCGCGGACGCGCTCCACCGGCGTGGCGCCCATGAAGAACGCGGCGGCGACCTCTCCTGCTTCCACGCGCCGGCGCGCCTGGGCGGTATCGCGGGCGTAGTCGAGCCCGTGCAGGTGCGAGATGTCGTCCTCGCTCATCCCCAGCGCCTGCTTGAGGATCAGCGCCTCGAGCACGGCGGTGTCGAGCGCCCGGTAGGGCTCGGGCTTGTCGGGCAGCGCGTCTCTGGCGATCTGCGGGTCGCGCAGCGTGAGCATGAGGGCGCGGCGGTGGTGCGCGTCGAGGTAGCCGATCTGGACCCGGCCGTCGGCTGCGGCAGGCTCGAGGTCGTCGGGGGCGATCTCCGCGGCCTCGAAGTCGCGCTGGACGGCGGCTCTCAGGGCCGTGCGGCGGTCATCGTCGAGCTGCGTCAGCAGGCGGTGGGTGGGGAAGACGGTGAGGCCGGGGTCCTGCAGCGCGACGAGGCACATCAGCACATGTCCGGCGCCGCCCTCGGCGTGATGCACGCGGGCGGTCTCGTAGCGATGGTGGCCGTCGGCGATCAGCAGCTCCGTGTCGCGCAGCGCCTCGTGCACGGTTTCGGCGGCCTGGGGGTCGGCGATCCGCCACAGGCGGTGGACCGTGCCGTCATCGTCGGTGACCTCGGCCCACGGCTCGGGCTTGGCGGCCTCGAGCGCGGCGTACGCGGTGCCGGCGGGGTCGTCGTAGAGCGAGAAGATGGGGGAGAGGTTCGCGTGCGTGGCGCGCGTCAGCCGCAGCCGGTCCTCTTTCGGGCCGGGGTGGGTGCGCTCGTGCGGCCGGATCCGTCCCGGGCCGTACTCCTCGATCCCCACGCGCGCGAGGAAGCCCCGCCTGGTTCGCCGCCGACCGTCCGGGCCGGTGTACTCCTGCTCGAGCGCCCACAGCGCTTCGTCGTCGTCGCGCACGAGGACGCCGTCGCGCTTCCAGCGTTCGAACACGTCAGCCGCGTGCGCATACGGGTCCCCGTCCGCCTGCGGCAGGTCGATCTCGACGACGTTGTGCGGCGAGCGGGCGACCAGCGCTGCGCGTTGCTCGGCGTCGATGACGTCATACGGCGGCGCGGCGACTGCCTGCAGGCCGCCGACGCGGTCGAGGTCGTAATGGAGGGCACGGAAGGGGCGGACGTCGGCCATGTGGGTCGCAGGCTAGCGACGGACCTGCGGGCGGCCTCGTCGCGCCGGCGAACGTCGACACCGCAGTTGACGTTCGCCGCGAGCTACCGGCGAACGCCGAAGTCAACCGTGTAGGTCGCGCCTGCGTCACCAGAGTCCGGGACCCGGGCGACCACGCCCACGCCGAGCTCGCGGAAGCCCCGCTTGAGGATGTTCGCGCGATGACCGGGTGACCCCATCCAGGCCTTCATGGCCCCGCGCGGGGTGCCGAGGGAGCCGGTGCCCCAGGCGAGGTTCTCGCCCAGCATCCAGCCCTGCCCGCTGCGGACGTAGTCGGCGCTCAGGATGCGGTCGACCATCGTCGTGCCGCCGGGCGAGGTGTGCTCGAAGTACCCGGCGGCGACCATGTCCTTCGAGTGACCGGTGGCCGCTCGTCGCAGGCGCGTGCTCGCGCGCAGCGGCGCGACGCCGTTCTGGGCGCGCACCTTGTTGTGCAGGCAGAGGATCGCCTGGCGGATGCGCTTGAGGTTGCCGGCGGCGGGCGCGAGGTCGGCGTCCGCGCACTCCTGGGCGGCGATCGAGCGCAGCTTCGCCGCGGAGGGCCGCTTCGCCGCCTCGGCGGCGGCGGCGGCCGTCGCCAGCACGGTCATGAGCGCCAGGAGCGCGAGGATGCGAACCCGAGACGACAACGCCTCCTGGTCATCGGCCGGAGGCGGCGCGCCCTTGAGCGGGTGCGTTCCAGCCCGGCACCGCCTCGACCTCGGGCGCCGGCGGGTGCAGCTGCGTCCAGGCGACGGCGGCGACCACGAGCAGCCCGCCGGCGATCTGCACCGGCGCCAGCGCCTCCCCGTGGATGGCCCACGCCATGAGCGTCGCGAGCGGCGGCTCGAGCGTCGCCACCACGCCCACCCGCGTCGCCGGCAGGTGGCGGAGCGCGCTCAGGTTGAGCAGGAACGCGCCCAGCGTGCCGACGAGCACGATCGCCAGCACGAGGCCCGCGCTGCGAAGGCTGGCCACGTCGCCGAGCGGGAGCATCCACGGCGGGCTCACGACCAGCCACGCGAGCGTGGCGAAGCCGAGACCCCAGGCGAGCGTCGTGAACGCGTCGTAGGCCCGGCCGGCCCGCTCGAAGCCGACGAGGTAGACCGCGAAGCCCACCGCCGCGATCACCGCGAACAGCACGCCGAGCCCGTCGAGTCCCCCGGCGTCGTAGACCTCGACGACCAGCGCCGAGCCGACCAGCGACAGCGCCACGGCGGCGTACAGCGACGTTCGCAGCCGCCGCCCGTGGGCGACCCGCAGCCATACGAGCACGAGCAGCGGCCCCGTGAACTGGATAACCAACGCGACGCTGATCGCCAGCCGGTCGATCGCGGCGAAGTAGGTGAACTGCACGACGGCCAGCCCCATGATCCCGAGCCACGCCATCCGCGGCACGTCCCGCCGCGCGATCCACAACCGCCGCCGGTCCACGACCGCCAGCGTCCCGGCCAGCAGCAGGAACGCGAGCGTCACCCGCAGCTGGCTGAGGTGCGCCGCGGAGACGCCGTCGTCCAATACGAAGCGCGCGAGCGAGCCGTTGAGCGCGAACATCGCCGCCGCCACGGCGGCGAGCAGGTAGCCCAGGCGGGGACGGCGGTCGGCGTGGTGCATGGCCGGGGCATTGTGGCTGCCATACTCGCCGCGCCGGGGCGTAGCTCAGTCTGGTAGAGCGCCGCGTTTGGGACGCGGAGGTCCGCCGGTTCGAATCCGGCCGCCCCGACTGGCCGGCTGGGCTCCGCGAGATGGCAGGACCCCTCTCGAAGGTCCCGTTGCCGTCGGTGTCCCATTCGTACGTTCTGCGCCGGCCGAGGGCGACGCGTCGAAGATGACGCTGGCGCCGGCCAGGACCGGGTTCGGGCTCGCCGTGAACGCCGCGCTCGATGATCCTCACCGTCAGCCAGCGACGGCGCTGAGGCCCTCGTCATCGGTTACCTGCAGCGTGATGTTGCGTGTCTCGGGGCTGACCGTGAACGTCGCGTCCCAGCAGAACACGGCCCGCACGATGGCCCTCAGGTCGTCGGGCGGCGTCTGCTCGCAGTACCTGCGCTCGCAGCCGCTGCGGCCGAGCGCGAGGACGATCGCTGCGGCGACGGTGAGCAGCGCCCCATGGCTCAGGCTGGACCGAGGTATCGAACGATCCGGCTCATCGCCCGGCACCGAGCCGCGGCCGGCGGGCGTCGCGCCGATCCGGTGCCGCGGTGCCGTGCTCGAGCGCCCGCTCGACGAACGCGAGTATCTCGGGCCCCGCCGGGTCGATCAGATGGCCGCCGCCGACCACCATGGTTTGAGCGTTTGGGAGCGCGGCCGCCAGCGCCTGGGTCGGCTCGCGCAACGCGGGCGGCGAGTCGGCCGCCGTGACCAGCAGCGCGGGTTGGCGGATCGTGGCGAGCGCGGCGGCGTCGGCGTCCAACCACCACTCGCCCTGGATCTCGGCGAGGATCGCCGGGCCGTTGAGCGTCATGATCTGGCGAAGCTCCCCCGGGAACGAGCGCCAGGCGCTCTCCCCCGCCACTTCACCGATCAGCGCCTCGGCGACCGCGTCGACACCGGCCTGTGCCGCAACCGCGCGCAGCCGATCGGCGAGCGCATCCACCCAAGCGGCCGCCGCCGGCGCGAGCTCACGCGGCGCATCGCCCTCGAGCAGGACCAGCGCCCGCACGCGATCGGGGTAGCGCAGCGCGAGGTCGGTCGCCACGGTGGCGCCGTAGCTGCGGCCGATCACCACCGCCGGCACGGCCGCCAGGGCGTCAAGCAGCGCGGCCGCGTCGTCGGCGTGCTCGGCCACGCTCGTGCGCTCGTAAGGGTCCGGTCGCTCGCTGCGCCCGCAACCGCGGCGGTCGTAGGAGATCACGCGGCCGAGTCGCGCGAGCTCCTCGACCGCGGGGTTCCAGGCGATCGCCGTGCCGGACGTGCCGTGGATGCAGAGGATCGCCGCGCCGCTGCCGCGCTCCTCGTGGTCGAGGCGCACACCGTTGACCAGCCGCCTGGCCATCACGCGAGTTCGTTCCGCATCGGTGCCAGCGACCGTATGCCCGCCCGCGCCTCCCGGCATCGGGTGAACGCCCCATCATCCGGCCGGCTCCGGCGAAATTGCCGCTACTCGAGCAGGTCGTGCCGCATGGCGAACAGCGCGGCCCCCACCCGCGTGGACACGCCGGCCTTCGCGTAGATGTGCTCGACATGGTGGCCGGCGGTCTTCTCCGTGATAACGAGCGTGCTCGCGATCTCCCTGTTCGTGCGTCCCTGCGCGAGCAGGCGCAGCACCTCGACCTCGCGCTCGCTGAGCCCGGCCGGGTACCCCTGCCGGGCCCGCAGCGGCGCAGCTCCCGCGGCCTCGAGCACGGCGTCCACGGTGCGCTTCGCGAATCTCCCGCCACGGACCATCCCATCAAGCTCCTCGCGCGCCGCCTCCGTGCGCAGCGCCCGCCGGTGCGGCCGATCGTGGGTCATCGCGTCATACGCGTCGGCCGCGGCCAGCAGCCGCGCCGCCACGGTCAGCTGCGCGGCCCGGGCTCCACGGTGATACCCCGAGCCGTCCAGCCGCTCGTGATGCGAGCCACAGGTGAGAGCGAGCGGCGCGAGCGCCGCCGAGCGCTCCAGGACGCGCTCGGTGTAGTACGGGTGGAGGCGAACCCGCTCCCACTCACCCGCGCTCAACCGGCCGGGCCGCTCCCAGATCCCGTTCGGCACCGCCACCCTGCCCAGGTCGTGCAGGAAGCCCGCAGCGCGAATCTCCGAAATCTCCGTACGAGAGCAGCCCAACCCGTCGGCGGCGGCGGCGGCGAGCTCGGCCACGCTGCTCGAATGCCCGCGCAGGAAGCCCAGCTTCAGGTCAGCGAACTCGCCGAACGCTCGCGCGACCGCCTCCAGGCCCGCCGCCGAGATCGTCGCGACCGGCCGCGGCTCCGCCTCGATGACCCGCTCCCACGCGTCGGGGACCTCCGACGCTCGCAACAGCGCGCCGGGATCGGCGAGCGCCGCATCCACCACCGCCGGGTCATAGCCGCGGCCGCGCCGCCGTCTCAACGCCTCGGTCGCCGCCGCACCGTCGCGCGCCTGAGCGATCGCGACGAGATCGTGCACCACGCGCACGATCCGCACCGGCCGGCAGATCTGCTCCCCAGCCGCAGCGCCCGGCACGCCCTTGCCGTCCCAGCGCTCGGTCACCTGTCCGAGCGCGTGCGCGACCTGGTTGCCCAGGTGCAG
Source organism: uncultured Solirubrobacteraceae bacterium (assembly GCA_963746795.1). Taxonomy (GTDB): domain Bacteria; phylum Actinomycetota; class Thermoleophilia; order Solirubrobacterales; family Solirubrobacteraceae; genus DASSUW01. Next base: position 145,826 of record CAVVCR010000010.1, read on the forward strand.
GCGCCGTGCGAGCAGCCTCCCGCCCTCACACAGGTTCGCCGCCGCCAGCGCGAACTGCTTCTGACCGCCGATCAGCTGCTTGGCGACCAAGCGGGCCCGCTCGGGCAGCGGTCGGTCGTCCGCCAACCGACGAATGAGGTAGGGCACGTCCTCGGAGGGCTCGGACGCCGGGCCGAGGACCTGCACGCCACGCTGGAAGTGGATCTCGTCGCCGCCGACCCAGCTCGCGAAATGAGCCGCAGCCGCAGTGCAACCCACATGGGCCAGCAGAGCGACGTAATAGACATCCGAACACTCCTCCGCGTCGCACCCGAGACGCTCTGCGAGCTCGAGCGCCGAAAGACAGACGCCGAGCTCGTGCTCCAGCGGCTGGCCGAGCCCGAGATCGGTTGCCAGCGAAAGGGCCGCCATCAGGTCCGCCAGCCGGATGCGGTCGTCAGGGCGGGCCGCCGCCACCGCGCGAGTCTAAACCCGACTATTGATCTGGGCCAGGCGCTCGCGGAGCGCTGAGCGCCCGGTACCCGCATGCGCGGCACCAGGTCGGCAGCCGGGTCGGCTGGGACACTGGACCGGCCTTGTTGAACGACGTCATCGGTGACCTGCTTCCGTCAGCGTTGGCCGTCGCCCTCAGCCCGATTCCGATCGTCGCCGTCGTCCTCGTCCTGGGGGCGCCGAAGGCTCGAACGGCGGGGCCGGCGTTCGCGCTCGGTTGGATCGGCGGTCTCCTCGCCGTGAGCGTCATCGTGGTCCTCGTGCTCGGGGTCGGCAGCGATCCCGACAGCGACGACCCAGGCATCTCCTGGCTCAAGGTCGCGATCGGGATCCTGTTCCTCGCGATGGCCGCCAACCAGTGGAAGAAGCGACCAAGGGAGGGCCGCGAGCCCGACACGCCGAAGTGGATGGCAACCATGGACACGGCAACGCCGCCGAGGGCGGCGGTGCTCGGCGCCGCGCTCTCCGGGGTCAACCCGAAGAACCTGGCGCTCACCCTCGCCGCCGCCGCGTCGATCGCCGAGGCGGGGCTCGACCAGGCCGACACGGCGATCGCCATCGCCGTGTTCGTCGCCCTCGGATCGGTCACGGTCGCCGGCGCGGTGCTCTTCTACCTCGTCGACGCCAGTCGAGCCGCGCGTCCGCTCGACGCGATCAAGCGCTTCATGTCCGACAACAACGCGGTCATCATGATGGTCGTCCTGCTCCTGCTCGGGGCCAAGCTCCTCGGCGATGGCCTCGCTGTTATCTGACGTCGAACGTCCTCCTGGCCGGGGTCCGACGACTCGAGCACCGCGCCACGAACCTTCCCGCAGCCCGAGCTGTTCGAGCGGCTCGGGCTTCCAATCGCCGCGCCTCCGTGATCGGGGCCGGATCGTTGTCGCCGCCGAAGGCTTCGGCGGCGACGGCGAGCTGGCGGATGGGTTCAGCGCGGCGTGACGTTCGCCCGCTCGCTGCCGGCGAAGGGGTGAGTCGTGGCGGTCGACGTTCAGTGCGAGATCGACATCGCCCGGCCGCGCGCGGAGGTCGCCGCGTACGTCAGCGATCCCGATCACGCCACCGATCGGTCGGCCGACGCGATGGAGACGACATACACCTGGCACGACATGCCGGAGGGAGCGACGCGGCTGACGCTGCGCAACCGCGGCGAGCCCGCCGGCTTTGCGAAGGTCGCTGCGCCCGTGATGGCGCAGGCGATGCCGCGGGCCATGACCAAGGACCTGCGGAGGCTCAGCGAGATCCTCGAGCGACATGCGGCGTAGCGGCGTCAGTCGCCGTTCGCCCGCGAGACCTGCTCGGCGGTCGCACCGGCAAAGCATTCAGGTCCAGAGTGGACGGCCTGTGGCGTGCCGGTCCTAGCGGGCCGCTCGGGCTCGGAGGCGCGGGCGGGAAGGCCGAGCGCCACCGTTGCGGCAAGCGCGGCGAACAACATCGCCGTCGTGCGTCGCCATGGATTCACGGTTCCTCCTTCCTACGCGCGGCTTGTACGAATTGTGCCACGGCGAGCGCACCGAGGAGCACCGCGTACGTCCATGCGTCGGCGAAGATGGCGACCGTCGCGCTGAGCGCCAACGCGGCCCCGGCGAGCACCAGCGTGGCGGCAAGGGTGGTGTAGTCCACGGCGAAGCCGCGGCGGGCGAGATCCGTTCCGGCCATCACGCCGGCTCCCGCGCCGGCGAGGTAGACGCCCGACGTGTCGAGGTCCGGCTCCGCCAGGCGCACGAACACCACCGCCGCGCCCCACCCGACGAGCACGCATGCCGGCGCCCACGGACCGCTGGTGCGCGGCCCGGCCACCGCGGCGGCAAGGAAGCTGAGCCCGAGTACGGATGGGGTCCAGTAGAACCGGTCGTCGTCGGGAGCGACCATGACGATCAGGAAGGCCGCACCCGCAAGCAGCAGGACGGCCCGGTTGATGTACACGGCGTGCCTTGTCATGTGCTCCGGCGCTCCGCCTCGGATCGGATCGAGGCCAGCGAGCGCGCGACCGTGAGCTCCCAGGGGCTTGCGACGCGGTTGCCCCACCACTGTCCCAGCCGCCACAGGTCGGTCCCAAGCTCGCCGCGGTAGACGAGCGTGGTTCCATCGCCGGCGGGTTCGAGCTCGTAGGTCTCGACCACGTACGGCACGGGGCCGCGGACGACGCGGAACGAGACGCGATGCGGTCGCTCGAAGCGGACGGTCTCGACCGTCGTAGCGGTGAGACGGCCGACGGGTGTGAAATGTGCGGCGAGCACCATGTCGCTACCGCGCTCGAGAACGTCGAGCTTGTCCTTCATGGCGCGCGGCGTCTTGCTCAAGTACGGCGACGCGATGACGTCGAACACCGTCTCGCGCGGCGCGGCGATCCGTTCGGTCAGCGGACCGAGCGGACGGGTCCGGCGCCCGATCCCGAGGTCGATCGTGAGGGCGCCCCGTACGAGGAGCAGGTAGCCGCCGGCGAGCCCGAGGACCGCTGCGATGAGGGGCACGCCGGCAACGTTAGACCCGACGCGAGCAATGCGCTGGCGCCCTCGGTGCCGATGCCATGAGGTCCCGGGTCGGCCGCGCGAGCGCGCGCGCCTCGCGCGGGGACGGTGCGCCGTGCTCGGCGTAATGCCTCAGGTCGTTGCGCTGATGTGCCGGCGGTTGTGAGCTTCGCGGACGAAACGGGGGAGCGGTTGCGGCAGAGGTCAGCGTCATGCTGGACTCGTCGGAGGCGACGATCATCTCGCCGACGGCAGGAAGGCGCGCATCGACCTGGTCCTTGCGCGCAGCCGTCAGGGGGCGGCGAGCAGCGCCGGGTAGCGCTGCTGCAGGTCGTCCCAGAGCGTCGCCGGCGCCGCGAAGCGGTCGAACCGGTACAGATCGCCGATCGCCACGACGTCATCGAGCTGCTTGGCCACCGGTTCGATCCAGACGCGGGGCTCCTCGCGCGGGTGCTCGGCCAGTTGCAGGTGGTCGCGGCTGAGGATGCCGGCCCGCTCGCTCGCGGCGATCTGCCTGCCGCAGCGGCACGGGTTGGCCGGGTCGACGAGCCCGCAGCGGTTGTCGATGACGTAGCGCAGCGTCTTCCGGGCGCGCGACACCCGCTGACGGAACGCCTCACGGCCGCACTCGAGGATCTCGGCGCCCTCGACGTCGGTGAGGCCGATGACGTCCGCGAGCAGGTACGCGGCGCGCTGCGGTCTGGGGATGCACAGCAGCATCCCGTAGGTGCAGCTGATCCGGATCTCCTCGCAGAGCTGCCGGTACTCGACCTCCTCCATGGTCGGGTCGACGTCGCCCAGACCCGCGTCCAGGAAAGCCGCGAACTGCTCAGGTCCTAGGACGGAGGATTCGACGAACCGCTTCTTCGTGCGCAGCAGGCTCCGCGTTGCCACGGTGTAGGCCCAGGTCGTGAACTTGGACCGGCCCTCGAAGCTGCCGAGGTGCGTGACAACGCGGATCAGGATCTCCTGGCAGGCATCCTCAGCGTCCTCGGGGTGACCGAGGAACCGCAGCGCCAGCCGGTACATCGGGTGCTGGAGGCGGCCGATCAGCGCCGAGAGCGCGTCGCGGTCGCCATCCGCCGCCCGGCGGGCCAGCTCATCGACGTCGGGGGCGTACCACTCCGGTCCGGTCATCGTGCGGCGCGGATGATCTCACCCCGCCCGATCTGCTCGGCGTCCTCGAGCAGCTCGTGCATGGTGTGCAGGGCGTCGAACGCCTCCGCCCGCGCCATCAGCCGCTCCTCGCCATCGGCGCAGCTCCAGGTCAGAACATCGAGCCACGTGCCGTCGCCGAGGCGGACCAGGTCCGCCCGCAGCAGGTCGGGACAGAGGCGCCGGGCCTCGGCGATCGCCGCCGGCCGCACCGCGAGTAGCCGCTCGACGTCGGCGTCGGCAACCTTCGCGCGCCACACCTGCAGGTACTCCGTCATGCCCGTGCTCCTCTCGATCCGGGAGCGGCGACGATCGCCGCTCGACAGATGAGAGACATCGGACGTCCGGCGTGTGACAACACCACGGCAATTCGCCTACGTGACGCGTTGCGCCCGTAGCCGGGAGTGGTAGTCTGATATAGGACTAACTTCCCTGGAGGGCTCACATGGTCGCCAAGACGGACACCCCGGCAGGAACGGTCGAGTACTTCTCCGAGCTGCTCGGCGCGGGGCACCTGGATGCCCTGCTCAACCTCTACGAGGAGGGTGCGACCTTCGTGCCCGAGCCGGGCCGCGTGATCAGCGGGCGCGCGTCGATCCGCGAAGAGCTCGAGCAGCTGGTCGCCATGGATCCGCGCATGACCGGACGCGTCGAGCAAGTACTCCAGGCAGGCGACACCGCGTTGGTCGCGTACCGCTGGCAGATGCTCGCCACCGCCCCCGACGGCACCCAGGTCCGCCAGGGCGGCCTCAGTGCGGACGTGCTGCGCCGTCGCCGGGATGGCTCCTGGGGTGTGATCATCGACGACCCGTACGGGGCCGTCGAACCGGCGGGCGGCCAGGAACCATCTCGCCCATAGAGTCGCGCGGGTGGCGCACGCGACCCGCGACAACCTCGGTTATCTGCTCGCCAAGGCATCGCAGCGCTGGAACGAGCAGCTGCAGCAGGGCTTCGCCGAAGCGGGCTATCCCGAGGTGAAGGCCTCCTACGGATCGGTTCTGATCCCCCTGCTCGAGGAGGACGGGCTGCGGATGGGCGAGATCGCCCGCCGCGCCCGCCTCTCCAAGCAGACGATGACCACCATGGTGCGGCTGTGTGAACGCGACGGACTCGTCGAGCGCCGCCCCGACCCCGACGACCGCCGCGCCACCCGTGTGCACCTGACCGCCAAGGCGCGCCGCTTCCAGCCTGCCGCCGAGCGCGTGCTCGCTCAGCTGGAACACGAGGCTGGGCACCTGCTCAGCGAGCAGCGCCTCGCCGAACTGCGCCGGACGCTCGAGCAGCTCTCGGGAAGAGCACCGCCCGGGTCGACTGCTGACTCCGACTAGCCGGTGCGGGGCCGGGCCGGCCGCGCAGTCGCGGCGCCGTGAGCGCCGCACATGAAGGATGGGGCGTTCTCCCGATGCTGTCGTTCGGATGCGCGCGTAAGTTCGCGGTTGACCCACGGGGCCGGAAGGAAACATGCGATGCCGACGAGAACGAGTGGGCTGTCCGAGTTAACGCACGAGGTGATCCTGCTTCCTGGAGCCGTATTACCGGCCGAGCTGGCGTACGCCGCGCTCCTGGAGGCGCTTGGTGATGCAGTCGAGCCCGTTGCCAAGGACCTGGAGGTCTACGCCGACGCCGAACCCCCGGCCGGTTACACATTCGCTGTCGAGGTCGAGGGAATCCTGCGGACCGCCGAGGCTGCGGGGTTTGACCGCTTCCACCTCGTCGGCTACTCGGCCGGCGGCGCGTCCAGCCTCGCCTTCGCCGCAGGCCATCCGGAGCGGCTGCGAAGCCTCGCCCTGCTCGAGCCCGCCTGGGCGGGGAACGAAGGCCTCGACCCGGCTGAGGAGGCCCTGCGGCGAGAGCTCGACCGGATCATGACCCTCCCGCCGCAGCAGCTGATGCCGGCCTTCGTGCGCGCCCAGCTGCGCCGGGACGTCGAGCCGCCCCCGCCTCCGCCCGGGCCCATGCCGCCGTGGATGCAGAAACGCCCGGCCGGTCTCAAGGCCGTCTTAGCCGCTTTCAGCGCCGGTGAGCTCGACCTGGAGGCGTTTCGCCGCTTTCGGCGTCCGGTCTATTTTGCTCTCGGCGGCCTCAGTGCACCGGACTACTACGGGAAGATGGCGGTGCGTCTGGCCCGTGTGTTTCCAGACTTCACGCTCGAGACCTTCGAGGGTCGCCACCATTTCGACCCGCCGCACCGAGCTGAGCCGGAGCGGCTGACCGCATCGCTTCGCAATCTCTGGGCGGCGGGGTCGGCGGCTCGGATGAGGTGAGGTGCATCCCGTCACGCTCGCCTCGCCGCGCTGTCCGACCCTGCGCGGTTGAGGCGATGAAGTCACTCAGACCTGCGCAGCCGCTGCTCCGCGGAGATGGCGAGCCCTCGGTGCCTGGCCACCATGTGCTCGTAGCCGCCGTGATCGTCCGTGTAGGCCGGCGGACTGCCCATCACCAAGGGACGGAGCGGCATGTCGCTTCTCATCAGTGCGTGAGCACGCCTATGCAATGCTTAGGCAGATGCCGGATCTCACCCTCGGTCGAAGCGGCCCGCGCGATCGGCGTCAGCGTCGACACGCTGCGCCGCTGGGACCGCGCGGGCAAGCTCACGACGGTCCGCGACGAGCGCAACCGGCGGCGCGTGCCGCCCGGCGAGGTCGAGCGGCTGACCAGCCGGCCGGCGCGGCACGCCGCGGGCGATCGGTTGTCGGCCCGCAACCGCTTCCCGGGAGTCGTCACGTCGGTCGAGGTCGACGGGGTGATGGCGCTGGTCGAGATCGAGGCCGGCCCGCACCGGATCACGGCCGCGATCACGCGTGACGCGGTGGAGGAGCTCGGGCTGGTGGAGGGCGCGCGGGCGACCGCAGCGGTCAAGGCGACGTCGGTGATGATCGAGCGGAGCGACCGGTGAGGCGCCTCGCCCTCTCGGCACTGCTCCTGCTCGCGCTCGCCGGGTGCGGGGGCGAGGACGAGACGCCGCAGCTCACCGTGTCGGCGGCGGCATCGCTCAAGCAGGCGTTCACGCAGTACGGCCGGCAGTTCGCCGACGCTCGGGCGCGGTTCTCGTTCGCGGGCTCCGACGAGCTCGCCGCCCAGATCGAGCAGGGCGTCAAGCCGGACGTCTACGCGGCGGCCAACACCAAGCTCCCGCAGCAGCTCTACGAGAAGGGCCTGGTGGAGCAGCCGACCGTCTTCGCCGGCAACCGGCTCGTCCTCGCCGTGCCCGCCGAGAGCAGGATCGATGGGCTCGACGATCTCACGCCGAAGGGCGTCGCGCTGGCGATCGGCGCCGAGGACGTGCCGGTCGGCGCGTACACGCGGACGGTCCTCGACAAGCTGCCGGCCGGGCAGCGCAGCGCGATCCTCGGGAACGTGCGGACCGAGGAGCCGGACGTCGCCGGCATCACCGGCAAGCTCACCCAGGGCGCGGTGGACGCCGGGTTCCTGTACCTCTCCGACGTGCGCGCGACCGACGGCGCGCTCGAGGCGATCGAGCTGCCTGACGACCTGCAGCCCGACGTCGCCTACGGCGTTGCCGTGGTCAAGGGCGCGAAACAGCCCGAGGCGGCGCGCGCGTTCGTCGCCGGCCTGCTCGACGGCGACGGCGCCCAGGCGCTCGAACGGGCCGGGTTCGAGCCGCCGCCCCCGCAGTGAAGGGCTGGTTCCCGGCGCTGCTGGTCGCGGCGCTCACGGTCGCCCTGCTGTTCCTGATCCTCCCGATCGTCGCGATCTTCGTCGACACGCGACCGCAGGACCTCGTGGCGAGCCTGGGGGAGGAGGGGGCGCTCGAGGCGCTGCGCCTGAGCCTGGTCTGCAGCGGGGCGGCGGTGGCGATCATCGTCGCCGTCGGCACGCCCGCCGCCTACCTGCTCGCCACCCGCCGCTTCCGCGGCCGCGCCGCGGTCATCACGCTGGTCGAGCTGCCGCTCGTGCTGCCGCCCGCGGTCGCCGGGATCGGGCTGCTGGCGGCGCTCGGCCCCAACGGCGTACTCGGCGGCCTGATCGAGGACGCCGGGCTCGAGATCGTGCTCACCACGGCGGGGGTGATCGTCGCGCTGACGTTCGTCGCCGCGCCGTTCTACATCCGCCAGGCGCAGGCCGGCTTCGAGGCGGTCGACCGCACGTGGCTCGACGCCTCGCGCACGCTGGGGGCGGGCGAGGCGCGGACGTTCCTGCGGGTGGCGATCCCCGCCGCCGGGCCGGGCCTCGTCTCCGGCCTCGCGCTGGCCTGGGGGCGGGCGCTCGGCGAGTTCGGCGCCACGCTGATGTTCGCCGGCTCGTTCCGCGGCATCACGCAGACCGCGCCGCTGGCGATCTACGAGCGCTTCTCGACCGACTTCACGAGCGCGCTCGCCCTCTCGGCGGTGCTCGTCGCGGTGTCCGCGGCCCTGCTCCTGTCCGTCAAGCTCCTCAGCGGCTCTGCGTGGCTGGGCAGTGCTGCGCGTTGAGGCCACCACCCGGCTCGGGACCTTCGAGCTCGACGTCGCGCTCGAGGTCCCGGCCGGAGCATGCCTGGCGCTGGCCGGGCCGTCCGGTGCGGGGAAGACGTCGGCGCTGCGGGTCGTCGCGGGTCTCGTGCACCCTGACCGCGGCGTGGTGCGTTGCGGCGAGGAGCTGTGGCTCGACACCGCGCGCGGGGTCGACGCCGCCCCCGAGCGCCGGCGCTGCGGCTACGTGTTCCAGGAGTACGCGCTGTTCGCCCACCTGCGGGTATGGCAGAACGTGGCCTATCCGCTGCGCGGCGTCGACCGGAGCGAGCGCCGGAGGCGGGCGCACGAGCTGCTCGAGCGCTTCGGGATCGCCGACCTCGCCGACCGGCGGCCGCGCGGGCTCTCGGGCGGCGAGCGCCAGCGCGTCGCGGTGGCGCGGGCGCTGGCCCGCAAGCCCGCCGCCCTGCTGCTCGACGAGCCGCTGTCGGCGCTCGACCCGCGGCTGCGCGCCCACGCCGGACGCGAGCTGGCGGCGGTACTGGCCGAGGCCGGCGTGCCCGCGCTGCTCGTGACCCACGACTTCACCGAGGCGGCCCTGCTCGGCGACCGCGTCGGCGTGATCGACGGCGGGCGCGTGATCCAGGAGGGGACCGCCGCCGAGCTCGCGGCCACCCCCGCGTCCGCCTTCGTGGCCGACTTCACCGGCGCTGTCGTGCTCACCGGCACCGCTCGCACCGCCGACGGCCTCACCCGCGTCGAGCTCGACGGCGGCGGCACCGTGTTCAGCACCGAGCCCGGGGCGGGGCCCGTGGCCGTCAGCATCTACCCGTGGGAGATCGCGCTCGCCCCGGCGGGCAGCGAGCGCACGGGCTCGGCCCAGAACCACCTCCCGGTCCGGGTCGTCTCGGTGACCGCCGTCGGCACCCGCGTGCGGGCCGGCCTCGCCGCGCCGCAGCCGCTCGTGGCGGAGCTGAGCGACGCCTCGGTCCACGAGCTCGGGATCGTCCCGGGAGCGGCGGCGATCGCCACGTGGAAGGCGTCCGCGACGCGCTTGTTGCGGCTCTGAACATGGACGTATGATCAGGCAGCGATGCCCAGTCAGAAGGTCCTCGCGTTCTCGGGGGTCCTGGCAACCGCGCTCGTGGTCGCGGTCGTCGAGTCGATCGGCGGCGGGATCGGCGACCGGGTCGTGGGGGTGTTCGAGGAGGACCCGCCGCTCGTCACCTCGTCGGCCACCGAGGAGATCTTCGAGTGCGGGACGCAGCTGTTCGTGCCCGCACCGCGAGCGGAGGAGATCCTCTCGAGCGGACCGCCCGCGGACGTCGACTGGAACGAGTTCCACCGCAGCAACCGCGCGGGCGTGGCGGGTCAGAACGTGGTCGAGGTGTCGATCCAGGGCGAGTCGTCCCGGACGATCACGCTGACCCGCATCGACCTCGAGGTCGAGCGGCGACCACGTCAGCGCGGCGCCGTGTTCTCCAATCCCTGCGGGGATGCGATCCACGGCCGATCGGTCCGATTCGATCTCGATCGCCGGCCACCGGCGATCGTGGCATCGACCGAGGACCCGGAGGGAGTCGCAGCCGTCGACGCCGCGGGGCGCAGCCTGTACAAGCCGATCCGCTTCCCCTGGACGGTGTCGGTCACGGATCCGCTGCTGCTGCGGATCGTCGGCCAGACGAAGCGATGCGACTGCCGGTGGCGCGCGTCCATCACCTGGCGCAGCGGTGGCGAATCGGGGCGGATCGCGGTCGACAACGACGGCGAGGGATACCGGGTGGTGGGTGGCGAGCGGGTGCGCCACTACTCCAACGGCGGCGCCGAGGCGGGTTGGCAGCGGTACCCCTCATCGAGCTAGCGACGCGGCTGCTGCGGCTGTGATAGCCAACGCGCCGTGACGGTGGTCGTGGGCGACATCGAGGCGTTGATCTCGCGCGCGCGGGCGCTGGCCGGTGCCGGCGGCCGGCGGCTGCTCGGGATCACCGGGGCCCCGGGAGCGGGTAAGTCGACGATCGCCGCGCAGGTCGTGGACGCGCTCGGCGACGCAGCGGTGCTGGTGCCGATGGACGGCTTCCATCTCGCGAACGCCGAGCTCGAGCGGCTCGGTCGCCGCAACCGCAAGGGCGCGATCGACACGTTCGACGCCGCGGGCTACGTGGCGCTGCTGCAGCGGCTGCGCTCGCCGGACCACGAGACCGTTTACGCGCCCGTGTTCCGGCGTGAGATCGAGGAGCCGATCGCCTGCGCGATCCCTGTCGCGCCGGACGTCGCGCTCGTCGTCACGGAGGGCAACTACCTGCTCGTGCCGGACGAGCCGTGGGCGGCGGTGCGGGAGCTGCTCGACGAGGCCTGGTTCGTCGCGCCGGACGAGACGACGCGGATCGACTGGCTGATCGCCCGCCACGTCGCGTTCGGCAAGCCGCCCGACGTGGCGCGCGCATGGTCGCTCTCGACCGACCAGCGCAACGCCGACCTCGTCGCCTCCACGGTCGCGCGCGCCGACCTCGTCGTGCGCCTCGAGCCTTGACGAAGGCTTCCATCGCCTCGCCGACACTTTCCCGGCGGGTGCCGACCATGCCCTCCGTGCAGGAGAACGTCCTCATCGTCGGCGGCGGGCTCGCCGCCCAGGTCGCCGTCGTGATCGGCGACGGCCCCGACGACCTCGTGCTCGAAGCCGCTCGCGCGTGCCTGGCGATGGCGATCGAGGTGGTCGACGCTGACACGGGAGCGCTCGTCGAGACGAAGGCTCATGGTGCACGGGAGCGCGCGTCGAGACATAGTGGAGGCGTGCAGCGAATCGACGCGCGCAACACGGCCGGCTACGACGCTCCGATCGGACTGACGGCCGACCCGGTCGTGTTCACGCTCGCCGAGGGCCGGCTGTGCGTCCTGCTGGCGCGCCGGCTGGAAGAGCCCCAGCGAGGGATGTTCGCCCTACCGGGCGGCTTCGTCGGCCACGACGAATCGCCCGAGCAGACCGCCGAGCGCAAGCTGCGCGAGAAGACCGGCGTCGGCCCCGTGCACCTCGAGCAGCTCCGCACCTACGCCGAGCCGGAGCGGGACCCCCGCGGCTGGCTCCCCTCGATCGCCTACATGGCGCTCGTCGCCCCCGAGGCGCTCCCCGAGGACCGACCCGCCGACCGCGAGGCCGGCTGGCACGCCGTCGACGCCCTCCCCGAGCTCGCGCTCGACCATGCCCGGATCGTCGACGACGGCCTCTGGCGCCTCCGAGCCCGCGTCGCCGACAAGCACTGGTTCGTCAGCGTCGGCGGAGGCCTGCTCGCCGAACGCTTCACGCTCGGAGAGGCCCAGCGCCTCTACGTCGCGCTCAGCGGCGAGACCGTCGACCCGGCCAACTTCCGCCGCGACGTCCGGGCGACCGGCCTGCTCGAAGCCACCGACGAGCAACGCTCCGAAGGCCCAGGCCGCCCAGGCCGCGTCTACACCCGCATCCCGGTCCCGACCGCGCTCTAAGCTGCGCCACGCCGGGCCCCTGTAGCTCAGCTGGATAGAGCAGCGGACTTCTAATCCGCAGGTCGCAGGTTCGAGTCCTGCCGGGGGCGTTGCGTGAAGTGCCTGCAACTACCCGAAAGCCGGGCGTGTGGCCCGGCTCTCGGTCAGTGGTCGTCTGGCCCGGTAGTGGCCCAACGTCAGTCGCGGTACTTGCGATCGCTGCTCGTCTTTGGTGCCGCGGAAGAACTCGCGGAGGCCCATGCTCGGGACTCCCTTGTGGTTTGTTCCCCGCGATCCCGATTGAACGGGTGACCGCTTCGTTTGACTGACCGCCGGTTGACGGTGCCGTGAATCGACAGTCTAGACCATCAGGTCGAGCGTGCTGCGGAGGTTGGCTAGTAAGAGAGAGCGCGTCGGTCTTCTCTCCAGTGCCGGCGCTTACATCGTCACCAGCAGATCGTCAGGCAATAACAGCCGTCGTCGTCTTACATACGCATATCTCGATGCACCATCGCCACCAGCAGATCCTCAGGCAATAGCAGACGGTCTGCCTTTGACCCTTTTGCCTCGCCTGCGCGCGTTCCGCAACGGAGAGACGAAAATCGTCCGGGATTGAAACTCCTCGATGCTTGAGAAACGCGGCCGGATCAGGCTCCAGAAGGCCGACGGCCTCTTCCCCATCTGCCTCGAGTTCCAGTAAGACCTCGCGGAAGTTTTCGTCGGCTAGGAGGCGGTTCACGCCCTCCATGAACTTTTCGAAGCCGGCTCTCCTGTCATCCTCTCTTACCATCGTCCTCGCTCCCTTCGTTTCGGCTCCTCCGAAACGATGTGCGGAGCGCGCAGCGTCGTGCATGCCGCGTCCCCACGACATCGCCGGGAACCGTCGCCTGGTCCGGCTGGGACGCTTGGACCGTGGCAGCCGGACACCGAGGTGTCACCAGTCAGTGCCTACGGCTCGTCGCCAGTTCAGCGCCTAGACAACGAGCGTACGCCCGCCAACGACACGCGTCAAGCCGTCGCTCGCCCGTCCTAGCCGCGCTCGTTTTCCCATGCGCCGGGCAGTGCGGCGGTGCCTTCTTGCGCGGCGCAGTAGGCGCGGTGTCCGGCGAGCGCTGGTACGAAAACACCGCGTCGGCTCTGACCAGCACGAATAACCGGCAGGCGGCCACTCACGCGCGATCTGCGGCCGCCGCCAGCGCCTCAGGACTTCCGGTTCCGGCGCTGGGCCCGGAGCTCCTCGCGTCGCCCGGCGTGCTCCTCCATCTCCTCCGGCGTGAGCTGGCGGCGTGTCATCCGCCCGCTGTCAATCTCCTCCTGCACGTCGGCGAGCTTCTGGTCGCGCCTCTGCTGCGCGCGCTGGGCGGTCGTGGTGCGTGCCGGAGGATCGTCGACCTTGGCCACGCCGGGGACACTACTCGCAGCGGACCGCCGGCGTGGCCCGGTCGTGGCCCAAACGTCCCCGCTACGGCTCACGGAGCCATGCGGCTCGGGAGGTCACGACCACGAGAACGTGTGGTGTTTGCAGGGGGTTGTCGTCGGCGTCGTCATGCGTCGTTTCGTTGGCGCGGCCTTCTAATCCGCAGGTCGCAGGTTCGAGTCCTGCCGGGGGAGCTTCACGAAAGCCCTACTAAGGCAGCTTTTCGTGGTTCTCGGATCGTGTGAATCGGCCCGCCAGTTGGTCGAAGTGGCAACGAAACTGGCAACAAGAGCGTCCGCGCCCTGGGGGAGCATTCGTGGCGCCCATCCCGACCCGCAAAGTGGCCGGCGCCTCTGCGGCGCCGGCCGCGCCCGCCGGGTCGCCAGATACCCAAAGCCGCGCATTACGGACCCTACGTCCCGGCTGGCGGGTTCTCGCCGCCGGTGACCACGAAGCTCACGCAGTCACCCTGGTTCTTGAACACTCCGAACCTCCGCCAGCCTCCGTGCTTGCACTGCTTCGGCGAGGTGGGGAGTGGCGGAGCGTCCACCACGACATAGTCGCCGCTAACCAATCCGACGTTGAAGTAGAAGGGTTGCGGCTGCGGACAGCCCGGTCCGAAGTTGGCCTCGACTAGGTCGAGCAGGCCCGGGCCGTTATCCGTGATTCGGAGTGATCCCACGGACCCGGTGTCGAGCCGCCTGACGGTCATCAACGCGACGTTCCCCTGCACGTTCAGGCATGTCACCTCGGACCCGGGCGGGCCAGGAAGTGGAGTGCAGAGGGTCGTGCCGGTTGGATTCTCGCCGCTGGGTCCGCTCCGTGCGTCGACCTGGAGCTGGCACGGCCCTTGCGCCAGCCCGATGGAGAGGAATCCGCTACCGGTGACGGAATCCTGGGTCGGGATCTGCGCGCCCGCAGCGGCGGGTGTAGCGAGGGCCGCTCCGACGGCGAACGCGATAGCGAGCCATCCAACACCCCTCATGCCGACTCCTTCGGGCTGAGATCACAGAACCTCCGTGCGTGGCGTACTCGATCCAGACCGCCGGGTCAAGGCATCTAGACAGACGCGCGACACAGAGCACCGCCCGTCGCTGAGAGGGGGAGCCGGTCCTTGTTGTAGGCCCGGGCTGCTCACTTCGCCCCCGTCATCGCGAGCTCACGGCCCGACCGGCACGTTGAGCACGGGGAGCGGAACTCCACCTGAGCGAAATGCTGACCCGGTTGAGGGTCGTGGCACTCCGGCGCCACTACTGCCTTGCGCGAATCGGGCAGCGCGGCGACTCGATGAAACCGGGCATCGAGCGCTAGTGCTTGGAGGCACAAGCAGCCTCGCTCGGTCACGACTGCGGGACGTTCAGCGGCGTGGGATGTCCCCGCATGCGATCACTTCGTACGGGTGCGCGGGCTTGTGCACGTTGATCGAATAGCCGCCGTTCGTCCGCGCTGTCAGCTCTGTCGCGATCACGGTCTCGGACCGCCCGTGATCGAGCACGCTCAGCCCGTCCTCGACTGTCGCCAGCTGCTCGCCAAAGCTGCCCATGGCCCGGTACTGGGCACACGTCACGTCGTGTATGTGGGCCTGGTTGCTCCCGCCGGTGTCGGGGCTGATCCTGATCGTCACCCGCGTCCCCTCGCGTTTGGCGCCGCCCGGCACCGAAGCGGTCGCCTCGGTCGTCTCCAGGGTCGCCTCGCCGTTGCGGCCCGAGTGATTCTCCTCGTGCAACGCGAGGGTGATGGCTGCCGCCTTTGAGTTCCCGTGATTCGGTGACTGCGCAGGCTGCTCATCGCCACATCCGACGAGGCCCAGCGCCCCGACGATTACAGGACATACGCAGAGAAGCCGCATGGCGTCAGACTTCGCCAACCGTCGCAGGAACGGGCAGCGATTACAAGCTCGGCGAGGTGTCCTACCGCGACGACAGTGGCGACCTCACCTCCAACTGGACGGCCAGGTGGATGTACGTCGGCCAGACTCGCCTTGGTACGACGCGCAGGAGTCTGGACGAGCCTGGCAGTGGCAACTTCCGTCGCGTTCGGTGGCGCTGGGCTCGACGGACGCCATGACGGCGGATCTGGCGGATTAGCAGGCAAAGCGCGGGACGCAACGAAGCTCCCGCGCCGACTTCTAATCCGCAGTCGCAGGTTCGAGCCCTGCCGGGGGCGCCTCCAATTCGTCGAGCCGGGTCGATGAGACACGACGCCCCCGGCCCCAGAGGGCTCCCCGTCGTGTCTCCACGGCGCGCCGGTGCCCCGCGGATCGGGCCGCCCTCGTCGCCGCCCATGTTCTGGCCGGTCGACCCGTCCTCGCTCGTGGGCGCGGTGCCGGGCCTTCTTTCCGCACCCGCCGACTCTGGATCGAGGTGTTCTCGCCCAGGGAGCTCGCAGCTCGGGGAGGCGGCGCGCGCCAGTTACGTTCCAAGTGGGGATCGTCGGAAGATTCCGTTCCGCCGCGGCGCGCGCCGTCTCAAGATGTGAAACGCACGAGCGGCGAAACGGTTTGATGCGACGAACAGCCGTGTCAGGGATCGGGCCGTGTCTCGGCCGGTTGACGCGCCGCGGCATCCTTGGCCACGCCAAGGCAAGGGGTGGACCGCGACGGACCCCGCTGACGACGTCGAGAAGGTCACCGTGCGCCACCGCGACGAGGCGGCTCGCACCGCTAATCCGCGGGTCGCTCCTTCGAGTCCTGCCGGAGGCGTCCACGACCGTACGCCAGAGCGGCTCGTACGCTGCTCATCGGCCGTGGCATCCCCCGTCGGAGAATCCTCAGCTCGATCCCGCTCGCGTCCGTCGACAGGCGACGGGCTGGGGCGGCGCGCGGTTGAGCTGGTGGTGCTGTGCTCGTTCGCGGTTGCGCAGCCGCTGTTCGATCTCCTGGGGCGGAATCCGGAGTTCTTCGCCGTGCGGGGGTCGCCTGGGGGGGACATCGTGCTGTTCGCCGTCGCGCTGGTGGTGGTGCCGCCCCTCGTGCTCGTCGGGATCGAGGCGCTCGCCGGGCTGGCCGGGTGGCGGGTGCTGCGGGTGGTCCATGCAGTGCTGGTCGCCGCCGTCGGGACGCTGATCGCGGTTCAGATCGTGAAGCGGATCGGGGCGCTGCCGCTGGCGATCGACCTCGTGCTCGCGCTCGCCGCCGGGGTGGCGCTCGCGTGGGCACTGGTGATCCGGCGCGTGCGGCCCGTGCGCACGTTCGCGATGGTGCTCTCGCCGGCGCCGGTGCTGTTCCTCGCGCTGTTCCTGTTCGCCTCGCCCGTGACCGAGCTCGTGCTGCCGGACGACGCCGAGGTCGCGACGGCGAGCGTGCGGTCGGGGGCGCCGGTCGTGATGGTCGTGTTCGACGAGCTGCCGACGACTTCGCTGCTCGACCGCGACGGCCGGATCGATCGCGAGCGCTACCCGAGCTTCGGCGCCCTGGCAGAGCGCTCGACCTGGTACTCGGACGCGACGACGGTCTTCGACTCGACGACCCATGCGGTGCCGGCGATCCTCGACGGGCGGCGCGCGGAGGAGGGCTCGCTTCCCACGTTCGCCCAGCACCCGCGAAACCTCTTCACGCTGCTCGGCGACACCTACCGCCTCAACGTGTCGGAGGAGGCCACGTACCTGTGCCCGCCGCGACTGTGCCCGGACGCCGCCCAGCCCGGCCTGTCGCAGCGGATGCGCTCGCTGAGCTCCGACCTCGGCGTCGTGTACGCCCACATGGTCCTGCCCTCGGCGCTGGAGGACGAGCTGCCCTCGGTCTCGGAGGGCTGGGGTGACTTCAACGGAGGCGACGCGGCGGAGGCGGCGCTCGAGATGCTCGGGGACAACGGCCGGCCGGGACGCTTCGAGGACTGGCTGCACGCAATCCGGCCGTCGTCGCGGCCGGCGCTGAACTTCAAGCACGTGCTGCTGCCGCACGTGCCGTGGCAGTACCTGCCCGACGGCCGGGCCTACTCACGCGGCGGCGGGCGGCCGGCCGGGCTGCAGGACGAGCGGGCGATGGACGAGCCGTTCCTCGTCCGCCAGCTCTACCAGCGCCATCTACTCCAGCTCGGATACACGGACCGGCTGCTCGGCCGGCTCATCGCCCGGCTGCGGGAGACGGGCCTCTGGGACCGCGCGCTCGTCGTCGTGGTGGCCGACCACGGCGTGTCGTTCCGCGTCGGGCAGGGCGACCGGCGTGCCGTAACGCCCGAGAACGTCGAGGACGTCGCGCCGGTCCCGTTGTTCGTCAAGGCCCCCGGCCAGGACAAGGGACGCGTGGAGACCGGGCCGGTGCAGACGATCGACGTCCTGCCCACCATCGCCGACGCCCTCGGGATCCGTCTCCCGTGGCGGGCCGACGGGCGTCCGGCCGACCAAGTAAAGCCCGGCGACCGGCCCGCCGTCGACATGCTCACGCGGGACTGGGAGCCGCTCCGCGTGGACGGCCCCGCCCTCGAGCGCCGTCGCAAAGCCGCGCTCGCCCGCAAGGTCCAGCTGTTCGGAACCGGTGGCGGCGAGCCCGGCCTCTACGCGGCCGGCCCGCGGCGCGACCTGCTCGGGCGGCCCGTCGGCGCGTTCGCCCCGGCCGGCGGAGCCACGGCGACGATCGACGCGACCTCCGAGCTGACGAACGTCGACCTCGCCGGCCCGCTGCCGGCGATGCTCACCGGCACGGTCTCCGGCGCCGGCTCCGGACGCCACGACCTCGCGCTGGCCGTCAACGGACGCATCGCCACCCTCGCGCAGACCTTCCCCTGGGAGGGGAAGGAGCGCTTCTCGGCCTTCGTGCCACCCGAGGTGTTCCGGGCCGGCCGCAACGCCGTCGACGTGCTCCTGGTGCCACGTGCCGGGCCGCCGATGCGCCTGACGCGGGCGGACTGATTTGCATTGATGTAAGTGGCATGTACACTGCGCGGCGTTAGGAAGACCGGTTGGAGGGGTATCCGACTGACACGTTCGAGGGATTCGAACATGGTCCCGCCGCCGAGGCGGGGCCGGAGAAGCCCGTCGTGGAGAAGCGGGCGCGGATACGTCGCAGACGGCCAGGACCCGCCTGCATCGAAAGGCCGTGCCCTTGAGATCACACACCTCACCTGACGGGCGGCACCGATGAGCACGCTCGGATGGATTCTGGCTCGCCGCCGGCGCGTGGGCCACGGCCAACGCCGCGTTCGTCGCCGTGCTGAGCGTCACGCGGGCCCGCCGCGAGCCGAAGGCGGCTGACGTCCAGGCGACGGGTGAGCTCGTCTGCCGGCTCGCCGAGGACGTGCTCGGGGTGCTCGGGGTCGAGCGCGTCGCAGTGGTCATGCACGACGCGGACGGCACCGGCACCGGCATCGTCGAGGCATGCTGCGGGCGCCCGGAGCTCGTGGGCGCGACCGTGCCGGTCACCGGCGGCTTCGGCTGGGGCGCCGGGCCCGAGTCGCGCTTCCTGATCGAGGATCGGTTCGACGCTCCCGCGTGGGCCGTCGTGTCGGTGCCGATCACGGGCGAGAGAGGGGTCGTGGGGACGGTCGCCGTCGCGACGAACCGGGAGCGCGGGCTCGCCGCCCGCGACGTGGAGCTGCTCGAGCGCCTGAGCCGCCGCGCCGCCGCCCATTCCGACCGGCGGGTCGAGCCGATCGACCGGCTGGCGAGGTTCGAGCGCGGTCTGGACCGTGACATAGCCGCTTGAGGCAGCTGCAGTTCCTGCCGACACGACCGGCACACGCGCACAGCGTCGACGCGGGCGCTCTGCGCGGCTCCGGTCTCGGGCCGCTCCTGGGCGACCGTTCTCCAAAGTCAGTGCCGGGGTCGCGCAGAGCGCCCACGCACGCCGAGCATCGCACGCCGGCGGGTGCGCTGCACCCCCCGATCGACCAGAAACCGCTGTCGCGCCGCCCGAACGGGCGCCGTCAGGCGGCGCTCGGGAGATCGTCGGCCTCGTCGAAGTCGACGCACACGGCGAGCTTCGGCTCGTGCCACATGAACACGACCGCCTCGGGCTCGTAGCGCACCTCGTCGGGCTCCGGCAGCCCGCTGCCGCTCACGAGGGCGCGGAAGCGCGCCTCGACGTCTCGATGCCGCTCGCTGATCTGCATGCCGGACACGGTGCCAGGCCGCCGGTGACAGCGGACACCGGCTTCGTGCCATTTCAGTCACAGAACCGCTTCGAATTGGGAGACTGCCGCGCATGCTCGAACGGCGCACGAAGATCGTCGCTACGCTCGGACCCGCCACGGACGCCCCCGGCGTCCTCGACCGCCTGGTCGCGGCGGGGATGGACTGCGCGCGGCTGAACTGCTCCCACGGCGACGCCGACGCGCTCAAGGGTCGCGCGGCCGAGGTTCGCGCCGCCGCCGAGCGGTGCGGACGGCCGCTGGGCCTGCTCTTCGACCTCCAGGGTCCGAAGCTGCGCCTCTCCGGCGACACCGCCGAGCAGGTCCTGCAGGCCGGCGACACCGTCACGTTCGCCGAGGACGGGCCCGGGCCGGGCCGCGTGCTCGTCGACTTCGAGGGCTTCTCGCGGCTGGTCACCGAGCGCAGCCAGATCGTGATCGGCGACGGCGTCCCGCGCTTCGCCGTCGAGGACATCCGCCCCGGCGAGGTCGACTGCCGCACGATCTCGCCCGGCCGGCTCGCGCCCCGCAAGGGCATCAACGTCACCCACGCGCGGCCCGAGCTGCCCGCGATCACGGAGAAGGACGCGACCGACCTCGAGACCGCGGTCGCGCTCGGCGCCGACTTCGTCGCGCTCTCGTTCGTCCGCTCCGCCCAGGACATCGAGGAGCTCGCGCAGCGCCTCCGCGATCTCGGCTCCCGGGCGCGCACGATCGCCAAGATCGAGAAGGTCGAGGCCTACGAGCAGCTCGACGAGATCATCGCGGTCGCCAACGGCGTCATGGTCGCGCGCGGCGACTACGGGGTGGAGGCCGGCGTCGCCCGCGTCCCGCTGATGCAGAAGGACACGATCTTCCGCGCCACCCAGGCCGGCAAGCTCGTCATCACGGCCACCCAGATGCTCGAGTCGATGATCCAGGCGCCGGAGCCGACCCGCGCCGAGGCGACCGACGTCGCCAACGCGGTGATCGACGGCACTTCGGCGGTCATGCTGTCGGCGGAGACGAGCGTCGGCAGCTACCCGGTCGAGGCGGTCAAGACGATGGCGGAGATCGCCGAGGCGGCCGAGGCCTCGCCCGTCATCCACGGCCGCGCCGTGAGCGTCGAGCCCGAGAGCGCCGCCGGCGCCGTCATGCACGCCGCGGTGAACCTCGCGGGCGAGATCGACGCCAGCGCGCTCGTCGTGCCGACCTCGACCGGCGGCGCTCCGCGCGCGGTCTCCAAGTACCGCCAGCGGCTGCCGATCATCGCGCCCGCCCACGAGCCGCGCGTGGCGAACCAGCTCACGCTCGAGTGGGGCGTCTACCCGACCATGATGGGCGTAGCCGACACGGTCGACGACATGATCGACATGGCGCTCGAGACCGCGCGCGACTTCGGCGGCATCGCGAGCGGCACGGACGTGGTGCTGACGGCGGGGCGCCGGACCGGCACCCCCGGCGCCACCAACCTCATCATGGTCCGCGAGATCCCGTGATACGGCGACACCACCGTCGTGCGGGCAGGGCTGCCCGCACGACGGTCTGCGTCGTCTACTGGACCGAGGTGAACGTCAGGTCGAACGCCGCGTTCGACTGGCTGACCACGGCGTTCACGTCGGACGAGCGCAGCATCGGCTGCTTGTCCCACAGGAACGGGATGCCGGGGGCCGCCTCGGTGATCGCCTTGTCGATCTCGCCCCACGCCTTGCTGCGCTCATCCGGGTCGGTGAGCAGCTCGGCGTCGTCCATCATCTTGTTCAGCTCGGGCTCGTCGAGGAGCGAGAAGTTCGAGTTCCCCTCGTCGAGGATGTTCTTGCCGTTGAACACCGGCCCGAGCAGCGTCTCCGGGTCCGCGAAGTCCTTCAGCCAGCCCACGCTCGGGCAGACGTCGGGCTGGTTGCCCGGCACCTGGCAGAACTTCGTGTACATGGAGTCGCGCGTCACGTACTTCATGTCGACCTCGAAGCCGAGCTTCGCGAACTGCGCGACCGCGACCTCGCCGACCTGGGCCTGCACCGTCGCGTTGTCGGAGACGCCCGAGAACGTCTTGTCGCCGTCGTACTTGCCGGAGTCGTAGCCCGCCTTCTTCATGTACTCCGCCGCGAGGGCCAGGTCGCCCTCCGGCTTGGCCAGGAAGTCCACGCCCGGGCCCTCCGCGCCGCCGGCCTCCTCGAAGCCCGGCTGGCCGGGCGGGATGAAGTGCGTCGGGAGGTCGCCCACGAGCGGGCCGCCGAACGCCTGGCGCAGCGCGTTGCGGTCGAACGCTGCGACGATCGCGCGCCGCACGTCGGGGTTGTCGAACGGCTCCACGCGCGTGTTGAGCGCGATGTAGCGGTAGCGCCCGGTCGGCGGGGTGGTGACGAGCTGGTCCTTGTTGTCGCCCTGCGACACCGAGCGCAGGATCGTCGGCGGGAGCTGGAAGTCACCCGACAGCATCCGCGAGCCATCGAGGATCTGCCGCGACGCCACCTCCGGCTTGGAGCCCTGCTTGATCGTGATCGAGTCCAGGTAGGCCGGCTTGTAGTCGGTCGAGGCGTCCCAGTTCGGGTTGCGCACGAGCTTGATCTCGACGCCCGGCTTGTAGCCGGTCGCCTTGCCCGACGCGTCGTTCTCGATCATGTACGGGCCGGTCGCCACCTGGTTCTGGCCGTACTGGGTGGGCAGCTTCTGGTCGAACTTCTCTGCGTACTCACGCGGCACGGGGGCCGACCCGGGTAGCGCGAGCACGCCGGCCACGATCGCGCCGCGGGGCTTGGAGAGCTCGAGGACGAGCGTCTGGTCGTCCGGCGTGGTGATGCCCGCGATGCTGTCGGCCTTGCCGTCCTGGAACGCCTTGAGGCCGACCAGCTCGCCCATGAAGGCGGGGAAGTACGGGTTCGCGACCTGCTTGGTGAAGCCGCGCTCGATCGCATAGGCGACATCGTCCGAAGTCACCTCCCGATCCACGGGCGGGCTGAACTTCACGCCCGGCCGGATCTTCACGGTGACCGTCTTGCCGTCCTCGGAGATCTCCGGCTGGCCCTCCGCGAGGTCCGGCTCCGGGTTGATCGCGTCGTCGGGCTTGAAGGAGTAGAGCGGGCGCTGCGTCGCGTAGGCGACGAGGAAGCCGTACTGGTAGTACGTCACGCCCGGGTCGATCTTGTCCACGTCCGCGGCGTAGAGGACCGTCAGGTCGCCGCCCTTCTTGGCCTGCTGCGCCGGCGCGGTGTCCTGCCCCGCGCTCTCCTCGGAATCCGAGTCGTCCCCGCCGCACCCCGCGAGCGCCAAGGCGAACGCAGCCGCCACGGCCAATGCCGTACGTCGCATCAATAGACCTCCCCTAGAAGTTGGTGCGCAGGGTACTGATCGGGCGGGATGGCATGACCGTCATGCGCACCTCCCGGTGAGCCGGTAACGCGGACGTGCCGGTCAGGCGCGTGCGAACTCGATGTCCTGGGCGCCCTCCCACAGCACGAGCCGCCCCAGTTCGCGCAGCTGCTCGCGACCCTCCGTCACGGTCAGGAAGTGGTTGCCCGCGAGCTGGCCGACGATGCTCGCGAAGCAAGTGCCGCCGTACGGGAAGAGGATCTCCGTCTCGCTGTAGCCGCCCGGGTAGAGCAGGATCTCACCCGGCGCCGGGTGGCTCGTGTGGTTCTCGAACGTCACGTTGGTCTGCATGTCCCCGAGCGGGATCCACGCCGACTCGCCGCTCCAGCGCACGTGGACGACCTTGTTGCGGAACGGGAGCAGGGCGGCGAACGCCTCGCACGTCTTCGGCGCGTCCGAGACCCAGTCGGCGCCGAACGTCAGGGGTCCGGCGGTGATGCGCAGGTCGCTCATGTGGGTCCTTTCGTCGGGGTGAGCAGGCGGCCGAGCGGCTCGGCCACGATCCGGCCGTCCTCGAACACGGTCGTGCCGCGGACGAGCGTCCGGACGACGCGGCCCTTGAGCGGGCGGCCGGCGAACGGGCTCAAGCGATGGCGGTCGAGCAGCTCGGGGGCGTGGCGCTCGCGCAGGTCGACCAGCACGAGGTCGGCGTCGGCGCCCGGCTGCAGGCGCGCCTTCGGGAGGTTCAGGCGCGCGGCGACGCCCGCTGATGTGAGCTGCGCGGCGGCCGCCGGCGGAACCTGCTCGAGCACGAGCTGGAGCAGCGACTGGCAGCCCGCGATGCCGCCCCACGCGTCGGTGAAGGCGCCCTCCTTCATGGCCGGCGGGCACGGCGAGTGGTCCGATGCGACGAACGCGATCCGGCCCGCCGCCAGGTGCTCCCGCAGCTTGGCCCGCTCGGCAGCCGGGCGCAGCGGCGGCGCGCACTTGGCGCGCGTCCCGAGGGCGTCGAGGTCGTCCTCGGTGAGCGTGAGGTAGTGCGGGCACGTCTCGCACGTGGCGTCGACGCCGGCGGCGTCCGCGACCAGCGCGACGCCGTCGCCGCTGGAGACGTGGACGACGTGCAGCGCGCAGCCGGTCTCGCGCGCCAGCGCGAGGGCGAGCTCGATCGCCTCGAGCTCGGCCTCGACGGGTCTCGACGCCACGAAGTCGCGCCACGTGGTGCCGGCAGGTTGCGTCAGCCTGGCGGGGCTCTCGGCGTGCACGGCGACCGGGAGCCCGAGCGTCGCCGCGCGCCGCATGCCGTCGGCGAGCGTGTCGGGGTCGGCGGCCGGGAAGTCGTCGATCCCGCTGTCGCACATGAAGGCCTTGAAGCCGACCACGCCGCGCTCGGCCAGCTCCTCCAGCCGCGCGCCGGGGATCAGGCCGCCCCAGAGCGCGAAGTCGACGTGCGCCGACGCGCGGGCGGCGGCGACCTTGGCGTCGAAGGCGGCGGCGTCCGTGGTGGGCGGATGGGCGTTGAGCGGCATCTCGACGCAGGCCGTGGCGCCGCCCGCGGCCAGCGCGCGGGTCCCGGTCGCCCAGCCCTCCCAGTCCGTGCGGCCGGGCTCGTTGAAGTGCACGTGGGCGTCGATCACCCCGGGAAGCAGGTGCAGGCCGCGCGCGTCGAGCTCCTGCGGCGCACCCGGGAGGTCGGGGCCGATGGCCTCGATCGCGCCGTCGGCGATCGCCACGTCGGCGGTCACCGGCGCGACGCCCGGGAGGACCACGGCGGCGCCGCGGATGAGGAGGTCAGAGGGCATGGACGAACCGCTCGAGCGCCTCGATCGCGGCCGCCACGTCGGCCTCCTCGACCGACTCGTCGGGCGAGTGGCTGATGCCGCCGCGGCAGCGGACGAACAGCATCGCGGCGGGAGCGATCGAGGCCATCATCCCCGCGTCGTGGCCGGCGCCGCTGACCAGGTGGGGGAGGTCGTTGCCGAGCAGGCCTGTCAGGCGCTCGTCCATGCGGACCGCGGGAACGTCGGCCCGGTCCTCCCAGCGGAGGTCGAGACCGCGCCGGGCGGCGATCTGCTCGGCGCTCGCACGCAGCTGGGCGACCGCGGCGCGCCGCACGTCGTCGCTCGGGTCGCGGAGGTCGAGCGTCAGCGCCGCGGAGCCGGGGATCACGTTGCGTGCGCCCGGGTGCACGCGCAGCTCTCCGACGGTCGCGACCGGGCCGGCCGCCTCTACCGCGAGGACCCACTCCGCGGCGCCGGCCAGCGCGTCGCGGCGGGAGCCCATCGGCACCGTGCCCGCATGCCCGGGAGCGCCGACGAACGTGACCTCGGCGTGGCTCTGGCCGGCGATCGCGGTGACCACGCCGAGCGGCTCGCCACGCCGTTCGAGCTCCGGCCCCTGCTCGATGTGCACCTCGGCGTAGCCCATCGGCGGCTCGCCGGCGGCCGGTGGCTGGGCGA
The DNA here is from genome assembly GCA_963746795.1 of uncultured Solirubrobacteraceae bacterium. Classification (GTDB taxonomy): domain Bacteria; phylum Actinomycetota; class Thermoleophilia; order Solirubrobacterales; family Solirubrobacteraceae; genus DASSUW01. The sequence continues at coordinate 171,038 of CAVVCR010000010.1, forward strand.
CGAGGTCGGCGAGGGCGATGCCATCGTCGTCGACGCGTGCGAGCCATGCGGGGTCGAAGCGCCCGGCCATCGCCGCCGAGCCGAGGTACGCGGTGCCGAAGCGCACGCCCTCCTCGTCCGCGAAGCCCACGACCTCGACGGCGAACGGCAGCGGCTCGCGCAACCGCTCGAGCACCTCGATCGCGACGATGACCCCGAGCGGCCCGTCGTAGCGCCCGGCGTCGCGGACCGTGTCCAGGTGGGAGCCCAGTACGAAGGGGCGGCCCTCGCCGAGGCGGCCGATCAGATTGCCGACCTCGTCCTCCCGCACCGTCAGGCCGGCCTCTCGCATCCAGGCTGCGACGAGCGCGTTCGCCTCGCGCATCGCGTCCGTGCCGAAGCGCCGCGTGAGTCGGCCGCTCTCCTCGCTGATCTCGCCGAGCCGCGCGCACCGCTCGAGCACCCGCGCCGCGCCGCTCAACTGCCGCGGTAGGTGCTGTAGGACCAGGGCGAGACGAGCAGCGGCACGTGGTAGTGCGCGTCGGGATCGGCGATCGTGAAGCGCACCGGCACGCGGTCCAGGAACGCGCGCTCGCCGAAGTAGTCGCCGACCGCGAAGACCAGCTCGTACTCGCCGGCGGGCGACTCCGTCAGCAGCGGCTCGTCCGTGCGGCCGTCGGCATTGGTGACGGTTTGCGCGAGCAGCTCTTCCCCGCGTCGTAGCTCGATCGCGACGCCCGCCGCCGGGATGCCGCGCGACGTGTCGAGGACGTGCGTGGTCAGGCTCATCGTGTGAGGGTGAGCGTGATCAGGCCCTGGGCCGGGAACGGGTCGGTGTAGACCTTGCGCCCGTCCTGCTCCCCGACCGGGTCACGCGTGTGGTTCTCGGCCGTGAAGCTGACCTCGGCGAGAGCCGGGTGGTCGGCCAGCAGCCGCGTGCCCATCTCGTGGACCAGGTGCTGGATCGACTCCGAGACGAAGTCGTCGAACGTCGCCGCGAGGTGGTCGCGCACCGCGACGGGATCCACGTGGGCGTCCGGCTCGCCGTAGCGCCAGTCGACGTCCATCCGGATGAACAGCGGGCGGTCGCCGCGCTCGGGCAGCGTCGTGTACTCGTCGCGCGCAAAGTGCGTGAACGCGCTGCCGCTCGTCTTGAGCAGCAGGAGGCCGTGGCGGCCGGCCTGCACGGTGCGCGTGCCGTCGCGGTCGAGCTGCACGCTGGCCACCGCGTGGTCGTCGGCCGAGCGGGAGAAGACCTTGCCGCCCAAGCGGTCGAAGCGCAGCTCGCGCCCGCTCACCCGCACGGCCTCCATCACCGGGTAGGTGGCCAGCAGGCGGTCGCCGAGATAGGCGAGGAAGCCCTCCAGCGTGTCGCCGTCGTAGCCGAGCGCCTCGCGCAGGACGAAGTTCTTCATCGTGTCGGTCGCGACGACGGCCGAGTTGTCGCCCTCCGTGTAGGCGGGGGTGAAGTTGTCGCCCAGCACCTCGACGTCGACCTCGCACGCGAACAGGTCGTCGCCCGCGATCCGGTGCACGGGCACCCGCAGCTTGCCGTAGGAGATCTTCATCGCAGGTCGCTCAGTCGCAACCGCGCGATCTTCGCGATCTCGCCGAGGGCGATGCGGATCTCCTCGTCGGGCGAGTGGTCGAGCCGCGCGGCGGCGGTGCGCAGGATCGAGTCCTTCGTGTGCTCGCGGGCGCAGACGACGAGGGGGAAGCCGAAGCGCTCGCGGTAGGCGGCGTTCGTGCGCGTGAACGTCTCGTACTCGTCGGGCGTGAGGCGGTCGAGTCCGGCCGCGGCCTGCTCGCGCTGGGAGCTCGCGGTCAGGGTGCCCTCGACGGCGGCGCGGCCGGCGAGGTCGGGATGGGCGCGGATGAGCGCGAGCTGGCGCTCGCGCGGCGCGGCGTACATGGCCTCCTCCAAGCCTTGCGCGAGCGCCTCGCGATCGGCGAACGGCCCGTTGGCCCAGGCATCCTCGGCCACCCACGGGGAGTGCTCGAACAGCGGCCCGTAGCGCTCCACGAACGTCTCTCGGTCGTCCATCGGGTGAGATTCAACCAGCCTCGCGGCCACCAGCGGTTCGCCGGCCGGTCCCAGTCGCGTCCGCCGGGGCCGCTGGCACTTTCGCGACACGAGGGGTCCTGGAGAGGCGCCTCCGGTTCGGCAGCCGGGGGGACGAGCGCGCACCGGGGCGCTCGGTGAGGGATCGCCGTTCTTCGTGGTGTTCCTCGCCGCCGACTGGCTCGAAGCGAACGTGTTCTAGCTGCCGGCGTCCGCTAAGGCGGCATCGAGGGGGAGGGATCGGGCGCGCGGAGCCTCTCAGGGGTGTGTCCGAGGGTGCGTTTCGTCGACTTGATGATGGCGTCGCGGGTGAGGTCGACGAAACGCACCGTATGGGTGCCGAACGTCGACCTCGGGGGCGGGAGCTGCGCGAGGTCGACGAAATGCACCCCAGCGACCGGGTGGTAGTCGGTCTCGCGGCCCGCCAGCATGGGGTCGTGACCACGGCGCAGCTCGCGGCCGCCGGACTACATCGACGCGCGCTGGCGCGCCGGGTGCAGCGCGGGTGGCTGGTCCCGATTTGGCGCGGCGTCTACCAGGTAGGTCCCGTGCCCGGCGCCCGAGGCCGCGAGATGGCGGCGGTCCTCGCCACCGGTGGCATCCTGAGCCACCACTCCGCGGCCAAGATCTGGGGCATTCGCCCTCACGACGGCGCGATCGATATCACCGTCACCGGCCCCGCAGTCAGGTCCCGCCCGGGCCTGCGCATCCATCGAGCTCGCTCCCTCGATGCCGCCGTTCAAGACGGCCTGCCCCTCACCACCCCCGCAAGGACACTGCATGACCTCGCCGGCTGCCTCGGCCAGCCCGAGCTCGACCGTGCCGTCGAGCAGGCGCAGGTGCTGCGGCTGGCGACGCGAGAGGAGATCGCGGCGCGGCTGCCAAGACGCGGACGCCGCGCGCTGACAGCGGCGCTCTACGACGACCCTCAGCTCACCCGCTCAGCGGCCGAGCGGAGGCTGCTCGCGCTGATCCGGCAGGCGCGTCTGCCGCGCCCGGAGACGAATGTGCGGGTGCAGGGGTACGAGGTCGACCTGCTCTGGCGCCGGCAGCGGCTGATCGTCGAGGTCGACGGCTTCGCCTACCACTCGACAAGACACGCCTTCGAGCGCGACCGTGCCCGCGACGCCACCCTGCAGGCGGCCGGCTACCGCGTCGTCCGGATCACCTGGCGCCAGATCGTCAACGACTCACACGCCCTCGTCGCGCAGCTGACGAGGCTCATTCACGCCTAGACCGCCAGCGGGACGAGCTCGAAGCGATCGACGTCGACCAGCCCGCGGTCGGTGATCTTCAGGGACGGGATCACGGACAGGGCCAGGAAGGAGAGAGTCATGAACGGCGCGGGGTCGGCCACGCCCTGCTCGCCGAGCATCGCGTGGAGCGCCTCGAGCCGCTCGACGACCTCCTCGACCGGCTCGTCGGAGAGCAGCCCGGCGACCGGGAGCGGGAGCTCGCCGCGGACCTCTCCGTCGCGAGCCACCGCGATGCCGCCGCCGATCGCCTGCAACCGGATCGCGCAGGCGGCCATGTCGGCGTCGGCCACCCCGACCACGACGAGGTTGTGGGCGTCATGGGCCACGGTCGAGGCGAACGCGCCGGCGCGCAGCCCGAAGCCGCGGACGAGGCCGAGGCCGACGCGGCCGCTCGCGTGGTGGCGCTCGATCACCGCGATCTTCGCCAGGTCCCGGCCGGGGTCGGCGACGACGAAGCCATCTACGACCGTCGGCTCCTCCTCGCGCGCGTGCGTGATGAGCTGGGCAGGAATCGTCTCGATCACGCGCACGCGCGCCGACTGGGCCGGGATCGCGAACGAGCCGGCGTCCACGGGTGCGGCGCGCATGGTCGAGCGCACCCAGTCCGGCACCGGCGCGCGCGGGAAGCCGGCGGCGCGTCCCGCCTCGGCCACCAGCGTGCCGTCCTTGTAGACCGCCGTCGGGCGGAAGCTCTCGAGGTCCTCGAGCAGGACGAGGTCGGCCCGCAGGCCGGGCGCGACCGCCCCGCGGTCCAGCAGCCGGTGGGCGCGCGCGGGGTGGAGCGTGGCCATCAGCAGCGCGTCCTCGGGAGCGATCCCCTCGGCCACCGCAATCCGGCACATCTGGTCGATGTGGCCCTCGCGGTAGAGCAGGTCGGGCTCGCGGTCGTCCGTGCAGAACGCGCAATGTTCGGGCCCGAACCGCTTGACCAGCTCGAGCAGCGTCACGAGGTTGCGGGCGTTCGAGGCCTCGCGGATGAGCACCCACATCCCGCGCCGGCGCTTCTCGAGCGCCTCCTCGAGCGTCGTCGCCTCGTGGTCGGAGCGGACGCCGGCCGCGACGTACGCATCGAGCGCGCGACCGTTCACGCCGGGGGAGTGGCCGTCCACGTGGCCGCTCAGCTCGAGCCGCTCGAGCTGCGACGGCGCGCCGGCGATGACCCCCGGGAAGTTCATCATCTCGGCCACGCCCAGGGCCCGCGGATGGCGCAGGATCGCCTCCATCTCCGAAGGCTCGAGCGGTCCCAGTGGAGACTCGAACTCGCTGGCCGGCACGCACGACGGCGCCATCACGAACACGTCGAGCGGCAGTTCCTCGGACGCCTCGAGCATCCACTCGACCCCCTCGCGGCCGAGCACGTTGGCGACCTCGTGCGGGTCCGTGACCACGGCGGTCGTCCCGTGCGGCACGACCGCACGGGCGAACTCCGCGGGCGTCAGCTTGGAGGACTCGATGTGCACGTGCGCGTCGATGAAGCCGGGCACGAGCGCGCGGCCGCGGGCGTCCACTCGCTCCCCGCCGTCGTACGCGCCCAGGCCGGCGATCCGCCCCTCCGCGATCGCCACGTCGAGTTCCAGCCACTCGCGCGTGAAGACGGAGAAGACCCGCGCGCCCTCGATGACCAGGTCGGGCGGATCGTCGCCGCGCGCGACGGCGATCAGCCGCGCGCGGTTCATCGCGGCGCCTCGAGGCGGACGTCAATGTGCTCGGCGCCCGCCTCGAGCGCGGCGGCGAGAGCGTTGCCGAGCGCGGCCAGCACCTCTGCGCGGCTCCCGGCCAACAGCGTCTCGTCCGGACCCGCCTCACGGGCGAGGCCGGAGGGGGCGGCGGCGTCGCGGGCGGCCTGCTTCGCCGCGTCCGGGCGTCCGATGGTGAGCTGGACGGAGAGCTCGGCGGGCGGCACCGGCACCGCGTCAGAGCCCCACGATGTGATCGGGGCGGATCGGCACGCGGGTGAGCGCCGCGCCGGTCGCCGCGCGCACGGCGGCGACGACCGCCGGGGTCGAGGAGATGGTCGGCGGCTCGCCGACGCCGCGCAGGCCGTAGGGCGCCTCGGGGTCGGCCAGCTCGAGGACTTCGAGCGCCACCGGCGGCATGTCGAGCACGGTCGGGATCAGGTAGTCGGTGAACGACGCGTTGCGCACCTCGCCGTCGACGACCTGGATCTCCTCCATCAGCGCGAGCCCCAGTCCCTGGGCGATGCCGCCCTCGATCTGCCCCTCGACGGCCTGGGGGTTGATCGCCTTGCCGACGTCCTGGGCGGTCGCGATCTCCATGACGCGCACGAGCCCGAGCTCGGCGTCGACGTCGACGATCGCCCGGTGGGCGGCGAACGCGAACGTCACGTGCGCGTCGCCCTGGCCCTTCTCGTCGAGCGCGAACGTGGGACGGTGGTGGTGCTCGCGGGTGACGTCGATCGGCTCGTCGCCGATCAGCTCGACCAGGTCACCGGTCCCGCGGCGCTCGAGCTCCTCGCGCGCCGCCTCGCACGCGAGCTTGACCGCGCCGCCGGTCATGTAGGTCTGGCGCGAGGCGGAGGAGGAGCCGGCCGAGCCGACAGCCGTGTCGGCGGGCAGCACGATGACCCGCTCCACCCCGAGCTCGTGGCGCGCGATCTGCTCCTGCACGGTGACCAGCCCCTGGCCGACCTCGGCCGCCGCCGTGTGGACCTCGACGAGTGGCTCGCCGCCTGCGACCGACAGCCGCACACGGGCTGTCGAGTAGTCGTCGAAGCCCTCGGAGTAGCCGACGTTCTTGAAGCCGACCGCGTAGCCGATCCCGCGCGTGACGCCCTCGCCGCGGGTCGTGTTCGAGTGACCGCCGGGGAAGCCCCCCGGGTCGTCGGGCATCGGACGGTCGGCGATGCTGGCGAGCAGCTCGCGGACCGGCGCGGGCGAGTTGATCGTGGCGCCGGTGGGGAGCGTCGAGCCCTGTGACATCGCGTTGCGCCGGCGCAGCTCGAGCGGGTCCAGCTCGAGCGCGGCGGCGAGCTTGTCCATCTGCGCCTCGTGGGCGAAGCAGGTCTGGACGGCGCCGAAGCCCCGCATCGCCCCGCACGGCGGATTGTCCGTGTAGACGACGTAGGCGTCGATCAGCGCGTTCGGGACGTCGTAGGGCCCGACGGCGAAGCAGGCGGCGTTCGAGCAGACGGCGGTCGAGCTCGACGCATAGGCACCGCCGTCGAGCAGGATCCGGGACTTGACGTAGACCAGCTTCCCGTCCCGCGTGGCGCCGTGCTCGTAGCGCATGCGCGCGGGATGGCGGTGCACGTGGCCGAAGAACGACTCCTCGCGCCCGTACATCATCTTCACCGGCTTACCGGTATGGAGGGCGAGCAGGCAGGCGTGGACCTGCATCGAGAGGTCCTCGCGGGCGCCGAACGCGCCGCCCACGCCGCCGAGCGTGATCCGGACCTTCTCGGGCGACAGGTCGAGGCTGGCGGCAACCTGGTCGCGGTCGACGTGCAGCCACTGGGTGGAGACGAAGAGGTCGACGCCGCCGTCCTCGGCCGGCACCGCGAGGCCCGACTCGGGGCCGAGGAACGCCTGGTCCTGCATGCCGACCTCGTACTCGCCGCTGACGACGACGTCGGCGGTTGCGGCCGGGTCGCCGTGCTCGATGTGCACGTGGCGCAGGAGGTTGCCTCCGGGGTGCAGCGGGTCGGCCTCGGCGGCCAGCTCGGGGTCGGTGACCGGCGTGAGCGGCTCGAACTCGACCGCGATCTGGGCGGCCGCGTGGCGGGCGGTCTCCGGATGGTCGGCGGCGACGATCGCGATCGCCTCGCCCTGGTAGCGGACCTGGTCGATCGCCAGCACCGGCTGGTCGGGGATCTCGAGGCCGTAGGTCTTGCGGCCGGGTACGTCCTCGTGGGTGAGCACGGCGTGCACGCCGCGGACCGCGAGCGCGGCGGCGATGTCGATCTCCTTCACGCGCGCGCGGGGATGCGGGCTGCGCAGCGTCGCTCCCCACAGCATCCCGTCGGCCCACAGGTCGGACGAGTACGCGAAGTCGCCTTTGACCTTGGGGATGCCGTCGGGGCGGCGGACGCTCTCGCCGACGCCGCCGCGGGGTGGCGCTTCGACGGTCATACGGGCACCTCCTGGAGCTTCCGGCTCACGCGTGCCAGCTCGCGGGCGATCTCGTCCTCGTCGGCGGTGACGAGGTGCCCGCCCTCGACGACGGGACGGCCGCCCACGAACAGGGTGTCGACGATCGGGCGCGGGCCGAGGACGAGCGCCGCCACCGGGTCGGCCATCCCGGCGTGGTCGATGCCGTCCAGCCGCCACAGCGCCACATCGGCGAGCTTGCCCGGCTCGAGCGAGCCGATCTCGTGCTCGCGGCCGAGACAGCGGGCCCCGTGGATCGTGCCGAGCGTGAGCGCCTCGCGCGCAGTGAGCGCCTGCGGGCCGCCGGCGGCGCGGGCCATGAGCAGCGCCTGGCGCAGCTCGCCGCCCAGCTCCCCGGCCTCGTTGGAGGCGGCGCCGTCGACCCCGAGGCCGACCGGCGCGCCGGCCGCCGTGAGCGCGGCGACGGGCGCGATGCCGGCGCCGAGCCGCGCGTTCGACGACGGGCAGTGCGCGACGCCGGTGCCGGTCTCGCCGAAGCGGCGCACCTCGCGCTCGTCGAGGTGCACGCAGTGCGCCAGCCAGACGTCGTCGCCGAGCCAGCCCAGCTCCTCCAGGTACTCGACGGGGCGGACGCCGAACAGCTCCAGGCAGAACGCCTCCTCGTCGAGCGTCTCCGCCATGTGTGTGTGGAGGCGGACGCCTTTCTCGCGCGCGAAGGTGGCGGTCTCCGCCATCAGCTCCTTCGTGACCGAGAACGGCGAGCAGGGGGCGAGCGCGACGCGGACCATCGCGTCGAACGCCGGGTCGTGGAAGCGGTCGATCGCCTCCGCGCAGGCAGTCAGGATCGCGTCGCGGTCCTCGGTGACCTCGTCGGGCGGCAGGCCGCCCTGGGAGCGGCCGAGGTCCATCGATCCGCGGCAGGGGTGAAAGCGCGCGTGCAGCTCCCTCGCTGCCTCGATCTCGACCTCGAGCAGCTCCTTGGCGCCCTGCGGGAAGACGTAGTGGTGGTCGGTGCTGGTGCTGCAGCCCGAGCGCAGGAGCGCCGCGAGGCCGGCGCGGGCGGCGGCGCGCTCGACGTCGGCGTCGACGCGGGCCCAGGTCGGGTAGAGCTCCTGCAGCCACTCGAACAGCGTCGCCTGCTGGGCAAGGCCCCGGGTGGCCCACTGGTAGAGGTGGTGGTGGCAGTTGACGAGGCCTGGAGTGGCGAGGCAGCCGGCGGCGTCGATGCGGCGGCCTTCTTCTCCGGATGCGGACCCCTCGCCGACGGCTTCGATGCGGCCGTTCTGGATGATGATGTGGCCCTCGGCGTATTCGGTGCCTGCGGCGTCGACCGTGGCGATCGCGCCATGCTCGATGACCAGCCGGTCGCTCATCGGGCGGCCGCGAGCCGCACGGCGTCGAGGATCTTCTCGTAGCCCGTGCAGCGGCACAGGTTCCCGGCCAGCGCCTCGCGGATCTCGGGGTCGGTGGGCGATGGCTTGCGGGCCAGCAGGTCGTGGGTGGCGACGATCAGCCCCGGCGTACAGAAGCCGCACTGCACGGCACCGGCCGCCAGGAACGCCTCCTGGATCGGGTGCAGCTCGTCCTCGCTCGCCAGCCCCTCGACGGTGACGATCTCGCGGCCCTCGGCCTGCCCTGCGAGCACGAGGCACGCGCAGACGAGCTCGCCGTCGACGTAGACCGAGCACGATCCGCACTCACCCTGCTCGCAGGCGTTCTTGGAGCCCGGGAGCCCGAGCCGCTCGCGCAGCACGTGCAGCAGGCTCTCGCCCTCCCACAGCCCGTCGACCTCCCGCGGCTCGCCGTTGATCGTGCAGCTCAGCCTCATGGCGTGTTCCACGCCCACGTCAGCGTGCGGCGGGCCATCACGGCGAGCGCGTGGCGGCGGTAGGCGGCCGAGCCGCGCTGGTCGTCGATGGGGGAGGCTGCGTCCGCGACCAGCTCTCCGAAGCGGGTGAGCGCGTCAGCGTCGATGGCCGTGCGGCTCTCCCAGTCGAGCCGTTGCGCGACGAAGTCCTCGGCCTCGCGGGCGCGGCGGGGCGTGGGGGCAGCCGATCCGAGGCACGTGCCGACCGTGCGCCGCTCGTCGTCGAGCGCGACGGCGAACGAGCAGACCGCGATCACCATCGCGTTGCGCGTGCCGATCTTGCTGAACTGCTGGCCGCCCTTCGTGGGCACGACCATGAACGCCGCGATCAGCTCGTCGGGCTCGAGCACGTTCTGCTTCGGGCCGGTCACGAACTCCTCGATCGGCACCCGGCGCGTGCCCCGAGTCGAGGCCAGCTCGACCTGCGCGTTGGACGCATATAGCGGCGGCAGCGCATCGCCGGCCGGCGACGAGGAGCCGAGGTTCCCGCCGATCGTCCCCCGGTTGCGGATCTGGGGCGAACCGACCGTGCGCGAGGCGATCGCGAGCCCGGGCAGCCGGTCGCCGAGCTCGGCGATCGCGCGCGTGTACGTGACGCCGGCGCCGACCCGCAGCACGCCGTCGTCGGGCCCGTGCTCGGTCAGCTCAGTGACCCGCGTGAGGTCGAGGATCGCCTCCGGCCGCGCACGGGCGAAGTTCATCTCCACCATGACGTCCGTCCCGCCCCACAGCGGCATCGCGTCGGGGTGGGCGGCCTTCGCCTCCAGCGCCTCACTCCACGTTTCCGGCTGCAGGAGCTCCATCGCCGGAGTCTATGCACGCGCGGCACCGTCGTCAGCCGTTGAGCCGTCTCAAGAACGTTCCCGCGGGAACGCGTTCCGTCCCTCGGGCGAGCGTGCGCGCCGCTAGACTCGGCGGCGCGCTTGGTGGGCGTAGCTCAGTTGGTAGAGCTCCGGGTTGTGGTCCCGGCGGCCGCGGGTTCGAGTCCCGTCGCTCACCCCTAAGAAAGCCCCGCAAGGCGGGGCTTTCATGTTCAAGGGCGACGTGTACGGCAGGCAGCCGAGTACCAGCGGGTACCAATCCGCGGCGGTCCGGGCAGGAGGGGACCGCCCCGCTTGCTGCTTAGAAGCCGCCCGAAACGAACCCGCCCATCCCGGCCTGATTGGCCTTGTCCTTCACGGTCGCCGAGCCGCCCTTCCGGCGCTCACCCTGCGCTTGGGGCGAGGGTCCGGTCCGCTCGAGCTTGAGACGCTTCTTCTCGCGCCGACGCTCCGCCCAACCGGGCTTTGTTTCCTTCGGCTCACCCATGACGGACCTCCAAGGCTTGGGGTGCGCCGACTCTACGCCCGCGACCAGCGTTTCGCAGGACGTCGAGGTCGACCGGGATCGATGGCACGGTCATGGCAGATTCCTCATGCGGCTCGGGGTTCCGTAGGCCCGCCCGCGAGCCGCCACTCGGGCCAGCCGTCGCTGAGTCGCCGCGCGCTGCGCCCTTCGGCACGGAGCCGCCTGACCGCCTCGTGGGCGTACGCGCAGAATGGCCCGCGGCAGTAGGCCACGATCTCGGCGTCGGGCGGCAACTCCGCGAGTCGGCGCTCGAGCTCCTCGAGCGGGATCGAGCGGGCGCCTTCGATGTGGCCCGCCTCGAATTCCTGCTCCGGGCGCACGTCGACGAGCACGACGTCGCCGCGCATGAGCCGCTCGCGGAGGTCCTCGCGGCCGATCGTGTCCACGTCCTCGCCGACGTAGTCGTGTGCGGCCCGCTCGACCTCGGCCAGGCGAGCTGCGGAGGCATCACGCAGCGCCAGCCACAACCGCAGCGCGTCGTCGTCCGGGAGCGCGTAGCGCACCCGCGTGCCCTCGCGCGCGCGAGACACCATGCCCGCGACGCGCAGCGCCTGCAGGTGCTGCGACGTGTTCGCCGTCGACTGGCCGCTCGCCCGGGCGAGCTCCTCGACGCTTCGAGGGGCCTGCGCCAGCAGATCGAGCAACTCGAGCCGCACTGGGCTGGCGAACGCCTTGCCCATCAGCGCGATCGCCTCGAACAGCGCGTCCTTCGCCTCGCGAGAACTCATCCTTTGATATTCAATAGATCACTTGATAGCTTGTCAACCCTGGCTCGGTCATCAGGCCCCTGGAGGTCGACGTGTTCTTCCGGCAGTTGCTCAACGATGAGACGGCGTGCGCCTCCTACCTGCTGGGATGCCCGACGCACGGCCGGTTCGCGGTCGTGGACCCGCACGTGGACCTGGTCGACGACTACATCGCGCTCGCGGAGGCCCAGGGCGTCCCGATCGTCGCCGTGTTCGATACCCATGTGCAGGCCGACCACGTCTCCGGGCTGCCCGCGCTCGTGGAGCGCACCGGCGCGATCGCCTATCTGCCCGCCGACTCCGGCGTCGAGTTCGATCATCACCCGCTTGCGGATCGAGAGACGGTCGCGCTTGGCAACACTGAGATCCAGGCGGTGGCGACGCCCGGGCACGCGCTGGCGCACCACGCATACCTCGTGACCGACCACCGGCGCGGCGGCGAGCCGTGGCTCGTCCTGACCGGCGACGCCCTGCTGGTCGGCGACGTCGGCCGACCCGATCTTCACGCTCACGGCGAGCACACCGTCGAGGAGCTGGCGCGCGCGCTGTATCGCTCGCTCACCGAGCGGCTGCTGGCGCTGCCCGACCATCTCGTGCTCTACCCCGCGCACTACTCGGGCTCGGTGTGCGGCCGCGGCCTGTCGGCGAACCCGATCTCCTCGATCGGCTTCGAGCGCCGCCACAACCCCGCGCTGCGCTTCGACTCCGAGGACGCGTTCGTCGACGCCCTTATGCGCGACATCCCGCCCGCGCCCGCGCACCAGGGCGCGATCATCGCCGCCAACCGCTCCGGCCGCCGCCTCGTCCCGAGCACGTGACCGAGCGGGTCCAGCTCGGGCTGCGCGAGAACCTCGCGCAGTTCTCGCTGCTGGTAGCGGTCAACGCGTTCGTCGGCGCGATGGTCGGCGTCGAACGCTCCACGCTCCCGCTCGTCGGCCGCGAGGACTTCCAGCTCACGTCCAGCGCCGCGGTGCTGTCGTTCATCGTCGCCTTCGGGCTCGCCAAGGCCTTCACCAACCTCGGGGCCGGAGCGCTCGCGCAGCGCATCGGCCGCCGGCGTCTGCTGATCATCGGCTGGGCGCTCGCGCTGCCGGTCCCGCTGCTGATCGCGACCGCGCCGAGCTGGGCATGGATCGTCGCCGCCAACGTCCTGCTCGGCGCCAACCAGGGCCTCGCGTGGTCCATGACCGTGGTGATGAAGATCGACCTCGTGGGACCGCGGCGGCGCGGCTTCGCGCTCGGCCTGAACGAGGCAGCCGGCTACGGCGGAGTGGCGCTCGCCGCCGGGCTGACCGGCTGGCTCGCGGCCGAGTTCGCCGCGCGCGACGTCCTTGTCGGCTTCGGTGGCGCGATCGCCGTCGTCGGCTTCCTGGTGTCGGTGCTGTTCGTTCGCGACACCGGCGAACACGTCGCGCTCGAGCAGGCCGATCATCACTCCGGCGCCGACGACGCGCCGCCGCGGCTGCGCGAGGCGTTCGCCGATGCCAGCTATCGCCGCCCGGCCCTGCGCGCCTGCTCGCAGGCCGGCCTCGTGAACAACCTCAACGACGGGCTCGCCTGGGGGCTCGTGCCGCTGTTCCTCGCCGCCCACGGCGCCGGCGCCGCGCAGATCGGGCTCGTCGCCGCGATCTATCCGGGCGTCTGGAGCGTCGCGCAGATCGCTACCGGCCACTGGTCGGACACCGCGGGCCGCAAGCCCCTGATCGTCGCCGGAATGCTTCTGCAGGCCGCCGCGCTCGCGCTGCTCGCCGTCAGCGGCGGCAGCGTCGCGCTCGCGGCCGGTACCGCCGTGCTGCTGGGCCTCGGGACCGCGCTGGTCTATCCGACCCTGATCGCCGCGATATCCGACGCCGTTTCCCCCGTGGCGCGCGCCCCGGTCGTTGGCGTCTACCGCTTCTGGCGCGACATGGGCTACGCACTCGGCGCCCTCATCGCCGGCGGCGTCGCCGACGGGCTCGGCTACGGCGGCGCGATCGCGCTCGTCGCCGGGCTGACGGCGGGGTCCGGACTGTGGGTGCTCGGTGACATGCCAAGCGAGCGGGGCGAGCCGTCGCCGGTACCGGCTACCGGGTAGCCAGTCGCATTGACAGCCGAGAAGGTAAGTGGCATCTTACCGTCAGTGACGACTTACCAAGCTGATGGGTGGACGGCGCTCGGTGACGCGACGAGGCGCGCGATCTTCGAGCGCCTCGTCGAGGGCCCGCGCGCGGTCGGCGAGCTCGCCCGCGAGTTCCCGGTGAGCCGCCCCGCCGTCTCGCAGCACCTGAAGGTGCTCAAGGGGGCGCGACTGGTGGTGGACCGGCCCGTGGGCAATCGGCGGATCTATCAGGTCGATCCTGCTGGGCTCGGCGCGCTTCGCGCCGATCTCGAGCGGTTCTGGGGACAAGCCCTGTCCGACTACAAGGTGGTCGTCGAGCAACGAACCGAGGAGAACTCATGAGCACACAGGCGGAGCAGACGTCCATCCGCACGTCGATCGTCGTCGAGGCGCCGATCGAGCGTGCGTTCTCGGTCTTCACCGAGGACTTCGGCCGCATCAAGCCGCGCGAGCACAACATGCTCGGCGTCGAGATCGCCGAGTCGGTGTTCGAGCCGCGCGCCGGCGGCCACATCTACGACCGTGGCGTCGACGGCAGCGAGTGCCGCTGGGCGCGGGTGCTCGCCTGCGAGCCGCCGAACCGGGTCGTCTTCACCTGGGACATCAGCCCGCACTGGCAGATCGAGACCGACCTCGAGAAGACGAGCGAGGTCGAGGTGCGGTTCATCGCCGAGACGCCGGACCGTACGCGTGTCGAGCTCGAACACCGCAACCTCGACCGCCACGGCGACGGCTGGGAGGGCATGCGCGCCGGGGTCGACTCCGACGACGGCTGGCCGCTGTACCTGGCCAGGTTCGCCGAGCTGATGTCTTGACCTCTCGGATTCGCTCACCGGCCACGGGCACCACCATCATGCCCCGGTTCCGCCCGAGCCGATTCCCGGCGGCATCGAGCTCGCCCCGGGCCAGGTCATCCACGTATGGGCGCCCGGGCCCACCGACGTGACGCTGCCGTTCACCGGCGCCACGCTGCAGGGCCTCGACGTCGAGTCGACCACGATCAATGACTTCAAGGGCTTCTCCGCGGTCGCGTTCCACGTCGGCACCGCGACCGCGAGCGACGGGACGCGCTACGACCTCGAAACGGACGTTCGCGCGTTCCAGGGCACGTACGTCGATCGGACCGGCAAGCGCCGCTTCGGAACGTTCGGCTTCATCTGAGTGGATCTCTTCGTGCCCGGTTCGGGCACGCCGGCCACGCAGGTGCATGACTTCAACGGCGGGATCCTCGCGTCCGGGTTGTTCTGGACGGTGCCTGCCGATGAGCGCAGCCTGTGGCGGAGTCGGGACGGCCGGCGGGCTGTGCTCGAGCTCCGCGACGTGCCGGTGATCGACTCGTTCCAGTTCTTCGGTCCCAACCAGATCGCCGCGTCGGTCAGCATGCGCGTCGAGTGGCGCGCGAGCGGTCGCTTCGAGCGCCGAGGGTCCGGCGCGGCCGCGCCGCCGACGGACATGGCCGCGGCCTTCGTGGGCTCCATCGCTCCCGCGCGGTCGACCGGTTCGTTCAGCGGCGAGGAATGGGGCTTCGCGTTCCACTCGCGCGGCGACACCGCGGGCGGCGGCTCCGCCCAGATCGGCCGCACGCGCAACGGCGTCTTCCTCTAAGTCGGACCGCGGCCGACCTGCCGACGAGCAGGCCGCGATCGACGCCGGCCGGATCCGAGCGATCCGCATCGACTGTGTGGGACGGGGGAAGTGAGGAGGCGAAATCGCCCACGGCGGCGACGGTCGTGGAAGACTGACGGTTCCGTGCCGGTCGGCGAACGGAAGACGATCAACATGCTGCTCGAGGAGTGTCGCCAGCGGCTGGAGCGGCTCAGTCCCGACGAAGCGCTCGCCGCCCTGGTCGAGGGTGCCGCGTTGATCGACATCCGGTCAGAGAGCCAGCGCGAGCGCGACGGCGTGATACCCGGCGCGCACTTCATTTCGCGGAACGTGCTGGAGTGGCGGCTTGATCCCGCGTCCGGATACAGCGACCCGGCGCTTGGCCACAGCCTTGACCGACTGCTCATCCTCGTCTGTGACGAGGGGTATCAGTCCAGCCTGGCCGCTGCCGAGCTCCAGGATCTCGGGTTCCGGCGCGCGACCGACATCGACGGCGGGTTCCAGGCGTGGCGAGCGGCGGGGCTCGCTGTGGAGCCGTGCGCTCAGCGGGCCTCCCGGGCGTAGACGGCGACCTGCCACACCGGCCCGGCACGGCGGATCAACCTGGGCGTGAGCCCGTGCTCGCGCGCGACGGCGTCGACGGCGCTCGTGCGATGCAGGTGCACGCGGAACGCCCGCCGTGCCACGCGCATCACCAGGTTCATGAAGCGGAACCCAAAGCCGACCCACCAGGAGTCTCGCGGATAGACGAGTCCGTAGAGGCGTAGCGCCCGGTCCGCGGAGCGGCTGACCAGGGCCTCCATGTCCGGGTAGCAGCAGATGACGCGGTCGAGCGTGACGATGTCCGCCGGCTCGACGTGGTCGGCGAGCGCGACGAAGTCGCCCGCCTGGTAGTCGACGCGGTCGGCGTGCCCTCTGCGCTCGGCCTCCTCATGCGCGACGCGCAGGTAGGCGGCCGACGCTTCGACGCTCGTGGCGCGTTCGGCGCCGGCGTCGAGCAGCTCGTGTTGGATCGCGCCGACGCCGCCCCCGATGTCGAGGATCGTCGCACGGGCGATCCCTTCGCGGCGGAACGCCTCGAGCAGCATCCGGGTCGGCCTGGACGGCCCACGCTTGCGGTAGCGGCGCAGGTCCTTCTCGGCAGTCTTCTCGCCGAACATCTCGTCGACGCCCTGGCAACAGCAACTGGTCATGTCGCGCTCCCGAGCAGCATCCCACGCGCGGCCTCGTGCGCGCGAGGACTGCAGCCCGGAGCTCATGCGCGCGCGCCAAGGGCGAGATGCTCGCGGACGAGTCGCGCCGACGCGGCAACCTCCGATTCGTTGAGACCGTGCAGCACGAGCGGACCTTCGTAGCCGGCGTCGCGCAGCAACTCGACGTAGAGCCCGTAGTCGAGCCCGCCGTGGCCGGCGGCCACGACCGTGCCGTCGTCGCGGACGTCCTTCGCGTGGGCCAGCACGAGCGTGTCGCCGAGCAGCGCGAACGCCCCGCGCAGGGTTTCGGGCTGCCGGTCGAGCTCGCCCGGGCGGACGAGGTTCGCGGCGTCGATGACGACTCTCAGGTGCTCGGAGCGCAGCTCGTCGAGCAGCCGACGGCCGGCGGAGGCGTCGACCACGACGTTGTTGTGCTCGGGCTCGAAGGCGAGCACGACGTCGTGCCGCTCGGCCACCACGACCGCGGCGGCGATCTGCTCGAGGCTGTCCCGCCAGGCCTCCGGACCGGCGTTGCCGGGATGCGCGCGCCACATGTCATCGGGGTCGCGCGTGCCCGTGCAGAGCGTGACGACGCGCGTGCCGAGGCGGGGGGCGGCGGCGATGAGCTCCGCGAGGCGGGCGGCCCCCACGTCCCGGACCCGGCGATCGGGATGCGCCATGTTGTACGTCCCCGACACGGCCGCCATGGTCAGGCCCCGGGCGGCGACCGCCGCGCGGATCTCGTCGGCCGTCTCCGGCGTGATCTCGGGCGGGAGCGACGGGCCGCCGGTGAGCGCCATGTTGAACTGGATCGCCTCGATCCGGTGCTCGGCGACGGCGTCGAGCGTCTCGCCGAGCGAGGGGCGGCTGAACGTCTTCGCGAAGATCCCGACCTGCATCACGCCGCCACGAACTTCGTGTCGACGGGTATGCGCTCACCGGTCTCGACCGACCGTTCGACGGCGTCCATCACCCGCATCGCCGCGAGCCCGTCGTCGACGTCGGCGCCGAGCTGTGGCGCTCCGTTGAGGATGCTGTCCGCGAACCCCTCGACCTGGCGCCGCCAGAAGTGCGCGTCTTCGCCGAGGGGCCGGTGGTACTGGCGGTCCTTGGCGGAGAAGCACTCGACCTTGCTCGAGCGGTGATACCAGGGAAGGAAGCTCCTGCCGACCACGCTGCCACGCTCGCCGTAGATGTGGAAGCCCTCGTGCCAGTCCATCTGGACGGAAATCGTGAGATCCAGGTGGCCGATCGCGCCGCCGGCGAACTCGACGGCTACGAACCAGCAGTACGCGCCGCCGCGTTCGGCGAGGTCGGCCCGGACCGCCGTGATCTCCCCGGCGAGGAAGCGTGCCGTGTCCACGAGGTGACTGCCGTGCCCGATCATGTAGTAGCGGCGCCGATCGTTCTTCGGGTCGCCGGGCGGCCTCCGGGTCCCGTCGCTGAACCGGGGAACCGGCTGCAGCGTGTCGGTCATCTGGTAGCGATACGCGGAGTCGCAGTACCACGCCTTCAGTGCGATCAGCTCGCCGATCTCGTCGCGGACGAAATCGCGTGCGAAGGCGATTCCGGGATCGAAGTGCCGCATCGTGCCGACCTGGAGCACCAGCCCGCTCGCCCGCACCTCGTCTCGCAGCGGAAGGCATTCGGCGGTGGTGGCGCCCAGCGGCTTCTCGACCAGGACGTGCTTGCCGGCCCGGATCGCCTCTCGAGCGGCGGCGACGTGGTACTGATCGGCGGTCGCGATCAGGACGGCGTCGAGGCCGGGATCGGCGAGCATCGCCGCGTAGTCCGTGAACGTGTGCCGCGGCCGGTGCACGGCGCGCATCTGGGCGAGCAGGTCCTCGGCGACGTCGCAGATCGCGTAGAGCTCCGCGTTTCCCGCCTTGTTGAGCGCGTCGAAGTGGGCGAACTGGGCGATCGGGCCGGCCCCGAGGACGCCGACGCGCAACTGAGCGCTCACCGCCGCCGGCGATCGCGGTTCCATGATCGAAACGTACCGGCAGCAGCCTCGATCACGATCATGATCGAGTGCGGGGGCTCACGTGACGGCGGGCTGGGTGACTCGACCGAGCGGATCGCAGAGGTCCGGGCGGTCTGGGTTATCCAGCCCCTTGCGCAGGCCGGCGAAGGCCGCGGCGCCGAGGATCAGCGGGATCCAGAAGAGGATCACGCGATAGGCCAGCACGGCCGCGGCGGTGGCGGCTGCCGGAAGCCCGTAGACGATGAGCGCGCCGATCAGGCCGCCGTCGATCCCCCCGATGCCGCCGGGGATCGGCAGCAGGCCGCCGAGCTGGCCGAGCAGGTAGCCCATGAGCACGAGCGTCAGCGCCGGCGACTCGCCGAAGGCGCGGAAGCAGGCCCAGAGGACGGCGTTGTCGAAGGCCCAGTAGCCGAGCGAGCCGGCGATCACGCGCGAGTCGCGCCGGCGCAGCACGCGCCCCGCCTCGCGCACGCCGCCGTCGAGCGCGCCGATCGCGGTGGCCAGCCAGCGACGCCACCGCTGCGACGCGACGCCGTCGTCGACGGCGCGTCGCGCGGCCAGCGCCGGAATCAGGGCGACGAGCGCCATGGCGATGACGGCGAGCCCCGCCGGCAGCAGCGTGAGGAGGGGCGAGAGCTCCGGTCCCACACCGAGCCACATGACGAGTCCGAGCGCCGCGACGGCGACGAAGTTCGCGGCGCTCTTGAGGACGAAGAAGGCGACCGTCCGGCGAGCGATGTCGTCCACCGGCATGCCGCCCTTGCGCAGCGCCCAGGCACCGAACGCCAGGCCGCCGGCGCCGCTGGCCGGGACCAGCGAGCCGACCGCCAGCTCGGACATCCCGAGCTCGTAGCTCGTGCGCCACGACATGCGGCCGCAGAACACGGGCTTGAACATCAGGACGTAGGACAGGCACGAGAGCACCTCCAGCACGACCGCGACGGCCAGCCATTCGGGACGGGCTGCGGCGAGCCGGTCGCGGACCTCGCCCAGCCCGGGAGCGAACCACGCCACCAGCCCCACCACGAGGAGGACGGCGATCACCCGGACGAGCCGCCGGCGCAGCCGCCGCGTGTCGAGCTCGCCGGGAAGCGGCTCGGGGGGCGGTAGGTACTCGACCTCGACCTGCGGCACCCCTCGATGATGACCTGTGTCTACCGCTCGCGGGCGTCCTGCAGGGCCACGAAGGCGAGCAGGCTCTCGTGATCCTCGTCGCAGGCGCGGCAGCCCTCGAGGTGGGCGCGCATGCCCGGGATCTGCTCGTCGGGTCGAGCCTGCATGAGCTCGAGCTCGACGTAGCGGTCGAGCTGCTCGAAGCACTGCTCGCAGGTCAGCTCCGGATCGGTGGGTCCGAGCAGCCGCGCGAGGAGACGGTCAGGTGTAGTCATGACAATTGAGGTTGGGTGTGCCCGCGATCGTCGAGCGCGGCTCGGAGCTTGCGGCGAGCGTCGTGGATGGTCTTGTACAGCGCGCCTCGGGTCGTGTCGAGGCGCTCGGCGAGGACGTCGATCGGGACATCGTTGAGTGCGATCGCCACGAGGACCTCGCGCTGGTGGGGGCTCAGCTCGTGTTCGATCGCCTCCCGCAGGCCCGCGAACAGCTCGCTCGTCTCGACGGCGGCTTGGGGCGTCGCCCGATCTTCGGCCATCAGCTCCCACGCCTCGGGCTCGACCGGCAGCTCGCGGCCCTGCCACGCGCGGCGGCGGACCTTCACGCCGGCCTCGTAGAGGGCGAACTTGTACGCCCAGGTGGTGAAGCGGCTGTCGCCGCGGAAGTCGGCCAGCTTGCCGAGGACGGCGACGAGCGCGTCGTCGGCGCTCTGGTGCGCGAGGTCGTCGTAGTCGTCGCCGCGCAGGTGCGGGAACGCCGCGCGGCGGCGGTTGACCTCGAAGCGAGCAGCCTTCAGGAGCAGCGCGTGCAACGCCGCGACCGCGTGCTCGCCGTCACGACCCTGGCGGCCCAGCCGGTCGATCCACGTCTGCGACTCCGCATCGAGCCGGGCCGCTCGCGGACTGGGCGCACCGAGGCTGGGCATCGTGCCGATCAGCATGACCACTTGGTGACGGCGGCGTGCCGTTTCTTACCCGGGCCGACGTAAGAACCGGGCGCGGGACGGCACCAACGAGTCATGAGCCCAATCCTGGAACCCGCCCGATGACGCTCGTCGCAGTGTCCGCGACGCCTCACGCCGGGCGGCAGATCGACGTCCAGGCCGCCGAACGGGCGGCCGAGGACCTGCTCGTCGCGCTCGGCTCCGACCTCGACGAGGCCGGCCTGCGCGAGACGCCTCGGCGGATGGCCGCCGCGTACGCGGAGCTGCTCACGCCGCAGCCCTTCCGCCCGACGACGTTTCCCAACGAGGAGAGCTACGACGGGCTGGTCGTGTCGCGCTCGATCCCGTTCCACTCGCTGTGCATGCACCACCTGCTGCCGTTCCACGGCGTCGCGCACATCGGCTACCTGCCGGGAGAGCGGATCCTCGGCCTGTCGAAGTTCGCTCGCGTCGTGGAGCTGTTCGCCCGCGACCTGCAGGTGCAGGAGCGGCTCACCGTGCAGATCGCCGACTGGCTGCAGCAGCAGCTCGACCCGAGGGGCGTGGGGGTCGTGCTGGAGGCCGAGCACCTGTGCATGTCGCTGCGCGGCGTGCAGAAGTTCGGCGCCCGCACCGTGACCTCCGCGTTGCGCGGGCTCGTGCGCGACGACCCGCGCACCCGCCAGGAGTTCCTGGCCTTGACCACGAGGAGCGACCATGACCGCTGACCGCCGCGCGTTCGTGATCGTCGGCGCTGGTCTCGCAGGCGCCAAGGCGGCGCAGACCCTGCGCGAGGAGGGCTTCGACGGTCGTCTCCTCCTCGTAGGCGCCGAGGCTGAGCGCCCCTACGAGCGCCCGCCGCTGTCCAAGGCGTACCTGCGCGGCGAGGGGGAGACGCCCTACGTACACGAGGCGGGGTTCTACGCCGACAACGACATCGAGCTGCGCGTGGGGGAGGCCGTCGTCAGCCTCGATCCCGGCCGCGGGGAGCTTGCCCTCGACACCGGTGAGCGGCTTGCATACCACCGGCTGCTGCTGACCACCGGGGCTGAGCCGCGCCGGCTGGGCGTTCCCGGCAGCGACCTCGACGGCGTCCACTACCTGCGGACCGTCGCAGACAGCGACGCGCTGCGGGCCGGCCTCGACGCCGGGGGCCGGCTCGTCGTGGTCGGCGCCGGCTGGATCGGGTCCGAGGTCGCCGCCTCGGCCCGCCAGCTCGGCGCCGAGGTCACGGTCGTCGCGCCGGAGTCGGTGCCGCTGGAGCAGGTGCTCGGGCACGAGGTGGGGGCGGTCTACCGCGACATCCATCTCGACCACGGCGTGGACCTGCGGCTCGGGACCGGCGTGGCGGCGTTCGGGGGCGACGGCAGGGTCGAGCGCGTTCGCACCCTCGACGGCGGCACGATCGACTGCGACATCGTCGTCGTCGGCGTCGGCGCGCAGCCGCGCACGAAGCTCGCTGCCGCGGCCGGGCTCGCGGTCGACAACGGCGTGCTCGTCGATGGGCTGCTGCGGACGAGCGCCCCTGGGATCTTCGCGGCCGGCGACGTCGCCAACCAGCTCCATCCGCGGCTCGGCCGGCTGCGGGTCGAGCACTGGGACAACGCGCTGCACCAGGGTCCCGCGGCCGCGCGCAGCATGCTCGACTCCGCCGAGAGCTACGAGCGTCTGCCGTACTTCTTCTCCGACCAGTACGACGTCGGGATGGAGTACTCGGGCCACGCGACGAGCTCGGATCGGGTGCTCTTCCGCGGCGATCCCGCGACCCGCGAGTTCATCGCCTTCTGGCTCGCCGGTGGCCGCGTCGTGGCCGGGATGAACGTCAACGTCTGGGACGTCGCCGAGCCGATCCGGGCGCTGATCACAGCCGGCGGCGAGGTCGACGAGCGGCGCCTCGCCGATCCCGACGTGCCGCTCGTCGAGCTGTCGACGATCTCCCACGGAGGAACGTCATGACCAGTGCCGTCACCGCCGCCCTGCGGCCGATCCCGTTCCCCACCTCGAGCGCGCTGCGCGGCGATCCGGTCGCGCAGGCCTTCGGCCTGCTGCTCGGCGCGCTCACGCTGGCCGGCCTGGCGAGTGCCTTCGGACGCTGACGTCGCGAGCGAGCGCCGCGTCCGCGAGTTGCATGGCGGGGGCGGGACCGCTTAGGGTCGACGGACCGATGAAGCGCCTGATCGTCGCCTGCGACGGGACCTGGAACCGGCCGGATCAGCTCGATCGCGGTGAGCCGGCGCCGACGAACGTCGCCAAGCTCGCGATGGCGCTCGCGGATCGGGACGACGCCGGCAACCCGCAGCTCGTGCACTACCAGCCCGGGGTCGGCACGCGCCGCTGGGAGCGGCTGCGGGGCGGCGGGTTCGGGATCGGGCTCTCCCGCAACGTGCAGGAGTGCTACGGCTTCCTGGTCGACAACTACGAGCCCGACGACGAGCTGTACTTCCTCGGCTTCAGCCGCGGCGCCTTCACCGCGCGCAGCACCGTCGGCCTCGTCCGCAACAGCGGCATCCTGCGGCGCGAGAACCGCGGGCGGATCGGAGAGGCGTACGAGCTCTACCGGAACCGCGACGAGGACAGCGGTCCGAACGGCATCGCGGCGCAGCTGTTCCGGCGCTCGTACTCGCATCCCGAGACCCACGTGCAGTTCGTCGGCGTCTGGGACACGGTCGGCGCGCTGGGGATCCCGATCGACGGATTCCGGCCGCCCGTGCTCACCAAGCGATGGACGTTCCACGACACGACGCTCAGCCGGTACGTGAAGAACGCGTTCCACGCGATCGCGATCGACGAGCGACGCGCGCCGTTCAAGCCGACGCTCTGGGTCAGGAAGGACGACGCACCCGGGCAGACCATGGAACAGGTGTGGTTCGCCGGGGTCCATTGCGACGTCGGCGGCGGATACCGCGAGCCGGAGCTGTCGGAGATCCCGCTGCTGTGGATGGCCGACAAGGCCCGTGCCTGCGGGCTCGCAACCAAGCCCGATCGCCTCGTGCGCAAGGGGAAGGACGTCGACCCCGTACAGCGGCGGGCCGGCGTCCAGGTCGCGGCCGACCCCGGAGGGACGCTGCACGACTCGCGCACCAGGTTCTACCGCCTCCTGGCCGCACACGACCGCGGGCTCAGCGGGGACGACGGCGCCGAAGTGGACGGAGGCTCGCTCGCGTCGAGCGCCAAGCAGCGCCACGACGACGACCGGGACTACCGCCCGCGCGGGGTCCCCGAGTGGCTGGAGCGCGACCGAGCCGTCACTCCGGTCGCCTGGAGCTGAGCCTCAGCGCAAGCGGACCTTGTGCTTGACCGTCGAGCGGCGGTCGCGCACGGTCCACGTGAGCACGAGGTCGTAGACGCCACGGCTCATCCGCCGGTCCAACCGCAGGGCGAGCTTGCCGGCACGCCGGCTGGCGCGCGCCGTGGCGACCGCGCGGCCGCCGCGCTTGAGCACGCCGCGCACGCTCGCACGGGCGCCGGCCGCCAGCTTGACGCTGCAGACCACGCTCACCTTCTTGGCGGCGCCCTTGCCCTTGGTCGGCCGACAGGTCACCACCGCGTTGCGGCCCGCCGGCCCTGCCGGGCCGGTGCCGCCGGCCGGGCCTGCCGCGCCCGTCGCTCCCGGCGCGCCCGCGGGCCCAGCCGGGCCCGCGGGACCGGTCGACCCGTCCGGGGCGACCTGGGTGCTCTCGCACTCGGACGTGACGTCGTCGACCGCGTCGAGCACCGCCGAGTCGCTCCCCGTTCCGCAACGGACCAGATCGAAGGCGCCGTCGCGCGCCCGCAGCTGATCGTCGCCTGCGCCGCCGCGGACGAGGTCGGAGCCCGATCCGCCCGTCAGCTCGTCGTCACCGAGCCCGCCGTCGAGGTCGTCGTCACCTTGGAGGCCGTCGAGCACGTCCGCGCCGGCGCCGCCCGAGAGCACGTTCGAACCGGTGCCGCCGGTCAGCACGTCGTCTCCGCCGCCGCCGGCCGAGCCTTCGACGTCCGTCTCGATCGTGTCGCCCTCGCCGAGCTCGCCGTCGTCGGCGGCGCCGTCCGGGTCGGCGCTGACCGCCGTCGCGCGCGCCGAGTAGTCGGCGGTGTCGGTCCCGGCGCCACCGAGCAGGAGGTCGGCTCCTTCCCGGCCGTCGAGCACGTCGTTGCCGCCGCCGCCGCTGAGCACGTTGGCCCCCGTCGTGCCGGTCAGGCGGTCGCCGGCCGAGCCGCCCACGAGGTTCTCCACGTCGGTGTCGATCACGTCCGCCTCGGCCGCCTCGCCGTCGTCGGCCACGCCGTCGGCGTCCAGCGTGACGGTGGCGGTGCGGGTGGCATAGGTCACCGTGTCGGAGTCCAGGCCACCGATCAGCTGGTCGCCGGCGCCGCGGCCCGGGTCGAGCAGGTCGTTGCCCGCGCCTCCCGCCAGGACGTTGACGGCGTTGTTGCCGGTCAGGGTGTCGTCACCCGAGCCGCCGAGCACGCGCTCGATGTCGGGCCGCACGTTGTCGGCCTCCACCGTCTCGCCGTCGTCGGCCGCGCCGTCGAGGTCGATCGTCAGCGCGACCGTGCGCGCCGAGTAGTCGGCGGTGTCGAAGCCGGTGCCGCCCACGAAGCTGTCGCCGCCGCTTGCGCCATCGAGGACGTCGTCGCCATCGTCGCCGTTGAGCACGTCCGCGCCGGCCTCGCCTCGCAGGACGTCCGCTCCCTCGCCGCCCGACAGCGTGTCGACCGCCGGCCCGCCGACGAGCGTGTCGTCCGCCGCACCGCCGGTCACGGCCTCGACGTCGGCGCGGATCGTGTCGTCCTCGCCTGCCTCGCCGTCGCCGCCGAGGCCGTCGAGCGTGACGGTCACCGGGGCGACGCGCGCGGCATACGTCACGCTGTCCGTCCCGGCGCCGCCGGTCAGCACGTCGGCGTCGGCCCCGCCGTCGAGCACGTCGTTGCCGGCGTCGCCGTCGAGCGAGTCCTCACCGGCCGCGCCGGAGAGCACGTTCGCCACGGTGCCGCCGAGCAGCACGTCGTTGCCCGAGCCGCCCACGGCGTTCTCGACGTCGGTCCTGACATTGTCGCCCTCGGCCGGCGCGCCGTCGTTGGCCGTCCCGTCCATGGACACCGTCACCGGCGAGGTCCGGAGTGAGAAGTCGGCGAGGTCTGTGCCGGTGCCGCCGTTGAACACGTCGACCCCGGTGCCGCCCGTCAGCGTGTCGTCGCCCGGGTCGCCGTTGAGCGTGTCGTTGCCCGCGCCGCCGTCGAGGCGGTCGGCGTCGGCGCCGGCATTCAGGATGTCGTTGCCGTCGCCGCCGGCGAGCACGTCGTCGCCGCCACCACCCGAGAGGGTCGCAGCCGTGGCGACGCCCGAGACCGCGATCACGTCGTCGAGGTCGCGGCCCTCGAGGACGAGGGAGGTGACGCCGGCGGCCGGGCAGGTCGCCGCATCGGCCGCGAGCTGCGAACAGCCGGCGGCGGCCGTGACGGGTGCTCCGGCGTCCGTGAGCGTGTAGGTGCCCGCGGCGAGCGACACGGCGAGCTGATTCGCCTCGCCGTCGGCCGCGACAAAGGTCAGCGTCGCACCGGACAGCGTGACGGTCGCGGCGTGCGCGGCGGGGGCTGCGAGCGCGGCGATCAGGACGAGGGCGCAGGCGACGAGGGCGAGACGACGGACCATGCTTGCGGTAATCGACTCGTGACACCCGGCACTTGAATGACGGTAGGGGCAACCGCACGCACGCTCGGGGGTCTTCTCGGCCCGCTCGTGCGGACGGCCCCCATGGGCAACGGAAGCTTCGGGCCGTAGGTTGCGTCCGCAACGAGAGACACCCCGCCATGCGCCTCGACACCGCCCCCGACCCCCGCCCCGTTCCCCGCCCCGAGGTTCGCCCGACGGTCCGCAGGCGAGCGGGCGCGCTCACCGTCGTCGGCCGCGAGATCGCGCTGATCGTGAACGGCAACGCCAGCGGCGCCGGCGACGTGACGCGGGCGACGCAGGAGCTGCGCCGCGCCGGCGCGCGCGTGCGCGCCCACGTCACCGGCAGCGAGGCGGAGCTCGCCGCCGTCGTCCGCGAGGCGGCCGACCGCAGGCTCGTGCTCGTCGGCGGCGACGGCACCGTCCACGCGTTCGCGAACCTCGATCTCCCCGCGCTGCCGCCGGCCGCGCTGCTCCCGGCCGGCCGGGCCAACAACATCGCCCGCGCCCTCGGCATCCCCGTCGACTGGTCCGCGGCCGCGCAGCTCGCGGTCCGGGGCCGGCCCGCAGCCGTCGACCTCCTGCGCGTCGAAACGCCCCACCGCACGCTGTACGCCGTCGAGGGCGTGAGCGCGGGCTTCCACGCGGCGGCGCGGCATCGCTACAACGGCGCGAACTCCGCCGACCTGGTGGCCGGCGTCCGGGCGCTCGCCGCCGAGCTGCGCGACTTCCGCGCCCGGCCCGTCGCGCTGCGCGCGGACGGCGCCCCGCTGTTCGCCGGCCAGGCGGCCCAGGTGTTCCTCTCCAACCTGCCCTATTTCGGCTTCGGCTTCCATGTCGACCCCGTCGCCGACCCGGCCGACGGCCGGCTCGAGGCGATCGTGCTCGAGGCCCCCACCCGCCGAGAGGTCGTGCGTCTGCTCGCCGCCGCCCGCGACGGGCGCCATCTCGGGCGCGCCGGGGTGACGTGGGGCCGCGCGACCCGCGCCCACCTCGAGCAGCCGCTCCCGCTGGTGGCCGACGCGCAGCCGCTGGGCGTCACGACCGCCACGGTCACGGTCGCCGCCGGGCGCCTTCGCCTCGTCGCGCCGAAGGAGCGCCCGTGAGCGCCATCGCCGTCACGCTCCGGCAGCCGCCGCGCGCCGCGGCAGCGGCCCTGTGGGCCTTCGCGACCGTGGCCGTCGCGCTCGGCGCCGCACGCGCGGTGACTACCGCGTACGTCCCCGTGCTGCTCGAGCGGATCGCCGACCGGCCCGGGCTGATCGGCGCCGTGATGCTGGTCAACGCCGCGGCCGGCTTCTTCGTGCCGCTCGCGACGGGTCTGTGGAGCGATCGTCGCGGCTCGCGCGCTCCCTTCATCGTCGGCGGCTCGATCGTCGCGGCCGGCGGCATGGTCGCGATCGCGCTCGGGACCGCGAGCTCCTATCTCGTCCTCGCGCTCGCCGCCGCGACCGTGTACATCGGCCTCAACTCGGCCAGCACCGTGCACCGGGCGCTCGTCGCCGAGCGTTTCGCGGAGGACCAGCGGGCCGCCGCCACCGGCGCCCAGGAGGGCGCGATGCTCGTCGGCGCCCTCGCCGGCACCGTGGTCGGCGGGGCGCTGATCGACGGCTCGCCGGCCGCCCTGTTCGCGGTCTGGGCGCTCGCGCTCCCGCTGCTCGCGCTGCCGACGCTGGCCTGGTTCCGCACGACGCCCGCGACGCGCCCGGTGGCGCAGGAGCCGGCCGAGGGCTCGTCGCTGCGCCTGTTCGTCGAGGTGCTGCGGCGCGACGGCGCCCGGCAGGTGCTCGTCGCCCAGGTGCTGTGGGTCGCGTCCTACGCCGCGCTGCTGCCGTTCATGGTGCTCTACGCCGAGGACGTGCTCGGGCTGCAGGCCTCCGCCGCCGGCCTCCTGCTGGCCGGGTTCGGGCTCCTCACCGGCGTCGGGATGCTGGCCGGGGCGCGCCTGCCGGCCGACCGGCTGCGGCAGACGCTCGTGGCAGGCGTCGCGCTGCTGGGCGGCGGTCTGCTCGCGGCCACCGCCGCGTCGACGGTCGCCGAGGCGGCCGTCCCGTTCGCCGCCGCCGCGCTCGGCGCCGGCCTCGTCAGCGCGGTGGGCTTCCCGTACTTCTCGCGCTTCGTGCCGGACGGGCAGGCGGGCCGCTACGCGGGTGCCTTCTTCTCGGCGCGCGCGATCGCCTCGACGGCCGCGCTGCCGGCCGCCGGGCTGCTGATCGCGGCGACGGGCTCCTACCGCGCGCTGCTCGCGATGGGGGCGCTCGGGCTCGCCGGGCTCCTCCCGCTCGCGCGCGCCGAGCGCCGCCGTGCCGAGACGGTCGCGGTCGCGCTCCCGCCGATCCGGCGCCTGGCGGCCGTGATCCCCGCCTACCACTCCGACCGCGTGGCCGCGGTGACCGCCGAGACGCTGCGCCACGTGGACGACCTCGTCCTCGTGGACGACGGGTCCCCGGCCGAGATCACCGCCCTCCTCGAGCACGCCGCGCGCGACCCGCGCGTGCAGGTCGTGAGCCTCGGCAGCAACCACGGCAAGGGCACCGCGGTGGCCGCCGGGATCGAGGCCGCGCTGGGCACCGATCCGGATGCCGTGATCGTCCTCGACTCCGACGGCCAGCACCCCCCGGAGCTGATCCCCGACTTCGTGGCCGCGGCCGCGCATGCCGACGTCGTGATCGGCGACCGACCGCGGGCGGGCGCGATGCCGGCTGCCCGGCGCGCGGCCAACGCCGCCTCGAGCTGGGCGCTCAGCCTCGCCGTCGGCCGCCGGCTGCGCGACACCCAGAACGGGATGCGCCTGTTCCGCGCCGACGCGCTGCGCGCCGTGCCGCCGTCACCGGGCCGCTACGAGGCCGAGACGCGGCATCTCAAGCAGCTCATCCGCGACGGGCGGGAGATCGGCTGGGTGCCGATGCCCGCCATCTACGACGGCGAGTCGAGCTCCTTCCACGCCGTGGCCGACACGCTGCGCGTCACGCGCGCGGTGCTCGCCTCCGCGCGCCCGCAAGCCACCACACTGCGCGGCGCGGTCCGCGAGTGGGCGCCGCGGATCGGGCTCGGCATGCTGCTGGCATGGGTCGTCGCGGCGGCGCTGCCGCTGCTGGGGCCGCTCGACGAGGCGCTGTTCCTGGCCATCAACGGGCTCGGGGACGGGCCCGAGTGGCTCTATCAGGCGCTCGATCCGCACAGCCGCAACTACATGATCCTGGCGGCGGCGGCCACGGTGGGGGTGCTCCTCGCCACGCGCCGGCTGCGGTACGCCGGCGGCGCGCTGCTGGCCATGGCCTTCGCCGGCGTGTTCGCCGACCTCGTGCTCGAGCTGATCCAGCTCGGGGTCGACCGCCCGCGGCCGGAGGAGGCGATCGGCGCCGAGGTGCAGCGCAGTCACGGCCGCCACTGGAGCCACATCCCGTCGTTCCCCTCGGGCCACCTGATCGTCACGACGGCGCTCGTGGTCGCCGCCGCGACGATGGCGCCGCTGCTGCGCTTCCCGGCCTTCGCCTACCTGGCGGCGATCGCCGTCACGCGCATCACGTTCGGCGCCCACTTCCCGCTCGACGTGGCCGTCGGGACGATCGTCGGCTGGCAGGTCGGGCTCTTCTCGGTGGCCGTCATGCGCACGACCGGGCTCCTCCCTCAGCGCAGCCGAAGCGCGATCGACCTGCGCAGCGCGATGGCGATCAGCGCCCCGATCACCATGCCGAGCGCGGCGCCGGCGAGCACGTCGAGCCAGAAGTGAACGCCCAGATAGACGCGTGAGAAGCCGATCAGAGCGGCGAGCGCGAGCACGGGCCAGCGGAGCCGGGGCGCGAGCAGCGCGATCGCGGCGGCGACCGCGAAGGCGCTCATCGCGTGCCCGGACGGGAACGACGACGAGCCCGGCACGCCGACGACCGCTTCGAGGCCGATCTCGTGCGGCGGGCGGCTCCTGCCGACGAGCGCCTTGATCAGCGCGTTCAGCCACGACGCGAGCACGAAGCTGGCCGTGGCCGCGAGCGCGACGAGCGGGAACATGCGCCGGTTGCGCAGGTCGGCGCACCAGCCGGCGGCGACGAGCAGCGGCCCCTTCACCCACCACGCGGAGACGAGCGCGAGCGCGGCGGTCGCCGGGCTCCAGCGCAGCTCCGTCGTCGCACGCACGGCGTCGTGGTCGAGATTGACGAGCAGTTGCAGCGCGTTACCCATGACGAGGCGCCCGCTCCCCAGCGGCGCCCCTTCACTGTACTGGCAGTCAGGTGCGCTTCCTGACGCCGGTGAGCAGCTGCTCGAGCGCCTCCACCGCGCTGCTGCGGCATGCGAGCGAGCTTGGTGTTCGCGGTCACGCTGCTGGGTAGCGCAAGGGAGACATCAACCGCGACCAAGGAGTTCGAAGATGGCCGACAAGAAGGCCCGCGACGTGATGAGCCCGGACGTCACCTGCGTCGGCGAGAACGAGACGCTGCTCGATGCCTCGCGCAGGCTTGCCGAGCTCGATGTCGGCGCGCTCCCGATCTGCGGCGAGGACGACCGCCTCAAGGGCATGCTCACCGACCGCGACATCGTCGTGAAGGCGCTCGCCCAGGGCAAGGACCCGGGCTCCACGCGCGCCGGCGAGCTCGGCGCCGGCGACGGCAAGACCGTCACGATCGGCGCCGACGACTCGATCGACGAGGCGCTGCGCACGATGATCGATCACAAGGTTCGCCGGCTGCCCGTGATCGACGGCGACCGGCTCGTGGGGATCATCAGCCAGGCCGACGTCGCCACCAACGTCGACGAGGAGCGCGTCGGCGACCTCGTCGAGGCGATCTCAGCCGCGCCGTGAATCCCGAGCCCGCCGGCCGGCACGCACTGCCGGCCGGCGCGGCGTCGCGCTAGCTCGCGGGCCAGAGCTGGGGGAACAGCGGGTGCTCGAGCCTGTCGCCGTGCGACAGCACGCCGTTCAGCTCGGGGAACGTGGGGCTGGTCGCGTGCGGGCGCTCGGCGAGCCGCACGTCGTCGCCGACGAGCCGGACCGAGAACGCGCGCCGGCGGTTGCGCGACCCGGCGGCCGCATGGAGGGTGAGCATGTTGAACGCGACGGCATCGCCGGGCTCGAGCCCCCAGCCGAGGATCGTGTGCGCGCTGCGGTCGGCCTCGACGTCGGGCACCTCCGCGAACGTCCCCTCCTCGAACACGAGCGCGCGGTCGTCGAAGAAGCTGCGCGGCATGTACCAGGTGCGCGTGGCGTGCGAGCCCGCCACGAACTCGAGCGTGCTCTCGCGCGGGACCGGGTCGAGCGGGATCCAGAACGAGACGGTCTGGCTGCCGTCGATGTTGTAGTAGGGCTGGTCCTGATGCCAGGGCGTGCGGATCGTCGTGCCCGGCTCCTTGACCAGCAGGTGGTCGTGGTGCAGCCGCGCGGTCCTCGACCCCATCAGCGCCGCGGCCACCTCGCCGAGGCGAGAGCTGCGCAGCACCTGCTCGTAGGCAGCGATCCGCGTCCAGTTGCGGAAGTCCTCGAAGAACCGGCCCGAGGTCCCGTCGCCGCCGCCCTCCAGCGCGCGCTCGCTCGGCTCGGTCAGGTTCCGCTCGACGCCCTCGGCCAGCCGCGCGACCTCGCGCTCGTCGAGCAGCCCGCGCACGAGGCACGCGCCGTCGCGCTGGAACTCCGCGGCCAGGCGATCCAGGTCAGTCAAGCGGATGGCGCCATCGGAGGCCGGGGAACTTGGCGAAGTCGCGATCGAAGCTGATCCATTCGCATCCGTGCTCGACGGCGAGGGCGGCGTGCGTCGCGTCCGCGACCAGGTTGCCCTGCGCCTGGGTGCGGCGGCAGAAGTCCTCGAAGATCCGCCAGTGGCGATCGCCGGCACGGACGACGCGCGCGTTCGAGCGGACGAGCAGGCTGTTCGCGAACCCGAACGCGTCGTCGAGCGGTGTCGGCACCGCGAAGGCGCGTGGATGGGTCACGATCCGGACGAACGCGGTCAGCACCGACTCGGAGATCGCGAACGGCGCCGGCGCGTTCACCACCGTTTCGAGCAGCCGGCGCGCGACGTCGTGGTGCTCCTGCCCGGGCCGATG
The DNA here is from genome assembly GCA_963746795.1 of uncultured Solirubrobacteraceae bacterium. Classification (GTDB taxonomy): domain Bacteria; phylum Actinomycetota; class Thermoleophilia; order Solirubrobacterales; family Solirubrobacteraceae; genus DASSUW01. The sequence continues at coordinate 202,960 of CAVVCR010000010.1, forward strand.
CGCGTTGAGGAGGACGTTGACGTCGAACAGGATCACGCGCGTTCGGCGGGGCGGTCTGCCTCGTCCATCAGCTCCTGCAACGCCGCGTTGTCGTTGATGTCCACGAGGGCAGGCGAGCGGTCGCCGTCGAAGACGAGCGTCTCGAACGGCTCGTCCCGGGCCGTCGCAGGGCGGCCGTGGAGATCGGCCCGTAGCGCGTCCTCGACCTCGGCGGCGAAGGTGGTGCCGCGCGCCGCGGCTCGCTGTTTGTAAGCCCGGAAGACCTCGTCGTCGAGCTTGATGGTGGTTCGCACGCACAAAAGCATACGCCTAACGCATAAAGATGCCTACGTGAGATGCGAGACACTGATCGCCCGTGTCGCAGCCGCTCCCGTTCGATCCGATCGCCGAGGCCCAGCGCCAGTGGGACGCGCACTGGGGCGAGGAGGCGACGGCGGCGATGGGCGCCGTGACCTCGGTCATGCGCGCGCAGCAGGTCCTGATGGCCCGGCTCAACGAGCTGCTCGAGCCGTGGCAGCTGACCTTCCCGCGCTACGAGGCGCTGATGCTGCTGCTGTACAGCCGCAAGGGGGCGCTGCCGCTGGGGAAGATGGGCGACCGGCTGCAGGTGCACCGGGCGAGCGTCACCAACGTCGTCGACCGGCTCGAGGAGCAGGGGCTCGTCGAGCGCCTGCCGCAGGCGACCGACCGCCGCAGCGTGCTCGCGCGGATCACGCCTGAGGGGCGCGAGGTGGCGCGTGCGGCGACCGAGCGCCTGAACGAGGAGCGGTTCGGCACGGGGCCGTGGTCGGACGACCAGTGCGACGAGCTGTTCGCGCTCCTGCGGCCGCTTCGCGAGGCGGCCGGCGACTTCGCCTAGAATTGGTTTGCCTTCCGACTATCGGATGGCAAACCGAGATGGCCGTCACCACACGATCCGAACTCGAGAACTGGCGCCGCCAGTTCGCCGCGACGCCTGAGCGCGACGCGCCGTTCACGACGCTCTCGGGCGTCCCGGTGCAGCCGCTGTACACGCAGGACGACGTGCCCGACGCCGAGCGGATCGGCTTCCCCGGCGAGTATCCGTTCACCCGCGGCGTGTACCCGAGCATGTACCGCGGGCGCCTGTGGACGATGCGCCAGTTCGCCGGCTTCGGGACCGCCGAGGAGACGAACGAGCGCTTCCGCTACCTGCTCGAGCACGGGCAGACGGGGCTCTCGACCGCGTTCGACATGCCGTCCCTGATGGGCCACGACTCCGACGACCACCGCTCGCTCGGCGAGGTGGGGCGCGAGGGCGTCGCGGTCGACACGCTCGACGACATGCGCGACCTGTTCGCCGGCATCGACCTCGGCGAGGTCAGCGTGTCGATGACGATCAACGCCCCGGCGGCGATCATGATGGCCTTCTACGTGGTCGCGGCCGAGCAGGCCGGCGTACCGCGCGACCGGCTCGGCGGCACGATCCAGGCCGACATCCTCAAGGAGTACATCGCCCAGAAGGAGTGGTGCTTCCCGGTCGACCCGGCGATGCGCCTGCTCGGCGACCTGATCGAGTGGTGCTCGCGCGAGATGCCGCGCTGGCATCCGGTCTCGATCTCCGGCTACCACATCCGCGAGGCCGGCTCGACGGCGGCGCAGGAGCTCGCCTTCACGCTCAAGGACGGGTTCACGTACGTCGAGCAGGCGATCGACCGCGGCCTCGACGTGGACGATTTCGCGCCGCGGCTGAGCTTCTTCTTCAACGCCCAGATCGACTTCTTCGAGGAGATCGCCAAGTACCGCGCCGCGCGCAGGATCTGGGCGCGCGAGCTGCGCGACACCTACGGCGCGCAAGAACCCCAAGAGCTGGCTGATGCGCTTCCACACGCAGACGGCGGGCGTGTCGTTGACCGCCCAGCAGCCGCTCAACAACATCGCGCGCACGGCGATCGAGGCGCTGGCCGGAGTGCTCGGCGGCACGCAGTCGCTGCACACCAACTCGCACGACGAGGCGCTCGCGCTGCCGACCGAGGACGCCGCCCGCGTGGCGCTGCGCACCCAGCAGGTGATCGCGCACGAGACCGGCGTGACGAACACGATCGACCCGCTCGGCGGCTCCTACTTCGTCGAGGCGCTGACCGAGGACATGGAGCGCCGGGCGTACGACTACTTCGAGCGCATCGACGCGCTCGGCGGCATGGTCGAGGCCGTCAAGCAGAACTTCTGTCAGCGCGAGATCGCCGACGCGAGCTTCGAGCTCCAGCAGGAGATCGACCGCGAGCGCCGCATCGTGGTCGGCGTCAACGCCTACCAGCACGAGGACGAGGCGCCGATCGAGATCCTGCGCATCGATCCGGCGCTCGAGCGCAAGCAGATCGACCGCGTGCAGGCGGTGCGCGCGCGCCGCGAGAGCGCCGCCGTCGAGTCGAGCCTCACCGCCCTGCGCGAGGCCGCTGCCACGGACGCGAACCTGATGCCGGCGCTGCTCGAATGCGCCCGCGCCCACGCCGCCGAGGGCGAGATCGTCCAGGCGCTCCAGCAGGTCTGGGGCGCCTACACCGAGACGCCCGTCTTCTGACGGACTATTCGTGGGGCGCACAACGGAGTAGCGTCGTTGCGGTGGCAATGGACTTTCGGATCCTCGGTCCGTTGGAGGTCCATGACGAACGCGGGTCGGTCGCGCTCGGTGGGAACAAGCCGCGCGCGGTGCTGGCCGTGCTGCTGCTGCACGCCAACGAGCCGGTGAGCTCCGAGCGCCTGGCGGTGGCGCTGTGGGGCGAAGACGCTCCCTCGGGGGCGGCCAAGACCGTCCAGGTGCACGTCTCACGGCTGCGCAAGGCGCTCGGCGATCCCGAGATCGTGGCGACGACGCCGGCCGGCTACTGCCTGCGGCTCGATCACGACGAGCTCGACGCGCGGCGTTTCGAGCGGCTCGTCGAGGAGGGCCGGCGCGCACTGGTCGATGGGCAGGCCGGGGAGTCGGCGACGATCCTGCGCGAGGCGCTGGCGTTGTGGCGCGGGCCGCCGCTCGCGGACCTGGCCTTCGAGCCGTTCGCGGCGCCGGAGATCGTGCGGCTGGAGGAGCAGCGGCTGAGCGCGCTCGAATCGCGCGTGGAGGCCGACCTGGCCGCCGGCCGGCACGCCGCCCTCGTCGGCGAGCTGCAGCGCCTTGTCGCCCACCATCCGACGCGCGAGCGGCTCGCCGGGCAGCTGATGCTCGCGCTCTATCGCTGTGGCCGCCAGGCCGAGGCGCTCGAGGCCTTCCGCGAGGCGCGGCGCGTGCTCGTGGACGAGGTGGGCGTCGAGCCCGGGCCCGAGCTGCGGCGGCTACACGACGCGGTCCTACGGCAGGACGCGTCGCTCGACGCTCCCGCCGCGACCGAGCTCCCGCCCGAGCTCGACGCCGCCACCGCCCCGCGGCTGACCGGCCGCGAGGCCGAGCTGGAGTCCCTGCACCGGTGCTGGGAGCGCGCTCGTGGCGGCGCCGGAGTGCTGGTGGCGCTCACCGGCGAGTACGGCATCGGCAAGAGCCGGCTCGTGGCCGAGCTCGCCGGCGAGGTCCACCGGCACGGCGCCGCCGTCCTCTACGCGGCCGGCGCGGCCCCTGCCGACGCGGTCAACACGACGCTGCGCCGCGCGCGCGAGCTGACCGGGCCGGCGCTGCTGGTCGTCGACGACGCCGATCGCATAGGCGCCGAGGTGCAGGCCGAGCTGCGCGAGCTGACCGCCGGAAACGCCGTGCTGGTCGTCGCGACGGGCGAGGATCTGGCCCCGCTCGGCGCCGATGCCTCCGTGGCGCTCGGCCCGCTCGACGCCGCGGCCGTCGAGGCGATCGCGGCCGGCTACGGGGCGAGTCCACCAGACGGGCACCTGCTCGAGGCGAGCGGCGGTGTTCCGCGCCGCGTGCACGAGGTCGCGAGCGAATGGGCCCGGGAAGAGGCGGCGAAGCGCGTCGGCGCCGTCGCCGCACGCACGGCGGCCGGGCGCGTGGAGCTGCGCTCGATGGAAGCCGAGCTGGCCGGCGGCGTCGTCGACCTCCAGGCGGCACGGGAACACGTCGAGCTGGTCGCGGCCGACGACGCGCCGGTCGTCTGCCCGTTCAAGGGGCTGGCGTCGTTCGACGTCGACGACTCGGAGTACTTCTTCGGCCGCGAGCGACTCGTCGCGGAGCTGATCGCCCGGCTCGTCGGCGCACCCCTGCTCGCCGTCGTCGGGCCGTCGGGAAGCGGCAAGTCATCGGTCGTCCGGGCCGGCCTGCTGCCGGCCCTGGCGAGCGGGGTGCTGCCGGGCAGCGCCGAATGGGAGCAGGTGCTCATCCGCCCCGGCGAGCACCCGCTTGCCGAGCTCGATCGCGCAGGCGCCGGCATCGGCGACGAGAGCCGCGTCGTCCTGGCGGTCGATCAGTTCGAGGAGAGCTTCACGGTCTGCCGCGACGAGCGCGAGCGCGACGCGTTCATGGCCTCGCTCGTGCATGCCGCCCGCGACACGCGCGGTCGTGTCGCCGTCGTGCTCGCGATCCGGGCCGACTACTACGAGCGCTGTGCCGCGTATCCCGACCTCTCGAATCTGCTCGCCGCCAACCACGTGCTCGTCACCTCGATGCGGCACGACGAGCTGCGGCAGGTCGTCGAGCGACCGGCGCTGCGCGTCGGCCTGCGCGTGGATCCGGAGCTCACGGACGCGCTCGTGGAGGACGTCGAGGGCGAGCCGGGCGCGCTTCCCCTGCTCTCGACCGCTCTCCTGGAGTCGTGGCAGCAGCGCGACGGACGCCGCCTGCGTCATGCCGCCTATGAACGCACGGGAGGTGTGCGCGGCGCGGTCGCCCGGCTCGCGGAGGCGGCGTTCGGACAGCTCGATGCCGCTCAGCAGGCCGTCGCCCGCAACGTGCTCGTGCGGCTCGCCACCGAGGGACCGGGCGGCACGGTTGAGCGCCGGCGCGTCTCGCTTGCGGAGCTCGACGCGGAGCGTAGCGACGACGTCGCCCGGGTCATCGACCTGCTCGCCGACCGGCGCATGCTCACGGTCAGCGCAGGCACCGTCGAGGTCGCGCACGAGGCACTGCTCCGTGAGTGGCCGCGGCTGCGCGGATGGATCGAGGAGGACCGCGAGGGCCTGCGGATCCATCGCGGCGTCACTGCGGCCGCCGAAGAGTGGCGGCGGCTGGGCCACGAAGACGGGGCGCTGTTCCGCGGCAGCCGGCTGGCCGATGCAGTGGAGTGGCGGGCCTCGCACGAGCCGGCGCTGAACGAGCTCGAGCGCGAGTTCCTCGCCGTCAGCCACTCCCGCCGCGAGTCCGAGCGGTCGGCGCGCCGGCGGCGGATCCGCTTCGCCTTCGTGGGGCTCCTCGCGGCGCTGGGGGCTATCACCGCCGTCGCGATCGTCGCGCTCTACCAGGGCCGCGAGGCCGGGCGCCAGCGCGACATCGCCGCGTCGCGCGAGCTGGCGATCCGGGCGACGGGCTTCTTCGACGTCGATCCCGCGCTCAGTCTCGCCCTGGCGCTGCGGGCGCTCGAGCGAAGCGACACCGAGCAAGCCGAGAACGTGCTGCGGCAGGCGACGCTCGCGTCGCGGGCGCTCTCCGTCTGGCCTGCGCACGACGGCTTGGTGAGCGTCGTCGAGCCGAGCCAGGATGGACAGCGGGTCGTGACCGGCGGAAACGACGGCGCGGTGCATATCTGGAATGCCGATCGAGGCCGTCCTGCATGGACGACTCAGGCATACCCCGCCGGCACGTGGGTGACGGGCGCAGCACTGTCACCTGATTCCCGCGAGATCGCCGCGGCCGGCAACGACGGCGTCGTGGCCATCTGGGACGTGAAGAGCGGGGAGAAGCGGATTGTGGCGCGCCTCGGCACGGCCGACGCCACCGGGGTGGCATTCAGCCCCGACGGCGGACGGCTTCTCCTTCCTCAACTCAACGGCGGAGTCCGTCTCGTCCCGGCCAGCGGCGATGGGCCCGTGACGATCTTGCGGGGACACGAGGAGCAGGTCCGGGCGGCGCGCTTCGACGCGACGGGCACGAAGGCCGTCAGCGGTAGCCAGGATGGCACCGCGCGGATCTGGAACCTCAAGACCGGCGCGTCGATCGTCCTGCGTCACCCGGACTCCGTGCTAAGTGCTGACTTCAGCCCGAACGGACGGCGCGTCGCGACGGCTGCCGCCGACGGAGTCGTCCGGGTCTGGGACGCCAGCGGGGAGGGGAGTCCGGTTCGCATCCCGGTCGACGAGCAGCATGTGAACTCGGTGCGCTTCAGCGGAGATGGCCGCCGCCTCGTTACGGGCGGGGATGACGCGACCGTACGCGTGTGGGACGCTCGGGGAGGACCGCCGTTGACCGAGCTCAGAGGTCATCGCGGCGTTGTCGTCGCGGCCGCGTTCGTCGGAAACGACGACACGGTCATCAGCGGCGGCGAGGACGGGACGCTCCGGAGGTGGACCCTGCCCTCCGCGGCGACCGTGCGGGCCTCGTTCACCGGGGCGAGCGCCAGCCCCGACGGCCGGCACGTGGTCGGCGGAGGATTGGACGGTTCGGTGCGCATCTGGGATACCTCCAGCGGTTCGGTCAGGGTGCTCCGGGGCCACGCCGCGCAGAGCACGGCGCGCTTCTTTGCCGACGGGAAGCGGATCGCCAGCGCCAGCTACGACGGGACGGCGCGGATATGGGATGTGGCAAGCGGCCGGTCGCGGGTCGTGTTCGCCGACGAGCCGCCATTGCTTGCCGCTGCTCCCGATCCCGCCGGGGAACGGATCGCGATCGCCAGCGTGCTCCCGAACATCCTCGTCGTCCGTCTTGATGGTGGGGAGCGCGTCGTGCTCCGCGGACACCGTGGCGTCGTGCGCGACGTGGCTTTCAGTCCCGACGGGGAGCACATCGCCAGCGGCTCCGACGACGGAACCGTCCGACTCTGGAACGCGGCGACCGGAAAGCCCGAGCGGACCCTGCGAGGGCATGGTCAGTCGGTCAACTCCGTGGCTTACAGTCCGGACGGCGAGCACGTCGTGAGCGGCGGCTCAGATGCCACGGTCCGGATCTGGAGCGTGCATGGTGACCACACGACGATCCTGCGCGGACACGAGGGCCCGGTGTTCTCGGCGGGGTTCGACCCCGGCGGCGACCGCGTGGCCAGCACCGGAGAGGACGGGACTGTCCGCGTCTGGAGCGCCGCCGGTGGCGAGACCCTCGTGGTGCTGTACCGCCACCGGGGACCGGGGTACTCGGCGCAGTTCAGTGGCGACGGGCGCTGGGTCGTCAGTGCCGACGCCTCCGGGACGTTGCGGGTCTCGCCGTGCGACGTCTGCGGATCGATGAACGCGGTGCTGCGGCTGGCGCGAACCCGCGCCGAGCGTGAGCTCAGCGCCGACGAACGGCAGCGGCTGTTGCCGACGGACGGGTGAGCGTCAGTAGTCGCAGCACCACCTGTTGGTCTTCACACGGGTGATCCGGCAGGCCGGATCGTGGTCGACGCGACCGATGACCGGCGCGAGCGTCTCCGCCAGGTCGATCTCCGAAGGCGACGGGCAGAACGCCGGAATGAGCAAGAACGCCGCCTCGAGCTGCTCGAGCACCTGGTCGTCGTCGACCGGCGCAGGCATCGTCCGGGCGCTCACGACGACGGCCCTTCTTCCTCGTAGCGGATCAGGTTCAGGAGGTAGGCGGCGGCGAGGCGCGTCTCGGGGACCAGGTTCCACGTGGTGAGCGGAGCCCCCGCGAGCGCTTCCTCGAGGAGATCGCTCTGCTCGCCGGTGAAGATCGGTTCCATCATCACATCCCTCTTGACCCAGACCACGCTGCGGGTGAACTCGCTCCCCGGCTCCGTCTGCTGCCGGTCGATGACCTTGTCGAAGGGGATCGCCAGCCACCGCTGGCCTTCGAGGTCCGGCCCGATCCGGAGCGTGGGGGACTCTTCGGGAGTCTCCTCGCGCTCCTCCTGTGGCAGCTCGGCGGGGACGACGTAGCCAAGGAGCGCGATCGTGTCCTCGGTCTCGATCTCGCCAGGCTTCCTGAGCCGGCCTGGCATCGGGTCAGGATCGCGGAAAGGCGTTCGCGGGCTCACAGCGCGCTCCTTTGGGCCGGGGAATCCGACTCTAGGCAGCGGCAGCTCCCGCTGTCAACTGCGGGCGATGGATGAGCAGCGGGCTCTGGACCCGTTGGCGGGAGAGGCGCAAGTAGAACATGCCGATCCCGCTGGAGCCGAGCAGAAGGCCGGGCGTCTCGCCCAACGGGACGCCGCACGGGAAGCGTGCCGCTTCGGGCCCGGCGTACAGCTCGATCCCGCGACTGCCGAGCTGACGTGCGAGGCCGCCCGGGCCGGCCTGCCCGTGGAGCAGCACGTCGGCCGCGCCGGCCGCCCCGTGGCACAGGGAGAAGTCGTCGGGGACGCTCATGCGCAACTCGGCGACGTACCGTTCGCATGTCGCCAGCGCGATGCCGGCTTCGTGACGGAGACCATCAGATGCGAACAGCTCCGCCACTCGCAACCGCGACAAGGCGATCCCGAAGGCGCCGTTGCACCACGAGTCGGACACGGGCATCGGCGCGTCTCGTCCGGCCCGGCGGGCGACGCCGCGGAGGTCCGGCCACGCTCCGGTGCGCGTGTCGAGCCACGATCGCTCGTAGTCGAACGCCCGTACCGCGGCCTCTCGGAAGCGGGCTTCGCCGGACACCGCGCCGAGCTCCGCGAGAGCGTGGGCGATTCCCGCGGCGCCGTGGGCATAGCCGCAGAGGTTGTGCATCGAGCGCTGCTTGGGGTCCGCCCAGGACCATCCTGCCGCTGTGGCATCGGCTCGCGCGATCAGCTCGTCCCCGAGCTCCGCCGCCGCGTCGACGAGCCACGGCTCCGTGATCAGCGCGCTGGCGGCCACGAGACCCAGGACCGCCCCCGAGCAGCCGGTCATGAGGTCTGAAGACTCCGAGCGGGTGCCGTCCCGTCGCCAACCCACGAGCAGTTGTCGCGCACCCGCGTGGACGTCCTCGGTGCCGAGCAGGCCGGCGACCCTGGCCGCTGCGTAGGCGACCCCGATGCTTCCGCTGTACAGCCCGTCCCGCACCTGCGGGTCGATCCGGTCGGCGTGGTCGAGCGCGAGCCGGATGGCGCCGCGTGCGGTCGTCAGAAGGCGGTCGTCGTCCAGTCTGGCGCCGGCCTCGGCGAGGAACAGCGCCACGCCGCTCATGCCTCCGTACAGGTCCGGGCCAAGCGTCGCGAGCTCCGCTCTTCCGGAGATTCGCGACTCGTCGCGGGGGACTGCGCCAATCCAGTTGCAGCGGCCGTCGGACCAGATCGCCGACGCCGCGATCTGATGACCGAGCCGCTGTGCCAGGTCGAGGAATGCGTCCTCGTCAGAGGGCATAGCGCCCGCTGGATCCGGGGGCCAGATACGGGACGTCGAGGTCGAGGCCCAGGTCCGCGAAACGGCGGGCCACCGCATCGACGCGATCGGAGAGCCGATCGTCGCCGCGCTCGTGCGACGCGACGACCCCCTCGGCGACCGTCCGGCAGCGGCTGCTTCCGAAGCTCGCGCCGAGGCTGCGGTGGTGCTCGCCGACGGATACGCCGGGGGCGAGTGGCATGGTGAAGGTCGGCTGCTCGCGTGCCATGTGAGGCGCGCACGCCGACACGATCGTCGTGAGCGATCCGCGCGCCCGGGCGAAGGCGCGCGCTTCGAGGTACAGCACCGCGGCGTCACAGCGGTTGAAGCCCGTGGGATGGTCGAGGACCTTGAGGCTGAACGGGATTTGCGCAGCGTTGAGAAGGCGCGTACAAGCCTCGACGAGGGGCGATGCCCCTGAGGACATCACGTTGAAGTAGACGCGCAACTCGATGTCCGCGCGACTCCCGGTCCAGGCGGAATCACCGAGCGCGATGTAGAAGCCCGACGAGCCGGCGCCGAGCTCCTTGGGACGCCGCAGGCTCACCGGCGACCCCGCCTCGAGGCGATCACCGATCGCTCGGCAGTCCGCCGATCTCGCGCGGACCGAGAGCCCGCGTCGCTCGACCTGGAGCGTCTCTCGCTCCACCCGCTCGGCCCGCCACCCGGGCTCCCAGCCTCCCGACCCGCGGTTCGCGTGCGATAGCGCTCGAACGAAGTCCGGATCGGAGCGTGCCGGGACACCGCGGTCCGGCCGCGACGGCACGGGCCGCCCCTGGCTGTAGAACGATCGATAGAGCTCGCGCTGGAGGCCGTCGATCAGGTATTGGCGCGCTCTCGAGCGCGGAAGGGCGGCGACCACCGCGCGAGGCAGCGGGCGCGATCCGACCCCGAACCAGTCAAACGACGTCGGCGACGTCACCGCCACGGCGCGAAGCGCGGTCGCGACCTGCTCGCGATAGGCGGTCACGAGGTCGTCGCCCACCATGCGCCAAGGCCGAGCAGATCTGCAGCTTGGCGCGGTCGGCGCACGATGTTGTGACTCAGTGAGAGCAGGGACAGCACGCTCGCTCGTAGCTCCGCGAGCGTCTGCGCTTCCTCGAGCCCGGCAGCGAGCAGGCGAAGGGCCACGTACCGCATGGACCCGTGGAGTGTCGCGCTCAACTCCGCGGCAGAGGCTCCGCGGTGGCGCGTGTAGGCCTCCCAGAACGCCCGCACCGCGGGGCGCATTCGTCGCAGCGGGAGCCCGGCGTACGGGAGCAGACGGCCAGGGTCCCGGGGATCCGAGATCGGAACCGACTGCGCCCAGGCGATCAGGTACTCGCCGAGGAAGCTCCCGATGTCGAAGCCTGGATCGCCGGCCCCGGAGAGCTCCCAGTCGATCAGGTGGAGCCGCGTCCAGCGATCCGAGTCGCTGCGGCGCCAGACGACGCAGTTGTCCCATCGAACGTCGCCGTGAATCACCGAGTCCTCGCGCCACGACGCACGGGCGTCGTCGAGCGCCGCGCAGAGGTCGTCGAAGCCCTGGAGGATCCGGATGAACTCGACGGCGGCGGCGCTCAGCGTGCGGACCGTATCCAGATCCGGTCGGTGCACCTGCGTGCTCGAGGTCGCGTGTGAGGGAGAAGGGATCCCATCCAACGCACTGGGCGGAGTGGCGTGGAGTCGGGCCAGTGCGCGCCCGACCTCGCGAGCGAGAACGCACGAGAACCGGCCGCGAGCGTGGTGGTCTCTCAGGTCACGGGCGTTGGGTGCCGACTCGATGATGAGCACGCCCTCGGCCGCGTCGTAGGAGGCGACGGCGGGCATATGCGAGGACAGGTCACGGGAGCCGTTGAGGGATCGCAGACGCTCGAGCACCGCCGCCTCGTGCGCCACGCCGGCGTAGCCGGCGTGCCCGGCGAGCTTCACGACGTAGGACCGCTCGCGCTCGGCGGTCACGAGGAACACCCGGTTGAACCGCGACGCGTCGACCACGCGCAGCCCGCCGTCGACGACGGCGCGCGGGCTGAGCAGCCCGCGCTGAAGGAGATAGCCCGCGACATCGGCGACGTCGAGCACGCTCATGCATTACCAGGCTGGTGTGCGCCCGTCCAGCGCGGGGCGCGTGGCTGTCAGCGCTCTGCAAGCGCCATGAAGGCGCGTGACAGCGCGCCGCAAGCGGGTTGAAGGCGGGTGAGCGGATGGTGGTCCCACTGTCCATCCGCCCCACAAGGAGCACACCACCATGAAGCGCCGCACCACCCTGAAGTACACGCTCACCGCCGCCCTGGCCACGAGCGTGCTGGCCGCCTCGCCTGCCCTGGCCGAGCCGATGGACGAGCCGAGCAACCGCGCCGACAGCCCGACGGGCAGCCTGGCGGGCACGACCTCGTACACGCCGGGGAGCGAGACGCCCGTGGGCCAGGACCTGCGCAACGAGTTCTCCAAGGACGCCGCCGTCCAGGCGGCCAAGGCCGAGAAGCTCATGCCCGGGCAGCCGGCGAGCGAGACGCCCGTGGGCCAGGACCTGCGCAACGAGTTCTCCAAGGACGCCGCCGTCCAGGCGGCCAAGGCCGAGAAGCTCATGCCCGGGCAGCCGGTCTTCCCGACCTACCACGAGCCGCTGCCGCCCCGCAGCGTGGACGTCTCGGCGCCCGCGACGAACGACGACGGCAGCGACGTCGGGATCTGGCTCCTGCTGCTCAGCGGCCTGGCCGGTGCCGGGATCGTCGGCGGCGGCGCCGCGGGCCTCGCGCGTCACTCGCGCCTTCGTGCGCGCCGCGTGACCGCCTGACACACCGTGGGGGGCGCCGGCTCGGATGCCGGCGCCCCGCACTACCCCCCTTCTTGGAGAGAGAGGAACCACCGTGATCCATCCACTCATCCTCTGGCAGCTCGTGCGCAAGCCACACGGGCCCGTCAGCCCATCGACCAGTGGGCAGCCGCCGCACCGCGATCGCCGCTCGTCAGCCGTCCGCCCGCATCGTCAACCGTCGACCGACGACGCCACGGTGCCTCCTCCGGGGGCCGAGCCGACCCCGGCGACCCGGCCCATGACGGCGCCGTGCAACGTCCCGAACTGCGCCGGCCATCGCACGCGCGCGTGACCGCGAGCGGCTCTCGCCGAACACCGTGGCCTCGATCCGGTCGCGGCCGGCGAGGGCCGCCTACCCCTCGGGGTAGACGATCTGCTGCACGGCCCAGCCGTTGCCGTCGGGGTCGCTGAAGAACACGAAGCGGCCCCACGGGAAGTCCTGCACGTCGCTCACTTCGATCCCGCGGCCGCTCAGGTGCTCGTGCGCGGCCTCGATGTCGTCGACCACCACCTGCAGGCCCTTGACCGAGCCGGGAGGGGTATCGATGACGCCGAGCCCGATCGCGATCGAGCACGCCGAGCCCGGGGGCGTGAGCTGGACGAACCGGATCTCGTCGCTGACGCGGTGATCGTGGTCGGCGTTGAAGCCGGCCTGCACGTAGAACGCCTTCGCGCGGTCGACGTCGGAGACCGGGACGGCGACGAGCTCGAGCCTGAAGTCCATGGCGAGGGTCCTCTCCTGCTTCGCGGATTGTGAGCGGAACGCTCCGTTCTCGATCTTGATCTTACAGAACGGAATGTTCCGTTCTAGTAGAGTCAGCCCCCGTGTCCGAGGAGGGTTCACCGTCCCGGCGCCGGGACGCGGCGCTCAACGATCGCAAGATCCTCGACGCCGCGCGCGCGGTGTTCGTGGCCGACCCGACCGCCCCGATCGGCGAGGTGGCCAGGCACGCCGGCGTCGGCATGGCGGCGCTCTACCGGCGCTACCCGAGCAAGGAGGAGCTACTGCGGGCACTGTGCGCGGAGGGGCTGAGCCGGTACATCGAGGCCGCCGAGACGGCGCTCGCCTCGGGAGCGGAGCCGTGGGAGCGGCTGGCCTCCTTCATGCGCGCCGCCGTCGACGCCGACGCGAGCAGCCTCACCGTCCGCCTGGCCGGCACGTTCACGCCCACCGTGGACCTCTACCGCGCCGCCGCCCACGCGGGCGAGCTCAACGTCGAGCTCTTCGAGGCTGCGCAGGCCGCAGGGGCGGTGCGCCCCGACGCCGACGTCAACGACCTGGCACTCATCTTCGAGCAGCTGGCCTCGATCCGGCTGGGCGACGAGCTCCGCCGACGCGAGCTCCGCCGCCGCTACCTCGCGCTCGCCCTCGACGGGCTTCGGGCAACGTCTCGACGACCCGCTGCCCTCCGCACCCCCGCACTCCGACGAGCTCACGGCACGCTGGCGCGCCGGAGGCGCGTCGCGCACGTCAAAGTCACCTGCGGCTAGTTAGGGAGGGTGGGGGACCCGGCGCGGCCGGCAGCCGCAGTTGGCGATCGCCGGCGGCGCGCAGCGCACCGAGCAGCGCCCCCAGAGCAGGACGGCGGGCGGCTCCGCGCCGGACGAGCGCGTGGACGAGACGTGCCGGTGGCGCCGGTCGGACCTCCACGTAACGCACGCCCTCGAACCCCGAGCAGGCCAGTGCGGGCACGAAGCCGACCGCCAGCCCCGACGCTGCGAGCGCCTCGATCAGCGACGCCTCGTCGGCTCGGTGCACGACCCGGGGCGTGAAGCCCGCGGCGCGGCAGGCCTGCTCGACCGCGATCGCGTACTGCGTGCCGGCGAGCCCGCCGATCCACGCGCCGTCGCGGTAGGAGGCCAGCGAGGCCGGGTCCTCAGCCGCGTCCGCCGACGAAAGCGCCAGCAGGAGCGGCTCGCTCAGCAGCAGCTGCGCGTCGAGCCCACCGACCGGTGCGGGATCGACGTTCTCGTAGCTCTCCGAGACCAGCAGATCGAGCTCGCCGGAGCGCAACAGTGCGATGCCGTCCTCGGGCTCGTGCTCGCGGACCGAGACCGCCAGCTCGGGATGCCTCCGGGCCAGCTCGAGCGTGGCGGGGATGACGAGCCGCGTCGCGGCGCTGGGGAACGCGCCGACGATCGCGTGGCCTCGCACCGCCTGCTGCTCGGCCGCCAGCTCGGCCTCGGCGGCGTCGAGCTCCGCGAGCACGCGCTCGGTCCGCGCCACGAGCCCGTGGGCGGCGGGCGTGAGCCGCACGCGCCGGCCGTCGCGCTCGAGCAGCGCGACGCCGGCCTCGCGCTCGAGCTGGAGCAGCGACTGCGAGACCGCCGACGGCGTGTAGCCGACCGCGCGGGCGACCTCGGCGATGGTGCCGCGGCGCGCGAGCTCGCTGAGGTACCGGAGTCGCCGGACATCGAGCATCGTGAAGCGCAGCTTACGCTCACCACAAGGCATCGGTGCTTGTGCTTGCGCTCCTACGACGGCACCCTCGGTGTCGTGGCCCAATCCGACGATCGTTACGATCCGCTGCCGGCGCTCCCCGAGCTCCCGCGCTGGCTGTGGCGCCGGATGGGTCGCGCGGCCCGCGTGGCGGCCGTGCTCATCGTGCTGACCGTCGCGGCCGGAGCCGCGGCCGCCGTCCCCACCCTGCGCGAGTCGAAGCGCGACGCCGATGCGCTCAGCGAGCGCGACCGGGCGGCTCAGCGCGCGGAGCTCGTGCGCCGCCTGCGCGCGGAGCAGCGGCCGATCACAGGCCGGTCCGACGCCACCGTCCGGGGCGATGGTCTCGCCGCTCGTGCGCGCGTGATGAGCCACCTCGGCGCGGCGATCGGTGCGGACGGGCGCGCCCGCGTCAAGAGCGGGGAGCTCGACGGTGCGATCCGGCGCGTCACCTGCGAGTCGTTCCCGCGCACCGTCGGCGGCACCGGCGCGGACGAGGACCTCTCGCGCCGCCGCGGTCGCTTCTCGTGCGTCGCCGTCACGGCCGAGTTCGAGCGGACCGAGTCGAACCCCGGCGGCGTGATCGGGCACGGGTACCGCGCGCTGGTCGACTTCCGCACCGGCCGCTACACGTTCTGCAAGATCACCGGTCGCCCCGGCCCCGAGCGCGAGCAGGTCGTGACCATCCCGCAGGCGTGCGGCGGCTGATGGGCTGCGTCAGGCCAGGCGGCGCCGCAGCTCGGCGCCCCGTCCCGCTGCGACGGCGCGGGCGACGCGCCGTTCGTCGAGCTCGACGCCGCGGGCGTCGGCGAGCTCGAGGATCTCCTGCCGCTCCTCGCCCTCGCGCGCCCACTTCATGAACAGCCAGCCGAACAGCGCGATGGTGACGAGGCTCTCCTCGACCATCATGATCGCCCCGGCCGCGCTCTGGTCGCCGAGGTCGCCGTACCACCCGTAGAACGCGGTCCCGGACCAGACGAACACGTTGGCCAGCACCGCGCCGGTGAGCCGCACGACGACGACGTAGCCGAGCTGGGCCGCGGTCCCGAACCACTCCGGCTTGGGGAACGGCCCGAACAGCGGCATCCAGAGGTTGATGCCGACCAGCAGGAACAGCACGTGCTGGCCGACGTGCACGAGCTCGTGCCGGAGCGCGCCCTCGTAGGCCCACGACAGGTGCCAGAGGTAGAGGTTCGCCGCCCACAGCGCGAACGCGGGCACCGGATGGGCGAGCACGCGCAGGCGGTCGATCGCGCGGACGCGCAGCAGCGGGGCGAGTATCGGCCCGGTGAGACCGAGCACGAGCAGCAGTGCGGCGACGTCGGCGATCAGCAGGTGCTCGGTCATGTGCGCCACGAAGGTCGAGCCCGCGAGGTCGAGCACCGGCGGGCTGACCGCGAGGGCGAGCACCGTCACACCCGCTCCGAAGCACGCGATCCGCCACGTCGGCACCGGCCGGCCCCGCCGCGCGAGCGTGCGCGCCCGCACCCCGTACGGGATCGCGTACGCGACCAGCAGCGCGGCGGCGAGCATGCCGATGACTATGACCGGTGCGAGCGCAGCCGGGCGCGCCCACGACGCACGGTCGAACACGACCGGCCGGGACGGCGCCCCGACGGTCGCTACGTCGCCACCGCTCACCTGAGGCCGCAGCGCAGCGAGAACGCGCCGCAGAACGTGCCCGCGGGATCGAGCGCCGCCGCCGCCGCGCGCCACGTCGCGACCGGCGACGCGCCGTACAGCTCCTCGATGCGTCGCTCGGTGAGCACGTTGTACTGGCCCCAGTGCGGCCGGCCGCCGAAGCGGTAGAGCGCCTGCTCGTAGGCCGCCAGCAGCTCGTAGCCGCCCTCGGTGTCGGTCTGCATGATCAGCTCGATCATCATCGTGTTGCGCCCGTGCATCATCGAGAGCAGGGCGCGCGAGCGGCGCACGAAGCGAAGCGCGAACGGCGCCGTGGCGTAGGCCTTGCCGAGGCGGCGGTGCTTGGCCGCGACCGCGAAGATCGCCTCGACCGCGTCCCGCGGCGTGGTTCCGGCCAGCCCCACGCCGATCTCCGACGAGTACGCCGGCAGGTCGTTCGCGGCGCCGATGTTGAGCACGCGGTAGCTGCGATCGGTGTACGCGTCGTCGACCAGCCCGCCGAGCACGCGGTCCATCGCCCCCGGGATGCCGTCGGGGTCGAAGTCGAGCGCGAAGTCCATGACGGCATGGGTGATCGGCAGCGACGACAGCAGCTCGTTGAGCCGCGGGCGCTCCCGCTCATCTCCCTGCGCCTGCAGCTCGACCGGCGGCTCCTTGCGCTCGGTGACGACGACGCGGTGGTCGCCGTCGTCGCCCGGATACGGGTTGACGAGCAGCTCGAGGTGGTCGTGGCCGGCCGCGACACGGCCGTCCACGAGCTCGTCGCGCACAGCGCGCCAGGTGGTGATCCAGCGCGTCTCGGTGAGGCGAAAGCAGGGTCGCACCTCGAGTACGACGGCGTAGATGACGCCCATGCATCCCATGCCGACGAGCGCCGCCGCGAACAGGTCGTCGTCGCGCACGAGCTCCCAGCCCTCGCCGGCCGGGTCCGGGCGCGCGGGGTCGGTCGGGCCGTCGCGCGGCTCGAGCCGCACCAGACGCCCGCCGCCGGCCACGACGTCGAGCGAGCGCACGAGATCCGGCAGCGGCCCGTAGGCCAGCCCGGACCCGTGCGTGGACGTCGAGATCACGCCTGCAACGGTCTGCCCGTCGTAGCCGCCCATGTTCGGCAGCGCATAGCCCGCGTCCCAGAGCAGCTCGTTGAGCTCACGGATCCTTGTCGCGGCGCGCACCCGCACGAGCTGGCGGTCTTCGGCGGGCAGCGGCTCAAGCGACTCGCCGGCGAGCGATCGCGGAAGCACGAGGAAGCCGCCGGTCAGCCCGACGTCCGACCACGAGTGCCCCGACCCGACGGCCCGCACCGCGACCCCCTCGTCCTCGGCGTCGCGCACGAGCGCGACCAGATCTTCCAGGCTGTCCGGCTCGCAGAGCTGGAGCGGCTGGCACGACTGGTTGCCCGTGTGGTTGTGCCACGTGGATCGGAGCGTGCGCCGTATCAGCCGACGCTATTGCGGTCGTGGGTGCGGACGCAAGCTCAGGCCCTGGCCGTGGCGACGAACTGGTAGCGGTTGAGGCTGAAGAAGTAGTCGTCGCCCAACGCGGCGAGATCGCCGGCCCAGGCGGCAGCTTCCTCCTCGCTCACGCCCCGGCGGCCCGATACGAACGCGGCGATGATCGGCGCGAGCCCGACGCTGTACGCGTTCGGGTCGTAGCCGCGGTTGAGGAGCGGCACGACGGCGCACGAGGGCGGCTCGAAGCCCGCGTCCTGCAGCAGCCGGCCGAGCCGGCGCGGCAGATACGGGTCGGCGAGGTGCTCGTTCCAGGCGTCGAGCACGTGCTCCATCCGCTCGTCGTCGCTCGAATGCCAGACGATCGAGGCCCAGTCGGTGTCGAGGACGAGCACCCGGCCGCCGGGGCGCAGCGCGCGCCGGGCCTCCGCCAGGGCGCGCGGGACGTCCTCGACGTACTCGAGCACCTGCGTCGACACCGCGGCGTCGAAGCTCGCGTCCTCGAACGGGAGTTCGAACGCGCCGCCGGCCTGGAACTGCGCGGGGGTGTCCCGCCGGGCGGACAGCGCGAGCATGCTGTCGCTCGGGTCGACCCCGTGCACGCGGCCGGCGGACCCGACGGCCTGGGCCATCTCGGCGGCGAGGAAGCCCGGCCCCGACCCGATGTCGAGCACGCGCTCGCCGGGCTGCAGGGCGAGCGCGTCGCGCGTGATGCGGCGCTGCTCGAGGACGTCGGGCGTCATGTAGACCCGCTCCACCTGGCGGGCGGTCTCCTCGTCGAAGTCGAGCATGACCCCATGGTCCCACTGCTGAGGACGATCGGGCATGAAGCGGCGACTCGCGGTCATAGCCAGTCCGGCCGCGCGCCGCGAATACTGGACCCATGACCGACGACAAGACCATTCTGGTACTCGGCGGGACCGGCAAGACCGGCCGCCGGGTCGCGGACCGCCTGCAGGCCCGCGGCGAGCAGGTACGGGTCGGCTCCCGCACGGCCGAGCCCCCTTTCGACTGGGCGGAGCCCTCGACGTGGGCGCCGGCGCTCGAGGGCGTGCGGGCGGCGTACGTCTCCTACTACCCGGACCTCGCGGTCCCCGGCGCGCTCGAGGCGACCGCCGCGTTCGCCGAGCACGCACTCCAGCACGGCGTGCGCCGGCTCGTGCTGCTGTCCGGCCGCGGCGAGGCGGAGGCGCAGCTCGCCGAGCAGGCACTCCAGGCCTCGGACGCCGACTGGACGATCGTGCGCTGCAGCTGGTTCAACCAGAACTTCAGCGAGGGCTTCTTCCTCGACCCGGTGCTCGCGGGCGCGGTCGCGCTGCCCGCGGGCGGCGTCTCGGAGCCGTTCGTCGACGCCGACGACATCGCCGACGTCGCCGTCGCGGCGCTGACCGACGACCGCCACGTCGGCGAGCTGTACGAGCTGACCGGCCCCCGCATGCTGACGTTCGCCGATGCCGTCGGGGAGATCGGCCGCGCCTCCGGCCGGCGGCTGAGCTACGAGACGATCCCGACGAGCGGCTTCGCCTCCGTGCTCGCCGGCCAAGGGGTGCCCGGCGACGTCGTGGACTTCATCCAGTACCTCTTCGGCGAGGTCCTCGACGGGCGCAACGCGTACGTGACCGACGGCGTGCAGCGGGCGATCGGCCGCGAGCCGCGCGACTTCGCCGACTTCGCGCGCGAGGCGGCCGCCGCCGGCGTGTTCAGCCCGAACGGCGGTGCCTCGCAAGGCTAGGTCCGGCGACGAGCTGCGCGCGGCCCGTGGTGACCACGTGGAACCACAGCTAGCCCGGCATGACCGGCAGCGTCATGCCCACGGTCGTCCTTAGAACTCCCCGCGGACCTCGGTGAGGCGCAGGGCGTTGCCGGAGGGGTCGCGGAAGCCGCAGTCGATCCCGTAGGGGCGCTCCTCGGGCGGCTCGGTGAACTCGACGCCGCGGCCCTTGAGCTCCTCGTACTCCGCCCGGCAGTCCTCGGTGACGAGGAACACGGTTCCCGCGGCGCCCTTGGCCATCAGGTCGCGCACCTTCTCGGCGGTCTCGGGCTCGAACACGGGCGGGCCGGGGATGGCCATCAGCGCGATGGCGACGTCGGGCTGGCCGGCGGGGCCGACGGTGAGCCAGCGGAAGTTGCCCAGCTCGGCGACCGTCACGTCGCTCCGCACCTCCATGCCGAGCTTCTGGGTGTAGAAGGCGCGGGCATCGTCCTGGTCGTGCACCCACAGGTGTGCGTTGGCGATCTTCATGAGCGGGTCCTCCGGATCGGTCGAGGCGAGTGGTCGAGCGTCACGCTAGACGCGCGACGCCGCGCTGTCTTCTCGAAACGTGCTGTGTGGTGGGCGCGCGTGGGCGCGGATCACGCAGCTGGGGACCATGACGTGCTGGGCGGCGGGCGGGAACTTCGCGCGGTAGGCGGTGGGGGAGACCCCGAAGGTGCGCGTGAAGCTGGTGGTGAACGAGCCGATGCTCCGCAGGCCCACCGACAGGCAGATGTCCGCGACCGAGCGGTCGGTCGTCCGCAGCAGCGCCGCGGCCCGTTCGAGCCGGCGGGTGAGCAGGTAGGCGTGCGGCGACTCGCCGAACGCGCGGCGGAACTCGCGGCTGAAGTGCGCGCGGGAGAGCCCCGCCGCGCGGGCCAGGTCGTCGACGTCGAGCGGCTCGAAGTACCGGCCGTCGGCGAGGTCTCGCGCGCGGAGCAGGTGTCGGGCGGGAGGGACGAAGGCCATGTCTGCACGAGTATCGCGCGTCCCGTGAGAGCCTTCGTGTGTGGACGCGTCGCTGCCGCCGCAGCCGGTCCCCCCGTCCGTGGACGCCCACGACCGCTGTCCGTCGTCACGCTGACGCTGCCGGCCGCGGCCGCGTCGACACGGTGAGCGTCGGGATGGGCTTCGGCATCATCGCCAGCACCGCCGACGCGTTCGCGATCCGCGAGCGCGTGCCGCAGGGCACGGAGGTCTGGGCGCTTAGCCCAGCATCCCGGGATCAGGCGGGTTCGGGTCGCGGGCGTGGACCGTGCCGTCGAGGCGGTGGACGACGACATCGCTCGGCCGCGCGAGCAGCGGGCCGACCGCATCGCGGTAGCGGCGGTAGTGCGCGGTGGCGTAGTGGATGCGCAGGGCAGCCTCGTCATCCCAGGCCGCCAGGAGCACCCACTCGCCGGGATTCTCCGCCGCAAGCACGCGGAAGCTCGTGCAGCCCGGCTCGCCGCGCGCCCCGTCGGCCAGGGCGTCGAGCAGCTCGCGCAGCTCGCTCTGGCGGCCGACCAGGCCGTGCAGCTCGGCCACCAGCATCAGGCCGGGATCGCTCATCCCCTCAGTGTCGCGTACGGCTGCGCGCCCCGTCAGTCGCCCTTCTGGTGGACGCGACGCCCGCGATCGCGTCGACGAGGACGCCCGGGCCTCGTGAGGCAGGACGGGACCTTCAAGATCCTGTTCCAGCCCTGACCGCAGTGCGGGCAGCACTCGGCGGCGCCGGAAGTGCGTAGGGTGCCGCGCGTGGACGGCATCGACGCCCTCGTGGCCAACAACCGCGCCTTCGCCGAGTCGCTGCCCGCCCAGCATCTCGACGTGCGGCCGCGCCGGCGGCTGGCGATCGTCACGTGCATGGACTCGCGGCTCGACGTGTTCGCCGCGCTCGGCCTCGAGCACGGCGAGGCGCACGTCCTGCGCAACGCGGGCGGCGTGATCACCGACGACGTGATCCGCTCGCTCGCGGTCTCCCAGCGGCGGCTCGGCACGCGCGAGGTGATGCTCGTCCACCACACCGACTGCGGCATGCAGTCCCTCACCGACGACGGCTTCCGCGCCGAGCTGCAGGAGGCCACGGGCCTCGCGCCCGCGTTCGCGATCGAGTCGTTCTCCGATCTCGACGCCGACGTCCGCCAATCCGTCCTGCGCGTGCGCCGCTCGCCGTTCCTCCTGCACACGGGCCGGGTGCGCGGCTTCGTCTACGACGTCGACACCCATGCGCTGCGCGAGGTCGCGGTCGACTAGTGCCGGCGGTCCCCGTCGAGGAGCGCCGCGCGCGGCTGGCCCGCCGGCACCGGCTCGCTCCCGGCCACCGGGCGAGCGACGTGGTGGACGCGACGCGCAGCATGGTCTGCCTGCACGGGACCGATCCGGCGACGGTCTACCTGTCCGCCTGGGCGCGCGTCGACGGCATGACGGTGGCCGACCTCGAGCGCGCGCTGTACGCCGATCGGTCGCTCGTCAAGCACCTGGCCATGCGCCGCACGCTGTTCGTCTTCCCGCGCGAGACCCTGGGCGCTGCGCAGGCGGGAGCCAGCGAGCGCGTCGCCGACATCGAGCGCCGCCGCGTGATCCGCGACGTCGAGAAGGCGGAGCTGTACGCGGACGGCGAGCGCTGGCTCTCGGAGGCCGAAGCGGCGGTGCTCGGGGTCCTGTCGGACGGCCGCGAGGCGACGTCGTCCGAGCTCAAGGCGGAGATCCCGCTGCTCGAAGGCTCGTTCGCCTACGGGGAGGGGAAGTCGTGGGGCGGGCGGGTGCCGATCGGCCCGCGGGTGCTGACGACGTTGTCCGCCGCGGGGCGGATCGTGCGGGCGTCGAACAACGGCGCGTGGACGACGTCCCGCCCGCGCTGGGCGACGACGTCGTCGTGGCTGGGGGAGGAGATCGAGGCGCCGTCGCAGGCGGACGGGCTGGCGGCGCTCGTGGAGGGCTGGCTGCGCACGTTCGGGCCGGGCACGGCCGCCGACCTCAAGTGGTGGCTCGGGTCTACCGTCGCCGCCGTCCGGCACGCGCTCTCGGACCTGGAGGCCGTCGAGGTCGACCTCGACGGCCAGACCGGCTACCTGCTCCCCGACGACCTCGAGCCGTCCGTGCCGGTCGAGCCATGGGCGGCGCTCCTGCCGCCGCTCGACCCGACCACGATGGGCTGGTTCGAGCGCGACTGGTACCTCCGCCCCTACAAGGCCCAGCTCTTCGACACGAGCGGCAACGCCGGCCCGACCGCGTGGTGGGACGGGCGCATCGTCGGCGGCTGGCGCCAGGGCGAGCACGGCGAGGTCGTGCTCCAGCTGCTCGAGGACGTCGGAGCCGAGGGCCTCGCGGCCCTGGGGGCGGAGGCCGCCCGCCTCACCGAGTGGCTGGGCGGAACGCGCATCCTGCCGCGCTTCCCGTCGCCGCTCTCGAAGGTGCTCGCTTAGCTCGGGCGAACGTCAGCGACGGCTGCGTAGGAGGCTGGGGAGCCGGCGGGGGTGCGTTTCGTCGACCTCACCAGCCGCGGCCGCGTGAGGTCGACGAAATGCACCCTCTCGAGCCTGCCATCAATGCCGCCGTTGACGTTCGCCAGGCCCTAGCCCGCGATCACGATCTCGAGCCGGCGCGGGCCGTGGACGCCTTCGACGCGGTTGAGCTCGATGTCGGACGTGGCGGACGGGCCTGAGATGAAGGTCACCGGTGCGGAGGCGCCGTCGAGCCGGGCGATGGCGTCGGGGACGCCGGCGACGACGCGCTCGGCGGGCACGACGCAGATGTGGAGGTCGGGGAGGAGCGTGAGCGCTCGGCGGCCCTGGCCCGGACCGGCGTCGAGCACGATGGTGCCGGTCTCGGCGATCGCGATCGCGCACGTCGTGAGGACGCCGTCGGCGCCGGCCAGCACGTCACGGTCGAGCGGCGCTCCGGCGGTGTCGGTGAGGAGCTCCGCGGCCTCCGGCGCGTAGTCCCGAGGCAGGCCCTCGGGCACGAGCAGGCGCCGCGCCTCGTGGCGCTCGCAGGCCGCGGCGACCGCGTCCGCGACGTCGGCGGCCGCGACCCGGACGACCGTGGCACGGTAGTCGGCGGCGCGCTCGGCGAAGCGGTCGACGTCGCCGGGCGCGGAGGTGACGGGATCGAACCGAGCGGCGGGCGGCTCGTCCGCGGGCACGTCGGCGAGCGCCGTGCGGATCCGGTCCAGGATCTCCTCACGCGCGCTCACGGCGCCACCAGTCTCGGAAGGACTCCTGTGGGGCCGGCAGGTCGCGCGCCTGGGTCCAGCCGGCGAGCGGGCCGGGGAGGCGGCGCTCGATGCGGCCGTCGCGCGACAGCGGCCAGGCGCCCGCCCGCGCCGCGCGCTGCGCGGCCTCGTAGCGGCGGCGGCTCGCGAACGTGCGGGCCATCGCCTCCATCGCGAGCCGCTCGCCCGCGATCCGGGCCCGCCAGCCGTCGCCCTTCGCCTCCCGCACCACCCGCCCGCGCAGGTGCACGAGCACCGTGGGGATGTCGATCTTGACCGGGCAGACCTCGAAGCATGCGCCGCACAGGGACGACGCCCAGGGCAGGGTCGGCGCGCTCGAGAGACCGTGCAGCTGCGGCGTGAGGATCGCGCCGATCGGCCCGGGGTAGGTCGACTCGTAGGCGTGGCCGCCGGTGCGCTCGTAGACCGGGCACACGTTCAGGCACGCCGAGCAGCGGATGCAGTGCAGCGCCTGGCGGCCGATCTCGTCGGCGAGCACGTCGGTGCGGCCGGCGTCGAGCAGTACGAGGTGGAAGGCCTGCGGGCCGTCGCCGGGCGTGACGCCGGTCCACAGCGACGTGTATGGGTTCATGCGCTCGCCGGTCGAAGAGCGCGGCAGCAGCTGCAGCATCACGCCGAGGTCGGCGAAGCGCGGGAGGACCTTCTCGATTCCCATCACCGTGATCAGGACCCGCGGGAGCGTCGTGCACATGCGCCCGTTGCCCTCGGACTCGACGACGCAGACGGTGCCGGTCTCGGCGACCGCGAAGTTCGCGCCGCTGATCCCGACGCCGACTGAGAGGAAGCGCTCACGCAGGTGGCGCCGCGCGGCCTCGGCGAGCGCGGCTGGCTCGTCGGTCAGATCCTCGGTGCCGGGCAACTCGCGCCGGAACAGCTCGCGGATCTCCGCCCGGTTGCGGTGGATCGCGGGTACGAGGATGTGCGACTGGCGGTCATGGCCGAGCTGGACGATCAGCTCCGCGAGGTCGGTCTCGTGCGCCGCGATCCCCTCGCGCGCCAGCGCGTCGTTGAGCCCGATCTCGTCCGTCGCCAGCGACTTGACCTTGATCGCCTCGGACGAACCCGCTTCGCGCACGAGCCGGGCGACGGTCGCGTTCGCCTCGGCGGCGTCGCGCGCCCAGTGCACGACCCCGCCGGCCGCGGTCACCGCGCGCTCCAGCTGCTCGAGGTGCACGTCGAGGTGCCGCAGGGCGACCTCCTTGATGCGGGCCCCCTCCTCGCGCAGGGCCTCCCAGTCGGGCACCTCGGAGACCACCGCGTCGCGCTTGGCGCGGATCGTGTGCGTCGCCACGCGCAGGTTGTGCCGCAGCTGCGTGTTCTCCAGCGCCTCGCGCGCGGCCTCCGGGAACGGGCGGCTCATTCGGTGCCCGCCAGGATCTCCGCGAGGTGGACGGTGCGCACGCCGGTGCGCTGGCGCGAGAGCCCGCCGCCGATGTGCATGAGGCACGAGTTGTCGAGCGCGGCGCAGACCTCCGCGCCCGTGTCGAGCACGAAGCGCAGCTTGTCGGCGAGCATCGCGGTCGACGTGTCGGCGTTCTTGATCGCGAACGTGCCGCCGAAGCCGCAGCACGACGTCGCCTCCGGCAGCTCGACGAGCCGGAGCCCGCGCACGTTGCGCAGCAGCCGCAGCGGCGCGTCGCCGACCTTGAGGAGGCGCAACGAGTGGCAGGTGGGGTGGTACGTCACGCGGTGCGGGAAGTAGGCGCCGACGTCCTCGACGCCCAGCACGTCGACCAGGAACTGCGACAGCTCGTGCACCTTCGGCTGCAGCGCCGCCGCCGCCCGCGCCAGCTCCTCGTCCCCGCTCAGCTCCGCCAGCCGCCCGTACTGGTCCGCCACCATCGCGGCGCACGACCCCGACGGGCACACGATCGCGTCAAGCGACGGATCGCCGAACGCGCGCACGAACCGCCGCACCAGCGGGACGGCCTCGAGCTGGTAGCCCGAGTTCGCGTGCATCTGGCCGCAGCAGGTCTGCTCGAGCGGGAACACGACCTCGTGGCCGAGCCGCTCGAGGACCCGCACCGTCGCCCGCCCCGTGTTCGGGAACAGCGTGTCGTTCACGCACGTGATGAACAGCGCGACCCGCAAGTCACCGAGCGTACGCCGCCGGGACGCCCCCGTCGACGTTGAGGAGGTTGCCGGTGCTCTTGCCCGACCGTGCCGGCGAGGCGAAGTGCAGCACCGCCTGTGCGATGTCCTCGGGGAAGATGTTGACCAGCAGCGTCGTCCGCTGCCGGTAGTGCTCCTCCAGCTCGTCCGGCTCGATCCCGTACGCGGCGGCGCGCTCCTCCCGCCACGACGAGCCCCAGATCCGCGAGCCCTGCAGGACCGCGTCCGGGTTGACCGTGTTGACGCGGATGCCGTCCGCGCCGCCCTCCTCGGCGAGGCAGCGGGCGAGGTGCAGCTCGGCGGCCTTGGCCGACGAGTACGCGGCCGCGTTCTTGCCGGCCACCAGCGCGTTCTTGGAGGCCACGAACACCAGCGAGCCGCCGCGGCCCTGCTGCTTCAGCAGCCGAAACGCCTCGCGCGCGACGAGGAAGTAGCCGGTCACGAGGATCCGGTGGTTGCGCTCCCACTCGGCGAGGGAGGTCTCCTCCAGCGCGGCGCTCGACGCCACGCCCGCGTTGGACACGACGATGTCGACGCCGCCGAAGCGCTCGACCGCCGCCGCGAACGCGTCCGCGACCGCCTCCTCGCTGGTCACGTCGCCGCTGATCGCGAGGCCCTCGTCGCCGAACGGCTCGACCGCCTCCTCGGCGCCCACCTGGTCGAGGTCGAATGCCACCACGCACGCGCCCGCAGCGGCCAGCGCGTCGCCGATCGCACGGCCGATGCCGCCGGCGCCGCCGGTGACGAGCGCCACCTGGCCCTGCAGCTCGCCCGGTGGCGGCGCCTGGGCGAGCTTGTACAGCTCGAGCGGCCAGTACTCGATCGCGAAGCTCTCCTCGGCGTCGAGCGACACGAACTCGCCCAGCGCCTGAGCACCGGCCATGACCTCGATCGCGCGGTGGTAGAGGTCGCGGGCGATCCTCGAGGTCTTGGTCGTGGTGCCGGTGGCGATCAGGCCCAGATGCTGGACGAGCACGATCCGCGGGTCCGGGTCGGCCGGCTCCGTGGTCTCGTCGCCGAAGGCCTCGACGTACGCGCGGTAGTCGGCGCGGAAACGCTCGGCGCGCTCGGCGATGCGGGCGCGCAGCACGTCGGCGTCGTCGCTCTCAGGGTCGTAGGGGATCCAGAGCGGCAGCCGCTTCGTGTGGACGAGATGGTCCGGGCACGGCGCCCCCACCGTCACGAGCCGCTCGGCCTCGGCCGACGAGACGAACTCGACCGAGCGCGCCGACGTGTCGACGGTCAGCACCTTGTGGCGCTCGCTCGAAACCGCACCCCGCACGGCGGGCACCAGCTCGCGCAGGAGCTCGCCGCGCGCCCGGTGGGCGGCCGGATGCGGGCCGCCGAAGCGCGGCACGTCGCCACTGCCTCGCGCTTCGCGCTCGTTGACGAACGCGACGGCCTGGTTGATGACCTCGATCGTCCGCCGGTACGCCTCCTCGGCGCTGTCGCCCCACACCACGAGCCCGTGCTTGGCGAGCACGACGAGCTTGAGATCCGGGTTGGCGCGAGCCGCCTCGCCGACCTGCTTGGAGAGCGTGAAGCCCGGGCGGATGTACGGGATCCAGGCCGCGGCGTCGCCGAAGCACTCCTGCACGAGCCGCTCGCCGTCGGCCGTGCCCGCGAGCACGTTGATCCCGTCGGGATGCGTGTGATGCACGTGCGCGGCCGGCACGAACGCGTGCAGCAGCGTCTCGATCGAGCAGCGCGGCATCGCGGGGTCGAGCTGGCAGCGGCCGAGGTAGGCGACCATCTCCTCGTCACTCATCGCGTCGCGCTCGATCAGCGGGAGCACCTCGTCGAGCTTCAGGGCGGTGAAGTGCTCGGGCCCCATCGTGGCGAGATCCGAGCCCGAGCCCTTGACCCACAGCACGTCGATCTCGCGGCCGGCATGGTCGACCGCACGCCCCTTGACCGACGTGTTGCCGCCGCCGAAGTTCGACACCGCGCGGTTGGCGCCGAGGAGGTTCGAGGCCAGCACGAGCTGGTCGAGTGCCTCCGGAGGCGGCGCCGCGTCGGGCCAGAGGTCCTCCACGGCGTCGACCAGAGGCGGTGTCACGGTGCTCATGTGGTGATCTCCTGGTTCTCGCGTTCGGCCGCCATGCGCGCGGCGTAGCCCGAGTCGCGCAGCGCGGCGACCGGGTCCTCGGCGGCGCCCAGATCCGCGCGCACGCGAGCGCACAGGGGGCGAACGTCGGTGCGGTAGGCGTCGAGCAGCAGCTCGTGGCCGGCGAGCACGTCTCCGGCCTCCTGCCCCTCGCGCAGCGCGTCGCGGTCGACGAGCAGCGCCTTGGCGTACGCCTCCTGCAGGTTGACCACGCTCAGCACCATCGCCTCGACCTTGGCCTCGACGTTGTGCGACTGGTCGATGGTCAGGCGCGGCAGCGGGTGGGCGGGGTCCCAAGTCAACTCGAAGAAGATCAGGAACAGCTCGAACGGGTTGACGGAGCCGACGATCAGGTCGTCGTCGGCGTACTTGCGGTTGTTGAAGTGGAAGCCGCCCAGGCGCCCCTCGTCGTCGAGCAGGGCGACGATCTGCTCGATGTTGACGCCCTGGGCGTGGTGCCCGAGGTCGACGAGGACCCGCGCCCGGTCGCCGAGCTTCTGGCACGCGAGCAGGGAGGAGCCCCAGTCGGCGAGGTCGGTCGCGTAGAAGGCGGGCTCGAACAGCTTGTACTCGAGCAGCAGCTCCTGGCCGGCCGGGAGCTGCGCGTAGACCGTCTCCAGCGAGTCGAGCAGCCGGCGCCGCCGCACGCGCAGGTCGTCCTGGCCGGGGTAGTTGGTGCCGTCCGCGAACCACAGCGACTGCGCCGTCGAGCCCAGCTCCTCCGCGATCCCCAGGCACTCGACGAGATGGGCGACGGCCTTGCGCCGGACCGAGGCGTCCGGGTGCGTGATCGAGCCGAGCTTGTAGTCGGGGTCCTGGAACAGGTTCGGATTGACGGCGCCGACGCGCAGCCCGCGCCCCTCGACGTAGGCGCGCAGCTCGGCGTAGTCGTCGACCGCGTCCCACGGGAAGTGGAAGGCGACGGCGCCCGCCGTGCCCGTCAGCCGGTGGACCTCGGCGGCGTCGTCGACGCGCTCGAACACGTCGCGCGGCCGGCCCGGCTGCGGGAAGGTGCCGAAGCGCGTGCCCGAGTCGCCGTACCCCCACGAGGGCGTCTCGATCACGAGCTCGCGCAGGCGCGTCTCGACGTCGCTCACGGTGTCTTCTCCTCGATCTGCAGTCCGGTGCGGTCCAGGAAGCGGCGGTACGTGCCGTCGTCGCCGGCGGGCTCGAACACGACCGGGTCCGCGGAGGCGGAGGCGACGGCGCGCATGTCGGCGAGCGAGCCGAGCTCACCCGCGGCGCGCGCCTGCACGAGCACGTTGCCCAGCGCCGTCGCCTCGACCGGGCCCGCCAGCACCTCGCGCCCGGTGACGTCGGCGGTCAGCCGGCAGAGCAGCGCGTTGCGGGCGCCGCCGCCGACGACGTGGATGCGCCGGACCTCACGCCCGGTGACCGCCTCGAGCCGCTCGAGCACCCAGCGGTACTTGCAGGCGAGCGATACCAGGATCGCGCGCACCATTGCGCCGCGGTCGTCCGGCTCGATCCCGCAGGCGTCGGCGATCCGGCGCGGCATGTCCCCGGGGGCGAGCAGCCGCTCGTCGTCGGGATCGAAGAGCGGCGCCTCGCCGGCCTCGCCTCCGGCCAGCCGGTGCAGCTCCTCATAGGACACGTCGCCCCACGCGCGCCGGCACTCCTCGAGCAGCCACATGCCCATCACGTTCTTGAGCAGCCGCGTCGTGCCGTCGACGCCGCGCTCGTTGGTCAGGCCGCGGTCGGCAAGCACCGGCTCGGGGAGCTCGAGGCCGAGCAGCGACCAGGTGCCGCTGGAGAGGACGGCCGCGTGCTCGTCGGCGATCGGCGCCGCGGCGAAGGCCGAGGCCGTGTCGTGGCTGGCGACCGCGTAGACGGTCGGGCTTCCCAGCTCGTGGTGTCCCAGCGCCGGGCCGAGCGGCGTCCCGGGGTCGACGAGCGGCCCGAACAGCCGGCCCGGCAGGCCGAGCCGCGCGATCGCCTCGTGCGCCCAGTCGCCGCTGCGTGCGTCGAGCAGCCCGGTGGTCGAGGCGTTCGTGCGCTCGTTGGCAAGCTCACCCGAGAGCCAGAGCCCGAGCAGGTCGGGGACGAGCGCGATCCGCTCGGCGGCGTCGAGCGCGGCCGTGCCCTCGTCCGCGAGCAGCTGGAAGACCGTGTTGATCGGCAGGGTCTGGATGCCGGTCATCTCGTACAGCTCGCCGGCGCTCACGCGCCCGAACGCCCGCTCGACCATCCCCGCGGTCCGCTCGTCGCGGTAGTGGAACGGCAGGCCGAGCACGCGGCCCCGCTCGTCGAGCAGCGCGTAGTCGACCCCCCAGGTGTCGACGCCGACGCCCGCCAGCGGCCCGGCCCGGCGCAGGCCGGCCAGCGCCTCGGTGAACAGGTGCAGCAGGTTCCAGCGCAGGCCGTCGGGGAGCCGCACCGGGCGGTTCTCGAACCGGCACAGCTCCCGCAGCTCGACGCGCCCTTCGCCGAGGCTGCCCGCGAACACGCGACCGCTGGTCGCGCCGAGGTCGATGGCGCCGTAGTCAGGCAAGGTGGAAGACCTCGTCGAGGCGCTCGAACCCGGCGTCGGGCCCGCGCTCGAAGAACGGCGCCATGTCGGCCTGCCAGCGCGCGTTGACGTCGGTCGCCTCCATCCCGGCGAGCGCAGCCGCGAAGTCCTCGGTCTCGAGGTAGCCGACGAGCAGCCCGTCCGGCCGCAGGAAGAGCGAGTAGTTGCTCCAGCCGGTCGCCCGCAGCGCGTCGAGCATCTCGGGCCAGACCTCGGTGTGGCGCTGCCGGTACTCGTCCAGGCGGTCCGGTCGGACGCGCAGGAGGAAGCAGACCCGCTGCACCCTCAACCGACCTCGGCGTACTCGAGCCCCAGCAGCGAGGCGACCTTACGCACCTCCGGCGCCACGTGGCCGACGCCAAGGGCGACGTGGTGGGTCGGGCCCTCGGCGCACCAGCGCTCGAGGAACTCGGCGGGCGGCAGGGGGAAGCGCAGGCGGCTGTTCGTGTTGCCGATCCGGAAGGTGTCGCCGGGGATCGACTCGCCCTCGCCGACGATCAGCTTCAGCCGTCCCTCGGCCGTCTGGGTGCAGCCCACGATCGTCACCGGGCCGTAGCGGACCTTGAACTCCACGCTCAATCCGGCACCGCGCTTGCCGTGGTAGAGCTTGAGCGCGCGCAGCGTGGGCTGCTCCTGCGCGATCGCGACGTGGCCCGGGCCGTCGTGGCCCATCAGCACGAAGCCGTCGTCGAAGTCGAGCGCGTAGAACTCGGTGTACGAGCCGCCGGCGCCGAGCCGGTCGAGGATCAGCTGGGCGAGGTTGGTCTTCAGGTCAGCCTCGCCGGCAGTGGGCACCCCCCGCGCCGTCAGCAGCGAGTTGCCGACGATGACGCCCGCGCCGAGGCGCTCGGCCTCGTTGCCGTCGACCCCGCGGTAGTAGTACGTCAGCGCGTCGAGCTCGAAATCCGCCGCCAGCCGGTCGAGGCCCGACGCCACGCGCGCCGACCAGTCGAGCGCCTCGGGCTCGATCGGGCCCGCGATCGGGTCGGCCGACGGGTCCGCGAACGCGAACATGTCCCGGATCTCGGCCTCCTTGGTCGCGGCCTCCTCGTCCGTGACCTTCGCGACGCGGGCGCCGAGGTCGTCGATCTCGAGCACCTCGACGTGCGCGCCCACCTGGGCGTGCACCGCGGTGAAGTCGGCGTACATGTCGAGCATCCCCGGATACACGTGGCCGAGGAACCCGATCCGGGAGCGGCGCAGGTCGCGGGCGACCCCGGCGGCCCGGACCCACGCCCCGATCCTCTCCCACGCCCGCTCGTCGCCGTCGATCGTCCCTACGACCGTGTCATAGGGGATGCGGGCGCGCGTGAACGCGCCGGCGAGCTCCGGCACGCAGCACGCCGCGCAGTTGGCGAGCCACTCGCCTGTGTCGGTGTTCGCGTAGTCGAGCGTGGGGGTGGGCTGCAGTCCCAGCAGCACCACCGGCGCCTTCGCCGCCTGCGCCACCGGGAGCACGGTGCTCGAGGTGGCGTAGGTGACGGCGTGGCAGAGCACGAGGTCGACCTGGGCGGCGGCGAAGCGGTCGCCCGCCTCGCGCGCGCCCTGCTCGGTGTCGACCAGGCCCGCGGACACCACCTCGCCGCCCAGCTGCGCGACTCGCTCCTCGACGCGCCGCTGGTAGCCCTCGATCCGCTCCTTCAGCCCGGCGAACTGCGACCAGTAGGCCGCGAGGCCGATGCCGAAAACCCCGATCCGGGCCTGGGGCCTGGACCGGCGTGCGGCGGTCGACGGCGTGGTGGTGTCCGTGGCGGTCACTTCGCCTTCCTAGAAGTCGAAGTCGCCGATGTTCTCGGCGTTGAACGTGGTCAGCGGCCCGAGCACGATCTCACCGTTGGCGCCGATCGTGTACTCGCCGAGACGCCCGGCGGTGAACTTCTCGCCCTCCTTGCCGGTGATGCGGCCGGCGACGAGCGCGGCGGCAGCCTGGCCGGCGAGGTAGCCGACGTCCTTGGGCACCCAGAGCTGGAACTCCTCGACCGTGCCGTCCTTGACGAACTTGCGCATCTGGTTCGGGAAGCCCAGCCCGGTCAGCTTGATCTTGCCCTTCTGCGGCGACGTGGAGAGGTAGCGGGCCGCCGCCGCCACGCCGACCGTGGTGGGGGAGATGATGCCCTTGAGGTTCGGGTAGGCCTGGATCAGGCCCTGCGTCTCCTGGAAGGACTTCTGGTCGTCGTCGTCGCCGTAGGCGATCTTGACGAGCTTCATGTCCTTGTACTTGGGCTTCTTGAGGGTCTCCTCCATGACCTTGATCCAGGCGTTCTGGTTGGTGGCGTTCGCCGTCGCCGAGAGGATCGCGATCTCGCCCTTGTAGTCGATCTGGCGACCGATCGACTCGACCTGGTTCTCCCCGACCAGCTGCGTCGTGACCTGGTTGACGAACACGCTGCGGGCGTCGGGGGCGACGTCGGAGTCCATGCCGACGACCTTCACGCCGCGCTGCGCCGCCTGCTTGAGCGCCGGCGCGACGGCGCCGGGGTCGTTGCCGGCGATGATGATCGCGTCCGGCTTCTGCTGGACGGCGGCGTTGATGATCGAGATCTGCGACGACGCGGACGCCTCCGTCGGGCCGGAGATCCGGTTGGAGCCCCCGAGCTCCTCGAGCGCCTCGTCGATGCCCGAGTGCTCGAACTCCTCGTAGGGGTTGCCGAGCTGCTTGGGGATCGAGACGGTCTTCAGGCCGGACGGGATCTCGGCGCTGGGATCCGCCTCGCCACTTGACTCCGACGAGGACGACGAGCTGGACGAGCTCTCATCGTCCTGGGTCTCGCCGCAGGCGGCGAAGACGAGCGCGGCCACCAGGGCGAGCGCGGCGAGGAGAGCGCGTAGGGCGCTCTTGCGTGCGGACATGGTCACTGACCCTCCTCCAGAGGATGTTGATGTGCCTGACGCCGGCGCGCCTCCGTGACGCGACGGGCGACGTTCGGGCCCAGCACCGAGCCGACCAGCAGCGCGCCGGTGACGATCTGGATCCAGTACGACGAGATGGACTCGCTGAGCAGGAGCGCCTTCTGGATCGCTCCGAGCAGGAACAGCGCGAGGATGACGCCGACGATCGTGCCCCGGCCGCCGAAGATCGACACGCCGCCGAGCAGTACGGCCGTGATCGCCGTCAGCTCGAACCCCTGGCCGACGTTCGCGGCGGCCGTGGAGTTACGCAGCGTGATGACGATGCCGGCGAGCGCCGCGACGACGCCGGAGAGCGTGAAGAGGATCAGCTTGATGCGCTTCACGCGCAGCCCGGCGAAGTACGCCGCCTCCTGGTTGGCCCCGATCGCGTAGATCGAGCGCCCGAACGGCGTCGCGTGCAGCAGCACGGCGAACGCGACGGCGAGGATGGCGAACAGCACCATCGTGTTGGGGACGAACGTGCCGGCGAAGTTGCCGAACGCCCGGTCCGTCCACGTGGCCGGGAAGTCGGTCACCGACTCGTCGCCGATGACGACGAACGCCAGCCCGCGGAACAGGGCCAGCGTCCCGATCGTGACCGCTAGCGACGGCAGGCCGAGCCGCGTGACGAGGACGCCGTTGAACGCGCCGCACAGCGCGCCGGCGACGAGGCAGATCGGCATGATCAGCTCGAGCGGCAGCCCGCGGTTCCAGAGGTCGGCCATCAGCGCGCTCGAGAGCGCGAGCACCGAGGCCACCGAGAGGTCGATCTCCGCCGCGACGATCACGAGCGTGAGCGCCAAGGCCATCAACGCGACCTCGGAGAGGTCGAGCGAGCCGGTCGTGAACGAGTCCGCGGTGAGGAACTCCGAGGACAGCCCGGAGCCCGCGATCAGGGTGACGGCGATCAGCCCGAGGAGCAGAGCCTCCCAGCGGCCCAGCGCGGCGCGCAGCCGTTCGCTGCTCGCGCGCGGCGGGGCCGGCGCGGCGGCCGGCGGGGTGCCCTGGGTCGCGGTCTCAGCCTGCACGGCGGGCGCTCCTTCGGCGGAGCGCGGCGTCGACCCGCAGGCCGACGAGCCGGTCGAAGGCGATGGCCAGCAGCAGCAGCGCGCCGATCGCGGCCTGCTGCCAGAAGGCCTCGACCCGCAGGACGATCAGCGAGGACGTGATCGTGCCGAGCAGCAGCGCGCCCAGCGCGGCGCCGTAGACGGTGCCGGTGCCGCCGAAGATCGCCACGCCGCCGACGACCGCGGCGGCGATCACCGTCAGCTCGTAGCCGAAGCCGGCGGTCGCGTCGACGGTCCCGAAGCGGGCCGTGAAGAGGACGCCGCCGAGCCCGGCCAGCGCTCCCGCGAGCACGAAGGCGGTAAGGACGCGGCGCTCGGAGCGCACGCCGGCCAGCCGCGCGCCCTCGGGGTTGGACCCGATGGCGTAGAGCTCCCGTCCGGCGCGGTAGTCGCGCAGCCACTGGCCGGTGACCAGGAGCACGGCGAGCGCGAAGAGCACCATGATCGGCACGCCGAGGATCGAGTCGCTGCCCAGGTTCAGGAACGGGTCCGGCAGCGTCTCGGCGTTGACCTGGCGGCCGTCCGTCCACAGGAACGCCAGGCCGCGGAACATGTACAGCGTGC
Organism: uncultured Solirubrobacteraceae bacterium; assembly: GCA_963746795.1. Classification (GTDB taxonomy): domain Bacteria; phylum Actinomycetota; class Thermoleophilia; order Solirubrobacterales; family Solirubrobacteraceae; genus DASSUW01. The sequence goes on from CAVVCR010000010.1 coordinate 237,848, forward strand.
CGAGGGTGACGACGAGGGCCGGGACCTGGCCCCACGTGACGAGGATCCCGTTGAGGAGCCCGCACGCTGCTCCGAGCGCGATGCCGAGCGCGAACACGACCGGCAGCGGGAGGCCCTGGTTGCCGGACAGCAGGTCGCCCGCGAAGTAGGCGCTGAGGCCGAGCACGGACCCCACCGAGAGGTCGACGTTGCGGGTGATGATCACGAGCGTCTGGCCGACGGCCAGGATCGCGAAGATCGACGCGTTGAGCGCGAGGTTGCGCAGGGAGTCGGTCTCGATGAAGCGCGGCTCGATCGCCGCGGTCACGGCGATCAGCAGCGCGAGCACGACGACGATGCCGAGCTCGCGGACGCGGATGACCCACTCGGTCAGGCGCCGCGCGCGTGCGCTCTCGGCGGTGGCGGCGGGGGCGCTCACGCCGGGGCTCCGCTCCGCATGGGTGCTGGCGTCCCGACGCGATGGTGTCGAACCGTGGTCACGCGGCCTCCAGACGTCGACCGGTGGCGAGGCGGATGACGCTCTCCTCGTCGGCCTCGGCGCGCGACAGCTCCCCGGTCAGGCGACCCTCGTGCATGACGAGCACGCGGTCGGCCATGCCGAGCACCTCGGGCAGCTCGCTCGAGATCATCAGGACGGCGACGCCCTGGCCGGCGAGCTCGCTCATGAGGCGGTGGACCTCCGCCTTGGTCCCGACGTCGATGCCCCGCGTCGGCTCGTCGACGATCAGCAGCTTCGGGTCGGTGGCCAGCCACTTGCCGAGCACGACCTTCTGCTGGTTGCCGCCCGACAGCGTGCCGACGCTGTCCTCGAGCCGGTGGAACTTGAGCTGCAGCCGCGCGCCCCACTCACGGGCCAGGCTGTTCTCGGCGCTGCTGCGGATCAGGCCCCCGCGCGACAGCGCGCGCATGCGCGTCAGCGCCGTGTTGCGGGCGATCGAGAGGTCCATCACCAGCCCCTGCTGGCGGCGGTCCTCGGGCACGAAGCCGATCCCGGCGCGCATCGCGGCCAGCGGCCGGCCGGGCGCCAACCGCTTCCCGGCGACCTCGACGTGTCCTGCGTCGGCCTTGTCGATGCCGAAGATCGCCCGCGCGACCTCGCTACGCCCGGCCCCGACGAGGCCGGCGAGGGCGACGATCTCGCCGGCGCGGACGTCGAAGCTGATGTCGAAGAACACGCCCTCGCGCGTGAGGCGGCGGACCTCGAGCACCGGTTCGCCCACCTTCGCGTCCTGCTTCGGGAACAGCGCGGTCAGCTCGCGGCCGACCATGCGCCGGACCAGCTCGTCGGGCGTGATGTCGGCGACCGCCGCGTCGTGCACGACCGCGCCGTCGCGCATCACGGTGACGGTGTCGCAGAGCGCGAAGACCTCCTCGAGCCGGTGCGAGATGAACAGCACCGCCGATCCCTGCTCGCGCAGCGTCCGCACGACGCCGAACAGCCGCTCGACCTCGGGGCCGGACAACGCGGCGGTCGGCTCGTCCATGATCAGTACGCGCGCGTCGAAGCTGAGCGCCTTCGCGATCTCGACGATCTGCTGGTCGGCGATCGAGAGCCCGCGCACCGGCCGCTCGGGGTCGAGCCGTACGCCGAGGCGGTCGAGCAGGCCCTGGACCTGGCGGTGCATCGCGCGGCGGTCGATCCGCTTCAGCGCCCCCAGCGGGTGGTAGCCCATGACGACGTTCTCCGCGATGCTGAGGTCCGGGAACAGGGTGGGCTCCTGGTAGATGACCGCGATGCCGGCGTCGCGCGCATCGTGCGGGGAGTGGAAGTCGACGGTGGCGCCGTCGACGAGCATGTCGCCGGCGTCGCGTCGCACCACGCCGCCGAGCACCTTCACGAGCGTGGACTTGCCGGCGCCGTTCTCGCCCATCAGCGCACGGACCTCACCTGCCCGCAGGTTCAGGTTCCCGTCGTGCAGCGCCCGCACGGCGCCGTACGACTTCGCCGCGTCACGCAGCTCGATCATGCTCTCTCCGTCCCACCCAAAATAGATCAAAACAGAACGTTTGAATCCTGTCAAGCCCGTGGGATCACGCTTGACAGGTTGCGTTCGCCGTGGTTAGGTCGTCAAATCGAACAGAAACGAACAGGAAAGGTACTGGCGGAGACGCGGCGGCTCGAGATCGTCGAATCGCTGCGCAGCAACGGCGCAGTCACGGTCGCCGAGGTCGAGGACCGCTTCGAGGTCTCGGCCATGACGGCACGCCGGGACCTCGACGAGCTCGAACGGCGCGGGCTCGTGCGCCGCACGCACGGCGGAGCCGTGCTGCCGTCGACGGCCGCGCACGAGGACTCGTTCGCGCGGCGTATGAACGTCTCACGCGAGGAGAAGGAGCGGCTCGCCGCGGCGGCCGTCGCCATGCTCTCCGCGCGCGAGACCGTGTTCCTCGACTCGTCGACGACGAGCTACTTCGTGGCCCGCCGGATGATCGACGTGGGGATCTCCGCCACCGTCCTCACGAACTCGCTGCCCGTGATGGAGCTGATCTTCAACGAGGGCGGTCAGGACGTCGAGCTGATCGGCATCGGGGGGACGCTGCGCCGCCTGACCCGGTCGTTCGTCGGGCCCTTCGCGGTGCGGACGGTGCAGGGCCACTTCGCGGACCGGCTGTTCCTCAGCGTGAAGGGCCTGACCGAGTCCGGCATGCTGACCGACGCCGACCCGCTCGAGGCCGAGGTCAAGCGCGCGATGATCGCCCAGGCCGGCGAGTCGACGCTGCTGGTGGACCGCTCCAAGCTCGTGGCGCGCGGCCTCAGCGTCGTGGCCTCGGTGGCCGAGGTCACCGGCGTGCTGGCCGAGGGGGTCACGTCCGACGAGGCGGCGCCGCTGGTGGCGGCAGGCGCCGCGCTGCTGGAGTTCGCGTCCTGAGGAGCGGGAATGCGCCACGGCGCGGCGGCGTCCTCGTGGGCATGCACCATCGACACCGACCGACCGTGAACCAGCTGATGCCGCTCCGCGACCCCCAGACTCCGCGCAACGCCAGGAAGCGCCGCTACAGGTGGCGGCCGTTGGCCTTCGCGTGGGCGTAGAGCTCCGCCAGCAGGGCCTCCCAGCGCGGGCCGATCGCCTCCGCCATGTCGTAGCCGGCCGCCGTCTGGCGGGCAGCGGCCGCATAGCCGCGCCGCAGGTCCGCGTCGGCCATCAGCTCTCCCATCGCCGCTGCGAGCGCGTCGACGTCCCCGTCGGGGACCAGCCGCCCGTTGCGACGGTCATCGATGATGTCGGCGGGCCCGGTGCGGCAGTCGAAGGCGACGGGCGCGAGACCCTTGCTCATCGCCTCGAGCAGGATCAGCGGGAAGCCCTCCGAGCGTGAGCTGAGCACGAAGATCGACGCCTGCGCCATCGCCGCACCCATGTCGGTGACCGCGCCGGCCAGCTCGATCCGATCCGTGAGACCGGCGCCGTCGATCTGCCGCTGCAGCGGCTCCCGCAGGTCTCCGCGCCCGCAGATCCGGAGCCGCCAGGCGGGGTGGTCGGCCGCGACGTCGGCGAAGGCGTCGATCAGGCGGTCGAAGCCCTTCTGCGAGGTGAGCCGGCCGGCAGCGAGCAGCAGCGGGGCCGCGAGGTCGGGCTCCGGCCCGCCGAGCGCCGACACGGAGTTGGGGATGCGCTCGATCCGCACCCCACGGCCCATGGCCTGCGCGTAGCGCGTGCGATCCCCCTCGGTGAGCGTCACCAGCACGTCGAGCCGCGGGTAGGCGGCGACCATCGCGTCCCTGAGCCGCGGCCCCCAGACGTCGTGGCTCATGTGCTCCTGCCCGACGCGCACGAGGCCGGGGAGGCGGAGGTCGGCGGCGATCAGGTTGAGCACCGGTCGCGTCGTGATCAGGAACCCGGTCCGGCGGCGAAGGCGGCGCACGAGCTGCACGTCGACCCACAGGTTCCAGCGTCGCCCTGCGTTCGCCGGATGCGCGAGCGCGCTCGGCAGGCGGCGCAGCCGTGCCCGCGCCCGCCGGTCGTCGAGCGCGGTGACGCGCACGCCGGGCGCGAACGCGAAGAACGGCTTGCCACGCGAGCGGAACACGCTCAGGATCTCCACCTCGTAGCCGCGGCTCGCCAGGTGGCCGGCCAGGTTGTGGACCGTCCGGATCGTCCCGCCCATGCCCCAGGCGCTGCCGAGCACGATCGTCACCCGCCGCTCGGCACCCACGCGATCGGCCGCCCGCGGCTCCGCCCGCGCATACGCACGGAGCCCGACGCGCACGGGCCACAGCGCCGCGTGAGCGATCGGGGCGAACGCGGTGCGCACGTTCGGCAGGATGACGGACATGGAGACCGAGGACAGGCGCGTCCAGTTCGACTTCGAGGTGGAGCTCAGCAACGGCGCTACGCGGTGCTGTGACCCGCCGGCCTGGAACGTCCGCCCGAGCGCAGCCGCTAGCGGGTCTCGACCGGCTCGAGCTCCCGCTCGGCGGCGGGCGCGTCGACGACCGAGCGCTCGAGGCGACGCGTCCGCAGGGCCGCGTTGAACTCGCCGCCGATCAGGATCGCGATGCTCGCGAGATAGGCCCACAACACGGTCGCCACGACCGCGTTGATCGACTGCCCGATGAGGATCATCGAGGGGTCGTTGGCCGCCACGCCGCCCGCGGCCGCGCGCATCCCGAGCTCGGCCGAGATGCGGAACACGACGGCGGCCACGATCCAGAGCACGGCGCCGACGAGCGCCCCCGGCACGCACTCGCGCCACGTGTGCCGCACGTTCGGGCTGAAGCGGTAGAGCGCGACGAGGAAGCCGATGACGACGGCCAGCAGGAGCGGCACCCGCAGGACGGCCCAGCCGACGGCCACCGTCACCTCGACGGTCAGGGCCACGAGCGCCACCGACCCGAGCGCGAAGCCGAGCGCCAGCACCCGCTGCAGGAGCGTCGCCCGCGCGCTGCGCACGCGGTACGCGACGTCGAGCGCGGTGCCGGTCGCCTCGAACAGCCGCATCGACAGCCACCAGGCGATCAGCAGGCCGCCGATGGCGACCCCGCCGCGCGGCTGCGAGAGCTGCAGGTGCACGAACGGCGTGATGACCGTGTCGGCGAGCTCTGGGCCCATGAGCGTGCGGATCGCGCTGATCGCCGCGTCCTCGGCCTCGAACACGAGCCGGTCGCCGATCACGGACTTCGAGAGCCCGAGCGCGGACCCGACCGCCACCGTCGACGGCACGAGCGTGACGACCGCGAAGAACGCCATCTCCGCGGCATGGCCGGTCGTGCGGTGGCGCTTGGCGTTCCGCAGCACCCCGCGCACGAACTGCCACGGAGATGCGTGCGCGAGGTCGAGGGGAGTCGTCGTGGGGGCGCGAATGAAGCGCATGGGCGGGTCGTGCCAAACAGTACAAGCCGTTCGCCGGAACTGCGAGGGCTGGCGCGCCACCACTTGAGCGCTCGTGCTGGATCTACCAGCCGACCTCGTATCGTGCTCGCCCGTGACGGCGACCGAGCGAACCTCCGCCGAGCTGCTGCGCATCGCGACGGCGGGATCGGTCGACGACGGCAAGAGCACGCTGATCGGGCGGCTGCTGTACGACGCGCAGGCGCTGATGGCCGACGAGATCGCACGCGCCGACGTCGACCTCGCGCACCTCATCGACGGCCTGCGGGCCGAGCGCGAGCAGGGCATCACGATCGACGTCGCGTACCGCTTCTTCGCCACACCGGCGCGCTCGTTCATCATCGCCGACACCCCGGGCCACGTCCGCTACACGCGCAACATGGTCACCGGCGCCTCGACGGCGGATGCCGCGCTCGTGCTCGTCGACGCCCGCGCCGGCATCATCGAGCAGTCGCGCCGCCATGCGTACCTGGCCGCGCTGCTCGGGATCCGCCACGTCGTCGCATGCGTGAACAAGATGGACCTCGTCGAGTGGGACGAGTCGCGCTTCCGCGAGATCGAGGCCGGCTTCGTCGAGATGGCGGGGCGCCTCGGCGTGCCGGACACACGCGTCATCCCCGTCTCGGCGCTCAACGGCGACAACGTGGTCGACGCCTCCGCGCACACGCCGTGGTTCACCGACCTGCCGCTGCTCGCGCAGCTCGAGCGGCTCGAGGTGAGCAGCGACGGCGAGCCGCAGCAGGCGCGCTTCCCCGTGCAGCTCACGGTGCGCGCGCCCGACTACCGGGGCTATGCCGGCCGCGTCGCCGGCGGGGTGCTCCGCCAGGGCGACGAGGTCGTGGTGCTGCCGCGCGGCGAGTACTCGCGCATCGCCCGGATCGACTCGCCGGATGGTCCCGTGGAGAGCACGCAGCCCCCGATGTCGGTCACCGTGCTGCTCGAGGACGACGTCGACGTCGGCCGCGGCGACATGCTCAGCGGCACCGCTCATCCGCCGCCCGTGGCGCGGCACCTCGAAGCGACGGTGTGCTGGATGGCCGAGCGACCGCTGCGGGCCGGCACCCGCTACGAGCTCAAGCACACCACGCGCCGCGTCCGGGCGACGATCGAGGAGGTCCGCACGCGCGTGGACATGGAGACGCTCGGCGACGTCGAGCGCCCTCGCGAGCTGGAGCTGAACGACATCGGCCGCGTGCGGCTGCGGACCAGCGCGCCCGTGCTCGCCGACCCGTACGCGCGCAACCGCACGACGGGCGCCTTCATCCTCGTCGACGAGGCCACGCACGACACCGTCGCCGCGGGCATGATCATCAGCGCCACGGAGGAGCCGGGCGCGCCGGTCGGCCCCCACAGCCCGGACGTCGTGTGGCACGAGCCGCCGCTCCCGCGCCGCGAGCGCTGGGGCATCCTCGGGGTCCGCGGGGCCACGGTCTGGCTCACGGGCCTCCCCGGCTCCGGCAAGTCGACGATCGGCGAGGAGCTCGAGCGCCGCCTCGTGGCCGCCGGCCGGCCCGCCTACCTGCTCGACGGCGAGAACCTGCGCCACGGGCTCAGCGGCGACCTCGGCTTCTCGCGCGCCGATCGGCACGAGCACGCCCGGCGGGTGGCGAGCCTCGCGCGGATCCTCGCCGACACCGGCAATGTGGCGATCGTCGCGCTCGTGTCGCCGATGGCCGCCGACCGCGCGTGGGCGCGCGAGCTGCACGAGCAGGCCGACCTCGACTTCGTGGAGGCGTGGGTCGACACCCCGCTCGAGGAATGCGAGCGCCGGGATCCCGCCGGCCTCTACGCCCGCGCCCGAGCGGGAGAGCTGCCGGGCTTCACCGGCGTCGATGCGCCGTACGAGTCGCCGGACGCGCCCGACGTCCGGCTCCACGCGGCGGAGGACCCGGTCGAGCGGTCGGTCGAGCGCGTGCTCGCGGCGCTCGACCAGGCCGCCTCGGGGCGCGCGAAGCGCCCCGAGGCGTGACCCCCGCTTACGGCAGAGGCGGCGGCGAGAAGTAGACCGCCGGGTCTCCCGCCTTGAGCCAGATCTCCGGGTGCTCGAGCGGCACGAACGAGCGGTCGCCGCCCGGCTCGCGCGTCGACGGGACGGAGTCGCCGAGCGGCGTGTGGAGGATGAAGCCGAGCGGCTTCGTGTCGTCGGTGATCGGGATCCGGAAGACCGCCCCGAACGAGTCAAGCGCCGGCTCGCGGTCCCACGGATCGCCCCACTGCGGCTCGATCGCGTTGTCGGTCGCGTCGCCGAAGAAGTGCACGCCCCACGGACCCCTCGACTCCGGCGGCTCCGCGTCGGGCGGGCCGTTGTAGTTGCCGCTCGGCCGGTTGTAGTGGATGACCGCCGTCGTGACCGGCGTCGCGCACGATCGTCACCCTTCGTGGCGCGCTCGTCACCGTCCGCCCGGGCGCGTACGTCAGGATCGCTCGGTAGCTGATGCGGGTGCCGTCCGCCGCGCCCGTCGTGTTGTCGAACGCCGTATACACCGGTGACGACGTGTCGGGCGAGCCGACGTTCGTCCACGGACCGTCGTTGACCGACCGCTGGAACTGGACCGAGTACCACGGGTGCTCGGGAACCGTGACGGCGCGGACCTCGACCTCGCCACGCACCCGTCCGTTGTCGTTTGGCGCCTCGAGCGTGATCGACGGCGCGGCCACGCGCGACGAGGCCGTGCGGCTCTTGCGCGTGTGCCCGGCGTTGTCGAGCACGACGGCCTTGTACTTGATCCGCGTGCCCGGCTTGTAGTCGGCTACGTCCTGGAAGACGCGGTACGGCGCCGTGTCGTCGGTGCCGATCGCCTTCCAGCGGCCCCAGCCGACCTTGGCCTTGAACGTCACCTCGTAGAACGAGTCGCCGGAGACGTTCGCCCGGACCTCGAGCCGGTCGCGCGCCTCGACGGGCGTGGTGAGCGAGAGGTGCGGGGCGCGCTTGCTCCGCTTCAGCTTGCGATCGGCCCTGTAGACGACCGTCGACAGCGCCGGCACGGTCACCTGCAGGCGCTTGTCCGACCCCGAGCGCACCGGGCTCGCGCCGGTGCCGTAGACCTTCTTGAACTTGCCGCGGGCGGCCCAGGTGGGCACGAGCGCCGTCTGCTCGCTCTCGGAGTTGTTGACCGCCACGACGAACTCGCGCTGCTCGCGGCGATCGAGCCGTGAGTACGCATAGATCCCGGCTGCGTCGCTCGAGTACCGGTGCTGGTGGGCGCCGTCGCGCAGCGCCGGGTAGCGCTCGGTCAGGTCCGCGAGGTCGGAGATCGCCTCGAACAGCGGGTGCCCGTCGTCGAAGCAGCCAGGCCGGGTTGCCGTGCGTCATGTCCGTGGCGATCAGGTCGTCGTCGTTGTAGGACGCGACCTGGCCCTGGAACATGTCCTGCCTCGCTCCTGGTCGCCGCCGTCGCCGACGAAGCCCTGCTCATCGCCGTAGTAGATGACGGGGTTGCCCCGCGAGAGGTACATGAGCTCGTGCGCGAGCTTGTCGCGCTGGAAGACCTCGGCATCGGTCGCGCCCTGGTTGGCGTTCCTGATGAACATGCCGATGCGGCCCATGTCGTGGTTCCCGAGGAACGTCGGCAGCTGGTAGACGTTCGAGTCGGCGTCCGTGTACCAGTCGTCGTCGACGAAGAAGTCGCGCAGCTCGTTCGTCGCCGCCGAGTTGGCCGCGAAGTCGCTCGGCCGCCATCTGGAACGGGAAGTCGAGCACGCCCTGGACCTTCGCCTGCGTGGTGAAGTGCGACGTGAACGGCTTGGTGATGTTCGAAGACCTCGCCGAAGGCGTAGAACTGCCGCAGACCCCTGCCGGCGGGCGTGGCGAGGATCTCGGGCGCGAACTTCTCCCAGAACTCGTCGTTGACGTGCTTCATCGTGTCGATCCGGAAGCCGTCGATCCGGAAGTCCGTGATCCACTACTTGTAGATGTCGATCATCCCGTCGACGACCCGTGGATGCTCGGTGAAGAGATCGTCGAGGCCGAAGAAGTCGCCGTAGTAGGAGTTCTCGCCGACGAACGTCGTGTTGCCGCGGTTGTGGTAGAGGCGTACGGTCGTTGAGCCAGGACGGGACCTTGACGTTCTGGTCGGCCGCGGTGAGCGTCGGTGTGTAGGGGAAGCTCGTCGCCGGGTTCAGCGGCGGGAAGGTGTTCGTGCCCGCGTAGTCGCGGTCGTCGAACACGTTGCCGGCAGCGTCCTTGTACGGGCACCGGTCCTTGGAGATGTACCCCTTGCGCGGCTGTCGCCATAGCCGATGACGTCGGCCGTATGGTTGGTGATGATGTCGAAGTAGACCTTCATGCCGCGGGCGTGGGCGGCGTCGACGAGCGCCCGCAGGTCGTCGTTGCTGCCCAGGTGCGGGTCGATCTGCGTGAAGTCGGTGATCCAGTAGCCGTGGTAGCCGGCCGACTGGTCCTGTAGTCCTGGACGGCCTTGTTCTTGAAGCTCGGTGTGAGCCAGATCGCGGTCGTGCCGAGATCCTGGATGTAGTCGATGCGCTCGAGCAGCCCCTGAGGTCGCCGCCGTGGTAGTAGCCCGTGTCGGTCGGATCGAAGCCGTGCTCGTTCCGGTCCGGAAGGTCCGGATCGCTGGGCACGATCCCGCCCGTGTCGTTGGCCGTCGCGCCGTTGTTGAAGCGGTCGGCCATGACGAAGTAGAAGTTGTCGTCGGTGACCGGCGCACGCAGGCTGTGCTGCGCCTTGCCGTGATGATGGTGGTGCCCGCGCTTCTTGTGCGCTTCGGCGACGGAGGCCGTCGCGAGGCACGCGAACAGCGCGCAGAGTGTGGCGAGCAAACGCAGCATCCCGACTCCCCCTTCGGTCCAGTGGAACCGATTCCAAAGCCTCTTCGAGCGGGAGTCTTTCACTCCCGTCAAGCGTGTGGGCGCCGAGCGCTCAGCCCAGCTGCACGACCGTCTCGGTGGCCCACTCGACGGCGTCGTAGTACATGTCGCTGAGCCCGCTGACGTCGCGGTCGTCGAAGCGGCCGCGCTCGTAGGCGAGCACGGTGCGCAGGATCCGGCCCTCGGGGCCGACATGGTCGAGCAGGGCCTCGGTGGTGCGCTCGTCGAACGGCAGCTCTGCGAGCAGCTCCGGCATCGTCGTCTCCAGCAGCGCGTCCGCGACCGAGAACAGGCCGACGGTGAACGCGCGGTCGGCCTCGGCGTTCAGGTCGCGCCCGGCGCGGCGCTCGCAGAGGGCCGCGCGGACGAGCGCGGTGACGAGGAGCTCGTGCGACTGGCCGCGGGTGTCGGAGAGCACGAGGAGCGTGGCCCAGCGGCGCACGGTGCGCCCGCCGAGCAGCGCGAGCGCGTGGCGGATCGAGCGGATCCGGTTGCGCGGGGACACATGGGCCGAGTTGGTGAGGCGCAGCAGCTTGTGGCTGAGGCCGGCGTCCGGGGCGATCAGCAGCTCGAGCGCGTCCAGGTCCTCGTCCGGCGTGGTCAGCAGCTCGGCGAGCGCACCCAGGCGGAAGGTGGGGGTGGGGCGGCCGGAGACGATCGCCGGGCGCTCGAAGAAGAAACCCTGGAAGCCGTCGACGTCGAGGCCGCGGCAGTGGTCGAGCTCCTCCCGCGTCTCGACCTTTTCGGCGATCACGGTCAGGCCATGGTCCCGCAGGCGGCGCACCTGATCCGCCTGCCCGTCGCGGTCGAGCGCCTGGACGTCGAGCTTGGCCACCGAGGCCAGGCGCAGCAGCGGCTCCAGCTCGGGCCGGTACTCGAAGTTGTCGAGCGCGAGCGTGAAGCCCTCCTCGACCAGCTCGCCGAGCACGCCGAGCAGCTCGTCGTCGACGACCTGGTCCTCGACCAGCTCGAGCACGACGCGGTCGGCCGGCAGGGGGAGCGGGCGGAAGGCGAGCAGGAACTCGCGGTTGACGTTCAGGTACGCGCGCTGGGAGCCGACGAGCCGCCCGAGCCCGACGTCGGCGAGCGCGCCCACGAGCACGGTGGCGGTCGCACGGTCCCCCGCCGGGCGGCCGTCGTCGCCGACCGCGCGGTAGAGCAGCTCGAAGCCGGCGAGACGCAGGTCGGCATCGAAGATCGGCTGCCGCGCCATCACGACCTCGGTCGGGGCGACGGTCTCGACTGCGTCGGCGGGCGGATATCGCATACACCCGGCTGATCGGCGCGCGCCTCCTCAGCTGTAGCGGACGACGTCGTCCTCGGCGTAGTGGTCGCTCACCGTCTCGGCGTTCGGGCTGCCGGGTAGGGCCAGCGAGTCTCCGGTCCACAGCCGCGAGGAGACCGGCTCGAGGCCGGCGGTCAGCACGTAGTCGATGTTCTCGCGCCCCGGCGGCGCGGCGGTGCCCACGTCGCGCAGGCGTGCGAGCAGGGCCGCGGCATCGACGTCGCGGCCGCGGGGGTTGCGCGCCGGAACGTTGAAGTCGCCGGTCAGGATCACCGGGCCGCGCGCGGCGGCGGCCAGCGCGCGCCTCACGATCGCGCGCGTCTGAGGCACCTTGAGGGCGCCGTTGGCCGAGATGTGGGTGGTCAGGAGCGTGAGCTCGCGTCCGGCGGCGCGGTCGCGCAGCCGCGCCTCGATCCACATCCGCAGCTCCCCGAACTGGCGCCAGTCGGGCCGCCGGCTCCGCAGCCCGTCGAGGATCCCGCGCAGCTGGGGAACGACGTAGTAGCCGCTCGCGTGCGAGAGGATCTCGTACCGGTCGGGGATCACGAGCGCGTTGCCGAGCTTCGGGCGGCGCTTCTGGAGGACCCGGCCGGCGGCCGCGGCCGGCGTGCGCCGCAGCGCGGCGGCCTGCTCGTCGCCCACCTCCTGGAGCGCGAGCAGCGGCGCACCCTCGCCGCCCTCGAGCGCCTCGCGGTAGAACGGCAGCCGCAGGAAGTCGGCCTGCCGCGTCTTGATCCGCGGGTTGCCCGCGGCGGCGTTGAAGGTGACGACGCGGACGTCCACTAGGGGGTGCCCAACGGGCTATCGCTCCACACGGTGTGGCCCGTTGGGCGGGGCCCCCACGTTCTCATCCGAACTCCAGCGTCGCCTTCACGCCCCGGAACGCGAACGCGTCCTGGAACCGGTCCGGCGGCACGCGCAGGCCCACCATCCGCTCGAGCGCGTCGGGCCAGCGCCGGCGCATGGCCTCGAGGAGGCCGACGCCCGTCTCCCAGTCCTGCTTGTGCGCGTTGACGCTGCCGAGCAGCACGCGATTCTCGAGCACGAAGTCGACGCCGAAGAGCGTTCCGTCGACCGGCACCCGGTGGGGATGGGCGTCGAGCCCGAGCAGGCAGGCGACACCGTTGCGCCGCAGCAGCTCGGCAGCCTGCACCATCAGCTCGGCGCTCCCGGCCGCCTCGATCACGATGTCGAAGCGGCCCGCCTCCTCGAGCGGCGTCTCGGCGGTGGAGAGGTAACGGGCGCCGGCGGCGGCGACGAGCTCGCCCTTCTCGCTCCCTGCGGCGCTGCGCGCCGCGACCCACACGTCGTAGTCCGCGAGGCGGAGCATGTACGCGGCGAGCATGCCGATTGCGCCCGCGCCGATCACCAGCGCCCGCCGCGGCTCCCACGGCTGGCGGGCGCCGACCGCGTGCGCGTGGCGGATGCCGCGGGCGCAGATCGAGGCCGGCTCGGCCAGCACGCCGAGACGGCCGAGTGCGGGCGGCACCGCGATGACCTGCGCGGGATCCTCGACCACGAGCTCGGCGGCGAAGCCGTGCAGGGCGGTGATGCCGCGCTCGGAGTAGTCGCCGGTGGCGCAGGCGTCAGGTGCGCCGGTCAGGCACGGGGTGCAGCGCTCGCACGAGCGGCGCACGGTGGCGCTGACCAGGTCGCCCTTCGCGAAGCCGTGACCGTCGGCGGACACCTCGCCGAGCAGCTCATGGCCGAGCACGAGCGCGTCCTCGCCGGGGGGCGCGACGCCGAACTCACCCGCCGCGATCTCGCGGTCGGTGCCGCACACGCCGACCTCGAGCACGCGGATCGGCACGCCCGCCGACCGCTCCCCGGGAGCCGGCATCTCGGTCACCGCCGCCGACCCCGGACGGCCCGGAAGCGTGATCAGCGCGTGAATTGCTTCCCACCCACCCACCCAACGTTATCCTCGCCGCCGTGGCGCCGGTCGTGACATGGCTCGGGCAGGCAGGGTTCCGCTTCGAGGCCGCCGGCCGCCGGATCCTCGTCGACCCGTTCTTCTCCGAGCACGAGGGGCGCCGCTACCCGCCGCCGCCGGTCGAGGATGACGTCGACTGGCTGCTCGTCACCCACGAGCACCTCGACCACTTCGATCCCGCCTCGGTGCGGGCGGTGGCCGAGCGCAGTCCCCGGCTCACGATCGTCGCTCCGGCGCCGCTCGAGGCGATGGTGCGCGAGGCCGGCGGCGACGCCGCCTTCGTGGGCGTGGCCCGCGGCGACCGCGTCTCGCTCGGCGACGCCGGTTCGGCCGCCGTCGTGCCCGCCGTGCACGCCCTCCACCCGCGCGACGGCTACGCCGACGACCCGCGGTTCGTCGGCTACGTGATCGAGCTCGACGGCGTGGCGATCTACCACGCGGGCGACACGCTGGTCACGGACGCCCTGGTGGCGGCGCTCGAGGCGCTGACCGTCGACGTCGCGTTGCTACCCATCAACGGCCGCACCTACTTCCGCGAGCAGGCCGACCTGGCCGGCAACCTCGACGCGCGGGACGCCGTCGCCCTGGCCGCCCGCATCGGCGCCAAGGTCCTCGTCCCGATCCACTGGGACCTGTTCGAGGGCAACACCGAGCACCCCGGCCGCGCGGCCGACGAGGCGGCCGAGACCGCCGCGCCCCTGCACGTGCTCACCCTGGGGCGCGGCCTCCCGTGGACGGCGGCCTGACGCGGCCGTCGGCCAGCAGGGCACGGAAGCGCTCGATGCCGTCGGCCACGCCGGCCTCGACTGGCCGCATCACCGGCTCGCCCACCAGCTCGAGCCAGGACGTGTGGTCGACCTCGGCGGGGAACGGGAGCGGCTCGCGGTCGGCGGTGAGCAGCCGCGCGGCGTCGGGCACCTCGCGCGCGATCAGCTCGATCAGCTCGGGCATCGAGACCACCGGGCCGTCGAGGTTGTGCACCGAGGCGCCGCGGTAGTCGAGCTCGCTCGCGCGGACGAACGCCTCGCCGACGTCGGCTGCGTACTGCATCTGCGCGCTGCCGCCGAACGGGATGTGGAAGCGCACCCCCGCGGCGGCGGCCACCATCGCGGTGGTGGGCGCCGACGTGAGGCCCTGGTCGCGGCCCGGCCCATAGACGGTGTGCGGGCGGAGCCCGATCGACGAGACCCGGAAGTCCTCGAAGTACCGCTCGGCGGTTCCCTCGTTCGCCCACTTGAAGACGCCGTAGAGCGTGCTCGGGTGCTCGCCGTCGCCGAGCGCCGCGATCGAGGAGGCGTAGACCACGGGAGCGATCCGGTCCCGGCGGCGGCGCACCGCCTCGAACACGTTGACGGTGCCGAGCACGTCGACCGCGGCGCCCAGGGGCGGGTTGGCGCGCACGAACGGCACCTGCAGCGCGGCGAGGTGGATCACGTGCGTGACCGCATGCTCGTCCAGCACCCGCTCGACGAGCTTGAGGTCGGTGATGTCGCCGCGCACGCGCACCACACGCTCGGCCTGGCCGGGCTGGAGCGCGATGGCCAGCCGCGGAGCCTCCTCGCCGAGGTCGAGCGCCACCGTCTCGTGTCCGCGATCGAGCAGCGCGCGCAGCGTCCACGCGCCGATCGCCCCGTACGCGCCGGTGACCAGGTAGCGGCTCATCGCAGCGTCGCCCCCTCGGAGGCCGGGCCGACGAGCCGGGCGTAGCGGCCGAGCACACCGGTTGCGAAGGTGGGCGGCGGTGCCGCGTAGGCGGCCAGGCGGCCGGCGATCTCGGCTGCGTCGAGGTCGACGTGCAGGAGCCGCTCGTCGAGGTCGATGGTCACGCGCTCGCCGTCGCGCACCGCGGCGATCGCGCCGCCGCGCACCGCCTCCGGGCTCACGTGGCCGACCATCAGCCCGCGCGTGGCACCCGAGAAGCGGCCGTCGGTGA
The DNA here is from genome assembly GCA_963746795.1 of uncultured Solirubrobacteraceae bacterium. Taxonomy (GTDB): domain Bacteria; phylum Actinomycetota; class Thermoleophilia; order Solirubrobacterales; family Solirubrobacteraceae; genus DASSUW01. The sequence continues at coordinate 253,153 of CAVVCR010000010.1, forward strand.
CCAGCGTGACCGACTCGCCGAGCCCGGCGCCCACCACGGCGGCGGTGACGCCGAGCATCTCGCGCATCCCCGGCCCGCCGGCGGGGCCCTCGTTGCGGATGACGAGCACGTCGCCGGCCACCACGGCGCCCGCGTTGATCGCGGCCATGCATGCCTCCTCGGAGTCGAACACGCGCGCCGGCCCGCAGTGACGGCGCCGCTCCGTGCCCGCCACCTTGACCACCGCGCCGTCCGGCGCGAGGTTGCCGCGCAGTGCGAGCAGGCCGCCTGCGGCCTTGTAGGGCGCGTCGGCACGGTGCACGACCTCGCCGTCGGGGGTGGGCGCGCCCGCCGCGCCCTCGGCGAGCGTGCCGCCCTCCACGGCGGGCGCCTCGCCGTCGACCAGGCCGGCCCGGATCAGCTCTGCCAGCACGGCGGGGGCGCCGCCGGCCACGTGCAGGTCGGTGGCCAGGTAGCGCCCGGAGGGGGCCAGGCTCGCGATCACGGGCGTCTGCTCCGAGACGGCGACCAGCTCGTCGAGCCCGAGCTCGACGCCGGCCTCGCGCGCGATGGCGAGCAGGTGCAGGATGCCGTTGGTCGAGCCGCCGGTGGCCGCGATGCCGACCATCGCGTTGCGCAGCGCGCGCCGATCGAGGAAGTCGCGCGCCGTGCGCCCGCTCGCGGGCAGCCGCGTGGCGAGCTCCCCACAGCGCTCCGCGGCCCGCGCGCGCCCTTCTTCGTCGTCGGCCGGGACCATCGCCTCCCCGAGTGGCGCGATCCCGAGGAACTCGAGTGCCAGGCCCATCGTGTTGGCGGTGAAGTGCCCGGCGCAGGTGCCTGGCCCCGGACAGGCGCCGCGCTCGAGCTCGTCCAGGTCGGCGCGGCCCAGGCGACCGGCGTGGAAGGCGCCGAGCTGCTCCCAGACGTCCTGGATCGTGGCGGGCGCGCCGCGCCACGCGCCGGGGCGCATCGGCCCGCTGTAGAGCACGAGCGCGGGCTTGTCGACGCGGGCGAGGGCCATGAGCGCCGCCGGGACCGTCTTGTCGCAGCCGACGATGCAGACCAGGACGTCGAAATCGTGGGCGATGTCGAGCAGCTCGATCGAGTCGGCGATCAGCTCTCGGGAGACGAGCGAGGCGCGCATGCCGGGCGTCGCCTGTGTCTGGTTGTCGGAAACCGCGATCGTGTTGAAGGGCAGCGGCACACCACCCGCGGCCTCCACGCCGCGCGCGACGGCGTCTGCGAGGTCGCGGTGGTTGAGGTTGCACGGCATCGTCCCGGTCCAGGTCGACGCGATGCCGACGATCGGGCCCGCCAGCCGCTCGGGGTCGACGCCCATGGCCCGGAAGTGCGAGCGGGCGCCGACGCGGTCGGGGTCCGTCGCCAGCCCCTCGCGCGCCCGCCGCCGGGCGCTCAGATCGTCGCGCGCAGCCACTCCACCGCCGCCGGCACGTGGTTGGGGTCGATGTGGTGGCCGGCGTCGGACTCGTGGTACTCGACGTCGAGCCCGCCGCTCTCGAGCAGCTCGCGCGCGCGGCGCGCGAAGTCCACCTGCATCACCGGGTCGTTGCGTCCGTGGGCGATGAACGCGCGCGTGCCTGCGCGCGAGGCGAGGTCGGGCTCCCAGCCCTCGACGGTCGGCACGAAGCCGGAGAAGGCGAGGATCCCGGCCGGAGCCGGCCGCGCCCCGTCGAGGCCGAGCGCGTAGCTCATCACCGAGCCCATCGAGAAGCCGCCGAAGACGGTCTGGTCGGGCGTGAGGCCGGTGCGCTCCCACAGCGCGTCGTGCAGGGTGGAGAGCTTGCGGTGGGCGGCGTGGAAGGTGTCGGGGTCGGGATAGCCGACGCGCGGCACCACGTACCAGTGGTACCCGGGCCAACCCGGCAGCTGCAGCGGCGCGCGCGGCGTCACGGCGTGCAGTCGCCGCTCGGGATCGAGCACGTCGGCGAGGCCGAGCAGGTCGTTCTCGTCAGCGCCGCGGCCATGGTGGAGGACGAGCAGACCGGCGGCGTCGCCGTCCGCGGGACGCTCGCGGTGGACGAGGTCGCTGGTTCGCATCCGCACACGGTAGGTGGAAGTGATGCGATCCGTCATGATGCGGCGCGTGCCGAGTGACGGGCGCATGAACCGGGTCGCCGTCCTGCACGCGCCCGGCGACGTGCGGATGGAGGATCGTCCGGTGCCCGAGCCAGGCCCGCGTGAGGTCCTGGTCGAGGTCGCCGCCGTCGGCGTGTGCGGGTCGGACGTGCACTACTACGAGCACGGCCGGATCGGCCCGTACGTGGTCACCGCGCCGCTGGTCCTCGGCCACGAGTCGGCCGGGCGGGTCGTGGCACTGGGCCCCGGCGCCGAGCGCCATGCCGTCGGCGACCGCGTGACGCTCGAGCCGGGCGTGCCGTGTGCGCGCTGCCGCGAATGCCGTGCCGGCCGGTACAACCTCTGCCGCGACGTGCGCTTCTTCGCCACGCCGCCGATCGACGGGGCGTTCGCGCGCTTCGTCGTCACCCACGAGGACTTTGCGTTCGCCCTGCCGGACGTGGTCTCGGACGACGCCGGGGCGCTGATGGAGCCGCTCTCGGTCGGCATCTGGGCGTGCCGCAAGGCGGGCGTGAGCCCCGGTGACCGCGTGCTGGTGACCGGCGCGGGGCCGATCGGGCTGCTCGCCATGCAGACAGCGCTCGCGTTCGGCGCCACCGAGGTCACCGTCACGGATGTGAGCCCGCCGCGGCTCGACCTCGCGCGCCGCACCGGCGCCACGCGCGCGCTGGCCGCGGGCGACGAGGTGGGGGAGGTCGACGCGCTGATCGAGTGCTCGGGGCATCCCGCGGCTCTCGGTGCCGGGATCGCCGCAGTGCGGCCGGCCGGCACCGCGGTGGTGGTCGGCATGGGCCCGTCGGCCGAGGCGACGGTGCCGCTGAGCCTGATCCAGAACCGCGAGCTCTGGCTCACGGGCACCTTCCGCTACGCCAACACGTACCCGACGGCGATCGCGCTGGTGAGCGAGGGCCGGGTGGACCTCGACGCGATCGTCACCGGCCACTTCGAGCTCGACGACACCGAGGAGGCGCTGCGCGCGGGGCGGTCTGATCCAGCGAGCGTGAAGGCCGTCGTCGTACCGTGAACGCGCGGCTCGCGCGCGCGACGATCCTGGTCGCGCTCGCGGCGGCGGCGGCGGCGGGCGAGGCGCGCGCGGCGGTCCCGCCGACGCCTGAGCCCCGGCTCGTGGCCTGGGGCGGGGTCGAGGACGCCAAGCGGTGGGCTCGGGAGCGGGACGGGTCCGTGTCGTTCGCCGTCGCGCACGGGCGGCGGATCCGTGGCGCCGCCGTCGATCGCCGCTACCCGTCAGCGAGCGTGGTCAAGGCGATGCTCGCGCTGGCGGTCGTGCGGTCGGCCCGCGGGCGCGGGCTGACCGCCGAGGAGCGGGCGCTGCTGGGGCCGATGATCCGGGTGTCCGACAACGCGGCCGCGAGCACGGTGTACCGGCGCGTCGGCGGGTCCGGCCTCACCCGCCTGGCCGAGGTCGCGGGCATGACGCGCTTCGCCGACGTCGGCAACTGGGCGGACGCCCAGCTCACCGCCGCCGATCAGGCGCGGCTCTTCCTGCGCATCGACCGCCTCGCGCCGCGCCGGCACCGCTCGTACCTGCGCGGCCTGCTCGCGTCGATCGTCGGCTGGCAGCGCTGGGGGATCGCGCCGGTGGCTGAGGAGCGTGACTTCACGATCATGTTCAAGGGCGGCTGGCGGACCCGGATCGCGCACCAGGTGGCCCTGCTCGAGCGCGACGGCCGGCGCATCGCGCTGGCCGTGCTCACGAGCGGCACGGGCGACGCCTACGGGCGCGCGACGCAGTCGGGCATCGCCGCTCGAGTCCTGGCTAGGCGGCCGGCTCGAGGCGGAGCTTGAACTCGAGCGTCCCGCGATCCTCGACGGTGACGAGGCCGGCCATGGCCGATGCGGAGGGGAACATGCGTCTCGGTGTCGGGGCGCATCGTCGGAGCGTAGGAGCTTCCTGGGAGGATCCTGAGTCCCAGGAAGCTCTCAGGAACCTCAAAGCAACCGCCAAGCCGGCGGCCCGAGACTGCACGCATGAACCAGACTCCCGCGCACCGCGTCCTCGTCGTCGACGACGAGCCGAACATCGTCGACGTCATCACGATGGCGCTGCGCTTCCAGGGCTTCGAGGTGGAGTCGGCGGGCACGGGGACGGCCGCGCTGTCCGCCGTCACGACGTTCCGCCCTGACCTGATCGTGCTCGACGTGATGCTCCCGGACATGGAGGGCTTCGACGTCGCGCAGCGCCTCGGCGCCCAGCGTAGCCGCGTGCCGGTCATCTTCCTCACCGCGCGCGACGCGACCGACGACAAGATCCGCGGCCTCACGCTGGGCGGCGACGACTACATGACCAAGCCGTTCAGCCTCGAGGAGCTGGTCGCGCGCATCCGCACCGTGCTGCGGCGCGCCGGCCTGGCCGAGCCCGAGTCGAGCCGCCTCACCTTCGAGGACGTCGAGCTCGACGAGGACGCTCGCGAGGTCACGCGCTCGGGCGCTCCCGTCGACCTCACGGCCACCGAGTACCGGCTCCTGCGCTATCTGCTCCTCAACCCGCGCCGCGTGCTCACCCGCGCGCAGCTGCTCGAGCACGTCTGGGACTACGACTTCGGCGGTGACGCGCGGGTGCTGGAGACCTATGTGAGCTATCTGCGCAAGAAGCTCGACGCCCACGGACCGCCGCTCATCCAGACCGTCCGCGGCGTCGGCTACGCGCTCCGCCCGCCGCGCGTCTGATGGCGTCGCTGCGCTCCCGGCTGATCGCCGCGCTGCTCGCGCTCACGGCTGCGGGGCTGCTGCTGCTCGGCGGGATCACGTACTTCGGGCAGCGCTCCTACCTGCTCGACCGGCTCGACGACGAGCTGCGCGCGGCTCCCGCTGTCGCGGCGGACGCGCTGCGGGACCGGGAAGGCGAGGGCGGCGGGGGCGGCCCGCGCGGTCCTCGCGGCGGACCGCCGCGGGGTGGGGGGCTGCCGCTCGGTACCTACGTGGAGCGCCGCAGCAGCTCGGGCGAGGTGCTCGCGAGACGCGACTTGACCTTCAGCGAGGGAACCACCGCCGGTCCGGCGCTGCCGAGCGACATCCCGCTCGAGCGCCCGTTCACCGTGTCCGGCGAGAGCGGCGACAAGACGCGCTATCGCGTGTACGCCGCGGTGGACCGGCGCGAGCCGGGCATCACGGTCGTGGCCGCCCCGCTGACCGACGTCGACGAGGCGATGCAGCGGCTGCTGCTCCAGGAGTCGATCGTGATCGCGGTGATCCTGCTCGTGCTGGCCGCGGTCGCCTGGGCGGTCGTGCGCGTCGGACTGCTGCCGCTCGACCGCATGGGCCACACGGCGGGCGCGATCGCCGGCGGCGATCTCTCGCGCCGCGTCGAGTCGACCGACCCACGGACGGAGGTGGGCCGCCTCGGCATCGCGCTCAACGCGATGCTCGACCGCCTCGAGCGCGCGTTCTCCGAGCGCCAGGCCAGCGAGGACCGGCTGCGCCGCTTCCTGGCCGACGCGTCGCACGAGCTGCGCACCCCGCTGGCCTCGATCCGCGGCTATGCCGAGCTGTACCGCATGGGCGCCGCGCGCGAGACCGACGACGTCGAGCGGTCGATGCGGCGGGTCGAGGACGAGGCGGCCCGCATGGGGGTGCTCGTCGAGGACCTGCTGACGCTCGCGCGGCTGGACGAGATCGCCGAGGCGCCGCACGCCGAGGTCGGCCTCGGCGCGCTCGCCGGAGACGCGGTGGAGGACGCGCGCGCCACCGCGCCCGACCGCACGATCGCCCTGGTCGAGGACGGCGAGGCGTTCGTGATGGGAGACGCCCACCAGCTCCGCCAGGTGCTCGGAAATCTGCTCCGCAACGCGCTCGTCCACACGCCGGCGGGCACCCCGATCGAGGTGTCCGTCGCGGCCTCCGACGGAGCCGTGAGAGTGGCCGTCCGCGACCACGGCCCCGGCCTGCCCGCCGACGATCCGGCCGCGCTCTTCGAGCGCTTCTGGCGAGCCGAGGGCGGTCGCGAGCGGGGCAAGGCCGGGAGTGGGCTCGGTTTGGCCATCGTCGCGGCCATCGTCGACGCCCACGGCGGCTCGGTCGATGCCGCGAATGCCGATGGCGGTGGGGCGGTGTTCAGCGTGGTGCTGCCGGCAGCCCGGGCAAGGTCAACTGCGCATTGAGCGAGGCGCGGGAGGGTGCATGAGTCCCCACTCGCGCGCTTACCGATCCGCAGCAGCGAGCCGGAGTCCCAGCGCGACCAGCGCCGTACCGGTCACTGCGTCGATCGCCCGCCGCACCCGCGGGCGGCGCAGCACGTCGCCGGCCCGGGCCACCGCGAGCGCGTAGGCGCTGAGCCATAGCAGCGTGAGCGCGCAGAACAGCAGCCCGAGCGCGAGCAGCACCGGGAACGAGTCGCCGAACTGCGGGAGCAGGCTGCTGAAGAACACCGCCATCTTGGGATTGCCGAGATTGCTGAGCAGCCCCTGCCGGAGTTCACGGCCTCCCGCCGCGACAGCCACGTGCTCCACGCCGGGCCGGCGCCGCGCGGCTGCCAGCAGCGCCTGCCCGCCGAGGTAGACGAGGTACGCAGCGCCCACGACCTTCAGCGCGACGAAGGCGGGCTCGGACGCCACGAGCAGCGCTGCCACCCCCACGCTCGCCGCCAACGCCCACACCGCCTGGCCGCACACCACCCCGGCAGCCGTCCGGACTCCCGCACGGCGCCCGCCCGCGAGCGTGTTGCGAACCGTCAGCGCGGTGTCCTGTCCCGGCGTGACGATCACGACGACCGCGACACCGAGGAACGCGAGCAGCTCAGCCATGGCTCAGCGAGCCTATCCGGGCGCACGAGGTCCGGCCTGCCGCGCCGCGGGCTCAGCGAACTCCCAGGGTCGTCACAGCCCGCTCTCGGCCGTCGAGCCGAAGCTGACCGCCATGTCGACCTCTTCGCTCTCCCTCCCCGCTGCGCGCGACCGCGTGCGTCCGCTCGCCGTCTCAGCTCCCCGTCCGGAGCTCGCCGTGCTGCTGGTTGCGGCGGGCGTGCTCTACCTGTGGGCGCTCGATCGGAACGGCTTCGCCAACGAGTACTACAGCGCCGCCGTCCGCTCGATGACCACGAGCTGGCACGCGTTCCTGTACGGCGCGTTCGACACGGCTGGTGTGATGACCGTCGACAAGCCGCCGCTGGCGCTGTGGGTGCAGGCGCTCTCTGCGCGCGCGTTCGGCTTCAGCTCCTGGAGCCTGCTCGTGCCGCAGGCGCTGATGGGCGTCGGCGCCGTCGCGCTCACGTACGACATGACGCGGCGGCGGTTCGGCCGCCCGGCAGGGTTCGTGGCCGGGCTGGCACTCGTGCTGACGCCCGTGACGGTGGCCATCGCGCGGCACAACAATCCCGATGCACTGCTCGTGCTGTGCTGCACCGCTGCGCTGTGGTTCGTCGTGCGCGGGCTCGAGGACGGGCGGACGCGGTGGCTCGTGCTCGCGGGCGTCGCGGTGGGCCTCGGCTTCGAGGCGAAGATGGCCGCGGCGCTGCTCGTGGTCCCCGCGATGGTCGTCGCATGGCTCTGGGTCGCGCCCCGCGGGCGTGCCGCCGCCGTTCGCAGCCTCGCCGCCGGTGGCGCGGCGATGACCGCCGTGGGCTTGGCCTGGCCCGTGCTCCTGTGGCTGACGCCCGCCGCCGACCGGCCGTGGGTGTCGGGCACGAGCGACAACAGCGTGTGGTCGCTGATCCTCGGCTACAACGGACTCGGCCGGCTCTTCGGCCAGGACGGCGGCCCGGGCGGCGGTGCAGGCCCGGGCGGGGGCGGCGGCGTCTTCGGCGGCGCGGCGGGCCCCCTGCGGCTGCTCAACGAGAGCCTCGGCGGTCAGGCCGGCTGGCTGCTCGGCGCCGCCGCCGCGGCCGGGGTCGGCGTGCTCGTCGTCACCCGCCTCAGGCGCACCGATCCGCGCACCGGCTGGCTGCTCGCCGTGGGCGGCGCCGGCCTGACCACCGCGGTGGCCTTCAGCCGCGCGGAGGGGATCTTCCACCCGTACTACGTCTCCCAGCTCGCCCCCATGATCGCCGCGCTCGCCGGCGCCGGCGCCGGCGTGATGCTGCGCGGCGGCATGTCGGCGCGCGTGCTCGGTCCGGCGTTCGTGCTCGCGGGGGTCACCACGGAGTGGCTGGTCCTGCGCGACACCACGGACCTCGCGTGGCTGGCGCCGCTGCTCGCCGCCGCCGGGATCGGCGCCGCGGTGCTGCTCGCTGTCGACGTGCTGGGGCGTCCCGGGCGCACCGCCGTCGTGGTCGGCGTGGTCGTCGCGCTGCTGTTCGCGCCCGCCTCGTGGTCGCTTCAGACGCCGGGCTACGCGACCAGCGGCACGTTCCCGGCCGGCGGCCCGGCCACCAGCGGCTTCGGCGGCGGGGGCGGGCCGGCCGTGCGAGGCGGCGGCGGGTTCGCCCCGCCCGCGGGCGGCTTCGCCGGCCCCGGCCAGGGCGGCGGCGGGACCCCGTTCGGCGGCGACACGTCGTCGCTCTCCGCCGCGCTCGAGTACGTCGAGGCCAACGGGGGCGGGACGATCGCCGTCGCCAGCCAGTCAGGCGCCGCCGGCTCGCTGATCACCTCCGGCGCCAGCGTCGCGGCCCTCGGCGGCTTCTCCGGCCGCGAGAGCCAGGTCAGCACGGCGTGGCTGGCGGATGCGGTGGAGGACGGGCGGATCCGCTGGGTCGTCGCCTCCGCCGCGGGCGGGATGGGCAGCGATGGGCGGATCGGCGCCTCCGAGGTCATGGCCGCGGTCGAGGCGGTCGGCGTGCCGGTCGCCGAGGTCGACGGCCTGTACGACCTCCGAGGCACCGCGGACGCGCTGAGAGCTCTGTAGCTCAGACGCTGACGAGGAGGCCGGTCACGAACATCAGCCCGAGGCCGGCGAGAAGACCGGAGACGGCGACGGGGTGCAGCGTGCGGCCCTCGTCGTCGCGTATCGAGGGAGCGAGCTGCACGATCACCTGGACGATCGCGCCGGCGCCGAAGCCGAACAGGAAGGCCGCGGCGCTCGGGTTGAAGGCGGCGGCCCCGATCCACGCTCCAAGCACGGCCGGGCCGCCGGCCACCAGCCCGAGTAGCGTCAGCCGCCCTAGCGACGGCCGCAGCCGCGCCACCGGCGCCACGATCGCGAGTCCCTCGGTGGTGTTGTGCAGCGCGAAGCCCACCACCAGGAAGGCGCCCAGGGCGAGCGCGCCGGTCGCGTAGGCCGCTCCGATCGCCACACCTTCGCCGAGGTTGTGCAGCCCGATCCCGACCGCGACGAGGAGTGCGAGCGTCCCCCCCGACGCGCCCGAGCGCCGCCCCGCCAGCCACTCCGACACACCCGTCAGCGCGAGGAACGCCACGACCGCCCCCAGCAGCACCACCGCCGCTCCCCCGAAGGCCTGCGAGCCCTCGCCGGCCAGCTCGAACCCCTCCAGCGTCGCGTCGATGGCCAGGAACGCGAGCAGCCCGACGGTCAACGCCATCACCGCGCGCAGCCACCCCGGTGGGATGCTGCGGATCCACGGCAGCCAGAGCATGCCCAGTGCGACCGGGATCACGCCCACGTACACGCCGAGCAGCGCCATCAGGCCGAAGAACGAGAGGTCTGCTGCCGGGGTCTCGACTGCCACAGGGATCTCGTGCGCGATCGTCCCCCCGGACGAGGTGAGCAGCACGACCTCGTACGCCTCGCCCTCGACCCACGGCTGCGAGACGCGCACCGTCGCCGTCTCCAGCCGCCCCACCGGGGCCTCGCCGCCGGTGAACTGCGCGAACGCGTCGTTGACGACCGCCTGCGCGATCGTCACGGCGTCCGGTCCGTCGTTGCGCACCGTGAGCTCGATCGTCCCCGGCTCGAGCACCGTGCGCTCGACCACCAGCTCCTCCGCAGGCGGCCCGCGCCGCTCCCCGAGCCCGGGCCCGTCCAGCAGCGCGAAGGCCGCGACCGCAGCCAGGATCAGTAGCAGCGGCACGACCCCGAGTACCCACACCGGCACGCGCGACGAGCCAAGCTCCACCGTGGCGCTGCGCCCCTCCATCAGCCCTGCCGGCGTGTCGGAAGCTCGCACGCAAGCCGGACGTCGCCAGGCTCGCACACCTCGAAGAAGCCCTGCCAGCCGAGCTCGGTGAACTCGGACTGGTGCGCGTGGAACATGAACTTGCCGGAGTGCTGGAAGCGCCACTCGAGGATCCCGCGCTGGCCCTGGCACAGCATCACGGTGTCCGTGAGCTCCGACGGCGTCCTCGACGTCCCCGTCGGGAAGTAGTCGAACAGGTTCCCGTGCAGGTGGAACGAGTTGATCAGGTCGTACTCGAGCACGTTGACCAGGTAGATCCGCACGAGCTCGTCGCGCTTCACCGCCAGCGGCTCGTGCATGTACGCGAACGGGATCGTGTTCGCGGCATAGACCTCGTTCGCGCGATCGAAGTTCGTGTCGAACCCGTTCATGACCATCACGAGCTCGTCGGCGTCGGCGCGGCCGTCGGCCGGGTCGACGATGAACGCGCCGTAGAGGCCCTTGGCGATGTGCTCGGCCAGCGGCCGCACGTGGCAGTGGTAGAGGTGCAGCCCGGCAGGCAGCGCGTCGAACTCGTACACCGTCCGCTTGCGCGGCTTGATCTGCCCCGCGCCGATACCCGGCACCCCGTCCATCTCGGCCGGGTGAATGCCGTGGAAGTGGATCGTGTGCGGGTGCTGGGAGCCGTTGACGAACGTGATCCGCAGGCGCTCCCCCTCGCGGCAGCGCAGGGTCGGCCCGGGGATCCGCTGGTTGTAGGTCCAGGCAGCGAACTTCACGCCCGGCGCGACCTCGATCTCCTTGTCGACCGCGTAGAGCTCCCACTCCCGCAGCACGCGCCCGCTCGCAAGCCGCCGCGTGGTGCCCCAGTCGAAGTCGCGCGCGATCGCGTGCGGATCGAAGCCGTTCGCCGCGTGGTCGACCGTGCGGCCGTCGCGGAAGCTCGCGTGGCCTTCCGGCTGATGCCCGGCGTGGTCTGACTGCGACGCTTTCGCGTCCCATGGATGACTATGTGGCACCGCGCCGTGGAGGAGGGCCGCCCCGCCAAGGGCAGGCACCGATCCGGCGAGCAGTCCGCGTCGAGTCAGTCTGGCCACGGAAACGATTATGGCATGCCTAAACCTGATTGTGTGAACACCGATATCGCGATCATCGGCAGCGGCTTCAGCGGCCTCGGCATGGCGATCCGGCTCAAGCAGGCCGGCCGGCAGGACTTCGTCGTGCTGGAGCGGGCCGAGGACGTGGGCGGCACGTGGCAGGCCAACACGTATCCGGGCTGCGCGTGCGACGTGCCCTCGCACCTGTACTCGTTCTCGTTCGCACCCAATCCGGACTGGTCCGAGACCTACTCCCGGCAGCCGGAGATCTGGGACTACCTGCGGCGCTGCGCCGACGGGTTCGGCGTGCGGGAGCACCTGCGCCTGAACTGCGAGGTGCAGTCCGCCGCCTGGGACGAGGCCGAGCGGCGGTGGGTGCTGCAGACGTCGGACGGCACCGTGTGCGCGCGCGTCCTGATCGCGGGCCTGGGCTACCTGGCCGAGCCGCGCATCCCCGACCTGTCGGGCCTGGAGCGGTTCGAGGGCGCGGTCTTCCACTCAGCCCGCTGGGACCACGACTTCGACGTCGCCGGCAAGCGGATCGCCTCGATCGGCACGGGCGCCTCGGCCATCCAGTACGTGCCCGCCATCCAGCCCGAGGTCGAGCGCCTGCACGTCTTCCAGCGGACGCCGCCTTGGGTCGTGCCGCACACGGCGCGGCCGATCTCCCGCCTCGAGCACCGGCTCTACCGCCGCCTCCCCGCGCTGCAGCGCCTCGTGCGCGGGGGCATCTATACGGGCCGCGAGCTGCTCGTGCTCGGCCTCGTCAAGCAGCCGCGGCTGATGAAGCTGGTGGAACGGCACGCGCGCCGCACCATGGCGAGCCAGCTCGCCGACCGTGATCTTCGCGAGCGGGTCACGCCGGACTACACGATCGGCTGCAAGCGCATCCTGCCCTCCAGCGGCTGGTATGCGGCGCTCGCCAAGCCCAACGTCGAGCTGGTCACGGACGGCATCGCCGAGGTGCGCGCTCGATCGATCGTGGACGCGGCCGGCGTCGAGCGCGAGGTCGACGCGATCGTGTTCGGCACCGGGTTCCGCGTGACCGACCATCCGGCCGCGCAGCGGATCCGCGGCCGCGGCGGCCGCCTGCTCGCCGATGCCTGGAACGGCAGCCCCCGCGCGCATCTGGGCTCGACCGTCGCCGGCTTTCCCAACCTGTTCTTCCTCCTCGGCCCCAACACGGGCCTCGGCCACAGCTCGATGGTCTACATGCTCGAGGCGCAGCTCGCACACGTGCTGCGCGCGCTCGAGCTCATGCGCGAGCGCGGTGCGGAGACGATCGAGGTGCGGCCCGAGGCGCTGGAGCGCTTCAACGCCTCGCTCGACCGGCGGCTCGCAGGCACGGTGTGGAACACCGGCTGCGCGAGCTGGTACCTCGACGAGACGGGCCGTAACGCGGCGCTGTGGCCCGACTGGACATGGCGCTTCCGCCGCCGCGCGGCGAGGCTCGACCCGGCGGAGTATCAGCTCACGGCTTCGTGACCATCAGGAAGACGGCCACGATCAGCAGCACGCCGGTGAGCGCGCCGACCATGCCCTCGCGCCGCGCGCCGCGCTGGTACTCGTCGGAGAGCACCACCTCGCCGTCGCCGGCCGCCGCGAGCTCGCGCTCGACCATCGCGCCCAGCTTGCGGTCGGCGGGGATGAAGTAGCCCCCGAGCAGCCCGCCGATCACGATCACGATCGCGAACGTCGCGCTGATCCAGACCTCGCCCCAGTCCCACCGCTCGGAGGTCTGGTAGAGCCCGGTGAGGATGACGATCACCATCGCCGGCGTGGCGAGCCGCTGGTTGATCGCCAGCTGCAGCTTGTGCACGTACGGCAGGTGCCGGACCCCGGCCTTCATGGCGACCGGGAACATGATCGCCTCGGCGAACGTGGCGCCGAAGCCGACGACGACCGCGCTCACGTGGAGGAACACGGAGAGGCTGTAGGCGTCGATCTCGGCGAAGATCATGGCTGGAAGACGATCTTGCCAAACAGCTCGCCGGCGGCCATCGCCGCAAAGCCCTCGCGCGCCTCGCTCAGCGGCAGGAGGCGGTCGATCTGCGGCCGCAGGCCGGTCGCCTCGCACAGCCGTGCGACCCGCTCGAGCTCGTCGCGCGTGCCCATCGTCGAGCCGATCACGCTGAGCTGGAGGAAGAACACCCGCTGCAGCTCGGCCGCGGGAGCGCCGCCGCTCGTGGAGCCGGACACGACCAGCGTCCCGCCCGGCTTGAGCGCCCGCAGCGAGTGCTTCCAGGTCGCTTCGCCGACCGTCTCCATCACGGCATCGACGCGCTCGGGCAGCCGCGCGCCGCTCTCGAACGCCTCGTGGGCGCCGAGCTCGAGCGCCTTCGCCCGCTTGGCCTCGTCGCGGCTCGTCACCCACATGCGCATGCCGGCCTGCCGGCCCAGCGCGATCAGCGCGCTCGCCACGCCGCCGCCGGCTCCCTGCACGAGCACGGTCTCGCCGGGGCGCACGCCGCCGCGCACGAACAGCATCCGGTAGGCGGTCAGCCATGCGGTCGGCAGGCACGCGGCCTCCTCGAAGGAGAGCTCCGCCGGCTTGGGCACGAGGTTGCGGCGCGGCACCGCGACACGCTCGGCCAGCGTGCCCTGGTGGAGCTCGGAGAGCAGCGTGCGCTTGGGGTCGAGCGTCTCGTCGCCGCGCCAGCCTTCGCTTGCCACCACCGAGTGCACGATCACCTCGTTCCCGTCGGCGTCGACGCCCGCGGCGTCGCAGCCGAGGATCATCGGCAGGCGGTCCTCAGGCAGGCCCACGCCGCGCAGCGACCACAGGTCGTGGTGGTTGAGCGAGGTGGCCCGCACGTCGACGACCGTCCAGCCGTCGGTCGGGTCGGGCTCCGGCCGCTCGCCCACCTCGAGCGCGGCGAGCGGGTCGTCGGCGTCCGTGCGGGCGGCGTACGCGGCGAGCATGGAGCTCCCCTACCCGTCGTAGAGCGAGCTGAACTGGTCCGCGTAGCGCTTCTCGACCACGTTGCGCTTGACCTTCATGGTCGGCGTCAGCTCGCCCGCCGCCTGGGTGAGGTCCTCGTCCAGCACGCCGAAGCGCTTGACCTGCTCGATCCGGGCGAAGCGCGCGTTGGCGGCGTCGACGGCGCGCTGGAGCACCTCGCGGACCTTGGGATCGGCGGCCATCCCCTTCACGTCGGCCGCCACGCCGAGCTCGGCCGCCAGCGCCGGCGCCTCGTCGGCATCGAGCGTGAGCAGCGCGACCAGGTAGGAGCGGTTGTCGCCGTGGACGATCGCCTGCGAGACCCAGCGCGACTCACGCAGCGCGTTCTCGATGTTGGTCGGCGTCACGTTCTTGCCGCTCGAGGTGATGATGAGGTCCTTCTTGCGGCCCGTGATGCGCAGCGCGCCGGCGGGATCGAGCTCGCCCAGGTCGCCCGTGCGGACGAGCTCGCCCGCGAACACCTCGCGCGTCGCCTCCTCGTCCCGGTGATAGCCCTTGAACACGTTCGTGCCGCCGAGCAGGATCTCGCCGTCCTCTGCGATCTCGACCGTGGTGCCCGGCAGCGCCGGCCCGACCGTCCCGTAGCGCGGCGCCTCCGGCGTGTTGAGCGTGGCGGCCGCACACGTCTCGGTCATCCCGTAGCCCTCGAGCACGGTGATCCCGCAGGCGTCGAGGAACTCGAGCACCTCGAGCGGGATCGGGGCCGCGCCGGTGAGCGCGAGCTCGAGCCGGCCGCCGAAGAGGTCGCGGATGCGCGACAGGACGAGGCGGTCGGCGACCGCGTGCTGGGCCTTCAGGGCCGGTGAGAGCCGCCCCTCGCGAGCGGCCGGCCGGGCCTTGCGACCGGTGGCCACCGCCCACGCGAACAGGCGCTGCTTGACGGGGCTGCCCTCCTGACCGCGGGCGAGCGCGCGCGCGTGGATCTTCTCGAACACGCGCGGCACGGAGGGGAAGTGGGTCGGCCGCGCCGCGGCGACGTCTTCGACCAGCTTGCGCGAGTCGCCGCTCCAGAAGGCCAGCGTGCCGCCCACGTTGAGCGAGACCATCTGCACCACGCGCGCGAGGGCGTGCGCGAGCGGCAGGAACATGAACAGCGTCGCCGGCGGGCGCAGGTGGACGCGGTCGATGTACGCCTCCATGGTGAAGAGGACGTTGCGGTGCGTGAGCATGCAGCCCTTGGGCGGGCCGGTGGTTCCCGACGTGTAGACGATCGTCGCCATGTCGTCGGGCCCGATGTCCTCGAGGCGGGCTTCGAGCTGCTCGGCCGGCACCTCGTCCGCGCGCGCCCGGAGGTCGGCGACCGTGGGCGTGCGCCCCGTGTCCTCCATGCTCACGATGTGCTCGAGACCGGGCAGTTGGTCGCGCACCGCCTCGATCTTCTCGAGCTGCGCCGCGTCCTCGACGACGATCGCCCGGGCGCCCGAGTGCTCGACGACGTACTGGCACTCGCCCGGCGAGTTCGTGTGGTAGACGGGCACGACCACGCAGCCCGCGGCGAGGAGCGCGGCATCGGCCAGCGTCCACTCCGGGCGGGTCTCGCCCAGCAGCGCGACGCGGTCGCCGGGCTCGATCCCGAGCGCGGCGAAGCCGCGGGCCAGCTCGCGCACCGCGTTCCCGAGCTCGGAGAACGACCAGTCGTGCCACGAGCCGCCGCGCGGGAAGCGGATCGCCGTCCCGCCGTGCCGCTCCGTCGCGTCCAGCACCATCCGTCCGAGGGAGTTCGCGCTCATGCGGCGCGATCCTGACATAGCCTGCTTTCCGCTGGCTACAGGAGGAGGAGAACGTAGATGAGGATGCGCGCCGCGGTCCTGGAGGAGTTCGGTGAGCCGCTGGTCGTCCAGGAGGTCGAGCTGGCCGGGCCGTCGCCCGGTGAAGTGCTGGTGCGGCTGGTCGCCTGCGGGGTGTGTCACACCGACCTGTACACGGCCTCGGGCGACGACCCGTCGGGCTACGCGCCGGCCGTGCTCGGGCACGAGGGAGCAGGCGTGGTCGAGCAGGTGGGGGAGGGCGTGACGTCGGTGGCCGAGGGCGACCACGTGGTGACGCTCTTCTCTCCCCAGTGCGGCGAGTGCGTCCACTGCCGCAGCCCGCGCACGAACCTGTGCCTGGCCATCCGCGAGCAGCAGAACAAGGGCTACCTGCCGGATGGCACCACGCGGCTGTCGCGTGGCGGCGAGGAGATCCGCCACTTCATGGGCACCAGCACGTTCGCGGAGTACACCGTGATGCCGGAGATCGCGCTCGCGAAGATCTCGCCCGAGGCGCCGCTCGACCGCGCGTGCCTGTTCGCCTGCGGGCTCTCGACCGGGCTGGGCGCGGCGATGTTCACAGCGGGCGTCGAGGCGGGCTCGACGTGCGTGGTCTTCGGCGCCGGGATGGTCGGCCTCGGCGCCGTGGCGGGCGCGCGGCTTCAGGGCGCCGAGCGGATCATCTGCGTCGACCTGTCAGAGGACCGGCTCGAGCTGGCCCGCGGCCAGGGCGCGACCGACGCGTGGATCGCCGGCGAGGACACCGTCCAGCGGGTGCTCGACGAGACGGGCGGCTTCGGCGCCGACTACACGTTCGAGGCCACCGGCAACGTGCGCGTCATGCGCCAGGCGGTCGAATCCGCCCGCATGGCCTGGGGGCTGTGCACGATCGCGGGCGTGGCAGGCAAGGGGGAGACGCTCGACATCGTGCCCCGATTCCTGATCACCGGCCGCCGTGTGGCGGGCTCGTCGTTCGGCGGCGTCAAGGGTCGCGAGCAGGTGCCCTTGCTCGTGCAGCGGTATCTGGACGGCGACATCGACGTCGACCCGTTCCTCTCGCATCGGTTGACTCTCGACGAGGTCAACCGCGGCTTCGAGCTGATGCACGCGCAGGACGGGATCCGGAGCGTGATCGAGTTCTGAGCTCCGAGGCGGTGCGTGCTCACTTGACGGCGAATATCGCCGTCAAGTGAGCAATCACCGCCTACGGGCCTCCTTCAATGACGCCGTTGACGTTCGCCGGCGTCACAGCGGCCGCTCACCCACATGAGCCGGGACCGGCTCGAGGTCGTTGACGAAGCCCGGCGTCGCCTCGACGCGATCGAGCCAGGCGGCCACGTGCGGGTGCTCGCGCGGGTCGGCTCCGGCGTCGGCCCCGCAGTGGCCGTAGCCGTAGAGCGCGATGTCGGCGATCGTGTAGGTGTCGCCCGCGACGAAGGCGCGTCGGTCGGCGAGCCCGCGGTCGAGCGCGGCGAGCGCGTCGCGGCCGCGCTCGAGGCGCTGGCCGAACGCCTCCGGAAGCGTGGCGTCGCGCCCGGCGAGCTTCATGAAGCGCGCCACCGCGAGGTCGGCCTCGATCCGGTTCTGCTCGAAGAACATCCACTGATGCACCCGCGCCCGCTCGAGCGTCCCGGGGGCGGGGAGCAGCGGGGTCCCCTCGGCGAGGTGAAGGAGGATGGCCGCCGACTCGGGGATCGTCTCGCCGTCGTCGGTCTCGAGCACCGGGATCCGCCCGTCCGGGTTGCGGGCGAAGTGCTCCGCGGTGCGCGTCTCGCCGAGGAACAGGTCGACGCTCACCGACTCGTACGGCAGCTCGAGCTGGCGCAGGACGATCCGGCACTTCAGGCAGTTCCCGGACGACGCGTGCTCGTAGAGCTTCATCGCGGGCCACCATACGCGAGGATCACGGCCATGGACCGCCGGTCGGGCATCGAGGCCGCGCTCGGGCTCGTGGAGTCCTGGGAGGCCCGCTGGGGCGAGACGCCGGCCCCGCCACCGGTCGATCCCGCGCGCTGGGAGGCCGCCTGGGAGGAGTTCGCGCGGCGGATGGACGGCAACTTCCCGTTCTTCCACCCGCGCTTCGCCGGCCAGATGCTCAAGCCGCCGCACGCCGCCGCGGCGGCCGGCTACGTGGCCGCCATGCTCGTCAACCCGAACAACCACGCGCTCGACGGCGGCCCGGTCACCAGCGAGATGGAGAAGGAGGCGGTCGAGGAGCTGGCGCGCATCCTCGGCTTGCACGCGCCGACGCTCGGCCATCTCACGGCGAGCGGGACGATCGCGAACCTCGAGGCCCTGTGGGTGGCACGCGAGCTGCACCCCGACAAGGGGATCGTGCACGGCGCCAACGCCCACTACACGCACGCCCGCATGTGCCAGGTGCTGCGGATGCCGTCGCGCGCGGTGCCGGCCACGCCGGACGGCCGGATCGACCTCGACGCGCTGGACGCCGAGTGCACGAAGGGGGACGTCGGCACCGTCGTCCTCACGGGCGGAACCACCGGCGTGGGCGCCGTCGACGCGATCGACGACGCGCTCGCGCTGCGCGAGCGTCACGGCGTCCGCATCCACGTCGACGCGGCGTACGGCGGCTTCTTCGCGCTGCTCGACGACGCGCCCGCCGGCCTGCGCGCCATGGGCGCCGCCGACTCGATCGTCGTCGACCCGCACAAGCACGGCCTCCAGCCCTACGGGTGTGGCGCGGTCCTGTTCGCCGACCCCGCCGTCGGCCGCTTCTACGCGCACGACTCGCCGTACACGTACTTCACGTCGGGAGAGCTGCACCTCGGCGAGATCAGCCTCGAGTGCTCGCGCGCGGGAGCCGCGGCCGCCGCGCTGTGGCTGACGCTGCGGGCGGTCGACCTCGTGCCGGTGCTCGGCGCGTCCCGCGCCGCCGCCCGCGCGCTCGCGGCCCGGCTGCGGGACTCGCAGGAGCTGCGGCTCCTCCTCGAGCCCGAGCTCGACATCGTCACCTACCTGCCGAAGCGCCCCCGCCTCTCCGAGATCGACGCCGCCTCGGCGGCGATCCTGCGCGCCGGCATGGAGGACTCAGGCGACCCGGTGTTCCTGAGCACGTTGCAGGTGGCCGCCGAGCACCTGACCGCGCTGCACCCGGATCTCGAGGCCGACGCTCCCGGGGCACGCGTGCTGCGCAGCGTGCTCATGAAGCCCGAGCACGCCACCACCACCGACTGGCTGGCCGCGCGGCTCGAGGCGCTGTCGCGAGCCACTCCCTGAGCCGCTCGTAGACCTGCGGATGGTTGAGCAGCGCCAGGTGGTGCACGCCGCCGACGTGCAGGCCGTCCTCCTCCCGGAACGCGATCCGCCCGTGCCCCGACGCGCTCCCGTGGAGCACGAGCCAGTCGCCGACCAGGCGTCCGAGCGGATGGTCCGGGGATCGGGTCACCGTGGCGGCCACGAAGTGGTGGGCGGCGCCGTCGACCAGCGGCACCTCGCGGCAGGCCGCGGCCCGCAGGGCGTCGGGGTCCCGGTCGCGCCAGTCCTCGTCGACGAGCGAGCCGTGCCGCATGTCGCGGAT
Organism: uncultured Solirubrobacteraceae bacterium; assembly: GCA_963746795.1. Classification (GTDB taxonomy): domain Bacteria; phylum Actinomycetota; class Thermoleophilia; order Solirubrobacterales; family Solirubrobacteraceae; genus DASSUW01. The sequence goes on from CAVVCR010000010.1 coordinate 272,537, forward strand.
GCCGGCGCTCCGACGGCGCAGGCCGCGCGCGAACGGCCGCGTCTCCGGCAGTGCGCCGAGCGCCGCGCTCGCGTAGTGCACCGCCGCCTCGAGCGGCGCGCCCGTGTGCGGGCTGCCGAGCGTGACCGTGTGGCGGACGAGCTGCACCCAGTCATCACCGCGCTCGCTCGCGTGATGGCACGCGCTGCGAGCGACCAGCCCGCCCATCGAGTGCCCGACGAGCGCGATCTGCTCGATCGCGACCGGCCACTCGCGCACCAGCGCGGCGAGCAGATCCGCGAGCGACGCGCCGTTCTCGGAGACGTGGCGGCCGCTGTTGTACCGGACCTCGACCGGCGTGCAGCCGAGCTCGTCCGCAAGACGCTGCCCGTACGTGCGGCCGCCCCCGTACCGCCATGCCAGCTCGGTCTCGAACAGCCCGTGGACGAACACGACCACCCGCGGCCCGGCATGCGGGACCTCGGCGGGAGCGACGATTCGGCCGCGCACGCGGACCGCCATCGGTTCGGCCAGCGGGCTGCCCTCGCGCTCGAGCGCGTCGCCGCGCAGCCCGTTGAGCACGGCCAGGGCGACAGCGCCGCGCGGGGTGGCCGACAGCTCACGGGCATCGCCAGGGGCCCGCGCCTCTCGCACCGCCAGCGCCCCGTCGGCGGCCCGCCCCGCCAGCCACGCTCCGCCGCGCACCGCGCCGTAGACCGCGCCCGCGATCCCGTCGTGAAGCGCCTTCGACACGCCGCCGCCCGGGAACGCCCGGTCGGCGATCGCCTGGTGGACCGCGCCGATCCCGCCCGCCGCCTCGCGAACCTCCTCGAACGCGGCGCGGCTCAACGCACGAAGCTCGTCGGCCATGCCTGACGTATTACCCGACGCCTCGGCGGTACGTTACGGCCACTTGCAAAGCAGCGCCAGCAGCGCCAGAATGGCGCCATGCCGAGCATCCAGATCAAGGACGTTCCCGCGGAGACGCATGCGGTGCTCCGCCGCCGGGCCAGTGCCTCAGGCCAGTCGCTGCAGGAGTACCTGCGAGGCCGCCTCATCGAAGAGGCGAGCGCCCCCACGGTCGACGAGGTGCTGGACCGCGCCGGCGGCCGCGCGGGTGGCTCCCTGACGTTCTTCGCGGCAGCTGAAGCGGTTCGCGAGGACCGTGATCGTCGTTGACGCCAGCGTGCTCGCCCCCACGCTGGGCGACGACGGCCCCGACGGGGACGCGGCGCGGGCGAGGCTGCGGGGCCAGTCCCTCGTCGCGCCCGAGCTGATCGACCTCGAGACGGCTTCGGCGATCCGCCGGCAGCTCCGGGCCGGGCATCTCGACGCTCGCCGCGCCGGGCTCGCGCTCACGGATCTCGTCGAGCTGCCGCTGCGGCGAGCTCCTCACCGGCCGCTGCTGGCGCGCTGCTGGGAGCTGAGGGAGAACGTCACCGTCTACGACGCGGCCTACGTCGCCCTCGCCGAGCTCCTCGACGTCGTGCTCGTCACGGCCGACGCACGGATCGCGGCCGCACCGGGGCTCCGCTGTGAGGTCGACCTCCTCGGCTGATACCCCGGGTGGCGCCGATCAGCCGGCGCCTGCCTGGACCAGGCCGCACTCGTAGGACAGCACGACCGCTTGGACACGGTCGCGGAGCCGGAGCTTCGTGAGGATGTGCGTAACGTGGGTCTTCACGGTCGCGCGCGTTACGAACAGCTCGAGCGCGATCTCGTCGTTGGAGTGACCACGGGCGATCAGCTTCAGCACCTCGAGCTCCCGCTCCGAGAGCTCCTCGAGCTGCTGCGGCGCTCCGGGGCTGGGCACCGGCCCGCTGACGAACTGCTCGATTAGCCGGCGCGTGATCCCCGGGGCGAGCAGCGCGTCCCCGGTCGTCACGACGCGGACGGCGTCGGCGAGCTGCTCCGGGCGGACGTCCTTGATCAGAAAACCGCTCGCGCCGGCCTTCATAGCCGCGTAGACGTACTCGTCGAGGTCGAACGTCGTGAGGATCAGCACCCGGCAGCCGCCATAGGCATCGTCGCTCAGCAGCCGGCGCGTGGCCTCGAGCCCGTCGAGCTCCGGCATGCGGATGTCCATGAGGACGACATCGGGCGTGAGTTCGCGGGCGCGCGCGAGCGCCTCGAGACCGTCGCACGCCTCCCCGACCACCTCGATATCGCCCTGTGCGTCGAGGATCATGCGAAAGCCGCCCCGCACGAGCGCCTGGTCGTCGGCGATGAGGACGCGGATCACGGCGCGCCTGCCTCGACCGGGAGCCGGACCCGCACCGCGTAGTCGCCACCGGCGGCTCGCCCTGCGTCGACCACGCCGCCGTACAGGACCACGCGCTCGCGCAGGCCGACGAGGCTTTCACGAACGCCGCCGCCGTCGTCGGAGATCTCGAGCTCGAGCCCGTCGGCCCCGTAGTGCACGGCGACCTGCGCGCTGGCGGGACGCGCGTGCTGAAGCGCGTCCGTGAGCGCGTCCTGGACGATCCGGTACGCGGCGAGGTCGACGCCTGGCGCCAGCACGACGGGTGACCCCTCGACGGTGAGAGCGACCGGCAGCCCGGCAGCCCGCGAGCGCTGGACGAGGGCGTCGAGGTCCTCCATCCCCGGCCGCGGCGTGAGGAGCGGATCGCCCGACGAAGGGTGCAGGAGGCCGAGCAGGCGGCGCAGCTCGGCCAACGCCTCACGTCCCGTCTCCTCGAGCGCGACGATCAGGTCGCGGGCACGCGCCGGATCCTCGTCGAGGAGCTCACGCGCCGTCCGCGCCCGCGCGGTCATCGCCGCCAGGCCATGAGCGACGACGTCACCGAGCTCGCGCCCGATCCGCGCGCGCTCGGTGGCCACGGCGTCGCGTGCCCGCGCCTCGCGGTCATGTGCGAGGCGGGCCGCCTGTTGCTCGAGTGCAGCGGACCGCCGCCCACGGCGCTCGAGAACGTGGGCGATCAGCGCCACGATGCCGCAGGCCACCATCGCCGTGATCCCCTCGTCTGTGTCGATGCGCACGTCTCGGCGCTCGACCACCGCGATGGCGGCGAACCCGATCGCGGTGAGGGCGGCAGCCTGCGGACGCTCGTTATTCGCCCCGGCCACCCAGAAGGTGAGGAGCACGACCGCGAAGCCCGTGTCCTCGCCGGCGAACGCCTCAGGGCCGATGAACGCCGAGACGATCTGCACGCCGAAGACAAAGGCGGGTGCCGCAAACGGAAACCGGTGGCGCAGCAGCAGCGGGAGCGTCCACAGCGCGGTCGCGACGCTGACGCCGACGCTTGAACCCGGGACCGAGCCGGCCCAGGCCTCCAGCTGCTGGGCAGCCGCGAGCGCGATCACCAGCGCGTCCAGCGGACGGCGCCTGAGCGAGGATGCGAAGCTCATCGTCCCGATCGGGGTCGAGGGCCTTCCCGTGCATCATCCTCCGCCCGGGGTGCGATCTGCAACTCCCGGCCGGCCGGCGATCCGAGCGGAAGTCGGGCGCGAACGGCAAAGCCGCCACCGGCTCGCCCGCCGGCCGCGAGTTCGCCGCCGTAGAGGCCCACCCGCTCGCGCATGCCCACGAGGCCGTGCCCGCTGCCGCCGCCGTCGCTTCCACCGCCGCGGCCGTCATCGGCGATCTCGAGCACGAGGGCATCGGGCTCGTAGCGGACGTTCACCCAGGCGCGCGCCGGGCCGGCGTGCTTGAGCGCGTTGGTAAGAGCCTCCTGCACGATCCGGTAGCCGGCGAGCTCCACGCCCGGCGCCAGGGCCGTCGCCGCGCCATGCACCTCCACCGCGACCGGCAGCCCGGCGCGGCGCATCTGCTCGGCGAGCGCCTCGAGATCCGCCAGGCCCGGTTGCGGCGCCAGCGCGGGCGCATCCTCGTCGGCGTGAACGATGCCGAGCAGGCGGCGCATCTCAGCCATCGCCTGGTGCCCGGTCTCCTCGACCGCGAGCAGCGGCTCGCGCGCACGATCCGCGTCCTGGTCCAGCAGCAGCCGGGCAGCGCCGCCCTGGACGGTCATGACGCTCACGCTGTGGGCGATCACGTCGTGCAGGTCACGGGCTATGCGGGCGCGCTCGGCGGCGACGGCGGCGCGAGCGCGCTCCTCGCGCTCGCGCGCGAGCCGCTCCGTCTCCGCCTCGAGCGCGGCGGCTCGCTCCGCGCGCCGGCGCAGGGCGAAGGCGCCCAGGGGGAGCCCGATCCCGATGGCGAGCCAGGAGACGAGGTCCGCCTCGGCATCGCCGACGCGCAGCGTCGTGCCCGACCCGGGGCCTGCCTGGACGATGACCGCGAAGGCGGCCATGCCGAGCGCCGCGCAGGCGAGCGCCTGCTGGCCCTCGCGCTGTGCGCCCGCGGCCCAGGAGGCGAGGACGAGGCCGAGCATCGCGAACGTCGCCCCCTCGGTCACGCCGGCCAGGGAGATGAGCGAGACACCGGCGACCCCGGCGAACACGAGCGCCGGGGCCGCGAACGGGAACCGGCGCCGGAACAGCAGGGGCACGGTCGCGAGCAGCGCGGCCGCTTCGACCGCCACGATCGGTCCGACGCGCGGGGCGACGAGGATCTCCACCTGCGACGCCGCGGCGACGGCGAGGACGAGTGCGTCGAAGGCATGGCGGCGCAGCCGCATGGGCCAACCGTACGTCGGCGCGCGGTGCGCCGCATCGGCCTCGCCGCTGATCGCGCTCAACCCAGGGGATGAGCCGCCTCGTCCCGAGCGCCGAGCGCAAATCGGGCGGGCGGGCGAGCGTGAATCACGCCGGGGCCCGACGAAGTCTGCGGCGCACGCTGGGAGCGTCCCGAGGTATGCACACAGCGCTCTCCGAACCCCTGCCGCCTGCCAGCCACGCACCCGTTCGCGTCGCGGCGCGCGACCTCGGCCGCCGCTACGGCGCCGGCGACACCGCCATCGACGCCCTCCGCGGCGTCTCCGTCTCCGTCGCTGAGGGCGAGCTCACGGCGATCATGGGCCCGTCGGGTTCCGGGAAGTCGACGCTCATGCACCTGCTCGCGGGTCTGGACCGGCCGACCGCGGGCGAGGTGTGGATCGACGGCACGCCGCTCGGCACGCTCGGCGACACCGGGCTGACGAAGCTCAGGCGCCGCCACGTCGGCTTCATCTTCCAGTTCTTCAACCTGCTGCCGATGCTGACGGCGGAGGAGAACATCCTCCTGCCGCTCACCATCGCCGGCGAGCGGCCGGATCCGGCCTGGAGCCGTGAGCTGATCGCCTCGGTCGGCCTCACCGACCGCCTCCGGCACCGCCCTGCGGAGCTCTCCGGCGGCCAGCAGCAGCGTGTCGCGATCGCCCGCGCGCTCGTCTCCAAGCCCACCGTGGTGTTCGCGGACGAGCCGACCGGCAACCTCGACTCGACGACGAGCGGGGAGATCCTCGCGCTCCTGCGCGACTCCGTCTCGAGCTACGGCCAGACCACCGTCATGGTCACCCACGACGCGAACGCGGCCGCGATCGCCGACCGCATCCTGTTCCTGGCCGACGGCGAGGTCGTCAATGAGCTCGGGCGCGCCAGCGCACACCAGGTACTCGAGGCCATGGAAGCGGTGAGCGTCCGATGATCGCGGTGACGCTCAAGGGCCTGGCCGGGCGCAAGCTCCGCGCCGCCCTCACCGCGCTGGCGATCGTCCTCGGCGTGGCGATGGTGAGCGGCACTTACGTCCTCACGGACACGATCTCGAAGGGCTTCGACGCGATCTTCGCGGACACCTATACGCACGCCGACGCGGTCATCGTCGGCCAGGAGGGCTTCGGCGAAGATGAGGAGGTCGCGACCGAGAGCTACCCGGCCGGCGTTCTGGCGAAGGTCCGCGCGCTCTCGCAAGTCGAGGACGCAGAGGGTGCGGTGCTCGACGAAGCCCGGCTCGTCGGCGAGGACGGGAAGGTGATCGAGAGCACCTGGGGCACCGCGGCGTTCTCCGTCGACCCCGCCGCCGACCCGCGCTTCAATCCGCTCACTGTCGTGCAGGGAAGCTGGCCGCGAGGTGGCGAGCAGATCGCCATCGACCGCGCCACCGCGCGCAGGCAGGGCCTGGAGCCGGGCGACTCGATCGGCGTCGGCGCGCTCGGTCCCGTGCGGCAGTTCCGCATCGCGGGCATCGTCGAGTACGGGTCGGTCGAGTCGCTCGGGGGCGCGCAGATCGCAGCCTTCGAGCTGGGCACCGCCCAGCGGCTGTTCGACAAGACCGGAGAGCTCGACGAGATCCAGGTGCGAGCGCGCGAGGGCGTGTCCGCGCGCACGCTGCTCGAGAACATCCGGCCGCTGCTGCCCCCCACCGCTCATGTCAGGACGGCCGCCGCGCAGCGGGAATCCGGGGCGCAGGGAGCACGCGACGGCGTGACGTACCTCGGCTACTTCCTGCTCGCGTTCGGCGGCATCGCGCTGATCGTCGGCGGCTTCGTCATCGCCAACACGCTGGCCATCACGGTCGCCCAGCGCACGCGCGAGCTCGCGACGCTGCGCACGCTCGGCGCGTCACGCCGGCAGGTGCTCACGTCGGTCGTGCTCGAGGGCCTCGTCGTGGGGGCCCTCGCCTCGGTGGCGGGTGTGCTCGTCGGGCTTGGGCTCGCCAAGGGACTGGAGGCGCTTCTCGACGCGGTCGGCGTCGACCTGCCGTCTAGCGGCACCGTGCTGGCCGCGCGCACGATCGTCATCAGCCTCTCCGTCGGCATCGTCATCACGCTGATCGCGAGCCTTCGCCCGGCACTCCGCGCCACCCGCGTGCCGGCGATCGCCGCGGTGCGCGAGGGCGCGGTGCTGCCGCGCTCCCGACTCGCCCGGCTCGGCGTGGTCCCGGCACTCGTCGTGGGCGTGGCGGCGATCGCCGTGCTCGCCTACGGGCTGTTCGCCGGCGGCCTGCCGATCGGTCGCCGGCTGCTGTCGCTCGCGGTCGGCATGCTGCTGCTGTTCGCCGCCGTCGCGATGATCGCGCCACGGCTGATCCCGCCGCTCGCCGGCGTGCTCGGCTCGCCCGCGGCGCGGCTCGGCGGCGCGGCCGGCGCCCTCGCCCGCGAGAACGCGCGACGCAACCCCGGGCGCACCGCGTCGACGGCGGCGGCGCTGATGATCGGGCTCGCGCTGATCACGTTCGTGGCCACGCTCGGCCAGGGCGTGCGCACGTCCTTCACCGGGGCGGTGGACGAGCTGTTCGTCAACGACTACACACTCGTCGGGCAGGACGCCTTCGGCGCGACCTCCGTGGACGCGGCCCAGGCGGCGGCGGGCGCACCCGGCGTTCGGGTCGTCTCCGAGGTGCGGATGGGCTCGGGCCGGGCCTTCGACCAGCAGGTGGGAGTGAGCGGGGTCGAGCCCGACCTCACGCAGGTCATCGAGATGCGCTGGAAGGAAGGGGACGCCAGCGTGCCGGCCGAGCTCGGGGCCCGCGGCGCCTTCGTCACCGAGGGCTACGCGGAGGACCATGACCTCCGGCGCGGCTCACCGCTGCGGATCGAGACGCCGACGGGCGACATCCTCACGCTCACGATCGCCGGGGTCTTCGACGAGCCGAACGGCGGCTCGCCGTTCGCGGAGATCTCGGTGTCGACGGCGGCGTTCGACGCGGCCTTCCCGCAGCCGCGCAACCAGTTCGCGTTCATCGACATGGAGGGCGGCGTCTCCCCGGCCGGCACGAAGCGGCTCGAGCAAGCCCTGGCGCCATTCCCGGACACCCAGGTGCAGACGCGCGCGCAGTTCAAGGACAGCCAGATCAGCGAGCTCGGGACGGTGCTCAACCTCCTCTACGCGCTGCTCGGGCTCTCGGTGCTCGTCAGCCTCTTCGGGATCGTCAACACGCTCGTGCTGACCGTGTTCGAGCGCACGCGCGAGCTCGGGATGCTCCGCGCCGTCGGCATGACGCGGCGGCAGGTGCGCCGGATGATCCGCCACGAGAGCATCGTCACGGCGCTGATGGGCGCCGCCCTCGGGATGGGCGCCGGGCTGCTCCTGGCAGTGCTCGTGACCCGCGCGCTCGCGGAGGAGGGGATCCCGTTCGCCCTTCCCGTCGGGTCCCTCGTGGCGTTCACGGTGGCCGCCATCCTCCTCGGGATCCTGGCCGCCGTCCTGCCCGCCCGCCGCGCGTCGCGGCTGAACGTCCTGGAGGCGCTGCACTATGAATAGGGCCATTCTCCTCCTCGCCGCCGTCGCCGCCGCCCTGGCGGCGGCGCCGGCCGCCGGCTGCGGCCCCATCGCGGGCCGAGCTTCAGGGAGCCGTTGACAGGGTGGTCGCCGCCGGTGCGCCGGGCGTGATCGCCCTCGTCCGCGACGGCGGCCGCACGGTGCGCGCTGCCGGAGGCCACGCGAACCTCGCCACCGGGCGCCCACTGCGAGTGACCGACCGCTACCGCGTGGGCAGCGCGACCAAGACGTTCGTCGCAACCGTCGTCCTCCAGCTCGCGGGGGAGGGAAGGCTCGGCCTTTCCGACACCGTCGAGCGCTGGTTACCCGGGGTCGTCCCGGGCGGCGGGGCGATCACCGTCCGCCAGCTGCTCAACCACACCAGCGGGCTCGCCGACTACGCGCCGGACGAGGACGACACCTTCATCCGCCGCGTGCTCGCCGACCGCCACCGCACGTGGGCGCCGCGCGAGCTCGTGGCCCTCGGCACGGCGCGGCCGCCGCTCCACGCCCCGGGCGCGCGCTGGTCGTACTCGAACACCGGGTACATCCTGCTCGGGCTGATCGTCGAGGCGGCGACGGGCAACCCGCTCGAGACGGAGCTGCGCACGCGCCTCTTCGCACCGCTGCGCCTGCGCGGCACGAGCTTCGACTCCCGGGCGCGGATCACCGGGCGCCATGCGCACGGCTACTCGGGGATCGGCGCGCGGCACCCCTACGACATCAGCGTCCTCAACCAGACATGGGCCGGCGCGGCCGGCGCCATCGCCTCTACCGCCGGCGACCTCGCGCGCTTCCACCGGGCTCTCTTCGGTGGCCGGGTGCTGCGCCCTCGCCTCCTAGCGCAGATGCGCACGACTGTGGCCACGGGCTCCAGCGTCCAGGCGTACGGGCTCGGGCTGATCAGGATGCGGTACCCGTGCGGCACCTTCTGGGGCCACGGCGGCGAGACGCTCGGCTACCTGTCGCACGCCGACTGGAGGCGCCGCGGGGGGCGCCAGGCGATACTGGCCCTCAGCGCTGACCAGAGCGCGTTGCGGCCGCGCACGATGCGTGCGCTCGGGCAGCTGCGGGAGGTCGCCTACTGCGGCTGAGCGGCTACGGGCGCTCGACGAGCGTCGACAGGGCGACCATCGTGCGCGTCCGCATGACCTTCGGGTCGCGCCGGAGCTGCTCGATCGTGCGCTCGAGCTCCTCGATCCCCTCGACGCGGACGCGCACCACGGCGTCGGCGTCGCCGGCCACCGTGTGCGCGGCGATGACCGCGGGCAGGCCGGCGACGGCGGCCAGGAGGTCGCCCGGGGCGACGCTGTCGGCGCAGTAGAGCTCGACGAAGGCCTCGAGCCGGTCGCCCAGCGCCTGCGGGTCGACGATCGCCGTGTAGCCGACGATCACACCGCTCTCGTGCAGGCGGTCGACGCGCCGCTTGACGGCCGAGGCGGAGAGCCCCACGGCGTCGCCCACATCGGACAGCGTCGCGCGGCCGTCGCGCTCGAGATGATCAAGGATCTTGCGATCCAGGTCGTCCAGACGCACGCGAGCTTGCACAGCGAGGCCAGTCTATGCCGTTTCGATTGCACCCCGCGCCAGCGAGCGCTACACGTGACAGGAGCCACCAACGAGGGGATGTCGCGGTGTTCGAGGAAGCCCAGCTGTACTCGCCGGTGAAGGCCAACGAGGACGGCACGGTCCATGTCCAGCTCGCCAAGGACCATCCGGGCGCCAGCGACCCCGTCTATCGCGAGCGCCGCAACGTGATCGCCGCGCAGGCGGTCGCCTGGGAGCCCGGCCTGCCGATCCCGCGGATCGACTACACAGAGGCCGAGCACGAGGTGTGGCGGATCGTGTGCCGCGAGCTCGCGCCCAAGCACGAGAAGTACGCCTGCCGCGAGTTCCGCGAGGCGGCCGCCGCGCTCGCGCTGCCCACCGACCACATCCCGCAGCTCGACGAGGTGACCGCCGGCCTCGCGCCGCTGACCGGCTTCCGCTACCACCCCGCCGCCGGCCTCGTGCCGCTGCGCGAGTTCTACGGCTCACTCGGCGACGACGTCTTCCACTCGACGCAGTACGTCCGCCACGGGGCGATGCCGCTCTACACGCCCGAGCCCGACCTCATCCACGAGGTCGTCGGCCACGGCAACCTGCTCGCCAGCCCGCGCTTCGCCGACATCAAGCGCCAGGCCGGGCTCGCTGCGCAGCGCGTCAAGACCGACGAGGCGCTGCAGTTCCTCGCCGACGTCTTCTGGTTCACGATCGAGTTCGGCGTCCTGCGCGAGGAGGGCGAGGTGCGCGCGTACGGCGCGGGGATCCTCTCCTCCTACGGCGAGATCGAGGAGTTCCGCGGGGCCGACCTGCGGCCGCTCGACCTGCTCGAGATGGCGACGCTCGAGTACGACATCACCAAGTACCAGCCCGTCCTGTTCTGCGCCGACGGCATGGGCGAGCTCGAAGACGTCGTCGGCGGCTTCTTCGCCGAGTTCGACGACGACACGCCCGACCGCTTGCGTCGCGATCCGCTCGCGCTCTCCCGCTGAGCGCCGGAACCGGGTACGGTTGGCCCGGCCCATGGACTACCAGATCGATCACGATCCGATCGAGCGCGGTCACCTCGTCGTAGCCAAGGGCGAGCTCGACATCTCGGCCACTCCGCGCCTGTCGACCGTGCTCGCGATGGCGTCGGCCTCGCAAGGCGGCCGGCTCGTGCTCGACCTCAGCGAGGTCACGTTCATCGACTCGACCGCCCTGGGGACGATCCTCAAGGCGGCCGCCCAGCTCGAGGACGCCCGCACCAGCCTGGCCGTCGTCGCCCCCGACGGCCCGGTCCGCCGGCTGCTGGAGATGACGAACCTGACCCAGCGCTTCCGCCTCTTCGGCACCCGCAGCGACGCGCTCGCCGCCGACGGCGCCCCCGCCTGAGCCGCCTCCCGGAGCGCCACCATCTCGCGCCGCAGCGCGAGCTGCGCGAGCGCGCGGCGCTCGAGCCGCTGCACGTCCGCCGGGCGGATCTCCAGGCGGCGGCCGGCCTCGCGGACGGCCTCGTCGCGCAGCGTGACCTCGACCTTCTCCTCCGGCCGCGGCTCGCGGCTGTCGACGGCCTGGCGGATCCAGAGCGTGGCGTAGGGGGCGGCCATCAGCTCCGTCTACCCCGACCCCGTCGTCGAATCCGGCCCCACGCGAAGCGCGCCAGCAACCCGAGCCAGTCGCTGATCCCGGCCGCAAGGTGGCCGAGCGGTCCGGTGTAGAGCCAGGCGCGCACCCCTGCCTTTGTATCGTGGAGCGCCGCCATGGCTACCGGAGTCGAGACCACCGTCACCGAGCTGCCCGAGTCCCGCGTGCGCGTGGAGGCCGAGGTGACGGCCGAGGAGGTCGAGCGCCGGGTCGCCCAGGCCGCCCGCCGGCTCGGCCAGGGGCTGCGCGTGCCCGGCTTCCGCGCCGGCAAGGCGCCGGCCCCGGTGATCCTCCAGCGCATGGGCCGCGACGCCGTGCTCGACGAGGCGATCCGGGAGTCGATCGGCACCTGGTACTCGGCCGCCATCGACGCCGCGCACGTGGTGCCCGTGGGCGAGCCGCATCTCGACCTCTCCGATCCGCCGGCGCAGGGCGAGCCGCTGCGCTTCTCGATCGAGATCGGCGTCCGCCCGACGGCGCAGCTCGGCGACTACAAGGGCCTCGAGGTCGGCCGTCGCGAGCCCGAGGCGTCCGACGAGCGCATCGCCGAGGAGCTCGACCGCCTGCGCGAGCGCTCCGCCCGGCTGGACACCGTCGACCGTGCCGCCGCCTCGGGCGACTTCGTCGTCATGGACTACCTGGGCACGCTCGACGGCGAGCCGTTCCCCGGTGGCGAGGGGCGCGACCAGATGGTCGAGCTCGGCTCCGGCCGCCTCGTGCCCGGCTTCGAGGAGCAGCTCCAGGGCGCCGCCGCCGGCGACGAGCGCACCGTCACCGTCACGTTCCCCGAGGACTACCCGGCCACCGAGCTCGCCGGCCGAGACGCCGAGTTCGCCGTGTCGGTCAAGGAGGTCAAGGCCAAGCAGCTCCCCGAGCTCGACGACGACCTCGCGGCCGAGGCCGGCTTCGACACGCTCGACGAGCTGCGCGAGGACATCCGCACGCGCATCCTCGACGCCGAGCGCGGCCAGATCGACTCCGAGTTCCGCGAGGCGGCGCTCGACTCCGCGGTCAGGGCCGCCACCGTCGACGTGCCGGAGGCGCTCGTCGACGCCCGGGCCCACGAGCTGTGGGACCAGATGATGCACTCGCTCGCGCACCAGGGCATCTCGCGCGAGACGTACCTGCAGATCTCCGGCCGCGGCGAGGAGGAGATCGTCGAGCAGAGCAAGCCCGACGCCGAGCAGGCGCTGCGGCGCGAGGCGGTGCTCGCCGCGATCATCGAGGCAGAGGGGATCGAGCCGAGCGACGACGAGGTGCTCGAGGCCGTCACGCAGGCGGCCCAGGAGGGCTCCGGGCAGACGTCGCCCAAGAAGCTGCTCGAGCGCCTGAAGTCTGCCGGGCGCCTCGAGACCCTCAAGGAGGACCTCGCCCAGCGCAAGGCGCTGGACGTGGTGACCGAGTCGGCGAAGCCGATCTCGATCGAACAGGCGCAGGCTCGAGACCGGCTATGGACGCCGAGTGAGTCCGAGCGCGCCAAGACAGGCTCATCCAGCCAGCTCTGGACCCCGGGCGGGCGGGACTAGTACTAGCCGCAAGTGCGGTCGGGGCGGCGACTGGCGATTGCTAGTCTGCCGCGAGAGCTGAGCAGGACTCGAGCGCCCGAAGCGAAACGAAGCGAGGACCGTGAGCCCACTCGTACCGATGGTCGTCGAGCAGACCTCCCGTGGGGAGCGCGCGTTCGATATCTATTCCCGTCTCCTGAACGAGCGCATCGTGTTCCTCGGCACGCCGGTGGACGACCAGATCGCGAACCTGATCGTCGCTCAGCTCCTGCATCTCGAGGCCGAGGATCCCGACAAGGACATCTCGCTCTACGTCAACTCGCCGGGCGGATCCGTGTACGCGGGGCTGGCGATCTACGACACGATGCAGTTCATCAAGCCCGACGTGCAGACGATCTGCGTGGGCATCGCGATGTCCATGGGCGCGCTGCTGCTGGCCGGCGGCGCGAAGGGCAAGCGCATGGCGCTCCCCAACGCGAAGATCCTCATCCACCAGGTGTCGTCCGGCTTCCAGGGCCAAGCCACCGACATCGAGATCCACGCGCGCGAGGTCATCGACCTGCGCCGTCGGCTCGACGAGATCATCGCCGACCACACGGGCCAGTCGATCGAGAAGGTCAAGCAGGACACCGAGCGCGACTACTTCATGAGCTCGGAGGAAGCGACGGAATACGGGATCATCGACAGGGTGATCTCGGAGCACTGAAGCGATGGCGCGGCCGACCGACTCCAACGAGCAGCTCCTCTGCAGCTTCTGCGGCAAGTCGCAGCGCCAGGTCAAGAAGCTGATCGCCGGGCCGGGCGTCTACATCTGCGACGAGTGCATCGATCTCTGCAACGAGATCATCGACGAGGAGCTCACCGCCCCTCCGTCGTTCGACATCGACAACCTGCCCAAGCCGCGCGAGATCTACAGCGTGCTCAACGAGTACGTCGTCGGGCAGGAGCAGGCCAAGCGCACGCTGTCGGTGGCGGTCTACAACCACTACAAGCGCGTGCAGATGATGCAGGCGGACGACTCGGAGATCGAGCTCCAGAAGTCGAACATCCTGCTCCTGGGGCCAACCGGCTGCGGCAAGACGCTGCTCGCCCAGACGCTGGCGCGGATCCTCAACGTGCCGTTCGCGATCGCCGACGCGACGGCGCTGACCGAGGCCGGCTACGTCGGCGAGGACGTCGAGAACATCCTGCTCAAGCTGATCCAGGCCGCCGACTACGACGTCAAGAAGGCCGAGACCGGGATCATCTACATCGACGAGGTCGACAAGATCGCCCGCAAGGCCGACAACCCGTCGATCACACGCGACGTGTCCGGCGAGGGCGTGCAGCAGGCACTGCTGAAGATCCTCGAGGGGACGACGGCCAGCGTGCCGCCCCAGGGCGGGCGCAAGCACCCGCACCAGGAGTTCCTCACGATCGACACCACGAACATCCTGTTCGTCTGCGGGGGCGCGTTCGCGCAGCTCGACAAGGTGATCGAGCGGCGGATCGGCCACAAGGGCGTGGGCTTCGGCGCCACGATCGAGTCCAAGTCCCAGCGGGACACGGGCGCGCTGTTCGAGAAGGTCCTGCCCGAGGACCTCATGCAGTATGGGCTGATCCCGGAGTTCATCGGGCGCCTGCCGGTCTGCTCGGCCGTGCACCAGCTCTCGCGCGACGACCTGATCACGATCCTCACCGAGCCGCGCAACGCGATCGTCAAGCAGTTCCAGCGCTTCTTCGCGTTCGACGGGATCGAGCTCGTCTTCGCGTCCGAGGCGCAGACGGCGGTTGCCGACAAGGCGCTCGAGCGTGAGACCGGCGCGCGCGGGCTGCGCTCGATCATCGAGGACATCCTGCTCGACGTGCAGTTCGAGCTGCCCTCGCGCCGCGACGTCAAGAAGTGCGTCGTGACCAAGGACACCGTCGAGCGCGGCGTGAAGCCGACGCTCGTCACCGAGGCCCCGGACGACGCCGAGTCGCCCGAGGCCAAGTCGGCATAAGGGCCGCTTAGTCCAACCGCACCTTCGGCGCCCGGTCCTTGTCGGCGACGCCGGTCCAGAACGTTCGCACCACGGTGCCGGAGCGTAGGTCGGCGTCCTCCGGGCGCAGGGTGACGGTCCAGCGGGCCACGCCGTTGGCGCAACGCCCGTCCACCGCCGCGCGGTCGAGCAGCCGTCCTCTGCGGGTGCGCAGCGCGACCGTGCGGGTGCGCAGCGTCGCCGGGCACTCGTCGTAGCGCATGACGAGGCGAGGGCTCGCCCGCTTGAGCCGGACGCGACCGTCCTCGAGCTCCACGTGGGCGGTCGTCAGACAGCTGCGCCACGTGGGCTCGTCCGGCGCGCGGCACGGCGCGGCGGAGGCGGGCACGGCGCCGGCGGCCACACCCAGGGATGCGATGAGGAGCGCGCCCGCGGCGCGGCGCATCGTGGCTGCGACCATCGCGCGACCATGTCGAACCCGGTGGCGGATTGCCACCGCCCGGATGGCCAGTTCTTCGCCGGCGGACATCACGCCGCGGCGGGTACGAGCTGCGGTGCGGCGGCCATCACGGCCGCTCGCCACTCGGGGACGAGGCCGGCCCTCGTTCTGCGGTCGGCGAGGTCCTCGGCCGTGAGCGCGAGCTCGTGCCGCGCCGCCCACAGCAGCTCCGCCCCGCACGCCGGCACGCCGGGTCCGAGCGGCTCGAGCAGCTCCGGCCGGCCGTCGGCAAGCGCGACGACCGCAGGCGCCTCGGTGCCGTAGCGGCGCACGAGCCGCTCGGGCGCCGCCACCGCATGCAGGCACGCCGGCGGCGCGGCGCCGACGAGCGGCAGGCGATGCGTCCGGCACGGGCGGTCGGTGAGGCGATCGACGACGTCCTGGGCCATCCGGCGGTACGTCGTCAACTTGCCGCCGACGATCACCAGCGAGCCCGTCCCGGGATCCGTGGCGATCACGTGGCGCCGCGACAGGTCCGCGGTGGCGCCTCCGACCGCGTCCCCGTCGCCGGCGAGCGGCCGGAGACCGGCGTAGCGGCCCGCCACGTCGGCCGCGGTGAGCGGAGCCTCGAGCGCGGCAGAGGCGCGGGCGAGGAGGTCGGCCTCCTCCGCCGGGTCGGGCCGGGGATCGTCGACGGGCCCGGAGGCGGGGACGTCGGTCAGGCCGATGGCAACGAGCCCGTCCGGGCGGGGGACGGCGAACACCCAGCGGCCGCGCTCGCCGGGCACCGGGACGTTGACCGTGGCACGCGGCCCGCCGAGCCGCTCGGCGCGCACGAGCACGTGGGAGCCGCGGCTTGGGCGCAGGGCGACGGCTCGGCTCAGCCCGCCGGCCCACACGCCGGCTGCGACGACGACGTGGCGAGCGCGGACCGTGAAGGCGGCGCCGGTCAGGCCGTCGATCGCGTCGACGCCGTCGTCCCGGATGCCGGCGACCTCCGCGTAAGTGAGGATCCGCGCGCCGTGGGCGGCGGCCGTGCGCGCCACCGCCACGACGAGCCGGGCGTCATCCTCGAGCTGGCCGTCCCAGCTCAGCAGCGCGCCACGCAGGCCGGACTGCCGCAGCGCCGGGGCGAGACGACGGGCCTCGAGCGCGCTCACCCGCCGCGCCCGCGGCAGCGTGCGGCGGCTCGTGCGCGCTGCCCCGCGCAGCGCGTCACCCGCCCACAGGCCGGCGAGCGTGGTGGCCCCGGTGCCGCGCGCGACCGACGCGTCGAGCGGGATCACGTACGCGAGCGGGCGCACGAGGTGGGGCGCGATCGTCCGCATCAGCGCCGCCCGCTCGACCGCGCACTCCCAGGCGAGGCCGACGTCGCCCTGCGCGAGGTAGCGCAGCCCGCCGTGCACGAGCTTCGAGCTCCAGCGGCTGGTGCCGTGCGCGAGGTCGCGCCGCTCGAGCAGCGCGACCGACAAGCCCCGGCTTGCGGCGTCGAGCGCGACCCCCGCGCCGGTGATCCCGCCGCCCACGACGACCACGTCGACCGCCTCGCCGCCGGCCAGCGCCTCGAGCTCCGCCGCGCGCCGCGCGGCGTTCAGCGACGCGCTCATGGCCGCAGGTACCCGTCGACCGCGCGGGCGAGCTCGGCCCAGGGGTCGAGGCCCGGCTCCAGCTCGCCATGGGACGCCAGCACGAAGCCGCGGGCGATCAGCTCGACGCCCGCGGAGAGGACCTCGGGCGGCGCGTCGGCGCGCACGGAGCCGTCCGCTTCGGCCAGCGCCGCCGCCCCGGCCGTGACCGCGATCCGCTGCATGCCGCCCAGTCGCCGCGTGACGTAAGGCAGCAGGAGCTCGGGGTCGATGTCCAGCAGGCGCGCGAAGAGGGGGTCCTCGGCCAGCGAGCGGGCCCCATGGACGACCATCGTCACCACCCGCCCGCGAGTCGTCGCGCGTTCGCGCGGCGTGGCAGCGACCTCGCCGGCCTGCGCCACGAGCCGCCCGAACTCGCGCGTCATCAGCGCCGCGAGCACGGCCTCGAGGTCGGGATAGCGGCGGTACAGCGTCATCCGGCTCACCCCGGTACGGCGAGCGACGTCGGTCAGCGTCGTCCGCCGGAAGCCGACGTCGAGCACGCACGCCCGTGCCGCGTCCAGAACGCCGTCGTCCTCGATTCCGTGACGTTGTGACATTCAACGTCGAAGTGTAACGGAAGTCGCAATCTAAACTCGGCGCCCCGATGGCTGACGCCGAGCTCGAGAGCCGCACCCGCTACGACCCCGCCGAGACCGAGCCGCGGATCTTCGCGAGGTGGGAGGAGTCGGGCCTGTTCACTCCCGAGCCCGAGGGGACCGCCGAGGAGAACTACTCGATCGCGATCCCGCCGCCCAACGTCACGGGCGCGCTCCACATGGGCCACGCGCTCAACGGCTCGATCCAGGATGCGCTGATCCGCCTCGCGCGCATGCGCGGCAAGCGCACGCGCTGGATCCTCGGGACCGACCACGCGGGCATCGGGATGCAGACGCAGGTCGAGAAGCTCCTGCACAGCGAGGGCACGAGCCGCGAGGAGATCGGCCGCGAGCGGTTCGTGGAGCGGGTGTGGCGCTTCCGCGAGGAGTACGGCGGCCAGATCCTGCAGCAGTACAAGCGACTCGGCGCGTCGGCCGACTACGAGCACGAGCGCTTCACGCTCGACGAGGGCTACGTGCGCGCGGTGCTCGAGGTCTTCGTCGCCCTGTACGACAGGGGGCTGATCTACCGCGACAACTACCTCGTGAACTGGGACCCGGGCACGCGCTCGGCGATCTCCGATCTCGAGGTCGAGGAGCGCCGCGTCACTGACACGCTCTACTACGTCGACTACCCGCTGGCGAGCGGCCACGGCTCGGTGACGATCGCCACCGTGCGGCCGGAGACGATGCTCGCCGACACCGCGATCGCGGTGCATCCCGAGGACGACCGCTACACGCGCCTGATCGGGGAGACCGCGCTGCTCCCGCTCGTCGGCCGCAGGCTGCCGATCATCGCGGACTCCTACGTCAAGCCGGAGTTCGGCACCGGCGCGCTGAAGATCACCCCCGCCCACGATCCGAACGACTTCGAGATCGGCCGCGCGCACGGGCTCGAGGAGATCACGGTGATCGGCGAGGACGGCCGCATGACCGAGGCGGCGGGGGATTTCGCGGGGATGCCGGTCGCCGAGGCGCACACGGCCGTCGTCGAGCGCCTGCGCGCCGAGGGCCGGATCGTGCGCGCCCAGCAGTACGAGCACGAGGTGCCGTTCTCGCAGCGCTCGGGCGAGCGGATCGAGCCGCTGATCTCGCTCCAGTGGTTCATGGCCATGGACGAGCTCGCCCGGCCGGCGATCGACGCGGTCCGTGACGGCCGCGTGCGCATCCACCCCGAGGGCCAGGAGAACCGCTACTTCGAGTGGATGGAGAAGATCCGGCCCTGGTGCATCTCACGCCAGCTCTGGTGGGGACACCAGATCCCCGTCTGGTACCGCGGCGAGGAGCGGTACGTCGGGATCGAGCCGCCGAACGGCGACGGCTGGACCCAGGACCCCGACGTGCTCGACACGTGGTTCTCCTCCGGCCTCTGGCCGTTTGCCACGCTCGGCTGGCCGGACGACACCCCGGATCTGCGCGCCTTCTACCCGACCGACGTGCTGCTCACGGCGCGCGACATCCTCTTCCTCTGGGTCGCGCGCATGATCATGTTCGGGCTCGAGTTCGCGGGCGACGTCCCGTTCGAGCACGTCTACGTCCACTCGATCATCCAGGCGCCCGACCGGCGGCGGATGTCGAAGTCGCTCGGCACCGGCATCGACCCGCTCGACCTGATCGCCGGCGGCCCGCGCCCGCCCGTGTTCACGGAGGGCGGCGAGTTCCCCGCCTACGGCGCCGACGCCGTGCGCTTCGGGCTGCTGGCCATGTCCTCGACCCAGGACGTGCGCTTCAACGAGGAGAAGATCGCCCAGGGCCGCCAGCTCGCCAACAAGCTCTGGAACGCGGCGCGGCTCGTGCTGCTGCGTGTCCCCGACGGCGTGATGGTCCCCGACTCCCCGCCGGCGCCGCGCGCCGTCGAGGACCGCTGGATCCTCTCCCGCCTGCAGGCCGCCAAGGCCGACATGGCACGGGCGCTCGACGAGTTCGAGTTCCACCACGCCGCGCTCGGCCTGTACGACTTCGTCTACAGCGAGCTCGCCGACTGGTACCTCGAGCTGATCAAGCCGCGCCTGTATGACGAGGGAAATCGGGTTTCGGGCTCCGATCCTCGCAAGCTCGAATCTCCGCCCGACGTTACACCGGTCGCCCTGCACGTACTCGCCGAGACGCTCGCGATCGCGCATCCGATCATCCCGTTCGTGACCGAGGAGATCTGGTCGCTGATGCCAACCCGCCCGCCCGCCGACGACCTGCTGATGGCGCATCGCTGGCCCGAGCCCGACCCCGCCCTGCGCGACGAGGCGGCCGAGGCCGACTTGCGGCGCGCGATCGCGGCCACGCAGGAGCTGCGCGGCTGGCGCGACCGCGTGGGCGCGCCCGCCGGCCGGATCGTCCCGGCGCGGCTCGACGCCGCCGGCTACGAGAGCACCGCCGACCACGTGGCGCGGCTGGCCCGCGTCGAGTGGTCGGCGAACGGCGGCGAGCCCGTCGCCAGCGTCGGCGTCCCGGGCGGCACCGTCGCGATGCTCGCGTCCGAGGTCGTCGACCACGAGGCCGCCGCACGGCGCGCCGCGGCCCGCGCGGGACGAGCTGAGGAAGGAGATCGCGCGCGCCGAGGGAAAGCTTGCCAACCAGGGTTTCGTGGCCAAGGCGCCCGCCGCGGTGGTCGACGCCGAGCGGGCCAAGCTGGAGCGCCTGCGTGAGGAGCTTGAAGACCTGTGACTGAGTGGCGCCTCGAGGACGCCGAGGCGCACCTGCTCTCCCTCGAGCTCTTCGGCATGCGGTTCGGGCTCGACCGCATGCGCCGGCTGCTGACCGCGCTCGGCAGCCCGCAGGAGCGCTACCCGGCGATCCATGTCGTCGGCACGAACGGCAAGTCGTCGACCGTCCGCATGTGCGCGGCACTGCTCGAGGCGCACGGGCTGCACACCGGCGCGTTCCTCTCGCCCCACCTGACGAGCTTCGCGGAGCGGATCCGCGTCGGCGACGCCGACCTCGCGCCGGACGCGTTCGGCGCCGCCGTGCAGCGCGCGGCGGCGGGCGCCGCCAAGGTCGATCGCACGCTCGAGCCGGGCGACCGCGTGACGCAGTTCGAGCTGGTGACCGCCGCGGCGCTGGACGAGCTCGCGCGGCAGGAGGTGGACGTCGCGGTCGTCGAGGCCGGCCTGGGCGGCCGGCACGACGCCACCAACGTGCTCGGGGCGCCCGTCGTGGTGCTCACCAACGTCGGGCTCGAGCACACGCGCTGGCTGGGGCCGACGGTGACCGACATCGCGCGCGAGAAGCTGGCGGTGGTGAAACAGACCCGCCCGCCCGGGGACGGTGTCACGCTGGTGCTGGGGCTCGTCGACCCCGAGGTCGAGGTCCTGGCTCGCGAGACCGGTGCCCGGATCGTCCGGGCGGGTGGGGACGGTGTCCCTCCGGAGGCACTGACGGGCTACCAGCGCACCAACTTCTCCGTGGCGGTGGCTGCCGCCCGTGCTCATCTCGGCACGCTCGACCCCGCGAAGGTCGCCGACGTCGCCGCCCGCGTGACGGTCCCGGGCCGCATGCAGATCGTCGGGGAGCGCCCGCTGACGATCTACGACGGCGCCCACAACCCGTCGGGCGTCGCGGCGCTCGCCGCCGCGCTGCCGGAGGCCACCGGCGGCCGCCCGCTCGTGGCCGTGGTGTCAATCCTGGATGACAAGGACGCGGCGGGCATGCTCCGCGCACTGGCCGGGAACACGTCGGGGGCGGTGTTCACGAGCACGACCAACCCCCGCGCGCTGTCGCCGGCCACCCTCGCCTCGTTGTGGGCGCAGGTCGGCGGCGGCGCCTCGGAGATCGCGGCCGATCCGCGCGAGGCGGTCAGGCGCGCGCAGGAGCTGGCCGGGCCGGACGGGGCCGTGCTGGCCACCGGCTCGATCTACCTGGTGGCCGACCTGCTGGCCGAGCCGGGGCGCCGGAGGGCGTCCGCGCTGTGAACGAGCGCGGCCCGAGCGTCCTGGCCATGGTCGCCCTCGTGGCGGTCGTGGTGGCGCTCGTCATCCTCGTCTTCTTCGCGATCGGGTACGCCTTCGGTCGGGCTTTCCTGTAACCCCTGCCCCTAAGCTATTCCGCCAATGGTCCTCCTCGGCATCTTCGGGATCACGAACGACAGCCTGAACACGGCCGTCAACGTGCTCCTCCTCGTCCTCGTCGTCGTCTACTTCGCGCTCATCTTCTGGACGTTCGCGGACGCCCGGCGCCGGATCGAGGATCCGATGCTCGTGGCGTGCGCCACGGCGGCGTCGCTGTTCCCGTTCGTGGGCACGATCGTGTACGTGATCGTCCGCCCGCCGGAGTTCGTCGACGACGTGCGGTTGCGCGAGCTGGAGATGACGGCCGCGGAGGCCCGGCTCGCGAACCTGGACTACCAGCTCTGCCCGCACTGCGACTACGAGGTCAAGTCGGACTACCTGCGCTGCCCGAGCTGCGCGCGCAAGCTGAAGGAGCGCTGCTACTCGTGCGGCAAGCCCGTCGACCCGTCGTGGCAGCTGTGCCCGTACTGCGAGGCCGAGGTGCAGACGACCCCGCCGCCGCCGTCCACGCGCCGCCGGCGCCGGTCCTCGACCACCGATCAGCCGACGGTGGCCGCCGAGGTGGCCCGCACCGACGCCGAGCCTGAGCCCGAGCCCCAGGCGACGCGTCGTCGCCGCTGACACCGACAAGGAGATTTCACCGTGGACCGGACCCTGATCCTGGTCAAGCCCGACGCGTTCGCGCGCGGCCTGACCGGCGAGATCATCGCCCGCTTCGAGAACAAGGGCCTCGAGATCGTCGCGCTCAAGCACATGACGGTGACCGAGGACCTGGCCAAGCAGCACTACGCCGAGCACGACGGCAAGCCGTTCTTCGGCGAGCTGGTCGAGTTCATCACCTCCGGCCCGATCGTGGCGATGGTGCTCGAGGGCGACGAGGCGATCCGCGCCGCCCGCCAGGTGATCGGGGCCACCAACCCGCTCGAGGCCGCGCCGGGCTCGATCCGCGGCGACTACGCGATCGCGGTCGGGCAGAACATGGTCCACGGCTCGGACTCGCCGGAGTCGGGCGGGCGCGAGGCGACGCTGTTCTTCCCGGACCTAGGGGCCTGATCAAGAACCCCGCCACGTCCAGGCCGGGCCGGATCTTCTTGATCAGACCCCTAGTCCTCGCCAGCGCGTCGCCGCAGCGGCGGGCGATCCTCGAGCAGGCCGGGATCGAGTTCATCGTGGTCCCGGCCGACGTGGAGGAGGAGATGGCCGGCGACGCCGGGGCGGTCGCCGAGCGCAACGCCCGCCGAAAGGCCACCGCCGTGCCCGGAGCGCTGGTGCTGGGGGCCGACACGGTCGTCGTGCTCGACGGCGACATCCTCGGCAAGCCGGCCGACGAGGCCGCCGCCCGCGCGTACCTCCGGCGCCTCAACGGGCGCACGCACGAGGTGGTGGGGGCGATCGCGCTGGCCGAGGGCGGGGAGGTCGTGGCCAGCGCCGTGGAGACGACGCGCGTGACGTTCCACCATCGCAGCGAGGAGGAGATCGACGCCTACGCGGCGACCGGCGAATGGGTCGGCCGGGCGGGCGGCTACGCGATCCAGGAGACGGGCGGATCGGTCCTCGTCGAGCGCGTCGAGGGCGACTACTTGAACGTCGTCGGGCTCCCCCTTGCGAGGTTGCAGGCCCTCCTCGATCAACGAGATTGAGAATGCGGCTCACTCGCACTCGCAAGGTCGCGCGAGCGCCTTGATTCGAGCTTTGCAGCCCGTTTGGGGCGCCGTGGCCTTCGATACACTCGACGCCCGGCGCGGGCACGCACGCGTACCGCCGCGCGCCCTTCCTCATGGGCTTCTTCTCGTACCTCACCGGTTTCGGTGGCCGTGACATGGCCGTCGACCTCGGGACCGCGAACACGCTCGTGTACGTGCGCGGGCGGGGGATCGTGCTCTCCGAGCCGTCCGTGGTCGCGATCGACTCGCGCTCCGGCGAGGTCCACGCGGTGGGGATCGAGGCCAAGCGCATGCTCGGCCGCACCCCCGGCACGATCTCCGCCATCCGGCCGCTGAAGGACGGCGTGATCGCTGACTTCGACGTCACGGAGGAGATGCTCCGGCACTTCATCCAGAAGGTCCACCAGAACCGCTGGGCGCACCCGCGCGTGGTGGTCTGCGTCCCCTCGGGCGTGACCGGGGTCGAGAAGCGCGCCGTGGAGGAGGCCTGCCTGTCGGCCGGCGCCCGCCAGGCGTACCTGATCGAGGAGCCGATGGCGGCCGCGATCGGCGCCGGCCTGCCCGTGGGCGAGCCGACCGGCAACATGATCGTCGACATCGGCGGCGGCACCTCCGAGGTCGCGGTCATCTCCCTCGGCGGCATCGTCGTCAGCCAGTCCGTGCGCGTCGGCGGCGACGAGCTCGACGAGGCGATCATCAACTACGTCAAGCGCGAGTACAAGCTCCTGATCGGCCAGCAGACGGCCGAGGAGGTCAAGCTCGAGATCGGCAGCGCCTACCCGCTCGACGAGGAGGTCCAGGCCGAGATCCGCGGTCGCGACCTCGTGTCCGGCCTGCCCAAGACCGTGGTGCTCACGTCGGAGGAGGTGCGGGCCGCGCTCGAGGAGCCGCTCGTGCAGATCATCGACGCGATCAAGGAGACGCTCGACCGGACGCCCCCCGAGCTGGCCTCGGACATCATGGACCGCGGGATCATGCTCGCGGGCGGCGGCTCGCTGCTGCAGGGCCTGGACGAGCGGTTGCGGGACGAGACGCAGATGCCGGCGCACCGCGCCGACTCGCCGCTGACGTGCGTGGCGGTCGGCTCCGGCCGGTCGCTCGAGGAGGTCGATGCGATCCACCGCTCGAACCGCAACCACAACCGGAACCGCAACCGCAACCGCAACCGCCGATGAGCGACCGCGTGGTTCGCCGACGCCGAGCGGTCCTGGCCGGGCTCGTGCTGACCTCGCTGTTCCTGCTGACGGCGTACTTCGGCGAGTCGTCCAGCGGCTCCCTGCACTCGATCCAGCGCGGCGCGATGGAGGTCTTCGCCCCGATCCAGGAGGGCGCTAACCGCGCGCTCAAGCCGTTCCGCGACCTGTTCGGCTGGTTCGGCGACACGCTCGACGCCAAGGAGGAGCGCGACCGGCTGAAGACGCAGAACGAGCGGCTCGACGAAGAGGTCCGGCGCGTCACGCTCGAGAACCGGCAGCTGCGGCAGATCGAGGGGTTGCAGGAGCAGAACACCGAGGGCGGCCTCGACGGCTACGCGCCGGTGCAGGCGCGGGTGATCGCCCGCTCGCCCAGCGCCTGGTTCCAGAGCTTCCAGATCAACAAGGGCACGAGCGACGGCGTGCGCGTCGACCAGCCGGTCGTGAACAGCGCCGGCCTGGTCGGGAAGGTCAAGGAGGTCTCGGACGGCAACGCCGTCGTCATGCTCCTCACCGACCCCGACTTCGGCGTCTCCGCGCAGGCGCTCGAGAGCGGTGAGCCCGGCAGCGTCGGGCCCGCGGTCGGCGACGCGGGCGACCTGCGCTTCGAGCTGGTACCGAACGCCAAGGAGGTGCGCCGCGGCGAGCGCATCATCACGGCCGGCACGAGCACGTCGGCCAAGGTCACGGACCTCTCGTCGCTCTACCCGCGCGGGATCCTGATCGGCACCGTGAGCCGGATCGAGACGGGGGAGGGGGAGCTCGACCGTGTGATCCACGTCGAGCCGGTCGCCGACCTCCGCTCGCTCGATCTCGTCGAGGTCCTCACGCAGCCCGACGCCGACCTGCGGGCGCAGTCGCCATGACCTTCACGCCCCAGGCTGCCGGCCGCCTCGCCCTGCTCTGCCTGCTGGGCGGCATCTTCCAGCTCACCACGGTCTCGCAGGTGTCGATCTTCGGCGTGCCCGCCGACCTGTCGCCGCTGATCGTGGCGTCTGTCGGCTTCCTCTCCGGCTCGATCTCCGGCGCCGTCTTCGGCTTCAGCCTCGGGCTGTTCGTCGACACCGTGCTGCTGCAGACGCTGGGCGTGAACTCGCTCGTGCTGACCGCCGTCGGCTACGGCGCCGGCCGGGTGCGCGAGCTGCGCGACCCGGCCCACACGCTGGCGCCCGTGCTCGTCGGCGCCGCGGCCACCGCGCTCGCGGCCGTCGGCTTCTCGCTGCTGCAGTTCCTGCTCGGCGTCGAGGCCCCGATCTCGCTCCAGCTCCTGCGCGCGATCCTCATGACGATCGCGCTCAACACGCTGCTCGCCCTGCCCGTGTACGCCGTCTGCCGCCGGGTGCTGCTCCCGTTCCTGCCCGACGACCCGCGCCGCCGCCGCCGCCGCGCGTACACGACCGGCGGGCTCAGCCCCCTCTCGCGTGTCTAAGCCCGTCGAGGAGCGCCGCCCGCCGATCACGCCGCAGCTCGCGATGCGCGTCGCCGTGCTCGGGGGGGTCGCGTTCGTCCTGTTCGCGATCGTCTTCTTCCGGCTCTGGTTCCTGCAGGTGCTGTCGGGCGAGGACTACGTCTCCCAGGCCCGGGACAACCGCGTGCGCAAGGTGCGGATCGAGGCGCCGCGCGGCGACGTCGTGGACCGCAACGGCACCGTGCTGGTCAAGACCCGCGTCGCGCCGGTTGTCCAGATCACTCCTGGCTCGCTGCCGGAGGCGGTGCTCGACCAGGCCGAGGCGTTTCGCAAGGCCCGTAGCACCTCGGAGCGGGCGCGTCTGGAGGCCGCCGGCCAGCTGCGTACGCTCGAGCGCGACATCCGGGAGCGGCGCCGCGGCGCCACGCGCAAGCAGCGCCGCCAGCGCCGCGTCCTGACACGCGCCGCCCGCCGCGCGGCGCCCGTGGCGGTCGCGCCGCTGCCCGCCGCCGAGACCGAGCAGCGGCGGCTCTACCGCCGGCTCGGCAAGGTGATCGACCTCCGACCGCGGCTCATCCACGAGCGGGTGATCGAGGGCATCGCCGAGCTGCCGTACTCGAACGTCACGATCCGCACCGCGGTCCCGCGTGACGCGTTCAACTTCATCCGCGAGCGCCGGGAGCAGTTCCCGGGCGTCGAGGTCGAGAAGCGCTACCTGCGCGACTACCCGCACGAGGAGCTGGCCGCCCAGCTGTTCGGCACGACGCGCGAGATCTCGCCCGAGGAGCTCGAGATGAAGCGCTATCGCGGGGTGGAGGCCGGCACGCGGATCGGCGCCGACGGCATCGAGGAGAGCTACGACGAGTACCTGCGCGGCACCGACGGCTACACGCGGGTGATCATCAACGCGCTCGGCAGCCGCGACGACCGCCGCCAGATGGCCCGCCGCGAGCCCCGCCAGGGGCAGCGGCTGCGAGTCACGCTCGACCTCGGGCTCCAGCGCGCGGCCAACGACGCGATCCGGCGCGGGGTCGAGGCGGCGAGCCAGAACGGGGCCAAGGCGGGCGCCTTCGTCGCCATGGACCCGCGTTCGGGGGAGATCCTCGCCCTCGGCTCGTACCCGAGCTTCGACGCCAACGAGTTCGCCAAGCCGATCTCGCAGCGGCGCTACGACGAGCTGTCATCGGAGGAGTTGGGCGCTCCGCTCTTCAACCGCGCGATCGCCGCCACCTATCCGACCGGCTCGACGTTCAAGCCGATCACCGCCATGGCCGCGCTCGAGCAGGGCGTCATCACGCCCGCCAGCACGATCGTCGACGACGGCGAGTTCGAGCTCGGCGACCGCGTGTTCAAGAACGCCCAGGACGCCTCGTACGGCGCGCTCCAGCTCCCGGGCGCCCTCACGGTCTCCTCGGACGTGTTCTTCTACGAGCTGGGCCTGCAGCTGAACGGCCAGGGCCCGGTGCTGCAGGACTGGGCGCGGCGGCTCGGCGCCGGGCGGCGCACGGGGATCGACATCCCGGGCGAGTTCGGCGGCCTGATCCCGGACTCCGACTGGCGCAACAAGGGCTACGAGGCGTACCTGAAGTGCACGAAGAAGGCCAAGGTCGAGGCCGGGACGACCGCGGCGCTGCTCGCGTGCGGCGGGATCGAGCGGCCCTGGACGGCGGGCGACAACGTCAACCTCGCCGTCGGCCAGGGCGACCTGCAGGCCACGCCGCTCCAGCTCGCCACCGCCTACGCGACGCTCGCCAACGGCGACGGTCGCGTGGTCCGCCCGCACCTCGGTCAGCAGGTCGAGGACGGCCAGGGCCGGCTCGTGGAGGAGATCCGGACGCCGATCCGGCGGCGGGTCAAGTTCGACGCCGCCCACCGAGATGCCATCATGGCCGGGCTGCACGGGGCGGCGACGGCGGCGAACGGAACGTCGAGCGACGTGTTCGGGGACTTCCGCTACCGCGACGTGCTGTACGGCAAGACGGGTACGGCTGAGCGCCAGCCCAACCCCGACCAGTCCTGGTATGCCTGCTACGTCGACCACCCGACCCGGCCGATCGTCGTCGTGACGACGATCGAACGCGGCGGCTTCGGCGCGGAAACTGCGGCCCCCGCAGCGCGCCTGATCCTCAATGAGTGGTTCGATCTGCAGGACGACGAGTTCAAGGCCGGATCCGACCAGTCCAATTGAGCACGCACCCGATCCAACCCGCCTCCGAGCCGCCGCCCCCGTTGGTGCCGCGCGAGTGGCGCCTGCGGCTCGACCCGCTGCTCCTGCTCGCCACGGTCGGCCTGGTCGCGAGCTCGCTGATCGCGCTCAACAGCGCGACCGCCAACGACATCCCCGGCGACCCGGACTACTACGTCCTGCGCCAGGGGATCTACGCCGGCGTCGGCATCGTGCTCATGTACGCCGCCTCGCGGCTCGACTACTCGCGCCTGCGGGAGCTGCGCTACCCGATCTACGGGCTGCTCCTGCTGCTGATCCTGGTCGTGCTCGCGATCGCTGGCGTCACGCGCGGGGCGCGATCGTGGATCGAGCTGCCGTTCTTCAACTTCCAGCCCTCCGAGGTCGGCAAGGTGCTGCTGATCGTGGCGCTGGCCGGCTTCCTCGTGGACCGCATGCGCCGCATGGGGCGCGACACCACGGCCCGCATCGTGGTGCTCGGCCTCGTGCCGACGATGCTCGTGATGGCCGAGCCCGACCTCGGGTCGGCGCTCGTGTACGTGGCCGGCACGCTCGCGCTGCTGTTCGTGGCCGGCGCGCCGTGGCGGCACTTCGCGGCGCTCGGCGGGCTGTTCGCGCTCGCCGCGACGATCGTCCTCGTGGCGGCGCCGATGGCGGGCGTCGAGGTGCTCAAGCCCTACCAGGTCGATCGCCTGACCTCGTTCCTGCACCCGTCGGCCGATCCGGGCGACGAGGGCTACCAGCAGCACCAGGCCCTGATCGCCATGGGCTCGGGGGAGAAGACCGGCCGCGGGGTCGAGAACGCGACCCAGACGTCGCTCAACTTCCTGCCCGAGCACCACACCGACTTCATCTTCGCCGTGGTCGGCGAAACCTACGGATTCGCCGGTTGCGCGCTCATCCTCTCGCTGTACGCGCTACTTATATGGCGAGGTTTGCACATCCTGACCGTCGCGAAGAACCTGTACGGCGCGCTGCTCGCCGGTGGCATCACCGTGATGCTGCTCTTCCAGCTCTTCGTGAACATCGGGATGAACGTGGGCATCATGCCCATCACGGGCGTCACCGCCCCGCTCCTGAGCTTCGGCGGCTCGTCGATGCTCGCAACGTTCCTGGCCCTCGGCCTGCTCCACTCCGTCCACGCGCAGGCGCGCGAAACGGCTGAGCTGAAGGGGAGGGCCTCCATCTTCCAATGAGGATTCTCAGTGAAAAAGCAAGTGCTGGTCACGGTCGACCGGGGAGAGACCCGCGTCGCCATGCTGGAGGCCGCCGGCGACCCGGCGGCAGCGCCGAAGTCCGGCTCCTCGCGGCGGCGTAAGAAGAAGCCCGACGTCCCCGCGGGCTACCGCGTCGCCGAGATCTACTTCGAACGCCGCGGCGGCCGCTCGATCGTCGGCAACATCTACAAGGGCAAGGTCGACAACGTCCTGCCCGGGCTCGAGGCGGCGTTCGTCGATATCGGGCTCGACAAGAACGGGTTCCTTCACGTCGACGAGATCGTCATCCCGGGGCAGGAGCAGGCCCGTCGCGGGCGGGGGACGGCCGGTGGGCCTCGAATCACCGACCTGCTGTCCCCGGGGCAGGAGATCGTCGTCCAGGTCGTAAAGGACCCACTCAAGACCAAGGGCGCCCGCCTCTCGATGGAGCTGACCATCGCGGGCCGCTACATGGTCTACGCCCCGACCGGCGAGGGCGTCGGCGTTTCCCGCCGGCTCGAGGACAAGGAGCGCGACCGCCTGCGCAAGGAGGCCAAGCAGCTCGATCTCAACGGCGGCGGCGCGATCATCCGCACGGCCGCCCACGGCGCCAACAGGGCCGACTTCGAGCGCGAGCTGCAGTACTTGTTCAAGCTCAACGAGGTGCTCGAGAAGCGCGTCCGCGAGTCCGAGGCGCCCGCGCTCGTCTTCCAGGAGGCCGACCTCTCCGTGCGGGTCGTGCGCGACATCTTCTCGGCGCACTTCGAGCGCGCCGTGGTGGACGACCCACAGCAGCACCACCGGCTCGTCTCCTTCTTCACGCGCACGGCGCCCGAGCTGGTCGACCGCGTCGAGCTGTGGGAGGAGAACGACCCGCTGTTCGAGGCCTTCGGCGTCGAGCCCGTGATCGAGGGCATGCTCAACCGCCGCGTCGACCTGCCCAGCGGCGGCTACCTGATGATCGACTACGCCGAGGCCCTGACCGTCATCGACGTCAACACCGGGTCGTTCATCGGCAAGGGCAAGAGCGCCCGGCTCGAGGACACGATCACCAAGACGAACCTCGAAGCCGCCGAGGAGGTCGTGCGGCAGCTGCGTTTGCGGGACATCGGCGGGATCATCGTCATCGACTTCATCGACATGGCGCGGGCGCGCAACCGCGACTCGGTGCTCAAGGTGCTGCGCAAGTCGCTCGACGAGGACCGCACGAAGACCTTCGTGGTCGAGATCTCGCCGCTCGGGCTCGTGGAGATGACACGCCAGAACGTGACCGACGGCGTGCGCGAGATCATGTCCCGGACGTGCCCGGTGTGCCACGGCGAGGGCGTGATCAAGTCCGAGGAGACGATCGCGATCGGCATCGCCCGTCACCTGCGGCACATGGTCGCCCAGCAGGGCGACGGCGGTCCCGAGGCGTACCTGCTGCGCATCAACCCGCGCGTCAGTGCCTGGTTCACGGCCGACGGGGCGCGCGAGCTGCACGCGCTCGAGGAGCAGACGGGCCGCTACTTCCACTTCGAGGGCTCTGAGGGGCTGCCGCTCGACCACTTCGCGGTGACCCTCGAGGGCACGCGCGAGGAGATCGAGGAGCGCGCCGTGCCGTTCCGGGTCGGCGAGGAGGTCCACGTCGACATCGTCGAGCCGCACATGTACAACCCCGACGACGGCGTGGCCAAGGTCGACGGCTACCTGATCACGGTGACCGGCGGGATCGGCTTCGTCGGAAACAAGAAGTTGGTGCGGATCGAGCAGGCCGGGCGCACGACCGCGGTGGCGGCGCTCACCGGCGCCGACGCCGATGCCGCCGAGGAGGCGGCCGTCGAGCGCGCGGAGGAGCGCAAGAGGTCGGATGAGCGCGCGCGGCGCTCGGCGGCTGCCAAGCGCGGGGCGGCCGCGCGTAAGGCGCGCGAGGGCGGCGCGAAGGCGCCGGCCGCGGAGTCGAAGGAGCGGCCGGAACCGTCGTCGTCCGACGACGGTGCCAAGCCGAAGGGCCGCCGCCGGCGCCGGACGACGGCCAAGGCGGAGTCGGTGGAGGTCGACGCCACACAGGTCCTGGCCGACGACGGCGAGGGGCCCACGGCGGGCACCGCGCCTGCCGCCGTCGAGGAGTCGGGGGTCGGCGCCGAGCCCACGAACGGCGACGGTGACGCGCTATCCTCCCCGTCCCGGCGCCGTGGCCGCAGAGGCGGACGGCGCCGTTCGCGCGCCAAGGCTTCGGCCGACGACTGAGAACCATGTCCTACGCAGTCATCAAGACCGGCGGTAAGCAGTACCGCGTCGAGGAGGGCCAGACCCTGCTCGTCGAGCGGCTGCCCGACGAGCCGGGCGCGAAGATCGACCTGGTGCCGCTCCTGCTGGCCGGCGACGGCAAGGACCCCGTGCTCGACGCGAAGAAGCTGGCGAAGGCGCTCGTCAAGGCCGAGATCGTCGGCCACGAGCGCGGCAAGAAGCTCCGCATCTTCAAGTACAAGCCCAAGCGCGGCTACCGCCGCCGCACGGGCCACCGGCAGGAGCTCACCCGCCTTCGCATCACCAAGATCGGGAGCTCGAAGTAGATGGCACACAAGAAGGGCCTCGGCTCCAGCCGCAACGGCCGCGACTCCAATGCGAAGCGGCTCGGCGTGAAGGTGTTCGCCGGCCAGACCGTGAGCGGCGGCGAGATCATCGTGCGCCAGCGCGGCACGCGCTTCAAGCCGGGCGACGGCACCGGCATCGGCCGGGACGACACGATCTACGCGAAGGCGCCGGGCGTGGTGCAGTTCCACACCGGGCGCCGCGGCCGCGTCATTTCGGTGATGCCGGTTTCGCCTGCCACGTCAGATGCTCCTTCGTCGCACTGACGTGATGTCGGTTTCGCCTGCCACGTCAGAGCTCCTTCGTCGCACTGACGTTCGGCGACGTTACGCGGGCTGAGCCGTCGGCCTGATCAAGATCTCGTTGACGTCCACGTGGGGCGGCTGCGAGACCGCGAACATGACGGCGCGGGCGACGTCGTCGGCCTGGAGCGCCTCGATCTGCGGCGGGTTGTCGAAGAACGGCGTGTCGACCATGCCGGGCTCGATCAGCGTCACCCGCACGCCGGTGTCGTTGAAGTCCAGCCGCGCGGCCTCGCCCATGGCCGTGACCGCGTGCTTGCTGGCTGAGTAGAGGGAGCCGGGCAGCGCCCGGCGGCCGGCCACCGAGCTCGTGAGCAGCAGGTGGCCCTTGCTCTCGCGCAGGGGCGCGGCCGTCGCGCGGATCGTGAGCGCGGCGCCGTAGACGTTGGTGAGGATCATCTCCTTCCACTCCTCCGGCGTGCCCTTCTCGAAGCCGCGCGGGCCACCGAAGCCGGCGTTGGCGAACGCGACGTCGATCCGCCCGTACTCGTCGAGGGCGCGGCGCACGAGCTGTTGCTGGTCCTCCCACTCGGTCACGTCGCAGCGGACGGCGAGGCCGCCGGTCTCGTCGGCGAGCGCCTGCAGCTTGTCCTCGCTGCGGGCGGCGAGGACGACGCGGTATCCGGCTTCGGCGGCTTGGCGGGCGGTCGCGGCGCCGATGCCCGTCGAGGCACCGGTGATGAGGAAGACCTTGTCCATGGATTAAGGTTTCGCCTGCCAGGCGGGGCTCCTTCGTCGCCCGCCTTCGGCGACGATACAACGGGATGTTCACCGATCGTGCCGTATTGGAGGTTCGCGCGGGCGCCGGCGGCAACGGCTCCCTGTCCTTCCGCCGCGAGGCGCACGTGCCCAAGGGCGGGCCTGACGGGGGCGATGGCGGCCGCGGAGGCGACGTCGTGCTGCGTTGCGACGACTCGCTGCGCGACCTCCAGGCCTTTCGCCGGCGGGTGCACTTCCGCGCCGACCGCGGCGGCCACGGCCAGGGCTCCCAGCGCCACGGCGCGGACGGCGAGACGCTGGTGGTCGCGGTGCCGCCGGGCACCCAGGTCGAGCGCTGGGACGGCACCCGGTTCGACCTCGTGCGTCCCGGCCAGGAGATCACGGTCGCGCGCGGCGGCTCCGGGGGCCGAGGCAACACGCGCTTCAAGTCGTCGGTGCGGCAGACGCCGCGCCTGGCCGAGAAGGGCCTGCCGGGCGAGGAGGGCCGCGTCGAGCTGCACCTCAAGCTGCTGGCCGACGTCGGGCTGGTCGGTCTCCCCAACGCGGGCAAGTCGTCGCTGCTGGCGCGGCTCACCCGC
The DNA here is from genome assembly GCA_963746795.1 of uncultured Solirubrobacteraceae bacterium. Lineage (GTDB taxonomy): Bacteria > Actinomycetota > Thermoleophilia > Solirubrobacterales > Solirubrobacteraceae > DASSUW01. The sequence continues at coordinate 305,734 of CAVVCR010000010.1, forward strand.
GCGCATCCGAAGGTGGCGGCGTATCCGTTCACGACGGTCGAGCCGGTGCTGGGGATGCTCGAGGGCGAGGATCGCCAGCTCGTGGTGGCCGACATCCCCGGTTTGATCGAGGGCGCGAGCGACGGTGCCGGCCTCGGGCACGACTTCCTCGCGCACGTGGAGCGCACGCGCCTGCTCGTGCACGTGCTCGACCTCGCGCCGCTCGACGGGTCCGACCCGGTGGCCAACCACGCGGTGATCGAGCGTGAGCTGGCCGAGCACGACCCGCGGCTGGCCGAGCTGCCGCGCGTGCTCGCCCTCTCGAAGGCCGACCTCGTGCCCGAGGAGGACGCGCTGGCCGCCGCGGCCGCTTGGCGCGAACGGCTCGCGACGGCCGACCAGGACGGTCCCGGCGAGGACGGCGGGCTCTCGGTGCCCGTGGTGGTCACGTCGTCGGCGACCGGCCAAGGGCTCGACGAGCTGCGGCGGCTCCTGCTCCAGCGCGTCCCGCCCGCCGATCCGGTCGACGCGGGCGCCGGCGAGGACGAGGTCGCCGAGTTCCAGGTCTTCCGGCCGGCCGCGGGCCGGGCGTTCGCGGTCGAGCGGGTCGGCTCCGGCGAGTTCCGGGTCACGGGCGAGGCGGTCGACCGCCTGATCGCGCGCCACGACCTCGAGAACGAGGAGGCGCTCGCCCACGTCGAGCACCGGCTGCGGCGGATGGGGGTCATCTCCGCGCTCGAGGCCGAGGGGTTCGAGCCGGGCGACGACGTGGAGCTCGGCGGTGTGGTGTTCGAGCTCGATCCCTCGTAGGCTCCCGGCGCGTCATGCCCCTCGCGGTGGTCAAGCTCGGTTCGTCGATCGTCGCCGAGGCGTCGGGCGAGCTGCGCCTGTCCGTGGTCGCGCGCGTGTGCGAGGAGATCGCGGCACTGCACCGCACGGGCGTGGACGTCGTGGTGGTCACGAGCGGCGCGATCGCGCGCGGGATGCACCTGCTCGGCATGGACGCCCGCCCGGCGGTGATCGAGGACCTGCAGGCGGCGAGCGCCATGGGGCAGGGGCGGCTCTACCACACCTACGACGACCTGCTGCGCGAGCGCGACGTCCGCTCCGCCCAGGTGCTGCTCACGTTCTTCGACATGAGCGCCCGAACGCACTATCTGAACGCGCGGCGGACGCTGCGCAAGCTGCTCGAGTGGCGGGTCGTCCCGGTCATCAACGAGAACGACACGACCACCACGGACGACATCTCGTTCGGCGACAACGATTTCCTCGCGGCCCAGGTGTCGGTGCTCGTGGCCGCCGACGTGCTCGTGCTGCTGACCGACACCGAGGGCCTCTACACGGCCGACCCGCGGGATGTCCCCGACGCGCAGCTGGTGGCGGAGGTCGCCGATCCGGCGGAGCTCGACAGCTTCGACATCGGCCACGCGCCGTCGCCGCTCGGTTCGGGCGGGATGCGCTCGAAGGTCGTGGCCGCCGAGATGGCCTCGGCCGCCGGGATCGCCACCGTGATCGGCAGCGGCCTGATCCCGGGCGTCATCGCCCGCGCCGTCGCGGGCGAGCCGGCCGGAACCCGCTTCGCGCCGCAGGCGACGCGCCAGTCGAGCTTCAAGCTGTGGCTCAAGTACGCGAAGCCGAGCCATGGCACGGTGACCGTCGATGCGGGCGCCGCCCGGGCGCTGCGCGAAGGCGGCACGAGCCTGCTTCCGGTCGGGATCGTGGGCGTCGACGGAGCCTTCGACGCCGGCGACGCGGTCGAGGTCCACGACGGCCGCGACACGATCGGCAAGGGGATCTGCAACTACTCGGCGGCCGAGCTGCGCCAGGTCATGGGAATGCAATCCGCCGAGGTCCGCGAGCTGCTCCCCCGGGCGACCCCGGAGGCCGTCCACCGCGACTACTTCGTCCTCGCCTGACCGTTGCGGCTTCGGCCGGCGAACGTCAATGCGTCGGGTAGGCGGGTGGCGACTCGCGCGGCGGGCGGCGACCCGTTCGTCTCGTTGCGCCGGCGAAGCGACGTCCCCGCGCACCGGTCGGCACCCCAGCTTCCCTACCCGGCCGCCGTTGACGTTCGCAGGGATCAACACGGCCGCCGCGCGCGGGCTTCATGCCGCTAAGCGGCCCAGGCGCGTAACCAGGGCGGCTTAGACTGTTGCGCATGGCGCTCGCAACCCAGTCGGTCACCGACCTCTGCCGCGCTGCCAAGCGCGCAGCGCGGGTGCTCGCGACGATCGACTCGGCCACGAAGAACGGCGCGCTGCTGGCGATGGCCGACGCACTGGAGGCGCGGACGGCCGAGATCCTGGAGGCCAACGCGCGTGACCTCGAGGCGGGACGGGAGGCCGGGCTTTCGAGCGCGCTCATGGATCGCCTCGCCCTCGACGCCAGTCGGGTGGCGGCAATGGCCGCCGGCGTGCGCGAGATCGTCGCCCTCCAGGACCCGGTCGGCGAGGTACTCGACGGCTTCCGGCTCCCGAACGGGCTCGACGTGCGCAAGGTGCGCGTGCCGCTCGGCGTGGTCGCCGTCGTCTACGAGGCGCGGCCGAACGTGACGATCGACGCCGCGGCGCTGGCGCTCAAGTCCGGCAACGCGATCCTCTTGCGCGGGTCCTCATCGGCGGTGCACTCGAACGCCGTCCTCGCCTCGGTCGCGATCGAGGCCGTCGAGCGGGCGGGCCTGCCCGGGGGCGCCCTGTCGCTCGTGGCCGGCGGCGGCCGCGAGGAGCTCGCCGAGCTGGCCACGCAGGACGGGCTCGTCGACCTCGTCATCCCGCGCGGCGGCGAGGGACTGAAGGCAGCGCTGAGCGCGGTCGCCACGGTGCCGGTCATCTACGCGGCGTCGGGCAACTGCCACGTGTACGTCGACGCGACGGCCGATCTCGACACCGCGCGCGAGATCGTCGTGAACGCGAAGGTCCAGCGGCCGGGCGTGTGCAACGCGGCGGAGACGCTGCTCGTGCACGCGGGCGTGGCGGACGAGTTCCTGCCCGCGACGTTCGAGGTGCTGCGCGACGCGGGTGTCGAGCTGCGCGGCGACGAGCGCTCGCGCAGCGTGGACGGCGCGGTGGCGCCGGCGACCGAGGAGGACTGGGCGACCGAGTACCTCGCGCTCGTGCTCGCGGTGCGCGTGGTCGACTCGGTGGACGAGGCGATCGAGCACATCGGGACGTACGGCTCCGGGCACTCGGAGGCGATCGTCACGGGCTCGACCCAGGCGGCCCGCGCGTTCCAGCTCGGGGTCGACGCCGCGTGCGTGTACGTGAACGCCTCCACACGCTTCACCGACGGCGGGCAGTTCGGGATGGGGGCCGAGATCGGCAACTCCACCCAGAAGCTGCACGCCCGCGGGCCGATCGGCCTGCGCGAGCTGTGCACCTTCAAGTACCTCGTCGAAGGCGACGGCCAGGTCCGCCCCTAGTGACCGGCCGGGTCGGGCTGCTCGGCGGGACGTTCAATCCTCCACACATCGGTCATCTGGTGTGCGCGAGCCAGGCGCTGGGGCAGCTCGGCCTCGACCGCATCCTGCTCGTCCCGGTGCACGAGCCGCCGCACAAGGGCATCGAGATCGATCCCGGCGTGGCGCACCGCGTCGAGCTGTGCCGGCTCGCGGTGGCGGGCGACGAGCAGCTCGACGTCTCGCTCTCCGACGCCGACGTGCCGGGCCCCTCATACACGGTCGATACCCTGCGGAGGCTGCATGAGCGGTCCCCGGGAGAACAGCTGACCTTCATCGTCGGAGGCGACATGGCCCTCTCGCTCCCCACCTGGCGGGAGCCCGAGGCCATCCTCGAGCTCGCCGAGGTCGCCGTGGCCGAGCGCGAGGGGATCCGCCGCATCGACATCATCGACCGCCTGACGGGCCTCCCGGCCGACCGGATCCACTTCTTCGACATGCCGCGCCTCGACGTCTCCTCCTCGCTCATCCGTCGCTACGTCGCCACCGGGCGCCCGATCCGCCACCTCGTGCCCGAGGGCGTCGAGCGCTACATCGCCGACGCGGGCCTGTACCGCGCGGAGGACCCCGCGTGAGCCTGGCGCCGGCCCGCCTCGCGGAGCTCATCGCCGGCTACGCGGGGGACGCGAAGGCGATCAACCCGGTCGAGCTCGACCTCCGCGAGGTCCTCGGCTACACCGACTACTTCGTCATCGTCACGGGCAACACCGACCGGCAGACGAAGGCGATCCACGACCGGATCCACCAGGGCCTCAAGAGGGACTACGGCCTACTCCCCCGCCGAGTCGAAGGCCTCGGCGAGGCACGCTGGATCCTCATGGACTACCTCGACGTCGTCGTGCACGTCTTCACGCCGGAGGCGCGCGAGTTCTACCGCCTCGAGCAACTCTGGGGCGAGGCCCCGAAGCGCGCCGTCGGCGCCTAGAACAACGAAGGCCGCTCACCGGAGCGGCCTCACATTCGAAGTGGAGCTAGCCGGGCTCGAACCGGCGACCTCGTGACTGCCAGTCACGCGCTCTCCCAACTGAGCTATAGCCCCGAGCGGATACTCGTCTGCCCATCTTAGCCCCGCGTGTTGCCCGTTGCGGGCCGGGCGCAGCCGGAGGTGGACGAAGCCCTGGCCGGCAAACTCGTCGATCGGCAGCCAGAAGCATCGCTTGAGCTCATGGCAGTACGCGGCGAAGCCGTCTACGTCGCTCGCGTCGTAGGTGGGTTCGCACATAGCCCGCCGGATCGCGCCCTTCTGGTTGGTGCTCATCGCCACGATACGAACACTAGTTCGCCCGCCGGACGGAATTGCATCGGCGCTAACCTCCGCGCCCCATGCCGTCCGAGCAGCGTTACGACCCCAAGCAGATCGAGCCGAAGTGGCAGGAGATCTGGGAGCGCGAGCGGACCTGGGAGGTCTCCAACGACGGGGACGGCGGCGTGCCCGCATCGTACGTGCTCGAGATGCTCCCGTACCCCTCCGGTGAGCCGCACATGGGGCATCTCAAGAACTACTCCGTCGGCGACGCGGTCGCGCACTTCCATCGCCGCACCGGCCGGCGGGTGCTGCACCCCATGGGCTACGACGCGTTCGGCCTGCCCGCCGAGAACAACGCGATCAACACGGGGGAGCACCCGCGCGACTCGACTCAGAAGTCGATCGAGGCGTTCCAGCGCGGGATGCGCTCCTGGGGGATCTCGATCGACTGGTCGCGCGAGTTCGGCACCCACGAGCCGCGCTACTACCGCTGGACCCAGTGGATCTTCCTGCAGCTCTACAAGCGCGGGCTCGCCTACCGCAAGGAGGCGGCGGTCAACTGGTGCCCCAAGGACGCCACCGTTCTCGCCAACGAGCAGGTGATCAACGGGCACTGCGAGCGCTGCGGGACCGAGGTCGAGGTCCGTCAGCTCGAGCAGTGGTTCTTCCGCATCACCGACTACGCCGACCGCCTGCTCGACGACCTCGAGACGATCGAGTGGCCGCCGCACGTGGTCACGATGCAGCGCAACTGGATCGGGCGCTCCGAGGGCGCCGAGGTCACGTTCAGCTCGCCCGAGATGGGCGTCGACTATCCCGTCTTCACGACGCGGCCCGACACGCTCTTCGGCGCGACCTTCTTCGTCATGGCCCCCGAGCATCCGGACGTGATGCGCCTAGCGACCGGCACCGAGCACGAGCAGGCGGCCCGCGACTACATCAACCACGCGCTCACCGAGAGCAGCGAGGAGCGTGCGGACACCGAGCGCACGAAGACCGGGGTGCCGCTCGGCCGCACCGTCGTCAACCCGGTCAACGGCGAGCGGATCCCGATGTTCGTCGCCGACTACGTGCTGATGGAGTACGGCACCGGCGCGATCATGGGCGTCCCTGCGCACGACCAGCGCGACTTCGACTTCGCGAGGGCGTTCGGCCTTCCGATCCGCCAGGTCGTCGCTCCCCCCGACGGGACGGAGGTCGACAGCGAGGCCTACACCGCCCACACCGAGGGCGAGGTGCTCGTCAACTCGGGGCGCTTCACGGGCATGACCGCGGTCGAGGCCAAGGACGCGATCATCGACTGGCTCGACCATGAGGGCCGCGGGCACCGGTCGATCAACTACCGGCTGCGGGACTGGCTGCTCTCCCGGCAGCGCTACTGGGGCTGCCCGATCCCGATGCTCTACTGCGACCGCTGCGGCCTGGTGCCGGTGCCGGAGGAGGATCTGCCCGTCCTCCTGCCCGACATCGAGGACTACCGGCCCAAGGGGCGCTCCCCGCTGGCGGCGGCCGAGGATTGGGTGCGAACCACGTGCCCGCAGTGCGGCGGCCCCGCCCGCCGGGAGACGGACACGATGGACACGTTCGTCGACTCGGCCTGGTACTTCCTGCGGTACACCGACGCGCACAACGAGCGGGCCGCATGGGACCCGGCGGTCACCGACTACTGGACGCCGGTCGACCAGTACATCGGCGGCATCGAGCACGCGATCCTGCACCTGCTGTACGCGCGCTTCTTCGTGAAGGCGTTCGCGGACATGGACCTGCTTGGCAGCCAGGAGCCGTTCCTGAAGCTCTTCACCCAGGGGATGATCACCCGCGATGGGGCGAAGATGTCCAAGTCGAAGGGCAACATGATCAGCCCCGAGCCGTACGTCGAGCGCTATGGGGCCGACACCGCGCGCGCGTACATCCTCTTCATCGGGCCGCCCGACCAGGACGCCGACTGGACGGACGAGGGCGTCGAGGGCGTCTACCGCTTCCTGGCTCGACTGTGGCGGCTGGGGGTGGACATCGCCGAGCGCACCGGGCACCAGGCTCCGACGTCCGACGCGGACGCGACGGGCGACGACGAGGAGCTCCTGCGCAAGGCGCACTGGGCGATCGACAAGGTCACGCACGACCTCGCCGGTCGCTTCGCCTTCAACACCGCAATCGCCGCGGTCATGGAACTGGTCAACGAGGCCTACCGCCGCCGCGAGGGCGCCTCCGACGAGGCGATGCACTTCGCCGCCGCCACCGCCGCCTCGCTGATCTTCCCGTTCGCCCCGCACACGGGCGCCGAGGTCTACGAGCTGCTCACCGGCGACCGCGTGTGGGAGCAGCCGTGGCCGGCGGCCGACCCGGCGATGCTCGAGCGCGACGTGGTCGAGATCGGCGTGCAGGTGAACGGCAAGCTGCGCGACCGGATCCAGGTGGCGGCCGACGCCGCGCGCGAGGACGTCGAGTCCGCGGCGCGCGCCGCGCCGAACGTGGCGCGGTACCTCGACGGCCACGAGATCGCGAAGGTCGTCGTCGTCCCCGGGCGGCTCGTGAACTTCGTCGTGCGCTGAGGGCGGGGTCGGGCCGCCGCGGCTGAAGTTCGGAAAGGAGGCGCGCGGGTCGTGTTCGCCGGTTCGCTTCGCTGGGCGTGCACACAACCGGACAACCGGGGTGCGCGCGGGCGATGCGTGGCCGGTTAGGTGCCACGGCGGTGCATCACTGGCCACGCCTGGCTCGACCCGGCCTCCCGCGTCCACTTGCGCACGCTCGGGCTCGCCCCTCAAATTGACATTGTCCGCATGACGCTGCGCGCGTTTCGTCACGATCACGCGTAGATCCGTTACGCGGCGGCTCGTAGCTTCGGGCCATGCTCGAACTGCCGCCCCGCCAGCTGGCCACCTACGGCGTTGCCCTGGCGGCGGTCGTGCTCCTCGGCGCGTGGTACCTGTCGCGCGGCGGCGAGCCGCCGGCTGCCGAGTCGCCGGCGGCGGCGATCAAGGTCGAGGGCGAGGACGGTGCGGCGAAGGCGGTGGTGGTCCACGTGGCGGGCGCGGTCCGGCAGCCGGGCGTGTATCGCATGCGCGCGAGCGCGCGCGTGGATGACGCCCTCGGCCGCGCCGGCGGAGCGACCCGGCGCGCGGACCTGAGCCAGGTCAACCTCGCCGCTCAGGTCGAGGACGGGCGCCAGGTGGTGGTGCCCGAGCGCCCGCGGGCAGCCCCGCTCGGAACCGGCTCCACGACCGCGCCGGCGCCCGCGACACCCGGCGTGCCGCTCAATCTCAACACAGCTACGCTCGAGCAGCTCGACGAGCTCGACGGCATCGGGCCGGCCACGGCGCAGAGCATCCTCGACTACCGCGAGGAGCACGGCGGCTTCGGCACGGTCGAGGAGCTCGGCGAGGTGCCCGGCATCGGCGACGTCCGCCTTGCCTCGCTGCGCGAGCAGGTGCGGGTGTGAGGTGCGCCTCGCCACAGCCGCCGGCGCGATCCGGCAGCACCCCCGTCACGTCCTCCTCTTCGCGCTCACCGCCGGTCTCCTGACCGGCCCGCTTTCGCCGGCCGCCACGATCGCCGCGGCGGGCCTCGCCGCCGCGCTCGTCGTCGCGGCGCACGCCGTGGTTCCGTCCGGCGCAGCACCGTCGTCGACGCCGCGATCGGTCGTCCCACTCGTCGCGGCCACGGCGGTGCTGGCGGGCGCGATGGTGGCGGACGTACGCATCCGCGCGCTGGAGGGCGGGCCGCTGCCGCACATGCTCGGTCGTGCGATCCAAGCTCGTGCGGTGCTCCTCGAGCCGGTGCGGGTGCGGCCGTACGGGCCCGCGGTCGCGCGGGCGCGGCTGGTCGGGCTCGGCGTCGCCGTGCTGCGGATCGGCGGGACCGCGCGTCCGCGGGCATGGCCCGGCGTGGGGGAGAGCGTCGCGGTCGCTGGGCGGCTCGCGCCGCTCGGGCGCTACGACGCGTACCAGCGTCGCCGCGGTGCTGCGGCCGCGCTCGAGGTACATCGCCTCGACGCGACCGGGGAGCGCCGCGGTGGCGTGCTCGGAGTCGTCGACGATGCGCGGCGACGGGCCGAGGCGGGCCTCGCGCAGCGGTTGGCGGCGCCGGAGGCGGCGCTGCTGCGCGGCATGGTCCTCGGGCAGGACGAGCGGCTCACGGAGGAGGTCCGCGACGACTTCAAGCGCTCCGGGCTCGCCCACGTGCTCGCGGTCAGCGGCCAGAACGTGATGCTGCTCGCGATCCTCGTGCTGGCGGCCGGCGCCGTGGCCGGGATCGGCCTGCGAGCGCGTCTGCTTGTCGCGCTCGCACTCGTCGCGTTCTACGTGCCGCTCACGGGCGCGGGCCCGTCGATCCAGCGGGCCGGCGTGATGGGCGCCGCCGGGCTCGTCGCGGCGCTCGCCGGCCGCCCGGCCCATCGCTGGTATGCGCTGGGGCTCGCCGCCGCCGTCACGCTCGCACTCAACCCGCGGGCGGCGGGGGAGCCCGGCTGGCAGCTCTCGTTCGCCGCCGTCGTCGCGCTGCTCGCGCTCGCCCCGCCGCTGCGGGCGACGCTCGCGCGGGGGGTTCCTGGGCCCGTCGCCGACGTCGCGGCGATCACGATCGCAGCGACCGTCGGCACGGCGCCGCTGACGGCGATGCACTTCGAGCAGGTCTCGCTCGCCGCCCTGCCCGCCAACCTGCTGGCGGCCGCGGCCATCGCGCCGATCATGTGGCTCGGCATGCTCGCCGCGGCCGCCGGCCAGGTCGCGCCGGTGCTCGCGACGCCGTTCAACGTCGTCAACGAGCCGCTCCTGGTCGTCGTGCAGTGGATCGCGCGCACCATGGCGAGCGCCCCGGCCGCGGTCGTGCCCCTTCGGCTCGGGTCGCCCGCGGCGCTGGCCGCCGCGTACGCGGCGCTGGCCGGCGCGATCATCGCGCTGCGAGCCGCATGGCGGCGCGCGGAAAGGGCCGGTGTGGCGTGGTGGGACGCCGGCCGGCTCGGCCGGCCGGCAGCGGGGTGGGAGGGCGGCCGGCGGGGCCGCCGGGTGGTGGCCGTCGCGGCGGCGCTGCCGGCGGCGCTGGTCGTCCTCGTCGCCGTGCCCGACGAGCCCGCCGTCGATCCGCCGGCGCGGGGCGAGCTGGTGGTCTCGTTCCTCGACGTCGGTCAGGGCGACGCGACCGTGCTGCGTCGTGACGGGGTGGCCGTGCTCGTCGATACCGGGCCGCCCGGAGGCCCGATCCTCGAGCGGCTGGCCGAGGTGGGTGTCCGGCGGCTCGACGCCCTCGTGCTCACGCACGCGCAGGCAGACCACGAGGGCGCGGCGCTCGAGGTTCTTCGCCGCATCCCGACCCGGCTGATCGTGAACGGTGGCACCGGCTGGCCCACCACGGTGCAGCGCCGCCTCGGCACCGCGCGCGGCGTCCGAACACTCGACGCCTACGCCGGCCGGGTGCTCACGCTCGGCGGCATCACGATGCGGCTGCTGTGGCCTCCTCGGCCCGATCCGGACTTCCGTCCGCAGGGCGACCCGAACGACCGCGCGCTCGTTGCGCTGGTCCAGTCCGGCGACTTCGACCTGCTGCTCCCCGCCGACGCCGAGTCGGACGTCACCGCGACGATCCCGTTCCCCGACGTCGACGCCCTCAAGGTCGCCCACCACGGCAGCGACGACCCCGGCCTGCCCGCACTGCTCCAGCGCACGCGCCCCGAGTTCGCGGCGATCGAGGTTGGCGCCGACAACACGTACGGCCACCCGACGCCGTCGACCCTGAAGGCGCTCGAGGCCGTCGACCACGTCTACCGCACGGACCGGGACGGGACCGTCCACCTGCGGTTCGCGCGTGGCCGGGTAACCGTGGAGCGGTCGCCGTGACCCCGTCTAGACTCGCCAGCCGTGCCGAGCTTCAAGCCCGCCTATCTCATCCACGGCGACGACCACGGTCGCATCGCCGAGCGGCGCGCGCGCCTGCGCGCGATGGCCGAGGCGGAGAGCGGCACCAACGGCGTCGAGCTGTTCGAGGCGGACGCGTGCACGCCGGACGTGGTGGCCGGCGCGCTGAGCGCGATGACGTTCGCGATCGGCCGTCGGTTCGTGATCGCGGACGGCGTGCAGCGCTGGAAGGAGAGCGACGTGGAGCCGGTGGCCGCCGCCCTCGCCGCGATGGACCCCGACGGCCTGACCGTCGCGTTCTTCGCACGCGAGGAGGGGCGCACCAAGGCGCCGGCCGCGCTGCACAAGGCCGTCGAGGCGGCGGGCGGCGTGATCGCGGCCGAGATGGCGATGCGCGCGTGGGACCTGCCGAAGTGGGTCGCCGCCCAGGCCGCGGAGCTCGGCCTCGAGCTCGACAAGCCGGCCGCCCGCGCGCTCGTGACCCAGGTCGGCGAGCGTCGCCAGCGCCTGCTCCGGGAGCTCGAGAAGCTCGCGCTGGAGCACGGGCCGGGGGCGAGGATCGGCGTGGAGGAGGTCCAGGAGTGCTGTGCCAGCTCCGCCGAGCGCAAGGCGTGGACGCTCGCGGACGCGCTCGTGGCGGGTGACGCCAAGCACGCCACGCGCCTGCTGCTCGAGCTGCGCCAGCAGGGCGAGCGGCTGCCGAGCCTGCAGTACCAGATGGTCCGCCGCGTCCGCGACGCGCTGGCGATCGCCGAGGCGCTGGCGGCCGGCAAGCCCTCCGCCCAGATCAAGCGCACGCTGCGGATGCCGCCGAGGGCCGCCGACGACCTGATCCGCGCGGTCTCCGACCGCGACGTGGAGACCTACCGGCGCATGCTCGAGCTGCTCGCCGACCTCGAGGTCGAGAGCCGCGGCGGCAGCGGCGGCGTCCTGAGCGAGGACACCGCCGCCGTCCGCACGGTCATCGCCGCCGCCGGCTAGAACGCCACGGCCGGCGCGGCCGTTCGGCTGCTCGTTGTGCCGCGCGCTAGGAACCCGCGAACGCGGCGAGCTCGCGTTCGCCGGCGTCGAGCAGCTCGCCCGGGAGCATCTGGTCGAGCAGATCGAACGCCCCGGCGCGCAGTGCCTCGGCGCTCGGCATCGCGCGGCTGTCCCACGCCGCCGCCCACAGCGCGTCCCACGCCGCCGTCCAGGCCGTCTCGGCGAGGACGGGCCGCTCGGCGTCCGGGCCCGCGACGGCCAGCGCCGCGCGCGAAGCGTCGAGCGCCGCGGCGCGACCTGCCGCACGGGCGGCCGCGCGAGCGCGCTCGCGCCGCAGCGACCACTCGGCGGGCACGCACGCCCGGCTCGCCCGCGCGCGCGCCGCCGAGCGCGCGTCAGCGGCGGCCGCGCGCGCCTCGGCGACGGCCCGGCCCAGCTCGGCCGCGGGCGCGAACCGCACGCTCCGAGCGTGCTCGTCGAGTCCCGCCGCGTCGAGGACTGCGGGCAGGCAGGTCCGCGCGAGCCGCAGGGCGCACGTCCACGCGCGCTGCTCGTCGAGCCCGTCGCCGGCGGTGCCGATCATGCGGGAGAGGTACGGGCGCAGCCGCTGGCGCGGCCCGTCGGGGAGCACGTCGTTGAGGTGGCGCACGTACTCGGCCGCCACCGCGCTGGTGGCGCCCGGCCGGTCGGTGTGGGCCTCGCCGCTGAGCTGCGCGACCCATTCCATCGCACAGCGCCCCCGATCGGGCGAGACATGGCGTCCCCGGGACAGGGCGTACTCGTGCGTTCCCACGGCGATCTCCTCGTCAGCGTTCACGCGCCAGGGTACCGGCACGGCATGGCGCGCCGACCCGCAAATGCGCGACGCCCGCGGCCGGCAGCGGCTTGACCGGGTTACGGCACCGGGTCGAGGCGCTCGACGGTGCGCTTGCGGTGATGAGTGGCGAGGACGGGCGGGCACGACGATCCGCGCCGAGTCCCGTCGTGATCGCGGCTCGTTGCTCGCGCTCGCTGGGGCTGATTTCTGTCGGAGAGCGACAGTCTCCCGCCCACGCTTTCCGGACCGGCCCGAATCGCAACGAACTCCTGCGGAATCGCCACGGCACCCGGGACCCTGTCCCTCGATGTCGCCGTCGACGTCCGCTCGCGGAGACCCGCGGCCGCCAGAGAGCGCGCAGCGCGGGCCGCGGCTAGGAGTCGGCCGGGGTGCGGCGGAGCCGCGCGGCGCGGGACTTCTTGCGGGCGCCGCTGTTGCGGTGCAGCGCGCCGCGCTTGACCGCCTTGTCGACCAGCTGCACGAGGCGGCGCTGCTCGGCGTCGGCCCGCTCGTCGTCACCCTCGGCGACGGCGTCCTGGAGGCGGCGGAAGTAGGTCTTGATCGCCGAGGTGTACTGGCGGTTCTCGGCGCGCTCGCGGAGCGACCGCTGGTTGCGCTTGATCTGAGAGGCGATGTTGGCCATGGCTCAAGAAGAAGCCGCGGACCTTCCGCGGCGGCGGCGTACTATACCGCGCCGCTTGTCGGCGCCGGACCCGCAGCCACGGCGCACGGCCGTCAACACCGCGATCTTCTCGGTCGCCACCGGCCTGTCGCGCATCGCCGGCCTCGTCCGCGAGGTCGTCGCGGCCCGCTACTTCGGCACGAGTGGCGCCGCGTCGGCCTTCACGGCCGCGTTCCAGGTGCCCAACCTCGTCCGCTCGCTGTTCGCCGACTCCGCGCTCTCGGCGGCGTTCGTCCCCGTCTTCAGCGAGCTGCTCGAGCACGACAAGCGCCGGGACGCGCTGCAGCTCGCGAGCGCCCTGTTCGGCCTCATCCTCGTCGTGCTGAGCGTGATCACGGTGCTGTTCGTGCTCGCCGCCGGGCTGATCATGCCGCTCTTCACGGAGAACCCGGCGCTCGACGACCTCGCCGTCGGCCTCAGCCGCGTGATGTTCGGGATCGTGATCCTGCTCGGCCTCAACGGGCTCGTCGTCGGCGTCCTCAACGCCCACGACCACTTCACGATCCCGGCGCTCTCCCCGCTCGTCTGGAACCTGGTGATCATCGTCGCGCTGATCGTGCTGACGCCGCTGTTCGAGGGCGACGACCGGATCTACGCCTACGCGATCGGCGTGCTGGCCGGCACGGCGGCCCAGTTCGCGATGGCCTTCCCGGTGCTCAGGCGGCTCGGCATCCGGATCCGGATCAGCTTCAAGTGGCGGGACCCGCGGATCCGGCGCGTGCTGCTGCTCATGCTCCCGGTGACGATCGGGCTCGGCCTGATCAACTTCAACCTGCTGATCAACACGTACTTCGGCTTCCGGATCTCGGAGGAGGCGCCCGCGGCGATCGACCGCGCGTTCCGGATCTACATGCTCCCGCAGGGAATGTTCTCGGTCGCCGTCGCGACCGTGCTGTTCCCGGCGCTCAGCCGGCTCGCCGCCCGCCAGGACTGGGACGGCCTGCGCCGCACCCAGGCCAACGGGATGCGCCAGATCGCGCTGCTGCTGATCCCCGCCGCCGCAGCCACGCTCGCACTGTCGGAGCCGATCACCCGCCTCGTGTACGAGCGCGGCGAGTTCGACGCCCAGTCCACCGACCAGGTCGCCGAGGCGCTGTTCTGGTTCTCGTTCTCGCTGCCGTTCAGCGGCTTCAACCTGCTGCTCACGCGAACGTTCTTCTCTCTTCAAGAGCCGTGGACTCCGACCGCGCTGGCCGGCGTCACGCTCGTGATCAATGTCGCGGTGTCGGCGGCGCTCTACGAGCCGCTGGGGATCGGCGGAGTGGTGCTCGGCACGGTGGTCGCCACGGCGGCGATGACGACCGGGCAGGCCGCGTACCTTCGACGGCGCCTCGGCGGCCTCGAGCTGGGCACCACGCTCGAGGCGGTCGTCAAGATCACGCTCGCGGCCGCCGTGTTCGCCGGCGTCGCCTACGCCACGTGGTGGGCCCTCGACGAGGCGCTCGGCCGGAGCCTGCTCGGGCAGGTCGCCTCCGTCGGAACCGCCCTGACGCTCGGGTCGGCCGCCTACGCCGGCCTCGTGCTCGCCATGCGGATCCCCGAGGCCCGCCAGATCCTCGCGCTGTTCACGAGCCGCCTTCGTCCTTGAGCATCGCGAGGAGCTTCGTCACGGTCGTCCAGTTGCGGGCGGTGCCGTCCTCCGGGCCCTTGCGGCTCAGCTCGGCGGCGAGCTTGCTGCGCCCCAACCCGTTCGGCGTGTGCATGTAGAGCGTGCCGTTCACGATCCGAGCCTCGTCGCCGCCCGAGGCCTTCTCCTGCGCGGCGGACACCACGTCGGCGTCCGGCTCGCCCGCCGTGAAGATCACGTGCAGGTGCTTCCCGTCCTTCTCGTCAGGCCACGGGTTGTCGGCCACGACCCGCTCCAGCTCCTCGCGCGAGAGCACGACGACCGCGCTCGACACGCCAAGCCGCTCCTCGATGGCGGCCTCGAGGGCCGCGGCATCGACCGACGCGCCGGTGAGCACCACGTTGCCGCTCTGGACGTACGTGGCCACGTCCTCATAGCCCAGGGACGCGACCAGCTCGCGCAGATCGGCCATGGCGACCCGGCCACGGCCGCCGACGTTGATCCCGCGCAGCAGCGCGACGTGGGTCGGCATCGGGACCCACTCTAAGCTCTGCCGGTCGATGGCCGACCAGGCGCACATCCGGAACTTCTCGATCATCGCCCACATCGACCACGGCAAGTCGACGCTGGCGGATCGCATCCTCGAGCTCACCCACACCGTCGACCCGCGTGCGATGCGCGCCCAGCTGCTCGACTCGATGGACCTCGAGCGCGAGCGCGGGATCACGATCAAGGCCCAGGCGGTGCGCGTCTTCTACACCGCGCGCGACGGGGAGACCTACCAGTTCCACCTCATCGACACGCCCGGCCACGTCGACTTCACGTACGAGGTGTCGCGCTCCCTGGCCGCCTGCGAGGGCGCCCTGCTGGTGGTCGACGCGTCGCAGGGCGTCGAGGCCCAGACCGTGGCCAACACGTACCTGGCGATCGACTCGGGGCTCGAGCTGATCCCGGCCATGAACAAGGTCGACCTCCCGGGCGCCGAGCCCGAGCGCGTGGGGGAGGAGATCGCCGAGCTGATCGGCGAGCCGGCCGGCGACGTGCGGCGCATCAGTGCCAAGACCGGCGAGGGCGTCGAGGACCTGCTGGAGGAGCTCGTCCAGCGCGTCCCGCCCCCCTCGGGCGACCCTGACGCGCCGCCCCGCGCGCTCATCTTCGACTCCGAGTTCGACCAGTACCGTGGCGTCATCGCCTACATCCGCGTGGTCGACGGTACGTTCCGCAAGGGCGAGGGCATCCGCGCGATGGCGGCCGGCACCGAGGCCGAGATCGACGACATCGGCTACTTCACGCCGCTGCAGACCGCCGCCGACGAGCTCCACGCGGGCGAGGTCGGCTACCTCATCACCGGCATCAAGGACGTCAGCAGCCTGCGCGTGGGCGACACGCTGAGCACCAAGGGCAGCACGGCCACCGAGGCGCTCCCGGGGTATCGCGAGGTCAAGCCGATGGTGTTCTGCGGCCTGTTCCCGATGAACAACGACGACTACCCGGAGCTGCGCGACGCGCTGGAGAAGCTCACGCTCAACGACGCCGCGCTGTCATGGGAGCCGGAGACGTCCGACGCGCTCGGCTTCGGCTTCCGCTGCGGCTTCCTCGGGCTGCTGCACATGGACATCGTGCGCGAGCGGCTCGAGCGCGAGTACGACCTCGAGCTGATGGCCACGATGCCCTCGGTGGAGTTCGAGATCACGCTCACCGACGGCAGCGTGATCCCCGTCCACAACCCGACCGACATGCCCGACCCGGCGCGCATCGCCGAGGTCCGGGAGCCGTACATCCGGGCGTCGATCCTCACGCCCAAGGAGTACATCGGGCAGATCATGGAGCTCTCGCAGGAGCGCCGCGGGATCCACCAGGGCATGCACTACCTGTCGGCCGAGCGCGTGCAGATCACCTACGACCTGCCGCTCGCCGAGATCGTGCTCGACTTCTTCGACCAGCTCAAGACCCGCACGCGCGGCTACGCGTCGCTCGACTACGAGCCGATCGGGCTGCGGCCGTCGAACCTCGTCAAGCTCGACGTGCTGCTCGGCGGCGACGCCGTCGACGCGCTGTCGATGGTCGTCCACCGCGACAAGGCGTACGACCAGGGTCGGGTGCTGACCGAGCGCCTGCGCAAGAAGATCCCACGCCAGCAGTACGACGTGCCGATCCAAGCTGCGGTGGGTGCCAAGATCATCGCCCGCGAGACGGTCAAGGCGTTCCGCAAGGACGTGACGGCGAAGTGCTACGGCGGCGACATCTCGCGCAAGCGCAAGCTGCTCGAGAAGCAGAAGGAGGGCAAGCGGCGGATGAAGCAGGTGGGCCGGATCGAGGTGCCCCAGGAGGCGTTCCTGGCGGTGCTGGAGCTGGGCGACGAATGACGCGCGCGACGTACGCGGTCGGGCGCGAGAAGGTGCGCGAGTACGCGCACGCGGTGGGGGAGACCGACCCGCGCTATCTCGACACCGAGGCGGCCCGAAAGGCCGGCTTCGCGGACGTGGTCGCGCCGCCGATGTTCGCCGCCGTGTACGCCGGCCCGGCCGTCTTCCCCGCGATCATGGAGTCCGGGCTCGACTTCTCGCGCATGGTTCACGGCGCACAGGAGTTCACCTGGGCCGAGCCGGTGGTGGCCGGGGACGAGATCACCACCGAGGCGTCGCTCGAGGAGAAGAACGAGCGCGGCGGGCTCGAGTTCTACGTGTTCAAGACCACGTCGACCAACCAGCGCGGCGAGCTGGTGAGCGAGGGGCGATGGACGAACATCGTGAGATGAAGGTCACCCCCGACCGGTACCTGACGTACCGGTACGCGGGCGCGAGCGGCGACTTCAACCCGATCCACCTCGACGACGAGTTCGCACGCGGTGTCGGGCTGCCCGGCCGGATCCTGCACGGCCTGTGGACGATGGCCCAGTGCGCCCGCGCGCAGGGCGACGGGCTCAAGCTCGAGTCGCTCTCGGTCCAGTTCCGCGGCATGGGCGTCCCCGAGCAGGAGATCACCGTCACCACGACGGCGGACGGGAGCGTCGAAGCCGTCCAGGGCGAGAACCGCCTCGTCCGTCGCGGGAAGGCCGTCGTCCGCGAATGACGTGGTGGCGGCGCGGGGTCCTCTACGAGGCCTACCCGCGCTCCTTCCTCGACACCGACGGCGACGGCGTCGGCGACCTGCGCGGCGTCACGGCCCAGCTGCCGTACCTGCGCTGGCTGGGCGTCGACGCCGTGTGGCTGCCGCCGATCTACCCCTCGCCGCAGCGCGACTTCGGCTACGACATCACCGATCACACCGCGATCGACCCGCAGTTCGGGACGCTCGAGGACTTCGACGCGCTGCTGGCGGTCGCCCACGGGCACGGCCTGCGGGTGATCCTCGACTACGTCCCCAACCACACGTCCGACCGGCACCCGTGGTTCCGGGAGCGGCCGGACTGGTACCTGTGGCACGACGGCCCGCCGCCCAACAACTGGATCAGCGTGTTCGGCGGCTCGGCGTGGGAGCAGGTC
This sequence comes from uncultured Solirubrobacteraceae bacterium, assembly GCA_963746795.1. Classification (GTDB taxonomy): domain Bacteria; phylum Actinomycetota; class Thermoleophilia; order Solirubrobacterales; family Solirubrobacteraceae; genus DASSUW01. The sequence continues at coordinate 323,794 of CAVVCR010000010.1, forward strand.
GGCGAGCGCAGCTACTACCACGCCTACCTGCGCGAGCAGCCCGACCTGGACTGGCGCAACCCGGAGGTCCGCCGCGCGATGTACGCGGTGCTCGAGTTCTGGATCGCGCGCGGGGTGGACGGCTTCCGGGTCGACGCGCTGCGCCAGCTGCTCAAGGACCCGGCGCTCCCCGACAACCCGCCCGATCCGGCCTACCGCCCGGGTATGCCCGAGTACGACTCGCTGCTGCCGGTCCACACGGCCGACCTCGACGACGTGCAGGAGATCGTCGCCGAGATGCGGGCCGTGATCGGCGACGAGCGGCTGATGATCGCCGAGGTCTACGTGGCCATCGAGCGGCTCGTGCGCTATTACGGCGAGGGCGGGCGCGGCGCCCAGCTGCCCTTCAACTTCCACCTCATCTCGACGCCGTGGCGGGCCGAGGACATCGGCGCGCTGGTCGAGCGCTACGAGGCGGCGCTGCCCGATGGCGCATGGCCGAACTGGGTGCTCGGCAACCACGACCGCTCGCGCGTGGCGACGCGTGTCGGCGGGGCCCAGGCGCGCGTGGCGGCCATGCTCCTGCTCACCCTGCGCGGGACGCCCACGCTCTACTACGGCGACGAGATCGGCATGGGCGACGTGCCGATCCCGCCGGAGCGCTTGGTCGACCCGGGCGCAGGGCGCGACCCCGTGCGCACGCCGATGCAATGGGACGCCGGCGGCGGCTTCACCGCCGGCCGGCCGTGGCTCCCGTACGGCGACCTCTCGGTCAACGTCGCCGCCCAGCGCGACGACCCGCGCTCGATGCTGACCCTGCACCGGCGGCTGCTCGCGCTGCGGCAGGGCTTCGTCGAGGAGGACTACGCCACGCTGCACACCGCGGACGGGGTGCTCGCCTACCGCCGCGGCGACCGGACGGCCGTGGCGCTCAACCTCACCGGCGAGCCGCGGCCTCTGCCCGTCACGGGCGAGCTCCTCCTCAGCACGCACCTCGACGACGGCGGCGGCACGCTGCGGGCCGACGAGGGCGTGGTTCTTAGAATCTGACGCCGTGCTCTCGCCACGCCAGGAGATGCTGCTCGGCAAGGTCGTCGACGGCTACAACGCCACGAACCAGCCCGTCGGCTCGAAGGCGCTGGCCGCCGATCCGGACGTCGCGTGCGGCGCGTCGACGATCCGCAACGAGCTGGCGGTGCTGGAGGAGCGCGGCCTGCTCGCGCACCCGCACACGTCGGCAGGCCGCGTCCCGACCGACGCCGGCTACCGCTACTTCGTCGACCGGCTGCTGCCCGCCCGCCGCGAGACCAAGACCGAGCTGCAGCTCTCGCTCGTCCGCCGCGAGGTGGACGAGGCCATGCGCGTGACCACCGAGACGCTCTCGCAGGTGACCAACCTGCTGGCCGTGGTCTCCGCCCCGCCGATCGCCACCACGACGGTGCGCCACGTCGAGGTGCTCCCCCTCCAGCCGCAGGTGCTGATGGTGGTGGTCATCACGTCGACCGGCGGCGTGTCGAAGCGCGTGTTCACGTTCGACCGGCCCGTCGACTCCGGGCTGGCCGACTGGGCGGCGTCGTACCTCAACGAGCAGCTGGTGGGAATGAGCGTCGGCTCGCGCATGCTGCAGGCGCGGCTGCAGGACCCGGAGCTGCACCCCACCGAGCGGGCCTTCATCGCCCAGCTCGCCCCCGCCTTCACCGAGCTGGTCGAGACCGCCGGGAACACGCTCTATGTCGACGGCGCCGCCCGGCTGCTGTCCGAGCATCGCTTCCAGGACGTGTCCCAGCTCAACGAGCTGCTGGACGCGCTCGAGCGGCGCGTGTCGCTGCTCGGCGTGCTCTCGCAGGCGCTCGACGAGCGCGACATCTACGTCCGGATCGGCGGCGAGAACGCGATGCCGGCGATGCGCACGCTGTCGCTCGTGGCCGGCAACTACGGGCTGCCGCAGCGCAACCTCGGCACCGTGTCGGTGGTCGGGCCGCTGCGGATGGACTACGCCCTGGCGATCGTGACGGTGCGCGAGGCCGCGCACCAGCTCTCGCGCTTCGTCGAGGACATCTACGAGGCGAGCTGATGCCGCGCGACTACTACGACGTGCTCGGCGTAAGCCGGGATGCCGACGCCGCGACCGTCAAGAAGGCGTTCCGGCGGCTCGCCCGTGAGCTGCACCCGGACGTGAACGCCCACGACCCCGACGCCGAGGCGAAGTTCAAGGAGGCCGCCGAGGCGTACGAGGTGCTCTCCGACGACGATCGCCGCCGGCTGTACGACTCGTACGGGCACGAGGGCCTGCGCACCGGCGGCTTCCAGCCCAACTTCGGCGACTTCGGGTCGATCTCCGACCTCTTCTCGGCCTTCTTCGGCTCCGGGGGCTTCGACGCGTTCGGCGGGGGCGCGGCGCGCGCCGGGCCGGTCCAGGGCGGCGACGTGGCGGTCGCGGTGGCGGTCGAGCTGGTGGACGCCGCGCGTGGGACGGCGGTCGACGTCGTCTACGACATGCGCGCCCGCTGCGGGACCTGCCACGGCAACGGCGCCAAGCCGGGGACCCCGATCGAGACGTGCTCGCGCTGCGGCGGCTCGGGTCAGCTGCAGGCCGTCTCGCGCACCGCGTTCGGCCAGCTCGTGCGCTCCGCGGTGTGCGACGTCTGCGGCGGCGACGGGCGGGTGCCCCGCGACCCGTGCGAGACCTGCGGCGGCGACGGCATGGTCATCGACGAGCATCGCGTGACCGTCGACGTGCCGGCGGGGATCTCCGACGGCCAGCGCATCCGGCTCTCCGGCCGCGGTCACGCGGGGGAGCGCGGGGGGCCGAACGGCGACCTCTACGTGCTCGTGCGCGTCGCCGAGGACGAGCGCTTCCTGCGCGACGGGAGCGACCTCGTGACGGTGATCGACGTCCCGGCACCGCTCGCCGCCCTGGGCACCACCGTCGAGGTCCCGACTCTCGACGGCCCGATCCCGGTCGAGGTCAAGGCCGGGACGCAGCCGGGGGAGACGATCCGCCTCGGCGGGCGCGGCATGCCCCCGCTCGGCCGCGGGCGGACCGGCGATCTGCGGGCGGTCGTCAACGTCACGATCCCACGCCGCCTCTCGCACGAGCAGCGCGACATGCTGGAGCGCTTCGCGGAAAGCCTGACGGACGACAACGCGCGCACCGGCGAGGGCATGATCGCGAAGCTCAAGCGCGTGCTCGCCGGGTGACGACGCCGGAGTCGCCCGCGATCGCCCCGCGCGCTCGTTCGCGTCGGCATCCGTGTCCGCGCCGACCGCGCCGAGGAGGCGCTCGCGCGGTTGCTCCCGGTCCTCGCCGCGGGCGCGGAGGAGCGCACCGTGGAGGGGCACGTCGAGTACGCGTCGTATGGGGCGCCCGGCGAGCTGCCGGCGGACGAGCTCGTGCGCGAGCTCGCGGGCGACGCGCTGGTCGGCGTGGTGCGCGAGCCGGTCGCCGCGGGGTGGGAGCGGCGCTGGCACGACTTCCTCGAGCCGGTCAGGATCGGGAACCTCGTCGTCCGCCCGCCGTGGATCGACGGCGCGCCGAGCGACGTGGTCATCGACCCCGGCACCTGGTTCGGCGCCGGTGGCCATCCGACCACGCGACTGTGCCTGCGGCTGCTGCTCGACGCGCCGCCACGCGGCGCGCTGTGCGACTGGGGCGCCGGCACCGGCATCCTCGCGATCGTCGCCGCCCGCCTCGGGTGGGCACCGGTGACCGCCGTCGAGCTCGACCCGGCGGCGCTGGGCACGATCGCCGCCAACGCCGCCGCGAACGCCGTGGGGGTGGAGGTGAAGGAGGGCGACGTCACGAGGGCGCCGCCGTGGGCACCGACGGTCGTCGCGAACCTCACGCGACCGCTGCTCGTGGCCGTCGCCGAGCGGGTCGAGCGCCCGCCCGCACGGCTGCTCGCCTCGGGGATCCTGCGCGAGGAGGTCGACGAGGTCGTGGCGGCGTGGGGGATGCACGAGCAGCGGCGACTCGACCAGGATGGCTGGGGTGCCGTGGAGCTCACAGCCCCGTGATCCGGCTCGCCGTGCGGGTCGCTCGCGAGCACGCCGAGCCGGTGCTCGCCGAGCTGCTGACCCTCTCCCCGGGCGGGCTCGAGGAGCGCGACGTCGACGCGCACACGGTCGAGTACGCCCTCTACGGTGCGCCCGGCGAGCTGCCGGACCTCGGCGAGGTTCGGGCGGCCGCGGCCGGCGCGCTCGTCGACGTCTCGACCTCGGTGCTCGCCGACGGCTGGGAGGAGCGTTGGCGCGAGTGGCATCGCCCGCTCGACGTCGGGCCGCTCCGCGTGCGACCGCCGTGGGAGCCGCCCCGCGCCGGCGCGCTCGACGTCGTGATCGACCCCGGCCAGGCGTTCGGCACGGGAGCGCACCCGACGACCCGGCTCTCGCTCGAGCTGCTCGTCCGCCTCCCGGCGGGCGGCGCGCTCGCCGACTGGGGCTGCGGCTCCGGGATCCTCGCGCTCGCCGCCGCCCGCCTCGGCTACGACCCGGTGGTGGCCTGCGACCACGAGTCCGCGTCGGTGGCCGCGACGCTCGCCGCCGCGAGCGGGAACCAGATCGCCGTGGACGTGCGTCGCGTCGACCTGCTCCGGGCGCCGGGGCCGTGGGCGCCGACCGTGACCGCGAACCTGGTGCGGCCGCTGCTGCTCGAAGTCGCGGCTCGGATGGAGCGGCGCCCCGAGCGGCTGATCGCGTCGGGGCTCGAGACCGGCGAGGCCGAGGAGGTCGCGGCGGCGTTCGCCACCCGCGGGCTGCGGCTCGAGGACCGGCGCGACGGCGACGGGTGGACCGCCATCCTCCTCGTCGCATGATCTCGCTCGACGACGTCCGCGCCGCTGCCGCGCGCATCGAGGGCCTCGCGCACCGCACGCCCGTGCTCACGTCGCGGGCGCTCGACGAGGCGACCGGGGCGACCGTGTTCCTCAAGGCCGAGAACCTGCAACGGGTCGGCGCCTTCAAGTTCCGCGGCGCGTGCAACGCGGTCGCGTCGCTGACCGACGAGGAGCGAGCGCACGGCGTCGCGACCGTGTCGTCCGGCAACCACGCCCAGGCGCTCGCCCTCGCCGCGCGGCTGCACGGCGCCCGAGCCACGATCCTCATGCCCGAGGACGCGCCCGCGGGCAAGCTGGCCGCCACCGCGGGCTACGGCGCCGAGATCCTGCGCTTCAACCGTTACGAGGAGGACCGCGAGGTGCTGCTCGCCGCGCTGGTCGCCGAGCGCGGCCTCGTGCCCATCCACCCCTACGACGACGAGCGCATCATGGCCGGGCAGGGCACGGCGGCGCTCGAGCTGATCGAAGACGCCGGTCAGCTCGACCTCCTGCTCGTGTGCGTCGGCGGCGGCGGGCTCATCGCCGGCTGCTCCACGGCCGCCAAGGCGTTGCTGCCCGACGTCCGTGTCGTCGGCGTCGAGCCCGAGGTGGGCGACGACGTCAAGCGCTCGCTGGAGGCGGGCGAGCGCGTCCGCATCGCGGTCAAGCCCACGATCGCCGACGGCCAGCAGCTCCCGACGCCTGGGGAGCACACCTTCGCCGTGATCAAGCAGCGTGTCGACGCCGTCGTCCTCGCCTCGGACGCCGAGATCGTCGCCGCCATGCGGTTCCTGTTCGAGCGCCTCAAGACCGTGGCCGAGCCTTCAGGAGCGTGCGCGCTCGCCGCCCTGCTCGCCGGCCGCGTGCCGGACGCGCGCGGACTCCGCATCGGCGTGACGATCTCGGGCGGCAATGTCACGGCCGAGCGGTTCGCCGGGCTCGTCGGATGAAGAACGCGGCTTAGACGTCGCACTCGCAAGCTCGCGCGAGCGATTGGGAATGCGGCTTACTCGCACTCGCAAGCTCGCGCGAGCGCCTTAGGATCGGGGCATGGCCTGGAACGTGGTGATCCTCGGCGGCGGGTTCGGCGGGCTCTACGCGGCGCGGAAGCTCGAGCGCGAGCTTCCCCGTCACGCCGCCAAGGTCACGATCGTCACCGACGTCAACTTCATGCTCTACACGCCGCTGCTGCCCGGGGCGGCAGCGGGGACGCTCGAGCCGAGGCACGTCGTGGTGCCGCTGCGGGAGCATCTCAAGCGCACCCACCTGCTGCTCGGGCAGGTCACCGGCGCCGATCCCGACCGGCGGCAGGTGTCCGTGACCACGGCCGAGGGCGAGCGGCGCACGCTGGAGTACGACCAGCTGATCGTCGCCCTGGGGTCGATCTCCCGCGCGATGCCGATCCCGGGGCTGAAAGAGCACGGGATCGGCTTCAAGACGCTGTCCGACGCGATCGCGCTGCGCAACCGCGCGATCAACGCGCTCGAGCGGGCCGAGTCCGTGGACGACGATGCCGCGCGCAAGGGCCTGCTCACGTTCGTGTTCGTCGGCGCGGGCTACGCCGGCCTCGAGGGCCTCGCCGAGCTACAGGACTTCATGGCCGCGATCGTCGACCTCTACCCGCGCTCACGCGTCACGGGCCTGCGCTTCATCCTCGTCGAGGCGCGCGACCGCGTGATGCCGGAGATCTCCGCCGATCTGGCCGCGTTCGCCACGAGCGAGCTGCGCCGCCGGGGCATCGAGGTCCGCACCTCGACCACCGTCGAGCGCATCTCGGCCGACTCGGTCGAGCTGTCCGACGGCGAGGTCGTCCCGTGCCGGACCGTCGCCTGGACGGCCGGTGTGCGACCGCACCCGGTGGTCGCCGAGCTCGGCCTGCCGGTGAACGACGATGGGCGCCTCGTCGTCGACCGCTACATGCAGGTCGAGGGACGGCCGGAGGTGTGGGCGATCGGCGACGCCGCGGCGGTGCCTGACCCTGCGCGTCCCGGCCAGGCGACGCCACCCACCTGCCAGCACGCGCTCCGCCAGGGCCGTCGGGTGGCGCACAACGTTGCCGCTGCGCTCGGCGGCGGGCGGCCGAAGCCGTTCACCTACAAGACACTCGGCGTGTTCGTCGACATGGGCCACCAGAAGGCCGTCGCGGAGACGGTGGGCATCAAGTGGCGCGGCTTCCCGGCCTGGTTCCTGGCCCGCACGTACCACCTGATCATGATGCCGGGCACCAAGCGCCAGCTCCGGCTCGTCGTGGACTGGACGGTGGACCTGCTGTTCGGGCGCGACACGTCCGAGCTCGGCCAGCTCGGACACCCGCCGGTGCTCGAGATGAAGCCCCGTGCGGCGGAGGGGGGCAGGTTCGAGCCCGCCGAGCGCGCGGAGGCGTCGGGCGCGGGATCGCACTGAGCGCAGCGGCCATCGCGCTCGTGCTGGGCGGCGCCGCCCTGCACGCCCTCTGGAACTGGCTGATCGCGGGCGAGCGCGACAGTCACGCGGCCTCCGCGGTCGCGCTGCTCTGCGCCGCGCTCGCGTTCGCGCCGGTGGCCGCCCTCACCTGGGAGATCGAGTCCGACGCCTGGCCGTACATCGGCGCGTCGGCCGTGCTCGAGCTTGCGTACTTCGCGCTGCTGGCGGCCGCCTACCAGCGCGCCGACCTCACGTTCGTCTACCCGATCGCCCGCGGGGCCGCGCCCGTCCTCGTCCTCGCGGTGTCGGTCGCCGCGCTCGGGGCGACGGTGTCACTGCTCGCCGCGGTGGGCGTCCTGGCCGTCACCGGCGGCGTGCTGCTCGTGCGGGGCGTCGGCCCGGGAGCCGCGCGCGCCGGCCTCGGGCTCGCGCTGGCGGTCGCCGCCTGCATCGCCGGCTACACCCTGATCGACGACGAGGGCGTTCGCCACGCGGCGGCCCTGAGCTACTTCGAGGCGGTGCTGCTGCTCACCGCGCCGGCCTATGCCGCGGCCGTCGCCGTCGCCCGCGGGCCGCGCGCGCTGCGCGCCGCCGTCGCGCCCCGCGCCGCGCTCGCGGGCGTCGCCATGTTCGGCGCGTACGCCGCCACCCTCGCCGCGCTCGAGCTGGCCGAGGCGGCACCCGTGGCCGCCCTACGGGAGACCAGCGTCGTGATGGCCACGGCCGCCGCCGCGATCGCCGCGCGGGAGCACGTCTCCAGCGCGCGACTCGCCGGCGCGGCGATCGTCGTCGCCGGCATCGCCGCGATCGCCCTCGGCTGACGCCACGAGCGCGTCGGCCGAGCCGGCCCGGCCTTCGAGCACCGACCGCGCGCGGCGGCACGAGCGCACCCGCCACGGCCGCACGTGGCGATCCACCCGCACCACGCGGCCCGCGCCGTCCAGCCACACGAGGTCGAGCGCGAACCGCATGCCGAGCGTGTGGACCGAGCGGCAGCGCGGCAGCAGCAGGGCGACGTCACCGGAGCGGCCGATCAGGCCGCGCAGCCTGGCGAGCGGCGAGCGGGCGACGACGACGGCCGGCTCCACGCCTATGGTAGGGGCGCGCGGCGAGGATTCCCTCCACTTGCGGCCTACAATGGAGGTGCTTGCAGATCGCCGATCGCATCAGGTCCGACGTCACTTCCGCTATGCGGGCGGGGGAGAGGGACCGCGTCGCGGCGCTCCGGCTCGTCCTCTCCGAGCTCCAGAAGGCGGAGAAGGAGGGCGACGGGGACGAGCTCGCGGTGCTGCGGCGGGAGCGGAAGCGGCGCCGGGAGGCCGCCCAGGCCTACCGGGACGCGGCCCGCGCGGATCTGGCTGACCGGGAGGACCTCGAGGCCCAGATGATCGAGGACTACCTCCCCGCCGAGCTGAGCGACGCCGAGCTCGACGCGCTGGTGCAGCAGGCCGTCGAGGAGACCGGCGCCGAGTCCCCGCGCGACATGGGCAAGGCGATCAAGCACGCGATGGCGGCCGCCGGCGGGCGAGCCGACGGAAAGCGAGTCTCGACCAAGGTGAAGGAAGCACTCAGCTAAATGGCACGACGGCAGATGGAGCTCTCGAACGAGGTGGCGGCGGAGCTGGCCGGCTCCCAGGACCTCATCCTGCGCACGCTCGAGGAGCACCTCGAGTGCGACGTCTTCCTGCGCGGGAACGTGATCACGCTCGACGGCGAGGCCGACGCGGTACAGGTCGGCGCGACCGTGGTGCGGGAGCTGTCCTCGATGGTCGAGCGCGGCCACGACATCGGGCCGGCGACGATCGAGGCGGTCGCGCGCGTGCTCGACCAGCGTGAGTCGCCCGCCAAGGTGCTCGACGACGTCGTATGGCGCCACCGCAACCTGCGCGTCACCCCCAAATCGGTCAACCAGAAGCGCTACGTCGACGCGATCCGCCGCTCCACCGTCAGCTTCGGCATCGGTCCCGCCGGCACGGGCAAGACCTTCCTGGCCATCGCCATGGCCACGGCGGCGCTCGCGCGCCGTGAGGTCAACCGCATCATCCTCACCCGCCCGGCCGTGGAGGCCGGCGAGCGGCTCGGCTTCCTGCCGGGCGACCTGATGGCGAAGGTCGACCCCTACCTGCGCCCGCTGTTCGACGCGCTGCACGACATGATGGAGGCGGAGAAGGTCGCCTCCCACCTCGAGCGCGGCGTGATCGAGGTCGCTCCGCTCGCGTTCATGCGCGGCCGCACGTTGAACGACTCGTTCGTGATCCTCGACGAGGCGCAGAACACGACGCCGGAGCAGATGAAGATGTTCCTCACGCGGCTCGGGTTCGGCTCGCGGATGGTGGTGACCGGCGACATCACCCAGGTCGACCTCCCGCGCGACCAGAAGTCGGGCCTGATCGTGGTCAACGACATCCTCGACGGCGTCGACGGCGTCGAGTTCGTCCACTTCGGCGGGGAGGACGTCGTGCGCCACAAGCTCGTCCAGCGGATCGTGGCCGCCTACGACGAGGCTGACCAGCGGTCCGCCCAGGAGCTCCGGCCCGCCGAGCGCCGCCGCACCGCCTGACGTCGGTGCTCGAGGTCGACGTGATCGGGGAGGCGCTGACGGAGGCGCAGGTCCAGGAGGCGTGCGCCGTGGCCGCCGCATCGGCTGGGATCGAGGACGGGCACGTGGCGGTCGAGTTCGTCGACGCCGAGCGCATCGCCGAGCTCAACGCCGCCCACCGCGGCAAGGAGGGGCCGACCGACGTGCTGTCCTTCCCGGTCGACGAGGACGTCGCGCTCGGCCCCAGGGAGCTCGGCGACGTGGTGATCTGCCCGGAGCACACCGAGGACCTGCTCGAGGCCGTCGTGCATGGGGTCCTGCACCTGACGGGCATGGACCACGAGGCCGACGACGGCGAGATGCTGGCGCTCCAGTCCGAGATCATGGGGTGGCTGCGGTGAGCCCGCGGTCGGGCTTCGTCGCGCTCGCCGGGCGGCCGAACGTCGGCAAGTCGACGCTCGTCAACTCGATGGTCGGCCACAAGATCGCGATCGTCTCCGACAAGCCCCAGACGACCCGCCGCGCGATCCGCGGCGTCGTCACCGCCCCGGAGCGCTACCAGCTCGTGCTCACCGACCTTCCGGGGGTCCAACGCCCCCGCGACGCGCTCACGCAGCGCATGCAACGGCGCGTCGAGAGCGAGCTGGGCGACGCCGACGCCGCGCTGTTCGTGGTCAACGGGGAGCAGGGCGTGGGCGGCCCGGGCGACCTGTTCATCGCCGAAGCGCTCGCGGACGCGCCGGTGCCGGTGGTCGTCGCGGTCAACAAGATGGACCGGCTCGACCGCGGCCACGCGGCGGCCGCCCTGCAGGCCGCAGCCGACCTGACGAAGGACGGCGCCGAGGTCTTCCCCGTCTCGGCGCGTACCGGCCGCGGGGTCGGCGCGCTCGTCGAGCACCTGGCGTCGCTCCTGCCCGAGGGCCCGTTCTACTTCCCGCCCGAGGAGATCTCCGACCAGCCCGAGCAGGTCCTGCTCGCCGAGCTGGTGCGCGAGCAGGTCCTGCACCGGACGCGCCAGGAGGTGCCGCACGCCGTCGAGGTGCAGGTCGACGAGATCCACGAGCAGGACGACCTGGTCGTCGTGCACGGCTTCCTGTGGGTCGAGACCGAGTCGCAGAAGGGCATCCTCATCGGGGCCCACGGGCGGATGATCAAGGCGATCGGCATCGCCGCCCGGCGGGAGCTCGAGCGCGAGCTCGGCAAGCGCGTCCACCTCGACCTCTCGGTGCGCGTGCGCCGGTCCTGGCGAGGCGACGAGACGCTGCTCGACCGCCTCGGCATCACGTGAGGACGGCGTTCGTCACGGGCGGCTCCGGGTTCGTCGGCGCCCGCCTGATCGAGCGCCTGGTCCGCGACGGCTGGACGGTGCGCGCGCTCGCCCGCTCGGACGCTGCGGCCGCGCGGGTCCGCGAAGCGGGCGCCGACGCGGTGGACGGCGACCTCGGCGACCGGGCCGCGCTCGAGCGCGGCGCGCGCGGTGCCGACACCGTCTTCCACGCCGCCGCCAAGGTCGAGAGAGGATCCCACCCACCCGAGTGGGACGACTTCCGCCGCACCAACGTCGCGGGCACGCGCACGGTGCTCGCCGCCGCCCGGGCAGGCGGCGTGCGGCGGTTCGTCCACGTCGGCACGGAGGCCGCGCTGCTGCGCGGCCAGCCGCTGGTGCACGCCGACGAGCGCACGCCGCTCGCGTTCGACTCGCCGGCGCCGTACGCGGCCACCAAGGCGGAGGCCGAGGCAGCGGTGCTGGCGGCCGGCGGCCTCGAGACGATCGTCGTCCGCCCGCGCTTCGTCTGGGGTCCCGGCGACACCACGCTCGTCCCGTCGATGGTCGAGCTGGTTCGCAGCGGGCGCTTCCGCTGGGTCGGCGGCGGCCACCACCTCACCTCGACCACGCACATCGACAACTGCGTCCATGGGCTCGTACTGGCCGCCGAGCACGGCATCCCGGGCGCCGCCTACTTCGTCACCGACGGCGAGCCGGTCGAGTTCCGCGCCTTCGTCACGGCGCTGCTCGCCACCCGGGGTGTGACTCCACCGGACGGCAGCGTGCCCGCAGTCGCCGCCCGCGCGGTCGCGGTCGCCGGCGAGGCCGCCTGGCGCGCACTCCCGCTGCCCGGTGCGCCACCGCTGACGCGGTTCGCCTCCTGGTTCGCCTCCCTCGAGTGCACGTTGGACGACTCCCGCGCACGAGCCGAGCTGGGTTACGCGCCGGTGGTCGGCCGCGAGGAAGGGCTCGCGGCGCTTGCCGATGCGGTCGCGCTCGGCGGCACGGCGGCAGTCAGCCGCTCGAACAGCGTCTGAGCCGTCGCGGCCTCCAGATGGTGCAGGCGGGCCGCCGTCCGCTTGCCGAACGCCACGTCCAGGTCGGCCAAGGACGCCCGGCGCTGCAGCACGCTCTGGGCGATCGAGTGGCTCTCCCGGTTCACCGCCGGGGCGAGCACCGTCCTGCGCGCGACGAGCAGCGAGCGGACGGCGAGCCGCCCATCTCGCAGCCGCCACCCGGCCGCCCGATGGCGCGCCAGCCCGTAGGCCGCCGCGGGCGGCACGATCAGCAGCGGCCACGGGCCGAACGGCGTGAGCACGGCCAGGGCGACGGCGACGACCAGGGCGCCCGCCGCCGGCCCGAGCGCGTAGCGCGCCGCCGCTCGCGAGGGGATCGGCTCGAGGCTGTCGAGGGCGTCGTCGAACTCCGGCAGGAAGCGCCGCAGGAAGGCCTGCACCTGATCGCGCGGCATGAGCGGATAGAGCGTCTGCGCGGCGGCCGGCTCCTGCGCGTGACCGATCACCTCCATGCGGACGGCCGCGAGCCCCAGCGGGCGTCGCAGCAGGCCCTCGACGACCACCACCGCCCGCACCCGTCCCACCGGCACGGTCGCTTCACGGCGGGCGAGCAGACCCCGCCGGATGCGCAAGCGGCTCGCGTCGCGCGCCACGGTGAAGCCCGCGAAGGTGACCACGGACCCTGCGATGGACAGCAGCCACGCCGCGATGACGAGCCCGCCGACCGCGAGAAGGATCTCCATAGGACTGTCCGGCAGGAGCCCGAGCAGCCCGCTGGTGCGCTCTTCGAACAGCTGCCCGAGCAGCTGGCCGGCAGCCGCCAGCACGGGGAGGATCACGCCGAGCTGGCCCGCCGTGAGCGCCCCGAGCAGCAGCTCGGACCGGGTCAGTCGACGCTCGACGACGGTGTCGGTAACGGCGGCCGGCCTTGCCGTGCGGCCTGCAACAAGGGCCCGCAGCTCGTCGATCTCACGGTCGCCGAGCGCCTCGAGCACGATCTCGCCGCGCGCGCCGCCGCCGCCCGTCTGGACGTGGACGGCCTGGACGCCGAACAAACGCTGGACCGGGCCCTGCTCGAGGTCGAGCGACTGGACGCGCTCGAACGGCACGTCCGTCTCCTTGATGGCGACCAGGCCCCGGCGGTGGTGGATCGTTTCGTCGGTCACCCACCAGCGCGACGTGCGCCAGCGGGCGTAGCCCATGACCGCCGCCAGCGCGGTGCCGCCGACGCCGTAGAGCAGGCCGCGCCGCAGCGCCGCCTCGTCGAAGCCGCCGCCCAGGCCCCCGACGACGAACAGCACCAGCAGCGGGACAGCCGCCTCGCGGAGGGCCGCCAGCGTGTAGACGGCGATCGCGGCGCGGTGCAGGCGGCGCGGCTCAGGGCTCATCGGCGGTGCGCGCGAGGTCGGCGATGCGGTCGCGCACCTCGGCCGCGTCGCCGACGGTGAGGAGCGGGATCCGGTGGCTGCCCGCCGCCGTGTGCACGACGACGGTGGCGAGGTCGAGCCCCTGCTCGACGATGTCGCGCGTCGTGTCCACATGCTGGACACGCAGCATCGGCACGAGCGTGCGACGGATCGTCAGCGTCCCGTGGCGGATGTCGATCGCATCGGGCCGGACCTCCCAGCGCCACCGCCGCCAGCGCAGCTCGGGGACGAGCGCGACACCCATCAGTAGCCCGGCGGCCGGCAGCGCGCGGGCGAGCAGGGCGAGGACGCCGTCGAGCTGAGCTCCGAGAACGAGGCCGGCGACCACGGCGAGCCCCCAGCCGAGCGCCTGACCACCGCGCCAGACCCAGCGCGCCCGCGGCGCCAGGCGCCGGCTGGGCTCGTCGGTCACAGGCGGCGCGCCAGCTGGCCCGCCAACCGGTCGTACTCGGGCAGCCCGAGCTCGTGCTCGAACAGGTACGGGAGCGTGACCACGTGCGTCGACGTCGCGCGGCGGAGACGGCGCAGGTGGCTGCGCTGCGCGCGCGAGCGCCCATGGGCGGTCAGCGCGGCGCGCAGCGTCTCCGTCGCCTCCGGGCGCAGGCCGTCGTTCATCGCGGCGCGCATCGTCTCCCCCTCGGCGGCGCTGAAGCGCTCGGGCCACATGCCGTTGACGACGATCGCCTCGAGGCCGACGCCGACCGCCTCGGGTAGGCGCCGCTCGAGCTCGAGCGCCTCGTTGACCGGCATCTCCTCCGGCAGCGCGACGGCGACGTAGCCGGTGCGCTCGGGGTCGCCGAGCCAGTCGCGCACGCGGAACGCCTGGCGGCGGATCGGGCCGACGCGGGCGATCTCCCCGAACGTCCGCGGGGTGGTCAGCATGGCCAGGCCGTGCCCGGATGCCGGGGCGTCGACGACCACCAGGTCATACGGGCGGCCGCGGCGGTCCCAGCGCGCGCTCTGCGCCAGCTCCCAGACCTTGGCGATCGTGATCAGCTCCTTGGCCCCGGGCGCGGCTGCGATGAAGTACTGGAACGCCGACGAGCGCGCCAGCACCTTGAGGCCGGTGCCGCCGATCTGCCGCGCGAGCCACTCCTCGAGCGCGCGCCGGGGGTCGATGGTGATCGCCCACAGGTTCTCGGCCAGCTCGACCTCGGTCTCCGCGACCACGCCCTGGCGGCGGAAGGCGCGTGAGACGCGGTCCTGCTCCGCGAGCTCGCAGACGATCGTCCGGCGGCCGGCCTTGGCGGCCGCGAGGCCGATCGCAGCGGCCACCGTCGTCTTCCCCACGCCGCCCTTGCCGGTGACGTAGAGGAGGCGTCGGTCTCGCAGGAGTGCTTCCATCGTATGGGGAGGATGACAATGGGAGCCATGGATCCGAGCCTGAGCGCGGCCTACGACGCCTGCCGGCGGCTGCAGCTGCGCCACGACCCGACCTACTACTGGGCCACGCGGCGCCTCCCGGCCGATGTGCGTCCGGCCACCCACGCGCTCTACGGCTACGTCCGCACGGCCGACCAGATCGTCGACGGCCCGCACCGCCCGCCCACCCCCGAGGCACGCCGCAGCGCGCTCGACGCCTGGGAGGAAGAGCTGCAACGCGGCCTCGCGGGGCGCGGCTCGCCGCATCCGGTCGTGGGGGCGCTGGTCGACGCCGGCGAGCGGCACGGGCTCCCCCTCGACGAGCTCGGGCCCTACATGCGCTCGATGCGCGTCGACTGCGACGCGGTGCGGATCTCGTCGTGGGAGGAGCTCCAGGTGTACATGGACGGGTCGGCCGGCTCGGTCGGGCGGATCATGGCTCCGCTGCTCGGCGTGCCTGAGCGCCATCACGCCGACTTCGGGGGTCTCGGGCGCGCGTTCCAGCTCGCGAACTTCATCCGCGACGTGCGCGAGGACTTCACGCTCGACCGCATCTACCTGCCGGCCGAGGACCGCGAGCGCCACGGCGTCGACGAAGCCGACTTCGCCCGGCCCCGCGCCACCCCGGCGCTGCGCGCGCTCGTCTCCCAGCAGGTCGCCCGCGCCCGAGCGCTGTTCGCGGCCGCCGAGCCCGCTGTGGCCGCCGCGCCGGCCCCCGTGCGCTCCGGGATCCGGCTGGCGTGCGCCGCCTACGTGCGCATCCTCGACCGCGCCGAGGCGGCGGGCGGCGACGTGCTCGCGCGGCGCGTCGGGGTCCGCGTGCGCGACCTCCCGCGCGTGTTGGCCGCGGTGCGCCGGTGACGCGCCGCGCCACGCTGCGCGGCGCCGAGCGCACGCCGCTCGAGGCGAGCGCCGACGTCCTGGTCTGCGGGGCCAGCTTCGCCGGGCTGGCCGTGGCCCGCGAGCTGGCCGGGAGCGGAGCCGACGTGCTGGTCGTCGACCGCTACGAGATCGGCGAGCGCGCCACCTCCGCCTGCGCGGCGCCGACTCCCTGGCTGCACGCGATGGGCGTCGAGCGCTCGATCCGCCAGGAGCTCGAGTGCATGGGCTTCCACACGCCGCACGGCTCGGCGCGCTTCCGGCTGCCCTGGAGCTGGTCGAGCTTCGACTACCGCGAGCTGTGCGCTGCGCTGTGGGAGCAAGCCGACGCACGGTTCGAGATCGCGAAGGTCGAATGCCGAAGTCGGGTTTCGCCGTCCACAACGCCTGACGGCGCCGTTACCGGCGACGTTACGGTCCACACCGACCGCGGCGACCTCACAGCCCCTCTGATAGTCGACGCGCTCGGCTGGCGTCGCGTGCTCGGGCCGGGGACGAACGTCCAGCCGCCCAACGCGATGATCTCGCGCGGCCTCGAGGTCCATCCCCGCGACGAGCGCGGGACCGACCTGGACGTCTGGATCGACCGCTCGGTGGTCCGGTCCGGCTACGCGTGGTCGGTCCCCGCGGCGGGCGACCGGCGGATCGGCGTCGGCTCGTACGAGCCGCGCGACAACGTCAAGGAGCCCACGCGGGACATGGCGCGGCGGCTCGGCGCCGACGCGATCCGCTACCAGGGCAACTGGTTCCCGCATCAGCTGCGGGCGGCGGTCGAGGACGGCATCGCCTTCGTGGGGGACTCGGCAGGCCACTGCTTCCCGCTCTCGGGCGAGGGCATCCGCACCGCGTTCTACTTCGGGATCGCGTGCGGGCGAGAGCTGCGTGCCGTGCTGGAGGGCACGAAGCGCCGCGAGCACGCGCTGGCTCACTACGGCACCTTCTCGGCCGCGCACGCGCCGGCCTTCCGGCTCGCCCTCGGCCTCCAGCGGGTCGTCCCGGCGCTCCCGCCGCGCGCGCTCACCGCCGCGCTCAAGCTGGTTGGCCGCGAGCGGCTGTGCCGGCGGGCGTTCGACTGGTATCTGGCGCAGGCGCCACCAACTGCGGCATTGAGGGAGGCACCGATCGCTGTGTGATCACTTCACGGCGATAATCGCCGTCAAGTGAGCAACCGCCGCATCCCGGGTCCTCCTTCAATGCCGCCGTTGACCTTCCCACCCGACCTACAATCCCGCGTCCCATGGAGATCGCCTTCGACGAGCGCGGATTGGCGCCGTGCGTCATCCAGGATTGGCGCTCGGGCGAGGTCCTGACGCTCGCGTACGTGAACGCCGAGGCGCTCGCCCGCACCCGGGAGACCGGCGAGCTGCACCTGTGGAGCCGGTCGCGCGACGAGCTGTGGCGCAAGGGCGCGACGTCCGGCAACACGCAGACCGTGAAGGCCCTGCGCTTCGACTGCGACCTCGACGCCGTGCTCGCGCTCGTCGAGCCGCATGGGCCGGCGTGTCACACGGGCGCGCGGACGTGCTTCCACAACGGCGAGCTGGAGCCGCCGGCGCCGCACGAGGTGCTGCCCGGCCTCGAGCGCACGATCGCCGCGCGGGCGGCCGCGCAGCCGGAGGGCTCGTACACCGCCGCGCTGCTCGCCGACCCGCCGCTCGTAGGGGAGAAGGTCCGCGAGGAGGCCGAGGAGGTGGCCCGGGCGGCGCGAGAGGAGAGCGACGGCCGCGTGGCCGAGGAGGCCGCGGACGTGCTTTACCACCTCGCCGTCCTGCTGCGGTCCCGCGGCCTCAGCCTCGCCGACGCCGCGGAGGTGCTCCGTGCCCGGCGTCGCTGAGTCCACCTCCCACAACCTCGTCCCCGTCTGCGAGACGTTCATCGAGGACTGCGAGACGCCGGTCTCCGCCTTCCTGAAGCTCCGCGGCGCTGGACCCGCGTTCCTGCTCGAGTCCGCCGAGCAGGGCCAGCGCGTGGGCCGCTGGTCGTTCATCGGCTACAAGCCGCGCAAGGTGGTGCGCTGGTCGCTGGCCGACGGCGGCGACCCGTACGCGCTGGCCGCGGACGAGATCGGGCGATTCCGCCAGGCGCCCGCCGAGGAGCCGATCCCGTTCACGGGCGGCGCCGTGGGCTTCTTCGGCTACGACTGCGTGCGCGCGGTCGAGCGCCTCCCCGGCCCGGGCCCGGACCCGATCGGCCTGCCCGACATGGCGCTCATGCTCTCCGACGTGATCGTCGCGTTCGATCACCTCAAGCACACGGTGACGATCCTCGCGAACGCGTACGTCGACGAGGACGCCGCGGCCCACGAGCGCGCGCGGGAGGCGATCTCCGAGGTGCGCGAGCTGCTCGCCGGCCCGCTGCCGCGCACTGCCGCGGGCGGCCCGCGCTCCGAGCCCGAGTTCGAGCCCAACATGCCGCGCGAGGCGTTCGAGGCGATGGTGGCGCGCATCGTGGAGTACGTCCACGCGGGCGACGCGTTCCAGGTCGTGCCGTCCCAGCGCTGGTCGGCGCCGACGCCCGTCGAGCCGTTCTCGATCTACCGCGGCCTGCGTGCGGTCAACCCGTCGCCGTACATGTACTTCCTCGACTTCGAGGACTTCCAGATCGTCGGCGCCTCGCCCGAGCCGCTGCTGACCGTGTCGGGCCGCCACGTGTCGACGCGGCCGATTGCCGGCACGCGCCCGCGCGGCGCGACCGTCGACGAGGACAAGGCGATCGCCGAGTCGCTGCTCGCCGACGAGAAGGAGCGGGCCGAGCACGTGATGCTCGTCGACCTCGGACGCAACGACCTCGGCCGCGTGTCCGAGTACGGGACCGTGCACGTCGAGTCGTTCATGGGCGTCGAGACCTACTCGCACGTCATGCACATCGTGTCCTCGGTGGCGGGCACGCTGCGGGAGGACGTCGGCGCAGTCGACGCGCTGCGCTCGCTGCTCCCCGCAGGCACGCTCTCAGGCGCCCCGAAGGTGCGGGCGATGGAGATCATCGAGGAGCTCGAGCCGGTCAAGCGCGGCGCCTACGGCGGGGCGGTCGGCTGGCTGTCGTACGACGGCGACCTCGACACCTGCATCTGCATCCGGACGGTCGTGGTCAAGGACGGCGTCGCGCACGTGCAGGCGGGCGGCGGCACGGTGGCCGACGCGAAGCCCGACTACGAGTACGAGGAGTCGCGCGCGAAGGCCCGCGGCGTGGTGCGGGCGATCGAGCTCGCCGCCCGTCAGGAGGCGTGGCCGTGAGGGTCCTGATGGTCGACAACTACGACTCCTTCACCTACAACCTCGTCCAGTACCTCGGCGAGCTGGGGGCCGAGCCCGTGGCCGTGCGCAACGACGCCGCCGAGGTCGACGAGCTGCTGGAGGAGGGCTTCGACCGCGTGGTCGTCTCGCCCGGCCCCTGCACGCCGAACGAGGCCGGCATGTCGGTCGAGGTCATGCGGCGCTTCCCGGAGGCCGGGGTACCGGCGCTCGGCGTCTGCCTCGGCCATCAGTCGCTCGTGCAGGCGTTCGGCGGGCGCGTGGTGCGGCACGTCCCGGTCCACGGCAAGGCGACGGTGATCGAGCACGACGGGAGCGGGCTTTTCGCCGGTCTCCCGCAGCCGCTCACCGTCGGCCGCTACCACTCGCTGATCGCCGATCCCGATCTACCCGAGGCGCTCGAGGTCACCGCCCGCGGCGACGGCGTGGTCATGGCCGTCCGCCACCGCGAGCTGCCCGCCGCCGGCGTGCAGTTCCACCCGGAGTCCGTGCTCACCCCCGACGGCAAGCGCCTGCTGGAGAACTTCCTTGGCGATCCTCACTGAGGCGATCGACGCGCTGGCCTCCCGGCGCGACCTCTCCTCCGAGCAGACCGCAGCCGTGCTGGCCGAGATCATGGAGGGCAACGCGTCCGAGGTGCAGACCGCGGCGGTGCTGATCGCGCTGCGCACGAAGGGGGAGACGGTCGACGAGCTGGTCGGCCTGGCCACGACCATGCGGCGGCTGGCGCGGCCCGTGAACGTGTCCCCAGCCACCCGCGACGACCTGATCGACACCGCGGGCACCGGCGGCGGGCGCCCGACCTTCAACGTCTCCACCACGGCGGCCCTGATCGCGGCGGGAGCGGGCTGCGCGGTCGCCAAGCACGGCAACCGCTCGGCGACCGGGCTGTCGGGCTCGGCGGACCTGCTCGAGGCGCTCGGCGTGCGCATCGACCTCGATCCCGAGGCGGTCGCCCGCTGCATCGAGGAGGCCGGCTTCGGCTTCATGTTCGCCCCCGCGCACCACGGCGCGACGCGTTTCGTGGTCCCCGTGCGCAAGGAGCTCGCGGTGCGGACGATCTTCAACTTCCTCGGGCCGCTGACCAACCCGGCGGGCGCGGCGCGTCAGGTGATCGGCGTATCCGACGCCGCGTTCCTGGACACGATCGCGGGGGCGCTTGCGAAGCTGGGCGCGCGGAAGGCGCTGGTAGTGTCCAGCGCCGACGGTCTGGACGAGATGAGCACCTCGGGCACAACGCGCGTCGTGGAGGTCGACGGGCCGCAGGTTCACTCCTACGAGGTCTCGCCAGAGGACGTCGGGCTGCCGCGCGCCCACCCGGAGGAGCTGGCGGGCGGCACTCCAGAGGCCAACGCCGACACGACGCGGCGGATCTTCGCGGGCGAGCCGGGGCCGCAGCGCGACCTCGCCGTCCTCAATGCGGGCGCGGCGATCTACGTCGCCGGACGCGTCGACACGCTCGAGGCCGGCGTGCGCGAGGCGGAGGCGGCCGTCGACGACGGGCGCGCTGCGGCGAGCCTCGACCGTCTGGTGTCGATGACCCACGAATTGATGTCATGACACGACCCGGTTCGACACCGTTCGACGGTCCGCAGAGGCCACGCGGAGCGGGGGCGCCTGCATGAGCGTGCTGGAGCGGATCGTGGAGGACACGCGCGACGAGGTGGGGCGGCGCCGCGAGGCGGTCCCGCTCGCGCGGCTCGAGGCCGCCGTGGAGGAGCGTCCGGAGGGCCGGCCGTTCTCCGAGGCGCTGCTGCGACCAGGCATCTCGCTGATCGCCGAGCACAAGCGGCGCTCGCCTTCGGCGGGGCAGATCCGGGCGGGCGCGACCGTCGAGGAGATCGTGTGCGCGTACGAGCGCGGCGGCGCCACCGCGCTGTCGATCCTTACCGAGCCGTTCCACTTCGGCGGCTCGCTCGACGACCTGCGCGCCGCGCGATCGGTGACCGCGCTGCCCGTGCTGCGCAAGGACTTCATCGTCGACCCGTACCAGCTCTACGAGTCGGCGGCTGCGGGGGCGGACGCGATCCTCCTGATCGTCGCGGCGCTGCATCCCGAGGACCTGTACGACCTCCTGCGCGAAGCGCGCGCGCTCGACCTCGACGCGCTGGTCGAGGTCCACGACGAGCGCGAGCTCGAGGTGGCGCTCGACGTGGAGGCCGACGTGCTGGGGATCAACAACCGCGACCTCGGGGACTTCTCGGTCGACATCGAGCGCACCTATGAGCTGCTCTCGGACGTCCCGGCCGGCAAGACCGTCGTCTCGGAGTCGGGCTTCTCCACCCGCGAGCAGCTCGACGAGCTCGAGCGCGTGGGCGTCGACGCGGTGCTGATCGGCGAGACGCTGATGCGCGCCGACGACGTCGAGCAAGCTGCCCGGGAGCTGACCGGCGGCAACGACTACGACGTTTAGCCTCTCCTAACGCGGCCGAGCGACCCTGGGTTGCGCATGAAGCGCACGCAGCTCGCAGTGCCTGTGGTTGCGGCCCTGCTGGGCGGCGCGGTGACCGCTGGCGTGATCGCGGCGGGAGCCGGCGGTCCCGGCGCCGTCGCGCGCCAGCAGGGCCTGGCCGACCTCGGCGAGGGCGGCGCCATGACGTCGACCGAGATCTACGACCGCGCCGCACCCGGCGTCGTCTTCGTGAGCGCCCGCACCGTGCAGCCCGGCGCCGCCGCGTTCTCGGCCGAGACGAGCGGCGAGCTCTCCCGCTCCACCGGGTCGGGCTTCGTGATCGACGAGGACGGCCGCGTGCTCACCAACGCCCACGTGGTCAGCGGCGTCACCGCGGTGGACGTCACGTTCGAGGACGGCCGGACGGCGCCGGCCATGGTGGTCGGCAAGGACGAGGGCACCGATCTCGCGGTGCTGCGGGTGCCGACGGACGGCATCGACCTGCGGCCGCTCGAGCTCGGCGACTCGTCCCGCATCGTCGCCGGCGACCAGGTCGTGGCGCTCGGCAACCCGACCGGGCTGCAGGCCACGGCGGGCACCGGCCGCATCTCCGCCGTCGGGCGGCGCATCGAGTCCCCGGGCGGCTATCTGATCGACGATGTGCTCGAGACCGACGCCGCGATCGAGCCCAGCTCCTCCGGCGGCCCGCTGCTCGGCCCCGACGGCCGCGTCGTGGGGGTCGTCTCGCGGATCGGCTCCGGGACGCCGTTCGCGATTCCCTCCAACGCCGTCCGAGAAGTGCTCGCCGACCTGGAGGAGGGCCATAAGGTGATCAGGCCCTACCTTGGTCTGCACGGGCACACGGTCGCCGGCGGCGTCGTGGTCGACCGGATCGACGAGACCAGCCCCGCCGACGTGGCGGGGCTGCACGACGGCGACGTGGTCGAGGCCGTCGACGGCCGCGCCGTGTCGGCTTCCGTCGAGCTGCTCGCCGAGGTCGAGAAGCACGAGCCGGGCGACACGATGGAGCTGAGCGTCCTGCGGGACGGCGCGCGCGGAGACGTGAGCGTGCGGCTGGTCGAGCGCCCGGCCACGCTTCCCGCAGGACGCTGATCCGCGCGTCTCCGCGGGAACGTCAACGCGAGCTTCGCGCTCGAGCGCCTCGCGGCGAACGTCAACTGCGGCTGGGTAGGGAGGGTGGGGAGACGTCGCGTTCTCGACACTCCACTTTCGCGTGGGGTTGATTAGTAGCGCATAGCGACAGTTTCCAGACCCACTACTTTCCGGACCGGGGAGAACTGCGACGAAACTCGCGCAGTTCGTGCCGGAAACGGACCCTCCCTCAATGCCGGGGTTCGTCCTGCCACGGCAGGCGGCGATGATGCCGAGGTGCTCCGAGTTCTCGGGATCGTCTGCGTGGCCCTCGCCGTCGCCGGCTGTGACGACGAGGCGGAACCGCGATCGCAACTCGCCGCGCCGGCGCTCGATGGCGACTGCCACGCCCGACCCCGAGACCACCCGCCTGACGATCTCTGTCTCCGGCGACCTGCTGCCCCACCTGCCGGTCGTCGCCCGCGCCCGCACGCCTCACGGCTACGACTTCGCGCCGCTGCTCAGCGAACTCCGCCCGCTGGTGAGTCGCGCGGACCTCGCGTTCTGCCACGTCGAGACGCCTCTGCAATCCGGCACTCCAACGGGATACCCCCGCTTCCGGACGCCGCCGGCGCTTGCGCGGGCGATCCGGCGGACGGGCTGGGATGCGTGCAGCACCGCGTCGAACCACACGCTCGACCAGGGTGTCGCGGGCGTCCGCAGCACGATCCGGGCGCTGAACGGCGCGAAGGTCGCCCACACCGGCTCGGCGATGACCCGTCGCGGGGGCCGGCGGATCCTGCTGCTCCGGCGGCGCGGCGTCACGGTCGCGTTCCTCTCGTACACGCAGCACACGAACGGGCTGTCCGTCCCGCACCCGTGGTCGGTCAACCTCGCGACGCCTCGGAGGATCCTCCATGACGCCCGGCGGGCCCGCCGCAAGGGCGCCGACGCCGTGATCGTCAACCTCCACTGGGGCACCGAGTACCGCCACAGTCCGGACGCCTACCAGCTCCGCCTGGCCCGCCGCCTCACCCGCGGCCAGGCGATCACGGCGATCGTCGGCCAACACGCCCACGTGGTCCAGCCCGTCCGCCGGATGGGCCGCCGCTGGATCGTGTTCGGCACCGGCAACCTGCTCTCGAACCAGTCCGCCGCCTGCTGCGCCGCCGCCACGCAGGACGGCATGGTCGTGACCCTCCGCCTGCGCGTGCGCGCCGGCCGGGCGCGGGTGGAGAAGGTCCGCTACGCGCCCACGTACGTCCGCCATCCCGACATCCGGGTCCTCCGCGCCCGGCGCGGCGATGCGTCGTGGGCACGGACGACCGCGGTCGTGGGCCGCCGCAAGGGCCTGCGGCCGGAGCGGCGCTGAGTACGCTGCAAGACGCAATGGCGCGCGTCAAGTTCTGCGGGATCACCCGCCTCGAGGACGCGGAGCACGCGGCGGAGCTCGATGCCTGGGCGATCGGCTTCATCCTCTGGCCCGGCTCCAAGCGGGCCGCCGATCCGGCGGTCGCCGCCGGCATCGCGCGGGCCGTGCGGCGCAGGCTCGAGCCCGTGGGGGTGTTCGTCAACCCGACGCTCGACGAGGTCGCCCGCGCGGTCGAGGGCATCGGGCTCACCCTCGTGCAGCTGCACGGCGACGAGGGGCCGGCGTTCTGCGCCGCGGTGGCCCAGCGCACGGGCGCTCGCGTGATCAAGGCGCTGCGCGTCGGCTCGGGCGCGGACATCCGCGACGCGGAGCGCTTCCACACCGACTTCCATCTGCTCGACACGGCCGCGGGGGCCGCCCGCGGCGGGACGGGGCGCACGTGGGACTGGAGGCTCGCCGCGCAGCGCCGCTCGCCCGTGCCCGTCCTGCTCTCCGGCGGGCTGACGCCGGAGAACGTCGCCGAGGGGATCGCCGCCGTGCACCCGTGGGGCGTCGACGTCTCCTCCGGCGTCGAGACCGCTCCAGGCCTCAAGGACCCCGCGCGGATGGAGGCGTTCGCGGCCGCCGCAGGAGCCGCGGCTAGCGAAGCGGCGACGAGCGCGAATCGCGAGGCAGTGCCATGAGCGCGCCCGCCGTCGAGCATCGCTTCGGCCCCTACGGCGGCCAGTACGTGCCCGAGACGCTGATGCCGGCGCTCGCCGAGCTCGAGGCGGCGTGGGTGGCCGCCCGGGCCGACGAGGGCTTCGTCGCCGAGCTGGCGACGCTCCTGCGCGACTTCGCGGGCCGCCCGACGCCGCTCTACCACGCCGCGCGCCTGTCCGAGCAGGCCGGCCACCCGGTCTACCTCAAGCGCGAGGACTTGCTGCACACCGGCGCGCACAAGATCAACAACGCGCTCGGCCAGACCCTGCTCGCCAAGCGCATGGGCAAGACCCGGATCATCGCCGAGACCGGCGCCGGCCAGCACGGCGTCGCCACCGCCACCGCCTGCGCGCTGCTCGGCCTCGAGTGCATCGTCTACATGGGCACCGAGGACATGCGCCGCCAGCGGCCCAACGTGCAGCGCATGGGGCTGCTGGGCGCCACCGTGGCGCCCGTCGACGCCGGAGCCCGCACGCTCAAGGAGGCGGTGTCGGCGGCGATCCGCGACTGGGTCGCCAACGTCGGCGCCACGCACTACGTGATCGGCTCCTGCGTCGGGCCTGCGCCGTTCCCGGCGCTGGTGCGCGACCTGCAGCGCGTGATCGGCGACGAGGCGCGCGCTCAGATCCTCGAGGCCGCGGGCCGGCTGCCGGACCGCGTGATCGCCTGCGTGGGCGGCGGCTCGAACGCGATCGGCACGTTCGTCCCGTTCGTCGACGACGCCGGGGTCGAGCTGATCGGCGTGGAGGCCGCCGGCGACGGGATCGAGACCGGCCGCCACGGCGCGCCGCTGACGATCGGCGGGCGGGGCGGTGTCCTGCACGGCGCCTACTCGGCGATCATGCAGGACGAGGACGGCCAGATCCTCGAGGCGCACTCGATCTCGGCCGGCCTCGACTACCCCGGCACCGGCCCCGAGCACGCGTATCTGCGCGACAGCGGCCGTGCCCGGTACGTCGCGGTCACCGACGAGGAGGCGCTCGCCACGCTCCAGCGCGTGTGCGAGCTCGAGGGCATCATCCCGGCGCTCGAGTCCTCGCACGCGGTGGCGTGGTCGCTCAAGGACGACCCCGGGCCGGACACGCTCGATCTCGTCTGCCTCTCCGGCCGCGGGGACAAGGACCTCGCCGAGGTGCTCCCGAAGCTTGGCCTCGACGACACGTCCCGATGACGGCGCGGAAGGGTTCGACACCGGCGCTAGGACTGCCGGACGCACGCGGAGCAGACGGACAGATGCGGATCGCGGCCGCCTTCGCGGCCGCGCCCGGGCGCGCCGCCCTGATGCCGTACCTCATGGGCGGCTTCCCGGACGTCGACGGCTCGTTGGCGATCGGGGAGGCGTGCGCGGACGCCGGGGCCGACCTCGTCGAGCTCGGCGTGCCGTTCTCGGACCCGCTCGCCGACGGCCCGGTGATCCATGCGGCGGGCACCCGGGCGCTGCAGGCGGGCGTCACGCTGCACGGCGTCTTGCAGGCCGCCGCACGCATCGCCGAGCGTTTGCCCGTCGTGCTCATGTGCTACGCCAACCCGCTGCTGGCGCGTGGCGTCGAGCGCTTCGCCGGTGAGCTGGCGAGCGCCGGCGTGAGCGGGCTGATCGTCCCCGACCTGCCGCTCGAGGAGGCCGAGGGCGTGCGCGACGCCTGCGACGCCGCCGGCCTCGCGCTCGTGCCGCTGATCGCGCCGACCACGCCCGACGACCGGCTGCAGGCGATCGCGCCGCGGGCGCGCGGATTCCTCTACACGGTGTCGGTGACCGGCACGACCGGCGAACGCGCGGGCGTCGACGCCTCGCTGCGCAGCGTGCTCGCCCGCGCCAAGGCCTACAGCCCCGTCCCCGTCGCGGTCGGCTTCGGGATCTCGACGCCGGAGCACGCGGCCGCGGCGGCGGACGCCGGCGCCGACGGCGTGATCGTGGGATCGCGGCTCGTGCGCGCCGCCAGCGAGGCCGTCGACGCGGGCGCCGATCCGGCGGCCGCGGTGGGGGAGGCGGTCGCAGCGCTCGCGGCCGGGCTGCGGCGATAGGCTCCGCGGATGGGCGTCCTTCTCACCCTGATCGCCGGGCTCGTCGTCTGGATCGTGCTGTGGGCGATCGGCGCGAAGTCGTTCGACGCGTTCCTGATCACCGTGCTCATGCTCGTGCTCGCCGCCGCCGGTCACCTGCTGGCGCCGTATCTGCCGGGCAGCCGCCGAAGCGGCTGACCCGCACCGGCCGGTTCGCCACGGAGGCGCAATCTGCCGTGCGTGCTGCCATTCTGTTGCGCAGGTCGAAAGGGCGTGCGTAGACTGCCGCCCAAATCAATCCCTTAGAGGAGGGGTTCCTTGAACTCACGCTGGTTGGCAGCGACAGGCTGCCTCGTTGGCGCGCTCGCCATGGGCGTCGGGGCGTGCGGCGGCGACGATGACGATGACGCAGGCGGGGGCGGCGAGAGCGGCGGCAAGACGCTCACGGTCTACTCCTCGCTTCCCCTGCAGGGCGCTTCCCGCCCGCAGACGACGGCGCTGGTGAACGGCGTTAAGCTCGCGCTCGAGCAGGCGGGCGGCAAGGCCGGCGACTTCACGGTCAAGTACGAGTCGCTCGACGACTCGACCGCGCAGGCCGGCTCCTGGACGCCGGAGGCCACGCAGGCGAACGCGCGCAAGGTTGCCCAGGACGACTCCGCCGCCGTGTACATCGGCGAGTTCAACTCCGGCGCCTCGGCGGTCTCGATCCCGGTCCTCAACGAGGCGGGCGTGCCGCAGATCAGCCCCGCGAACACCGCGGTGGGCCTGACGTCCGACGAGCCGGGCGCGAACCCCGGCGAGCCCGACAAGTACTACCCGACGGGTCAGAGGACCTACGCGCGCATCGTCCCCAAGGACACGATCCAGGCCGCCGCCCTGGCGACGGTCATGAAGGAGGACGGCTGCACGAACGTCCAGCTGGCCAACGACAAGGAGGTCTACGGCGCGGGCCTGGCCACGAACATCGAGAGCGCGGCTGAGGCTCAGGGCCTGTCAATCATCTCGAACGAGGCGATCGACAAGAACCAGCCGAACTACCGCGCGCTGGCCTCCAAGGCCAACGGTGCCGGCGCCGACTGCTTCATCTACTCCGGCATCACGGCGAACAACGCCGTCCAGCTCTACAAGGACTTCTCGGCCGCCATCCCGGACGCGAAGCTCTACGGGCCTGACGGCGTGGCCGAGTCGGGCTTCGCCGACCCGAAGGAGGGCGGCATCCCGGCCGACGTCGCGTCCAAGATCAAGTTGACCGTCGCGACGCTCGATCCGAAGTCCTACCCGCCCGAGGGCCAGGAGTTCTTCACCCAGTTCGAGGAGAAGTACAACGAGCCCAACCCGGACCCGTACTCGATCTATGGCTACGAGGCCATGCGCCTCGCGCTCGACGCGATCTCGCGCTCGGGCACGGGTGAGAAGGCCGACATCGTCAAGGCGCTCTTCGACACGAAGGACCGCGAGAGCGTGCTGGGGACGTACTCGATCGACGAGAACGGCGACACGACGCTGACGGACTACGGCGTCTACACGGTCGACAAGGGCGAGCTGGTGTTCGACACCACGGTCAAGGCCGAGGCCGGCTGATCAGAGTCATCGCGTCTGCCGGGGGTGGGAAGAACTTCCCGCCCCCGGCGGCCGATTTCTGGAAGAGTCTGCTCTAGCCATGGAAGCCGCAAGCGTTCCTGCCGGGCGTCCAGCCGCCCCGGGTCAAGCAGTGCGCGACGCCGTATCGAAGTACGGCCTGATCGTGATCCTGCTGATCCTGCCGGTCTACTTCGCGTTGAGCGACATCGTCTCCGACGACGAGAACCTGTCGCGCTTCGGGAACAACCTCGTCGACGGCCTTTCCAACGGCGCCATCTGGGCGCTGGTGGCGATCGGTTACACGCTCGTCTACGGCATCGTCGAGCTGATCAACTTCGCCCACGGCGAGGTGTTCATGATCGGCTCGTTCGCCACGGCCGGGTTCTTCGGCTTCATCGGGCTCACGCAGGACACGTCGGCGATCCTGCTCTTCTTCGGCCTGTTCCTGACGCTGTTCGTCGCGATGGCCGCTTCGGGCGTGCTCAACGTGATGATCGAGCGGGTCGCGTACCGGCCGCTGCGCACCGCGCCCAAGCTCGCCCCGCTGATCACGGCGGTCGGCATGTCGTTCATCCTCCAGAACGTCGGCCTGCTGTGGCTCGGCGGCTCGCCGGAGGGCATCCCGGACCTGATCCAGTCGCAGCGCGAGCTGCTCGACATCGGGGGCGTCATTATCACGCGCGGCGACGTGCTGGCGATCGCGGTCACGATCCCGCTGCTGCTCGTCATGACCGCGTTCATCGGCCGCAGCCGGCTCGGCAAGGCGATGCGCGCTACCGCGCAGGACCCTGAAGCCGCCCGCCTGATGGGCATCAACGTCGACACGACGATCTCGCTGACGTTCCTCATCGGCGGCATCCTGGCCGGCTCGGCCGGCCTCATCTACGCCCTCTACCAGACGACGATCTGGTACTTCCAGGGCTTCACGGCCGGGCTCGTGGCCTTCACGGCGGCGGTCATGGGCGGCATCGGCAACCTCAAGGGTGCCGTGCTCGGGGGGTTCATCATCGGCTTCATCCAGCAGCTCTCCGATAACCGCATCGACCCCGCGTGGACGAACGCGATCGTGTTCGTGTACCTGATCCTGATCATGGTGTTCAAGCCGTCCGGCCTGCTGGGCGAGCAGACGAGGGACGCGGGATGAGCGGCCCGGCACACACCCCGGCGCCCGCCGCGGGCAAGCCCAAGCGCCGCGGACCCTCGCTGAACGAGATGCCGTGGTGGGTGGAGAAGCTCGCCATCCCCATCGTCTTCCTGGTCGTCGCGGCCCTGCTGCCGTTCCTCTTCGACAGCGGCAGCAGCTTCATCGGCACGTGCGTGCTGGCGCTCGCCTACACGGTGATGGCGCTCGGGCTGAACATCATCGTCGGCTTCGCCGGCCTGCTCGACCTCGGCTACGTGGCGTTCTTCGCGATCGGCGCGTACACGATGGGCTGGCTCGGCTCGGGCTTCTTCTCTCAGGTCGGCAACGAGGAGGGCTGGCACATCGCCGTGTCGGGCTTCGCCGCCACCCTGCCCGGCATCCACGTCAACTTCCTGATCGTGATCGTCGTGGCGATCATCTTCACCACGATCGCGGGCATGTTCATCGGCCTGCCGACGCTGCGGCTGCGCGGCGACTACATCGCGATCGTGACGCTCGCCTTCGGCGAGATCATCGGCCGCTCGGCGGTGAACGGCGACGAGATCATCCTCGCGGACTTCCCCATCATCGGCGGCCCGCTGGAGGACATCTTCGGCCCCGACCAGCCGCTCACCGCCGGCCGCCAGGGCATCACGCCGGTGGACAAGATCGACCTGCCGTTCGTCGAGGCCTTCACGTCGCTCAACCTGCGGCCGTGGTACTGGGTCGGGCTCGCGATGGTGGCGATCGTGCTGTTCGTGAACTTCCGGCTGCGCGACTCCCGGCTCGGCCGCGCGTGGGTGGCGCTGCGCGAGGACGAGGTGGCCGCGGTCTCGATGGGAGTGCCGGCAGTCAAGACGAAGCTGCTGGCCTACGGCACGGGCGCCGCGTTTGGCGGCGTCTCCGGCGCGTTCCTGGGCTCCTTCAACAACACGGTGAACGCCGACCAGTTCCAGTTCTTCTTCTCGATCCTGATCCTCGGCATGGTGATCCTCGGCGGCCTCGGGTCGATCTGGGGCACCGTGCTGGGCGGCATCGCCCTCACGTTCATCAACTTCGAGCTGCTCCCACGGCTCAACTCGCTGCCTTCCGACATCGGGCTCGACTTCGACCTGAGCGAGATCAACTTCGGGATCTACGGCTTCCTGCTGGTGATCATGATGATCATGCGGCCACAGGGCCTGCTGCCCGAGCGAAGGCGCAAGATGGAGTTGACGGAGGAGGCCGACACGACCGACACGACCCTCTACACGGCACAGGCATGAGCGACACCGCGACGAACGGCCCGTCCGTCCTGCGGACGACGAACGTAACCAAGCAGTTCGGCGGCCTGACCGCGGTCAGCGACGTCACGTTCAACGTGCCCGAACGCTCGATCGTCTCGATCATCGGCCCCAACGGCGCCGGCAAGACGACGTTCTTCAACATGCTGACCGGCTTCTACAAGCCGACCTTCGGCATGATCGAGTTCGACGGCAAGAACGTCACCGGCGGGCGCCCCGACGTGATCATGAAGGCGGGGATGGCGCGGACGTTCCAGAACATCCGCCTGTTCGCCACCATGACGGCGGTCGAGAACGCCATGGTCGGCCAGAACTCCCGCATGAAGGCCGGCCTGTTCGGCTCGATCATCCGCACGCCCGGGGTCCGCAAGGAGGAGAAGCGGGTCGACGAGAAGGCGCGCGAGGAGCTCTCCTACGTCGGCGTCGCGCCGCGGCATCACGACTGGCTCGCGATCAACCTCTCTTACGGCGAGCAGCGGCGAGTGGAGATCGCCCGCGCGCTGGCCTCCGATCCCAAGGTGCTGCTGCTCGACGAGCCGACGGCCGGCATGAACCCGCAGGAGTCCGAGCAGCTGACGCAGTTCATGCACAAGCTGCGCGACGAGCGCGGCGTCACGATCGTGCTGATCGAGCACGACATGAAGGTGGTCATGGGCGTGTCCGAGCACATCACGGTACTCGACCACGGCGAGAAGATCGCCGAGGGCGAACCGGCCGCGGTGCGCACCAACCCGCGGGTGATCGAGGCCTACCTCGGCAAGGCCGCGGCCGAAGAGGTCGCCGCCGAGGCTGCCGAGACCGAGCGGAAGGAGAACCTCTGATGGCCTTCCTCGAGGTCGACGACATCCACACCTTCTACGGCAACATCCAGGCGCTCAAGGGCGTCACGCTGCAAGTGGAGGAGGGCGAGTGCGTGACGCTGATCGGCTCCAACGGCGCCGGCAAGTCGACCACGCTGCGCTCCATCTCCGGTCTCACCCCGCCGCGCACGGGATCGATCAGGCTCGCCGGTCAGGAGATCTCGCTGCTGCCGCCGCAGGAGATCGTCCGGCTCGGCATCTGCCAGTCGCCCGAGGGCCGCAAGTGCTTCCAGCGCATGACCGTGCGCGAGAACCTCGAGCTCGGCGCCTTCCTGCGCCGCGACAGCGGCGGCATCACGGAGGACCTCGACCGCATCTACGACCTGTTCCCGCGCCTGAAGGAGCGCGAGGTGCAGAAGGCCGGCACGATGTCCGGCGGCGAGCAGCAGATGCTCGCGATCGGGCGCGCGCTGATGGGCCAGCCCAAGGTGCTGCTGCTCGATGAGCCGTCGATGGGCATCGCCCCGATCCTGGTCGAGCGCATCTACGAGACCATCGCCGAGATCAACAGGCAGGGCATGACCATCCTGCTCGTCGAGCAGAGCGCGACGTTCGCGCTCAACGCCTCGCGCCGGGGGTACGTGCTCGAGACCGGGGCCGTGGTCATGACCGACGACTCGGAGAAGCTGAAGACCAACCCCGAAGTCCAGAAGGCGTATCTCGGAACATGATCGCTCTCATCGGTGCCAACGCGCTGTGGCTCGTCTACCTCTGGCTCCTGTCCGCGATCGTGGCCTCGTACCTCGCCGAGCGCAAGGGCTACAACGAGAAGCTCGGGCTGGCGTTCGGCCTCCTGCTCTCGATCCTCGGGCCGATCATCTGGCTCATCTGGCCCGCCAAGGCGGACTCGAAGTGGAAGAAGCTCGGGCCGTTCGGGCGCGGCAAGGAGACCGAGGAGCGCCTGGCCGCCGTCGAGAAGGCGACCCACCACCAGACCTAGGTGTCTCGCAGCGCCGAGCGCAGGGCCTCGTCGAGGTCCGCGTGCCGGTGCTTGTAGCCGAGTTCGAGGGTGCGGCGGGGGACGGCGTTCTGGCCCTCGACCACGAGCTTGGCCATGCCGCCGTACAGCGCCTTGATCGCGAACGCCGGGATGGGGGCGAAGGCGGGGCGGTGGAGCGCGCGGCCGAGGGCCTTCGACAACTCCTTGTTGGTGGCCGGCTTCGGGGCGGTCGCGTTGAAGGCGCCGGTCCAGCGCTCGTCGTCGATCGCGGCGAGGTAGATGCCGACCACGTCGTCGACGTGGATCCACGGCATCGGCTGGTTCCCGCCGGCGACGGGACCGCCGACGCCGAGACGGAACGGGAGCAGCATCTTCTCGAGCGCCCCGCCGTGCCGGTCGAGCACGACGCCCGTGCGGACGCGCGCGACGCGCAGCCCGAGCTCGGTCGCCTTCTCGGCCTCGCGCTCCCAGACGACGCAGATGTCGGCGAGCACGTCGTCCCCCGGCGCCGCGTCCTCGTCGACCGGCTCAGGGCGGTTGCCGTAGTACCCGACCGCCGAGGAGGAGATCAGCGCCGCCGGGCGCGGTGCGGCCGCTCTCAGGCCCTCGACGAGGTTACGCGTGCCCTGCTCGCGCGAGTCCTTGATGCGGCGCAGTGTCTTGTCGTTCCAGCGCTGCGCGATGTCCTCGCCCGCGAGGTGCACGACCGCGTCCCTGCCCTGCAGCGCCGCGGCCGGAGCGGCTCCGGCCGCGGGGTCCCACTTCACGGCCTGGACGCGGCCGGAGAGCTTGTCGCGCGCCTTGGCGGGGTTGCGCGTGAGCACGGTGAGCTGATCGCCGCGCTCGAGCAGGCGCTCCACGAGCAGGGAGCCGATGCGGCCGGTCGCGCCGGTGAGGGTGATCGTCTTCACGGGTTGGGTACGCGGCGGCGCTACGTGCGGATCGCGCCGAACTCCTGCGTGTCCCCGCGCGCGTAGCCGATGCTGCCGGGGTCGGCCACCGCGGCGCCGTCGCGCTTCGCCTGCGCGGCGACGGCCTGAGCGACGGCGGCGGGCACGTCGCGGTTGAACGGCGAGGGGATGATGTGGTCCTCCCGCAGCTCGTTCTCCGGCACCACGGCCGCGATGCCGCGGGCGGCGGCCATCTTCATGTCCTCGGTGATGTCGCGCGCGCGGACGTCGAGCGCCCCGCGGAAGATGCCCGGAAAGCAGAGCACGTTGTTGATCTGGTTCGGGTAGTCCGAGCGGCCCGTGGCGATGATGCGCGCGTACGGCTCGGCCTCCTCCGGCGTGACCTCGGGGTTGGGGTTGGCCATCGCGAAGACCATCGCGTCGTCGGCCATGCGCCCGAGCGCGTCGGGCGGCATCACGCGCGCTCCGGAGAGGCCGACGAAGAGGTCGGCCCCCTCGATCACGTCCGCGGGGCCGCCGGCGCGGTGCTCCGCGTTCGTGGACTCGGCGAACCAGCGCTTGATGGCCGGCATCGAGCCGTCCTGGTAGTCGGCCCGCTCGGTGGAGAGCGCGCCGCGGGAGTCGCAGCCGATGATGTGGCGGACGCCGGCCGCGAGCAGGATCTTCGCGACCGCGATGCCGGCGGCGCCGAGGCCGACGACCAGCACGTCGAGGTCCTCGATCCGCTTGCCGGTCAGCGTGAGCGCGTTGTAGAGGGCGGCGAGGACGACGACGGCTGTCCCGTGCTGGTCGTCGTGGAAGACCGGGATGTCGAGCTCTGCCTTCAGGCGCTCCTCGATCTCGAAGCAGCGGGGCGCGCTGATGTCCTCGAGGTTGATGCCGCCGAACGTCGGGGCGACGGCCTTGACGGTGGCGACGATCTCGTCCGGGTCCTTGGTGCTCAGGCACAGCGGGAAGGCGTCGACCCCGCCGAACTCCTTGAACAGCATCGCCTTGCCCTCCATCACCGGCATCGCCGCCTCGGGCCCGATGTCGCCCAGCCCCAGCACCGCACTGCCGTCGGACACGACGGCCACCGTGTTGCGCTTGATCGTGTACTGGAAGGCCTTGTCGCGGTCCTCGGCGATCGCCGTGCAGACGCGGGCGACGCCCGGCGTGTAGGCCATCGAGAGGTCGTCGCGCGTGCGCAGGGGATGCTTGTTGCGCTGCTCGATCTTGCCGCCGAGGTGCATCAGGAACGTGCGGTCGGTGGTGTCGACGACCTCGGCGCCCTCGACGCCGTCCACGGCCGCCGCGATCTCCTGCGTGTGATCGGTGCCGGCGGCGTCGATCGTCATGTCGCGCAGCGTGTGCTCGTCGTCGATGCCGATCAGGTCGACCGAGCCGATCGTCCCGCCCGCCTCTCCGATCGCCGTCGCCACCCGACCGAGCATCCCCGGCCGATGGTCGATCCGCACCCGCATCACGAACGAGAACTGGGCGGAGGTGCTCGGCATCGCCGGCCGCGTCAGTAGCCGAGCTTGGCCAGGCGCTCGGCCTCGGCCTGGCGCTTGGCCTCGCGCTCCGCGCGGCGCTCGTCCTCGCGGTCCTTGCGCTGGCCCTCGCTGTCCACGTGCACGATGCGCACGGAGGAGCGGAACGAGCCGTCGCGGCCGTGGGCCTCGAGCTCCTCGCGGCGGGCGGGCCGGCCGCGGTCGCTGTCGCCGCGGTAGCCGCCGCCACCGCCGCGGTTTCCGCCGCCGCCGCCCGGGCGGTCCGTGCGGCGCCCTCGGCCGCGACCGCCGCGCCGGTCGTCATCTCGCGTGCGCGGGTTGACGATGGCCTTGACGTCCCGCACCGGGGTCGCGGCGAGCCGGACCCACGCGGTGAAGACGGGGTCGCCGGCCTTGTGGCCCTGGGCCGCCTCGGCGCACACCGAGGACCACTTCATGGTCTCGCCGTCGTCGCGCCGCTTGGGCTGCAGGGCCTCGCGGACCGCCTCGGCACCGCCGACGCGCTCGATCGCGGCCGCGAGCCGCGCCTGAGCGCGGGCTGAGCGGCTCGGCGACGTCGCGGGGGCAGCGGACGCCTGGGGCGTGGGGGCGGGGGCGGGAGGAGGCGCCTCCTCGGCAGGCGCCTCGGCGGCGGGCGCCTCGGCGGGAGCCGCCGGCTCGGGCTCGGGCTCGTTCGCCTCGACCGCTGCCTGCTCCTGCTTGCGAAGCTCCGTGAGCTTCGCGAAGAACGTGCGCCGGTGGCGCTCGGCGGCGGTCAGCCGGCGCCGGCGTCGCGGCCGCTCCTGACCGCCGCGATCGGGTCGCGGTGGCCGGGCGTCGGCCGGCGGGGTCTCGGCGGGCGGGGTCTCG
Organism: uncultured Solirubrobacteraceae bacterium; assembly: GCA_963746795.1. GTDB lineage: Bacteria > Actinomycetota > Thermoleophilia > Solirubrobacterales > Solirubrobacteraceae > DASSUW01. Next base: position 359,330 of record CAVVCR010000010.1, read on the forward strand.
GCGGGCGGAGTCTCGGCCGACGGCGCCTCGGCGGGCGGGGCTTCGGTCGCCGGCGGGCCATCGGGCGCGGCCGCCGCCGCGGGCGGCTCCTCGGCGACCGGCTCGGCCGGAGGCGTCTCGGCGGCGGGCGGCTCCTCGGCGACCGGCTCGGCCGGAGGCGTCTCGGCGGCGGGCGGCTCCTCGGCGACCGGCTCGGCCGGAGGCGTCTCGGCGGCGGGCGGCTCCTCGGCGACCGGCTCGGCCGGAGGCGTCTCGGCGGCAGGCGGCTCCTCTGCGACGGGCGGCTCGGGGGCCTCGGGCGGGGCCGCCGGGGCGGGATCTCCGTTGCCTTCGGCGGCCGTAGGCTCGTCGGGCGGCGGCGGTGCTTCCTGGTCCTGTGGGCGAGGCGTGTCCGTCATCGGGGCTGCCGCAGGCGCATGAACTCGCCAGCATAGCGACGGACCTCCGGGTGCGGGCCCACGGGTCGGGGCTCGGCTACTAGCCTTCCGGGGCGATGCCGAAAACCAACGGAGACGCGCCGCGCGAGCTGTTCCTGATCGACGGCAACTCGCTCGCCTACCGCGCGTTCTTCGCGCTCCCGGAGTCGATCGCGACGTCCGACGGGCGGCCCACGAACGCGATCTTCGGCTTCGCCTCGATGCTCGTGAAGATCCTCACCGACTACGGCGAGGTGCCGACTGTCGTGGTGTGGGACGCCGGGATGTCGGGCCGCAAGGAGCTCTCCGCCGACTACAAGGCGCAGCGCTCGAGCCGCCCCGACCTGCTCAAGCTCCAGTGGCCGCACCTGCGCCCGCTGGTGGAGGCGTTCGGCTACCGCAACATCTCGGTCGAGGGTTTCGAGGCCGACGACGTGATCGCCGCCCTCGTCGAGCAGGCCCGCGAGCGGGAGATCCCCGTGATGGTCGTCACCGGCGACCGCGACGCCTATCAGCTCGTCAGCGACGGCGTCCGGATCATGACGACCTCGCGCGGGATCACCGACACGAAGGTCTACGACCGCCAGGGCGTGGTCGATCGGTACGGCATCCCGCCGGAGCTGATCCCGGACTTCATCGGCCTCAAGGGGGACACGAGCGACAACATCCCCGGAGTCCCGGGGATCGGCGACAAGACCGCCTCCGAGCTGCTCCAGCGATTCGGCGACCTCGACACGGTGCTGAGCAGCGTCGACGAGATCTCGGGCGCCAAGCGCAAGCAGAACCTGGTCGAGCACGCCGACGCCGCGCGGCTCTCGAAGCAGCTGGCCACGATGGTCCGCGACGTCCCGATCGACCTCGACCTCGAGGCCGAGCTCACGCGCTCGCCCGACCGCGCGAACCTGCGCACGGTCTTCCGCGAATGGGAGCTGCGCGACCCGCTCAGGCGCCTCGAGGAGGCGCTCGCCATGGCCGAGATCGAGGCGATCCCGCGCCCCGAGGCGCTCGAGGCGCGGACCGTGCCGGTCAGGAACGGCGCCACCGCCGGCGACGTCGCCGCGCTCGAAGGCGACGAGCTGATCCTGATCGCGGAGGCGCCCGAGGTGCCTGAAGGAGAGCTGCTCCCGCGCGAGCCGCGCTGGCGCTTCGGCGCCTACGCCGGCGGCCCGACCGCGCTGGCGGGCGAGGTCGACGACCCGGCCGAGCTCGTGCGCGCCGCCGGCGACCGCCCCGTGGTCGCCCACGACGCCAAGGCGCTCGGCGACGTCCCGGCCAACCTCGTCTTCGACACGCAGATCGGCGCCTACCTGCTCGACCCCGCGCGGCGCGGCTTCCCGCTCGATGAGCTTGCCGAGGAGCGGGGCCTGGCCGTCACCGCCGAGGACGAGAACGCCGCTCGCGCCGTGCTCGTGCACGACCTCGCGGCCCTCCAGCGCCAGCAGCTCGACGAGCGCGGTCTGACCGACCTGCTGACCGACATCGAGCTGCCGCTCGTGCACGTCCTGCGCGAGACGGAGAAGGTCGGCATCAAGCTCGACACGCGGCGCCTGGAGGAGGCGGCGAGCCGCATCCGCACCGACGCGCAGGAGCTCGAGCGCGAGATCTGGGACCTGGCCGGCGAGGAGTTCATGATCGGCTCGCCGCAGCAGCTCGCCGAGGTGCTGTTCGTCAAGCTCGGGCTCTCACGCAAGCGGCGCGGCAAGACCGGCTTCTCGACCGACGCGCGGGTGCTGCAGGCGATCCGCGATGAGCACCCGATCATCCCGAAGATCGAGCGCTGGCGGGAGCTGACCAAGCTCGTGCAGACCTACCTCGACGCGCTGCCGGCCTGGATCGGGGACGACGGCCGCCTGCACACGACCTTCCTGCAGACGAACGCCGCCACCGGGCGCCTGGCCTCGATCAACCCGAACCTGCAGAACATCCCGATCCGCACCGAGACCGGGCGGGTGATCCGCGAGTGCTTCGTGGCCGAGCCCGGCAACGTGCTCACGTCGGTGGACTATGAGCAGGTCGAGCTGCGCGTGCTCGCGCACATCGCCGACGAGCAGGTGCTGCGCGACATCTTCCTGCGCGGCGAGGACGTGCACACCGAGACCGCGTCCAAGGTGTTCGAGGTCCCGCCCGAGCGGCTCGACCACGGCATGCGCTCGAAGGCCAAGATGGTCAACTACGGGATCGTCTACGGGCTCAGCGCCTACGGCCTTGCCGACCGCCTGCAGATCCCGCAGGAGGAGGCGCAGGAGTTCATCGACCGCTACCTCGAGCGCTTCCCGGCCGTCGCCCAGTTCATGAAGGACGCCGTCGAGCAGGCCGAGCAGCACGGCTATGTGTCCACGCTGTTCGGTCGCCGCCGCCAGATCCCCGAGATCCGCGCGCGCAACTGGCAGACGCGCAAGCTGGGGGAGCGCCTCGCGGTCAACTCCGTGATCCAGGGCACAGCCGCCGACATCATCAAGGTGGCGATGGTCCGCACGCACGACGCGCTGGCCGCCGAGGGCCTGCAGACGCGGCTGGTCCTTCAGATCCACGACGAGCTCCTCGCGGAGGGCCCGCAGGAGGAGGCCGAGCAGGCCGCCGCGATCATCTCGCGCGAGATGGTGGCCGCGGCCGAGCTCGACCCGCCGCTCGAGGTCGACGTCGGCAGCGGCGTCAACTGGCTCGACGCTAAGTGACGAACGGCGCCGGGTAGCTCACGACGGCCGGCTCCGCCTCGCCGCGCACCATCCATTCCGGCCCGTCGATCGTCCAAGGGTTCGTGATGCCGCGCGGGGCGGCCGGCTCGAAGCCGAAGCGCGCGTAGTACGCGGGGTCGCCGAGGACGAGCACCGGCCCTTCGATCCGCCGGAGGCCCTCCTCCACCAGCGCCCGGCCGACGCCGGCGCCCTGGCGCTCGGGTAGCACGGCCAGCGGGGCGAGCGCGTGGAACCCGTTGCTCGCCCGCGTGAACAGCACGTGGCCCACGACCTCGCCGCCTTCGTCGGCGACCAGCGAAAGCTCCCACGACGGGTCGGCGCGCAGTGCCTCGACCAGATCCGCCTCGTCGCGCCGGCCGAACGCCGCCTCCACCACGCGGGCGACGGCTTCGCGGTCCTCGGGCGCCTCCTGGCGGACCTCCATCGCCCGACCCTACTGCGTGCCGGGGACTAGGATCGGCGCGATATGAAGCTGGAGAACGAATTCACCGTCCCCGCCCCCGTGGACCGCGCCTGGGAGGTGCTGCTGGACCTCGAGCGGGTCGCGCCGTGCCTGCCCGGTGCCGCGATCGACGGCCGCGAGGGCGACGCCCACACGGGCACCATGACGGTCAAGATCGGCCCGATCACGGCGCGCTACAAGGGCACAGTGAAGATCGAGGAGTCCGACGAGCAGGCGCACCGCGCAGTCATGCGCGCCCAGGCGCGCGACGCCCGCGGGCAGGGCACGGCGGCCGCCACCATCACGTCGACGATGGAAGCCGTCGACGGCGGCACGCGCGTCCGGGTGGAGACCGACATGCGGATCACGGGGCCGGCGGCGCAGTTCGGCCGCGGCGTGATGCAGGACGTGAGCGCCAAGATGATGGGCCGCTTCGCCGATTGCCTCGAGGGCCTGATGGGGGAGGCCGAGGCGCCCGCCGCCGCGGCGCCGGCGCCGGCCGAGGACACGCCCGCCGAGGCGCCCGCGCCCGTGCCGAAGCCCGCGGAGGCCGCGCCGTCGCCGCCGCCGGCCCGACCTACCGAGGACGTGCTCGACCTCGGCGAGGTGAGCCGCGAAGCGGTGCTCAAGCGCGTCGCCCCCGTCGCGGCCGGAGCCGCGGCGCTGCTTCTGCTCCTGCTCTTGCGAAGGCGCCGCTGAGCGCCGATACTGCGGGCATGCCGCGTCGGTCCACGCGCATGTTCGCGACGCTCTCGGCGACGTTCTGGGTCCTCGTGCTGGCGGTCGTCGTGCTGTTCGCGTTCTTCGTCGCGCTCGGCGCGTTCTCGCCGGGCGAGGTGGTCGGCCTCACGATCGCGGTCGCGTTCCTGGCCCTGCTGTGGCTCGCCCACGCGTGGTGGGACTCGCGGCACCGCGATCCGCACGACCCGGCCATGATCCGCGCCCGCGAGCGCCGCGGCTTCTGAGCTCGGCTCGATAGCGTGCCGGGTATGGCCGTGCGCGCAGCCACCACCCGCTTCTGGCACCCGTTCGCCGACATGGGGGCCGTCAGCCGCGACGAGCTGGTGATCGTCCGCGGCGAGGGCGTCCATGTCCACGACGCGGACGGCAATCGCTATCTCGACGCCACGGCGAGCCTCTGGTACGCCAACATCGGCCACGGCCGGAACGAGGTGGCGGACGCCGTCGCCGAGCAGATCCGCACGCTCGAGGCGTACTCCACGTTCGGCGAGTTCGCCAACGAGCCCGCCAACCGGCTGGCGGAGCGGCTGGCGGCCGAGGCGCCGATGGACGACGCGCGCGTGTTCTTCGGGTCGGGGGGCGGCGACGCGATCGACACGGCGGCCAAGATCGCCCGCCGCCACTGGGTGCTCCGTGGGCAGCCGGAACGCGTGCACCTGATCTCGCGCACGCAGGGCTACCACGGGACGCACGGCTTCGGCACGAGCATCGGCGGGATCGAGGCCAACGTGACCAACTGGGGCGCGCTGATCCCGAACATCTCCTCGGTCCCGTTCGACTCCCTGGCCGCGCTCGAGGCAGAGTTCCTGCGGGTCGGGCCGGAGCGGGTCGCCGCCTTCTTCTGCGAGCCGGTGATCGGCGCCGGCGGCGTGCACCTGCCGCCCGACGGCTACATCGAGGGCGTCGCGGACCTGTGCGCCGAGCACGGCGTGCTGCTCGTCGTCGACAGCGTGATCTGCGGCTTCGGGCGGCTCGGCACGTGGTTCGGGATCGAGCGCTGGGAGGACGTGCGCCCGGACCTGATCACGTTCGCGAAGGGGGTCACGTCCGGCTACCTGCCGCTGGGCGGCGTGATCGCCTCGGGCGAGGTGGCGGCGCCGTTCTTCGACGAGCCCGGCGGGCCGATGCTCCGTCACGGCGCGACCTACGCGGGCCACCCGACCTGCTGCGCGGCGGCGCTCGCCGTGCTCGACATCTACGACCGCGAGGATCTGATCCCGCGTGGGCGCGAGCTCGAACGCCCGCTGGCGGACGCGCTCGCCCCGCTCGAGTCGCATCCGGCCGTGGCCGAGGTGCGCAGCGGCCTCGGGCTCCTGGCGGCCGTGCAGCTCGCCGATCCCGGCGCAGTGGGGAAGGTGGCGGCGGGCGCGCGCGAGGCCGGGGTGATCCTGCGGCCACTGCTCGGCGCGCTCGCTGTGTCGCCGCCGCTGGTGGTGGAGCAGGAGCACCTCGAGCAGATCGCCGACGGGTTCCGGGCGGGGCTGGACCGGGTCGCATGAGCCACGTTCCCGAGCTGCGCGACGGCCCCCCGTGGATCATGGAGGAGATGGTCGCGGTGCAGCCGGCGCTGGCGCGGGAGCTGCTCGACTCGCCGCCCGGCGCGGTGGCCGACGTTGCCGCTGCGGTGCGCGCGGCTTTCGAGGCCGGGCAGCCGGTGACGGTGGTCGGCTGCGGGACGTCCGAGCACGGCGCGATGGCCGTCGCCGCGCAGCTCGACCGCGCGCACGGCGGCGGCTGGCCGCCGGCGGCGGTGGCGCGGCAGTCGCTCGACGCCGCCGAGCGCCCGCAGCAGGGCGGCGTGTGCATCGGGATCTCCCACGACGGCGGCACGCGGGCGACGCAGCTGGCTCTGGAGGCTGCTTCCGCGGGTGGCGCGACGACGGCACTGGTCACGGCGGTCGGCTCCGCTTCGGCGGATCACGTGCTCGTGACGCCGGTGCATGACGACTCGTGGTGTCACACCATCGGCTACGTGTCGCCGATCCTCGTGGGCGCCGCGCTGGCGCGGGAACTGCGCATCGAGGGAGTGGACGGGGCGGGCGCCGCGGCGCTGCTCGAGGCGCCCGGCGAGGTCTCGCTCCCGGTTGCGGCACGGGTCATCGTGGCCGGCGCCGGGCTCGACCTCATCACCGCGCGCGAGCTAGGGCTGAAGGTCGCCGAGGGCGCGCGGATCCCGACGGCCGCGTTCCAGCTCGAGACGCTGCTGCACGGGCATCTGGCGGGGGAGGACCCGTCGACCGCCGCAGTGGTCGTGCAGACGGACGCGGGCGCTGGGCGGGTGGCGCGGCGAGCCGGACTGGCTACTGCGGCATTGGGGGAGATCGGGATCTCGGTCGTTCAGATCGGGCCGCCGCCGGTAGAGGGGCTCGATCCGGGGCTGGCGCGGCTGCTGTGGGGGGCTGTGTCGCTCCAGCGGCTGACGTTGTCACTGGCTGCCGCCCGGGGCGTCAACCCAGACCTGATCCGGCGCGAGGGGGAGCCATGGCGGCGCGCCGGCGACGTGGCCGAGGGCGGCGGGGACTGGTAGCGCGTGCGAACGTCAACGGCGGCATTGCAGGGTGCTCGGGAGGGTGCATAACGCACCACTCGCGCGGTTCGCGTTCGTGCGTGGTGCGAAATGACGTTCCCGAACGGCCCTAGGCGGCCGCTGCGGACACCGCGGCTCGACCCTCAGGAGGAGCCGGAAGCGCCGCCGAGGGCGGCGCGATGTCGAGGTAGTGCCGGAACGCCCACTCGGACAGCCGGCGGCGCCCGAACGCGCGCACCAGGCCGTCCATCACCGGCCCGTGGAGGCGCCGCACGGACTGCTGCGCCCCGTACATGCACGCGAACTGCAGCGAATGGCCCGCCGAGAACTCGCTGTAGCGGGCAAGAGCGGCCGGGATGTCCTGGCGCCCGTCGAGCACCGCTCGCAGCTCGCGCCCGAGGTAGACGCCGAAGTACAGCGCCGTCCTGATCCCCTCGGCGGTCAGGGGCAGGCAGTGGCCGGCCGAGTCCCCGACGAAGAACACTCCGTCCTCGGTCGCCGCCCGCAGCTTGTGGGGGATCCAGTTCCCCTGGAAGCGCACCGCCTCCGCGGAGACGTCCGCGGCCAGCGCCAACGTCGGGTCCTTCACGTGAATGCGGGGATCGAACGAGCCGACGCCGATCCGCAGCTCGTCGCGGGCCGGGAACGACCAGCCGTACCCGGGGCCGACGTAGCGGCGGTCGAGCCAGAGCTCGAGGTCGGCGCCGCTGCCGTCCGGATGCACCTCGAGCCCGCGAGAGAGCGGCGCGTCGGGCGGCTGCACGTTGTCGCCCCCGCCGAGCACGCGCCGCCAGCCCAGCGCGTCGACGATGAGACCAGCGGTCACGTCTCCGCGGTCGGTGTGGACCACGCTCCGCGTCCGCCCGTTCACCTTCGCGGTCTCGAACTCGGCGCCGCCGGACTGCTCCCACAGCAGGCCGCACAGGGTCCGGTAGTCGAACGTCGAGAACGTCCAGGGGAGCGGCCAGCGGGCGGTCGCTCGCGGAGTGTGCACGAGCAGCGATCCGAAGGTCTGCCGGATCGAGTCCCCGAGGCCCAGGTTGAGCAGCCATTCGGTGGGGGCAGCGCACGCCGAGGTCTGCCGCTCGCCGATCTCGTAGCGGTCGAGCACGAGCACCCGCGCACCGCTGGCCCGCAGCTCGCGCGCCACCGCCAGACCGGCGAAGGAAGCCCCGCAGATCAGGACGTCAGAGGAGGCGCCTGACGGGAAGGAAGTCCGCTCAGCACCGCGCTTCGTTGCACGTACGGGCATAGAGTCGGGCCGCTACAGTATCTGGCCGCCAATGGAAGCCACACTGACCCCTCCCACCGACACCGACGCAAAGGTCGTCGAGGGCTCCGACGGGATGCTCCTCGAGATCGACGGCCAGATCGTCCCGAACTATGACGCGACCATCGTTCCCTTCGACGAGGGCGACGTCGTCACGGGCAAGGTCGTGCGGATCGACAAGGACGAGGTCCTCGTCGACATCGGGTACAAGAGCGAGGGCGTCATCCCCTCCGGCGAGCTCTCGATCCGGAAGTCGGTCGACACCTCGGAGGAGGTCGAGATCGGCGAGGAGGTCGACGCGCTGGTCCTCACCAAGGAGGACCAGGACGGCCGGCTGATCCTGTCCAAGAAGCGCGCGCGGTTCGAGCGCGCCTGGCGCCGCATCGAGGCCGCCGCCGAGTCCGGCGAGCCGGTCATCGGCGCCGTGATCGAGGTCGTCAAGGGCGGCCTGATCATCGACCTCGGGGTGCGCGGCTTCCTGCCCGCCTCGCTCGTCGACATCCGGCGCGTGCCGAACCTCGACGAGTACCTGGGCCAGAACATCCAGTGCAAGGTGATCGAGCTCAACCGCTCCCGCAACAACGTGGTGCTCTCGCGCCGCGCGGTGCTGGAGGAGGAGCGCAAGGAGCAGCGCCAGGCGATCCTCGAGCGGCTGCAGCCAGGCCTGATCATCGAGGGCCAGATCTCCAACATCGTCGACTTCGGCGCGTTCGTCGACCTCGACGGGATCGACGGCCTGATCCACATCTCCGAGCTCTCGTGGTCGCACGTGAACCACCCGAGCGAGATCCTCAACATCGGCGACACCGTGCAGGTCAAGGTGCTCGACATCGATCGCGACCGCCAGCGCATCTCCCTGGGCCTCAAGCAGACCCAGGAGGACCCGTGGCAGCGCGTGGTCGACACCTACCACGTCGGCGACGAACTGGAGGGCACGGTCACCAAGGTCGTCGCGTTCGGCGCCTTCGTCGAGATCCTCGAGGGCGTCGAGGGGCTCGTGCACATCTCCGAGCTCGCCCAGCAGCACGTCGAGAACCCGCGCGAGATCGTGCAGCCCGGTGACGAGGTGAAGGTGAAGATCCTCGAGATCGACTCCGAGCGCCGCCGCCTCTCGCTTTCGATCAAGCGCGTCGAGGGCCAGGTGCTCGAGCGCCGCTCGGTGGCCGACGCCGGCGATCTCGAGAACGTGCCCGAGCTGGGCCTGTCCGAGGACGTGTTCGCGGCGCAGGCCGTCGACGAGCCCGTCGCCGAGGCCGAGGCGGTCGAGGCCGAGCCGGCCTCGGAGCCCGAGCCGGCCGCCGAGGCCGACGAGGAGCCGGTCCCGGAGCCCGCCGCCGAGGCCGACGACGAGCCCGCCGCGGAGGCCGACGACGTGCCGGCCGCGGAGGCCGACGACGAGCCGGCCGCGGAGGCCGAGCCCGAGCCCGCCGCTGAGGCGGACGCCGAGGCTCCGGCCGCCGAAGCGCCGAGCGAGGACGAGCAGACCAGCTGAGCGGGCCGCCGTTCGTCGGGCTGACGGGCGGGATCGGGGCCGGCAAGTCGGAGGCCCTGGCGGCTCTCGGCCGCCTCGGGGCGGCGACGCTGTCCGCCGACGCGGTCGTCCACGAGCTCTACCGCGACCCGGAGGTGCGCGCCGCCGTGGCGGCGCGCTGGGGCGACGAGGTGGCGCCGGACGGCGTGGTGGACCGCGCCGCCGTGGCGCGGCACGCGTTCGCGGCCCCCGGCGAGCGGGAATGGCTCGAGGGGCTGCTGTGGCCGCGGGTGCGCGAGCGGATCGCCCGCTGGCGCGCCGCCGAGGCCGCGCGCGACCCGGCACCCCCCGCGCTGGTGGTGGAAGTGCCGCTGCTGTTCGAGGGCGGAGGGGAGACGGCCTACGATGTGACGATCGCGATTGTCGCCGACGACCAGGTGCGAGCCGGGCGGGCGGCCGCTCGCGGCCACGAGGCCGTCGACGAGCGCGCTGCGCGCCAGCTCTCGCAGCAGGAGAAGGCGCAACGTGCGACGTATGCCGTCGAGAACTCCGGCACGATCCCCGAGCTGGAAGCGAAACTGTCGTCCCTCCTTGGCAAGCTGACACCGTGAGCGCCCACGCCCAAGCCCGATCCTCGTCCCGACGCCGCCCGCGTTCGCGCCGGCGGCTCGGGAGGCGCCGCCTCGCGCTGCTCGCCACCGTGGTCCTGGCCACGATCGCGGCCACCGCCGTGCTCTCCCCCTGGGCCGACAAGGCGGTCAAGGAGGTCACGCTCCCGCTCCGGCACGACGACGTGATCCGCCAGCAGGCCGCCGACAAGCGGCTCGACCCGGCGCTCATCGCCGGCGTCATCTACGTCGAGTCGCGCTTCCGCGACCAGACCTCGCACGCCGGCGCCAAGGGCCTGATGCAGCTGATGCCGGGGACCGCCGACTACATCGCCACCAAGTCGGGCGGCACCGAGTTCGAGCAGGGCGACCTCGCCGACGCCCAGATCAACATCTCCTACGGCTCCTGGTACCTGCGCTACCTGCAGGAGAAGTACCACGGCAACGTCATCCTCACCCTCGCCGCCTACAACGCCGGCGAGGGCAAGGTCGACCAGTGGTGGCGGGAGGCGGCCGACCGCGGGGAGCGCTTCCGCGTGGCCGACCACATCCCGTTCCCGGAGACCCGCGAGTACGTGTCCAAGGTGCTGGACGCGAGGCGGGCATACCGCCGCGAGTACGCCCGCGAGCTCGGCCTCTAGGACCCTGACCCTCGGCGCCCTAGCGCTCCGGGCGGCGGGGAGGAAGGGGCCGGCGTCGGTCGCGGGCGACCCGGTGCGCGGCCTCCGGATGATCGGCGGACCGGTGCGCCGGGCGCTCCGGATCCGCCGGCGGCGGCGGGGGCGGCGCAGAGGCTTCGCGATCGCGGTCCTCGGCGCGGCCCACGAGGTAGAAGGCGTACGAGACGGCCAGCACCGCGAGTAGGCCGATGCCGGCGAGCAGAGCGGCGACCAGCGTCGTTGACATCCTCAACCGAGAGTAGACGACCGTCAGACGCTGGCCGCGACCGAGCCGCCGCAGAGCTCGGCGAAGCCGGGCGTGGAGAGCACCCGCTCGCCGATCACCGTCATGGCCTCGTAGCCCTCGAGCCCCGCGGTCCACTCCGGGCCGGCGGCGCCCATGGCGAAGGCTGCGGTCGCGTAGGCGTCGGCGGTGGCGAGGTCGGGGCCGACGACGGTGACGGACAGCGCGCCGCGGGCAGCGCGGCGCGTATGCGGGTCGACGACGTGCGCTCCGCGCTCGTACGCGCCGGAGGTCGCCACGGCGGCGTCGTGCACGGTCAGCGCGGCCGCCAGGCGCCGCCGCCGGCGCGGGTGGCGGATGCCCACCCGCCAGGGTCCGCCGCGGACGACGAGATCGCCGCCCGCGCTGACGCAGAAGCGGCGTTCGCCCGAGGCCTCGAGGAGCGCCGCCGCCCGCTCGACCGCCCAGCCCTTCACCAGGCCGGAAGGATCGAGCCGGCCGCTCGCCCGGATGTCGAAGTAGCCGTCCGTCTCCTCGCGCACGTGCCCGCAGCGGGCCAGCACTTCGCGCACCAGCGGGTCGGCGGCCGCGATCGTGAGCTCTCCGCGATCGATGCGGCTGATCTCGCTGCCGGCCCGGTAGGTGCTGAACAGCGCGTCCACGCGCCGCAGCCAGGCGAACACCGCCTGCGCGGCCTCGGCTCCGACTCCCGAGACCGTCACCGGCATGCCCATGATCCGGGCCTCAACCACGGCGCGCCTCCCGGATCGCGGCCCGCAGCGACTCGATCCAGCTCTCGCTCGTCGACGTGGCGCCCGACACGACGTCGATGTCGGCGCTGCCCGCCCGCAGCGCCTCCTCGCGCAGGATCGGCTCCGCGCGGGCGTTGAGCGCCTCCGTGTGCGGCCCGTCGCCGCTCAGCGCGATCGTCTCGACGCCCGTCAGCCGCCCCTCGGTCAGCGTCGCGCGCACCTGGATGACCGAGAACGGCGTCGCGACGACCGGGCCCGTGCCGGTCTTCGACCCGGGCGGCGCCGGGGTGGGGTGGGGGCGCTCGATCGCGCGCGGCGTGGCGATCGGCCGCAGGGCCGAGTTCGGGTTCAGCGTCACCGGCGGCTCGGTGTCGAACCCGGCCAGCAGGACGACGGCCACCACGGTCACCACGAGGACGGGCAGCGCGCGGCGCATCAGAGGGCGAACCGCTCCGTGAAGATGTGCCGCCGCGGCACGCCCGAGCGCCCGAGGCTCGCGCGCGTCGCCTCCGTCATCGCCGGCGGCCCGCACACGTACACGTCGCGGGCCGCGATGTCCGGCACCAGCTGCAGCAGGTGCTCCGAGGACAGGAAATCGCCGTCCCGGTGGTCGCCCACCACGTAGTGGATGTCCGCGCCCCGCCGCCCCGCCAGCTCGTCCAGCTCCGCGCGAAGGATCACGTGGTCCTCCCGCAGCGCGCGGTAGACGACCGCGATGTCGCCCGGGCCGCCCGGCATGTCCTCGAGCAGCGCGCGGATCGGCGTGATGCCGACGCCGCCCGCGATCAGCGCCACGCGCGGGCGCCGCCGGGTGGCCGTGGTGAACGAGCCGAACGGCCCCTCGGCGATCACCGGCGTGCCGGCCGGGATGGCGCGCAGCGCCTCGGTGTAGTCGCCGACGCCCTTGACCGTGATCCGCAGCCGCCGCCCGTCGGGCGCGGCGGAGAGCGAGAACGGGTGCGCCTCCCACCAGCGGTCGCGCGTGAGGAAGCGCCAGGTGAAGAACTGGCCGGTGCGGGCGCGCAGGCGTTCGAGCCGCACCCCCTCGATCTCGATCGAGACGAACCCGGGCGCCTCCTCGACGACGCGCGCGACCCGCAGCCGGTGGCGGAGCGTGCGCGCGAGCGGGACGCCGAGGCGGAAGACGAGGAGCGCGCCGAGCGTGAACGCGTACAGCCCGTACCAGTACGCGCGGGCGGCCGGCTCGCCCACGAAGTCGCTGCCCGTGGCGAGCTGGTGGCTGAACGCGAGCGCCACGCCGAGGTAGGCGTAGAGATGCACGAAGTACCAGGTCTCGTAGCGCAGGCGGCGCCGCACGATCACCGCCGACGTGACCGCGACGGCGCCCAGCAGCGCCAGCCCGGCGAGCGCCGTGATCACGCCGGGATAGCCGGTGACGAGCCGCGAGATCTCGTCCGCGAGCGAGATCCGGTCCCCGATCGTGTAGCCCGCCGTGATCAGCACGGCGTGCGCGCCGAGCAGCGCCAGGCAGGCGAAGCCGCCGGCGCGGTGCCAGACCACGAGCCGGTCGAAGCCGACCAGGCGGTCCAGGACCGGCAGCCGGGCCAGCAGGAGGAGCTGCACGAGCACGAGGTAGGCGCCCAGCAGCCCTGCCACGCGGCCGAGCCCGGTCAGCAGGCTCGCGGTGTCGTGGATGTCGCGGACGCCGCCCGGTCCCCACAAGGAGACGACGATCGCGGCGTTGGCGGCGGCGAGCAGCACCAGGCCCCAGCCGGCGATCCTGCGGCGGCCTGCGCTCACGGCGCCAAGTTTACGTGCGGTCTGTTGCGATCGGCGTAAGATGGCGGGCATGGAGCACGACCGCTTCGACGACGTCGAGGTCCGCTTCCTCGACGATCCGGGCTCCCCACAGGTCCCGCCTCGCCGGCGGCGCCGCTGGGTGGCCGGGGCCGTCGCGGTCGCGATCGCCGTGGGCGGGTTCGCGGCCGTCGCCTCCGCGGGAGGCGGCTCGTCCGGCGAGGCCGCCGCGCCGGCGGCCGAGAAGGAGCGGACCTATCCGGAAGCCGGCTACCAGCACATGCGCCAGGGCAAGCCGTGCGACCGGGACGGCAAGCGCGAGTCGCGCCGCGACCGCGACGCCTCCGAGCTGCGCTACTAGAGCGGCGGCGGCGCCCAGCCTCCGAGCGCGCGCTCGAGCTCGAGCGCGACGGCCAGCGCGATGTCGTCGCGCCACGGCTTGGCGATCACCTGCACGTCGAGCGGGAGCCCCTCCGGTGACGTGCCGCACCGGACCGTGGCAGACGGCCAGCCGGTGAGGCTCGACGGCGTCGTGTAGCTCGTCGGGTCGATCTCGCCCGGCACGGCCGTCTGGCCGTGCTTCGGGGCCGGGCCGGCGAACACCGGGCAGACGATGACGTCGAAGCGCTCGCCCCAGGCCAGCATCTCGCTGCGGAAGGCATCCCACCGCCGCAGGATCCCGTACAGCTCCTCGGCTCCCACGCCCTCGCCATACGAGCGCCAGACCTCGGTCGTGAGCTCGTGGCCGCCGCCCGGGTGGCGGGCGTCGGAGACCGCGGCGCCCGCTTCACGCAGCACCTCCGCGGCGCGCTCGACCACCTTCACCGTCTCGGTGGTCGGCGCCGCCAGGCCGTTCTCCGCCGATGCGGCGACCCGGAGCGAGCCGACCTCGACCGCCGCGGGGTCGCGGAGCGGCACCGGGGGCGTGCCGCCGTCGACGCCGTCGGGCCCGGCCAGCACGCCCAGCAGCATGGCCACGTCCGCGACCGTGCGCGCCAGCGGACCGACCTGCGTCCGCGGGTCGCCCAGCGCGCCGATCTGCCCGAGGTCGTCGATCACGCCGGTGACCGGGACGAGCCCGGACGTCGGCTTGATCGAGGCCAGCCCGCAGAAGTGGGCGGGCAGCCGGACGCTGGCCCCGGAGTCGGTGCCGACCCCGCAGGCCGAGCAGCCGGCCGCGATCGCGGCCGCCTCGCCGCCGCTGCTCCCGCCCGGCGTCCGCTCGAGGTCCCACGGGTTGTTCGTCCGCCCGTAGACCTCGTTGTCGCTCTCGATGCCGCCGCCGTAGAGCGGGCAGTTGGTCTTGCCGAGCAGGATGGCGCCGGCGCCGCGCAGCCGTGCCACCGCGGTGGCGTCCGTGTCGGGCACCACGCCGACCCGCTCCGGCGCGCCGATCGCCATCTCCACACCCGCCGCCGAGAGGTTGTCCTTGGCGGTGAACGGAACGCCGTGCAGCGGGCCGCCCTCTTCGCCGCGCGCGAGCGCGGCGTCGGCCTCGTGGGCGTGCGCGAGCGCGCGCTCGCCGTCGACCTGAACGACGGCGTTGACCGCGCCGTCGACCGCCTCCATGCGGCGCAGGTGCGCCGTCACGACCTCGACGACCGAGGCCTCGCGGCCCCGGACCTGGGCGGCCAGCTCGAGAGCCGGCCGCCCGATGAGGTCGAGGGGGCTCAGCCCTTGACGGCTCCCGCCGTCAGGCCGGCCACGATGCGCTTCTGGAACAGGAGCACGAGCGCGATCAGCGGGATCGAGATGACCACCGACGCCGCGGACTGCGTGCCGAGCGGGACCTCGAACTGCGAGGAGCCCGTGAACTGCGAGATCGCCACCGGTGTCGTCCTCGCTTCACGCGAGGACGTCAGGGTGAGCGCGAGCAGGAACTCGTTCCAGGCCGCGATGAAGGCGAGGATGGCCGTCGTCGCGAGCCCGGGGGCCGCGAGCGGGACGATCACCTTGCGGAACGCCTGGAAGTTCGTCGCCCCGTCCACCAGCGCCGCCTCCTCGAGGTCCCTGGGGATCTCGCGGAAGAACGACACCAGGATGTAGATCGAGAGCGGAAGCGCGAAGGTCAGGTACGGGATGACCAGACCGATCAGCGTGTTGTAGAGGCCGATGTCCGTCCACAGGCGGAACAGCGGCGCGGCGATGGCGATCTGCGGGAACGTCGAGATCGACAGCACGATGCCCAGCAGCACGAACTTGAAGCCCATCTTCAGACGAGCCAGCGCGTACGCGCAGAACGCGCCCACGATCACGCCAAGGAACGTGGTCGTGAGGCTCACGGCCGCGCTGTTGCCCAGCGAGCGGACGAAGTCGTCGTTCTCGAAGATCGACTTGTAGTTCTCCAGCGTCGGGTTGGGCGGGATGATGTCCGCGGAGGACAGGTCCGGGCCCGTCTTGAGCGAGATGTTGACCAGCCAGTAGAACGGGAGCAGGCAGAAGATCACCACGCCCGCCACGGCGACGTAGATCCACCACGGCGGCCCCGGCGCCTTCGGGCCCTTCTTCTTGACGGCGACTTCGGCTTGTGCCCCTGCGGCTGCGGTTGCGGCTCCCATGGCTATCGATCCTCAGTCATGCCGCGGATGTTGCCGCCCACGAAGCGGATGTACGCGAACGACACGGCCATCACGAGGATGAACGTGAGGATCGAGAACGCCGCCCCCTCGCCGTAGAGGCGATTCTCCTGGAACGTCCGCTGCGCGATCAGCGACATGGTGGTGGTGCCGTTGGCGCCGTTGGTGAGCACCTTCGGCAGGTCGAATGCCCGCAACGCGTCGAGCGTGCGGAAGATGAGCGCGACGAGCAGCGCCGGCATCAGCAACGGCAGCGTGATCCGCCTGAACCGCTGCCACATCGTCGCGCCGTCGACCTTGGCCGCTTCGTAGATCTCCCCCGGGATGACCTGGAGGCCGGCGAGCAGGAGCAGGGCCATGAACGGCGCCGTCTTCCACGTGTCGGCCAGGATCATCACGATCAGGGCTTCTGGCTCCTCTCCCAGCCACACGGTGCTGGTCCCCAGGACCTGGTTGACCAACCCGAGGTTCGGGTCCACGATCGTCTTCCACATGATCGCCGTGACCACGGTCAGCACGGCCCACGGCACCAGCACCACGGTGCGCAGCAGGCCCTGGCCCCTGAAGGCCGTAGCCATGATCAAGGCCATCACAAGGCCGATCACCGTCTCGAGCGCCACCGAGGTGACGCTGTAGATCAGGGTGATGTACACGGACTTACGGAACTCCGGATCCTCGAACGCGTCGATGTAGTTCCCCAGCCCTGCAGGCGACGCCCAGCGGGAAAGCCCCTCCTCGATGAGGCTGTACTCGTGCAGCGAGAGCCAGATCGCGTACAGGATCGGGTACACCGCGACGAGCGCGATCAGCAGCATCGAGGGGGCTGTCATCAGCCACGCCAGGCGGCGCTCCGGGATTCCCCGGGAGCGCCGCACCTGCGTGCCGGCTTGTACTGAAGCCGCGTCAGCCATGATGGATCAGAACGTCTCCAGCGCCGATTGCATCTCGGTCTGGGCCGTCTTCAGCGCGTCCTCCGGCGAGACGCGACCGGAGAGTGCCTCGTTGACGTTCTTGTAGATCGCCTGCGAGATCTGTGGGTAGACCGGCGAGACGGGCCGCGACTTGGCCTGCGAGATGGCGTCCCGCAGCTGCGACGCGAACTCGTACTTCTTCTGGATGTCGGGGTCGTCGTACGTGGCCGTCAGCGTCGAGGACTG
Source organism: uncultured Solirubrobacteraceae bacterium (assembly GCA_963746795.1). Taxonomy (GTDB): domain Bacteria; phylum Actinomycetota; class Thermoleophilia; order Solirubrobacterales; family Solirubrobacteraceae; genus DASSUW01. Next base: position 376,647 of record CAVVCR010000010.1, read on the forward strand.
CGAGAAGTCCAGGAGCTGGCGCTTCTGGTTCTCCTTGCCCGTCACGTAGTCGATCCACTTCAGCGCGCCGCCGGGGTTCTCCGAGTACACGGAGACGACCTGGTTGTGGCCGCCGAGGATGCCGGCTGTGCCGGCTCCCTCCCACTCCGGGAACGGGGCCACGGCGAACTTGCCCTTGACCTCCGGGGCCTTCTCGCTCAGCGCGTAGGCGTACGGCCAGTTGCGCATGAACGTCGCGCGGCCGCTCTCCCAGTAGCGCCGGGACTCCTCCTCCATGTAGGTCGTGACGCCGTTGGCGGCGACGCCGTCCTTGACTCCGTCGACCATCAGCTGCAGCGCCTCGACGTTCTCCGGCGAGTTGATCACGGAGGTCTTGCCGTCCTCGGACAGCACCTGGCCGCCGGCGGCGTACGCCAGCTCGAGGAAGTCGCAGGTCAGGCCCTCGTACGGCGCGCCCTGGTAGACGATGCCGTCGTTCTGGGCGGCGACCTCATAGACCTCCTGCCACGTGGCGGGGAACTCGTCGACCTGGTCCTTGCGGTAGTACATGAACGCGGCATCGGTCTGCTGCGGCATGCCCCAGATCTTGTCCTCGTACGTCACGCTCTCGAGGGTTGCCTCGATGATCTCGTCCTTGCGGGTCTCGACGTACGGCCCCATGTCGTACAGCCAGCCCTGCGACGCGAACTCCGCCGTCCAGATCACGTCGGACGAGAAGACGTCGCACTCGCCCTGCTTGGCCTCCTGGCGCTGGACGAACTGCGTGCGCTGCTCGTCGGCCGAGGTCGAGAACTCGAGCAGGTTGACCTTCACGCCGTTGTTCTGGGCGTTGAACTCCTTGACCGCCAGCGTGATGTCGCCCGCCGTGTCCTTGCCCTGGCAGACGGTGACGTCGCCCTTGGCGTTCTCCATCGAGGCCGGATCGATCACCTTGCCGCTGTCCGCGGTGCCTTCGCCGCCACCACCTCCGTCGTCGTCGTCGCCGCACGCGGCGACGAACACAGCGCATGCGAGCGCTGCGCACAACAGGTACAGAAGTCTCTTGGACACGAGCTCCCCCTCAGTCCGGATGGTTGATCAGGAACGTACCCTCATGCCTTCCTGGCGCGATTGCCCGAGGCGGTCCGTGCCCCAAGCCTGCTGATGTCGAGCCGCGCGACCACGGTTCTTACCGTAAGCGCCCGATGTATGTCGGACGACCAGCCTGAGCGGCATTTGCCGTCCGTGGATGCGCCGGCCCTCGAGGGCATTCAGCAGCATCTCGGCGCCGCACGCGCCGCTCTCCTCGAGCGGCTGCGCGACAGTGGTAAGACCCGCGTGACGGGCCAGCTCGATGTCGTCGTAGCCGACGACCGAAAGGTCGCCGGGAACTCTTGCGCCGAGCGCCTCGGCGGCCTCGAGGGCACCCACGGCCTGGGTGTCCGAGGCAGCGAAGAGGGCGGTCGGCGGGTCCGGGCGGTCGAGCGCCCCGCGCGTCAGCGTCGCGGCCGGCTCCTGACCGTGCGGCCCGCGGAGCAGCAGGTCGGGCTCGACCTCGATGCCGGCGTCGGCGAGCGCGGCCTCGTAGCCGGCGCGCCGCCTCGCGCTCGACGTGAACCCGTGGTAGTTGTGCTCGAAGTCTCCGAGAAAGGCGATCCGCGAGTGGCCGAGCTCGAGCAGGTGCTCCGTCGCCAGCCGCCCGCCCGCCAGGTCGTCCGTGTGCACGGCGGGAACCGAGGCGTGCGGGTGGTCGACGAGGACGACCGGCACGCCGGCCTCAGCGAACCGGTCGAGATCGCCGTCCGAGGGACGCAGCGAGATCGCCAGCAGGGCGTCCAGCCCGCCGCCCGCTGAGAGCCGGCGGAAGTACTCGGCCTCCTCGCCCGGCCGCTCCACGTCGAACAGCACGAGCTGGTAGCGGGCGCTCGCGAGCACGCGCGAGACGCCACGCAGGCGCTCCATGACCGACGGTCGCGTGAAGAAGGGGGCGACGACCGCGACGGCGAGGCTGCGGCCCGTCGAGAGTGCGCGGGCGGCGGCGTTCGGCGCGTAGCCGAGGTCCTCGATCGCTTCGAGCACGCGCCGGCGCGTCTCCTCACGCACGGCCGGGGAGCCGTTCAGGACGCGGGAGACGGTTGCGACTCCCACTCCGGCCTGTTTTGCGACCTCAGCGATGGTCACCACCGCGCGACTCGCCCTCTCCTCCGTGGAACCGCTTCCATCGAACCATGACGGAGCCCGTCCGTCAATGGCGGCAGCCTACATCCCAGTTCGTATGCTGCGACGCCATGTCGCAGTGGTGGAAGGACGGCGTCCTGTACCAGATCTATCCCCGCTCCTACGCGGATGCCGACGGCGACGGCGTCGGCGACCTGCGCGGGATCATCGGGCGGCTCGACCACCTCGAGTGGCTCGGGGTGGACGGCATCTGGCTCAACCCCACGATGCCGTCGCCGAACGACGACTGGGGCTATGACGTCTCGGACTACTGCGGCGTACACCCCGAGCTGGGCACGCTCGAGGATCTCGACGAGCTGATCGAGCAGGCGGGCCGCCGGGGCATCCGCGTGCTGCTCGACCTCGTCCCGAACCACACGAGCGATCGCCACGCGTGGTTCCGCGACGCGCTCGCGGGCCCCGCTGCCCGGTTCCGCGACTACTACGTGTGGGCCGACCCGGCGCCCGGCGGCGGTCCGCCGAACAACTGGCTGTCGAACTTCGGCGGCTCGGCGTGGACGCTGGACGAGGCCTCGGGCCAGTACTTCCTCAGCAACTTCCTCCCGACCCAGCCCGACCTCAATTGGTGGAACCCCGACGTGCGCGAGGCGTTCGACGAGGTGCTGCGCTTCTGGTACGACCGCGGCGTGGCCGGCTTCCGGATCGACGTCTGCCACGCGATCGTCAAGGATCGCGAGCTGCGCGACGACCCGGCGGCCACGCCCGACGACCATCCCAAGGTGCGCGAGCGCGGCACGCGCCAGGTGTTCTCCATGAACCGACCCGAGGTGCACGACGTGCTGCGTCGCTGGCGCTCGCTGTCCGCGAACGGGCGCATCCTCGTGGGGGAGACCTACGTGCTCGAGCTCGACCAGCTGATCCCGTACTACGGGACGGGCGAGGACGAGCTGCACCTCGCGTTCAACTTCCTGTTCGTGCACGCGGAGCTCGACGCGGCCGCGCTGCGGGCGATCGTGGAGGCGGTCGAGGCCAAGCTGCCGGCCGGCGCGTGGCCGGTCTGGACCGGCTCGAACCACGACGCGGGACGGCTCGTGACGCGCTGGGCCGACGGCGACGAGGCGCGCACGCGCGTCGCGCTGCTGATGCTGCTCGGGCTGCGCGGGACGGCCTTCCTCTACTACGGCGACGAGATCGGGATGCCAGACGTGCCGCTCGATCCGGCGCTCGCCCTCGACCCGGTCCCGCACCGTACCGGCGACCCGAGCCGCAACCGCGACGAGTGCCGCACGCCGATGCACTGGAGCGCCGGGCCGGGCGCCGGCTTCACCGCCAACGGGAGCAGCTGGCTCCCGATCGGCGACGCGGCGGCGTACAACGTCGACGACCAGCGCGAGGACCCGGCGTCAGTCCTGCACCTCGTGCGCGACACGATCGCCCTGCGGCGCGAGCGCGCCGACCTGCGCGAGGGCGCGTACGCGACGCTCCCGGCCCCGGAGGGCGCGTGGGCGTGGCGGCGCGGGGAGGGCACCGCGGTGGCGCTCAACCTCTCGGACGCGCCGGTGGAGGTCGAGGGGCTGAGCGGGACCGTGCTGGTGGCGACGGACCGCTCGCGCGACGGCGAGCCGGTCCAGGGACCGCTCGCCCTGGCGCCGTGGACCGGTGCCATCATCGCGCTCGATGGATGAGCTCGACGTACTCCTGTCGGAGGAGGGGTGGCCGTACGCTTCGGCGCCGCCCGTCGAGCCCGGCGACCCCGGGCGCTTCCATGCGCTCTTCGGCCGCGACTCGCTGATCACGGCGCTGCAGGTGCTGCCCGAGCGGCCGGAGGTGGCCGCCGCGACGCTCCGCGCGCTGGCCGCGCGCCAGGGGCGTCGCGAGCATGCCGGCACGCTCGAGGCGCCGGGCAAGATCGGCCACGAGTTCCGCGACGCCGCCCCCGAGCCGATCGTGGCCGCCGGCTGGCCGGACGACGGACCGTTCGCCTACTACGGCACGGCCGACGCCACGTCGTGGTTCCTTGTCGTGCTCGCGGCGACGGGTGACGCCGCGCTCACGGGCGAGCTCGAGCCGGAGTGGCGGGCGGCGGGCATATGGCTTGCGGGCGCGCTCGACGAGGGAGGTGGCCTCGTGCGGCACTCGCCGGGCGAGTGGGGGGCGATCACACAGCACGGCTGGCGCGACGCGTTCGATCCGTCCAACCCCGGGGAGGGCGGCTCCGGCATCCTGCGGCCGGACGGCACCGTGCCCGAGCCGCCGCTCGCCGACGCGGATTCACAGGCCGTCGCGTACGCCGCGCTCGTCGCTCTGGCACGGCTCGATCAAGGCGGGGGCTGGGGAGCGCGCGCGGACGCGCTGCGGGCGCGGCTGTCGCGCGACTTCGTGCCCGAGGTGATGGCGGTGGAGGCCGGTGACCGGCCGGTGCCCGGGGCGGGCTCGCAGCTCGGGTGGCTGCTGTGGGCCGGCGCGCTCGAGCCGGACGCGCGCGAGGTCGCCGCCGATCGGCTGTGCGCGCCCGACGTGCTGACCGACTTCGGGCTTCGCACGCTCTCCAGCGAGTCGCCGGTCTTCTTCCCGCACGCGTATCACCGTGGCTCGGTGTGGCCGTTCGACTCCTGGCTCGGCTACGGCGGCCTGCGAGCCGCGGGCCGGGCGGGGGAGGCCGAACGCGTGCGGGCCGGCGTGCTCGAAGCGCTCGACCGCCTCGGCCGCGCGCCCGAGCTCTACGCCGTCACGGTCGCCGGCGAGATCGAGCCCGTCGCGCTCTCCAACCGCGTGCAGGCCTGGAGCGTGGGCGCTCGCTGGGCACTTGAGAATGCGTGGGACGGGCGAACGTCGACGGCGGCTGCGTAAGAGGCTGGGGCTCCGTCTGCCTCCTTAGCCAGCCGCAGTCGACGTTCGCCGGAGCACCCGCCCCTCCCACGGACCGAGCACCACGCCCGCACCGTCGCCAACCAGCACCTCAGCGTCCGCCCACGCCTCGTCCACCTCGGCCGTCACCGTCTCGCCGGAGAAGTTGCCGAGCACGAGCAGCTCGACGTCGTCGAGCCGCCGCGTGAAGGCGTAGACGCGCTCGTCGTCGCCGAGCAGCATGTGGAAGTTGCCGTGGGCGACGACTGGCTCGCTGTGGCGGAGCTCGATCAGGCGGCGGTAGTGGTGGAACACGGAGTCCGGGTCGGCGAGCGCGGCCTCGGCGTTGATCTCGACATGGTTGGGGTTGACCGCGAGCCACGGCGTCCCCGTCGTGAAGCCGGCGTGCTCGGAGGCGTCCCACTGCATCGGCGTCCGGGCGTTGTCGCGGCCCATCGCGCGCAGGCCGGCCATCACGTGCTCGGGCGGGTCGCCGAGCGCGAGGGCCTGCGCGTGGTAGTTGAGCGACTCGATGTCGCGGAAGTCCTCGAGGCGGTGCAGCGGGGCGTTCGTCATCCCCAGCTCCTCGCCCTGGTAGAGGTACGGCGTTCCGCGGTGCAGGTGCAGGATCGTGCCGAGCATCTTCGCCGCCTGCACGCGGTGCTCTCCGTCGTCGCCGAAGCGCGAGACCGCGCGCGGCTGGTCGTGGTTGTTCCAGTAGAGGCTGTTCCAGCCGACGTCGGCCAGGCCGACCTGCCAGCGGTTGAGCGACGTCTTGAGGTCGACGAGCCGCAGCGGGCGGATGTCGAACTTGCTCGCGCCCTGGTCGAGCTGGACGTGCTCGAACTGGAACACCATGTCGATCTCGCCTCGCGCCGGGTCCGTGAACAGTCGCGCCTCGTCGAGGGTCACGCCCGGCATCTCGCCGACGGTCAGCAGCCGGTCCTCGCGGCCGGCGAACACCTCGCGGTGCATCTCCCGCAGGAACTCGTGGATCCGCGGCCCGCCGAGGAAGTGCGGCGAGCCATCGCCGTACGGGCCGTCGAGCACGTGGCCGTCGGGCAGCGCCGGGTCCTTGGAGATCATGTTGATGACGTCCATCCGGAAGCCGTCGACCCCGCGGTCGAGCCACCAGCGCATCATCGCGTAGACCGCCTCGCGGACCTCCGGGTTCTCCCAGTTCAGGTCGGGCTGCTTGCGCGAGAACAGGTGCAGGTAGTACTCGCCGCTGGCCGCGTCGAGCTCCCAGGCGGGGCCGGAGAAGAACGAGCGCCAGTTCGTGGGCTCGGCTCCAGGCTCGCCGGGCTCCATGCCAGGGCGCGGCGGGCGCCACCAGTACCAGTCGCGCTTGGGGCTGTCGCGGCCCGAGCGCGACTGCGCGAACCACGGGTGCTCGTCCGACGTGTGGTTGACCACCAGGTCCATCACCAGCTTCATGCCGCGCTCGTGCGCGGCCGCGAGGAGCGCGTCGAAGTCCTCGAGCGACCCGAACACCGGATCGATGTCCTGGTAGTCGCTGATGTCGTAGCCGGCGTCGTCCTGCGGGGAGGGATAGACGGGCGACAGCCAGACGACGTCGACGCCGAGCCTCTGGAGGTGGTCGATGCGGCTCGTGATACCGGCGAGGTCGCCGATCCCGTCACGGTCGGAGTCGGCGAAGCTGCGCGGGTAGATCTGGTAGACGACGGCGGTCGTCCACCAGGGGACGGCGTTCGGGTCGGGGGACATCGACCCGAACGCTACGTCCCCGGTGGCCTAGCGCGTCGTGACCACGAGCGTGTGGTCGTCGCCGGAGGCCCGCACGCTGACCTCGAGCCCGCGGTTGGTCTGCCGCTCGCGCCACTGCACGCGGCGGCCGTCGAGCTTCACCGAGCGGACGTCGGAGCCGCGCGCCAGCGTGTGGCCGATGCGCAGACGCCGCAGGTCGACCTTGTGGGTGTCGACCTTGGTGATGTAGCGGTCGCCATATCGCGCGGCGGCGACGTCAAGCGAGCCCTTGCCCAACCTGATGTTCTTGCCCGCGATCGGTGACGACGACGGCAGCTGCGGCACGACCTCGACCCGATCGCGCCCGATGTCCGGCCGCACGCCGAGCTGCTGGTGCACGACGGGCCACACGGTGCCGTAGTGCCCCCAGGCCTGCACGAACATCGCGCGGCAGCTCCAGCAGCGGTCGATGTTGGCGTCGCGCGGCCCGGCCTTGTCGAAGTCCGGCGACGGCAGGATCTCGGGCAGCGAGCCGGGCTGCTCGTCCGGAGTGCCACCCGTGTAGGGCTGGCCGAACATCGGCTCGGCCTCGGCGTCGGTGTAGCGCCTCTGCTGCCCCGCCCCGAGGCGGCCGTAGTTGCCCTCGCCGACCGCCTGGATCGCCGTGTTGAGCCCGAAGATCGTCCGCTCGCCGGTGCCGTCGGACCCACCGCCGCAGCCCGTGTGGAACAGGCCGAGGTTGTAGGGCCGCTGGCCGCTGTAGCAGTCGGTCTCGCGCAGCGACAGCGCCTGGTTGCCGTGGTCGAAGGTCGCCAGGCCCGGCACGGCCCTCCGGCCGATCGTGAGCTCGGCCTCCATCGGCGTCACGCCGATCCAGTGCTTGTCCTGCTGCTTGTTGTTGTCGCCGCCGAGGGGCGGGTCGTCGATCGAGTCGGCGTACTGCGGCCCGTCGGGCGGCGGCAGCGGATACCACCACGCGTCCTCGAACCGCTGGTGCAGCCGGCGGGCGAGATCCGATGCCCACTGGTACGTCGTGCGGTCGCCCTTGGACCGGGCGAGGTCCGCGAGGTCGTAGAGCCCGCGGATCAGGTAGACGGAGTTGTCGAGCTTCTCGACACCCATGCCCGTGCGCTCCACGTTGCCGGAGCCCTCGGGCCAGCCGTCGCCGTCCTCGTCGAGCCTGTTGACCACGGCGCGCATCCCCCGGACCGTGAAGTCGTACAGCTCGTCGCGGAACCGGTCGTCGCCGGTCCAGCGCCAGATCAGGGCGACGGCGCTCGGGTACTTGACCGTCTCGTCGGTGTTGAAGTTGTAGGCGCCGGTGGTCGGGTTGCGGGAGTCCTGCCCGAACCAGTTCGAGCCCTCCGAGATCACCTCGTGCGTGACGATGCCCGACCCGCCGTTGAGGATCTCCGACACGTCGCGCAGGCCGGTCAGGTGGTCCTTGATGGCCTCGAACTGGCCCATGGCGACGCTGGCGAACGCCGTGTACTCGCCGTCGGTGGCGAACATCCACGGGTAGTCCGGGTAGCCGGCGCCGACCCAACGGGCGCGCCGCAAGGTGCCGAGCGGCGCCGTGTACTGGTTGCCCTGGTCGAGCCAGCGGATCTGCAGGTCCTCGGAGGCGCGCGTGAGGTCGAGCACGTTCTGCTTGCCCCAGTCGACGGCCCGCTGGAGCCGGCGGTCGCCCGGCAGCGAGAGTCGCGTCATGGCGCCCCAGCGCTTGCGGGCGTCGATCTTGGCCGCGAGTTGGCGAGAAGGCTTCCTCAACGCCGCGCGAAGCTCGCCGCGCGCGTCGCCCGGGCCGTTGTCGGAGCCCATCACTGCGATCCACAGCGTCTCGCTGTCGCGACCTGGAACGGTCACGCGGTACCGCAGCTGGCCGCCGGCACCCTTTCCGAACGGGCCGTCGTCGCAGGCGCTCGGCGGCTCCTCGGCGGTGCAGACATTGCTGCCCTGCGGGCCGCGGTGCCCGTTGGCCGCGGTGTTGACCTCCGCCGCAGACGGCCGGCGGTCAGACGCCACGTACGCGGCGTAGTCGTGCGGCGTCGCGTTCGGATGCGGCAGCGTGCCTTGCTCGCGGAAGCGCAGGGCGCCGTCCTCCACCGTGGCCGTGTCGGGGAGCTGGTCGCGCGCATGGGGCGTGTTGCCGAAACTCCACGGGTATTCGGCGAGCAGCTCGGAGTGAGCGTCGACCTTGACCGTGACGGTACGCGCGGAGCCGCTCGGGTTCGTCATCTTCAGTCCGATCAGCGCGCCGCGGCGGCCGTCGGGCGCGAAATCGGTCCGCTCGAGCTGCAGGTCGCCGGTCGTCGGCAGGTCGAACTTGACGTAGCCCCAGCCGCTCGTGAACTTCGTGGCTCGGCCGACCCACTCGTCGTCGATGCCGAACCACACGCCGTCGACGAGCTTGATCGGCTCGCTCCAGATGCCGCCCATCTCGCCGGCGATGTGCCAGCCGTTCGCGTAGAAGCGACCGTCCTGGAAGCCGATGATCCGCGCCCGCTCGCCTGCGGCGGCGTAGCGGCGGTCCTGGAGCCGGTCGGCGACGGAGAGCTCGGGCGCGGCGGCGGCTGCTGACGGCGCCAACAAGGCGGCCAGCCCGACTCCCCAAGCAACGGCACGTGTTCGTCTGCGCAACGTTCTCCCCTCCCGGGTTACTTAAGCGCTTTAGCTGCCATGTGGCACCATACACGAAGTCATGCCCGAAGCAAGTGATTCCGACGCACGAGACGCGTCCCGGCCGCGCCCGCGACGGCTGACGATCGACGACGTCGCCGCCCGCGCCGGCGTGTCGTCGGCCGCGGTGTCGTTCGCCATGAACAACCGCCCGGGGGTGGCGGACGGCACGAGGGCGCGGATCCTCGCGGCCGCCGAGGAGCTGGGGTGGCGCCCGAGCGCTCACGCGCGCGCGCTCACGGAGGCGCGGGCGCGCGCCATCGGGCTGCTCCTTGCGCGGCCGATCGCCCAGCTCGAGGTCGACCCGTTCTTCGTGCGCTTCCTCGCGGGGGTGGAGCGGGCGCTGGCCCCCACCGACCACGCCCTCGTCCTGCGGGTCATGGACACAGGCGAACCGGTCGACCTCGGCGCATACACGCGCTTGGCGGCGTCCGGGCGGGTGGACGGGTTCCTGCTGTGCGACGTCGAGCTCGACGACCCGCGCTTCGACCTGCTGGCGACGGCCGGCCTGCCGGTCGTCGTCGCCGGGCATCCGGTGTCGCCGTGCCCGTTCCCGTTCGTCGAGACCGAGCACGCGCGCGGGATGGCGGCGGCGGTCGAGCACCTCCTGAGGCTTGGCCACCGGCGGATCGGCTTCGTGGGCGGCTACGCCGGCTACGAGTTCGTCCAGGCGCGCCTCGGCGTGTTCCAGGCGACTCTGGCCGCCGCCGGCCTCGGGCCGGGGCCGGTCGCGCACGCGGACGCCGCCGACCCGAGCGGCGCGGCGGCCACCGCGCGGCTGCTCGAGGAGCGACCGACGGCGATCGTCTACGCGAGCGACGTGCTCGCCGCCGCGGGCCTCGGCGTCGCCCGCTCGCATGGCCTGGCCGTGCCCGGCGACCTGTCCGTCACGGGCTTCGACGACTCGCCGCTCGCGGCGCTCGCGGGCCCGCCCGTGACGAGCGTCCGGATCGACTACACGCACTTCGGCGAGGTCGCGGCCGCCGCGCTGGTCGCGGCGATCGCGGGGGAGGAGCCGCCGGCGTTCGTCCCCGCGCCGCCAGAGCTCGTGGTACGTGCCTCCACCGCGCCACCGGCGCGTTCGTGACGCCGGTCCGGCCTCTATCGTTCAGGGGTCCATGCCGCCTTTCAAGCTTGATGCCGTCTACTCACCCACCGCCGACCAGCCGAAGGCGGTGGACGGCTTGGTCGAGGGGGTCGAGTCGGGCGCTCGCGGGGTCACCCTGCTGGGGGCCACCGGCACCGGCAAGACGATGACCATGGCGGCGACGATCGAGCGCCTCCAGCGGCCCGCGCTCATCCTCGCCCACAACAAGACGCTGGCGGCGCAGCTCTGCAACGAGTTCCGCACGTACTTCCCGCAGAACGCGGTCGAGTACTTCGTCTCGTACTACGACTACTACCAGCCCGAGGCGTACGTCCCGAGCAAGGACCTCTACATCGAGAAGGACTCGGCGATCAACCAGGAGATCGACCGGCTGCGCCACGCCGCCACGGCGGCGCTGTTCGCGCGGCGGGACGTGGTGATCGTCGCCTCGGTGTCCGCAATCTTCGGCCTCGGCTCGCCGGAGACCTACAACGACAACTGCCAGATCCTGCTCAAGGGCGGGGAGGTCAACCGGGACGAGCTCCTGCGCAAGCTCGTATACCTCCAGTACAACCGCAACGACACGGCGCTCGGCCGCGGCACGTTCCGCGTGCGGGGGGACACGCTGGAGGTCTTCCCGGCGTACGCCGAGACCGCCTTCCGTGCGCTCCTGTTCGGCGACGAGGTCGAGCGGCTGCAGCACTTCGACCCGTTGACGGGCGAGCTGATCGTGGACGACCTCGAGCATGTCGCGATCTGGCCCGCGACGCACTACAACGTCAAGGAGGGCACGATGGAGCGCGCGGTCGAGGAGATCGGCCGCGAGCTCAACCACCGCACGGCGGAGCTGGAGGCCGAGGGCAAGCTGCTCGAGTCCCACCGCCTGCGCCAGCGCACGCAGTACGACATGGAGATGCTGCGCGAGGTCGGGTTCTGCTCGGGGATCGAGAACTACTCGCGGATCCTCGACGGCCGGCCGCCCGGCGCGCGCCCGTACTGCCTGATCGACTACTTCCCGCAGGACTTCGTCTGCTTCATCGACGAGTCGCACCAGACCGTGCCGCAGCTCGGCGCCATGCACGAGGGCGACCGCTCGCGCAAGACGACGCTGGTGGACTACGGGTTCCGGCTCCCGAGCGCGCTCGACAACCGCCCGCAGACGTTCGACGAGTTCCTCTCCATCTCGCCCCAGCTGGTGTACGTGTCCGCGACGCCGGGGCCGTACGAGCGCGAGCATTCGGCGTCGATCGTCGAGCAGATCGTGCGGCCGACCGGGATCGTCGACCCCGAGGTCGAGGTCCGGGAGACGCGCAACCAGATCGACGACCTGATGCGCGAGATCCGTGAGCGGCGCGACCGCAACGAGCGCGTGCTGGTCACCACCTTGACGAAGAAGATGAGCGAGGACCTCACGGACTACCTGCTCGAGATGGGGTTCAAGGTCCGCTACCTGCACTCCGAGGTCGACACCCTGGAGCGCATCCAGATCATCCGCGAACTGCGGCTGGGGGAGTACGACGTGCTGATCGGGGTGAACCTGCTGCGCGAGGGGCTCGATCTCCCGGAGGTCTCGCTGGTCGCGATCCTCGACGCCGACAAGGAGGGCTTCCTCCGCGGCGAGACCTCGCTCATCCAGACGATCGGCCGGGCCGCCCGGAACATCGACGGCAAGGTCCTGATGTACGCGGACAAGCAGACCGAGGCGATGCGCAAGGCGATCGACGAGACCGACCGCCGGCGCGAGATCCAGGTCGCCTACAACCTCGAGCACGGCATCACGCCGGAGACGATCGTCAAGGGCATCTCCGACATCACGGAGTTCCTCATGGGCGAGGGCAAGGTGCCCCGCTCCTCCCGGCGCCGGCGCGAGAAGCGCGTCGACATGGAGCCGCACGAGATCGAGTCCACGATCGTCGAGCTCGAGGAGGAGATGCTGGCGGCGGCCGAGGAGCTCCGCTTCGAGTACGCGGCGAAGCTCCGCGACGAGATTCGCGAGCTGCGCCGGGAGCTCCTCGAGGTCACGGCACCCCCGCCGGCCGAGCCGGCCGCCGAGGCTTCGTAGCCCCGGGCGCTCGCTTCGTCACGACTTCGAATCTTTCCCGCCGTTTGTGCGGGAACGGCAACGGCGGCATCGAGGAGGGGGACGATGGAGGGCGAGACCGTGGCGGAGCTCGCCCGACGGCAGCATGGCGTGGTGTCGACCGCGCAGCGCAACGCGATCAGGCTGGGACCGAATGCCATCGCCGGTCGGGTCGCCCGCGACTGGTTGCGCTCGGTAGATGCTCACTGGAGGCCGCGACGCGCTGATCGCGCGAATCCTCGTCGCCCTGCACGCACCGGCGAACGGCAGCGGCGGCACTGACGGAAGCGGGTTCGAGCGGCGCGTGCTCACTTGACGGCGAATAACGACGTCAAGTGAGCAACGGCCGCAACCGAGGAACCGTTGGACCGCCGCAACCGAGCAACCGCCGCAACCGAGCAACCGCCGCAACCGAGCAACCGAGCAACCGAGCAACCGGGCCTCCCTTCAATGCCGAAGTTCACGGAGCGCCCTCACAAACGAGGGCGCACAGCCGTTCGAACCGCAATGACGATCGACTTCGAGCACGCCTACCGTGCCGTGGCGGAGCGAGACGCGGAGCCAGGACGGGCGGTTCGTGACGGCCGTCAGGACGACGGGCGTCTACTGCCGCCCGAGCTGCCCGGCGCGCACGCCGCTGGCTCGCAACGTGTCGTTCTTCGCCACCACCGACGAGGCCCGCGCCGCCGGGTACCGCGCCTGCCGCCGCTGTCACCCCTAGAGGCGTTCCTCGCGGCCCGGGCGGTGCCCGGGGTCGAGGAGGTCGTAGAAGGGCGGTATCGCCGGACGGTGCGGTTGCCGCACGGGTCGGGGGTGATCGGGCTCGACGGGTGGGCGCACGGAGACCCACGCGACGAGGCCGCCGCCCTCGCCGCCGCCGAGCGGCTCGCAGGCGCCGATCCGGCGCCGGCGGATGCCCACCTGGCCGGCGACCCGCACCTCGGCCCGCTGATCGCCGCGAGGCCCGGCCTGCGGATGCCGGGCACGGTCGACGGGGGCGAGCTCGCGATCCGCGCCGTGCTCGGCCAGCAGGTCTCGCTCGCCGCCGCGCGCACGCTGGCCGGCCGCCTCGTGAGTGTCGCCGGCGTCCCGCTCGACGAGCCCGCCGGCTCGCTCACCCACCTGTGGCCGGTTCCCGAGGCGATCGTCGAGGCGGCGCCCGCGCTTGCGATGCCTCGTGCCCGGCAGCGCACGGTCGCCGCGCTCGCGGGAGCGCTTGGCGACGGCCTCCGACTCGAGCCGGGCGCCGATGCGCGCGAGCAGCTCCTCGAGCTTCCCGGCATCGGCCCGTGGACGGCCGAGTACATCGCCATGCGAGCCCTCGGCGACCCCGACGCGTGGCTGCCGACCGACCTCGGCGTCCGCCACGGCCTCGATCGCATCGGAGCCCCGCCCGCCGCCTCCGCGGCATGGCGCCCCCACCGCACCCACGCGGTGCGCCACCTCTGGGCCGTCTTGTAGCCTCGTCGCGCGTGGATGTCGGCGCTCTGATGCGGTGGTACGGGCGCGTGCGGCGGCCGCTGCCGTGGCGGGCGACTCGCGATCCGTATGCGCTGCTCGTCAGCGAGGTCATGCTGCAGCAGACGCAGGCCGCGCGGGTGGTGCCGTACTACGAGGCGTTCCTGGCCCGCTTCCCCGATCCGGCCGCGCTCGCGGCGGCGACGCCGCGTGACGTCCTGGACGCTTGGAGCGGGCTGGGCTACAACCGGCGGGCGCTGGCGCTGCGGTCGGCGGCCCGGCAGGTCGCCGCGGACGGCTGGCCCGACGACCTCACCCGCCTCCCCGGCGTCGGCCCCTACACCGCAGCCGCCGTGGGCTCGTTCGCGTGGGACCGGCAGACCGCCGCCGTGGACACCAACGTCCGCCGCGTGCTCGAGCGCCACGACGGCAGGACGCGACGCCCTTCCGAGCTGGCCGCCCGCGCGCAGCAACTGCTTCCGCCCGCCGAGGCGGCGACCTTCAACCAGGCGATGATGGAGCTGGGCGCCACCGTCTGTCGCCCACGCGCGCCGAGCTGCGCCGAGTGCCCGATCAGGCGCGGCTGCAGCGCGCACGCGCACGGGGGTCCGGCGACAACGCCGAGGCGCCGCGGCGCCGAGCGCTTCGAGGACACCGACCGCTGGGCCCGAGGCCGGATCCTCGCCGCGCTGGTCGCCGGCGACGACCCCCCCGAGATCGACCCCGAGCGCCGCGCCCGCGCGCTCGCCGGCCTCGAACGGGACGGGCTGATCGTCCGCGACCCCGCGCCGCGGTTGCCCCGCTAGGGGGTGCCCAACGGGAGATCGCTCCGAACGGAATGGCCCGTTCGGCGGGCCCCCGAGCTCTCAGCGCGCCGTCGCCTCGAGCGGCAGGCGGACCTGGAAGGCGGTCGCTCCCGGCCGGGACTCCACGCCGAGGGTGCCACGGTGGCGCTCCTCGACGATCCGGCGCGCCGTCTCGAGCCCCAGGCCGGTCCCGTTGCCGACACCCTTGGTCGTGAAGAACGGGTCGAAGATGCGCTCGAGGACGTCAGCCGGTATGCCCGGGCCGTCATCCGAGATCTCCACCACCGCGCAGTCGCCGTCGCGCTGCGTGCTGACCGTGATCGTGCCGCTGTCGCCCAGCGCGTCGATCGCGTTGTCGAGCAGGTTCGTCCACACCTGGTTGAGCTCCGGGCCGCGCACCGTGACCTTGGGCAGCGAGCGGTCGTAGTCGCGGCGGACGTCGATCGTCGTCGCCTTGAGCTTGTGGCCGAGCACGACGAGCGTCGTCTCCAGCCCCTCGTGGAGGTCGGTCTCGACCACTTCGCCGCGGTCCATGTAGGCGTAGGACTTGACGGCGCCGACCAGCTGGCTCATCCGATCGGTCGACTCGCACAGCTGCGACGCGAGCCCACGCGCCGTCAGCGAGGCGGCGATCCAGCCGAGGGCGGCGGCGGTCGCAGGCCCCGCGAGCCCGGCGAGCCGGTCGAGCCACTCGCGGTCGACGCCGGCGGCCGCGAGCGGCTCCGCGAGCCGCCACGCCTCCGGCACGCCCATGTCCTCGAGCGCCTCCAGCACGTCATCCTCGGCGTCGGCCGCGTCCAGGCTCGAGAGCGGCGTGGCGGCGTCCGCGCGGGCGAGCGCGTCGCGCTGCATCTCCACGAGCTGGACGGCCCCCTCGCGTTCGATCCCGGCGTCCACGAACGCGCCGATGACCGAGGCGAGGACGTCGAGCGTGCCGGTCAGCTCGGCCGCCGCCCGGCGCGCGGCGGCGGCCGGGTTGTTGAGCTCGTGCGCCAGTCCGGCCGCCATCGTGCCGAGCGAGGCGAGCCGCTCGCGGTTCTGGGCCATTGCGGTGACGCGGCTGACGACGGGCCGCACCTGGCGCAGGATGCGCCGGTGCACCGGCCGGAACGCGAACACGAGGTCGATGAACGGCTCCGCCGCGATGGCTGCCAGGCGGGCGTCGGTCTCCGCCTGCATGCGCACGCCGAGCTCCCCCTCGGTGAGGACGGGGATGGCCCCCATCCATGTCGGCGCGACGTGCCGGCCGACCGGCTCGAGCCGCCCGTTCTCGACGATCAGGGCCTGCATCACGCCGTCGATCAGGACATAGAAGTGCTTCGGGTCGTCGCCCTGCTCGACCAGGATGTCCCCCGCAGCGAGCTCACGAACAACGGCGGCGGAGGCCCACTGCTCGAGGTCGGCGTCCGAGAGCTCGTCGAAGAGGTCGACGCCGCGTAGCTCCGAAGCCGCCGGGGCGCTCATGCCGCCGCCAGGTACTCGTGGATGAGCGAGACGGCCATCGAGCCCTCGCCGACCGCGCTCGCGACGCGCTTGATCGACCGGGCACGCACGTCGCCCGCCACGAACACGCCGGGGACGCTCGTCTCGAGCAGGTAGGGATCGCGCTTGAGCGGCCAGCCCGCTCCCTGGGCGTCGGGTCCGGCGAGGATGAAGCCGCGCCCGTCGCGCGCCACGACGCCCTCCAGCCAGTCCGTCCGCGGCGCCGCGCCGATGAACACGAAGCATGCGTCGACGTCCTCGGCGGTCTCGGCGCCGTCCGCGGCCCGGACCCGCAGACGCTCCAGATGCCCGTCGCCCTCCGCGGCGACGGCTTCGGAGCTCGTGCGCACGTCGACGTTCCCGAGCGCGGCGATCTGCTCGATCAGGTAGTGCGACATCGAGGCCTCGAGGCCGGCGGCGCGCACGAGCATCGTCACCCGCCCGGCGTAGTGGCTGAAGAACACGGCCGCCTGGCCCGCCGAGTTGGCGCCGCCGATCACGACGACGTGCTGGTCCGCGCAGGCGCGGGCCTCGGTCAGCGCCGCCCCGTAGTAGACGCCCGAGCCGGTGAGCTCCGCGAAGCCGGGCGCGCCGTGCTGCCGGTACGACACGCCCGAGGCGATCAGCACGCAGTTGGCGCTCAGCGAGCCGCCGCCCGAGAGGCGCACGACGCGGCCCGAGCCCTCGACCTCGAGCGCCGCCGCGTCCTGCACGGTGAGCAGCTCGGCGCCCAGCCGGCGCGCCTGGTCGGTGGCGCGCCGCGCCAGGTCGGTGCCGCTGAGGCCGGTCGGGAAGCCGAGGTAGTTCTCGATCCGGCTCGACTGGCCGGCCTGGCCGCCGGGCGCCTCGCGCTCGACCATCACCGTCCGCAGCCCCTCGGAGGCGCCGTAGACCGCGGCCGCCAACCCCGCCGGGCCGCCGCCCACGATCACGAGGTCGTAGTGGTCCGAGGCCGGCTGTACGGCGACCCCGAGCCGCTCGGCCAGCTCGAGCACGGTCGGGCGCTCGAGCACCGAGCCGTCCTCGAGCAGCGCCACCGGCAGCCTCCCGGCGTCCACGCCCGCCACGGTCAGGAGCTCGCGCGCCTCGCCGTCGCGCTCGACGTCGAGCCAGCGCGCGGGGATCCGGTTGCGGGCCAGGAAGTCGCGCAGGTCGTAGAACTCCCTCGAGAAGCGCTGCCCGATCACGCGCACGCCGCCGGACTCGAGCGCGGCGCCCGACTCCCAGGTCGTCAGGAGATCCTCGATCACCGGGTAGAGCTGCTCCTCGGGCGGGTCCCAGGGCTTGAGCAGGTAGTAGTCGAGCGCGACGTCGTTGATGGCCGAGATCGCCGCCTCGGTGTCGGCGTACGCCGTGAGGAGGACGCGCTTGGCCTCGGGCGCGAGCTTGCGCGCCTCGACGAGGTAGTCCGTGCCGGACATACCGGGCATCCGCTGGTCGGCCACGAGCAGCGCGGCCTGGTCGCCCCGCGCGCGCACCTCGCGCAGGATGTCGAGCGCCTCGTTCCCCGAGCCGGCCCGCAGGATCCGGTACCGCTCCCCGAAACCGCGCCGCAGGTCGCGCGCGACCGCCGCGAGCACGGCCGGCTCGTCGTCGACGGCGAGGATCGCCGGCCGCCGCCGCCGCCCTGCGACGCCCTCCTGCTCCAGTTCGCCCACCGCCGTGCTCATCCGCGCCGAACGCTACAGCTCCGGCCTGAGGGGCCCGTCCGGAACCCGGGCCGGATCTTCTGGACGGACCCCTATCCTGCTCGCGTGGAGCAAGACGAGATCGAGCGGACGTCCGAGCACGTGCGACGCATCCTCGAGGCGGCCGAGGCGAGCGCGACGGAGATCCGCGGGCAGGCGGCGGGCGACGTGGCGCGGCTGGAGCGGGCCGCGCGAGATCTCCGGGCCCGGCTCGACGAGGTCGAGCGCGAGCTCGGCGGGCTGCTCGACGTGCTGCGGCGGAGCGGCGAGCGGCTCAGCGAGAGCCTCGCGCGGCTGCACGAGGACGCCGCGGACACGGCACCTCCCGGCGGAACGGTGGCGCCCGACGAGCCCGTGACGCCGCGCGACGAGGCCGCACCCGCGGAGCCGCCGCTCGACGGAGACGAGGCCGGCGCGCGCCTGACCGCGCTCAACATGGCCCTCGGCGGCACCTCGCGCGAGGAGACCGCCCGCTACCTGGCCGAGCACTACTCGCTGGCCGATCCGAAGGCCCTCCTCGACGACGTGTACGAGCGGGCCGGCGGGTGAGCGCACGGTCGGCCGAGCTCGGGGCCCTCCGCCTGCGGATGGCCGAGCTGAGTGATCTCCATTCGCTGGACCTGCTCCTGTTCTGGGACCAGCAGACGGTCATGCCGCCCGCGGGCGCCGCGGCGCGCGCGGAGCGCGCAGCGACCGTGGCGCGGGTCATCCACGCGCGCGAGAGCGACCCCGCGCTGGGCGCGCTCCTCGAGGCGCTGGCGCCATGGGCCGAGTCCGCGGACCCTGACGCGGACGACGTGCGGCTGGTCCGCTGGGCGCGACGAGACTTCGAGCGTTCGGTGCGCGTGCCCGTCGAGCTGGTGGCCGACCTCACGCGGGCCAAGACGCTCGGGCAGCAGGCGTGGCAGGAGGCCCGGGCGGCCAACGACTTCGGGCGCTTCCGCGACGCGCTCGAGCGGCACGTCGAGCTCCGCCACCGCTATATCGAGTGCTTCGAGGGCTACGAGCACCCGTACGACGTGCTGCTCGAGGACTTCGAGCCCGGCCTGACCACCGCGGAGCTGCGTCCTCTGTTCGAGGGCCTGCGCGAGGCGCTCGTGCCGCTCGTGGCCGCGGCCGCCCAGCCCGAGCAGCCCCGCAACGGCGGCCTGCTGCACGGTCACTTCCCGGCCGTCGACCAGCGCGCTGCGCTGCTCGCCGTGCTCGAGGCGGTCGGCTTCGACCCCGACGGCTGGCGCCTGGACCCGACCGTGCACCCGTTCGCGGCCGGAATCGCGCCGCGGGACATCCGCCTGACGACCAAGTTCGACGAGAGCGACCTCGGGGTGTCGCTGTTCTCAGGGCTGCACGAGTTCGGCCACGGGCTGTACGAGTCGGCCACCGCCCCGGAGCTCTTCCGGACCTCGCTCGACACCCCGGTGTCGCTCGGCGTGCACGAGTCCCAGAGCCGCATGTGGGAGAACGTCATCGGCCGCTCTCGGCCGTTCTGCGCGTGGCTGCTGCCGCGCCTGCAGGCGTCGCTGCCGGGCGGCGCGCTCGCGGGCGTGGACGCCGCAGATCTCTACCGCGCCCTGAACACCGTCCAGCCCTCGCTGATCCGCACCGACGCCGACGAGACGACGTACAACCTGCACATCATCCTGCGCTTCGAGCTCGAGCTGGCGCTGACCGAGGGGTCGCTGCGTGTGGACGACCTCCCAGATGCCTGGGACGCCGGGATGGAGCGGCTGCTCGGCGTCACCGTTCCCGGCCCGGCGGAGGGTGTGCTCCAGGACGTCCACTGGGGAGCGGGGCTGCTCGGCTACTTCCCGACCTACACGATCGGCAACCTCATGGCGTCGCAGCTGTGGGAGCGCCTGCGCGCCGATCTGCCCGACGTCCAGGAGCAGCTCGAGCGCGGGGAGTTCGCACCGGTCCGCGAGTGGCTGCGCGAGCACATCCACCGGCACGGGCGCAAGTTCCCGCCGCGCGAGCTGCTGCGCCGCGTGACCGGCTCGGAGCTCTCCGCAGAGCCGTTTCTGCGCTACCTCCGGGAAAAGCTGGCGGACGCCGGCGCGCTGGCCTGATCGAACGTCCGTTCGGACCCCTAACATGGGGTGCGGTCTTATGTCACGCGCCGAATCCATCGTCGTCTCGGGGGCCCGGGAACACAATCTGAAGGACGTCACGGTCGAGCTCCCGCGGGACTCGCTCGTGGTGATCACGGGCCTCTCGGGGTCCGGGAAGTCGTCGCTGGCGTTCGACACGATCTACGCCGAGGGGCAGCGCCGCTACGTCGAGTCGCTGTCCGCGTACGCGCGCCAGTTCCTCGGGCAGATGGACAAGCCGGACGTCGACTCGATCGACGGGCTGTCGCCCGCCATCTCGATCGACCAGAAGACGACGTCGCGCAACCCGCGGTCGACGGTCGGCACCGTGACCGAGATCTACGACTACCTGCGGCTGCTGTGGGCGCGGATCGGCAAGCCGCACTGCTTCAACTGCGGGCGGCCGATCGCCGCGCAGTCGGCCGAGCAGATCATCGACCAGATCATGGCCACGGAGGACGGCGAGCGCTTCATGGTGCTGGCACCGGTCGTGCGCGGGCGCAAGGGCGAGTACGGCAAGCAGCTCGCCGAGCTGCGCAGCGAGGGCTTCACGCGCGTGAAGGTCGACGGCGAGCTGCGCCTGCTCGAGGAGGAGATCGTCCTCGACAAGAAGTTCAAGCACGACATCTCGGTGGTGGTCGACCGGCTGGTCATGCGGCGCGATTTGCGCAAGCGGCTGGCGGACTCGGTGGAGACCGCTGTTGCGCTGGCCGACGGCATGGTGGAGATCGAGACGGTGCCGACCAGTTCCCACCCGCCCGCCCGCAACCGGACCGAGCCCACCGTCACCACCTACTCGGAGAAGTTCGCGTGCCTGCACTGCGGGATCTCGATGCCCGAGCTCGAGCCGCGGTCGTTCTCCTTCAACTCACCGCACGGCGCCTGCCCGCGCTGCACGGGCCTGGGCTCGCAGATGGAGATCGACCCAGAGCTCGTGGTGCCGGACCCGTCGCTCTCGCTCAACGAGGGCGCGATCCTGCCGTGGGCGAGCGGGGCGACGAGCTACTACGAGCAGATCACGGCGGCGATCGCCGACCGCTACGAGATCGACCTCGACGCCGCGTGGGAGGACCTGCCCGAGGAGCAGCAGGACTTCTTCCTGTACGGCACGAACGGCGACAAGCTGTACGTCTCGTACCGCAACCGGATGGGGCGCAAGCGGTCGTACATGACGACGTTCGAGGGCATCGTCCCGAACCTCGAGCGCCGCTACCGGGAGACCGACTCGGACTGGTCGCGCGAGAAGATCGAGGAGTACATGTCGGTCCGCCCGTGCCCGGAGTGCAAAGGCGCGCGGCTTCGGCCCGAGTCGCGGGCCGTGCGGGTCGGCGGCGAGGCGATCCACGACTTCAGCGCGATGAGCGCACGGCGCGCGCTGGAGTGGCTGCGGGCGCTCGAGCTGTCCCACCAGGACCGCGCGATCGCGCGGCTGATCCTGCGAGAGATCGACGAGCGGCTGGCATTCCTCGACAACGTGGGGGTCGGCTACCTGTCGATGGACCGCGCATCGGCCACGCTGTCCGGCGGCGAGGCGCAGCGGATCCGGCTCGCGACCCAGATCGGGTCGTCGCTGGTGGGCGTGCTCTACATCCTCGACGAGCCGTCGATCGGCCTCCACCAGCGCGACAACGAGCGGTTGATCGCCACGCTCAAGCGGCTGCGTGACCTCGGCAACACGGTGCTCGTCGTCGAGCACGACGAGGGGACCATGCGCGCGGCCGACCACCTGGTCGACATGGGCCCGGGCGCCGGGGAGCACGGCGGCCACGTGGTCGCCGCCGGCACGGCGGAGGAGGTCATGCGCGTCCCCGAGTCGCTCACCGGCCAGTTCCTGTCCGGCACGCGGCAGATCGAACCGCCCGCCAAGCGCCGCAAGCCCGCGGGCTACATCGAGGTCCAGGGCGCGACCCAGCACAACCTCAAGGACATCGACGTCAAGGTGCCGCTCGCCGTGTTCACGGCGATCACGGGCGTGTCCGGCTCCGGCAAGTCCACGCTCGTCAACGACATCCTCTACAAGGCGCTCTCGAACAAGCTGCATCGCGCGCGCATGCGCCCGGGCGCGCACAAGCGCATCCGCGGGCTCGAGCACCTCGACAAGGTGATCAGCGTCGACCAGTCGCCGATCGGGCGCACCCCGCGCTCGAACCCGGCGACCTACATCGGGCTGTTCGACCAGATCCGCGACCTCTTCTCCAAGACACAGGAGGCGCGCGCCCGCGGGTACAAGCCGGGCCGCTTCTCCTTCAACGTCAAGGGCGGCCGCTGCGAGGTCTGCCGCGGCGACGGGCAGATCAAGATCGAGATGCACTTCCTGCCCGACGTCTACGTCCCGTGCGAGCAATGCCACGGCAAGCGCTACAACCGCGAGACGCTGGACATCCGCTTCAAGGGCAGGAACATCTCCGACGTGCTCGAGATGCCGATCGAGGAGGCGCTCGAGTTCTTCGCCCACATCCCGAAGATCAGGCGCCGCCTGCAGACGCTGAACGACGTGGGCCTGGGCTACATGCGGCTCGGCCAGCCCGCCACCACGCTGTCGGGCGGCGAGGCGCAGCGCGTCAAGCTCGCCGCCGAGCTGTCCAAGGTCGCGACGGGACGGACGCTGTACATCCTCGACGAGCCGACCACCGGCCTGCACTTCGCCGACATCCAGCGGCTGCTCGAGGTGCTCCAGCGGCTCGTCGACGCCGGCAACTCGGTCGTCGTCATCGAGCACAACCTCGACGTCATCAAGGTGGCCGACCAGCTGATCGACATGGGCCCCGAGGGCGGGGACGAGGGCGGCCGGCTGATGGTCGCCGGCACCCCCGAGCAGGTCGCCGCGACGCCCGAGTCGCACACCGGCGAGTTCCTGCGCGCGCTGGTCAGGCCGGCGGCGCGGAAGAAGCCGCGGCGGCGGGCGAAGGTTCCCGTGGCAGCGTAGGCGGGCGGTAGAGCGCGAGGGCGCGCTCGGCGGCGCCCCGGCCCAGCGCGCGGTAGGCCTCGAACCGCTGATCGGTGTAGAGCTGGTCGCCCGTCGAGTTGTGCGGGAACTCGGGGTCGAGCTCGTGGTACGCGCGCACGTCATGCGGCGCGTGCTCGGTCATCACCGAGCGCACGTACACGAGCGTGCCGACCTCGTCGGTCGGGGAAGCGGATCGTCCCCGTGACGCAGTCGGCCTCCGCGATGCCGTTCGCGCCCGGCACGACGGCTCTCGCGGCCTCGGGCTCGAGCTCGACCTCGACCTGCAGCTCGGTGCGGGCCAGTGCGATCGCGTCGCCCAGCTCCTGGATGTCGCGGCCGCCGCTGGCGTCGAAGCAGTAGACGTCGCGGCATCCGCGGCGCAGGAGCTCGACGAGGCCGAGGTTCTCGTAGTGGCCGCCGTCGGTCACGTAGAGGAACTTCGCGTCGGCCGAGTTGCGGCCCAGCAGCTCGTTGAGCAGCAGATGCGGCCGCGGGCGCCAGTACCGCCGGGAGCGTTCCTCGTTCGGCCACCCGAGATGGCGCGGGTTCGGCACCCAGACGCCGAGGCGCGCGTTGCCGAGCGTGAGCAGGAAGCGCAGCGGCGCGCGGGTCAGCTTGCCCATCGAGGGGGAGAGGGCGGCGCCCGACATCGCGACGGCGGCCATCAGCGTGAAGTCCCGGTCGCGCGCCTTCAGCTGGGACTCGAACTCCGTCGTCGGTACGTAGCCGATCAGCGGTCCGCCGATCGCCTCGCGGCTGAAGGTGAAGCTCGTCACCGCGCGGCCGGGCGGGGTCGCTCCCGGGTCGGAGACGTTGGCCGCGGCGCAGACGACGAGCTGCGGCCAGTCGCGCGGGTGCTCGACGTCGACGACGCCGGTCTTCGAGAGCAGGACCGGCTTGCCGTAGTCGCGCTCGACGGCGATGACGCGCCCGTCGTCCAGCCGCTTGCGCCGCAGGGCGAAGGCGGTCGCCAGCCGGCGGCGGTAGAACGGGTGCAGCGACCACGAGGTCACGTCTCCGTAGACCGAGAGCGCTGCGAAGACGAGCGAGGCGACGATCAGCGCCGCCACCAGCACCGCGCTTGGCGTACCGTCGACGACGCCGAGGAGGGCCGAGGCGAAGACGATGCCTCCGAGCAGCAGCGGGCCGGCCACCGCAGTGACCGCGAGCACGAGCGTGCTCCGGAGCCGCGGCAGCAGCTTGTCGGTCACGTAGCCGGTCACCCCTTCGCGGCCCGACTTGACGGCCCGCGCCAGCAGGCGGCTGTCGTTCATGCGCGCGCGCAGTTGCACGAGGATGCTGAGTAGCAACGCGCCGGCGCTGGTGCCGCCCACGGCCGCGGCCGTGCTCCGCCCGCCGAGGTCCTGGGCCGTGGTCACCGCCTCCCCGCTCTCGGGTGCGCCGCGCAGCCACTCGATCAGCGCGGGGACGCCGACGAGCAGCACGGCGATGGCCGCGGCCAGGCCGACGAGGGCGAAGGCGACCGCCTGCAGCATGAGATGGGGCGCGTCAGGCCTGAAGCGCCAGACGATCGAGATGACGCCGCAGACCGCCGCGACCGCCACGAGCCCGATGGCCACGAGACCCGCGGTCGTCGTCGCGGCGGAGCCGCCCACGTTCCGCAGACCGGGGTAGAGCAGCTCGCCGTAGACGAGCCACCCGAGCACCCAGCCCAGGACGAACAGAATCGAGCCGAGATAGAGCAGGTTGACCATCACGCCGACGATCACGCGGGCCACGAGCCGCACCTTGCCTCCGAGGCCAGGAGCCATGTAGGAGCTGCGGTTGCGCAGATACTGCTCCTCGGGAGAACCCGGATGGAACGGCGGCTGCTCGTCCGTCACGAGGTCGCGATCCGAGGCCTCCTCGCCGTCGACCACCATCGCGAAGCCCGCCGCCATGTACGAGCCGCCCGACACGGCCGCGAGGTACGTCGCGCGCTGGAGGACCTTGTTCTCTGGCGCCTGCAGCACCTGCAGCGCACCGAGGTTGAACGCCGCGGACCGGATCCCGCCGCCGGAGCAGCAGATTCCGTAGCGCCCGGCGGTGGGCGTCTCCAGCACCCTGAGCTCGGCGGCCAGCGGCGTGGATTGGCGCTCGCTGAGCCTCCGGCGCTCGCGTGCGTCGAGCTCCGGATCGAGCAGGCCGGATGGCTCGTCAGCCACCGAAGCGCGACCTCAGAGCCTGCACGTTGGCCACGTACTGCTGCGTGTCGTCGTACATCCCGCGCTCTCGCACCGACGCAAGGCCCTGGTAATAGCCGGCGATGGCCGCGCTCTCGTCACCCCCCGCGTCGGTCAGCAGCCGCTTGAGGTACATCACGCCGGCGTGCACGTTGTCGCTTGCGGAGTTGGGGTCGAGGGCACGCCCCGCCAGGTTCTGCTGGACGTAGTCCCACGTGCCCGGCATGACCTGCATGACGCCACGCGCGTTGGCCGACGACACCATGCCGTTATTGAAGCCGCTCTCCTGCCAGGCGATCGCGGCGGCCAGCGACGGCGAGACGCCGTGCGCGGCGGCGACGTTCTGGACGTCGGCGGCCGAGACGCTCTGCGGGGTCGGGGCCGGCGCGGCGGCCGGGATCACGGTCTCGGCCGGCGCCGGCGTCGCGGCCTGCGCCGGCGCCGGGGCGCCTCCCGGAAGCTTGATGACCGTGCCGGCCAGCAGCAGGCCGGCGGGGTCGAGCCCGTTCATCGCCGCCATGCTGTCCACCGACACGCCGGTCTGGGCGGCGAGCGCGGACAGCGTGTCGCCCTGCCGCACCGTGTAGCCCCCGAGGGGTGCCGGGGCACCGGCGGCCGGGGCCGCGGGTGCGGCGGCCGTCGCGGGCTCTGCCGCGACGATCCCGGCCTGCTGCAGCGCGGCGTACCCCTCGACGGTGGTCGGGACGTTGACCGTCGAGCCGAGCACCACCTGCGCGTCCTCCGACAGGCCGTTGTAGGCGGCCACGGTGCGCGTGGTGAGGTTGTTCGCCGCGGCGATCGACCACAGCGTCTCGCCCGGCTGGACGACGTGCGGCACGGCGGCGGAAGCCGGGGCGGCAGGAATCAGGAAGGCGAAGCAGAAGACCAGCAGGCGGCTCGGGCGCACGTTCGTCAGACCTCCGTGGGCTCGGGATTCATGTTCATCCTCACCCCGCGCCGTCGCTCCGGGAACCAGAGCGCGCGGTGTTACGACGCCCTGCAACGCGGCCTGCATGGCATCCTGACCGCCTTGGAGCCCGCCGATCTCAAGCTGTGGGCGCAGAAATGGCGCTGGTACGAGCGCAACTCGCTGCCGTGGAACCGCGCTCGGATCCACTACGAGCTCGCGCGCCGGCGTGCGTTCGCGCGCTGGCCGCTGCACGGCAACGTGCTCGAGATGCTGCGGGAGGGGCGGCTCGAGGTCGGCGAGCACGTGCTCTTCGAGCCGGGCGTGTGGCTCACCGCCCAGGCACCGGGCCGGATCCGGATCGGCGGTGGCACGTTCCTCAACCTCTGCGTGCAGCTCGCGGCGATGGACCTCGTCGAGATCGGCGAGCACTGCATGCTGGCGAACGGCTGCTTCGTGACCGACGCCAACCACCGCTTCGACGACCCGGAGCGGCCGGTGCCGTGGCAGGGCTTCACCTCGAAGGGGCCGACGCGAATCGGGGACAACGTCTGGCTCGGCGCCAACGTGGTCGTGACGAGCGGGGTGACGATCGGCGAGCGCTGCGTCGTCGGCGCGAACTCGGTCGTCACGGCCGACCTCCCGCCGCGCTCGATCGCGGCCGGCGCACCTGCGCGAGTGCTCCGCTCGGGAGTGCCCAACGGGGCATCGCACCACACGGAATGACCCGTTGGGCGGGGCCGCCCGATGGTCTCTTCAGTCCTTCGACAGCATGATCTGCAGCCCCAGCGCAACAAGCGCAAGGAAGGCGAGCATCCCCACCGTGGCGAGCCCCCCGTAGAGAACCGCGGTCCGCCCGTCGCCGCTGCGGCGCGCCTCGGCCGACCGCGCGGAGCCGAGGACGACGAACGAGAACACGACGGTCACGGCAACTCCGGCGACCAGCGAGACCCAGATGACCTCGAGGATGTCGCCCGCCTTGACGACTGCCGGCCACACGGCTCAGCCCTCCGCCGTCAGCGTCCGCCCGGTCACCGCGCGACGCCCGAAGATCCACGCCAGCAGGCACACGAGCGCCGAGGCCACGATCACCGGCCCCGCGGCGCCGTCGCCGAACAGGCGCGTGACGCCGTAGGTGACGCCGCCGACCAGGGCGGCGGCCGGCAGCGTGAGTACCCAGGCGACCACGATGTTGCCGGCCACGCCCCAGCGCACCGCCGAGATGCGCTTGGCGGCGCCCGCACCCATGATCGCCCCCGAGATCACGTGGGTGGTCGAGAGCGGGAATCCGACGTGCGAGGCCGAGAGGATCACCGCAGCGCCCACGCTCTGCGCCGCGAAGCCCTGCGCGGGGTCCATCTTGATGATCCGGCTGCCCATCGTGCGGATGATCCGCCAGCCGCCCACGTACGTGCCGAGCGCGATCGCCGACGCCGCCGAGACCACGACCCAGGTGGGCACAGGGTCGCTCGCGGACAGGTTTCCGTTGGCGATCAGGGCCAGGAAGATGATGCCCATCGTCTTCTGCGCGTCGTTCGTGCCGTGGGCGAGGGAGAACAGGCTGCCCGAGACGATCTGGCCGAGCCGGAACCCGCGGGAGACCACGCCGGGATGCTGGCGGCCGACGATCCGGTACGCGATCAGGATCGCGATCCCGGCGGCCACGAGGGCGAGCACGGGAGCCACGAGCGCGGGGATCATGACCTTCTCGACCAGCCCGTCGCCGAACACCGCTTTCGCGCCCTCGGCTGCGAACGCGGCGCCGACCACGCCGCCGATCAGCGCGTGCGAGCTCGAGGAGGGCAGCCCGAAGTACCACGTGAGGAGGTTCCAGGCGATCGCCCCGATCAGACCGGAGAAGACGATCGGCAGCGTGATGAGGTCGGGGTCGACGATCCCCGAGGCGATCGTCGCCGCCACGGCGAGCGAGAGGAAGGCGCCGACGAAGTTCAGCGCCGCCGCCAGCCCGACCGCGACGCGCGGGGCCATCGCTCGCGTGGAGATCGACGTCGCGACCGCGTTGGCGGTGTCGTGGAAGCCGTTCGTGAAGTCGAACGCAAGCGCGGTGGCGACGACGATCCCGAGGACGAGGTCGTTGTCCATCCGTTCCCGCCTACCCGCTACTAGCGGTTCTTGATGATGATGCCTTCGAGGATGTTGGCCGTCGTCTCCGTGGAGTCGATGGCGTCCTCGAGGCGCTCGAAGATGTCCTTCCAGCGGATCACGAGCATCGGGTCGATGCCCCGCTCGAACAGCGACGCGAGCGCCTGGCGCACGACCTGGTCGCCATCGTTCTCGAGCCGGTTGACCTCGATCGTGTAGTGATGGATGTCGTCGAACGTCCGCAGCCGGGGCATGGCGCCGGCCAGCGCGCGGGCGGACTGGTGGAGGATCCGCGCCAGTTCGAGCGCCTGGTCCATCGGCGCCTCGATCCGGTAGAGGACGAGGAAGTCCGAGACCTCCTCGACGAAGTCGACGATGTCGTCGAGCGCGGAGGCGAGCGCGTAGATGTCCTCGCGGTCGATCGGCGTCACGAACGACGAGTTCAGCCGCTGGATGATGTCGTGCGTGATGCGGTCGCCCTCGTGCTCGCAGTCGAGGATCTCGCGACCGAGGCCGTCGTGGTCCGGCCACTGCTGGAGCATGCGGCTGAGCAGCTCCGTCGCGCGGACGATGTTCGCTCCCGCTTCCTCGAACAGGTCGAAGAACTCGCGCTCCTTTGGAGCGAACAGCTGTGACAGCCGCGCCATCGGCGGGCCAGTGTATGTGAAGCGGTTGTTCAGGCCATCGTGCGGTGCGGCGGGAGCTGCTCCTTGAGCCGCTCGAGCTCCTCCGGGGCGATCCCGTATGTGTGCTCGGCGAGCGGGAACGCGCGCCGGCGCACCTCGTCCACGTAGGCCGCGACGCCCGCCTTCATGGTCGCCTTGACGTCGGCGTAGCGCTTGACGAACTTGGGCTGGAAGCCGTCGTGGATCCCAAGCAGGTCGTGCAGCACCAGCACCTGACCGTCCGTGCTCGCCCCGGCACCGATCCCGATCACCGGGACCTCCATGTGGTGCATGATCGCGTCGGTCACCTCCGCCGGGATCGCCTCGAAGACGATGGCGAAGCAGCCGGCGTCCTGAAGCGCGACCGCGTCGTCGAGCACCTGGCGCGCGCGCTCGGCCGTTCGCCCCTGGGCGCGGTAGCCGCCGAGCGCGGTCGCCGTCTGGGGCGTGAGGCCGACGTGGCCCATGACCGGCACGCCGGCGCGCACGATCGCGCGGGCACGCTCGGCCATCGCGCCTCCGCCCTCGAGCTTGACGGCGTCGCAGCCCGCCTCCTTGACGAAGCGATGGGCGGTCCCGATGGCCTGGGCGTCCGACGCCTCGTAGGAGCCGAACGGCAGGTCGCCGACCAGTAGCGGCGTCTCGAGGCCGCGCCGCACGGCCGCGGCGAGCATCAGCAGCTCGTCCACCGTGACGGGCAGCGTGCTCTCGTAGCCGAGGACGGTGTTGGCTGCCGAGTCGCCCACCAGCACGACGTCGACGCCGGCCTCCTCGACGACCACCGCGCTGGGGTGGTCGTACGCCGTGATCATCACGATCGGCTCGCCGAGCGCACGCATCTCGTGCAGCTTCGTGAGCGTGACGGGCTTGCGGTCTCCTCGCGGGGCTGACGACATCGGGTCCTCCTAGGGGGTCGGCGCCCCTCGCGGGGTCGCCGCCGTGTGGACGAGTGTGTTGTCGATGAGTCGGGTGGCGCCGATGCGGGCTGCCACGGCCACCAGTACCCGGCCGTTGACGTGTTGCACCGGCTCGAAGCTGTCGGGATCGACGAGCGCGAGGTACTCGGGCTCGACGCCGCCCATGGCGCCGCGCGCGCTGCGCTCGATGGCGGCGGCGTCGCGCTCGCCCGCCGTCACGGCGTCCTCGGCGGCCCGCAGGGCGCGCGAGAGGGCCAGCGCGCGGTCGCGCTCGCCGGGATCCAGCCGCCGGTTGCGGCTCGACATCGCCAGCCCGTCGGCTTCGCGGACCGTCGGCACGACGTCGAGCGCGACCGGGAGGTCGAGGTCGCGCACCATGCGGCGCACGACGGCGACCTGCTGGGCGTCCTTCTGGCCGAAGAACGCCACGTCGGGCGTGACGACGTTGAGGAGCTTGGCCACCACCGTGCAGACGCCGGCGAAATGGCCGGCGCCGCGGTGGGCGCCCTCGAGCACGTCGGCCAGGCCCTCGACGCGGACGGCGGTCGCGAAGCCCGGCGGGTAGACCTCCTCGGCCGGCGGGGCGAAGAGCACGTCGACGCCGAGCTCGGCCGCCTCGGCCGCGTCGCGCGCCTCGTCGCGCGGATAGGCGGCCAGGTCGGCCGTCTCCTCGAACTGGGCGGGGTTGACGAACAGCGACACGACGACCTCGTCGCAGCGATCGCGCGCGACCTGAAACAGTGCGTGGTGGCCGCCGTGGAAGGCGCCCATGGTGGGCACGAGGCCGATCGAGCGGCCGGCGGCGCGGGCCTCGCCCGCCGCGGCGCGCATCTCGGCGTTGGTGCGGATGAGCCTCATGTCACGGCCACCGCCCGCGTGGCGTCCGCGAGGACGTCGAAGAGGTCGAGCAGCTCGGGCGTGCGATCGGCGACGGCCGCACGCTGGCGGGCTACGGTCTCCTCGTCCCCGCGTGCGATCGGCCCGGTGAGCGCGTCGGCGGCACCCCGCTCGGCCCAGTCCTCGACCGCCGCGCGGACGAGCGGGGCGAGCAGCGCGCGGTCGACCCCGGCGGTCGCCGCCAGCCGTTCGGCCGCGCCCTCGAGCGTCACGAGGAAGTTGGACGCGATCGAAGCCGCCGCGTGGTAGGCGACGCGATCCTCTTCGGCGATCCGCGTGGCGTGCATGCCGAGCACGGCGGCCAGGCGCTCGGCGACCTCCAGCGCCCGCTGCGTCGTGCCGTCGACCGCGCAGCCGGCACCGGACAGCACGCCGGGTGAGGCGTTCGCGGGCACGGTCATCAGCGGGTGGAGGGAGAACGCCTCGTGCGGAGCGAGCGGGGCGAGCCCGGTCGCGCCCGAGCAGTGGCCCACCAGCGGGCCCGGAGCGACCGCGGCCGCCGCGGCGGCGATCTCGCGGTCGGGGACGCAGAGCAGCACGGTGGCGGCGCCATCCGCCGACGCGCCGCGACCGAGCGGCCCGCGTACGTCGAGCCCGGCCGCGCCGAGGGCGGCGGTGAGCGCGGTGCCGAGGCGGCCCGCGCCGACGGTGACGATGGAGTCCAGTTCCCTCACGGAGATACCGGCTTGTTACGCCACTCGTCAGCATAGTCCGCCGCGGACCGGTCTACAGTCGGAGGCGATGGGCAGCGCGGACGAGCGTCGCGAGGAGCTCAAGGCCGACTGGCGGCACGCGCAGGCGTGCGTCAGCTGCCCGCAGCTGGCGTCAACGCGCCAGACCGTCGTCTTCGGCTCGGGCAACGCCGACGCGGACCTCATGTTCGTCGGCGAGGCGCCCGGGGCCAACGAGGATCGCCAGGGCCTGCCGTTCGTCGGCCAGGCCGGCCGCCTGCTCGAGACCCTGCTCGGCGAGATCGGCCTGCAGCGCTCGGACGTCTTCATCACCAACACGCTGCTGTGCCGCCCGCCCGGCAACCGCGACCCGCTGCCGCAGGAGATCGAGAACTGCCAGGGCTACCTGTTCCGAAAGCTCGAGCTGATCGAGCCGCGGGTGGTGTGCACGCTGGGGAACTTCGCGACCAAGCTGCTGCGCGGGGACACGACCGGCATCACGCGGCTGCACGGGCGGGACGAGATCCGCCGGATCGGGCCCCGCAACGTGCGGCTGTACCCGATCTTCCACCCGGCGGCAGCGCTCTACACCCCGCGGATGCTGGAGACGCTGCGCGAGGACTTCCACCGCCTCCCGGCGCTGCTGGCGCTCGATCCGCCGGCACAGCCCGAGCCCGAGCCCGCGCCGGAGCCGGAGCCGCCGGTCGCGGCCCTCGCCGAGCCCGAGCCCCCTCAGCTCGGACTCTTCTAAGCGCGGACCGACCGGTTCATCCACGATGATCGGCCGGTCCACGCTGAGCCGCCCGCTCGTCGGCCGTGATCGCGTAGCGCTCGTGGTCGCGCCACTGCCCCCCGATCAGGAGGTAGCGGGGCGAGAAGCCCTCCATGCGGAAGCCGGCGCCGCGCGCGAGCGCGATCGACGGCGCGTTGCCCGGCTGGATGTTGGCCTCCAGCCGATGCAGCGCGAGGGGGCCGAACGCGTGGTCGAGGATCTGCTCGAGCGCCTCTCGCATCAGCCCCTGCCCCGCGTGCTTGCCGCTCGCGTAGTAGCCGAGATAGGCGGACTGGAACGCGCCGCGGACGATCTGGGAGATCGTGAAGACGCCGGCGATCGAGTCGTCCTCGGCCGCGCACGCGAGCAGGCACGCGAAGTCGTCGCGGCGCGAGCGGGCGAACAGGTCGTCGAACTGGTCGGTGCGCTCCGGCGGGTACGTCCAGGGCCGGTGCAGCTCCCGGCTCTCACGCGCGAGCGCGAGGAACTCCTCCCGGTCGGCGCGGTCGAGCACGCGCAGGTACACCCGGGCGCCGTTGGGGGGCGGGTCAGGATCGAGGTCGGCCGGCCGCGCACCTACGCCGACGAGCGAGCGGCGACGGAGCATCGGACGTCTCACATGACGAATCAAACCGCACCGAGGGAACGGCTCGCCACGCCCGGGCGAACAGTTGCCGCACGAAGCCGGGCGGGATGATGCGGCGGTGAGGATCGCGATCGACGCGCGGGCGGCCGTGCGGCCGGAGCTCGGGGGCGTCGAGCGGTGGGCGCGGGAGCTGAGCGCCCGGCTCCCCGCGCT
Source organism: uncultured Solirubrobacteraceae bacterium (assembly GCA_963746795.1). Taxonomy (GTDB): domain Bacteria; phylum Actinomycetota; class Thermoleophilia; order Solirubrobacterales; family Solirubrobacteraceae; genus DASSUW01. The sequence continues at coordinate 409,586 of CAVVCR010000010.1, forward strand.
GCGCCCCGGCGGTTACGTCGTTCTGCGGCCGCCGCCCGCGCTGGCACACCGCGCCGGACACGTGTGGGAGCAGCTGGTGCTGCCGGTGCGGGCGCGCCGGCACGGCGCGCGCGTGCTGCTGTGTCCCGCGAACCTGGCGCCGCTCGCCTCGCGACGCACCGTCGTGGTGGTGCACGACGCGGCCGCGCTTCGCGGTCCGGGCTGGTACTCGGGCGCCTACGCGGCCTGGCAGCGCCTGGCCCTGCCCGCGATCGCGCGCCGGGCGACCATGGTGATCACCGTCTCCGAGTTCTCCCGGCGCGAGCTGGTCGAGCTTGCGGGCGCGGACCCGGCGCGGGTGGCCGTGATCCCCGGCGGCGTCGACGGGCGCTTCCACCCCGGCGCCGACCCGGAGCCGGCACTGCGCGCGCTGGGGTTGCGACGGCCGTACGTGCTCTGCGTCGCCTCGCACACCGCGCGAAAGAACCTCGGCGCGCTCACGCCCGCCGCTCGCGCGCTGGCCGCCGACGGGATCGAGGTGGTGCTGGCCGGCGGCCACCGGCCCCAGTTCGCGCGCGAGGGCGGGCTCGACGCACTGCGGGTGCTCGGCGCTGTGTCCGACGAGCTGCTGCCAGGCCTGTACGCCGGGGCCGTGGCGTTCGCGCTGCCCTCGCGCTACGAGGGCTTCGGCCTGCCGGTGCTGGAGGCGATGGCGACGGGGGTGCCGGTGGTGGCCGCTGCGGCGGGGGCCCTTCCCGAGACCTGCGGGGGCGCGGCGGTGCTGGCCGAGCCCGAGGCGGAGCCGTTCGCCGCCGCGCTCACCGCGCTGGTCGCCGACGAGGAGGCGCGGGCGCGGCTGCGCGACGCGGGGCTCGCGCGCGCCGCCGGCTTCACGTGGGACGCCACCGCCCGCGCCGTCGACGCGCTGCTGTTCAGCCCCGCCGCAGCGCCCGGCCCGTCTGCACGAACGCCTCCAGCACCGGTGCGCTGACCAGCTTCCCGTCGCGCACGCGACGCAGGCCGGACCAGCCGAAGGCGTCGCGGCCCTCCTCCACCGACAGCCACGTGTACCAGCACACCCGCCCGATCCGCAGGCGGCGGCGCTCGGCGGCCAGGAGCCGCAGCGTCCGCCGCAGCCGTTTGGCCTGACCGGCGTTGCTCGTCTCGAACCCCACCGACCGGTGCGTGCCGCGCGTGGCCGGCCACGACAGCTCGGTGATCCACACCGGCCTGCGGCCGTCGCGGTAGCGAGCCATCTCGCGGCGCGCGAGCCGCACGAGCTTGACCACGTGCCCGGGCTTGCCGGTGTACGGATGCAGGGCCACCACGTCGAAGGCCCCGCGGCCGCCCGCGCGGTAGATCGAGCGCAGCGCCGTCCAGCTGCGGTTGGGGAGCCCGGCCAGCACCACCCTGGCCCCGCCGTCGGCCGCCTGCAGGGCGTTTCGGGCGCTCCGCAGGAGCCGCACGTAGGAGCGCGCGAACGGCTGCCGCGACCAGTACACGTCGAGGTTCGGCTCGTTCCAGACCTGCCAGCTGCGGATCGGCCGCCGGCGCACCTCCGGGTGCTCGGCCCACAGCGTCCCCGACGGCCCGTAGCGGGCGACGAGCGCGCGCAGGTAGCCCGCGAACGCGCTCCGGCGCGGCGGTGAGGCGGGGCGGGCGCGTCCCGACTTACTCGTACCGGCCCAGCGCGGCGTGCCGCGCACGACGGGCAGCACGCCGAGACCCTCGCGTGCGGCGGCGAGCACGACCGCGTCCGAGGCGCCGAGGTCGGTCGCGCCCGGGCCCGTCGGCTGGGCCCGCGGCCAGTAGAACTCGGTCCGCACGTGGCCGGCGCCGCTGTCGCCGAGCCTCCTCCATTCGTCGCCGGCGTCGAACGCCGGATCGGTCATCAGGCGGTCGACCATCACGCCCAGCCAGTCGCGCGGGACGGCCGCCGGGGCCGGGCTCGCGACGACGAGGAAGAGGGCGAGCGCGGCCGGGAGGGACGCACGCACGAGTACGGCGATCACGTATCCGATGCTAGGGGGTGCCGAACGGGACATCGCTCCAACACGGAATGGGCCGTTGGGCGGGGGTGGGAGGGGGTCCTATCCCGATCGCGACCCGGTCTTCTAGCGCCCCAATAGAGTTGCGGTCCGATGGCTTCCCGCGTGGCGCTCGTGCACGACTTCCTGCTTGACCTGCGCGGGGCGGAGCGCGTGTTCGCGGCCATCTGCGACGCCTGGCCGGAGGCCGACGTCTTCACCGCGGTGTACGACGAGCAGGGGACCGAGGGGCGCTTCGCGGACCGCTCCCCGCGCACCTCGTTCCTCCAGCACGTCCGCCCCACCGCGGGCACCTTCCGGCCGCTGCTGCCGCTGTACCCGCGGGCCATCGAGTCTCTCGACCTGCGCGGCTACGAGCTCGTGATCTCCTCCTCCAGCGCATGGGCGCACGGCGTCGTCGCCGACCCCGGGGCCGTGCACGTCTGTTACTGCTACAACCCGTTCCGCTACGCGTGGCACGAGCGCGACGCCACGGTCGCGGCGCGCCTGTGGCCCTTGCGAGCGCCGTTGCGGATGGTGCTGGAGCGCTGGCGCGAGTGGGATCGCAAGGCCGCCCAGCGCGTGAATCGCTACGTGGCGTGCTCGCACCTCACCGCGTCGCGCGTCCGCGACTGCTTCGGCCGCGAGGCGGACGTGCTCCATCCGCCCGTGGAGCTCCACCGCTTCTGGCCGGGCGAGGTCGGCGAGCACTATCTGGTGGTCGCGGAGCTGATGGCGCACAAGCGCCTCGACGTCGCCGTCGAGGCGTTCAACCGCCTCCGCCTGCCGCTCGTCGTGGTCGGCGACGGCCCGGAGGGGCGCCGCCTGCGCCGGCTCGCCGGCCCCACCGTGCAGCTGACGGGCCGCCTGGGCGACCCGGAGGTCGCCGACCTCATGCGCAGCGCTCGGGCGCTCGTGGTCACCGCTGCGGAGGAGTTCGGGATCGCGGCCGTCGAGTCGCTCGCGTCCGGGCGCCCGGTGATCGCCCTTGGGGCCGGCGGCGTCCTCGAGAGCGTCAGCCCGGGGGAGACGGGCGTCTACTACGACGCGAGCGACCCGGCTGCGCTCGCCGACGCGGTGGCGGGCTTCGACCCGCTCGCCGTCGACCCGGAGGCGTGCGTCGCCGCCTCCCGGCGCTTCACGGTCACGCGCTTCCAGCACACCCTCCGCGGCCTCGTCGGAGAGGCGATCGCGGCCAACCTCCCGCCCGAGGCGCCGCCCGCGGACGCCCGTCGCGTGGCCGCCGGCTAGGGGTGCCCCACCGGCGGACGCTCCGCACGTTCTCCGCCGGTGGGGCGGGCCCCCAGTTGGCTCAGGGGTGCCCCACCGGCGGACGCTCCGCACGTTCTCCGCCGGTGGGGCGGGCCCCCAGTTCGCTCAGGGGTGCCCCACCGGCGGACGCTCCGCACGTTCTCCGCCGGTGGGGCGGGCCCCCAGTTCGAATCCCCCTGCCATACTGTGCGGTGCGTCACACCCGCGGCGCAAAGTCGCCGCGTTTGCGCTTCAATTTCTCATCGGTGCCTAAAACCCGCGCCCAGCGGGCACAAAACCGCGTAACCTGCGGCGGTGCCGAGGGTTGTCTGTAGTGCCTGCGCGTCCTCGTGACCGCAGGGCCTGAACCGAAACACGGGTCCCCAGCGTAGTTCGGGTCAGGAAGAGCCTTGAGAGCGGTCGTCCGAACCTCCCCCGGGCGGGCCGTTTTGACGGGAGCCGCAGGAGGCGGCGACCTCACCGGTGTGGCACCTTCGGATGATTGCACCGGCAACTTGATCCCTCTATAATTCCTACTGCAGAAGTTGGTATTTGACATGGCTGCGACAAAGACCCTGAAAGGAACGAAGACGAGCACGTTCACCGATATCCCCCGCACGCGGACCGAGCCCGAGCACGAGCCCGATCCGACGATGGACTCCCTCCAGCTCCTGCTGCGTGAGGCGGGTCGCTACCCGCTGCTCAAGCCGAGCGAGGAGATCGAGCTGGCCAAGCGCATCGAGAAGGGCGATCTCGCTGCCAAGGACCGCATGATCAACTCGAACCTGCGCCTGGTCGTCGCGAACGCGCGCCGCTACCAGGGCCAGGGCCTCGCGCTGGGCGACCTCATCCAGGAGGGCATGCTCGGCCTGATCCGGGCCGTGGAGAAGTTCGACTGGCGGAAGGGGTTCCGGTTCTCGACCTACGCGACGCTGTGGATCCGCCAGGCGATCCAGCGCGGACTGGAGAACACGAGCCGGACGATCCGGCTCCCGGTCCACGTGGCACAGCGCTCTCGCAAGGTCGGCCGGATCGAGCGTGAGCTCACGACCCGGCTCGGTCACGAGCCGACGGACGAGGAGATCGCCTCCGCGGCGGATCTCCCGCTCGAGGACGTGATCGAGATCCGCAAGGCGGACCGTGCCGTGGTCAGCCTCGACAAGCCGGTCGGCGACGAGGGCGACACGTCCTTCGGCGACCTGCTGGCGATCGAGACGGCCCCGGTCGACGAGGAGGTCGGCGAGAAGCTGCGCTCCGAGACCCTGCTGAGCGCGATTGCGGAGCTGCCCGAGCAGGAGCGCAACGTGATCGAGATGCGCTTCGGCGCCGGCGACCAGGAGCCGCAGACGCTCAGCCAGGCCGGGCGCAAGCTCGGCGTGTCGACCGAGCGCGCGCGGCAGATCGAGGAGCGGGCGCTCAAGCGCCTGAGCCAGCGCACGGACGTGCTGGCGCTTCGCGAAGCAGCGTAATCACGGCGCTCCCACGAGCTTGCGAGTGGGAGTAGGCCGCACTCGATTTCCTCACCGCGACCCGGCATCTGCCGGGTCGTGGTCGTTAAGGGCGCGCTCGGCGCAGTGCCGCGAGTTGCGCCCGCGGCCGCGCGGCATCGCCGCCCAGCAGCGCATGGGCGGCAGCTCGGGTAGCGAACGTGAGCGCCTGCGCGAGGTCGTCGAGGGCCAACGCGCCGGGGCCGAGGGTGGCCCCGATCGCCTCGCGCCGGCGCCGGGCGATCGCGTCGAACGGCTCGCCGCCGCGCGTGGTCGCATGCCCGCCTGTGTGCCGGAGCTCGAGGCCCGGGTGCAGGACGGTCGGGATGCCCTGCGCGCGCGCCCGCAGGCCGAGCTCCATGTCCTCCGCGAACAGGTGCACGGCAGGGTCGAACGGACCCAGCCCGCGCAGCGTGGCCGTCGAGGCGGCCAGGCACGCGGCGATCGCCCAGCCGACCGTGCGGGCCACCTGCGCCCGGTGCGGCTCCGCCCGCTCCCGCAGCTCCCGCGGTAGCAGCGGCGGATGCACGAGCGCGGGGATCAGCGCGCCGACCGTGCCGGGCCGGGGATGCACGGAGCGCTGCACGCTCCCGTCGGGATTCAGCAGCCGCGGCACGTGCAGGGCGTTCGGGTAGGGGGCGGCCAGCGCGGCCAGGCGGGCGAGCGAGTCGTCGAGCAGCTCGCAGTCGGGGTTGAGCAGCACGCTCGTCTCGTGGCGGGCCAGCGCGAGCCCGGCGTTGCACGCCGCCCCGAAGCCCGGGTTGCTGGGCAGGACGAGGACGTCGGCACCCCGGGCGTGGGCCAGCGCGGCGCCGCCGTCGCTCGAGCCGCTGTCCACCACGACGAGCTGCGGCCGCACGGCGAGGTGCGCCTCGATCGAGTCCAGCAAGACGCGCAACTCGGCCTCGGAGTCGTGCAGCACGACAACGACCGAGAAGCTCACGCGGCGGCCTCCTCGAGCACGGTGCGCAGCGCGCGGGCGCTCGCAGCCCACGTGCGCCCCTCGAGCGCGGCGGCGCCGCCCTCCGCCAGCCGCCGGCGAAGCGCCTCGTCGCCGGCGAGCTCGCGGAGCGCCGCGGCGAGGGCCTCGGCGTCGCCGCGAGGGACGTAGCGGGCGCCTTCGCCGGCCGTCTCGCGGAGCGCGGGCAGGTCGGAGACGATGGCCGGGGTCCCGTGGGCGTAGCCCTCGAGCGGCGGGTAGCCGTAGCCCTCCACCCACGACGGGAGGACGACGGCCAGCGCCCCCGCGTACAGGGCGGCCTTGTCGGCCCGCGAGACGCGGCCGAGGACGTACACGCCAGCCCCCCGCGGGGCCAGCCGCCCCTCACCGGCGAGCACGAGCCCGGCATCCACGCCCGCCCGGGCATACGCCGCGGCCAGCACGTCGACCGCCTTGCGCGGCTCGAGCGCGCCGACGAACAGGAAGTAGCGCTCCGGCAGGGCGTGCCGCGCGCGCACGGCCGCCACCTCGTCCGCTCCGGCCGGCGGTCCGGGATCGCCGGGGCCGGCCGGGACCACGTCCACGCGCACCGCACCGAGCCGCTCGCGCAGCTCCCGGGCGCTCGCCTCCGTGTCGGCCACGACGCGCGCGGCACGCCGTACCAGCTCGTCGACGCGCGCGAGCCGGTGCCACGCGCGCTCATACGCCGTGTAGTCGCGCGGGCGCTCGACGAAGCTGAGGTCGTGGACCGTGAGAACCACCGGGACCCCGCGCCCGACGGCCACCGGCGCGGGGGCCGGGAGCCACATGACGTCGACGCCTCCGAGCAGCCGGTCGAGCCGAGGACGTCGCGCCGCCGCGGCAGCGCCGTGCAGCACGCGCGAGGGAGCCGGGTGGCGCACCGGCCGCGCCGCCAGGCCCTCCGGCAGCCTGGCGCCGCGCGGGAGCAGTACGCGGACGTCCGGGCCGCCGAGCGCGCCGAGCATCCCGGCCGTGTACCGCGCCACCCCTCGGCCGTCGCCGGCCAGGCTGCGGCCGTCGACGCCGACCCTCATGGGGCCGACCGTAGCGGGCCCAGCCGTAGACTGCTGCGCGGGTGGCGCCGGCCGACAACATCGACGAACTGCGGTCCGTCGCCCTCGAGGCGGTGCGCCGTTACGCGGACGCGACGCTGACCCCTGGCCCCTTCGAGGCCGGGCGCACCACCGTGCCGTCGAGTGGCAAGCTGCTCGACGGCGACGACTTCGTGGCGCTGGCCGACGCTGTCCTCGACGGCTGGCTGACCGAGGGGCGCTTCGCAGCCAGCTTCCGCGCCGCTTTCGCCAGCGCCGCCGGCCGCCGCGCCGCCGCGCTCGTCGGCTCCGGCTCGCAGGCCAACCTGCTCGCCGTCGCGGCCGCCTGCTCGGATCTCCACGAGCACCCGCTGCGCCACGGCGACGAGGTGATCACCGCAGCCGTCGGCTTCCCCACCACCGTCGCGCCGCTCTACCAGTACGGCCTGGTGCCCGTCTATGTCGACGTCGAGCCGGACACCTACAACCCGTCCTTCGAGACCGTCGCAGCCGCGATCGGGCCGCAGACGCGCGGCATCGTGCTCGCCCACTGCCTCGGCAACCCGTTCGACGCCCCCGGGATGGCCGAGCTGTGCGCCGAGCACGACCTGATCCTGATCGAGGACGTCTGCGACGCGCTCGGCTCGCGCATCGCCGGCCGGCTCGCGGGCACGTTCGGCGACGTCGCGACGTACTCGTTCTATCCCGCCCACCACATGACCACGGGCGAAGGCGGGGCGGTCGGCACGGACGCCGAGCCGTGGACCCGCGCCGTGGCGTCGCTACGGGAGTGGGGCCGGGACTGCTGGTGCCCGCCGGGCGTCAACGACGCCTGCGGTCGCCGCTTCGACGGCCGCTTCGGGGAGCTGCCCGAGGGCTACGACCACAAGTACGTGTTCTCACACCTCGGCTTCAACTTCAAGATCACCGACATGCAGGCTGCACTCGGCCTCTCGCAGCTCGCGAAGCTCGACGGTTTCCACACCCGGCGGCGCGAGAACTTCGACCGCCTGTACGCCGCGCTCGCGCCGCTCGAGGACCGGCTCGTGCTGCCGCGAGCGCTTCCCGGCGCGGAGCCGTCGTGGTTCGGCTTCCCGCTGACGCTGCGCGAGGGCGGGGCCGCCGAGCGCCGCCGGCTGCAGACCGCGCTGCTTGAGCGCGGGATCGACTCGCGTCTGCTGCTGGCCGGGAACATGATCCGCCAGCCGGGCTTGCTCGGCCTCGAGCATCGGGTGGCCGGATCGCTCCAGCATGCAGACCGGATCACCGAGGCGGCGCTGTGGGTGGGCTGCCATCCGGCGCTGAGCGAGCCGATGCTGGACCACGTCGCCGCCTCGATCGCCGCTCACCTGCGCTCGAGCACGAGGTAGCGGCCGTACCGCGGGCCGGGCGCGTACGCCCGCTCGAGATAGTCGTCGAGCACCCGCACGCCGCTCGAGCGGCCGGCGAGGTTCGGCTCCGGAGCGGCGGTGATGGGGTCCGTGTCGCTCACGATCGCCGCCGGGCGCGTGCGCTCGAGAGCGGCGACGATCTCGCGCTGGACGGGCAGCGAGGTCACCACGCCCGGCGCCTGGATGTCGTAGCGGGTCGGGTTCGGCCGCTCCGCGAGCACATAGAGCAGGGGGGAGCCGGAGGTGACCAGGTCCGACCGCCGCGTCGCCACGTACGTCGGCTCGCCGGCCGGCACGCGGGCCTGCAGTGCAGCGACCGCGCGCTCGAGGTCCTCCCGTTCGGCGGCCGCAGCGCGCACCCCGTCGGCAGGAGCGAGCCGCAGCGCCGCGTAGTCCCGCCGCAGCTCCAGCCAGCGCCGGTCGAGGCCCTCGACGATGGCGTAGGCGAGCACGAGCATCGCCACAGCCGCCAGTGCACGCCGAAACCCCGCAGCGGACGCCAGCGCCCAGCTCGCCAGCACGGACACCATGACGGCCAGCGGAGCCGTGTGGAAGAGGTCGGGCCGCGTAAGGAGGTAGTGCGCCATGCCGATCGCGAACACGCCGGCGGCGAGCCGCCATGGCGGCCCGCCCGGGAGCGCGGCGAGCCCGGCCACCAGGCCGACCATGAGCGCGAGCGGGAGGTAGAAGACGAGCAGCGGCTCCACCGAGTCGGACAGGAAGCCGCCAACCGAGCTGGTGTTCAGCGGCCCGTCATAGTCGAGCGGGAACGGCAGCGACTGATAATCGGAGAAGTCGCTCAGCGGGTAGTCGACCAGCAGGTCGAACACCGGCCCGATGCCCGCGACCCCCACGGTGGGCACGTACAGCAGCGCCGCCGTCACGGCCGCTGCGCCCGCGAACCGCGCCGCCGCCCGGGGCGCGCGCGCGACGGCTAGAGCGAGCAGGATGCCGAGCCCGAGATAGGCGGCGAACTCCAGCCGCCAGAAGGCGGCCAGCCCGGCCAGCAGCCCGGCCAGCGCCGGCCGCTGTTCGAAGAGGAGGAGCGCGCCGAGGGCGAGCACGAGCGTCGGCGCGTAGGGGTGGGGCCCGCTTGGATAGGCCATGGCGAGGGCCGCCGCGAGCCACGCCGCCAGCGCGGCGCGGGGCGGGGCGCCGCCCCGCAGGGCCAGCCGCCACGCGAGCACGGCGACGGCGGCGTCGCACAGCACGCGCAGGACCCGCCACGGCAGCAGCGACGGCCCGATCAGCTCCCACAGCGCCCCGAGCACGAGCGGCTGGCCCGGTGGATAGAACCACCAGAAGTCGCGGTACGGGACCTGGCCGTCGGCGATGCGGGCAGCCGCCTGCAGCATCAGGCCCTCGTCGTTGGGCTGGATGCCGTCGAGCGCGGTGACGGCCGATAGCAGCGCCGCGCCCGCAAACAGCGCGAGCGCCTTCACCGGCGTAGCACGTACACGGTCGCGCACCCGAAGCGGTCCACGCGCTCGAGCTGCGGCCCGAGCAGCGGCCGGAGGTCGCGGAGGCCGGGGCGGCAGTCGGCGAACGCGAACCGCGCCCCCGACCGGCGCGCGAGCGCCTGGGCGGCCGCTGGCGAGGCGGAGCCCTCGAACAGGTCCTGCGCCTCGCGCACCCGCTCCGCCCAGTTCGGCGTCCAGGACAGCGCGCCGACGTAGACCTCGCGGCCCGTCCGGTACGGCAGCATGTGCCCGGCATACGCCGGCGCGAGCACGCCGCCCGGCGCCGGGTCGCGCTCGAGCGCGTCGAGCGCGCGCTGCTCGCCCTCGAAGACGAAGTAGGGGTCGCCCGCCGCCCGGATGCTGTTGGCGGCCACCGAGAGCTTGTGCGCGATGCCCGGCAGCGTCATCGCCGCCAGGCAGGCGACCACGAGTGCCGGCCGCAGGGCGCGGCGGCGCGACGCCATGCCCTCGACGGCCAAGATCGAGAGGGGGATCGCGAGCCCCTGGAACGCGTGGTAGGGGAAGGTGCCCAGGGGCATGAGATAGACGGCCACTGCGGCGAACGGCCACACGCGGACGGCCAGCTCCTGCCACCCACGGGCAGGGAGGCGGTAGGCGAGCGCTGCCGGCGCCGCCAGCGGCAGGACGGTGAGGGCGATCGCCCACCAGGGCCAGCTCCACGTCGCCTGCGCGCCGGCGGCGTTCGACTCCCCGGCCAGCCGCCAGGCGTCGTCCATCCGCGACAGCACGAAGTAGTAGGCGGCGGGCACGGCCGCGGCGGCGGGTACGGCCAGCGCGGCGGCGGGCGGGCGGCGGTGCGACCGCCGCCAGCGCAGGGCCTCGACCGCGAACACGATCAGGGCCAACGTCGCGCCCTGCCAGGGCTGGAGCCAGCACACGAGCAGCGCGCCGGCCGCCGCCGTGGCGGGGCGCCCACGCTCGACGGCGAGCAGCACGAGCGGCATCAGGAATACCGCGATCGCCGTCATCAGGTAGCCCCACAGGAACTGGCCCGTCCACATCTCGCCGGAGATGAAGTCGAACGTGTACTGGCGCGGATCCCCGCCCCAGTCCGTCCACGCGACGATCCAGCTCGCTGGCATGACCGCGAACAACACGAGGACGAGGGCGGCATGCCGCTGGCCTCCGGGCGGCAGCAGCCGCCGCACGTAGAGCAGCGCGCCCGCGAACGTGACGCCCACGGCCACCGGCTTCCACAACAGGTACGACAGCGGCACGGTGATCCCGAGCACGGCCACGAGGGCGCCCGAGAGCAAGAAGCCGGGATGCAGGAAGACCCGGTCGTCGGGCGCCATGTCGTACTCGTTGCCGACCAGGCCGTGCTCCGACGCCTGCCGGATCCACGTGAAGTACTGCAGCTGGTCGGAGGCGAGGAGCCCGTCGGCGCCGGTGAGCGCCCGCCCCTTGGTGAGCAGGGCCGCGAGCACGGCAACCGACAGCGCGCCGAGCGCCGCCAGCGACGCCGCCTCCACGCGGTCGAGCCGCGCCCGCGTCTGCGGCGCAGGCCGGGTGAGCGTCATCGCAGCGTCCCCACGCGCCGCAGCCTGCGGCCGACGCGCCGCACGGCGGCCGCGGGACCGTCGTCGGCGAGCGTCTCGGCGAGCGCCAGCCCGTACCCGGCCACGGTCGCCCTCCGCAAGACGCCGCGCGCGGGCGCCCGCCGCGGGTGCTCCGCAGCGGTCGCGCACCAGTCCACGAGCGGCGCTGCGACCACGTCCCAGTGCAGGGACGGCGCGACCGCCGCGACGCGCTCGCGGGCGGCTGCGCCCGCCGGACCGAGCAGTTCGGCGCATGCGTCGGCAAACGCCGCCGGATCGCCCGGCGGCGGCGTGCGGCCGAGTCCTTCCCGCGACACGAGGTCGGAGAGCGCGTCGCCGGCCGTGGCCACCACGGGCAGCCCGGCCCACAGGTAGTCGAGCACCCGCGTGCGATGGGCGAAGCGCGCCTCGAGGTGATCGGCGTGCGCCGAGACACCGAGATCCGCGGCCGCCAGCCAGCGGCCCCGCTCGGCATATGGGACCCACGCCGGCGCGACATGGACGTTCTCGATCTCCGCGGCGGCGGCCAGCGCCCGCTCCACGGCCGGCCGCTGGCCGGTCGCCTCGATGCCGGGGCGCCCGGCGCCCATCAGCACGAGGTGCACGTCCTCGCCGGCGAGCCGGGCCGCGGCGCGCATCGGCGTGAGCGGGTCGAGCCAGCTCCACAGGCCGCCACCCCAGACCAGCACGCGGGAGTCCGGCCCGATCGCCGGGAACGCCTCCCGCAGCACGGCGCGGTTGGGCGCCGGGGGCGGGTCGGCGGGGATGCCGAAGGGCACGACGGCCACGAGCGAGCGCAGCGTCGGGTCGCGCCGGTAGGTGTCGACGTCGAGCAGTCCGGAGACGACGAGCGCGCCGATCCACAGGTCCCGCTGGCGCTCGTTGGCGCAGAGGACGATGTCGGCGGCCGCGAGCTGGGCCAGCGTGCGCTGCACGAGGCGGGCGTGGACCAGGTGCTGCCGGCGGCGCGGACGACCGGCCACCGCCTCGAGCGCCTCGACGACGATCGGGTTGTACAGGTCGGCGACGAATCGCGCCGGCCTGCGCGCGAGGCGGCCGAGCACGGTCGGCGGAAGTTCCTGGGCGACCACCACGTCGTGCTCGGCCGCCGCCCCGGCGAGCGCCTCGACGTCCGCCATCCCGGCCTCGAGCACGCGCACGCCGGCGTCCGGCGCCGCGCTCGGCCCGGGCGCGGCCAGCGTCACGTCGCACGCCGCAGCGAGCGCTCGCGCGAGCTCGGCGGCGCGGATGGCGGGGCCGGCCATCCGGTCGCCGACCGGCTCGGCGGAGACGACGAGCACCGAAGTCCTCACGCCCGCGGAACCTCCAGCGCGCGGCGGTCGAGCCCGCCGACGGCCGCGAGCACCGCGGCGTACGCGGCGGCGCCGAGGGGGACGAGGACGGCGAGCGTCAGGTCCCGCAGCCAGAGCAGGAGCGCCGCCATCGCCGCGGCGGCCACCACTGCGCGCCAGAGCAGGCGGAGCCTCGGCGTCAGCCCGAGGTCCCGGCGTACGAGCCACCAGCCGCCGCCGAGCAGCAGCGCCTCGCAACCGACGGCGACAGCGGCGGCCGCGTCGGGCCCATAGCTCGGCACGAGCGCGAGGTTGAGCGCGAGGTTGGCTATCAGCGCGGCGGCGCTCAGTCCGAGCAGGCTCCGCTGCCGGCCGGCCGCGATCAGCGTGTAGCCGAGCAGGCCGCTGAGCCACGCCGCCCCGGCGGCGCAGAGCAGGAGCTGCAGCGGGGTGACCGCGCCGCCGAAGTCGTCGCCGGCGAGCAGCCGGACGAGCTCCGGGCCGAGGACCAGGCCACCGGCGGCGATCGGCGCGGCGACCGCGACGAACAGGTCGGCCGTGGCGTCGACCACGCGCGCCGCAAGATCCGGCCGCCGGCGGACGTGGCGCGAGAGCAAAGGGAAGGCCGAGGTCATCACGATGGCGGGGAAAACGGCGAGCAGCTCGAACACGCGGAAGGCCAATGTGTAGTGACCGACCTCCGCGAACGGCCGGAAGAGCGACAGGATGAACGTGTCGAGGCGGAAGTACAGCTCGTTGACGGCCAGCGTGAGCCCGAGCGGTACGGCCGCCACCAGGAGCTCGCGCCGGCGGGCGCGAGCCGGGCGAACGGGCGTGAGACCCCGGACCAGCGCGACGGTCGTGGCCAGCGTCACGCCGGCCCCGACCGCAGTGCTGGCCACCACCGCGAGGAACCCGAGGTCGGCGGCCACGACGGCGGCGAGCGCGGCGAGCGCCGCATACCGCCCCGCCACGTCCGCGATCGCCGCCCGCCCCATCTGCAGGCGCGCCTGGAACACGGTGGCGAGCGACGAGCTCGCAAGGCCGAGCAGGAAGGGCACGCCTGCGATGAGGATCGCCACCCGCACCTCAGGCGCATAGGGGAGGGCGAGCGAGAGGAGGCCCGCGAGTGCGACGACCGCCGCGCCGAGGAGCAGCCGCAGCACGAGCGCGGTTCCCACCAGCTCGGCCGTGGCGCCCGGCTCGCGGCTGATCTCCCGTACCACAAGCGTGGCGAGCCCCGCGTCGGCGAGCACTCCGAGCATCTGCACGAAGGCCAGCGCCAACGCGAAGCTGCCGTAGCCGGCGGCGCCGAGATAACGCGTGGTGATGGCGATGGACGCGGCCCCGGCGACCAGGACCGCGGCCTTTCCGAGCGCCTGGGCGGCGGTGTTGCGCGCGACCTGGCGGGCGACCGTCACCGGCGGGCGACGGCGTCCGGGCGCCGCTCGGCAGCCGGCAGCCGCGCTGCTGGCTCGCAGAGGACGTCCCACCGGCGCCCGCCCGTGTGCATCCGGAAGCGGGCGAGTACCCACAGGGTCTTGAGCCCGTACCGCACCGACGCGCGGAAGGACACGCTCGAGGCGCCCAGGAAGTACCGCGTGGGGATCGGCAGCTCCACCACGTGGCTGCCGCTGGCCACGACCTGGGCGAAGATCTCCTGGTCGAAGACGAAGTCGTCGGAGTTGCGCAGGAAGGCGACCCTGCGCAGGAAGCCGGCCGAGAACGCGCGGTAACCCGTGTGGTATTCGGAGAACCCGCGCCGGAACACGAGGTTCTCGACGGCGGTCAGCGCTCGGTTGCCGATCCACTTCCAGCGCGGCATGCCCCCCACGATCGCCTCGTCCTCGAGCAGCCGCGACCCGATCACGACATCCGCCAGCCCGGCCTCGATCGGCTTGACCATGCGCGCGACGAGCGCCGGGTCGTACTGGTTGTCGGCGTGCACCATGACGACGATCTCGGCGCCGTCGAGCAGCGCGCGCACGTAGCACGTCTTCTGGTTGGCGCCGTAGCCGCGGTTGACGGGATGGCGCAGGACGTCGAGCCCCGAGTGCAGCGCCACGGCGGACGTCTCGTCCGGACTCGCGTCGTCGACCAGCAGCGCCCGGTCGACGGCGTCGACCGGGATCTGCGCCGCCACCGCGGGGATCGTGTCGGCCGCCCGGTAGGCTGGCAGCACGACCGTGACCCCGCTGCCGGCCTCGCCGCGGGCGAGCGGCTGCGCGGCGCGGGCCACCGGCACCCGGTGGGCGAGCACGACCCGCTCGTCGCCGAGCGACAGCGAGATGGTGCGGGCGCCGAGCCCTGTCCTGCCCACCGCCCGCAGCAGACGGCCCCCACGGCCGCCGCGCTCGGACAGGCCGGCGAGCCAGTAGCGCAGCGCGAAGGAGCGCACGAGCGGGACGTCGTCGGAGATCACCAGCCCCGTCGCGGCCACCAGCTCGCGCAGCGTCCGGCGCGGGAGCAGGCACGTGTGAGCGGGGACGAGGCCCCACCAGCGGTCGCCGGCGACGCGCGCCGTCGCCGACGCGGGGTCGGGCGTGACCACGCACAGCACGCCGCCATCGGCGAGCAGCGACGCGCAGCCCTCGAGCGCGGCGACGGGATCCTCGAGGTGCTCGAGCACGTCGGCGAGCACCACGACGTCGTAGCGGGCGTCACGCGTGGCGGCCGCCTCGAGCGTCGCCTCGGCGACGTCGAGCCCCAGCACGTCGCGGGCGTACCTCGCCGCCGCGCGCGAGAGCTCGAGGCCGGCGACGTCGTAGCCGAGCCGGCGCGCCTCATCGAGCAGCAGTCCGTGCCCGCAGCCGACGTCGAGCAGGCGGCCGGCGGGCACATGGCGGCCGACGAGACCCAGCAGCCGCCGGGCGGTCGCGCGCCGGCCGGGCTCTTCGCTCATGTAGGCGGCGTCGTGCATCTCCCGGTAGAGGGCGTGGAGGTCGTCGCCGGCCGGGAGCCCGGGCTGATGCACAGTGCCGCACTCGGCACACGCGTAGAGGTCGCCGTGGCCGCCGGGACGGTGGTTGCTGGGCGCGAAGTCGGCCGGCCGCGGCGCCCCGCCCGTCCCCCGGTGGCGCAGGTGCAGGCTCCCCTGGCAGACGCGGCAGGCGGCGACGGGCATCGAGGCGGGCACACTAACCGACGCATAGACTCTGCCCGGTGGGTCAGCCCGAGCTGTCGGCCGTCGTCCCCGCCCGCAATGAGGCGGCGGGCATCGTCGCCACCCTGCGCGCGCTGCTGGCCGAGCTCGAGCGGACCGGGCTCGCGAATGAGGTGCTCGTCGTCGACAACGCCAGCACCGACGGCACGCCGGACGCCGCCGACGCCCTGGGCGACCCGCGGGTGCGCGTGCTGCTCAATCCGCGCGACCTCGGCAAGGGGGCGTCGATGCGGCGCGGCATGCTGGAAGCTCGCGGCGCCCTGCGGCTGCACTGCGACGCGGACTGCGGCTCCTCGCTGCCCGCGCTGCCGGCCATGCTCGCGCGGGTCGAGGAGGCCGACGTGGTCGTCGGCTCACGCCTCGCGCCCGGTGCCGCCGTCGGCCGCCGCCAGCCGCTTCGCCGCCGGATGGCCGGCCGCACCTTCGTCGGCCTCTGCCGCCTCGTGCTGCGCGAGCCGACGCGTGACCTGTTCTGCGGCTTCAAGCTGTGGCGCGCCGAGGCGGCGGAGGGTGCGTTTCGCGCGTCCCGCCTCGACGGCTGGGTGTTCGACGCCGAGACGCTGGCCATGGCCCGAGCGCTGGGCTTCCGCATCGCCGAGGTCGGCATCCCGTGGGAGGACCGCCCCGGGTCGAGGCTCTCGATGCCGCGCGTCGTGGTGCCGGTGACGCGCGACCTGCTGGCCGCACGCCGGCGCGTGAGTGCCGTGGCACGGGCGCCAGTCCCGCTTGTCGAGCCGCGGGTGGCCGAGGCGGCTGAGCGTCAGGGGTGAGCGCCGCCCGGCGCCGCCTCGACGCCGTGGAGGCGGGCTCGCTCGCCGCGCTCGCGGCGCTGGCGTTCGCGGTCCTGGCCGGGCTGGTCCTGCGCGTGTGGCTGCGGGGCGGCGTGGTCACGGGCGCTGACGGCTTCCTGGTCGCCGACCCGCTCCAGTACCTCGACTGGGCTCGCCAGGCCGGCGAGCACGGGCTGATCGAGAACCGGCACGACCTGGCGGGCGGGCCGCGCGCGTTCCTGCATCCCGGGCTCGCGATCTCCGGGCTGCTGCACCGGCTGGGCGCCGGGCCGGCGGTGGCGTACCTGGCGTGGAAGCCGGTGGCCGTCCTCGTCCTCTTCGCCGGGGCGGTGGCCTGGATGCGGCGGGTGGTCCCGCGCATCGATGATCGCCGGCTGGCACTCGTGCTCGCACTCTTCGCCTGCTCGCCGGTGGCGGCGGTCGTGGCGTGGGCGACGGTGGGCGACGCGGCGGACAAGTTGACGATGGACTTCGTCACCGGCGAGCTGTGGCTGGGCTCATACCTCTGGGGCTACTCGTTCACGGCCATCGCCGTGGGGCTGATGCCGGCGACGCTGCTCGCATACGAGCGCCGCCGCCTCGGCCTCGCGGCCGCCGCCGGGCTGCTGTGCGCATGGCTCCAGCCGTGGCAGGGGGCGACGCTGGCGCTCGTCCTGGTGGCCGCGGAGGTGGTGGGGGTCATCCGCCGCCGGCGCCGGCCGGCGGCGGCCGCGCGCGACCTGCTCCTCCCGCTCGCGGCGATCGCCGCGCCGCTCGTCTTCTACCTGCTGCTGTCGCTCCTCGATCACTCCTGGGAGCTGGCGGGGAGGGTCAACGATCTGCCGCGCTGGCCATGGTGGGCGCTCGCGCTCGGGCTGCTACCGCTCGCGCTGCCGGCCGCGTTCGCCTATCGCCTGCCGGCGCCGGCCTTCGCCGATGTCGCGCTGCGCGCGTGGCCGGTCGCGGGGCTCGCCGTCTACCTGCAGCCGTTCGGCACGTTCCCGTTCCACGCCCTGCAGGGGCTCTCCATCCCGCTGGCCGCCCTCGCCGTGCTCGCGCTGCGCTCGTGGCTCGGCGCGCGGCCGGTGCGCCCGCTCGGAGCCGCGGCCATCGTGCTCGCGCTCTGCGCCGTGGGCACTGCCTACCGCGTCGCCGAGCTGGCTGACGCCGTCCGCCTGGCGCGCCAGCCTTTCTTGCTCGAGCCTGACGAGCGCGACGCGCTGCGCTACCTCGACGCGGTGCGCGAGCCGGGCGGCGTGCTGGCGCCGGTGTACAGCGGGATCGTGGTGCCGGCATATACCGGGCGGGAGACATGGGTCGGCGCCGGCTCGTGGACGCCGGACCAGCCGCGCCGTGCCGAGCAGGCCGAGGCGCTGTTCGCCGGGCGGCTCGACGCGGCGGCGGCGGAGGCGCTCGTGCGCCGCTCCGGCGCCCGGTTCCTCCTCAGCGACTGCCACGGCCGCGCCGATGTCGCCGCCCTGGTCGCCGCGGTCGCCGAGCCGCCGCGGCGCTTCGGGTGCGCGACGGTGTGGCGGGTGCGGTGAACGCCCGCCGCATCGTGAGGGCGGTCGCGGCCGGCGCGCTGGTCGCCGGTCCGGCGGCGCTCGCGTTCTCGCGCGGCGGCTTCTTCGACGAGGCGCGCCTGTGGGCCGGGATCGCGGCGTGGGTGCTCGTGGCGTGCGCCGCCGTCGTCGCCGCCCGGCCGCTGCCGCGCCGGCGGCCGGCGCTGGCCGCCGTTGCCGGGCTGGCCGGGTTCTTCGGCCTGACACTCCTCTCGCTGGCGTGGACGTCCGCTCCCGGCGCCGCCGTCGACGACGCGCAGCGCGCCGCGCTCTACCTGGGGTGTCTGGTCGCCGGCGTGGCGCTCCTGGGCGGGCGCGCGGCGAGGTGGGTGGAGCCCGTGGTCGCCGCAGGGGCTGTCGCCGTGGTCGCGTACGGTCTCTCCGAGCGCTTGCTGCCCGGCCTCGTCGAGCTCGCGCGCTCGCCCGCGGCCGACGGCCGCCTCGAGCAGCCACTCACCTACTGGAACGCGATGGGCGCGCTCGCCGCCATGGGACTCGTGCTCGTGGCGCGCCTGGCGAGCGACGGCTCGCGCCCCGCGGCGGTGCGGGCCGGGGCGGCGGCGTCCGCCGGCGTCGTCGGCGCCGGGGTCGCGCTCTCCTTCTCGCGCGGGGCGATCGCCGCGGCGCTCGGAGGGCTGGCGCTGCTCGCCGCGCTGGCGCCGGGGGCGCGGCGGGCCGTGCTCGTCACGGGCGGCGCCGCCCTGGCGGCCGGCGCGGTGGCGGCGGCACTGCCGGCGGTGCGGACCTTCGAGGGCTCGCGCACGACCGAGGCGCTCGTGCTGCTCGCCATGCTCGTGGCGGTGGGGGTGGCCGCGGCGGTGACGCCGCTGACCGGCGGCGCCAGAGACGAGCCCGCGAGGCGGCTGCGCCCGCGCACGGCGGTGGCCGCGCTCGTCGTCGCGGTGGCGCTCACGGCGGCCGCGGCGGCGCTCGAACGGGCTCCCGAGGCGCCGACGGGAGCGACCGCCACGCGCCTGGCGAGCGCGGAGTCGAGCCGCTACGGCTACTGGCGGGTCGCGCTCGGCTCGTTCGCCGCGGCTCCCGTGGTCGGGCAGGGCTCCGGCTCGTTCTCCGTCGAGTGGCTGCGCGAGCGCGACGTGGAGCGCGTGGTGCGCGACGCCCATTCGCTCGAGCTCGAGACCGCCGCCGAGCTCGGCCTCGTCGGCCTCGCCCTGCTCGCCCTGTTCCTCGGAGGCGTCGCGGCGGCGGCGGCCGGCGTTCTGCGCCGCGACCCCGCGGTCGCATCCGGGCCGGTCGCGGCGCTCGCCGTATGGGCGGTGCACAGCGCGCTCGACTGGGACTGGGAGATGCCGGCGCTCACCCTCCCGGCGATCGTCCTGGCGGCCGCGCTGCTCGCCCGGGACGAGGACCAGCGGCCTGGCCGGCCGCCCGCGGCGTGGGCGCGGGCGGTCATCGTCGTCAGCGCGGCGGCGGTCACTGCGGCACTGGCGGTCGAGCTCCGGAGCGCGAACCTCGTGTCGGCCGCACACGAGTCCGGCGTTCGCGGCGCTCTCGCCGAGAACCTCGACCGGCTCAGGCGGGCCGAGGGTCTGACCCTCGATCGGACCACCCCGCAGCTCGAGCGGGCCAACCTGCTGCTGTTCGCGCGCCGCGATCGCGAGGCTGCCGCGCTCGGCGAGCGGATCGTCGCCCGCGAGCGCGAGAACGCGCGGGCCTGGGGCATCGTGGCGCTCGGGACGCGGCGCAGCGACCCCGCGCGATCGCGCGAGGCGTTCGCCGAGCAACGGCGTCTGATCGGTCGGGCGGACCAGCCGCCGAGGTAGCGTGAGCGCCGGTGCGACGAGCGGTGGCTCCTCATCCCTGGTGCGTCGTCGCCGTTGCGGCGCTCACGGCCGCGGCGCTCGTCATTCGCGCCTCCCAGCTCGACCAGAGCCTGTTCGGCGACGAGCTGTACGCCCTCTACGAGATCGACGGCCGCTCGTTCGCGAGCATGCTGGAGACCGTCTACGAGGGCCCCGAGGTCACGCCGCCGCTGTTCTTTGCGCTGGCCTGGCTATCCGCCCAGCTCGGCGATCCGACCGTGCTGATCCGGCTGCCGTCGCTGGCCGGCGGCGTGCTGCTCGTGCCACTGACCTTCGTCCTGGGGGTGCGCACGGTCGGCTCGCGGGCGGCGCTCGTCGGCGCGACGATTGTCACGCTTGCCCCGCTGGCGATCTTCTACGCGGTCGAGGCCCGGCCCTATGGCTTGCTGGCCGCGGCCACGGTCGCCTCGACGATCGCGCTCCTGCGCGCGCTGGAGAGCGACCGCTGGGCGTGGTGGGCCGCCTACGGGCTCGCGTCGCTGGCCGCGATGTACACGCACCTGACCGCGGTGTTCGTCCTCACCGCGCAGCTCGCGTGGGCGGCGTACGCGCATCGGGACCGGATCCCGCGCCTGCTGATCGTCAACGGCGCCGCCGCGCTGCTCTTCCTCCCGTGGGCGCCGCGGCTGCTCCGCGACGACCTGCCGACGCTCGTGAGCACCTACGGGCCGTTCAGCGCGCGTCCCGAGGACCTCCTGCGCGTCGTCGGCCACATTCTGCCGGGGTCGCCCTTCGTCACGCTCGGCCGCCTGCCCGGGGTGGCGGCGACCGTTGCGTTCTGTGCCGTGGTGGCGGCCGCGCTCCTCGCCGGGGCGCGTCGGCGCACCGCGTCGGAGACCCACCTAGGGCTGCTCGTCCTCTCGGGCGCCGCCGTGCCGGCCGGCCTGATCACCTATGGCGTGCTCTCGGACGACGCGCTGTTCACGCCGCGTACCTCGATCACGATGCTGCCGTACGCGGCGCTGGTGATCGGCGCCCTGGTCGCTCGCCTGCCGGAGCGCGCGGCTGCCGTCGTCTGGCTCGGCCTCGCCGTCGCCCTCGGGGTGGGGACGATCGGCGCGCTGGGCGACGCCGGCGAGCGGCCCCCGTACCGCGAGGCCGCTGCCTACGTGGCCGAGCGCGCGCGCCCCGGGGACGTCGTGCTCGAGCGCGAGCTGTTCGCCGGCACGGGGCCCTGGACACGCCACTTCGCGATCTATCTCGCCCCCGGGCTCGAGTACCGCCGGCAGGGGGTCGACGAGGCGTGGGAGGGCCTGCGTCCCGGCGGCCGGATCTTCTTCGTGCAGCTCGCAGCGGGCGCGGATCCGGGGGCGCCTCCCCGGCTCGGACCCGACGACGGTCACGTCCCGGCGGTGCGCGAGGTGCTCCCGGGCATCCACCCGGTGGCCGTCACCACCTACGTGCGAGCGGCGCGAGGTCAGGCGGAGGCCGGGACCGTCGCGGGCGCCGCGGCGCGCAGCGACGGCACGAGCACTGCGACGGCCGCCGCGAGCTGGACGGCGAGCACGATCATCGCGAACGCCGCGAGTGACTCGACCTCGACGGCGAGCAGCAGCACCGGCTCCGCCACCGCCACCACGGCCAGACCGAGCAGGAAACGCGACGTGCCGACCGCGAGCAGGAACTGGACCGCCAGGTAGGCGAAGCCGAGCACGCTCATCGCCAGCGCGAGCACGCTCAGGGCGCTCGACGCGACCTCGTACTCCGCCCCGAACCCCACCCGCAGCACGAGCTCGGGCACGAGCGCGAACACGACGAGCGCGGGCGCCGCGACGGCGCCGACGACGGCCAGCGCGCGCAGCAGCACCGGCCGCGCCGCCCGGCCCTGCGCCGCGCGCCGCGCCGCCTCAGGCAGGAGGTAGAGGCCGACGCCGACGGCGGTCCAGACCACGACCTTGGCCGCCACCGACGCGGCCGCGTAGGCGCCCGCCGGCCCGTCCGGGAAGCGGTGGCGGACGAGCACCACGTCCATGTTCTGCAGCGCCGCTATGAGGACGAGCGCGGCGATCGGGACCGTCGCCTCTCGCGCCAGCGCGCGCAGCGGCCATGCGCCGGCCGGCGGTGTGCCGACCGCCTCCTGCCTGGCGAGCAGCACGCCGAGCGCGGCGGCCGCGAGGGCCATCGCCAGCGGCATCCCGAGGTAGGCGCCGGTCGTCCCCAGCCCGGCGGCGACGAGCCCGACCGAGAGCAGCAGCCGCCCGGCCTGCTCGGCGACGATCGACAGCCCGACCGGCCGGTAGGCGCCGAGGCCGGCGAGCGCGCCCCGCTGCACGGAGAGCAGCAGCCACAGGCCGCCGGTGGGCAGCGTGGCGGCCGCCGCCCACGCCTCCTCGACCCCGATCAGGCGCGCGAGCGGCTCCCGGAGGAGGGCGCCCACGAGCGCCAGCGCCGCCGTGATGAGCAGCACCCTGCGCGTCCAGCGGTCGAGCGTCGCCCGCAGCTCGTGCGCGAGCCCGATCCTCCCCGTGGCGGTCGCGCGCGAGGCAGCCACCTGCAGCGCGACGCCGGGCACCGAGAGGATGAGGAACGTCGACGTGAGGGCGGCGAGAGCGCCGTAGTCGTCGCGCCCGAGCAGCCGAGCGAACACGACGGTGAAGACCACGGCGACGCCGTTGGCGGCGAGCTGGGCCCCGGCAAGGCCGGCCGCGGTTGCGGTGTCGCTGTCGAGTGCGGCCGGACGTCGCAACGCGGCGACCGTACCGCAGAGCGGGCGGTATGGTCCCGGCCGATGGCCTTCGGACGGGGGATCGCGTGCGTGCTCGCCGCCGCCGCTCTCGGCGCACCGTCCGCCGCCTGGGCGCAGGGAGCGGGCGACGAGCAGTACCAGGACCCGTTCGCCCCGGAGACGGAGCAGCCGGAGGCCGCACCGGCGCCCGCGCCGCCCGCGGGCGGCGAGGCGAGCGCCCCCGCACCCGCGCCGGCCCCCGACCCGGCGCCGCAGGCGGGCGCGGCGCAGCAGCTGCCCTACACCGGTGCCGACGTCGAGATCGTCCTCGCCGCGGGCACGGCCCTGCTGGCCGGCGGCGTCGCCTTGCGGATCCGCCTTCGGGCCTAGCCTCGGGCGAACTTCACCTACGGCTAGGAGGGAGGGCGATAGGCTCCCCTTCCTCGCGCGCCGGCCAGCTCCGCAGCCTCCCTCCTAGCCGTCGTTGACATTGTCCCTACGCTGACCGGCCGTGGTGACCACCGGCCCCGACCAGACCGAACGGGAAGGCGCCCGGCTGGCGGGCCGCCTGCACCGGGGTGACGTCGTGCTCGTCTCCGGGGAGCTGGGCTCGGGGAAGACGACGTTCGTCCGCGGTGCGCTGCGGGCGCTCGGCGTCGATGGCCCGGTGACGAGCCCGACGTTCGTCGTCGGCCACGCCTACGAGGGCGGGGACGGGCCGGTCTCGCATCTCGACCTGTACCGGCTGGGGGGGATGGGGGACGAGGACCCCGGGCTGCTGGAGCCGTTCTTCGCGCCCGACGCGATCGCGTTCGTGGAGTGGCCGGAGCAGGGGCCGGGGGCCTGGCCCGACGAGCGCGTGGCGGCGCGGGTGCGGCTGGCGCACGCGGGCGGCGACGCCCGGACGGTGGAGGTCGGGTGATCCTCGGCTTCGACACCGCCACGGCGGCCACCGCGGTCGCGGTCTGGGCGCCGGGCGGGCCGGCCGTCGAGCGCCGCGACGACCCGGCGCCGGGCGAGCGCCCGAACCACGCCGCCCGCCTGCTCGTGCTGATCGAGGAGGCGCTGGCCGCGGCCGAGTGCGGCTGGGACGAGGTCGAGCGGATCGCGGTCGGGGTGGGGCCGGGAGGGTTCACCGGGCTGCGGCTCGGCATCGCCACCGCCCGTGCGCTCGCCCAGGCCCGCGGGCTGCCCGTCACCGGGGTCTCCAGCCTCGCGGCGCTCGCCGCCGGGGCGGCCGGAGACGGGCGACCGGTCGTGGCGGTGATCGACGCGCGCCGCGGTGAGGTGTTCGCCGCGGCGCTCAACGCATTCGGACCCTTGGCCATCGCCCCCGAGGCGCTCGCCGCCCGGCTCGACCCCGGCTCGCTGGCCGTGGGCGACGGGGCGGTACGATTTCGGGAGGAGCTCGAGCGGGCCGGGGCGGTGGTCCCGGCGGACGGATCGGAGCTGCACCGGGTGAGCGCGCTGCAGGTGTGCCGCCTCGGCGCCGCTCAGGAACCCGGCGACCGCGACGCTCTGCTTCCCGACTATCGCCGCGAGCCGGACGCCAAGCCCCGCCGCACGGAAAGCCTTCCGCCTTGACCGTCTCGCCCTCCAATCCCTGCGCGGAAGGCTTTTCGCAGTGACCGCCCCGCCTGCCGCAGCCGTCGAGATCCGGCGCCTGACCTACGCCGATCTCCCGCAGGTCGTCGCCATCGAGCGGCGCGCCTTCACGAGCCCGTGGTCGCTCGCCATGTTCGTGCTCGAGCTGTCCAAGCCCTCGGGCGTCTGCCTGGCCGCCATAGCCGAGCACGAGCTGGTCGGCTACATCGTGTGCTCGCGCTACGACACGGTCTGGCACGTGATGAACATCGCGGTCGACCCCGATCGCCGCCGGCGCGGGATCGCCACGGCGCTGATCACGGCGCTGCTCGAGCGCGTCGGGCCCGACGCGCAGGTGACGCTCGAGGTGCGGCGCTCGAACGTCGGCGCACAAGGCCTCTACGAGCGCTTCGGCTTCCGCTCGGCCGGAGTGCGGCCGCGCTACTACGCCGACAACGGCGAGGACGCGGTGATCATGTGGCGGACCACGCCGGCCGCATGATCCTCGCGCTCGAGACCTCCTGCGACGACACCTGCGCCGCCGTCGTCGACGACCGCGGAGTCATCCACTCCAACGTCGTCTCCTCCCAGGGCGTCCACGACCGCTTCGGCGGCGTCGTCCCCGAGATCGCCTCGCGTCACCACCTGGAGCTCGTCAACGCCGTCGTCGACGACGCGCTGCAGCAGGCCGGCATCACGCTGAACGACGTCGACCGCGTGGCGGTCACCCAGGGCCCCGGCCTGGTGGGGGCGCTGCTCGTCGGCGTCGCCACGGCCAAGGCGCTCGCGGCCGCCAGGGGCCTGCCGCTCGTGCCCGTCGACCACCTGCAGGGCCACGTCGCCGCCAACTTCGTCGCCCCCGACCCGATCGAGCCGCCGTTCGTGTGCCTGATCGCCTCCGGCGGCCACACGCTGCTGGCGCAGGTCGACGACCACCGGGGCTACACGCTGCTCGGCCAGACGCTCGACGACGCCGCCGGCGAGGCGTTCGACAAGGGCGCCCGACTGCTCGGCCTCGGCTACCCCGGCGGCCCCGCGCTCTCCAGGCTCGCGGCGACCGGCGACCCGACCGCCTACGCCTTCCCGACGGCCGCCAAGGTCCCCGGCCTCGACTTCTCGTTCGCCGGCCTCAAGACCGCGCTGCTCTACAAGACGAAGGACCTCGGCCCGCAGGAGACCAGCGCACGGGCGGCGGACCTCGCCGCCGGCTACGAGCACGCGATCGTCACGAGCCTGATGACCCGCGTCGAGCGCGCGCTCGCCACCCAGGACGAGCCCCGGCTCGCCATCGGCGGCGGCGTCGCCGCCAATCGCCTCCTGCGCGAGCGAGCGGCCGCGCTCGGCACACCCGTCCATATCCCGCCGCCGGAGCTGTGCACGGACAACGCCGCGATGATCGGCTCCGCCGCGCGCTTCGGCGACCCCGTGCCGTTCCCGGCCTACCTCGAGCTCGACGCCTACGCCACCGCCCACCATCACGCTCTATAGCCGGCCGGGCTGCCACCTGTGCGACGACGCCCGCGAGGCGCTGCTCCGCGTGCAGGCCCGGACGCCGTTCGATCTCGACGAGATCGACATCACCCAGGACGACGAGCTGCACCGCCGTTACCTCGAGCGCATCCCCGTCGTGGCGCTCGAAAATGATGAACTGTTCGACTTCTTCGTCGACGAAGCGGCACTGGAGGCCAAGCTCTATCGTTGCCGGAGATGAGCTTCGGCGACATCGCGACCCGCGGTGAAGGCGCAGCGCACGGAGACGGAGCCCTCGGACCGCTGTCCGACCGGCTGTCGCTAGGCGTCGCGGCGCGCCTCTCCCGGTACCTCCAGGTCCTCACGCAGGCGCGCAAGATGGGGAAGGAGACGATCTCCTCCCAGGAGCTCTCGGAGTACACCCACGTCAACTCGACGCAGATCCGCCGCGACCTCTCGGGCTTCGGCAAGTTCGGCAAGCGGGGGGTCGGCTACAACGTCGACTCGCTCGTCTCCCAGATCCGCAAGATCCTGCGCACGAGCGGGCAGCACAACATCGCGCTGTTCGGGGCCGGCCACCTCGGTCGCGCCATCGCGTCGTCGGACATCTTCGCCGACCACGGCTTCCGCGTGGTGGCCATGTTCGACACCGACCGCGGCAAGGTGGGGGAGGAGATCAACGGCGTCAAGGTCCGCCACACGGACGACGTGCAGGCCATCGTGGAGGAGGAGGACATCGTCGTCGGCGTGCTCGCGGTGCCCACTGCGGCGGCTCAGGAGCTCGCCGATCGCCTCGTCGATGCGGGCGTGAAGATCATCTTCAACTACTCTGAGGCACTCCTGCAGGTCCCACCCGAGGTGACCGTGCACACGTCCAGCCCCGCGGTCGACCTCCTCTACGCGCTCTACTTCTACCTCACCTAGAACGACTTGATCGACCTCGCCGCTGCGCGCGAGACCTTCGAGCGCTCCCAGGACCTCACGGTCGGGATCGAGGAGGAATACGCGCTCGTCCATCCCGAGACCCTCGAGCTCGTCCCGCGCTTCGAGGACCTGCGCGCCGCGGGCGCGAGCGACCCCGTGCTCGCCGACTCGATCGCGGGGGAGCTGATCTCCTCCGAGATCGAGATCCGCTCGGGCCGCGGCGAGGACATCGCCGACGCCCGCGCCAAGCAGCAGGAGGCGCGCCGGCGGCTGTTCCGCCTGGCCGACGCCCACGGCGTCAAGCTCGGCTCCACCGGCACCCACCCGCTGTCGGACTACCGCGAGCAGCACATCATCGACACGCCGCACTACCACCGCGTCGAGGAGGGCCTCAAGTACGTCGCCTGGCGCAACAACACGTTCGCCCACCAGGTCCACGTCGGCGTCCAGGGCGCGGACCGGGCGATCAAGGTTGCCGACCGTCTGCGGCCCGTGCTGCCCATGCTGCTCGCGATCTCGGCCAACTCGCCCTACGTCGACCAGCGCGACTCCGGCCTGCACACCGCCCGCACCCAGATCTTCACCAAGTCCTTCCCGCGCTGCGGGGTGCCCGAGGCCTTCGGCAGGTGGGACGCGTGGGCCGAGTACGTCGATCTGCTCGTGCGCACCGGCTCGATCGTCGAGTTCACCCAGCTCTGGTGGTCCGTCCGGCCCCATCACGACTTCGGCACCGTCGAGGTCCGGGTCTGCGACGCCCAGACCAGTGCCACCGAGGCCGACGCCCTGCAGGAGCTGATCGTGGCCTGCGTCGCCCAGGCGCTGCGCGAGATCGACGCGGCCGATACGCCGCTGGACGTTCCGGGAAGACTCATCGAGGAGAACATGTGGCGCGCGATCCGCTATGGGCAGGACGGCCGGCTGCTCGACCTCGAGGCCGAGCGCATCGAGGAGTACCCCGCGGCCGAGGCGCTCGACCGCCTGAAGGCGTGGACGGGCGTCGACGTCGCGCTGCCCGAGCTCAACGGCGCGCAGCGCCAGCGGCGCATGATCGACGCCGGCGCCGGCCCGTACGAGGTCTACGCGAAGTGCGTCGAGGAGGCGAGAGCGACTTATGAGACAGCCGTCTGAAGAGGAGATCCGGGCCCTCGAGGCCGAGATGGCGAAGCTGACCGTCGACGACGTGCTGCTGCAGACGATCGTCACCCTGCTCAACCTCGGCGCCCGCAAGGCGGGGCTGACCGAGGGCACTGAGCCCGACCTGCCGCAGGTCAGGGACGCGATCGAAGGTGCCCGGGCACTGCTCCCGATCGTCGAAGCGCGGCACGGCGAGGAGCTGGCGCCGGTCAAGGACGCTCTCTCGCGGCTTCAGATGGCCTACGTCCAGATGTCCGGCGAGCAGGGGCCGGAGGCCCCCGCCCAGACCGGCGCGACGGAGGGTCCCGGACCCGCGCAGCAGTCCGGCCGGCTCTGGACGCCGGGCCAATGAATATCGTGTGCGGCTTACTCGCACTCGCGAGCTCGCGCGAGCGCCTTAGCTAGACTCTGCCCGCTGCGGCGGCCCACCGGGCTGCCGCTTCGCTTTTTCCTTGATTCCAGAGAGGTTCCCTTGACCGATTTCCTGTCCGATTACGGGGTCGTCGTCGCGCTGGTGTGCGCGGCGCTCGCGATCGCGTACGGGCTGCTGACGACCCGGTCGCTGCTCGCGCTCTCGCCGGGCAACGCCACCATGCAGGGTCTGTCGGCCGCCGTCCAGGAGGGCGCGTCGGCGTACCTCCGCCGCCAGTACACGACGATCGCGATCGTCGGCGTCGTGCTGTTCGTCGTGCTCCTCTTCATCCAGGAGGCCACCGTCGCGATCGGCTTCGCGATCGGCGGCGCCGCCTCGGCGGCCGCCGGCTTCATCGGCATGAACGTGTCCGTGCGCGCCAACGCCCGCGTGGCCGAGGCGGCCCGCGGCGGCATCGGCAAGGCGCTCGACGTGGCCTTCCGCGGCGGCGCCGTGACCGGCATGCTGGTCGTCGGCCTCGCGCTGATCGGCGTGGCGGGCTACTACGGGATCCTCGTCGGCATCGTGGACGAGACCGAGAAGGAGGCGGTGGACGCCCTGATCGGCCTCGGCTTCGGCGGCTCGCTGATCTCGGTCTTCGCCCGTCTGGGCGGCGGCATCTTCACCAAGGGCGCCGACGTTGGAGCGGACATCGTCGGCAAGATCGAGGCGGGCATCCCGGAGGACGACCCGCGCAACCCGGCCGTGATCGCGGACAACGTCGGCGACAACGTGGGCGACTGCGCGGGCATGGCCGCCGACCTCTTCGAGACCTACGCGGTGACCGCCGTGGCGGTCATGCTGCTCGGCGTCCTCACCTTCGAGCAGGTCGACCAGGTCGCGCTCTACCCGCTCGTGCTCGGCGGCGTCTCGATCGTCGCGTCGATCATCGGCACCTTCGCGGTCAAGTCGCGCACCGGCAACGTCGAGCGCGCGCTCTACCAGGGCATGATCGTGGCCGGCGTGCTGGCCGCGCTGCTGTTCATCCCGGTGACGATGTGGATGATGGACGACCTCACGTTCATCAGCGGCGCGGGCACGACACCGGGCGTGTGGGACATCTACCTCTGCGCGCTGATCGGCCTCGGCGTCACCGCCGCGCTGTTCGTGCTCACCGACTACTACACGTCGACGCGCTTCGGCCCGGTCAAGAGCACGGCCCAGGCGTCGGTCACCGGTCACGCCACGAACATCATCCAGGGGCTTTCCCAGGGCCTGCAAGCCACGGCGATGCCCGCGGTCGTGATCGTCCTCGGCATCTTCGGCGCCTACGAGCTGGCGGGCGTCTACGGCATCGGCGTGGCCGTCATGGCGCAGCTCTCGCTGACCGGCCTGATCGTCGCGCTCGACGCCTTCGGCCCGATCACCGACAACGCGGGCGGCATCGCCGAGATGGCCGACATGCCCGAGGAGGTGCGCGCCGTCACCGACCCGCTCGACGCGGTCGGCAACACCACGAAGGCGGTCACCAAGGGCTACGCGATCGGATCCGCGGCGCTCGCCGCGCTGGTGCTCTTCGCCGCCTTCAAGATCGAGCTCGAGGAGGAGGTCGGCTCGGTCGTCACGTTCGGCATCGACAACCCGGACGTGCTGATCGGCCTGATCCTCGGCGGCGCCATGGTCTACCTGTTCGCCGCGCTCTCGATGGAGGCGGTGGGCCGCGCCGGCCAGGCGGTGGTCGAGGAGGTGCGCCGCCAGTTCCGCGAGCACCCGGGGATCATGGATGGCACCGAGAAGCCGGAGTACGGCCGGTGCGTGGACATCGTGACCCGCTCCGCGCAGCGCGAGATGATCATCCCGTCGCTGATCCCGATCGTCGTCACCGTGATCGTCGGTCTGCTCTCCGCCCAGGCGCTCGGCGGGCTCCTCATCGGCATCATCGTCGTCGGCCTCTTCATGGCCATCTTCATGACCGCCGGCGGCGGTGCGTGGGACAACGCGAAGAAGCTGATCGAGGACGGCGCCCACGGCGGCAAGGGCTCGGAGGCGCACGCCGCCTCGGTCACCGGCGACACCGTCGGCGACCCGTTCAAGGACACCGCGGGCCCCGCCATCAACCCGATGATCAAGGTCGCGAACATCGTCGCCCTGCTCATCATCCCGCTGATCGCGTAGCGCGGAGGGGCGCCCCGGCGCGGAGAACGAGTGCGGCTTACTCGCACTCGCAAGCTCGCGCGAGCGCCTTGATTAGATTGGCCAAGGATGGCCAGACGGCGACTTGAGGGCCTCGAGCGGGTGCTCGGGGCCAACGCGCTCTTCTCGACCGCGTACGGCAACGTCGGCTCGTCGATCTATTACGCGCTCGGTCTCGTCGCGTCGTTCGCGCTGGGCCTGACCCCGCTCGTCTTCATCATCACGGGGTTCTTCTTCTTCTGCACGGCGGCGACGTATGCCGAGGCCACGACGATGTACCCGGAGGCGGGCGGGTCGTCGAGCTTCGCGCGCCGTGCGTTCAACGAGTTCTGGTCGTTCGTGGCCGCGTGGGCGCAGATGCTCACGTACATCGCGACGATCGCGATCTCGGCTTTCTTCGTGCCGCACTACGTCGGCGGTCTGTTCTGGGAGCCGCTGCGCTCCTCGCCGGGCGACATCGTGGCCGGCTGCCTCGTCATCGCCGCCCTCGCCGCGATCAACGTGTTCGGGGCCAAGGAGTCGACCGGGGTGAACATCCTGCTCGCGGTCATCGACTTCGCCACGCAGCTGCTGCTCGTGGTCGTCGGCGTCTTCCTCGTGCTCTCGCCGGAGACGCTCATCGACAACGTCGAGCTGGGCGTCGCACCCACGTGGCGCGACTTCGTGCTCGCGATCCCGATCGGCATGCTCGCCTACACCGGCATCGAGACGATCTCGAACATGTCCGAGGAGGCGCGCGACGAGACGAAGACGATCCCGAAGGCGATCAACCGCGTCCGCATCGCGGTGTTCGCGATCTACTTCACGCTCCCGGCGGTGGCGCTCTCCGCCCTGCCCGTGGAGCGCGACCCGGACACCGGCGAGTACTTCACGCGGCTCGGCCTGACCGAGGAGGAGGGCGGGTTCGCCGGCGACCCGATCCTCGGCGTCGTCCAGACCATGGACCTGGGGCCGCTGCAGTCGGTCGGCGAGATCTACGTCGGGCTGCTCGCCGCCACGATCCTGTTCCTGGCCACCAACGCGGGCATCATCGGCGTGTCGCGGCTCGTGTACTCGATGGGCATCCACCGCCAGCTGCCGGACGCGCTGCGCCGCCTCCACCCTCGCTTCCGGACGCCGTGGATCGGGATCCTCCTCTTCTCGACGTTCGCGATCCTCGTCGTGCTCCCCGGCCAGGAGGAGTTCCTGGGCGCGATCTACTCGTTCGGCGCGCTGCTGTCGTTCACGATCGCGCACGCGGCGGTCGTGCGCCTGCGCATCAAGCTCCCCGACTTCCCGCGCGTCTACCGCGGACCGGGCAACATGCGCTGGCGCGGGTACGACCTGCCGCTGTTCGCGCTCGTGGGCGGGACCTTCACGGCGATCGCGTTCGTGGTCATCGTCGCGCTCAACCTCCCCGTGGCGGCCGCCGGCGTCGGCTGGCTGATCGTCGGCGTGCTGATCTACGTCGCCTTCCGGCGCCGGCACGCGCTCGACCTCACGACCACCGTCAAGGTCGCGATCCCGCAGCCCGTCGTCGACCACGAGGCCGAGTACGACTCGGTGCTCGTGCCGCTCGTCGACGGCCACTACGACGAGCAGGTGATGGCCACCGCGATCAAGCTCGCGGCGGGCAAGCGCCGCGGCATCCACGTGCTGGCTCTCGTCACGGTGCCCAATGCGAAGCCGATCGACGCCTCGATGCCCACCGAGGAGGCGGTCGCCGACTCGGTCATCGAGCAGGCCAAGATCCAGGGCGGCCGCCGCGTCTCCGGCCACCAGGAGAAGATCCGCGCGGGGCAGGCCGGCCGCCGGATCATCGAGGAGGCGGGCGACATGCGCGCGACGGCGATCGTCATGCCGCTGCCGCGGCGCGTCGACGGGGCGTCGCTGTTCGGCAAGACGCTCGAGACGGTGCTGGCCGAGCGCCCGTGCCGGGTGATCATCCAGTCGGCCCCCGACGGCACGCGTGAGCGGCGCCGGGTGGGCCTCGAGCGGGCGCTGGTGCGATGAGGGGCGCCACGCGGCTGCTGTCGGTGCTGATGGTCCTGATCGGGCTGGCCATGATCGTCCGCACGCTCGCGGGAGGCGGCGGGCCGGTCGCGCTCGGGCTCCTGCTCGGGCTGCTGTTCGTGGGGGCCGGCACGGGCCGCCTGTGGGCGGAGCGGCAGGGATGAAGCCGCTCGCCAAGACGCTCGGCGCGCCCGCCCTGTTCGGCATCGTCCAGGGGTTCGTGGCGGCCTCCGTGTACTTCGCGGTCGGCCTCGTCGCCCAGCGCGCGCTCGGCTTCAGCTGGCTCGTGTTCCTCACCGGCGGGCTGCTGTTCGCGTGCGTCGTCGTCTCCTACGTCGAGGGCGCGTCGCTGCACCAGGAGCGCGGCGGCGCGACGGTGATCGCCCGCTTCGCGTTCAACGAGCTGGTGAGCTTCATCGCGGGCTGGGCGATCTGCCTCGAGTACGTGATCCTGATCGCGATCTGCGCGTTCGCGACGACGGACTACGCGGCCGTGTTCTGGGGCGAGCTGGACGCCGGGGTGCCCGAGTTCGCGCTCGCTACGGCTCTCGTCCTCTTCGTGGCGTGGTGGAACGCGCGCGGCTCGGCGGCGCCGCTCTACAGGCGCGGCGTGCTCGTCGTGCTCGGCGACCTCGCGCTGCAGCTGCTGATCGTGGCCTTCGGGGTCGCCTACCTGGTCGAGCCCGAGCTGCTGACCGACCCGGCGTCGGTGGCCGGGACGCCGTCGCTCGAGGACCTGCTGTTCGCGTTCCCGCTCGTGCTCGTCGCCTTCAGCGGGCTCGACGCCTCGTCCGGCCTTGCCGGGCAGGTCGCGATCGGGCGGCGCGGGCTGCGCCGGCTGATCGCCGTCCGCATGCTCGCCGCGCTCGTGCCGTACGTCGGGATCGCGGTCGTCGCGTCCGCGACGCTGCCGCGGGAGGCGGCCGGTCTGTGGCTCGAGGCGCCGATGCTCGGCGTCGTCGACGCGTTCTCGCAGGAGTGGCTGCGCGAGCCGCTGCGCTACGTCGTCGCCGTCTCCGCGGTGGCGATCCTCGCCGGCGCCTGCAGCGCGGCCATGCTCGGCGTGTCGCGGCTGGGCTATTCGCTGGCGCTGAACCGGCAGATCCCGTCGCGCATCGGCTACCTGCACCCGCAGCGCGCGACGCCCGTGGTGATCATCGGGATCGGCGCCACGCTGGCCGTCCTGCTGCTCCTGACCGCCGATCTCGAGTTCCTGCTCGGCATCTCGGCCTTCGGGGCGACCGCGGCGTTCACGCTCGTGTGCCTGTCCGTGTGCCGGCTGCGGTGGCGCGAGCCGGACCGCGACCGGCCGTACCGGATGCCCCTCAACATCCGCCTGCGCGGCGGCGACCTGCCCGTGCCCGCCGCCCTGGGAGCGGTGATCTCGGCGGCCGCGTTCGTGAGCGTGCTCGCGTTCCACGGCGGCGCCCGCTGGGTGGGGCTCGGGTGGATGGCGTTCGGCGTGCTCGTCTACGTCTACTACCGCCTGACCGAGGACAAGCCGCTGCTGAAGCGGATCACGGTGCCCGAGCAGGTGCTCACCCGCAAGCGCGCCGAGGCCGAGTACGGGTCGATCCTCGTGCCGGTGCTCGGCACCGCGCTCGACGACGACATCGTGCAGACGGCGGGCCGGCTGGCGGCCGAGGAGGACGACGAGTTCGTCGAGGGCGGCGCCGTGATCGAGGCGCTGTGGGTGTTCGAGGTGCCGATGGCGCTGCCGCTCGACAGCCCGGTCCCCGACGCCGAGCTCAAGCGCGCGCGGGCCGCCCTGGCGCGCGCCAAGGCCGTGGGGGAGGAGTACGAGGGCGTCGAGGTCGCCACCGCCGTCGTGCGGGCGCGACGTGCGGGGGAGGCGATCGTGCGCGAGGCGAAGCGCCGCGGGGTGGAGGCCATCGTGCTCGCGGCCGAGCAGCCCGTGCGCACGCGCGGCGGCGTGCTGTACGGCGGCAAGGAGGGCATGCGCGACACGTACGTGGGGGAGACGACGCGCTACGTGGTGACCAAGGCGTCGTGCCGCGTCGTGCTCACGGCGCCCCCGGCGGAGGGCCAGGATCCGACGCGCGTGGCCGACGAGGAGGTCGAGGTGCCGAGCGGCCACCTGCCGGTACCTGACCGCTAGAGTCACCGCCCGATGTTCGTCCTCGTGGTCGGAGCGGGCCGGGTGGGTTCCTCGGTCGCCACCAAGGCGCTGCAGACCGGGCACACGGTCTCGGTGCTCGACGAGGACCCGCTATCCCACGAGCGGCTCGACGTCGAGCTGGGACAGTCCTGGGAGGAGGCCGGCGGCCGCTTCACGATCGGGACCGCGCTCGAGATGGACGCGCTGATCGAGGCCGGCATCGACCAGGCGGACGTCTTCATCGCCTCCACCAACGGCGACAACACGAACCTCGTCGTGTCCCAGATCGCCCGCCAGCGGTTCGAGGTCCCGCGCGTGATCGCCCGCGTGCTGGATCCGCGGCGCGCCGCCTGGTACGCGGAGCAGGGGCTGCAGACGATCTGCCCCACGCAGATCGCGATCGAGCAACTCGAGCAGGCAGCCTTCGCCGACGCGTAGATGGCCGGGCTGTACGTCATCATCGCCGGGGCGGGCAAGGTCGGCTGGAACCTCGCGCGCGAGCTGATCGAGAAGGGCCACGAGGTGACCGTGCTCGAGCAGGACCGCCGCCGCTACCTGACCGTCGAGCAGGAGCTCGAGCACGCCGTGCAGTACGGCGACGCGACCGAGCTGTGGGTGCTCGAGCGGGCCGGCATCCAGCGCGCCGACCTCGTGGTCGCGGTCACCGGCGACGACGAGGACAACCTGCTGATCTGCCAGGTGGCGAAGGAGAAGTACCTCTGCGAGCGGATCATCGCGCGCGTCAACAACCCGCGGAACCTCGAGCACTTCAAGCTCATGGGCATCCAGCCCGCGGTCTCGGCCACCGACCTGATCCTGCGGCTGATCGAGCACGAGGTGCCCCGTTACGGGCTCGTGCACCTGCTCGACCTGCCCGAGGAGCGGCTCGAGATCATCGAGCTCGTGATCGCCGAGGGCGCGCCCGCGGCCGGTAGCCGGGTGGCCGAGCTCTCGCTGCCCGACGGTGCGCTGGTCATCTCGGTGCTGCGCGACGGGAGCGGCTTCGTGCCCAAGCCCGACACCGTGGTGGAGGCCGGCGACGAGGTGCTGGTCGTGCTCGACCCCGGGCTCGAAGACGACATCACGCGCGAGTTCGTCGGGGAGAACGGCAGTGCCTGACGCCGACGTGCTGATCGTGGGCGCAGGTGCGGCCGGGTCGGCCTGTGCCCAGGCGCTCGCCGAGGCCGGCTTCGACGGCTCGGTGGTGCTCGCGGGACGCGACGTCGACCCGCCCTACGACCGCCCGATGTGCTCCAAGGACTACCTGCGCGGCGAGGTCTCGCGCGAGGAGACCTACCTCGACGTCCCCGGCGAGCTCGACCTGCGCATCCGCACGAGCGTGATGAAGCTCGACCCGGCCGCGCGCACGGCGAAGCTCTCGGCCGGCGGCGAGCTCAGCTTCGAGCGGGCCGTGCTGGCCACGGGCGCGAACGTGCGCCGCCTGCGCGTCGACGGCGGCGACCTCGATGGGATCCACTACCTGCGGGCGCTCGCCAACGCCGATGCGATCCGCGCCGACGCCGAGGAGGCCGAGCACGTGGTGCTCGTGGGCGGCTCGTACATCGCGTGCGAGGTGGCAGCCTCGCTCACGAGCCAGGGGCGCAGGTGCACGCTGCTGATGCCCGAGGACGGGCCGCTCTCGCTCGGCTTCGGCGCGACCGCCTCGGCGTTCTTCGGCGGCGTGCTGCGCGATCACGGCGTCGACTGGGTCGCGGGGGAGAGCCTCGGGCGCTTCGAGGGCGACGGCCGCGTGTCGCGCGTCGTCACGGAGTCCGGGCGCGAGTTCGACGCCGACCTCGTGGTCATGGGCACGGGCGCAGCGCCTGACGTCATGCTCGCCCGCTCGGCGGGACTGGACCTCGGCGAGTCGGGCGGCGTCGCGTGCTCGGCGACGCTCGAGACGTCGGCCGAGGGCATCTGGGCGGCGGGCGACGCGTGCGAGTACGACTCGGTCGTCCACCGCCGGCGCGTGCGGATCGAGCACTGGGAGGTGGCCCGCGCGCAGGGCGCGGCCGTGGCCGGCTACCTGCGCGGCGAGACCGAGCCGTACGACGAGGTGCCGTACTTCTGGTCCGACCTCGCCGACTGGTGCACGCTCGAGTACGTCGGTCCGGCCGCGAAGTGGGACGAGGAGGTCGTGCGCGGCTCCACGGACAGCGGCGAGTTCACGATCTACTACCTCGCGGGCGGCCGGATGGCCGCGGCGCTGACCGTGGGCCGCCCCGACGACCTCGAGCGCGCGCGCGAGCTCATGCGCTCGAACGAGCTGGTCTCAGCCGACGCCCTGTAGCTCGTCCCGGTGCAGCCCGGCGGGCGGCCGCCCGCACAGCAGCCATCCGCCGCTGGGGCGGCGCGCGATCTCGCCCCGGGCAATCAGCCGGCCGAGCGCGGTGGTGACCGAGGGGCGGCGGGCGCCGACCATCCCGGCCAGCGTGCGGTGCGGCAGGTTGAGGTTCACGAGCACCCCGGCGGGCACCCGGCGGCCCCAGCGCTCCGCCAGGCACCACAGGAGGGCGAGCAGGCGGTCGTCGACCCGGTTGAGGTGCCCGATCGCCTGCATGACCACGAGCCGCTCGGCGCGGCGCGTTGCCCGCTCGACGAGCAGGGCGAAGATCTCCGGCCACTGGGCGGCGCGCACCGCCAGCGGATGGTCGATGACCGCGAAGCGCGCGTCGGTGAGGGCCGTCCAGCGGACCGTGCGCGGCAGCAGCACGGCGTCGCCGTCGTCCCAGGCCCGCAGCAGGTCTCCGGGGCCGAGCAGCTCGGCGCTCGGGTGCTCACCGACCGAGGCCTCGCGCACCACCAGCCCGGCGAGTACGAGCAGGCCGATCGGATCCCCGCCGTCGCTCTTGAGCGCGTCGGCCGGACACCACGGCCCGCGCCCGGTCTCCACCACGCGCGCGTAGAGCCGCGGGGAGATCTCGCGGATCCGGTGCGCGTCGAGGCCTCGAGCGAGCTCGGGATCGGCGTTGAGCAGCTGAATGAAGCCCTCAGGCATGCGGTGGGTGCGCGGCGGGCTCCTTGGGCTGCCGCGTGTCAGGACGGGAAGGTAGCGCGCACGGCTCCGAAAGGAAGTCGATTGATGAAAGAGCTCGTCGAAACCGGTGAGCCGCGGCTGCGCGCGGCCCGCTCGACGACCGCGGTCGTCCTAGGGGTTGCCCAGCGGGACATCGCTCCACCCGGAATGACCCGTTGGGCGGGGCCCCCACCTCTTATACTGGCCCCCGCCCGTTGCCGGGTGGTGTAATTGGCAGCACGCCAGATTCTGGCTCTGGTAGTTGGGGTTCGAGTCCCTGCCCGGCAGCCTTTTCGCATGCTGCGGACGCTGCTCGCTCTCCTCCTCACGCTGGCGCTGACCGGCGGAGCCGTGTCGCTGGCCGCCTGCGGCGGTGGCGACGACGACGCCGGCGAGTCGGAGGCCACGCCGATCCCCATCCCGCAGGACCCTGCCGCCGATATCCGGCGGATCGTGGCGGGCCTGGGCGACGACACGTCGAGCAAGCCCGAGATCGCGGCCCCCGAGGGGTCACCGCCGCCCGAGCTCGAGAAGCGCGACATCGTGCGCGGCAAGGGCGCCCGGGCGAAGCCGGGCGACTCGCTGACGATGCAGTATGTCGGCGCCTCGTGGTCGACGGGCTCGGAGTTCGACGCGTCCTGGGGCAAGCCCGAGCCGTTCACGCTCGAGCTCGGCGCGGGCGACGTCATCCCCGGGTGGGACGAGGGGCTGGTGGGCATGCGCGAGGGCGGCCGCCGGCTGCTCGTGATCCCCGCCGAGAAGGGCTACGGCGCGCAGGGCCAGCCGCCGGACATCGGGCCCAACGAGACGCTGATCTTCGCCGTCGACCTCGTCAGGATCGACTAGGGCGCGCATCTCATGCAGCGGCCTGCTCGGCCCAGTCGCGGTAGAGGCGCCAGTACGCGCCCTCCGCGGCCAGCAGCTCGTCGTGGGTGCCCTGCTCGACGACGCCCCCGTGGTCGAGCACCACGATCCGGCCCGCGGTGCGGATCGTCGACAGCCGGTGGGCGATGACGATCGCCGTGCGGCCCGCGAGCAGGCGCCGCAGGCCGGCCTCGATGCGGCCCTCGGTGTGGATGTCGACGTTCGCGGTGGCCTCATCGAGCACGAGGATGCGCGGGTCGGCGATCAGCGCGCGGGCGAAGGCGACGAGCTGGCGCTGTCCGGCGGAGAGCTGGATCCCGCGCTCTCCGATCTGGGTGTCGTAGCCCTTGTCGAGGGCGGAGATGAAGTCATCCGCGTGCACGGCGCGGGCGGCGGCCTCGACGTCCTCGCGGGTCGCGTCCGGCCGTCCGAAGGCGATGTTGTCGCCGATCGTGCCGCTGAACAGGAACGCCTCCTGCGGGACGATTCCCATCTGGGAGCGCAGCGAGTGCACCTGGACGTCGCGCAGATCGTGACCGTCGACCAGCACGCGCCCCTCGGTCGGGTCGTAGAAGCGCGCCACGAGCTTGGCGAACGTCGACTTGCCCGCACCCGTCTCGCCCACCAGCGCGACGGTCTGCCCGGGCGGCACGTGGAGGTCGACGTCCTCGAGCGCGGGGTGGGCGGGATCTTTTCCATACGAGAACGTCACGTCGTCGAAGTCGATCTCGCCGCGCAGGCGCTCGAGCCGCACCGCGCCCGGCCGGTCGCGCAGGTCCGGCTCTTCGTCGAGCAGCTCGAAGATCTTGTCGAGCGCCGCCATCCCCGCCTGGTAGGTCGTGTAGAACTGCGACAGCGACTGGATCGGGTCGAAGAAGTTGCCCAGCGCCGCGATGAACGCGACGAGCACGCCGATCGTGATCGCACCCTCGACCACCTGCAGGCCGCCGTAGAGCAGGATGCCCGCGGTGGCCACGGCGGACAGCAGCTCGACGGCCGGGAAGTAGCCGGCGTTGAGGTGGACGGTCTTCATGTTGGCCGCGTAGTTGTCCTCGTTGAGCTGCGCGAAGCGCTCGAGGTGACGGCGCTCCTGGCCGAAGGTGCGCACCACGCGCACGCCCGAGAGGCTCTCTTGCAGGTACGCGGTGATGGCCGCGACCTTCTCGCGCGTGGCCCGGTAGGCGTTGGCGGAGACGATCCGGAACGCGAGCGAGCCGAGCGCCAGCAGCGGGAAGACGAGGAACGTGAGCAGCGCGAGCTCGACGTCGAGCACGAGCAGGATGACCGCGGTGCCGACGAGCGTCAGCGTGGAGCCGAAGAGCGTCACCACCCCGTCGGAGACGAGCTGGTCGAGCGCCTGCACGTCGTTGGTGAGCCGCGAGATGATGACGCCCGCCTGGCGGCGCGAGTAGAACCCGACCGACAGCGTCTGCAGGTGGGCGAAGAGCTGGATCCGCAGGTCCTGCAACACGCGCTGGCCGACCCAGCCGACGAGATAGGTCTGCGCGTAGGTCGCGCCCCAGTAGACGAGCGCGCTGGCCAGGAAGCCGACCACGACCCAGGTGAGCACGGTCAGGTCGCCGGGTGTGATCCCCTCGTCGATGGCGAGCTTTGCCAGCGGCGGCGGGGCGAGCGCCGCGCCCGTGGCGAGCAGCAGCGAGGCGAACATCAGCAGGGTGCGCCCGCGGTAGGGCCGCAGGAGCACGAGCAGGCCGCGCAGCTTGCGTCCACGGCCGCCGGTCGCCCGCCAGCGCGCCACGATGTCGTCGCGCCGGGCGCTCACAGGCCCCCGCTCCGCATGCGCGCGACGGACGAGCGTGGAGTGTCGAGCCGAGTCGCATTCATAGGCCCGCCAGTGCCTCCCGGGGCTTGCGGTTGAGGAACACCTGGTCGGGCAGGCCCTTCTCGGCGATCTCGGCGTACAGCGGGCTGCGCTCGAGCAGCTCCGCGTGCGTGCCGCGGGCGGAGATGCGGCCGTCCTCCAGCACGACGATCTCGTCGGCGAGGGCGATCGTCGACAACCGGTGCGCGATCACGAACGTGGTCCGCCCGGCCATCACCTCCCGGAGCGCGGCCTTGATCGCCTGCTCGGTGGAGGCGTCGACCGAGCTCGTGGCGTCGTCGAGCACGAGGACGCGCGGGTCGACGAGCAGCGCGCGGGCGATCGCGAGCCGCTGGCGCTGGCCGCCCGAGAGCGTCAGGCCGCGCTCGCCCACGCGGGTGTCATAGCCGGCCGGCAGCTCGGCGACGAAGCCGGCTGCCTGCGCCCGCTCGGCTGCTCGCTCGATCTGCTCGCGGGTCGCATCCGGCCGCCCGTAGGCGATGTTCTCGGCCACGCTGGCCGAGAACAGGAACGGGTCGTCGTCCACCACCGCGATCGAGCTCCGCAGCGAGGCGAGCTCGACCTCGCGGACGTCGGCGCCGTCGACCAGCACGGCGCCCTCGTCGACGTCGTAGAGCCGTCCGAGGAGCTGGACCAGGGTCGTCTTGCCCGAACCGGTGGCGCCGACCAGGGCTACCGTCGTCCCGGCCTCGACGACGAGGTCGACGTCCAGCAGCGCGGGGCTCGAGGCGCCTTCGTAGGCGAATGACACCTCTCGCAGAACGACCCGCCCGTTGCCGGCGGGCAGCGGCCGCGCGCCGTCGGGCGCCACGATCCGCGGCTCGCGGTCGAGCAGCTCGAAGATGCGGGCGCCGGAGGCCGTGGCCCGCTGCGCCAGGCCGAGCGCGATGCCGAGCTGGCGCATCGGGCCGATCAGCATCAGCAGGTACGTGTAGAAGGCCGTGAAGTCGCCCAGCGTGAGCGTTCCCCGCACGACCTGGCGGCCGCCGACCAGGAGCACGACGGCGAGCCCGAGGTTGGGCAGGAAGCCGATGAACGGGTTGTAGAACGCTCGCAGCCGGGTGGCGACCATCGACTGGTCGAACACGCGCGACACCGTGGTGCCGAAACGCCCGAGCTGGCGCTCCTCGGCCGCGAAGGCCTTGACCACGCGCACGCCCGAGACGTTCTCCTCGACGTCCGCGGTCAGCTCCGCGATCCGCTGCTGGACCTCCTGCAGCGCCGGCCGCGAGCGCCGCCCATAGCGTGCCGCCACGAAGACGACGAAGGGCACCGGGAGCAGCGCGAGCGCGGCCAGCCCGGGCTGGAGCAGGAACATGGCGACCGAGGCGAGCAGGATCGTCAGCGCGCTCTGGAGGATGAACACGAGCCCGTAACCGAGGAAGAAGCGCACGCTGTTGAGGTCGACCGTCGCGCGCGACATCAGCTGGCCCGTCTGCTGGCGGGCGAAGAAGCCCAGTTCGAGCACCTGCAGGTGCTCGTACATGCGGTTGCGCAGGTTCAGCTCGAC
Organism: uncultured Solirubrobacteraceae bacterium; assembly: GCA_963746795.1. Lineage (GTDB taxonomy): Bacteria > Actinomycetota > Thermoleophilia > Solirubrobacterales > Solirubrobacteraceae > DASSUW01. Next base: position 451,008 of record CAVVCR010000010.1, read on the forward strand.
ACCCAGCGAGACGCGTCCCGCCACCAGCCGGCGGGCGACGGAGAGCACGAGCCGCAGCAGCGCGGCGAGCAGCACGAGCCCCGCGTACAGCCGCAGGTCGTCGCGGTCGCCGCGCGTCACCGCGTCGACGCCCCGGCCGGTGAGCCAGGGGATCGCCACCGTCGCCGCCATCGCGAGCGCGGCGAGGACGAGCGACCAGGTGGCGCCGGCGCGGAACGGCCGCAGGAAGGCGAGGAGGCGGAGGAACGTGCTCACTTCGCGAACACGATACGTGGGGCGTTATGCGACACTCGCGCGCTGCATGCCGGACGACGCGATCTCTCTCCGCAACCGCTTCGCCATGGTCAAAGGGGCCTGGGACGAGCACCTGCGCGGCGTGCCGTTCCCGGCGCTCGGGGAGGGCACCGCGGAGGAGAAGATCGAGCGCCTGGAGTTGGCACTGGTGGACGAGATGCGCTCGCGCGCGACGCCTGAGAGCGCCGAGCAGACGGCAGACGCCATGTGGAGCCTCGTGCACAACCGCGGCGACGGCGACCCGGTCAAGCAGCGCGTGACCCGGCACCATGAGGACCTGGCGCGCATGGGCCATCGCGGCCTGCGGTGAGGCGGCCGGGGGTGGGTGGGTGGGGACGTATCCTCGCCGGGCTCTGCGACACCTGCGCCCACCAGCAGCTCGTGCACACCACCCGCGGCTCCACGTTCTCGCTCTGCCTGCGCCACCGGACCGAGCCCGAGCGCTACGCCAAGTACCCGCCCTTGCCGGTCACCGCCTGCGCCGGGCACGAGCCGCGTCAGGAGATGCTGTCGGGCTCGACCAGCACGAGGTAGCTCTGGTCGGCCTTCAGCGGCTGCACCGAGGCGAGGAAGAGGTTGCGCAGCGTGAGGTCATCGATTCGCCTGCCCTCGGCCTCGCTCAGCTTCTTCGGCTGCGGCGGCTGACCCGAGAGCGTCTGCGCGAGCGGGACCTGGAGGCGGCTGAGCAGGTCGCCGGGGCGGAAGAACACCGCCCGGGTCTGCGTAGCGCCGTTGCCCGCCTCCTGCGACTGTGACGCGCTCGAGGGCGGCAGCAGCACGGCGACCATCGTCACGTCGTCGAGGTATCGGAACGAGTAGAGCGCCAGCTCGAGCGCCTCGCGCATCAGCAGCCGGCCGCGCGCGTTCGTGGCCTTGCCGGGCAGCGTGCCGTTCTGGCCGAGCCCTTCGAGCGCGTACAGCAGCCCGTCGCCCTCGAGGAAGCGCAGCTCCCCGCCCTTCGGGCGCACGGCGACGCCGAGCGGGGCGCCCTGCAGCTCGAGCCCCGAGCTGCGGATCCGCACGAGCTGGTCGCCACCGTCGAGCTTGTACTGGAAGGACACGTGCGCGGCGATGTCCGCCGCCCCGTCGACCATGTTGCTGGTCGACGGCTCCCAGCTCGACCAGTTCTCGGCCAGCTTCGGTCCATCGCCGCCACGGGACGCGATCAGCACGACGCCGAGCGCCGCGGCGCACACGGCGGTGCCGGCCAGCGCGCCGAAGACGAAGCCGAAGCGCCCGCGGAACGGCGCCGGCTGGCGCAGGGCGGGATCCGCCGCCGCGGCGAGCTGCGTCGCCTCCTCGAGGTGCTCGGTCGCGTGCGGCTCGCTCGGCTGGTCGGGCGGCGGGCGGCCGGCTGGGGAGGGGGGCGGGATCAGATCGCCGGCCATGCCGCCTCGTCCATCAGGTCGATCTCCGGCTTGGCGAGCCGCGCGTCGTCGAGCAGCCGCGTGACCTCGTCGCCGTACAGCTCCTTGGCGGAGATCAGGCGGGTCGCGATGTAGTCGGTGCCCTCGCGGTTCTGGAGCACGGTCTGGTACGCGACCACGAAGCACTGCCCGAGCAGGGCCGCCACCAGCGGCCGCTTCTCGCCGTCGCTGAGCGTGGCCGCGAACGGGTTCTGGTCCATCACGCCGCCGCCCGAGCGGTTCATGATCTGGTAGCCGATCCGCTCGAAGCGCTCGCGGATCCGCGTCTCGGCCGCCTCGCGCTCCTCGGGGTCCTCGACCCGGTCCCTGAGGTCCACCGGCGCCGGCCCCATGGCCCGGAAGCCGACCATCAGCGCCGCGCGCGACGTGACCGAGCCGACGTCGCCGGTCACTCCCGTCGTGTTCTGGCCGTAGAAGACGTGCTCGGCGGCCATCGCGCCGAGGCCCCAGATGAGGTCACCGACCTCCTCCGAGCGCCAATGGCCGAAGCGATCCTCGATCTCCATCGCCTGGTGGTGGCCGCCGGACGAGCCGCGCTTGCGGATCGAGAGCCGCGTCGAGAGCCGGTTCTCCATGAACAGGTGCCCGCAGACGGCGTGGCCGGCCTCGTGGATCGCGGTCGCGCGCTCCTCGTGCTTGGGGTAGGGCTGGCCGATCGCGACGCCGGACTCGACCGTGGTCATGGCCTCCACGAGGTCGACGCGGCTGAAGCGCTCCCGTCCCTCGGCGTGGGCGTAGGTCAGGGCGAGCGAGCAGGCCTGGTCGATCATGGCCGGCGAGTAGCCGTTCGTGATCCGCGCGAGCTCGTCGCGCTTCTCCGGCGCGTCGAGCTCGGGCTCGTGCGCGACCTTGTTGAGGTAGAGGTCGAAGATGTCGCGCCGGTCCTCCCACATGGGGGTCCGGAAGTAGATGTGACGGCCCATCCGGCCGGGGCGGGTGAGCGCCGGGTCGAGCTGCTCGAGCGCGACGTTGCAGGCCCCGATGAAGTAGATCTGCTCGTCACGCGGCCGCGGGGGCCGCAGGCGCAGCTTGAGGCGGCCGATGCGCTGGGGGACGACGTACAGCGCGTCGAGGAACGTGTTGAAGCGGCGCGTGAAGAACTTCTTCGTCATCGGCGGCTCGTCGATGCCGTCCATGACCACGAGCAGCTGGTTGAGCGCGAGCCCGCCGCCCATCCCGCCGCCCATCATCGGGATCATCTCGCGCAGCTTGTCGTAGAACGCGGGGTAGATCCGGCCGGGCGGCTCGGCGCGCATCTGCGAACATGCGCTCGCGCCACTCGGCGGTCTCCAGCACCAGGTCGCCGTCGGCCGTCAGCGCGCCGTCGCGGCCGAAGAACAGGTGGTCGTGGATGCTGGGGATCGCGGCCGGGGTCGGCGAGAAGCCCGAGCCGAGCGCCTGGCGGCGCCGGCCGACCGCGTCGATCTCGTCGATGAAGACGATGCACTGGCCGCCCCACTTGGCCGCCAGGCGCTTGGCCTTGAACGCCAGGAAGCGCACCAGCACCGCGTCCATGCCGATGAAGGTCTGCGCGAAGCCCGAGCCCGGGATCGTCACGAACGGGCAGTTGAACGAGGTGGCGATGCCCTTGGAGAGCATCGTCTTGCCGGTGCCGGGGGCGCCGAGGAAGAGCACGCCGCGCTCGCGCTTGCCGCCCGCCTTCTCGAACTCCTCGCCCGACTGCCAGAGCGAGACGACGCGGGTGATCTCCTGCTTCGCCTCCGCTTGGCCGCGGACGTCGGCCATCTTCACGCCCCAGTCCGCGTCGCCAGGCTCGTAGCCCTTGATCTGGCCCAGCCCGAGCGCCAGCATCGGGCCGAACAGGATCAGGAAGTTGGCGAAGAAGAGGATCGAGATGATCGGCAGGTACGCGAGCATGATCGGCGCGAACGACGCCGCCACGTCGCCGAGCGTGCGCAGGCCGCCCATGACCGACGAGTCGCCCCCGAAAATCGCGTTGTAGGCCATCGCGATCAGCGTCGCGACCGTGACGATCGCGAGCAGCCACACGAGCCGGCGGTACTTGCGCCGCCAGTACCACAGCCGCCGCCGGGAAACCACGTCCTCGCTGCGCAGCTCCCGCTCGGCGCCGTACAGCGAGGGCGCCGGGATCAGCTTGTGGGCCAGCACGTCGATCAGCCCCCGGAAGGCGGCGACGCCGAGCAGCGTGCCGACGAGCGCCCACACCAGCGACCACTCGGCGCGGTCGTAGAGCCCGACGAACAGCGCCGGCGAGGTGATGACCGCCACCACCGTGGCGACGCGGCCGAGTCGCCGCCACTCGCGTGCGAGCGCGACGCTGTGCTCGTTCACCCGGCGGCTCACGAGCCGATTCTAGATCGTGATCAGGCCCGCCACTTGATCGAGCAGCCGCGGGCCGGCGTCTCGGCGCGCTCGACCTCGTTCCCGGCCAGCACGGCGTCGAGCGCCGCGCGCAGCCAGGCCGCGTCCTGCGCCGGATCCTCGTGGTCGGCGTCCGGCGCTCCGCGGTAGGCGAGCCGCTGCTCGGAGTCGAGCACGAACACATGCGGCGTGCGCTCGGCGCCGAGCGCGCGGGCCACGTCCTGCGACTCGTCGTGGGCGTACGGGATCGGCCAGTCCTGGTCGCGAACGAACTGCGCCATCCGCTCGGGCGAGTCGGCCGGGTAGCGCGTCGGGTCGTTCGAGGAGACGGCCAGGAACCGCACCCCGCGCGGCCCGTACTCCTCGGCCACTGCGCGCAGGCGCGGGTTCCAGGCGATCACGTAGGGGCAGTGGTTGCAGGTCTGGAGCAGCACCGTGGCGGGCGGGGCCTCGGCGGCCGGGACGGCATGCTCTGCGCCCTCGGTGTCGGTCAGGGTGAAGGCCGGGACGGTGTCGCCGATCTCGAAGTCAGCCATCGAGAGATGATTGCGCGGCGAGCACGCGGGCGGCCGAGGCTCGCACGCGGCCGCGGAACGTGGCGTCCTCCCGCGCGCGGGCGAGCAGGGCGCGGAAGACGCGGATGTAGGAGCCGCGGCCCGTCGTGAGGATCAGATCCACGCCGGCCTCGGCCGACGCGATCGCGGCCTCCTCGACGTCGGTCACGGCCAGGACGGCCGCCGCCTCGAGCGAGTCGGTCATGACCACGCCCTCGTAGCCGAGCTCGTCGCGCAGGAGGCCGTCGATGATCGCCGGCGACTGCGAAGCGATGTGCTCCCGGTCGAGGGCGGGATAGGTGGCGTGCGAGGCCATCACGAACTCGCTGCCCGCCTCCACGGCCCAGACGAAGGGCTGGAGATCCTCGTCGAGCTGGCGGCGGGTGCGGGCGATCGTCGCCGGCCCGTCGTCGGTGTTGACGGTCGCGCCGCCGAGGCCCGGGAAGTGCTTGACGGTCGTCGCCACGCGGGCCTCCTGCCAGCCGCCGATCGATTCCGCGATCGCCGCCGTCGCCGCGTCGGAGTCGGAGGAGAACGCGCGGCCCGCCAGGGCCGAGCCGTCGACGGTGGGCACGTCGGCGACAGGGGCGAGCGTGACGTTCACGCCGGCGGCGGCGAGCGCGCGACCGGCGGCGGCGGCGTCCTCGCGCACGGTGCCGGAGGCCTGCTGCTCGGGCGCCGAGCGCTCGGGTGGCGCCCACGGCAGGATCCGCACTTCGCCGCCCTCCTGGTCCACGCACACGAGCGGCTCGAGGTCGCCGGACGCAGTGCGCAGGGAGGCCGTCAGCGATCGCACCTGCTCCTCGTCCAGCGCGTTGTCGCGGAACAGGATCACGCCGGCCACCCGGCGCCGGCGTAGCGCCTCACGCACATAGCCCGGCGCCTCCGTGCCGGCGAAGCGCAGGATCACCATGCGGCCCACCTGCTGGGCCAGCGACAGCCGGTCGACGGCCTCGGGAGGCGGGGTGGCGGCGGCGGTCGCCTCCGGCGCGGCTGCGCGGTCACCCGGCGCCGTCGCGCCGTCGCCGCCGCTGCCGCGCGCGCCCAGCACGGCGCCGATCGCGAACGCCGCCAGGGCTCCGACGGCGAGCAACAACCGCCGTCGGCGCACGCGCGCTCGTTCCGTCCCCATGGCCGTCGATGATGGCGAAGCGGTAGGCGGAGGCCCTCAGGGGGTACAGTCGGTCAGATCACTAACACAAGGGGAAAGCGATGCGAGGCCTGGGGCTGACCATCGAGCCGCTCGCTGGCGGCGCGGTGCGCGTAGCGCTCCGCGGTGAGTTGGACCTCGAGCATGCCTACACCTTCGACGAGGAGCTCAAGCGAGTGGAGGGCGCGCGGCCGTCGTGCCTTGTGCTCGACCTCCGCGGTCTGTCGTTCCTCGACTCGTGCGGCCTCGCGCGGCTGCTCGCGGCACACCGGCGGGCGAAGCGCGAGCGGCGCCGGCTGCTGCTCGTGCGCGGCGGCCCTGCGGTCTCGCGGCTGCTCGCGATCACCGCGGTCGGCGATCAGTTCGAGCAGGTCTCCGAGCTGCCGGAGGAGATGCGCCCGGCGGCCGGCCTCGCGAGCCAGGTGTAGAACCGGTCAGGCGACGGCCGCGCGGCGGCGCGGCCACTGCGCCACCGCGAGGCCGCTCGCGACGAGCAGCGCGCCGCCCACCGCGGCGGCCGTGACCCGCTCGTCGTAGAGCGCGGCGCCGAACGCGAGCGCTCCGAAGGGGAGCAGCAGCGTGATGTACGAGACGGTCACGGCCGGCAGCTCGCGCAGGAGGATCGTCAGCGTCACGAATGTGAGCGCCGACCCGACCGCGGCCAGGTAGGCGATCGAGCCCAGGGCCTGGCCGGTCCACGCCGCGCTCGCCCAGTCCTCGGTGGGGGCCGACGCTGCGAGCAGCAGCAGGCCGCCGCCGAGCATCGCCCAGCCGTTGAGCACGACGGCGTCGAGCGCTGCGCCGCGGCGCTTGATCGCGACGTTGCCGACCGCGCTGGCGAGCGGCGCCAGCGCACAGGCGATCGCCGCCACCAGCGCCCACTCGGCGTCGCCGAGCGCGAGCGACTCCCCGAAGGCCAGCGCCAGCCCGCAGATCGCCACGGCGATCCCGGCCAGCAGCCGCGCGTGCAGCGGCTCGTCGGCCAGCGCGAGCGACGCGATCGTCGCCGAGTAGAGCGGCATCACCCCGAACAGCACCGCCGCGAGCCCGGACGGCACGTACTGCTCGCCCCAGTAGATCAGCCCGTAGGCGGCGGCGAAGGGGAGTGCGGCGAGCGTCGTCGCCAGCACCGCGTCGGTCCTCAGTGGCCGCTTCAGCGCCCGGGCGGCGATCAGCAGCCCGGCGCCGGCGATCGCGAACCTGACGCCCGCGCCGAGCAGCGGAGGCACGTCCTCCAGGCCGATCTTGATCACCACCCAGGTGCTGGACCAAATTACGACCAGAGCGGCGTACAACGACCAGACGACGGGGCGAGACACGGCTGGCGAGGCTAGCGAGCAGCGCGCGCTCGTTTCCTCACTCCCGGTCGCGTCTGCGGCGGCGCTCCTGGATCTGCGCCCGCAGCGTCTCCCACCGCGACCGCGCCTCGGCGGTGATCTGATCCCATTGGCGCCGGACCTCGTCCTCGGCGGGCCGTTCGCCCCTGCGGATGCGGTCCAGCTCGTCGTGGACCTCGCGGCCGGCCGCCGCTGAGCCGACCACGGTGACCATGATGCAGAAGAGCGCCGAGATCATCGCGAAGACCGCGCCGATCACGCCGTAGCGGGTCGCGTACGTGCTGAAGAGGTGCGGGACGTACACCGCCGCGCCAACCGAGTACGCCGCGAGCAACCCCGATCCGAGAACCGCGAACGGGACGAGCGCACGGCGCGGGATCCGCTTGGCGCTGAGGATCCAGCCGCTCCAGGCCAGGAAGACCGCCGACAGCGGTGCGGCGATCAGCGTCGCGGTGAGTTCGAGGCGCCCGCGCCCCAGCGCGGCATGGATGATGCCGCTGACGGCGATATAGACGGCGAGCCCGCCGACCCAGAGCAGCCCGTTGAACGTGTTGCGGACGCTCAGCGGGCCGAGCTCCCAGGTCTGCTCGAACAGCCGTTGCACGGCGCGGGAGAAGCTCAGGGCCGTGACGATGAGAAAGAGGGAGCCGATGACGCCAACGGACGTGCTCGTGCCAGACGCAGGCGAGAAGATGTCGCTGACCGCCTCGGCGCCGCCGCCGGTCAGGTCGTAACGATCGATGATGCGATCGGCCGTGCCCTTGCCCCCGATTTGCGAGGACACGGCGCTGGTGAGGATCGTCAGCGGGATCATCGCCGTCAGCGCGCCGGAGGCCAGGGCGATCGAGCGGTCGAATCCCGCCACCTTCTGGAACCGATTGACGACCCGGAGCACGAACTCGGGCCGCAACCAGAACGTCAGCGTCCGCACGACGCGCTCGCGGTCCACGCGCCGCCCCTTGAGCTCGTGGGGTTCGTCGCCCGGCATGGCTCAGCGCGCCGGCGCCTTTCGCGCGATCAGGCCGACGCGTCAGCTTGCTACTGCCTACGGCCTGTCCGGGATCGGCAGGACATCGCGGTGCCGCCCATCGGACTCAGCCTGGGTCACAAGGGTTCCTTTCCACGGTGGCAGGGGAGTCACCCTCCCGCACCGGATCGCCTGCGGGCATCATCCGATCGGTATGAACCGCGCTGGACCAGGTGCGCGCGCTCAGCCGGCTGCGAGCTCGGCCGCGAAGAACTCAAGCGCGGTGCGTGTCTTCGTCTGCGGCTCGCCGGGCAGGTCGATTCCGTGCTCGCCGAGGTAGGCCTGCGCCTCGGTCGCGACCTGGACCCGCTGAGACGACCTCAGGCGGTCGGGATGACGTACATCGGGTTCGGGACCTTGAAGCGCCGCTGTGCCCAGCCACCGTCGAGGTCGGACCACTGGTCGCCGAGGCTGGCGAGGATGCGGTAGTCGTTGCGCACGATCGCCTTGCGCGTGCGCGCCTTCCAGCCGTCGTGCCGGCGGGCGGGCTGGCGGTTCGGACGCATCTTGAGCCTCCACCCGCCGCGATATCCGACCTCGCGCAGGTTGGCCGCCGTCGTGGCCCGAGCGCGCTCGCGGCGCCCCGTGATGAAGAAGACGGTGACGTCTCGCTTGCGCGCCCAGCGGAAGAGCCCGAGCGTCTGCGGGATCGCCGGACGGATCTCGGGACAGTCGGCGGCCGAGCGATCGAAGCCTGCGACCTTCAGGCACTCGTAGTTCGACAGGGAGGTGTCGTCGATGTCGACGACGATCGCGGGGCGATCGCCGGGGTCGTCGAGGTGCCGGCGGACGTACCGGCGGGCGCGGTTGACCACCCGTGTGGTGTCCGCTTCCCACTCGCCCGAGTCGCGGTAGGCGACGATCGCCTCCGGGCTGGCCGGGGCGGGCGGCTCATCGGCGAGCGCGAGGCTCCCGCCCGCGGAGAGCAGAAGGGCGATCACGGCGAAGGTCGTCCTCACCGAGGCCACGGTAGCGCGCGGGCGGCCCTTGGAAGAGCCGCCCGCGCTGGCCGTGCTCACAGGCGAACCGGAATGGTGAGAACCCGGTTCGGGGCGTCCGTGCCAAGGATCTCGAGCCGGACGCTGGCGTTCAGGTGCTCGACGTCCGCGAGCGCTCGGCGCGCGGCGCGGCTGAGCCGCAAGACGGCCGGCAGGGACTTGCCGTAGTCCACGGCGCCGCTCGTGCTCCCGAGCACGCGCGTCCTGAGGTCGAGGCGGCGTGCCGTCTGGGGCGACACCCGCAGGTCGATGCCGACGCCGACGCGGCGCTTGGCCGAGACCGTCATGCGCAGGCCATTCGCCAGCACGGAGTCGACGGTCTGGTCCGGGGTCACCGCCAGCTTGACGCCCTTTCCCTTGATGCTCCCGTCCGAGAGCGAGAGGACGAAGTCCCCGAGCCCCGGGCGCGTGCAGTCGACGACCAGCCGGTACGCGGTGCCGCGGCGGGCCTTCAGGCGGATCGGGTCGCCGCTCCGCACCCGGCGCAGGCTCTGCAGCCCGTTCCCCGTGTAGACGGTCATGCTGTCACCGCCGCACGTGCGGGCCTCGAGGTCGATCGTGAGGTCGCCCGTACGGCGAGGCTTGATGCGGTACCAGACCGAGTGCCGGTGCCGCTCGGCTTCGCCGAGCTCGGCGGTTGCGTCGGCCGTGTTGCCCTTGTACTCGCCCGGGATCCGAATCGTGCGAGCAGCCGAGAAGTCGTCGTTGGCCGGCAGCGGGGCCGGGCCGACGCGCAGGTCGAACGGGCTGCTCGAGCATCCGTCGCAGCGGCTGGCCACCACGATCCGGTACTCCTGGCCGGCGACCGCGTCGAAGGCGACCCGGGCGCCGTAGCCGTGCTCCAGGGCCCGGCCGACGCGCTGCAGCGCGGTGATGCTCGTGCCGGTGTAGACGGTCACGGCTCCCCAGCCGTGCTCGGGAGAGAGCCGCACGGCGATGCGGCCGGTCTTCGACGGCCGATGGACGTACCAGACCGACCGCCACCCGTGCTCAGGCTCGCCGGCCTGCCGCGTCGCCTCGTCGAGGGTTCCGGTGACGCTCGCGTCGCCGAGGACCACAGGCGTCTCGAAGGCGTCGTTGGCGGGTGGGGCGGCGGCGGATGCGGCAGGGCCGGCCGCCAGCGTCCCTGCGGTGACCGCGAGCGCGCACAACATCTTGCTGCGCATTGCGACTGCTCCTTGTGGTTCTGGCACCGCCGCCGTCGGCGGCACCGGGGGCCACGGTTATCGCCTGCGGCGGCCGCGCCGGGTACGCCCCATGGGGGTGAACCGCGTCCCCCTACGGCGACCCGACGCGAGCCTCGCCGCCAGGGAGATTGAGGAACGTGGCCGAGTCCGCATCGAACGCCCCACTCGCGCCGGTCATGCCCACGTACCGGGTATCGCCCGGCACCGCCACCGCGAGATCGAGCCGCGGGCCACCTTCGACGTCGAGGAGCGCGAGCGAGCTCCCGAACCGGCTGCCGGGCGTGAGCGAGCGCAGTGGGCCGGACGTCGTCTCGGAGTAGCCCGTGTCGCGCAACTCGTCGACCGCGTCGTGGTCGCCGAACAGGAGGGCGATGCGCCCCGTGCCGAAGTTCTCGCCCGGCGCGCCGGCGACGATGTCGGCGAAACGGTCCCGGTCGACCCTGCCGACGGCGACGGACGCGCCGAAGGCATCCTCCGGCTGGTCCTCGCCGAGCACCTTCGCCGGTAACTCCTGGGTAACGCTGATCGGTTCGCTCACCGGGCCGCCGCGTGCGCCGCGCCACACGCGCACGGCTCCGGCACCCGGCGCGAGCCCGTCCGCGTCGGGCACGCCGTGGACCACGTCGGCGTAGCCGTCGCCCGTGACGTCACCGGCCGCGATCGCGCTTGGCCCAGGAGTGCTGTCGCCCATCACGCGACAGGCGCTCGGCCCATCCGTCGTGCCGGGGCAGAACGTGGCGTGGCCCGCGGGACCAGGCGCGCCCTCGAGCAGGTCGAGCCGCCCGTCGCGAGTCACGTCGGCGATGGCCAGCACGCTGCCGAAGCGTCCTGACGAGCCGGCCGGACGCGAGAGCACCTCCGTCCGCGCGCGCGAGAGCCCGTCCGAGTTGCCGAAGAAGAGCACGACCGAGCCTGAGCCGTCCTCGTCGGGAGGGAAGGCGTCGCTGCCAGGCGTCCCCACCGCTAGATCTGCGTACCCGTTGCCGTCGAGATCCCCGGCGGCGAGGGCGGCGCCGAAGCGCGCCAAGCGGTACGGATCGCCGTCGTCCGGCCACCGAAGGACGACCGGATCCCGCTCGCGCGGGCCGTCCCGCGTCCCCGGGAAGAGGTACACCGCCCCCTCCCGCTGCGACTGCGGTCCAGTGTTGGCTCCCGGCGCGCCGACCACAAGGTCGGCGTACCGGTTGCGATCGAAGTCGGCGCTCGCCAGCGCGGCGCCGAAGTCGAGCCCCGCCTGTGGTCGTGGCGGCCGGAAGCGGCGTTGGAGACCTGGGAGGACGACGACGCCGGCACCGCGCCGGCCGGCGTCGGTGACGCCGACGGCGGCCGTCGCGTCGCCGTCGCCGTCGAAGTCGAACGCCAATGCGCCGGGAGCGGGACGCGCGGCAGGCGTCGGGGTCGCCACCGCCCCTTGTGGCGCCGGGTCGTCACCGTCGAGGGCCAGGACCGCGGCGGCGCCGCCGAGCACGAGCAGCGCGGCGGCGCCGGCCATTGGCACGCGTCGCCGCCGCCGTGATGCCGGTTGGAGAGGGGTCGAAGCCGGGGGTCTGCGTATCGTCGCCACCCGCGGAGCCGCCTTCGTGATGGCGGTGTCGGGGGCTTCGCCCTCCTCGGCGAGCGCGGCATCGCGACGCCAGTAGGGGCCGAGCATGTCGACGACCAGCTCCTCGAGCTCAGCCCACGCCTGCGCCGCGCCGGCGGGCCGCGCCTCGGGCCGCTTCTCGAGCAAGCGGCCGACCCACGCCGCCAGCCGGGGGTCGACGGCGGAGAGCGGTGGAGGAGCCTCGCTCACGTGCCGGTACATGACCGCCATCGGCGACCCGTCGCTCTCGAACGGCGGCGCGCCGCCGAGCAACTCGTAGGCCATCACGCCGACCGCGTAGAGGTCGGTGAACGGACCCACCCCGCGCGAGAGCGCCTGCTCGGGCGCCATGTAGGCCGGCGTCCCGACCGCGACGCCGGAGGCCGTGAAGCTGCCGGTGGCGTTGGTGTACGCCTTCGCAATCCCGAAGTCGGCGATCTTGACCGCGCCGCCGGTGGTCACCAGCACGTTCTCCGGCTTGAGGTCTCGGTGGGCGATCCCGCGCCGCTCTGCGTGCGCGAGGCCGGCGAGCACGCCGGCGATCACGCCGAACGCCTGCGGCTGGCTGAGGTGGCCCACGAACGGCCGCAGTGAGCCGCGCGGCAGGTACTCCATCGCGATGTACGGCACCGCCTCGCACTCGAAGAAGTCGTAGACCGTGACGATGTTCGGGTGGTCGAACGACGCCGCGATGCGCGACTCGCGGATGAAGCGCTCGGCGAGCGTCGGGTCGTCGGTGCGCAGGTCGAGGCGCTTGAGCGCGACGGCGCGGTCGAGCGCGGGCTGGCGCGCCTCGTAGACGGTGGCCATCCCGCCCCGGGCGATCAGCCGGACCACCTCGTATGCACCGATCCGCTCGCCCGCCTGTGCCATGCCCTACTCCAGGCCGGTCAGCGCACCACGCTGGAACGCCCGCCGCACGAGCTCGGATCGCTTCCGGTTCTGCGGCATGTCCTCCACGTCGAACAGCTCGAACAGCGCGTGCAGATGGCTCTTGACCGTCTCCACGCTCACCATCAGCTCGGCCGCGATCTCGCGGTTCGAGGGCGGTCCCGCGAATGGATCGTCGAACAGCGGGCGGCAGAGCGCGAACAGCACCCGCCGGCGGGCGGGCGACAGCTCGGGCGGGGCCGCGTGGCGGGTGGTGTGCGTCGTCGCCCCCGCTTCCGCCGTCCCCGCGTAGAGGATCAGCATGCCGCCGACGCCGATCGCGTCCCCGTCGACAAGCCGCCGCCGGCCGCGCACGCGCGATCCGTTGACGTACGTGCCGTTGCGCGACAGGCCGTCGTCGACCACGGTCCACTCGCTGCCGACCGGTTCGAGCATGGCGTGCACGCGCGACACCTCGTCATCCGCCTCGAGGGCGATGTCGTTGGACGCCGTGCGGCCGATGCTCAACGGCTCGACCCGGCCCGCGAGATGGACGATCCGCTGCCGGGCGCCGCAGTCGAGGTAGAGGAGGAAGGCCTCGCCGCTGCGCTCGGCCTCCAAGCGCTCGGCGAGCTCGGACGGCGACACCGCGCGCAATGGGGGTGGCAGCACCCTCACGGCGCCACCCTAGTTGCGCGGAGCCGCCTCGTCCAGCACTCGCCGGATTCGTTTGGTCGAAATGTTGCCGCGGGTGCCGAGGCCCTGCGCGAACTGGCTCACGCGCAGCTCCTCGATCATCCACGGAACCTCCCGCAGCGACGCGTCTCCCGGCCGCTCCTGCAGGCGCTGCCGATACAGCCGCTCGAGCTCGTGCACGACGTTCATGCGGTCGCGGTCGACCGCCGGGTTATCCGGGAGTCGCTCGAGCCTCCGGGCGGCTCCCTGCAGGTAGCGCTCGACGTCGTTGAGCCGGCCCGCCGCCGCGAGGCCGGGGTGCACGAGCCGCCGCAGTTGCTCGCGCACGTCGGCCCGCGCGGGCTGGAGCGGGACGGCGGTGAGCGGCTCGAGCCTGCGCTCGACGTCGCCGGCCGCGTCGAGCACCCGCACCATCCACCCGACGATCGCCGACGTGGTGTCCGTCAGGCCGCCCGCGACGTGGTCGCGCAGGCGCGCGAACCCCGCCTCGTCCCACGCCGGCCCGCCCGCCTCGTCCATCAGCTGGTCGAGCGCGGCCGTCACGGCGTCGTCGAGCGCCGCTTCGAGGCTCCCGTGCGGCGCCGCGGCGAGGGCCAGCGCGGCGTTGCCCAGCCGGTCGCGCACGTACCGCACGGGGGAGCGGGTCGTGAGGCGCAGGAGGCGGCGCGTGCCCGCGCGCATCGCGGCGCGCTGGGCGACGGGGTTCTCGAGCACCGCCACGCCCGCGGTCTCGCCCTCGTCGACGAGCGCCGGGTACGCGCGCACCGCCTGTCCGGTCCCGCGCAGCGTCACCTCGCGTGGCAGCGACCCGATGTCCCAGGAGCGCAGGCCGCTCCGCTCGAGCCGCGCCGCCGCCGCGGTCAGCTCGGCGCGCAGCTGCGGCCGCACGCGGGCGCGCACCTCGGCCAGGTCCTTGCCCTCGCCCAGCACGCCGCGCTTCTCGTCATACACCCGGAAGGTGACCCGTAGATGCGGCGGGAGCCGCTCGATGCCCCACGCCTCGCGCGGCACGCGTACGCCGCGCAGCGCCTCGATGGCGCGCTCCATGTCCTCGAGGAGCGGCCGCCGGCGCGGCTCGAGCCGCGCGAGCACCTCCGCAGCCGTCTCCGGAACCGGGACCAGCGGCCGCCGCAGCTCCTTCGGCAGCGTGCGGATCAGCGTCGTCACCAGCTCCTCGCGCAGGCCGGGGACGAGCCACTCGAAGCGATCGGACCGCAGCTGCCCGAGCGCCTGCAGCGGCACCTCGACGGTCACGCCGTCGTCCGCGGCCCCGGGCTCGAACCGATAGGAGAGCGCGAGTGTGAGCTCACCCTGCTTCCACGACGCCGGCCAGGCCTGCTCGTCCACCGCCGCCTCGTCGCGCACGAGCACGTCGCGGGTCAGCGTGAGCACGTCCGGCCGCGCACGGCGCTCGTCGCGCCACCAGCGATCGAAGTGGCGGGCGGAGACGACGTCCTCCGGGACCCGCGCGTCGTAGAACGCGAAGATCGCCTCGTCGCCGGCGAGGATGTCGCGCCGCCGGACACGGTCCTCGAGCGCCTCGACCTCCTCGACGAGCCGCCGGTTCTCGGCCAGGAACGCGTGCCGCCCGTCCCAGTCGCCCTCCACCAGGGCGCGGCGGATGAACAGCTCGCGCGAGAGGACGGGGTCGATGCGCCCGTACGCGACCGTGCGGTCGGTGACGATCGGCAGGCCGTACAGCGTCACGCGCTCGGTGGCGACCACCGAGCCGCGCCGCGCGTCCCACCGCGGCTCGCTGTAGGTGCGCTTGACGAGGTGCCCGGCCAGCGGCTCGATCTCCGCCGGGTCGACCCGCGCGGCCGTCCGCCCCCACAGCCGCGACGTCTCGACGAGCTCAGCGACCATGACCCACGGCGGCGGGCGCCGGGCCAGCCCCGACCCGGGGAAGACCATGAAGCGCGCGCCGCGCGCACCCTGGTACTCGCGGCCGTGCTCGTCCTTCATCCCGACGTGCGACAGCAGCCCGGAGAGCAGTGCCAGGTGGATCTCCCGCGGCTCGCCCGGCTCGCGGTTGAACCGCACGCCGACCCCCTTGGCCGCCTGCCGGAGCTGCTCGACGAGGTCCTGCCACTCGCGCACGCGCAGGTGGTGCAGCTGCTCCGCCAGGCAGCGCTTGCGGAACTGGTTGCTCGACAGGCTGCGCTGCAGGCCGCGCAGGTAGCGCCACAGGTTGAGGTAGGCGAGGAAGTCCGAGTCCTCGTCCGCGAAGCGCGCGTGCAGCTGGTCGGCCTGCGCGGTCTTGTCCGCCGGGCGCTCGCGCGGGTCCTGGATCGAGAGCGCGGCGGCGATCACGATCACCTCGTTCACGCAGCCGAGGCGGTCCGCCTCGAGCACCATCCGGCCCATCCGCGGGTCGACCGGCAGGTCGCCGAGCCGGCGGCCGAGCTTGGTCAGCCGGCCGCGTGCGTCGAGCGCCCCGAGCTCCTCGAGCAGCCGCACGCCGTCGCGCACCTGGCGGCGGTCGGGCGGGTCCAGGAACGGGAAGTCCTCCACGCGCCCAAGGCCGATCGCCGCCATCTGCAGGATCACCGACGCGAGGTTGGTGCGCAGGATCTCCGGGTCCGTGTAGCGGGGCCGGGCCTCGAAGTCCTCCTCGTCGTAGAGGCGGATCGCGATCCCCGGCGACGTACGTCCCGACCGACCCTTGCGCTGGTCGGCCGAGGCTTGCGAGATCGGCTCGATCGGCAGCCGCTGCACCTTCAACCGCGCGCTGTAGCGGCTGATGCGCGCCGTCCCCGTGTCGACCACGTAGCGGACACCGGGCACGGTCAATGACGTCTCGGCGACGTTCGTGGCCAGCACCACCCGTCGCTTCGCGTGCGGCTTGAACACGCGCTGCTGCTCGGCGGCGGACAGCCGGGCGTAGAGCGGCAGGACCTCGGTGCCCGGCCCGAGGCGGCCGCGAAGCACGTCGGCGGCGTCGCGGATCTCGCGCTCGCCGCTGAGGAAGACGAGCACGTCGCCAGTGCCTTCGCGCTGCAGCTCGTCGACGGCGGCGGCGATCGCGTCCTCCTGGTCGCGGTCTGCGTCCTCGACCGGCCGGTAGCGGACCTCGACCGGATAGGTCCGGCCCGAGACCTCGACGATCGGCGCGCCCGAGAAGTGGCGGCTGAAGCGCTCGGGGTCGATCGTGGCCGACGTGATGACGACCTTGAGGTCGGGCCGGCGGGGGAGGACCGACTTCACGTAGCCGAGCAGGAAGTCGACGTTGAGGCTGCGCTCGTGCGCCTCGTCGACGATCAGCGTGTCGTAGCGACGCATCAGCTTGTCACGCCGCAACTCGGCGAGCAGGAGCCCGTCGGTCATCAGCCGCACCTGCGTGTCGGGCCCCGAGCGATCCTTGAAGCGCACGGCGTAGCCGACCGTGGAGCCCAGCGGCACGCGGAGCTCCTCGGCGATCCGGGCGGCGACCGTGCGGGCCGCGAGCCGTCGCGGCTGCGTGTGGGCGATCCGCGTGCGGCCCAGCTCGAGGCACAGCTTGGGCAGCTGGGTGGTCTTCCCCGAGCCGGTCTCGCCGGCCACGACGACCACCTGGTGGCCGCCGATCGCGTCCAGCAGCTCCTCGCGGTGGGCGGTGACCGGGAGCTCGGGCGGGTACGCGATGACTCCGGGCGCGGCCGCCCCCGTGGTCATGCCGCCGCGGCGGGACTGCCGGCGCGCGCAGCGTTCTGCTCGATCGCGTCGAGCATCCGCGGCCACGCGCCGCGCGGGATGTCGTGGCCCATGCCGTCGATCATCAGGAGCCGCGAGCCGGGGATCGCGCGCGCCGTGGCGCGCCCGCCGGAGAGCGGCACCAGGCGGTCGCGCTTGCCGTGGATGACCAGCGTGGGAACCGAGATCGAGCGCAGGAGCGGCGTGCGGTCGCCGGAGGCGATGATCGCGGCGAGCTGGCGCCCGGTGCCGGCCGCGTTGATGCCGCGGTCGAAGCTCTGGCCGGCGAGCCCGCGCAGGCTCTCCTCGTCGGGCGGGAAGCCCGGCGAGCCGATCTTCGAGAACACCCAGACGGCGTGGTCCATGTACGCGTCGCGGTCCCGGGGCGCCGGCTTGAGCAGCACGTGGTAGAGGCGCGGCGACGGCTCGCCGTTCCAGCGGGCGCCGGTGTTGGACATCATCGATACCAGGGAGAGCACCCGGTCGTGGTGCCGGGCCGCCATCGTCTGGGCGATCATGCCGCCCATCGAGGCGCCCATCACGTGGGCACGCTCGATCCCGAGCTGGTCGAGCAGCCCGATCCCGTCGCCCGCCATGTCGGCGAGCGTGTAGGAGGCGGCCCGCCGGTCGCGCCGCAGAAGCTGCAGCAGCGTCGGTGCGCGGCCCGGCATGGCCGACGAGCGCCCGACGTCGCGGTTGTCGTAGCGGATCACGTAGTACCCGCGGGCGGCGAGGGCGCGGCAGAAGCCGTCGTGCCACCCGATCATCTGCGTGGCCAGCCCCATCGTCAGCAGCAGCGCCGGGCTCGACGGGTCGCCGAAGGTCTCGTAGCAGAGCTCGACGTCACCCTCGATCGTGCAGAGCTGCTCGGCCATCTACCGCGGCTCGTCCTCGTCGGCGATCTGCTCGAGCAGCTCGAGCGCGGCCGCCTGGGCCGGCGTGGCGCCGACCTCGCCGCCCCCGAGGTCCTCGAGCTGGGGGAAGAAGCTCGCGTGGATCGCGATCTCCTCCGGCCCGGAGTCCTCGAGCACGATCACGGCCCGCCCCGGCAGGTCGCCGTTCTCACCGTCCTCCTCGTGCAGCGCGGCGCCGGCTGCCGTGAGCACGGCGACGGCGAGCTGGCGCCAGTGCGCGATCGCGTCCTCGCGCTCCGCGTCGCTCATCTGCGCGAGATGGTGGTGATTGCGCTCCGCCAGCGCGGCGACCGCGGCTTCGAGCGGCGCCCCGGCGAGCAGTTCCTCTGGAGTTGGCACCGGGCCAGTATGGCGCGCCCGTCGTGTCGAGCCCGGCGGTCGGGTTGGGCCGGCCGGAACGGCAACGGCGCTGGGTATGGCCGGCTGGGTTGGTTGGCGTCGGGCGTTGAACGTCAACTGCGCTGGGTAGGGAGGGCGGGCGGTCAAGCCGGGGTGAGGTGTACTTCGGCGTGGTATCGATCGCCCGCCTTGAGACCGCCCGGCGGGGAGTTTCGTGTATCTCGACGATTGCGCCCGCGCCGACATACACCCTCATCCTCTGGACGGGGGAAAGGGTGCATCGGGGTGACCCGGCACGCACCCAGATACACATGACTGGCACCCCGGCCTCTCTACCGAGCCGCCGTTGCCGTTCGCTCAACCCACCAGTCGCTCCAGAGCAGCCCGCACCCCCACAGGAATCGCGGCCGGCCGCCGCGAGCCCCGATCCACGAACACGTGGACGAACCAGCCCACAGCGGCCGGCTCCTCAGAGCCAGAGCCGAACAGGCCGATCTCGTAGCGCACCGACGTCCGGCCGATCCGCGCCACCCGCAACCCCGCCCGTACGACCTCCGGGAAGGACAGGGAGGCCCGGAAGTCGCAATGCGACTCCGCGCACACGCCGATCACTGGACCCGAAACGATGTCGAGCCCACCTGCGGTGATCAGGTACTCGTTGATGACGGTGTCGAAGAACGCGTAGTACTCGACGTTGTTGACGTGCCCGTAGACGTCGTTGTCCTGCCAGCGCGTCGGTATCGACAGCCAGTGCGGGTACGTCACGCGGCGACGCAGCGGGCGGCGACCACGCGGGCGAAGCCGCCGAAGAGCGCCGAGGAGAGCGCGTGCTGGCCGGGGAGGTGCCGCGCGTCGGCGGCGCGGGCCTGCTCCTCGGTGACCCCCGCCTCGCCGAGCTCGGCGAGCCCCGCGCGGTACCAGCCTTCGAGGCCGGGAGGATCGACCTCGGGGTGGAACTGCACGCCCCATGCGGATTCGCCGTAGCGGAACGCCTCCGTCGTGCCGGCCGGGCGCGCGAGCAGCTCGACGGCGCCCTCCGGCGGCTCGAAGCCGTCCTCGTTCCAGTGCAGCGCGACCGCGCCGGGCGGCAGCGCACCCACCACCGGGTCGCCCGCGACCGCCGGGAGCGGCTCGATCTCCGTCCAGCGGATCATGCGCTGCGGCAGCCGGTTGACGCTGCCCCCGAGCGCGTGGGCGAGGAGCTGCGCGCCGAGGCAGACGCCGAGCACCGGGATGCCGCGGTCGACCGCCTCGCGCATCAGCGCCGCCTCGGCGCTGAGCACCGGGTCGGCGTCGATGTCGAGCACCGACTGCTCGCCACCGAGCGAGAGCAGACCGTCGACCTCGTCGAGCGCCGGCAGCGGCTCCCCGTCGCGCAGCCGCCGCTCGTCGAGCTCCACGCCGGCCGCCCGGATGGCCACCCCGGCATGGCCCGTGAACGCGTCCTCGAGGTTGTGCAGACAGGCGATCACGGGGGTCGACATCGGCCATCGAGCCTATCGGCTCGGGGGTTCGGTTTCCCACACCGACATTGACGGGAGGGCCGTATCGAGGGCACCCCTCGGGCTTGGAAGTATTCCCGTCGTTCCCCCAACATAGAGGCGAAGCCCAAGGATGGGCCACACCGCCTCCCAGCTTCGGCCCCGGCCTGCTCCTCTTCCTCCCCCGGCGGTCGCTAAGCCGAAAGCAACGTGATCAAAGGGCGTCGCCGCGGTCCCCCAGCCGCGGCGGCGTACCTCGCGTTTCCTCTCCTACGAAGACCTGGGGCCCCGCCCAACGGGCCATTCCGGTGGAGCGATCTCCCGCTGAGCACCCCCAAGCTCAGGCGGCGACGGCCGAGATCGGCGCGACGCGCTTGTACTCGTCGACCGCGTCGCGCAGGCAGTCGAGCATGACCGTGGTCGGTCCCGTGGCGTCAGGCGGGAAGACGGCGCCGATGCGCCGGTAGGGCGGGCGCCCGCGCAGCGGCCGCACCGCCACGTCGTCGCGCGTGCTGGCGAGCGCGAGCCCGGGTACGAGCGCGACGCCCATCCCGCTGGCCACCATGCCCTGGATCGCGAAGTAGTCGTCGGACGTGTAGGCGATGCGCGGCTCGAAGCCGGCCTGCTGGCACGCCCGCAGGACGATGTTGGTGTCCGCGCAGGTGCCGCGCAGGCCGACGATCATCCACTCCTCGTCGGCGAGGTCGGCGAGCGCGATCGCACGTCGCGTCGCGAGCGGATGGTTCGCGGGCAGCGCCGCGTACAGCACGTCGTCCATCAGCCGCTCGACGCCGAGGCCGCCGAGCGCGGGGTCGGCCTCGAAGCCGCCCTCCTCGATGATCGCGACGTCGACGTCGCCGCGGCGCAGCGCGGGGACCGACTCCGGCGGGTCCATCAGCTGGAGGTCGACCTCCACGCCCGGACGCTGGTGCCGGAAGGCGGAGACCGCCCGCGGCACGATCGTGCCCGCTGCGGTCGCGAACGAAGCCACGCGCAGGCGGCCGCGCGCGCTGGTCGCGATCTCCGTGAGCTCGGCCTGCGCTTCGGCCAGCTGGACCAGGATGCGCTCGGTGTGGCGTACCAGCGTCTCGCCCGCCGGCGTCAGCCGCACGCCCTTGGAGAGGCGCTCGATCAGCTTCACGCCGGCCTGGGCCTCCAGTCGCGCAATCTGCTGGGACACGGCGGGCTGCGAGTACGAGAGGGCATCGGCGGCGGCCGAGAACGAGCCGCGCAGCGCCACCTCGCGCAGGACCTTGAGCAGGCGGAGATCGTCCATAAGACAAGGTTATCACCTCCTGAAGCAACGATCATTTGAAGTTATGCGCTCGGTCCACGACACTGGTTCAAGTCGCTGAAAGGAGCCGCAAATGACCTCCCTCGTACTCCGTCCCGCCACCACCGTCGATTCCGCCGCCCTCCGCCGGCTCGCCGCGCTCGACAGCGCGCAGCCGCTCGAGGGCGAGGTGCTCGTCGCGTATGCGGCCGGCGACCTTCGCGCGGCCCTCGCGGTCGACACCGGCCGCTCGGTGGCCGACCCGTTCTACCCGAGCGCCGAGCTCGTGGACCTGCTCCGCGCCGCCGCCGACGGCGACGACCGCCGCCGGGCCACCCCGCGCCGCGCACCGCGCTTCCGGCGCCTCGTCCTCGGTTAGGACAGCTTCGTGACAGTCCGCCGCGCCGGCCCCCGGCGCGGCGGATACCGTTTATCCGATGAGCATCACGGAGGATGCCCCGGCCGCTGAAGCCGAGGCGCGCCGCTCCGTCCGCTTGCCCGGCGCCGCCAGGATGGACTCCCCTTGGTCGTGGCTGGTCGGCGCCTCGCTCGTCCTGCTCCTCGGGACCGCCCTCGTGCTCGCCGTCTGGTGGGGAGCGTCGCGCGAGACCCGGATCGCCAGCTATCCCGTGGTCGGCACGCTCGACTCGATCGACCTCGACCTGGGCGAGGCCTCCGTGGAGATCACGGGCGGCGCATCCGGCTCGCTCGAGATCCAGCGCACCGACGAGTACGCGTTCGGGCGCCCACCGCGCGAGACCGTCTCCGTGCAGCTCGGCGCTCTCCGCATCGCCTCGCGCTGCCCGGACACGGTGCTCGGCACGTGCAGGACGCGCTACCGGATCTCGGTGCGCGACAACGTGCAGCTGACCGTGCAGACGACGAGCGGCCGGGTGCGCGTGATCGGCCTGAACGCCTCCGCGCGCATCGCCACCGGCTCGGGCGAGATCTCCGTCAGCGGCTTCTGCGGATACCAGCTCAGCGCCCTCTCGGCGTCCGGCAACGTGACGGGCTCGGCCGCGTGCTCGCCCGACCGCGTGCAGCTGCGCTCCAACAGCGGCGACGTGCACGCGATCGTCCCCACCGGGCGCTATCGGGTCGACGCGAACAGCGACGGCGGCAGCGCGCGCGTGCGCAACCTCGTCGTCGCCGACGACGCCACATACGCCGTGCAGGCGATCAGCGGCAGCGGCGACGTGCTCGTGGACGGTCGCCGGTGACCGCCATTCGCGCTCACCGGAGGGCTCGAGCTGCCCCGCCACATGCGGGACGCGGGCCGCTCGCTGATCTACGCGCTGCTCGGCGCGATCTACGGGATCGTCTACATCGTGGTCGTGGGCGGCGGCCTCGTGCTCGGAGCGATCCTGAGCCCGGCATGGGTCGGCCTGCCGCTGATGGCCAAGGTGGCGCGGCTCGCATGGAACCTGGCCGAGGGCGAGCGGCGCCGGGCCAACCGCCTGCTCGACGCGCACCTGCCGCCGGTCTCGCGACCCCCGCGCACCGACTGGCGCGGGACGCTCGAGCAGACCGGCTACGGCGCGTTCTGGCGCGCATTCGCGCTGCTGATGCTCCGCCTGCCGTCCTCGCTCGCGGCTCTGGCGCTGGGTGCGCTGCCGATCGCGCTGGTCGTCTACCTGCTCGCGCTCGCGGGCGAAGGCTTCGCTGGCGAAGGCGAGCGGATCGTCGGGCCGTGGACGCTCAACGCCCTGGTCGCGGTCTTGCTGTGCCTGCTGGCGGCAGCCGCCGCGGTGGTCGCCGTGGCGGCGCAGGACGGCATCGGCCGCCTGCTGCGCGCGCTCGCCCAGGCGCTCCTGCGGTCCGAGCGCGCGGGGGAGGAGCCGGTGCGCGAGATGCTCGCCGAGCGCCTCGGCGACCGCTCGCTGAACATCGCCTACTGGCTGCCCGACCGTGAGGTGTTCGTGGACGAGCGCGGCCACCGCGTGAACCTGCCCGGGGCCGGCTCCGGGCGCGCGTGGACTGCGGTCGAGCGGGAGGGCACGCGCGTGGCGGCGATCGTGCACGACGCCGAGCTCGACGCCACGCCCGAGCTCGTGCACGCGGCGGCATCGGCCGCGGCGCTGGCGATCGACAACGAGCGGCTGAAGGCCGACCTGCGGGCCCGGCTCGAGGAGCTGCGCCACTCGCGCCGCCGGATCGTCGAGGCGGCCGACGACGCCCGCCGGGAGATCGAGCGCAACCTGCACGACGGCGCCCAGCAGCAGCTCGTGTCGCTCGCGCTCGACCTGCGCCTGCTGCGCGCGCGGCTCAAGCAGGATCCGGAGCTGGCCTCGACCGTCGAGGAGCTGGCCGACAAGCTCGCGGCGGCGCTCGCCGAGCTGCGCGAGCTGGCCCGCGGCATCCACCCGGCCGTGCTCTCGGACCATGGGCTGGCGCCGGCCATCCACGTGCTCGTCGAGCGCGTCCCGATCGCCGTCGAGTGCGACCTCGAGGTCGAGGAGCGGCTGCCGGCCCCGGTCGAGGCCGCCGCCTACTTCGTGGTGGCCGAGGGCCTGACGAACGTGATCAAGTACGCCAATGCGACGACGGCGAAGGTGAGCGTGCGGCGCCGGGCCGGCGGGGTCGAGGTGGAGGTCTCCGACAATGGGGTCGGCGGGGCGCAGCTCGACGTCGGCACCGGCCTGCGCGGGCTCAGCGACCGGCTCGCGGCGCTCGAGGGCCAGCTCGCCCTGCACAGCCCGCTCGGCGAGGGCACGCGGCTGTCGGCGTCCATCCCGGCCCGCGCCCCGGAGGAGACGTGAGCCGCCGGATCGTCCTGCTCCTCGTGGCGGTCCTGCTCGCGCTGGCCGGCTGCGGCGAGACGAGCACGGTGCGCGAGCCGACCCTGTACGCGGAGCGCGACGCCGACGACTCCGACAGCGGGCTGCAGTCCGAGCCGACCCCGCGGTCGGGCACCGGCCTGCGCGTGACCAACACCCGGATCGCGTTCGTGAGCCACGGGCAGGCGTCGGACGGCTTCTGGGCGATCGTCCGGCGCGGCTTCGAGGACGCTGCCCGCCAGACCGGCGTCGCCGTCTCCTATCGCGCACCCGACACGTACGACGTGGATCGGATGGCGCGCCTCATCGACGAGGCGATCAATTCCCGCCTCGACGGCCTCGTCGTGTCGCTGCCGGACATCCAGGCACTGCGGGCCCCGATCCGGCGGGCCGCGCAGGAGGGCATCCCCGTCGTCTCGGTCAACTCCGGCAGCGACCGGTTCCGCGGCCTCGGCATCCTGGCCCACGTCGGCCAGCCCGAGTGGCGGGCCGGGTTCCAGAGCGGGCGCAGGATGGCGGCCGCCGGCGTGCGCAACGGCCTGTGCGTGAACCAGGAGAGCGGCAACCAGGGCGTCGACATGCGCTGCCGCGGCTTCACGGCGGCGCTGCGAAAGGTGGGAGGGCGGGCGAGCGAGATCGCGATCGACCTCCAGGACGCCTCGGGTGCGCAGGAGCAGGTCGCCCGCGCGGTCGCGCAGGTCGGCGCCGACGGCATCATGTCGCTCGGCACCGGGGCGGCCGGGCCGGCGCTCGAGGCGGTCCGTGCCGGAGGCTTCGGCCGCAAGGTGCAGCTCGCCACATTCGACCTCACGCCCGAGGTGCTGGAGGCCGTGCGCATCAAGCGCATGCTGTTCGCCGTCGACCAGCAGCCGTACCTGCAGGGCTACATGCCGGTCATGATGCTGGCCGAGCGCTCGCGGCACGGCCTCTTCCCGCCGCGCGGGGAGCTGATCGCCACCGGCCCACAGTTCATCACCGCGGGCGACGTCGACGACGAGCTGATCGAGCTCAGCCGCCGCGGGCTTCGGTGAGCCCACGTCAGCCGGAGGACGGATCGTCACCGGCATGACGGGACTTCGGCGTGGGTAGCACGACCGGCATGAGCAGCGTGGCGCAGCGGCTGCGCGATCTGACCGAGCACGCCGTGCGCGCGGGTGAGCCCGGGGCCTCGCTGCGCGCCGTGACCGCCCTGCGGGAGGAGCTCGTGGCCTTCGAGCGCCTCCAGGTCGCGCGCATGCTGGACGGCGGCGGATCGTTCGGCGCGGTCGGCCAGGCGCTCGGGATCTCGCGCCAGGCGGCCCACCGCCGGTATCGCGACCTCGTGGGCGTCGAGCTCCCCGACCCGCGGTCGGAAGCCGGCGCTCCGCGCGGCCGGATCCTCGTGACCTCCGAGGCGCGCGCCGCCGTCAACCTCGCCCGCGAGGAGGCCACCGCCCTGGGAGCCGGCACCGTGGGCAGCGAGCATCTCCTGCTCGGCATCATCCGCTGCGACTCGGCGCGCGTCGCGACCGTGCTGCGCACCGAGGTGACGCTCGACCGCGCGCGCAGCTGCGCGCAGCCGACGCTGATCGAGGGCCGCCCGCCGCCCGCCCCGCCGGCACCCGTCGCGGAGGGGCCGAAGGGCATCTCGGCGTACGCGCGCGCGGTGTTCGAGCAGTCGCTGCGCGAGGCCGTGCGCCGCGGCGACGGCTACATCGGCGTCGAGCACCTGCTGCTCGCGTCGCTTCAGGACGAGACGGGCGGCGCGTGCCGGACGCTCGACGCGCTCGGCGTCGATCCCCGCGCCGTCCGCGAGGCGCTCGTGACGAGCTGAGCCCGGCGCTCCCACGGCGGCCAGGGCGGCTCGACGCCCGGCACGTCGAGGACGCGGTCTCCGGGTCCTACCGGGGCGGAAGCTCGGCCCGCAGGACGGCGTGGTGGACCGGCGGGCGGGTCGTGTACCACAGCGTGAAGCGCGACACGACCGGGCCGGGGCCCAGCGCGGCCAGCGCGGCCTCCACACGCTTGGCCAGCGACTGCTCGTCGATGTCCACGATGCGCATGATCTCCGTCATATGCAGGATGATCGGCAGGTCGGCGCCCGTCCGGCACCGACCGCCGGTCGCAGATCAGGTCGACCGCTGGTCGAGCAGGAGGGTGTCCAGCCCGCGCGTGAGGCCCACGCGCCCGGGCGCCGCGCGGGCGGCCAGCAGCGTGCCGGCGACGTAGGGCGCTGCCGAACTGCCCGCGTCGTGGCGGATCGAGAGCCGCTCGTCCGGCCCGGCGAAGACCACCTCGGTCGAGACCGTGAAGCTCGGCAGCCGCAGCGAGTGGACCTGTGCGCCGCCGATCTCCTCGCCGCGCGTCGGCTGGGCGGCCGGCACGTCGACCGCCGGATGGCGCACCTCGCCCAGCCGCTCGGCGAGCTCGCGCGCGGTGCCGCTGGGCGCGTCCGCCTTCGTCGCGCTGGCATAGTCGATGACCTCCCAGCGGTCCAGGTGGCGGGCGGCGAGCAGCGCGGCGGCCTGGGCCATGGCGGCGGTGACGGAGAAGTTGCCCGCCGCGATCACGCCGACGCCGCGCGAGCGCGCGGCGGCGTCGATCTCCTCGTAGTCGGCCGCGGTCAGCCCCGAGCTGCCGACCACCACGGCCACGCCGCGCTCGATCGCCGCCAGCACGTGGCCCTTCACCACCTCGTGGGCCGTGTAGTCGATCAGCACGGCCACGCCGTCGAGCGCGTCGGCGATGGACGCGAAGACCGGTGCGCCGCCGATCGTGGTCCCCGCCGCCGAGCGGCTCACAGCCGACCGCAGCTCGAGGTCCTCGGCTGCCGCCACCGCCTCCGCCACGGCGCTGCCCGTCCATCCCGTCGCGCCGGCGACACAGATGCTCAGGGGAGCCATGGCGGAGGATCATGGCAGCGATCGTCAAGCGGCGGCCGGGGCCGGGAGCTCGGCGCCCGCGGTCTCGGACGGAGCGCGGGCGGGCAGGAACGCCGCCGCGATCAGCCGATCAGCTCGGTCGCGCTCGTCGCGAAGGTGGCGAGGATGGACCCGGCGCCGAAGATCACCAGCCCGACGACCAGCGCGCGCCGGCGCCCGAAGCGGTCCCCGAGGGTCCCGGCGGCGAGCAGGAGGCCGGCGTAGAGGAGCAGGTAGCCGTCGACGATCCACTGCAACTCGCTCGAGCTGGCGCCGAGGTCCTGCTGGATCGTCGGCAACGCGACGTTGAGGATCGTGTTCCCGACGCTGATGATGAGGAGGCTGATCGCCAGGACGACGAGCGCCTGCCAGCGACGCTGGTGGGGAGGGGTGGCGAGTGTCATGGCGCCAGCCTGTGTGGCACCCGTGTGAGGTGTCATCGCACGATGCGTGTGACCGTGTGAGGATTCCCGCCGTGCTCACGGCCCGTGACGGGTTCTACGACGAGATGGTCGACGCCTCGGGTGCGCCGCGCGAGCACGCCCGCACGCTGGTCGAGGCGCTCGCCGCGCTGGGAACCGAGGAGCTCGCCGCCGCCGGCCGCCGGCGCGACGCGATCTTCATGCAGCAGGGGATCACGTTCGACGCTGCAGGGCCGGACCACGACGGCCCGACGCGCGACCGCCCGTTCCCGCTCGACCTCGTGCCGCGCATCATCCCCGCGGACGAGTGGCGCACGATCAAGCGCGGCCTGGCCCAGCGCATCCGGGCGCTGAACGCCTTCATCGACGACGTCTATCACGGGCGCGAGATCGTCCACGACGGGCTCGTCCCGTGGGAGCTGATCGTGTCCCGCTCGGGCTTCGCGCGCGCGGCGCACGGGATCCGGCCGCCCGGCGGGGTGTACTGCCACGTCTCCGGCTGCGACCTCGTGCGCGACGGCGACGGCTCCTGGAAGGTGCTCGAGGACAACGTGCGCACGCCGAGCGGCATCTCGTACGTGCTCGAGAACCGCGTGGCCATGACGCGGCTCTTGCCCGGGCTCTTCTCCTCCTACCGCGTACGACCCGTCGACCACTACCCGGCGCTCCTGCGCACGGCGCTCGAGGAGGTCGCGCCGACGGGCGGGGAGGAGGAGGCGACGGTCGTCGTGTGGACGCCGGGGCCGTTCAACTCCGCCTACTTCGAGCACGCCTTCCTCGCCCGCCAGATGGGCGTCGAGCTCGTCGAGGCGAGCGACCTCGTGGTCCGCGACGCGGTCTGCCACATCCGCACCACCCGCGGCCTCCAGCGGGTACACGCGATCTACCGGCGGATCGACGACGACTTCATGGACCCGCTCGAGTTCCGGCCCGACTCGATGCTCGGCGTGCCCGGCCTGATGCGCGCCTACCGGGCCGGGAGCGTAGCGATCGTCAACGCGGTCGGCACCGGCGTGGCCGACGACAAGGCGATCTACCACTACGTGCCCGAGATGGTCCGCTACTACCTCGGCGAGGAGCCGATCCTCGACAACGTCCCGACCTATCTGATGGCCGACGCCGACCAGCGCACCTGGGCGCTCGAGCGGCTGTCGGAGATGGTCGTCAAGCCGACCAGCGAGTCGGGCGGGAAGGGCGTGTTCATCGGGCCGTCCGCGACCGAGGAGCAGCTCGAGCGTCAGACCGAGCAGGTCCTGCGCGAGCCCGAGCGGTGGATCGCCCAGGAGCTCGTGCGGCTCTCCACCGTGCCGACCGCGGGCGCCGATGGCGCGCTGGCCGCCCGCCACGTCGACCTCCGGCCGTTCGCGGTGTTCGGCGACGACATCCGGATCGTGCCCGGCGGCCTCACGCGCGTGGCGCTGCGCGAGGGCTCGATGATCGTCAACTCCTCCCAGGGCGGCGGGTCGAAGGACACGTGGGTGCTGGAGGACGGCGTCGACGCGGGCAGCGACCTCGCCGCGCCGCCGCGGTGGGAGCCCCCGCGGATGCCGGGGCTCAGCCAGGGCCAGTGGTCCGCCCAAGAGCAGCAACAGCAGCAGTGAGCGCAGCGAACGGTTACACGAGGCCGGATGCCGAGGATCCTCATCAGGACGCGGGGCTGGACGCCCCGCGGGGGTAGCCCTTGCTCGCCAGGATCGCCCACGAGCTGTACTGGATCGGCCGCCAGCTGGCCCGGGCCGAGCACACCGCGCGCATGCTCGACGGCGTCTTCCACGCGGACGTGCAGGCGCGGCCGGACGACCCGGCCGGCGTGCAGCTGTCGTGGGGCCACCTCGTGACGATCGTGTCCGGCGAGCCGCCCGAGAGCCAGGCCACGCGCGACGACGTGCTCGGGATGCTGACGCTCGACCCCGAGCACCCGACCTCGGTGCTCAACTGCGTCACGCGCGCCCGCGAGGGCGCGCGTACGGTGCGGGACGTGTTCTCGGCCGAGATGTGGGAGGCCATCAACACGTTCCACCTCGGTCTCGCGCGGCGCGACATGTCGGCCGCGCTGCAGACCGGGCCGTACTCGGTCTACGCCTACATCCGGGAGCGCTGCGGGATGTTCTGGGGCGTGACGAGCCGCACGATGCTGCGCGACGAGGCGCACGCCTTCCTGCAGGCCGGCGCGGCGATCGAGGCGGGGGACATGGTGCTGCGGATGCTGCGCGTGGCGCTCCCGCCCGGAGGCGAGGAGTCGGAGGGGCACCTTCGCGACGGCCAGGCGCTGGCACTGCTGCAGGCTGTCGGCGGCTTCCAGGCCTACCGGCGCGCCGTCCCGGCGCCGCCGAACGCCGGGCCGGTGGCGCGCTTCCTGCTCTACGAGCGCGACTATCCCGACTCGGTGGCCTTCTCGGTCGAGGCGCTCCACCACGCGCTGACGGCCGCCGACCCGAGCTACCGCGGCTCGCCGGCCGTGCTGCGGGTCGGGAGGCTTACCGCCGACCTCGACTTCCGCGCCCGCACCGCGGCTGGGGACGCGGCGCTCGCCGGCACGCTCGAGTCCGTCCAGGCGGAGCTGGCGCAGGTCGATGCCGACATCGCCCAGCGGTACTTTGGAGGGCCCGCCACGCCCGTCTCCCGCCTCGCCACCGTCTCGTGAACTTCGCCATCCGCTTCCTGACCGAGTACCGCTACGACGCTCCGGTCACCGACAATCTGAACGCGCTGCGCGTGACGCCGGCGACGACGCCGACGCAGCGGGTCGACGACTTCGGCGTGCGCGTGGACCCGGAGACGCGGCTCAACCAGCACGTGGACTACTTCGGGACGACGGTGATCGAGTTCGGTATCTCGCGCCCGCACGACCATCTCTCGATCGACGTCCGCGCGCGGGTCAAGACGACCGCGCACGACGACCCGCCCGAGCTGCCGTGGGCTGCGCTCGAGCAGGCGCCGTACCGCACCGCGGCGGGCGAGTTCGCGCTCGCGAACGGCGAGCACGACGCGCTGTCGCTCGACGAGCTGGTCGGCGTCTCGCGCGCCGAGACGCCGCTCGCCACCGTCCGCCGGCTCGTCGAGCTGATCCCGGACCGCTTCGAGTACCGGACGGGGGTGACGTACGTCGGCTCGACGGTCGCCGACCTGCTCGAAGCCGGCGCCGGCGTGTGCCAGGACTTCGCGCACCTCGCGCTCCTGCTCCTGCGCCGCCACGGGATCGCCGCCCGTTACGTGTCCGGCTACCTTTGGGCGCCGCCGAGCGGCGACGAGGACGCCGAGTCTGCCGAGGTGGAGACGCACGCCTGGATCGAGGCGCTCGTGCCGGCCGAGGGCGAGCCGCTGTGGGTGCCGGCCGATCCCACCAACCGCACGCTGGGCGGCGAAGACCACGTGAAGATCGGGCACGGGCGCCGGTACGCCGACGTGCCGCCGGTCAAGGGCGTGTTCCGAGGCGCGGGCGGGGCAGACCTGTCCGCGTCCGTGCGGATGACTCGCACGGACGCGTCGTCGCCGACGCGGGCGGCGTAGCGGCGGCCCGCCGGAACGCGACGTGCGCGCCCGCGGCGGCCGCGAGCGCCGCGGCGGCGCCGAGCACCAGGCCGGCGCGCGGGCCGGCGACCTCCGCGATCCAGCCCACGAGCGGCGCGCCGATCGGCGTCGAGCCGAGGAAGACGACGGAGTAGAGCGCCATCACGCGGCCGCGCATGGCCGGCTCGACGGTGAGCTGCAGCGCCGAGTTGACGCCCGCCGCGAACGTCACGCTCACCGCGCCGAGGGGCACGAGCGCGGCGAGCTGGAGCTCGACCGTGGGGGCGACGGCGACCAGCAGCTCGGCGGCGCCGAAGGCCGCCGCGGCGCTCACGAGCAGCCGCGGCCCGGTCCTCCCGCGCGCCCCGGTGGCCAGCGCGCCGGCCACCGAGCCGATCCCCATGGCGACCGCGAGCGCGGTGTAGAGCGAGGCGTCGCCGTCCCAGGTGAGGCTCGCCAGCAGCGGGAGCAGGACCTGGAAGTTGAACGAGAGCGTCCCGATCAGCGCCATCATCCCGAGCGGGATCAGCAGGTTCGGGGTCCGGCGCACGTAGCGCAGCGCCGAGCGGACCTGGCCGGCAGCGCGCGCGGCCGGCTCCGGCGTGTGGAGCGCCCGCGTGTCCATCGCGCGCAGCGCGACGAGCATGGCCGCGAACGAGAGCGCGTTGATCAGGAAGCAGGTCGCGACGCCGACGAGCGCGATCACGGCGCCCGCCGCGGCCGGGCCGACGATGCGCGCGGTGTGGATGATCACCGAGTTCAGCGCCACGGCGTTGACCACGCGGTCGGCGCCGACCATCTCGATCGCGAAGCTCTGCCGCGCCGGGTTGTCGACCGCGTTGATCGCGCCGCGGGCGAAGACCAGCGCGTAGACCATCCAGATCTCGACCGAGCCGCTGGTGGTCAGGCCCCAGAGCGCGATGGCGGGCAGCGCCATCAGGGACTGGGTGAGCAGGAGCAGGCGCCGCTTGGCCAGGCGATCGGCCAGCAGGCCGCCCCAGGCGCCGAAGACCATGATCGGCAGGAACTGGAGCGCGGCGGTGAGGCCGACGGCGAAGCCGCTGCCGGTGAGCTGGACGACCAGCCACATCTCGGCCACCGTCTGCATCCAGTTGCCGGAGAGGGAGACGACCTGGCCGGTGAAGTAGCGGCGGTAGTTCGGGATCTGCAGCGAGGCGAACGTCCGCAACGGCTACCTCCGCGGGGCATCCGGCCCCGCGGTCTGACCTCGGGGCCGGGCATCCAGCCCGTCTATTTCGAGCATCCTCTCCAGGAGGGTCGCGGCCCTGTCCAGCGTCGCCCGTTCGTCGGGCGAGAGGTGCTCGAGCCGGCGGGCGAGGAAGAGCGTCTTGCGGGTGCGCAGGTCGGCCAGCAGGGCGTGGGCGGCGGGCGTCGCGGCGACGAGGCTCGAGCGCCGGTCCTGCGGGTCCGGCGTACGAACGATCAGCCCCTCCTCCTCCAGCCGCGCGAGCACACGGGTGGTCGTGGGCCGCTGGATCCGCTCGCGGGCGGCGAGCTCGGATGGCGTCAGCGGCCCGTGGCGCTCGACGGTCGCGAGCGCGGCGGTCAGCGAGGGCGATAGCTCCGTCCCCGCCTCCTGGCGCAACCGCCGCGCGGTGCGGGCGATCGTGATGCGCAGGTGGCCTGCGAGGTCGGTCTCAGGGGTCGTTCGCACGGCTAATTAGTCTAGCGAATCATCATCCCCCGGCAACGTCACCTGCGCACTGAGGGAGAGCCTCGACAACGTCAACTGCGCATTGAGGAGAGCCTCGATCGCGGCGCGTGCTCACTTGACGGCGCTATTCGCCGTCAAGTGAGCACACGACCGCCGAGGCCGCCTCCTCAATGCCGCCGTTCGCCGGCGCACGCCGGTCGGCTGGGCTCGGCACGGCCCCCCGACCGTCTGGTCTCGCGGCGGTCCTTATCGACGCTTGAGCGCTGGTATGCAAGTATCCAAGGGAATGGAGGCGCTGCTACCCGCTGCCACCCGCTCCCGCCGCCGCCCCGCGCGCGCGCAGGTGTACCTCGCGCTGCGCGACGGCATCGTGTCGGCGGCGCTCGCGCCCGGCCGCCAGCTCTCCGAGAACGAGCTCGCGGCGCTGCTGGGCGTCAGCCGCACGCCGATCCGCGAGGCGCTGCAGCGCCTCCGGGATGAGCGGCTCGTGGAGATCGTGCCGCAGCTCGGCACGTTCGTGAGCCGCATCAGCGAGAGCGCGGTGAGCGACGCGCAGTTCGTGCGCGAGGCGCTCGAGTGCGCCGCGATCCGCGGGGCGGCACTGCGCGCCCGCGACCAGGACCTGACCGGGCTGGAGGCGATCATCCGCCGCCAGGAGGCGGCCCGCGAGGCCGCCGACTACGACCGCTTCTACGTCCTCGACGACGACCTGCACCAAGCCCTGTGCGACCTCAGCGGGCACGAGATCGCATGGTCGCTGAGCCAGCGAGCGAAGGGGCACCTGAACCGGATCCGGCGGCTCAGCCTGCCCGAGCCCGGGTATCTGATGGAGATGATCGCCGAGCACCGCACGGTGGTGTCGGCGGTCGCCGGCCACGACCCGGACGCCGCCGAGGAGGCGCTGCGCCACCACTTGCGGATGGTGCTCTCGACGCTGCCGGCCATCCGGGCCCAGCACCCCGACTACTTCGAAGCGGAGGAGATCGCGTGACGACGATGGACCCCACGGCGACCCTCTCGCCGACCGACCTGCGCCGGCTGTACGAGCAGATGGTGCTCATCCGCGTCTTCGAGACCGAGTCAGAGCGCCAGTACAAGGCCGCCAGGATCGGCGGCTACTGCCACCTCTCGTCCGGCCAAGAGGCCGCGACCGTCGGCGTCGTCCACACCATGCAGGACGCCGACCAGCTCGTCACCGGTTATCGCTGCCACGGCTTCGCGCTGGCCCGCGGGGTATCCCCGGAGGCGGTGATGGCCGAGCTGTTCGGGCGCGCGGACGGCTGCGCGCACGGCCGCGGCGGCTCGATGCACCTGCTCGACGTCGACCGCGGCTTCTACGGCGGCTGGGGCATCGTGGCCGGCCAGTTGCCGGTGGCCACCGGCCTGGCGCTCGCGATGGTCCGCCGCGGCAAGGAGCAGGCCGTCGTCTGCGAGCTCGGCGACGGCGCCGTGAACATGGGCGCCTGGCACGAGTCGCTCAACCTCGCCGCCCTCTGGAACCTGCCGATCGTCTTCCTCGTCGTCAACAACGGCTACGGCATGGGCACGAGCGTCGACCGCGCCTCGGCCGAGCCGGACATCTACCGCCGCGCGTCCGCCTTCCGGATGCACGGCGAGCGGATCGACGGCGACGACCTCGAGGCGGTCGTCGAAGCCTCCGGCCGCCTGCTCCGCCGCGCCCGCGAGGCGCGCGAGCCGTCTGTGCTCGAGGTCGTCACCTACCGCTACCGCGGCCACTCGGTGGCCGACGCCGGGCTCGCCTACCGCTCCAAGGAGGAGATCGTCGAGCGCCAGGCCAACGACCCGATCGCCCGCCTGCGGACCTCGCTGCGCGAGCAGGGGGTCTCCGACGACGAGCTCGACACGATCGACCGCGAGGCCGACGAGCGGGTGGCCGAGGCGGTCGCCTTCGCCGACGCCAGCCCCGAGCCCGACGTGTCGGAGCTCGCCCGCAGTGTCTACGCGCCGGGCAGCGGCGGGCAGTTCTCCCGCATGCGGCCGGGGAGCCCGTTCGGTGAGGAGGAGCTCGTCTTCAACGGAGGACTCGGGTCATGACAACTCGGACTGGTTCGATAATGACGATGGTCCCATCGAGCGCACGCGGAGCGTGTTCATGAGCGCGCTCGCCGAGACCACCGAGACGCAGCGGATGACGTACCGCGAGGCGCTGCGCCTCGCGATGCGCGAGGAGCTCGAGCGCGACGAGCGCGTGTTCGTGATGGGGGAGGAGGTCGGCGTCTTCGAGGGCTCCTACAAGGTCACCGCCGGCCTGATGGGCGAGTTCGGCCCCGAGCGGATCCGCGACACCCCGATCTCCGAGGAGGGCTTCGTGGGCGCCGCCGTCGGCGCGGCGATGGGCGGGGAGCGCCCGATCGTCGAGATCATGACGATCAACTTCCTGCTCGTGGCCATGGACCAGGTCGTCAACCATGCGGCCAAGATCCGCACGATGTTCGGCGGCGAGGTCGGCTGCCCGATGGTCATCCGCACGCCCAACGGCGCGGGCAACCAGCTCACCGCCCAGCACTCGCAGTCGCTCGAGGCCTGGTTCGCCGGCACGCCCGGCCTCAAGGTCGTCGCTCCCGCCACCCCGGCCGACGCGAAGGGCCTGCTGAAGGCGGCGATCCGCGACGACGACCCGGTGCTCGTGGTCGAGAATCTCCCGATCTACAAGGAGAAGGGCGAGGTCCCGCTCGACCCCGAGTTCATCACGCCGATCGGGCGCGCCAACGTGGCCCGCACCGGCTCGGACATCACGCTCGTCGCCCACTCGTTCGCCACCGTGCGGGCGCTGCACGTGGCCGAGAAGCTCGCCGCCGACCACGGTGTCGACGCCGAGGTGGTCGACCTGCGCTCGCTGCGCCCGCTCGACGTCGAGACCGTTGCCGCGTCGGTGGCCAAGACCAACCGGGTCGTGTGCGTGGAGGAGGGCTGGCCCTCCTACGGCGTGACCGCCGAGCTCGCCGCGCGGATCCAGAAGGCCTGCTTCGACGAGCTCGACGCGCCGGTGGAGCGGGTGGGGATGGCGGAAGTGCCGCTGCCCTACGCCAAGAACCTCGAGAGCGCGGCCCTCCCGGGGGAGGACCGCATCGAGGCGGCGGTGCTCGCCACGCTCACTTGAGCTCGCTGCGCTGGAGCCGGACGATCCCGACGGCGAGCAGCGCCCAGACCCAGAACGCGACCGAGACGCCGAGGCGCGCCCAGTCGCCGCTCGACATGCCGTCCTCGACCAGCGGCATCATCGTGCGGCCGAGGTCCAGCCAGTCGGCGACGCTGTCCAGTGCCGAGATCGCCTCGCCGAGGATCGCCCACGCGGTGGGGATCACGAAGTAGAGGACGATGGCGAGCGCCGAGCTGAGGAACAGGAGCCCGAAGGCGAGGCCGACGAGCACGCCGATCAGCTCGTAGATCAGCCCGGTGCCCAGCTCGCCGAGCGAGAGGTTCCAGCTCCCGCCCGAGAACACGTTCCCGACCGCCGCGGCCAGCAGGCAGGCCACCACCGCGATCGCCGTGAGCGCGACGGCGGCGACGACCTTGGCCGCGATCACGCGCTCGCGCTGCGGCACGAGCGAGAACGTGGCCAGGCCCGTGCGCTGGGACCACTCGCTGGTCACGGCCAGGATGCCCAGCACGGGGAGCAACACCGAGGTGATCTGGATCGCTGCGCTGAAGAGGCCGTCGAAGTCCCGGTCGGGGGTCTCGCCCCAGATGACGCCGATGGCCGTGATGGCGGCGATCAGCAACGCGATCACCAGCAACAGCCAGAAGCCGGCTCGAGTGTCGGCCATCTTGCGCAGCTCGACGGTCGCCAGCCGGCCGATGCCGGGGCGCCGCAGGGTGAGCGTCGGTGCGGTGTCCGCGTAGGCGGTCATGAGATCAGGGCCTCCTCGGCGTCGCTCGCGGTCAGGGACAGGAAGAGCTCCTCGAGCCCGGCACCGTCGGCGGCGCGCAACTCGGTCAGGACGATGCCCTCGGCTGCCGCCAAGCGGCCCACGTCCACGGCCTCGGCCTCCACGAGCAGGGCGCCGTCGCCGCCGGGGGTGGCGGACACGCCGGCGCCGGTCAGCGCCTCGCGCAGCGCGGCGGGATCGAGCGAGCGCACCACGACGCCGGTGGCGCCCAGCAGCTCCGTCTTGCTGCCCTGGGCGACGATCCGGCCGGCGCGGATGACCACCATCCGGTCTGCGATCGCCTCGACCTCGCGCAGCAGGTGCGAGGAGAGCAGGACGGTGCCGGCCCGGTCGGCGAAGTCGCGCAGCAGGCGCCGCATCCAGGCGATGCCCTCGGGATCGAGCCCGTTGGCCGGCTCGTCGAGCACCAGCACCTCGGGGTCGCCGAGCAGCGCATGGGCGATGCCCAGCCGCTGGCGCATGCCGAGCGAGTAGTTGCCCACCCGCTTGCGGGCCGCCGCCTTCGAGAGGCCCACGAGGTCGAGCAGCTCGCCGACCCGCGAGGGCGGCACGCCGAGCACGCGGGCGGACAGCGTGAGCACCTCACGGCCCGTGCGGCCGCTGTGCTGCGCCGACGCGTCGAGCAGCACGCCGACGCGCATGCCCGGGTTCGGCAGCGCGTGGTAGGGCCCGCCCAGCACCGTGGCGGTGCCGCCGCTCGGCGGCGTCAGCCCGCAGATCATGCGCATCGTCGTCGACTTCCCGGCCCCGTTGGGGCCGAGGAAGCCGGTGACGGTCCCCGGTTCGCACCGGAAGGTGACGTCGTCCACGGCCAGCTGGCGGCCGTAGCGCTTGCTCAGGTTCTCGACGGCAATCATGAGCCCAGCATCGGTGGCGCCGCCCACGCCGTCTATCCCCCCTAGGGTGATGCCGCCCCTACCTTGGTCGATCGCGCCGTCGACCTCTGTCGGTGGGCGGCGCGCCCCGGCGCGCGTACGCTTGCGGCGATGAAGGACGCGCTCGAACACCCGCGGCTGCTGCCCGGGATCCTCGTCCCGGACCCGGACGCCGACCGCGCGCGGCGCACGACCCGCGACTGGATCGTCGACGCCTTGTGCTTCCTGATCGCGGTCGTCGGTGGCCTCGCCGTGTTCGCCGAGGCGGAGCCGCGGATGTCGGAGGGCCTGATCGTCGTCGACCTGCTGCTCGGGGTGTTGACCTGGTTCGCCCTCTGGTGGCGGCGCCGCTGGCCGGTCCACCTGGCCATCCTCCTCGGGCTGG
Organism: uncultured Solirubrobacteraceae bacterium; assembly: GCA_963746795.1. Classification (GTDB taxonomy): domain Bacteria; phylum Actinomycetota; class Thermoleophilia; order Solirubrobacterales; family Solirubrobacteraceae; genus DASSUW01. The sequence goes on from CAVVCR010000010.1 coordinate 488,607, forward strand.
TGAGCGTCGTCTCGACGTCCGCGTCGCTCGCGGCCCTGATCGCGCTCTTCACGCTGGTTGTCCACCGGCGCGCCGGCATCGCGATCCCGCTCGCGGCTCTCACGCTGCCGCTGGCGCCCGCGTTCCTCGCCATCCACCCCGACGAGGGGACCCCGTACTGGGTCAGCCTCGGCTTCTCGATCCTTCTCGCTGCGGCGGTCGTCGCCTGGGGCATGTTCGTGCGCGCGCGCCGCCAGCTCGTGCTCTCCCTGCGAGACCGGGCCGAGCGCGCCGAGGCCGAGCAGCACCTGCGCGTGGACCAGGCGCGCCGGCAGGAGCGCGCGCGCATCGCGCGCGAGATGCACGACGTCCTCGCCCATCGCATCTCGCTGCTCAGCCTGCACGCGGGCGCGCTGGAGTTTCGGCCCGACGCGCCGCCAGACGAGGTCGCGCGTGCCGCGGGCGTGATCCGAACGAGCGCCCACGAGGCGCTACAGGACCTGCGCGCGGTGATCGGCGTGCTGCGCGAGAGCCGCGACGGCGAGGCGCCCGAGCGCCCGCAGCCCACGCTCGCCGACCTGCCGGGGCTGATCGCCGAGTCGCGCGACGCCGGCATGCACGTCACCTACGAGATCGGCGACCTTGCTGCCGTGCCCGACGGGACGGGCCGCAGCGCGTACCGGATCGTGCAGGAGGCGCTCACCAACGCGCGCAAGCACGCCCGCGGCGCGGCGGTCGACGTGGCGGTGAGCGGGGATCCGGAGAGCGGCCTGACCATCGAGGTGCGCAACCGGCTGCCGGTGGGAGCGGCGGCCGGGCCGGAGATCCCCGGGGCGGGCACCGGCATCGTGGGCCTCACCGAGCGGGCGAGCCTCGCCGGCGGGCGCCTCGAGCACGGGCGCACGGCGGAGGGCGACTACCGGCTCTGGGCGTGGCTGCCCTGGGACGCGTGATCCGCGTCCTGATCGTCGACGACGACGCGCTCGTGCGCGCCGGCCTCTCGATGATGCTGGCCGGCTCCGACGACGTGCGCGTGGTCGCCGAGGCGGCCGACGGCTCCGAGGTGCAGGCGGCCGTCGACGCCTACCGGCCCGACGTCGTGCTGATGGACATCCGCATGCCGGGCGTCGACGGCCTGGCCGCCACGGAGCAGGTCCGGGCGCGGCCGGAGCCGCCTCAGGTGATCGTCCTCACCACCTTCGACGCTGACGAGCACGTGCTGCGCGCGCTGCGCGCCGGCGCGGGCGGGTTCCTGCTCAAGGACACGCCGCCGCCGGAGATCCTGCGCGCCATCCGGCTCGTCGCCGCGGGCGAGGCGATGCTCTCGCCCGCCGTCACCCGTCGCCTGATCGAGCACGTCGCCGACGGGGGAGACGGTGCGCGCCGCGCCCGGTCGCGCGAGCTGCTCGAGCGCCTCACCGACCGCGAGCGCGAGGTTGCGGTGGCGATCGGGTGCGGCAGGTCGAACGCCGAGATCGCGGCCGAGCTCTACATGAGCGTGGCGACGGTCAAGGCGCACGTCTCGCGCCTGCTGCAGAAGCTCGAGCTCGACAACCGCGTCCAGATCGCGCTGCTCGCGCACGACGCCGGCGCCGCGTGACACCCTGACGGCCATGGCCGACCATCAGGCGATGCTCGCGGTGGCGCTCGAGGAGGCGCGTGCGGGGTTCGAGGAGGGCGGCGTACCGATCGGCGGAGCGCTGTTCGACGCCTCCGGCGAGCTGCTGGGCCGCGGCCACAACCAGCGCGTCCAGCGCGGCGACCCGTCCGCGCACGGGGAGACCGAGGCGTTCCGCAGCGCGGGCCGCCGGCGCTCGTACGGCGACACGACCATGGTCACCACGCTGGCCCCGTGCTGGTACTGCAGCGGCCTCATCCGCCAGTTCGGGATCGGGACCGTGCTGGTCGGCGAGTCGCGCACGTTCCAGGGTGGCGTCGACTGGCTGCGCGAGAGCGGCGTGACCGTCGTCGACCTCGACTCGCAGGAGTGCGTGGACCTGCTCCAGGGCTTCATCGCGCGCTACCCCGATGTCTGGAACGAGGACATCGGGGAGTAGCGCGCGATGCTGCGTGTCTACCGGCGCCGGTCGACGTCGAGCCGGGCGAGCTGCCCGAGGCTGCCCTGGGCGATCCAGAGCGAGCCGTCGCGACCGAACGCGAGGGTGTCGTTGAATCCGCCGGGGATCTTGTAGCGGTTCGTGAAGCGGCCCTTGAACGTCATCCGCGAGGCGACGCCGCTCGAGTGCTCGGAGATCCACAGCGCGCCGTCCGGCCCCGCGACCATGTCGACGGGGTCGGCGTTCTCGCGCGGGAGCGTGTACTCCGCCGTGAACACGCCGGACGTCGTCAGCCGGCTGATGACGTTGTCGTTGCGCTCGGCGAGGTAGAGCGCGCCGTCGGGGCCGGCGACGATCGTGCCGGGCAGCGGGTTGGCGCCCGGCACGACGTACTCGGTGACCTCTCCGGTCGTCGTCACGCGGCCGACCTTGTTGCCGAGCGCCTCGCTGAACCACAGGGCGCCGTCCGGGCCGACCGCGATGTCGCCCGCGAACGCGTTGGCGGTGGGGAGGGGGTACTCGGTGATCGTGCCGTCGAGCGCGAGGCGGCCGATGGCGTCGCCGCGTGCCTCCGTGAACCACAGGGCGCCGTCGGGCCCCTTCACGATGCTGGTCGGGAAGCTGCCAGAGTCGAGCGGGTAGCGGACGGACGAGCCGTCGGTCTCGACGCGGTGGATCGCGTCGCCGCCCGCGTCGGCGACCCACATCGAGCCGTGCGCGGTGGTGATGCCGGCGGGCTGCTGACCCAGCTCGTACGAGCGGACCTTGTTGTGCTTGCCGACCCGCCAGATGCGGCCGAGGCTGCTGTCCGTCGCCCATACGGCGCCGTCGGGGCCGGTGACGACGTCGTTCGGGAGCGCGAACTCCGCGGGGAGCTTGAGCGTGTCGACACGCGGGTGGGCGGCCGCTGGGGAGACGGCCACGAGGGCGGTGAGGATCACCGCCAGGAGGGGGAGCTTGTACATGCAACCACTTTGCCCGCGACGCGGCTCCCGTCGCATCAGGGAATCCCCCAATCGCGGTAGCGTCGGGCTCATGGAGGCGATCGTCTTCTGCGGCGTCCAGGGCAGCGGCAAGACCACGCTCTATCGCGACCGCTTCCTCGCCACGCACGTGCGCGTGAGCATGGATCTTCTGCGCACCCGCCATCGCGAGGCGGCGTTCGTGGCGCTGTGCCTCGAGACGCGGCAGCCGTTCGTGGTCGACAACACGAACCCGACGCCTGCCGACCGGCGCCGCTACGTGGAGCCGGCGCTGCACGCGGGCTTCCGCGCGGTCGGCTACCTCGTCGAGGTCGACGCCGCCGAGGCGCTGGGGCGCAACGCCGAGCGGGCCGGGCAGGCGCGGGTGCCGGTGAGCGGGGTGGTCGGCACCGCTCGGCGGCTCCTGACGCCGACGCCCGAGGAGGGCTTCGACGAGCTGTGGCACGCCACGGCGGCGGCGGGCGGAGGCTGGCGGATCGAGCCGCTCGTCGTCACCCCGCCGCTTTTCTAGCGTCCGCCGGCGAACGTCAACGGCGGCATTGCACGCTATACGCGACAAACGCACCACTCGCGGGCCGAAACGCGTCGAGTGGGGCGAACTGCACCCTCACCGCGGCCGATCTCCCCACCCCTCCCTACCAGCCGTCGTCGACTCTTGACGTTCGCCCGCGGCGCACCAGCGCTAGCGAACCGCGACCGGGTCGAGCGCTTCGTCGATCGCCCGCAGCGTGTCGTCGCTCAGCGTCACCCCGGCGGCGGCCGCGTTCTCGTGCACCTGCTCGGGCCGCGAGGCGCCGATGATCGCGGCCGCGACGTTCTCCTGCCGCAGCACCCAGGCGAGCGCGAGCTGGGACATCGTGAGCCCCGCCTCGTCGGCCACCGGGCGCAGGCGCTGGACGGCCTCGAGCACGTCGTCGCTGAGCAGGCGGCCGATGAAGCGGCTCATGGCCTTCGAGGTCGCGCGCGAGCCGGCCGGCGGCGGCTCGCCGGGCGGGTACTTGCCGGTCAGCACGCCCTGGGCGAGCGGCGACCAGACGATCTGCGAGATCCCGTTCTCGGCCGACAGGGGAATGACCTCCTCCTCCGGCTGGCGCCACAGCGCCGAGTACTGCGGCTGGCTGGAGACGAACTTGGCGACGCCCGGCAGCTCGAGCGCCTCCCGGATCCGCTCGGGCGGCCACTCGCTGAAGCCGATGTAGCGCGCCTTTCCCGCCTCGACGACCTCGGTCAGCGCCTGCATCGTCTCCTCGAGCGGCGTGTCGTCGTCGTAGCGGTGGCACTGGTAGAGGTCGACGTAGTCCGTGCGCAACCGCTCGAGCGAGGCGTCGATCTGCTTGAGGATCTGGGCGCGTGAGAGCCCGCGGTCGCGGCCCGACATCGGGAAGTAGACCTTGGTCGCGAGGGTGTACGACTCGCGCGGGTAGCCCGCGAGGATCTGGCCCCAGGCGCGCTCGGCCGCGCCCCGCCCGTAGACGTTGGCGGTGTCGAAGAACGTGATGCCCGCGTCGAACGCGGCGCGCGTGCACGCCTCGGTCTGCTCGCGGCCGACGCCTCCCGAGTACGTCAGCCACGACCCGAGCGCAATCGTCGAGACCTCGAGGTCCGAGTCCCCCAGCCTGCGGTGCTCCATCCGCGCATCCTAAGGGGGTGCCCGACGGGACATCGCTCCAGACGGAATGGCCCGTTGGGCGGGGCCCCATACAGTTTCGGTCCCATGACCCTCGACGCGTTCCCCCGTCATCCGCTGCTGTTCGGCCCGTCACCGGTGCACCCCCTGGAGCGACTCACGGCGCACCTGGGCGGAGCCACCCTGTGGGCCAAGCGCGACGACTGCAACAGCGGCCTCGCCTACGGCGGCAACAAGACCCGCAAGCTCGAGTACCTCGTAGCCGACGCGCTCGCCCAGGGCTGCGACACGCTCGTCTCGATCGGCGGCGTGCAGTCCAACCACACGCGGCAGGTCGCCGCCGCCGCGGCGCGCACGGGGATGGGCTGCGTGCTCGTGCAGGAGAGCTGGGTCGACTGGCCGGACGTGACGTACGACCGCGTCGGCAACATCCTGCTCAGCCGCCTCATGGGCGCGGATGTGCGCCTCGTCCGCGCCGGCTTCGGGATCGGCTTCAAGGAGAGCTGGGAGCAGGCGCTGGCCGACGTCGAGGCGGCGGGCGGCAAGCCGTACGCGATCCCTGCCGGCGCGTCCGACCACCGTCTCGGCGGGCTCGGCTTCGCGAACTGGGCCCGTGAGGTGGAGGCCCAGGAGCGCGAGCTCGGCGTGTTCTTCGACACGATCGTCGTCTGCGCGGTGACCGGGAGCACGCAGGCGGGCATGGTGGCCGGTTTCGCGGCCGGCGAGCGGGAGCGGCGCGTGCTCGGCATCGACGGCTCGGCCCGGCCCCAGGAGACCCGCGAGCAGGTCGCGCGCATCGCGCGCGCGACCGCCGAGCTGATCGAGCTCGACCGCGAGCTGCGCGACGACGAGGTCGAGCTCGACGAGCGCTACCACGCGGGCACGTACGGCATCCCCGACGAGCAGACGCTCGAGGCGATGCGGCTGGCCGCGCGGCTCGAGGGAATGATCACCGACCCGGTGTACGAGGGGAAGTCGATGGCCGGCATGATCGACCTCGTCGGCCGCGGTGAGATCGAGCGCGGCGCGACCGTGCTCTACGCGCACCTGGGCGGGCAGCCGGCGCTCAACGCGTACGCCGCCCTCTTCGCGGATTGAGTCGGGGCCCGCCCAACGGGCCATTCCGTGTGGAGCGATGTCCCGTTGGGCACCCCCCAGTACGGCTAGCTCGCTTAACGCGGACCCGGAGCCGCGCTACGCTCGTTCGAGCGCGCTGCGGCGGGCGGGCAAGACCATGGCCGTGACTATCGACACCTTCGAGCACGAAGCGCTCTTCTACGAGGGGGTCGACGGTTTCGTCGACGGCACGCTGCCCTTCCTGCGCGAGGGTGTCCAAGCGGGCGAGCCGATGCTCGTGGCCGTCGGCCCGGAGAAGATCGAGCTGCTGCGGGAGGCGCTCGGCCGCGACGCCGATGCCGTGCAGTTCGCCGACATGACGGTCCTCGGCCGCAATCCCGGCCGCATCATCTCCGCCTGGTGGGACTTCGTGGACGAGCACCCCGGCCAGCCGATCCGCGGCATCGGCGAGCCCGTGTGGGCCGCCCGCGGCGCCGCCGAGCTCGTCGAGTGCCAGCTCCACGAGTCGCTCCTCAACCTCGCGTTCGCCGGCACCGGGCCGTTCCGCCTCGTGTGCCCGTACGACGTCGCGGCGCTCGGCGACGGCGCGGTGCACGAGGCGCGCTGCAGCCACCCGCTGGTGGACGCGCGGGAGAGCACGCACTACCGCGGCGAGCGGCTCCTGTCGCCGTTCGAGGCTCCGCTTCCGACGCCCGCCGCCCCCGCCACGCTGACGGGCTTCGACGCCCACACCCTCGAGGAGGTCCGCGCCACGGTGACGGCCTGCGCCGGCCGTGCCGGGCTCGCAGACTCCCGTGCCGCCGATCTGGTGCTGGCCGTCAACGAGGCGGCCGCCAACAGCGTCGTGCACGGCGGCGGCAACGGCGTGCTGCGCGCTTGGCGCGAGAACGGCTCGCTCGTCTGCGAGATCCGCGACCGCGGCCGGATCGCCGATCCGCTCGTCGGCCGGCGCCGCGCGGCGCCGAACGCGTCGAGCGGCCGCGGCGTGTGGATCGTGCATCAGCTGTGTGACCTGGTCCAGCTGCGCTCGGGTGCCGACGGCACCGTCATGCGCATGCACATGGCCGTCTGACGGCGGCACAGCCACCAGATCACGTCCGGCGGCGCGGTTGGCGTCGTCTTCTTGTATTTCCTACGTATATTAGGTATAAACCTAATATCACTAGGAAACGAGGAGTCATGAAAGCCCACCCCGTCACCCCGAATCTCGTCCAGCTCACCCGTGTGCGTCTCGTCAACGCCTTCCTCATCCGCGAGGACGACGGCTTCACGCTCGTCGACACCACGCTCGGCGGCCAGGCTGATGCGCTGATCGGCGCGGCGCGCGACGCCGGCGGCGAGATCCGCCGGATCGCACTGACCCACGGCCACGGCGATCACGTCGGCTCGCTCGATCAGCTCAAGGAGCGGCTCGGCGGCTCGGTCGAGGTGCTGATGCCCGAGCTCGATGCCCGCATCCACGCCGGTGAGAAGGTGGTCGAGGGCAAGCTCCCCGGCGGGTGGCCAAAGCTCGAGACGGTTCCCGACGTGCGGCTGGCCGCGGGAGATCGCGTCGGGAGCCTCGAGGTGGTGGCCAACCCCGGCCACACGCCCGGCCATGTGGCCTTCCTCGACACTCGCGACCGCAGCCTGATCGCCGCGGACACGTTCACGACCGTCGGCCGGCCCGAGGTCACGAGCCACCTCAACCTCCGCTTCCCGTTCGCCGCAATGGCGACCTGGGACCGGGCGAAGACGCTCGAGTCGGCCGCCGCGCTGCGGGCGCTCGACCCGGCGGTCCTCGTCGTGGGCCACGGGCGCCCGCTGCGCGATCCCGGCGCGGGGATGGACGCGGCGATCGCGCGAGCGCGGCGCTGATGCCGCGCGCCGGGCTCGACACCGACGCCGTCGTCGCGGCCGCCGCGGCGATGGCCGACGCCGAGGGGCTCGAGGCCGTCTCGCTCGCTCGTCTCGCCGCGCGCCTCGGCGTCCGACCGCCTTCCCTCTACACCCACGTCGGCGGCCTCGGCGACCTGCGCGAGCGCCTGGCCGCGCGGGGCGCCCTCGAGCTGGCCGACGCGCTGCAGGTCGCGGCGGCCGGCCGGGCGCGCGGGGAGGCGCTGGCGGCCGTGGCGGAGGTCTACCGCGCCTACGCCCGTGAGCACCCGGGCACCTACGCGGCGATGCAGCGGGCGGCGGATGTCACGGACCTCGCGGCGGCGCGGGTCGTCGACGTGTTCCGAGCCATCCTGCGCGGCTACGGCCTCGAGGACGACGAGGCGATCCATGCCACGCGGGTCGTGCGCGCGGCGCTGCACGGTTTCGCGGCGCTCGAGGCCGCCGAGGGCTTCGGCCTCCCGCTCGACGTCGACGAGAGCTTCGCAGGGCTCGTCGCGGTCCTCGACCGTGGGTTGCCTACGGCACCTCGACCGTGACGGACGTGGGTGCGCTGACGCGGCCGACGCCGTCCCTCGCCCACACCGACACGCAGTGGGGTCCGGGAGCCTGCGCGTAGAGCATCGTGGTCTGCGTCGCGCCGACGGCCACGGTCCACGTCTCGCTGTAGACCGAGTCCGGCGGGCAGGCCCCTGGTGCCATCGTCGCGGAGAACCGCTGCTGCTGGCGATTCATGAACGCGAGCAGCGCCGGCTGGGCCGGCCGCACGAAGGCGACGTCGACCTGCCGGAAGCCGCCGCGGGAGGGCGTCGCCGTCAGGCCGGTCACGGGCGCCGGCGGCCCGAGGAGGTCGCACAGCCGCTGGGGCCGGGGCTTCACGCGCCCGCCGTAGAGCTTCACCGCACCGCGTACGTCGTCGGCCTCGAGCAGGCGGCAGTGCCAGCGCCAGTCGGGCTGCGGCGGGCACCCGGACGGCGAGAGCCCGGTGGTGGCAGGGTTCATCGTCGCGCAGCTCCGGCCCTCGTGGCCGAGCCCGAGGACGTGGCCGAGCTCGTGCGCGACCACCAGCGCCTGGCCCCAGCGGGTGCAGAACGCGTTGCGTTCCCGCGGGCGGGGGATGACGACCTCGGCATACGCCACGCGCCCGGATGCGTCGTAGAGCGGCTGGGCGTACGCGTAGGGGAGGCAGGCGCGCGACCGGTGGTAGCGGATCAGGAGCCGCGCACGGCTCCGGCCGACGGCGACGAACTTCACCTTCGCGCCGCTCTCGTTCCACGCCTTTACGGCCTGCTCGACCGCCCAGCGGCTCTTGCGCGCGGCGTTGTAGTACGCGATCCGCCGGTTCGACCAGCGCCAGCCGGCGTGCTTGAACGCGACGTGGGCGAGCGCCGACGCGGCCGGGCCGTCGAACGGCTGCGGGGTGCGCGCCGTCGCGGGGGCTGACGTCAGCGACAGAGCCGCGAGGGCAAGCACGAGGATCCGTCCGGCGCGCACGAGACCGCAACTGTAGTGCGCAATTTGACCCATGGCGCGCCGCCTCAGGCGAGCGGCCGGTCGCCGATCCAGTACCGCGGGCCGGGGCCGAGGCCGGCGGCACGGTCGCCCGCGTTCGCCAACGTGCAGCGGTCCAGCGAGAGGCAACCGCAGCCGATGCATTCCGTCAGCCCGGCCTTGAGCCGCTCGAGCTCGGCGATCCGGTCGTCGATGCGCTCGCTCCACCGGCGCGAGAGGCGCGACCAGTCGCGGCGGCTGGGCACGCGGTCGGGAGGGAGCTTGGCCAGTTCGACGCCGATCTCCTCGAGCGAGAGGCCGACACGCTGGGCGAAGACGATGAACGCGACCCGCCGCAGGACCGCTCGCGGGTACCGGCGGTGCCCTGAGCCCGCTCGCTCGGACGTGATGAGGTCGCGCTCCTCGTAGAAGCGCAGGGCGGAGGCGGCGACGCCGCTGCGCCGGGCGACCTCGCCGATGGTCATGAGGTCGGTCACGCCCGGGAGCAAACCATGCCGTGCCCTTGACTTCAAGTTCGCTTGAGCTTGTAGTGTGGGGCAATGACAGCGAGCGAGCAGATCACCGAAGCGGTAACCAGCTGGCCGGGCGTCGAGGCCGGCACGGGCAAACGCGGCGAGTTCGCGTTCAAGGTCGACGGCGCCGAGATCGGGCACCTGCACGGCGACCACGCCGCGCACTTCGGGTTCCCGCGCGACGTCGGCGCCGAGCTGCGCGAACAGGGCCGCGTCGGGCCTCACCCCGTCAACCCGCACTCGACCAAGCTCGCCGCACGCCGCATCGAGGGCGAAGACGACGTCCGCGACGTGATCGCGCTGATGCGGCTCAACTACGATCGCGTGGCGGGCGGGCAATGAGCGTCGCGACGGCGATCGCGGGCCTGCGCCCTTCCGCGCCCGAGCCGCTGCCGTTCGATCGCTCGCTGCACATCCGGGCGTTCGTGCTCGAGCGCTCCGCCGGTGACCTGCTGGTGTACAGCACGACCGGCGTGGAGGCGGACGTGGCGCGCCACTACCTCAACCACGGGCACGAGGCGATGTTCCTCCCCGAGGCGGTCGCGGCGCCGCTGTTCGTGCACGAGGCCGAGCGCGAGTCGGTGGCCCGCGACCGCCGGATCCGAGCGACCTTCTCTCGCCGCCATATGCTCGACGACGACTTCGAGGCGATCCCGACCCCGGGTCACACGCCCGGCGCGACCGCGTACCTGTGGGACAACGGCGAGCAGCGGCTCCTGTTCACGGGCGACACGATCTACCTGCGCGACGGCGAGTGGGTCGCCGCGGTGCTCGGCTCCAGCGACCGCGAGGCCTACCTGCAGAGCCTCGAGCTGATCCGCGGCCTCGAGTTCGACGTCCTCGTCCCCTGGGCCGCGAGCGCCGGGATGCCCGAGCACGCGCTCACCGACCGTGCGGACACCCACCGCCGCATCGACGCGATCATCGAGCGCGTCCGGCGCGGCAGCGCGGGCTGACGGTCGCCGTGTCCAAGAGGGCTCCGAGTCGCAGCTCGTGTTGGAACGGATCACGCTAACATTAAGTAAGCAAACATGGGCAGAATCTGGGTCCTTGATACGGAAACGAAGGGCACCGGGGCGGAGATGGTGCCGCTCGACAAGGTGCTGCGACAGCCTGCGCCGAAGTCCGAGCCGCTCTTCGTCCCGCCCAAGCGCGAGCCCAAGCCGCCCAAGGCCCCCGAGCCGCGGGCGCCGCGCAGGTTCAGGGTCGTCGACGTCGTGACGCGCGAAGTGCTCGCCGACGGGGCGGGACCCCGCGAGGCCGTCGGGGTTCTGGGCGACGTGCGCAGCATCGTCGACGTCAGCGTCTCGGTCTGGGAGCCGGCGACCGAGCGCTGGCGGATGCTGACGCTCGAAGAGCAGCGCGTCCTGTGGGATCGCCGGCCGAGCGCCGGCCCCCGCTAGACGCTGACGCGGTATCGCGGGCGCACGGTCGCGCGCGATCGCGACGCGACGGTCGTCGCGCTGAGCGCGCCGAGGACTGCCACGCCTGCGGCCAGCACCAGCGCCAGCCCGGCGAGGTAGGCCGGGTCGGGGTCGCCGAACGTGCGCAGGGCAGCGATCAGGGCCCCGGCCGGCAGCGCGACCAGCGCGAGGGCCGGCAACCGCGCCTCGTCGCGGCGGCCCCGCACCGCGGGCCAGGCGGCGAGCGTCGCGAGCATCGCGGCCCAGGAGCCCGCGAAGCGGCCGCCGAGCGGCGGCAGCGAGTGCGCGGTGGGGTCGATCCACAGCGCCAGGCCCGCGGCGAGCAACGCCGCCGCGACCACCGCCAGCAGGCCGCGCGCCCAAGCGGGGAGCGCGGGGCCGGGCTCGCGCCGCCACGGGCCGGTCACGGCCAGCGCGGTCGTCGTGGCGCCGAAGGCCACGAACAGCCCCACCCATGCCCAGGCCTGGAGGCGGTCGAAGTCGAGCACCTCGACGTGCGCGAAGGTGGCCGCGAGCACGGACACCGACAGCACCACGGCCGCGACCACGAGCGGCTGCGCCTGCCGTCGCGACGCCCGCAGGCCGACGGCGTACACGGCCGCCGAGCCGACGTAGACGCCGCCGGCGAACGCCGCCAGCGCGGCCGGCTGCAGCCCCCACGCGAAGAACGTCGCGGTCGCCTCCGGGACGGCCAGCAGCGCGACGCCCACGAGCCCCGCCGCCACCACGAGCATCAGGAACGCGGCGCGCCGCACGAGCCCGACGCCGCCGACCGCCAGCCACAGGCCCGCGGCCCAGATCCAGGCGGCATGGGCGGCGAAGGCGAGCTGGGCGCCGAGCTCGAACGACGCGAGCGCCAGCGGGGTGAGCGCCAGCGGCACCGCCACGCCCACCGCGGCGATTTGCAGCGGCCGAGGGGTCGCGGCCGCCGCGACGACGAGGAACACCGCCATCAAAGGCCCGGCCAGGTAGCGCAGCTGCAACTGGACGTCGTGCAGCGCGGGATCGGCCCCCGCCACGAGCAGGGCCGCGAGCACGACGCCGGCGCCCGCGAGCGCGACGGCGGCCACGGCGACCGGCAGCCATCGCCGCGCCACGAGGGCCGCGAACGCGGCGTAGCACGCCAGCGAGAGGGCGCCCGCGGCGGTCGTCACCACGCCGAGCGCGGTGTCGGTGTAGGCCGCGCGGACCTCAGCGGCCGGCGCATCCAGTCCGGGCGCACCGAGCAGGCCCATGTTCTCGATCGCGGCGAGCACCACATAGCCCAGCGCGGCTGCTCCGGTGACCCGTCTCATCACCTCTTAGACGCCGGCAGCCCGCGCACAATTCCCGCGCGACATTTGCGGCGCCGCCGGTCGGGCGACGCCCTGGGGCCGCCGGTCGGCGGCCCCGAGGCAGATCGCGCTTAGAGCGTGGTCACGTTCGCGGCGTTGGGGCCCTTGGGCCCGGACTCGGCCTCATAGGAGACCTTGGCGCCCTCGGCGAGGGTCTTGAAGCCCTCGCCCGTGATGGCGCTGTGGTGCACGAAGAGATCCTTCGAGCCCTCGTCGGGCGTGATGAAGCCGAAGCCCTTGTCGTCGCTGAACCACTTGACGGTTCCAGTTGCCATGTTGTGTTCCTCCACGGCGTTCGTGTGCACTGCGTACGCGGGAGGCGGTGAAGCGACAACTGCGGGCGCTGGGCACTGCGTCGCCGGATCGCTTGATGATCCGGCCGTAACAACCACCCAGAGTAGCGCGCACGGCTGCATCGGCCGAGTGCCCGTCTCCGCCTGGGGGTATGGCCCACGCGTATGGCCGAGCGCGGCGCGAGACCCAAAGTTCCGGCCTGGCGCCTGAAGGCGCTGCGGGCCGTTCGGGCGTTCTTCACGCCGCTGATGCCCGACGACTACCTCGAGCTCATCAACCCGCTGTGGTCGACGCAGGAGCTGCGTGGCCGGATCGAGCGGATCGAACCCGAGACGGCGGACGCCGTGACGGTCCTCATCAAGCCCGGCTGGGAGTGGGAGGGCCACCGGCCCGGCCAGTACCTGCGCGTCGGCTTCGCGGTCAACGGCAAGCATCACTGGCGCGCGTACTCGATCACCTCGGATCCCGGCCGGCCGGACGGCTTCATCAGCATCACTCCGAAGCTGTTGGAGACCGGCGCGGTCACGCCGTACGTGGTCCGCGAGGCCAAGCCGGGGACGATCGTGCGCCTCGGCGGCGTCGAGGGGACCTTCGTCCTGCCCGAGGAGGTTCCCGAGCGGCTGCTGTTCATCAGTGCCGGGAGCGGGATCACCCCGATCATGAGCATGCTGCGCAGCCTCGACCGCGACGGCCGGTTGCGTGACGTGGTGCACCTGCACTCCGCCCGCACCGAGGACGACATCATCTTCGGCGGCCAGCTGCGGCGGCTGGACGAGCGCCACGACGGCTACCGGCTCGAGAAGCGGCTCACGGGCGAGCAGGGCCGCCTCGCGCCCTCCGACCTGGATGCGCTTTGCCCCGACTGGCGGGAGCGCGACGCCTTCGTCTGCGGCCCCGCCGCGATGCTCGACGCGCTGACCGATCACTGGGAGCAGGCGGGCGGCGACCGCGGCCGGCTGCACATGGAGCGCTTCCAGCCGATCGTCGGCCAGGGCGACGGGGAGCACGGTGCCGGCGGCGCGATCCGCTTCCTCCGCAGTAACGTGGAGGCGGAGTCGGACGGCGATACGCCGATCCTCGTCGCCGGCGAGGCGGTGGGCGCGTCGCTCCCCTTCGGATGCCGGATGGGCATCTGCCACACCTGCGTCGGCCGGCTCTGCTCCGGCCGGATCCGCGACCTCCGGAGCGGTCAGGTACACGGCTCCGAGGGCGAGATGGTCCGTACCTGCGTCAACGCGCCCGAGGGCGCAGTGGAGATCGAACTGTGACGAACACGATCGAGAGCCCGATGGCCCACCTCACCCGCGAGCAGCTCGAGGAGCTCGGCAGGGAGCTCGACGCCATCCACGACGAGGTGTTCTCCGAGCTCGGCGACCGCGATCGCCGCTACATCGTGAGCATGATCGAGATGCACCGGCGGCTCGTGGTCCTCGGTCGCGTGGTGCTCCTGTTCTCGCGTGCGAAGCCGGCCTGGGTGGCCGGGACCGCCACGCTCTCGCTGGCCAAGGTCCTCGAGAACATGGAGATCGGCCACAACGTCATGCACGGCCAGTGGGACTGGATGAACGACCCGCAGATCAACTCGTCGACGTGGGACTGGGACTCCGCGTCGACGCCCGCGGCGTGGAAGCACTCCCACAACTACGTGCACCACACGTACACCAACATCCGCGGCAAGGACAAGGACCTCGGCTACGAGATCATGCGGATCGACCCGCACCAGAAGTGGAATCCGGTCTATCTCCTCCAGCCGTTCTACAACCTCCTGCTCGCGGCGTTCTTCGAGTGGGGGGTGGCGTTCCACGACCTCGACATGGAGGCGCTACGGACGGGCACGAAGCCCAAGAAGCAGCTCAAGCGCGAGCTCAAGGGCATGGCCGTCAAGGCGCGCAGCCAGATCGTCAAGGACTACGTCGCGTTCCCGCTGCTGAGTGCAGCCGCGTCCGCCGCTGCGACGCTCGCGACCACGCGCAGCCGGTCACAGGCGCAGCGAGCGGGCCGGGACGCCTTCCGCGCGACGCTGGCGGCGGACTTCTCGGCCAACGTGCTCCGCAACGTCTGGGCCTACATGATCATCTTCTGCGGCCACTTCCCCGACCAGACGTACACCTTCAGCGAGGAGGAGGTCGAGGACGAGACGCGCGGCGGCTTCTACGTCCGCCAGCTGCTCGGCGCCGCGAACATCGAGGGAAGCGCGCTCTTCCACGTCATCAGCGGCAACCTCGGCTACCAGGTCGAGCACCACCTCTACCCGGACATGCCGAGCACGCGCTACGGCGAGATCGCGCCGCGCGTCAAGGCGATCTGCGAGAAGTACGAGCTGCCGTACAACACCGGCCCGCTGTTCAAGCAGCTCGGCGCCGTGCAGCGCACCATCCTCCGCCTCGCGTTCCCGGGCGGCAAGCCGCGGCCCAAGCCCGGCCCGTACCGCGGGGAGCCGGCCGCCGCTCCAGAACCCCGAGAGGCAGCAGGATCACGAGCCTGACGGCCGCCGAGACCAGGCAGCCGAGACGATTGGGGAAGAACAGCGACGGGCGAGCCGGGCCGTCCGGGCCCGGCCCGCCGCCGCGGGTCAGTCGAGGCGCACGGCGATGATGCTGCCGGTGCCCTGGGTGTCGTCGTTGCCGTCGCTCGTGCAGGTGACGGTGGGGGAGAAGACCGCGTTCGAGCTCATGGCCTCCTGGAGCGTGATCGTCTCGGTCTCGGCGGCGCCGGGCGTGAACGTGGTCGTGTCGTCGGTGCCGGGCACGTGCAGCGTGCAGCTCTCCTGCTCGGACGCGCCGTCGTTGTCGTAGGTCAGCTTCGCCGTGACGACGTACGTGCCGGGCTGGACGTCGGACAGCGTGCCGACCACGGCGCCGTTGGTGAACTCGGAGATCGCGGACATGTTCGCCTCGACGGCCCGGGTCTTCGTGGTCATGAAGCCCGACGCGGCGATGCCACCGAGCGTGTCGGCGTCGCCGGCCTTGGCGGCGAGCTGGGCGCTCGGGACCGTGCCGAGCGACGCCTCCTTGATCTGCGCGCCGCCGATCGAGTTGAGCTTGTGCTCCTTTGCGCCGAGCGAGCGGTTGTGGACGTCGGCGCCCGTGAGCGTGCCGTTGGCGACGTTCGCGCCGGTGATCTTGAGCGCCGCGTAGCTGGTGCCGCCGAGCGCGGTGAACAGCGCGGCGAAGGCCACGACGAGCGCGGTCGACGGGCGGGGAATGCGGCGGGTGCGGAGCGTGGAGATCACTGCGGGCCTCCTGGTGGCCGGGGGGTTGACGTCCGTTCAACCGGGCGGCCGCCGGTTTCTTACGCTGCCCCTGCGAACTGCTCGCATGGCCAGGTGGCTCGCGCGCGCGTAATTCGCGAGGGGGTTGCGGGTTATGGGAATGCAACGGATCCCCGCTCCCAAGGACGGCACCTCACTTGAGCTCCCACGCGACGGGCGCGATGCGCCTCATGTGGACCGCATCGCGGCCCGCCACGCAGCCCGCCACCCAGGACGAGCCGGACGACGCGGCGCTTGCGCGGCGCGCCGCGGCCGGGGACGGCGCGGCCTTCGCGACGCTCTATGACCGCCACGAGCGGCGGACGTACAACTTCTGCTATCGCATCACCGGCTCGCCCGAGGACGCCGCCGACGCCACGCAGGAGACGTTCGCTGCGGTGCTCGAACGCCTGCCCGCGGCTCGACGGGCGGGAGCTCAGGTTCGGCGCCTATCTGATGACGGCCGCGCGCAACGCGAGCTACGACACGATCGCCCGCCGCAAGCGCGCGCTCCCCGCCGGCGACATCCCGGACTCCGCGGTGCCGCTCGGCGGCGGTGGTGACGATCCGGACGGCCCCGAGCGTCGTGCGCTGCGCGAGGCACACCAGGAGCAGATCCGCGCCGCCAACGAGAGCCTGCCGCCGCGCCAGCGCGAGGCGCTCGCGCTCCGCGAGCTGGAGGAGCTCTCCTACGACGAGGTCGCCGAGGTCATGGGCATGAACCGCAACTCGGTCGCCCAGCTCATCTCACGCGCCCGGATCAACCTGCGCGAGGGGCTGCGGCAGACCGCGCTCGGCTCGGTCGCCGCTACGTCCCCGCACTGCGAGCGCGCGCTGCCGCTGCTGGCCATGCGCCAGGACGATGTGCTCGACGGCGAGTCCGCCGCCTGGCTCGCGGAGCACCTGGTCGGGTGCGGCACCTGCCGCGTGCGGCTGGACGCGATGGAGGAGGCCGCGGTCGCCTACCGCATGTGGCTGCCTCTGGTGCCCGCGCTGTGGCTGCGCGGCGAGTCGATCGCCCGCGCGGCCGAGCGCGTCGGCGCCGACTGGAGCGCGTGCGCCGCGAGCCCGCGCCCGCGGGGCCGGCATCTGCGGATCTTCGCGGCCGGCGGCCTGGCGCTGGTGGTCGCGTTCGCGCTCGCGCTCGTAGACCTCGCGCAATCGCCGACCCGCGCGCCCGCCGCGCCGGTGCCGACGGTCGAGGCGACCGAGGTCGCCGCCGAGCCGGCCGAGCGAGTCGGAAAGCCGGTCCAGCGACGCGCGCGCAAGCGCCGCGCGCGCCCGGAGCCGCGCGCGCGGGCGGTCGCCGCTGTGCCGGAGGTGCCCGCCGGGCCGGCGCCAGTGGCCGTGATCGACTCGCTGCCCGAGCAGGCGCCGGCAGGCAGCGAGCGCCGTCGCCGCTCCCAAGACGGCGACCGTCGCGTGAAGCCGCCCGTGGCCGTCGACCCCGGTGTCGCCGACCCGCCGCCCGATCCGGTCGCCGAGGATCCGACCCCCACGCCCGAGCCGCCGCCGCCGCTGTGCCCGGGCCCGAACTGCCCTGGCGGCGGGACGGTCACGACCAAGCCGCCATGCGGCACGAGCATCGCCTGCCCGCCTCCGCGGGCCCCGCGGACGCCGGCGAGCACGACGCAGGAGCTCAGGTCGGCAGGCGGGGCTCCGGGGCCCGAGCCATCAGCGTCACGTAGTAGCAGTTGACGTAGAGCACGAGCCGGTCGGTCCGCTGCGGCTGACCCTCAGGCCTGCGCGGCAAGGGCGCCGCCGAGCTCGGACCGCGAGCGGATGCCGAGCTTGGGGAAGATCCGGTAGAGGTGCGAGCCGACGGTGCGGTGGGAGAGGTACAGCCGCTGGCCGATCTCGCGGTTGCTCAGGCCGGTGGCGGCGAGCTGGGCGATCTGCAGCTCCTGCGGGGTCAGCTGGTCGCGCGCGTCGGGAGTGCGCCGCCCGCTCGTCTCGCCCGACGCGCGGAGCTCCTGGCGCGCGGTCTCGGCGAGGCCGTCGAAGGCGAGGGCGTCGAAGCTCTCCCGGGCCGCCCTCAGCGGGGCCCGTGATTCGGCCACGCGGCGCTGGCGGCGGAGCCAGCGTCCGTAGTGGAGGAGCATGCGCCCGCGGTAGCAGGGCCAGCTCGACAGCTCGTGCTCCAGTGCCGCCTGGTAGTGCGCCTCGGCCTCGTCGTCGGTGGCCAGGAGCGGCCGCGCGTACGCCGCCGAGGCGCGCAGGTACGGCGCCGACGTCTGTGCCGCCAGCGACTCGAGCTGCTCCAGGTACGCGTGCGCCAGGTCGAGCTTGCCGGCGTGCGCCGCGGCCTCGACGAGGTCCGCGAGGGCCCACGCGCCGGTGAAGGGGTGGTAGGCGACGTCGCTCGGGTCGAGGATCCGGGCGAGCTGCTCGAGGCCCTCCGCGTGCCGGTGGTGGGCGACGGCGTAGCGGCCGCGGGCGAACCGGACCAGCGAGAGCACCGCCTGCGCACCGATCGGCAGCAGCTCGGCCTCCGCCCGATCGGCGAGCGCGTGTGCCGTCTTGGCGTCGCCACGCTCCCCGGCGATCGTGGCCTTGGCGAGATCGGCGGCCACCGCCCATCTCGACTGCCCGGTCTCCCGCGCGAGCCGGGCGGCTTCGTCGGCAGCCGCCATGGCGTGGGTCTCCTTGGCGAGATGGATGGCCGCCCACGCCTGGGACACCAGCGCCTGAGCCAGGAGCCCCAGGCGGCCCTGGGCGCGCAGGCCGTCGACGGCGGCGCCGAGGAAGCTCCACGACAGGTCGAAGGCCCAGACGGCGGTGGCGGCGGTGCCGATGAGATGGAGCTCGACGGGGTCGCGCGTGGCGTCGGGTGGGATGCGCCTGATCCGCTCGATGACGACCTTGCCGCGCTTCAGCGGATCGGCGCAGGCGAGGACCGCGAGCAGGGACGGGTCATCCGGATCGGCGCGGAGCCGTTCCGCCGCTTCGACGACGAGGTCGCGCGTCTGCTGGGTGGGATTGCCCCACCAGCAGCCGATGGCGACCGGCACGAGCGATCTCAGCAGCAGGGCAGGTCCGCCCGCAGCGGCCATCTCGTTCGCGAGCTCGGCGAACGCTCCCACCCGGCTGGCGCCCGACCAGCTGTCCTCGTCCGAGGCCTCGAGCAGGAACGTGAGCCGCATCCGGTCCTCGTGGTCGAGCTCGAGCGGCTTGGCCTCCGCGAGCTGGTTGAGCGCGAGCTGGGTGCGACCCAGCTCGAGCTCGATCTCGGCGGCGCGCACGAGCCGGTGCCCGCGGTTCGAGGAGATCTCGCTGAGCTGCGCGGCGCGTTCGAGCGCGCTGGCCGCCGCCGCGGGCGCGCCGCGCTGCACCGCCCGCTCGGCGGCGAGCTCGAGATCGGCGGCCACTTCGTCGTCCGGGCCTATCAGCGCTCCCGCTCGGTGCCAGACCTGCCGGTCGGCGTCGTCGCCGTGGGTCTGGGCCAGCGCCCGATGCGCCGCGCGCCGCTGCGCGGCTGCGGCGGAGTGGTAGATCGCGGCTCTCGCGAGCGGATGGCGGAAGCGCACGACCTCCCCGTCGACCGTGATCAAGCCGGCCGCCTCGGCGAGGGAGAAGTCGTCGGCGCTGGGCGTGTGGCCGTCGACGAGCGACGCGGCCTCGAGGGTGCCGCGCAGGTCCGCGCCTTCGTCGAGGGCGGCGAGCAGGAGCAGCAGCCGCGTCTCAGGCGGAAGCTCCGCCGCCCGGCCCGCGAACGCGCGCTCCAGGCGCTCGGTGATCGGAAGCGGCGCCGTGGCCGCCAGCGCGCCGACCGGCTCCTCCGAGTCGAGGGCATTGGGAAGCTCGACGAGCGCGAGCGGATTGCCCGCCGCGTCGTCGAGCAGCCGCTCGCGGAGGTCCGGCGCCAGCCCCCGCGCGTGCGTGTCGAGCAGCGTCATCGCACTCGCCTGATCCAGCGCGTCGAGCCGGAGCTCCGGCAGGCCGAGCTCGTCGACCCGGCTGGTCGGCTCGTCGCGGCACGCAACGAGGACGATGATCGGCTCCAGCTCCACGCGCCGTGCGATGAACGCGAGCACCTCGCAGCTCGCCGGGTCGAGCCAGTGGGCGTCCTCGACGACGAGCAGGAGCGGCGCCTCGCCGGCCCGCTCGGAGAGCAGCTCCAGGCCCGCGAGAGCGATCAGGAAGAGGTCCGGGGCGCGCCGGTCGGTCAGCCCGAACGCGGCGGCGAGCGCGTCCCGCTGGGGCACCGGCAGCGTGTCGATCTGCGGGAGCAGGGGATGCAGGAGCCGGTGCAGGCCGGCGAACGGCATCCGCGTCTCGAACGCCGCGCCCGACGTGCTCAGCACCGGCATGCCGCGCTCTGCGGCGCGTCTGGTGGCCTCGTCGAGCAGGGCTGACTTGCCGATGCCGGCCTCGCCGCGGACGAGCAGGGCTCGGCCGCGCGTGCCCGCGCTCTCGAGGAAGTCGTCGATCAGCGCGAGCTCTCGCTTGCGTCCGAGCAGGGCAGGACGCTCGCGATCGACGGCGACTGGCGTCGACAACTCGGCTCGGTCTCTCCTTCCGGATGGCGCGGACGGGGTCGCCCGAGACCCTACGGGAAGCGCTCGGCGGTCGCGAGGGCGGTGCCGTCGTCGGCGAGGTCGACGGCGACGCCGACCGGCAACCAGCGGATGCTGCGCCGGATCTCCCCGGGTGCGCGGGCGAACTCCCGCTCGATCGCGTCGCGGCCCTCCTGGAAATGCTTCCAGCCCTCGTAGTGGACGGGGATGACGGTGCGCGGCCGCACGAGGCGGCAGAGCTCGACCGCGTCGCGCGCGGTCATCGTGTAGCGCACCGGCCCGGTCACAGGGAAGCGCACGCCGCCGAGGTGGAGGAGGGCGGTGTCGACCTGCAGGCGGTCGGCGACCTGGCGCACGCCGTCGTAGAGCACCGTGTCGCCGGAGATCCACAGGACGCCGTGCCGCTGACCGTCCCAGCGCAGCGCGAAGCCGACCACGTCGCCGGCGAGCGGCCGGCTGAGCGGCGGGCCGTGACGGCACGGGGTGGCGGTGACCTCGATGGCGGGCCGCGACGGCGCCTCGAGCCGCGTGCTCTGCCAGGCCTCGAGGCCGCGCGCGTTGGCGCCAAGGCGGCGGGCGCCGGACGCAGTGGTGACGACGACCCCGGCGGCCGGCAGCAGCGCGCGACCGGCGGGGTCGAGGTTGTCGTCATGGTGATCGTGGCTGAGGAGGACCGCGTCGATCCGCCCGAGCCTGTCGGCAGCGACGGCCGGGCCGCCCAGCTTGCGCGACCCGGTCCCCCAGCCGAAGCGGTAGCTCCGGCCGGGGGCGTCGAAGGTCGGGTCGGTGAGCAGGCGCCAGCCGCCGACCTCGATCAGCGTCGTCGGCCCGCCGATGTGCGTGATGCGGACGCCGTTCACACCCGCGCCGGCTGCCCGGCGTGCTCGAGCGCCCAGGACAGGGCGTAGTCGGCGACCTCTTCCCAGCCGGGCGCGGCCGGCAGCAGGTGGGGGCCGTCGAACTCCTTGACCTCGGTGACGGTGTCCGACTTGTAGTGCTTGGCGTTGGAGCGCTGGATCTTCGGCGGCATCAGGTGGTCCTGGCTACCGGAGATGAACAGCAGCGGCGCGCGCGCGTCGTTGCGGTAGTCGACGTAGTTGTCGTCCTTGCCGGGGTGGATGTTCGCGAGCGCGCTGCCCCAGAAGATCTCGCCGGACGCCGGGATGTGGTAGCGCTCGTACAGCGCGCGCGACTCGTCCTCGCTGAACGTGTTGGCGAACGCGTACTGCCACTGCTCGGCCGTTAGGCCGACGGCCCGGTGGCGGTTGGCCGGGTTCTTGAGCACCGGGAAGGCCGCCTTCACCTGCGACAGCGGCACCACCTTGACGCCCTCGGTGGGCGCCGAGTTGATCGCCACGCCCGCCGCCCCGTACCCATGGTCGAGCAGGATCTGCGTGAAGACGCCGCCCGCGGAGTGACCGATCAGGATCGGTGGCGAGTCGAGCTCCTCGACGACGGCCTCGAGGTGCGCGACGATCTGGGGCACCGAGACCGCCTCGATCGGGGACGGGTCGGCGTTGAGGGCCTCGACCTCGACCTCGAACCCCGGGTAGGCGGGGGCGAGGACGCGGTAGCCGCGCGCCTGGTAGCGGCTGACCCACTGCTCCCAGCTTCGGGGCGTCACCCAGAAGCCGTGGATGAGGACGATCGTGTCAGGCGTGGATGGATTCGCGCTCATGGGCGGTCCTTTCGACGGGCGAGTTGGATGCGGCGACCGTACGCTCCGGCACTCTCGCCTCGCATCGGGCAAACGACTGCACCTCACTGCCCGGGCGCCGGCCTCCCGGTTGCGACTGCAGTCATCTGACTCATGCAACTCGCCTGAGCGCGGACGCACCACGGTCGCGTGACGGTCGCCAGCCCGTCGCCGGGTTGCCTACGGTCGCCGGAACGCGTACCCCTACCTCAGGAGATGCCCCATGTCTGCCCTTCGGACAGCCGCTCGCTCGCCGGTACCGCGGCTGGTGCTCGCACTCGGGATTGCGCTTGCGCTGGTCTTCACGCTCACGTCCTCGGCGTCGTCCGGCGGGGGGCACAAACCCAAGCCGGCGGTGAAGCCGACGGTCGTCCTCGTGCACGGCGCGTTCGCCGACGCATCCGGATGGGCCGCGGTCGTCGAGCGCCTGCAGCGCCGTGGCTACGACGTCCTCGCGCCGCCCAACCCGCTGCGCGGCGTGTCGGCCGACTCCGCCTACATCAAGAGCATCCTCGCGACGGTCGACGGCCCGATCGTGCTCGTCGGGCACTCGTACGGCGGCATGGTGATCACCAACGCGGCGTACGGCGATCCCGACGTGAAGGCGCTGGTCTACATCGCCGCGTTCGCCCCGGACGAGGGCCAGAGCGTGGAGTTCCTGTCGGCGATGGCTCCCGGAGGCATGCTCGGACCGGCCACGCTCGACTTCCGGCAGGTGCCCGGCGCGGTCGAGGGCCACATCAAGCCGAGCGTCTTCCGCGAGGTCTTCGCCGCCGACGTGAGCCGCAGCGACGCAGCGGTCATGGCCGTCTCGCAGCGCCCCGCCTCGCTGGTCACGCTCGGCGAGCCCTCCGGCCCGCCGGCCTGGAAGACGATCCCTTCGTGGTACATGGTCGCGAGCCAGGACAACGCGATCGGCGCGGCCAACGAGCGCATCATGGCCCGGCACATCGGCGCCAGGACGGTCGAGGTCAAGGCCTCACACGTCCCGATGATCTCCCGCCCGCGCGACGTCACCGACCTCGTGCTCGACGCCGCGCGCTCAACGGGCTGACGTTCCCGGAGGCGTCGCTCCCTCTGAGCGGCGCCTCCACGTCAGGAGCGGATCCGCCACGCCTCGTGCCCACTGTGAGCTCCAAGGGCCGCGGGCAGGACGGCGGAGAGGGCGTGTTGACGCCCGATCACCCCCTTCGGGTGATGTCGCCGCCACCACGGACGTATCAATGTCCTCGGCATGGCCAGTTCCCCCGAGCAGCCGGTCGGTGCGGATGTGCCCTCCGCGCAGTCGCCTCCTCAGCATCACCGACCGTGGGGCTGGATCACCGTCTGCGTGTTGCTCGTGCTCGTCGCCGGCGGGCTCGCGATCTGGGCCCTCGGCCTCCAATCCGATCTCGACGACCAGCGCGACCAGACCGCCCAGGCCGAACAACAAGCCGAGCAGGCCAGCCAGGAGGTCGAGTCCCTCTCAGGTCAGATCGATCAGATCAGCCAGGCGGTCAGCGATGCCGGAGCGCAGCTCTCGCAGGCCGGCGCTGACGCGCAGGAGAACGCGCAGACGACGCTCGACGACGTCGAGACCCAGCTCGAGTCGGTGAGGGGCCAGGTGGAGAAGGCCGTCGAGGAGTCGGGCGCCTCGCAGGAGGACGCCGCGCCGTAACGAGCCGGCAACCCTTAGGTCATGAGCAGGGTCAGTCCATCGCGCAGGAAGAAGCCGCCGATTGCGAGCGCCAGCAGGATCAACACGGTTCGCTCGTGACGGGCGAGCCAGCCGCGAAACGCGGCCAGCGGTTCCGCGCCGTGGCCTGGGAGCGCGACGCATGCGGCCGTTTGGCGATGCTGGTCCTGGTCGCGCTCGCGGTCGTCCTCGATCTGGTGTGGAAGCGCGGGAGACGGTCTAGCCGAGATGGAGGCATCCGAGCCCAAGGACGACGTGACCGCTGGTGCACCTCAGAGGCGCCACAGCCGCTGGATCTGGGTCAGCGCGCTGCTGGCGATCGTCGCCGTCGGCGTCACGATCTGGTCGCTCACGCTCAGGTCGGACCTCGACAACACACAGCAGGAGCTCGACAAGACGACGCAGGAGCTAGCGGGTACGAAGCAGCAGCTCGACACGACAACGCAGGAGCTCGCAACCGCGCAGCAGGACGTCGAAGACCTCCAGTCCTCCCAGCGCAGGCGCACCGGACTCACACTGGTGACCGGAAAGGTGCTCTACGACGAGTTCGCCAAGCAGTTGGGGGCGACCCGCGACGAGCTCGCCGCGACCCAGCAGGAGGTCGAGGACGCCAACAAGGCAGCAACGCAGGCCGAGCAGGACGCTGCAGCGGCCGAGCAGGACGCCGCCAACGCCAGCAACGAGACGGACAAGGCCAAGGCGGAGGCGAACCAGGCAAAGGCCGAGTCACAGGCCGCCCAGTCCAAGGCCAAGGCCGCGGCGAGCTGCGCCAAGGCCTACATCGAGGCGTTCGGTGGGTTGTTCGAGGGCGACAGCCCGAGCGCCCAGGCAGAGACCGTGCGCAAAGACCTCCAGAGCGTCACCGCCGACTGCAAGGCCACGCTCGCCGGCACATAGCTGGGGGCGTGATCGCTCCTGCCGGCCATCGCCGGCAGCGCACCCCGGCACACACGGTCACGGCACAGAGCCGAATTCGCAGGCACAGGAGCTGGACCCGCGGAACCATTCCGCGTGTCCCTCCCGCTCGGAAAGCGCCCACCATGGTCACGCTCAAGGGCAAGGGCTACCGCCTCCGCGAGCGCGGCACCGACAGCGCGCCCAAGTCAAGCCATCACGGCAGGGCCGCAGGACAGAACTCTCATGAACGACGGTGCCGGTCTCGCCGGCTACGCCGGCTCGCATCCCCTCAAGTGGAGCACGTTCGAATTCCCGAATCCGGTGCACTTTTCGGTTCCCGTTGACAGATCGACATCGTCTCGGGCGAGCCAGAGACCGCGGAGGTCCACGTGCTTCGTTCGCGGTACCCGGTGATTGCGGACCCTGTGGCGGTGCAATATCGTCGCGGCATAGGAGGCGGATGACAGAGGGTCGCCGCCCGCGAGAGGGGGAGTGGGATGTCTCGATTGACGAGTCGTGCGCGTCGCCGTCGGCGTGCCTGCGTTCTGGGGGTCGTGACCGTAGCTGCCGTGGCGTCGCTGCCAGGCGGCGCGGCGCTGGCAGCGCCCTCGCAGGCGGGTTGTGAGAGCCGGACGAACAACACCTACGACAAGTTGCTCGAGTGTGTGCGGATCGAGGGGGTCCGCGCGCACCAGTCGGCGCTCCAGGCGATCGCCGATGCCAACGGCGGGACGCGGGCGGCCGGCACGACCGGTTATGACGCAAGCGTCGAGTACGTCGTCGAGCGGCTGGAAGCGGCCGGCTGGAACGTCGAGCTGGACGAGTTCCCGTTCACTTTCGTGCCAGCGCCGCTGTTGCGCCAGCTGACGCCGGCACCGGCCGCGGACTATGCGACGGGCGCTTTCACGGGCACCGGCGAGGGTGACGTGACCGGCAACGTGATCCCGGTCGACATCAACCTCGCGGGCGATCGCGCGACCACCAGCGGGTGCGAGGCATCCGACTTCGCGGGGCTGGACTTCAGCGGCGACAACGACATCGCGCTGATCCAGCGTGGCGGCCCGCCGTTGCCCGCGCCGGTCTGCACATTCGGGCTTAAGGCACTCAACGCCGAGGCGGCGGGCGCGGAGGCCGTGATCATCTTCAACCAGGGGAACGATCCAACGCGCGAGGGCTTGATCGTCGGCACGCTGGGCGGCCTCAACGTGGTGGACATCCCGGTCGTCGGCGCCTCGTTCGCGGACGGCGAGCGGCTGGCGCGCGCTGGCTCGACGGCGCAGGTCCGCGTCGACCCGCCGGAGAGCCGGCCGCAGGTCAACGTGATCGCCGAGCTACCGGGCGCCAACGACGACAACGTCGTGATGGCGGGCGCACACCTCGACTCGGTCCTGGCAGGGCCGGGCATCAACGACAACGGGAGCGGGTCGAGCGCGCTGATCGAGGTCGCCTGAGCAGCTCGGCAAGCTGAAGCCGGAGAACACGCTGCGGTTCGCGTGGTGGGGTGCGGAGGAGTCCGGTCTGATCGGCTCGACGCAGTACGTCGCCGGGTTGAGCCAGGCGGAGCGCGATCGAATCGCGCTCTACCTGAACTTCGACATGATCGGCTCGCCGAACTACATCCAGATGGTCTACGACAGCGACGAGTCGGGCTTCGAGGCTCCGGTCCCCGTCCCGCCGGGGTCGATCGCCATCGAAGATCTCTTCGAGTCGTTCTACACGCTCAGGAACGAGCCCTACGACGACGCGGAGTTCAGCGCTCGCAGCGACTACCAGGCCTTCATCCTCAACGGGATCCCGGCCGGCGGTCTCTTCACCGGGGCCGAGGTACCCAAGACCGCAGAACAGCAGGCGATCTGGGGCGGCACCACGGGGGCCCAGTACGACCCGTGCTACCACCTCGCCTGCGACACGTTCGCCAATACCAGCCTGCACGCGCTCACGATCAACTCCGACGCGGTCGCGTTCGCAGTGCTCACGTACGCATACTCGACCGAGACGGTAAATGGCGTGCCGGGCAAGAAGGTGCCGGGCAAGTTCACCATCCCGACGCCCGCCGGTCCCGAGGGCACGGTCGGCAGCGGCGGCGGCGCCGAGCACGAGCACCACGAGGGCTCGTAGCTTCCGCGCCGTTGAGAGGGGCGGCCGGTCTGCGGTCGCCCCTCTCGCCGGCTAGCGCGGAGTTGCTCCCGCGCGATCCCGGGCGAAAGACAGGGCCGCATCCGCACCCAACCGGGCAAGTTCTCGCTCGCGAGCGACGGACTGTGCGTCGGACGCGACAGCAGCGACCCAGTCACCAACGACTACCCCCGAGAACCGCCGTGCCGTTCACCGGCGGCACGATCAAGCGCGTCGCCACCGACGTCAGCGGCGAGCCCTACGTCGACCTGGAGCGCGAGGCCGTCGCGATGATGGCTCGGGAATAGCGCCAATCGACGGCTCCCGCGAGATGGCTTTGTACGCCCGATTCGTCCTTCGGAGCAGTCCGCGTCCCCCAAGATGACCCACGCGATTGTCATGACAGCACGGACCGCTTTCAATGCGGTTGGCCGCAGTTCCTCAGCGACCATGGTCGCGGTCTGATCTCAGCCGCTGAGCCCGTGGCGCCCGCGCGGAGGCGACTGGACGCGCTTGGCGGTCGACCGACCTGCTGGATTCATCCCGATTGGGCGACGCGGCTCGCCGCCGTGGCATGCACTCTTGCGTCATGGAGTCCACCGCCGGGTTCGGCACCGCACAGCTGTTCCAGACTGACGCCCGACTCGCCTTCGCCGTGCTCAACCATCTGCGGTACCAGGCGCTGAACCGCGCGTTCGGCACGTCGCGCGACGAGGCGAACGTGCTCACCGTTGTACTGCTGCTGAGCGCCGCCGACGGGACATATGAGGCCGCGCGGCGGATTCGCGGCCGCTTGCGCGTGTCCGGCACCGACGCGGCCCTCGGCGCATTCACGCTGCGCGAGGCGGCGCTCGGCGTCGCCGGGCCAAGCGCTCGACTGGTCCCGGGCGCCGGGACCCTCCTGGCCTTGGCGATACTCGGCGGCCTCGCCGGCCCTAGTCTGCGGCGGACGGCCCACAGGATGCGCACCGCCGAGCAGCGGCTCCGCGGCGCCGAGCACCGGGTGCGCAGCGAGCGCATCAGACGCTACGCGGCCGCGCGAGATCACGCGCGGGCAAGCGCGAAGTAGCCGTCTCCTGCCGGGTCTGGCTCGTTCCCGGTGGCGCCTACGGCCGGGCACGGGCCTCATGCGACATCGGCACGGCGACGCCCTTCCGGCTCTCGCAGACCGTCGTCCTGGAGGACGCCACCGGCGACGAGCGCGGAGCAACCCCGCGCCGCCGAGCGCCGCCGATCGTGCGGTGGGGCGCCCTCACCAGGTCAGTTCGATCTCCAGTTCGCGCTTGTCGCTCTCGATCTCGAGCTCGAGCTTGAGATCGAGCTCGTCGGGCACGGGCACCTTGAAGCGCATGCCGCCGCGCTCGAACTCGATGTCGTTGTGGCGCTCGAGCATGTCGGCGAAGTTGCGCAGGCGCGACGCGATCTCTTCCCGTCCGAGACGCTCCTTCTGCTCTACCTCGAAGATGTCCATCAGATCTCCTTCGTCGTGGTTCGGATGGTGCCACCGGGTTCGCGCCCGGCGGCTGCACGATCGCGTCGTCTCGGGGTCAGCTTGCGAGCGCCGGCTCGTCGTCTCCGAGGACGAGGATGCCGTAGACGACCCACACGCACAGGAAGAAGATGGCCAGCGACCACCACGGGTTGGAGCCGCCGACGGACAGCAGGGCACCGATCGCACCGAGGGTGCCGCCGATGACCCCGATGACCCGCCCGTAGGTCTTGCCGGCGAGCAGCGAGAAGCCGCCGGTGAGCTGGATGACCGCGAGGACGATCAGGACCCAGCCCATGGTGCTGAGGTTGGTGAAGACATACCTCGTGTCGTTCACGAAGATGTTCGCGCTGTCCAGCGCGCCGATGCCGTAGATGATGTTCAGCGTCCCTGCCACCAACAGCAGGACCGCCGCGAACACTGCTCGACCAGCACCACGCATGGGATACCTCCTTGAGACGTATGTCTTTTCAGCTCGCGGCCGGCTTCATGGCAGGCCGGAGCAGTGCCGAGCGTACGCGTGCGCCCGCCGCTCTTTCTCATGCCGGTGGGATGAAATCCGGCTCCGGTTGATCAACAGCGCCGCAGCTCGACAACTCATCCCTTCGGTGCGATGTGGGACGACCGCTACTCATGGACGATCGGGCAACTCTCCCAACCGATTGGATCGGAGCTACGAGATGTCGACGTTCCTGTGGATCACGCTGGTGACGGTGTACCTGGTCGCACTTGTGTCGCTCGGTCTCGCGACGTTGCGCAACGGCCACGTCTGGCTTTTCGGCTTCGGGATCATCTTCCCGCTGCTGTGGATCATGGGCGCGCTGATCGCCCCTTCGCCGCGCGCGACCGGCGCGAGCTAGAGCCAGGCGCATGGCGCTGACCGACCCAGAGGCGGTCCCCTCGCTCGGCGAGCCGGTCGACGCCGAGCAGGTGCCGCGCAGGCGTCGGCGACGCACGGCCCTGATCTGGGTGCTGATCGTCGTCGCCTCGCTGATCGGGCTCGCGTCGATCCTGACGACGTGGGTGAACCGGCAGATGTTCGACAACGAGTCCTGGAAGAAGGCCAGCGCCGAACTGATAGAGGACCAGCAGGTGCGCGACGCCGTCTCGGTCTTCCTCGTCAACGAGCTCTATGCCAACGTCGACGTGGACGCCGAGCTCGAGACGCGGCTGCCCGACAACCTCGACACGCTGGCGGCGCCGCTGGCCGCGGCGCTGCGGCAGTCCGCCACGACCACGATCGGCCGCCTGCTCGACGCGCCGCGTGTGCAGCAGCTGTGGGTCGACGCCAACGCGGCCGCGCAGGAGAAGCTCGTCCATGTGCTCGAGAACACGACGAGTGACGGCATCTCGAGCGGCGAAGGCGTCGTCACGGTGGACCTGAGCGAGCTCGTGACCGAGCTCGGCACCGAGCTCGGGCTGCCAGACGCCGCCCTGGCCAGGATCCCGCCCGACGCCGGGGTGATCACCGTCATGCGCTCGGACCAGCTCGCGGCCGCGCAGGCCGGCGTCCGGGCGGTCCGGATCCTCAGCGCCGCGCTGCTGGTGCTCGTGCTCGCCCTGTACGCGCTTGCGATCTACCTCGCGCGCGGCGCGAGACGGCAGACGATCCGCAACATCGGCTTCGCGTTCGTGCTCGTCGGGCTCGTGGTGCTCGTCGTGCGCCAGGTCGCGGGCGACCTCGCAATCGATGCGCTGACCGCGCCACCCGGCGAGGAAGCCGGCACGCAGGCGTGGTTGATCGGCACCGAGATCCTGGCGCAGATCGGCTGGGCCGCGGTGCTCTACGGCGTCATCGCGGTCGCCGGGACCATGCTCGCGGGACCGACGAGGGCGGCCGTCGCCGTCCGCGGCTGGGTCGCGCCGGTGCTCAACGAGCGGCCGGGCATCGCCTGGGCGAGCGTCGGCGCCGCGTTCCTGCTGCTGGTCCTCTGGGGCGGCACTCACGCCTTGCGCACCTGGTGGGGCATTCTGCTGCTGGGCGCGCTGATCGCGATCGGCGTCGTCGCGCTCCGCCGCCAGACGCTACGGGAGTTCCCGTCCCGCTCTACGCCCGTGGGCGCTTCCCTTGGCCCGCCCCCGGCTCCTGTCGGAACCGCAGGCTGAGCGCGCCGGCGGACCCGTCACCGCTCTGGGCCCTCGGCGAGTTCCTCGACCCGTGCCCGCAGCTCCCGGATCTCAGCCAGGAGTTCGACTTCGGCGCTGCTGGGAGTCTCGCGCTGCGCGCGCGCGACGAACCCGCTTGTAATCGTCGCCGTCAGGACCGAGATCAGCGCGAGCCCGCCGAGCAGGAGAAACGAGGCGATAACGCGTCCGACTGGGTCCTGCGGAACGACGTCGCCGTACCCGACGGTCGTCACGGTCGCCAGCGCCCACCACATCCCGAGCCATACGGTGGGGAAGGTCTGATCGTCGATCAGGTGCTCGACGATCCCGAAGATGATCACGGCGACCAGCCACACGGCCACGATCAGGACGGCAGCGTCGCGCGGCCGAAGCCCACGGCGGCGCTGCCGACGGCTGAGCCAGCGCACCGCCGGTCGCTTCGCGGGTTCCTGACGCTCGTCCAACGCGCGCAGTATCGCCGAGCCTGTGGACGGCACAAGGACAAGTCGCCGCAGGATTCGTCCCATCTGGGCGATGACGCGAGTCGCCGGGAGCGGCATGCTCGGACGACAGGTTCACGCGAGTCAGGAGGGCAATGAAGATGGGACGCGACAGACGCCAGCGCAGGCGACGCGCCGCTGCGGTCGGAGGGGCCGTGGTCGCCGCGAAACACCATCATGACGCGAAGGAGGCGGAGGAGAACGCGGTCCCGCCTCCGTCCGCCGAGCCCGCCGAAGCGGCGGCGCCCGACTCGGGCGGGCTGACGCCTGACGCGATCGAGGAGCTCAAGCAACTGGGCGACCTTCACGAGCAGAACGTGCTGACGGACGAGGAGTTCGAGCGCGAGAAGGCGCGTGTCCTGGGTCCCGCTTGAGCGAGCCGACTCGCGAGTCACGGCAGCAGACCCCGCACAGACTCATTCCAAGAGGAGCAGCCCCAATGTCCGAAGTGAACACGCCAGTCCTCGATGCCCTCGTCGACATGAACGAAGGAGTGCCAGAGCGCTCCGGTCTCGACGCCGAGACCTTCATGCTCGTGCGGATCGCCGCGTTGGCCTCCTCCGGCGCCCCGCCGGAGTCGTATCTCCTGAACCTCGGAGTCGCGGCTGACCTCGGAGTGAGCGTCGAGCAGGTCCAGGGTGTCCTGATCGCCATTGCGCCCGTGGTCGGAACCGCCCGCGTGGCCAGCGCCGGCAGCTCGATCGCCGAGGCTCTCGGGCTTGCGACCGCTGTCGCGGGCTAGCCAGAACCGAGCGGCGGTCGCGGGGGCCCCGCCACCGGCGGGGCCCCGCGGCGCTGTGCCCGACGCCGGAAGGAGTTGATGTGCGCCAGCGCTGGATCCAGGACGCCGAGCGCCTGGACGTCGCCATCTACGCCGTCGTCGCCGCGACCTCGACGCCGAACCTCGACGCGGCAATGAGCCGCCTCACGCGCGCGGCGAACTACTCGCGCCTCTCCGTGGCCGCCGCGGCGCTGCTCGCGGTCGCCGGGGGGCGGACGGGACGCCGCGCAGCGAGCAGTGGCCTCGCGTCACTGGCGATCACTGCGACCGTGGTCAACGTCGCGATCAAGCCGCTCGCACGGCGGCGCCGACCGGGCCGTGTCGCCCGAGACGTCCCGCTCGCCCGCCACGTGCGGATGCCAGTGTCGCGCTCGTTCCCGTCAGGACATGCCGCGGCCGCATTCGGATTCGCGGCCGGCGTGGGTGAAGTCCTACCGGTCGTCGCCGTCCCGCTGCGCGCCCTCGCCGCACTCGTCGGCTATTCCCGTGTCCACACCGGAGTGCACTACCCCGCCGATGTGCTGGCCGGCGCGCTGATCGGCACGACGGTGGCGCAGCTCACTACGCACATGCTCGACCGCGTTCGCCCGTAGGGTCAATCGGTTGTGTACAGGACGTCGGTATACGCGATGCGGTCCTGCCAGCCGCGGCGGTCGACGGTTGTTGCCACTCCGAGAAGGCCAAGTCCGAGTGGGATCACAGCCACCACGAGACCGAATAGCCGCCGGATCGCATGTCGGACCCCGATCCGACGCTCGCCGCCAGAGTCGAGCCGAATTCCGAGAAAGCGCATCCCCGGCGTCTCGCCCGCGAGCGCCCAGAACGACACCAGGTAGAGAGCTCCGGCGACGACCCAGGCCCCGGCCCCCGCGACGAGAACCCCCGTGCTCGCGCCGCCGCCGTCACCGAAGAGAGCCGAAGAGGAAGGCGACGAGCCCTGAGAGCACCAAGAAGCCGATGTTGATGATCGAGCCTCCCCGATCCGCTCGAAGAGTTGCTGCACCTCGTTGCTGTTCAGCAGTTGCTCCCACAGGTGGTTTACCAGCTCACTGTCGAGTGCGTTGGCAAGCGCGCTCAACCGCTTCGCTCTCGACGGCGCGGACGGTCGTCTCCTCGGCGACGACCTCGACCGCATCGTCGATCCTGGTCGCCCGGGCGACGCGCTCCGCAGCGCGTGCGCCGGAGCGAACGACCAGACTCGGAATGGAACGTCCACCTGACCGCGATTGCGTAGCATCCTCGCGCGCACTCGGCGGGGTCTGGGGCTCCGTCATTGGCTCGACCCGGCGTTCACCGCGGCGGGTCTGTACGCATCCCGGCTATCGAAGATCTGTGCTGGCCTGAGCTGCTGCCACTGCCGGCGTCGGCGCCATGAGGGCCCCGACGATCCACAGCAAGGGGAAGAGGATCCCGAACCAGAACAGCGCCGTGTGGCCCTTGCGGAGCGTAGACAGGCCGAGGACGAAGAGCGCGGTGAAGTAGAGGACCGCGAGGAGGAACCAGAGGAGGGCCGACATTTGTGTCACTCCGATCGAGTCGACCGAGGAGGCGCTGGGCGCCGCTCGGCTATGGACTATCGGTCTCCATCGTCTCGTCCACGCGCTCGCTCGGCATCGCCTTGATGGGATGAATCTGCCTCGCAGGACCAAGAAATCGTCACCGGCCAGCCGGGACGCAGATCACCTCGCGGAGTGGCGAATCGCGGCCAAGGAGCTGGGGAGCGCCTACGAGGTGTGGTGCGCCGCAACCGCGCGCGACCGCCAGCGCCGCTACCGCGCGCGACCGCCAGCGCCGCTACGCCTTTTCGTTGACGCCTTCGTCCAGGAGGAGCTGGCCGCGCGCCGTGCCCAGCACGGCGTATCAGCGCTCGACACCCCAGACGCGAGTCCCCGGCGCGCCTAGCACGCATCCGCAGGTGGCACGAGGCTAAGTGGAGGACACCCGCCGAGCATCGCCCCGTTGGCGTGAATCCTCGACGGGGAGTGAACTCATGTCATGCGATGCAAGTCGCGCCTTGAGCTGCTCGAGCTCCTTCTGCAGTTGCATGACCTTGCGGCGTTCAGTGACGAGCTCGGCGGCGATGCTGCTCAGGGCGAAGCCGAGTCGTTGGGCGCGAAATTCGGGCTCGGTTCTCGGCAGGTCGGGATGATGGTCAGCGATCGCCATGATGTCCGTTCGGGGCTCTGTGATCGTGATCGTTCAGGTCTGGCGCGACGCCGCGTGCAGTTCGCGCGAGTGCGAGCACGCCGGCCCACATCCCTTCGGGAGCCGCCGCCGAGGGCGAGGCGCCAGGGTGCTTGCGTGCGATACGCACGCGTAGGACTCCTGGGCGGATGTGAAAGGTCAGCGGTGGCTCGAGCACGAGCGCCTCGCCGTCGATGCCGGCGGGGACGGGTCGGTCGGCGTCCACGGCGAATGTCGGCGCGGACCACTCGCGCCACGGGCGCTGCAGCCGCCGGTCGCCGCTCTCGCGGCCGGAAGGTGCCCCGACGACAGTCATCCCGAGCAGTCCGTCGTCGATGCGCGGACGGGTGCCCGAGCCGACCGCCCGGCCGAGTCGATAGCGGTTGTTGGAGACGAGCACCGCGACACCGGAATCGTGCGCGTGCCCGCCCGGCCCGCTCCAGCGCAGGCCGAGGTCGCCGCTGTCCGGGCGGACCACGTCGGGCACGGTGTCGAGCAGCGTGCGCAGCTTCGCGTCGCGATAGCCGTCGCGTTGGACCGCTTCGGCGTAGAGACCGAGCGAGACGTTGTTGACGAAGACGCGCCCATTCACCTCGGCGAGGTCGACCCTTCGCTCGCCGCCGTCCACGAACGCGTCGAGCGCGCCGACGACGTCGTCGCGGTCGACGCCGAGGTCGAGGGCGAAGTGGTTGCGAGTCCCGGCGGGCACGCACGCATACGGCAGGTCAAGCTCCGCGGCGATCGCCGCGACGATGGCTTGCGACCCATCGCCCCCGGCCATCGCCAACCCGTCGGCGCCGTCGGCGACCGCGTCGCGCACCAGCCGCTCGAGGTCCCATGGGGGGCCGAGCTCGATCGGCTCGATAGCGCGCGCGCGCGCCTCTTCGGCGAGCGAGAACCGCTCCGCCTTGCCGCCGCCGGACTTGGGGTTGAAGAACAACACGGGCCGGCGTGGCGCCGAAGCGCTCGGCAGGTCCACGTGCACGGCAAGCGTGGCCCGGGCCGCGGCCACAGTGATCAGGAGCCCCACGACGACCAGCAGATCGCCGAACGGTGACCCACTCGCAAGGAGCAGCGCCAGCGCGCCGCCAAGCGCAAGGCCCGCGACCGCGAAGCCCGCGACACGGGCGGTTCCCCGCCGGAGCATGCCGTACCACGCGCACGCGCCGGCGACCGCCACGCACGCCAGCAGACCCAAGCCGCGCGGGAACTCGCTCACTGCGATCGCAACGGCGGCAATGATCGTTGCCGCTCCCACCACCAAGGCGATCATCGCTGCTAGGCGCCGCCTCATGGAGCTCTCCTTTCGCGGGGACTCGGTCTGGTCCATCGTGTCGCCCCGGTCGCCGAGCGGCATCGCCCGAACGGCATGAGATGCGTGCTCCTCCGGGGCGCCCGGCCTCCCCGGCGGAGTGGGAGTCAGTCGGCCTCCTGGCCGGGTGACTCGAGCGCTGCGTCGACGTCGTAGCCCAGCGCGAGCGCGAGCTCGGGCGCGGCCGATACGACGCGTGTCAGGCCTACCGTGGGAGCGACCGCGATCAGCGTCCCGACGACTTCGTCGAAGCTGGCGCCGGCTGCCAGGGCCAGTTCGACCGTCGACTGGTAGGAGCTGAGCGCCGCGTCCATCGCCAGCGACGCCGCGAGCCGGACGAGGGCGTGCGTCTTCTGGTCCAGGTGCGAGACGTCGACGGTGTCGCGCCCCATCCCGAGCACCGATTCCACGTAGCGCTCGTCGTTCAGCGCGAGCCTGCGGAGGCTCTCCTTGTATCCGGCCATTTCTCCCTCGCGGCTTTACGTCCCACTCCGCGGACGGCGTCCGCAGTCTCCTTCGACTAGACACGACGGGCGACGATTCGTCATCGCCCCGAAGGCATGAGCCGGCCGACCACCGGCCTTCCTAGAGCAGCGCGAGCTGCCGGGCGCGGTCGACCGCTGCGTTCCGGGATGCCACGTTGAGCTTGCGGTAGATCGCCATGGCGTGGGACTTCACGGTGTGGCGAGAGAGGTACAGGCGCTCGCCCATCTCGCGGAAGGAGAGATGCGTGGAGAGGTAGGGCAGGAGGCGCAGCTCCGCCTCGGTCAGGGTCGAGGCCCCCGGAGCGTGCGTGCGCAGCGTAGACAGGCTGGCGCGCAGCTCGTCCGCCTGGGCCGGGAGCGTGCCGAGGTCCGGCCGGCGGCGCCATACCGCGTCGATCTCGCGCAGGATCGTCGCGGCGCCCGCCGCGTCGGCGAGCGTCAGGTAGGTCCGCGCGAGCTCCAGGCGAGTCTGTACCGCGAAGTACGGCAGCGCGTACGTGAGACGCGGCCGCAGGCGCTGAGCTCGGGTGAGGAGCTCCTGGCAGCCGGCGGAGTTCCCTCGGTGGAGGGCGACGCGAGCCGCTCCGGCATAGGCGAGCGCGCTGGTCGGGTACTCGTCCAACCGGGACATGCGGATCACCCGGAGCGCCTGGTCGGTGAGCTCCTCGGCCTGGACCCACGCTCCTCGTCCGCTCGCGATCACGGCGCGCTCGCCCAGGGCCACCGTCACCGCGGCGGGAACGCCGAGCTCGAGGCCTTCCTCGGTGGCGTCGGCGAGCAGGTCGTCGGCCTGGTCGATCTCGCCGGTCAGACAGTGCGACCACGCGAGGAGCAGGAGCGCGTTCAGCCGGAACTGGCTCCCGCGCGCGAGCGTCGCGACTGCGAGCTCGGCGTCTCTGCGCATGCTCGCCACCCCTCGACGACACTGCAGCGCGCGCAGGAGGCCCCGCCACGAGTCGATCGAATCGCTGCCGTCGGGCAGCTCGCCGTCGTACGTCGCGAGCTCGGCGGTATCGGCCCAGCGTTCCGCCTCGGCCGCCCGGCCCCAGATCGATGCGATCAACCCGCCGATCACAGCGACCGCCGCGTCCGGCTCAGATCCCCACCGGTCCGCTAGCCATGCGAGCCAGCCTTCGACGGTCGCGGCGCGGCCGCTCTGGTAGATCGGGAGAGCACTACGCGCCACCAGCCGCGCCACGCGGGTGACATCGCCGGCGGCCTGCGCGTACCGAATCGCGGTTTCCGGCTGCCCGTTCGCCTCGCACCAGCGCGACGCACGCAAGAGCAGCTGCGGCACGAGCTCCGGCTCGCCTCGCTCGAGCTCCGAACGCAGCAGCTCCTGGAAGAGATGGTGGTAGCGATACCACTGCTCATTGCGGTCCAGCGCAACCACGAACAGGTTGGAGCGCTCGAGGGCCGCGAGCTCTGCCGCCGAGTCGCTCGCGTCGAGCACGGCGTCGCAGAGCGGACCCGCCATGCGCTCGAGGACGGCGGTCCGGGTCAGGAAGCGGAGCTCGTCGCGCGGCAGCCGCGAGAGGAGCTCCGAGCGCAGATAGTCGGCCAGGAAATGGTCATCGCCCCGGAACCCCGTCGCGCCCTCCACGCCCGAGCCGCTCGCCTTGGCTGAGATCGCGGCCAGGTACAGACCTGCGGTCCAGCCCTCCGTGTGCTCCGTCAGCTCGGCAACCTCCGCACGCCCGAGGTCGAGACCGGCGCCTCGCAGGAGCTGGCGCGCTTCGGCCTCGTCCAGGCGAAGCTCGTCCGGCCCGATCTCCAGCGCCAAGCCCTTCGCACGCAGCGCTCCGAGCGGGAA
Source organism: uncultured Solirubrobacteraceae bacterium (assembly GCA_963746795.1). Lineage (GTDB taxonomy): Bacteria > Actinomycetota > Thermoleophilia > Solirubrobacterales > Solirubrobacteraceae > DASSUW01. The sequence goes on from CAVVCR010000010.1 coordinate 526,101, forward strand.
GGCGCCATGGTCTCGCGCGGAGAGCGCCAGCTGCGAGCCCTCGGGAACATGATCGGTGAGCGCGACGATGGCATCCAGGCACGGCGGGCTGTCGAGCAGGTGCACGTCATCGAGCACCAGCACGACCGGCTTGTCGATCATCGCCAGTGCCGTCCCGAGGCGCGGGATGATGGTTCCCTCGACCGAGGTGCCCGGCGACTCGAGCGCGTCGAATACGCTCGGGTCGAGCGGCGTGATGCGGTCGAGCGCGGCCGCGACATACGCAAGCAGGACGATCGGATCGTTGTCGTGCTCGTCGACCGACACCCACGCGAACGGTCGCGGCGACCGCGAGCTCCACTGCGCCAGCAGCGTCGTCTTCCCCCAACCGGGGCCGGCGGACAGGAACACGACCGGGACTGCGGACGATGCCTCCTCCAGCTCGCCGATGAGTGCCCTGCGCTGCACGGCACCGCTGCGCCGCCGAGGCACGCGCAACTTCGACTCCAGCAGCTCGAACGGCGGCGCGAATCTGGCTGACCGCCGCGAACGAGCCCGCGACGGCGTACGGGCTGACGCATTCACCACGGGGCTCCCGCGTCGGACACGCGAAGACCCTACGGACGGACGAGCGACCCGGGCAAGGATGCCGGCACCCTGGCTTTGTCGGTGCCGGCGCCCCCGATCGTGCTCGGATCTGCCGGACGAGCGCACTTTGGCCGGGCATTCATGCCATCGGGGCGATGACGCCGGGCGGGAGGCGCGGTGTGATGACTCCCGATCGAACGACCGCACGCGCCGCGCATCTGCTCTTGCGTCGGCGCCGAAGGGAGCGACTTCCGTGGCGACAGTCGAGGACATCACCAATGGGCACAACCAGCTCGCGAGCGTGGCCGTGCGCGAGCGGCCCCGCAGCCGGCAAGCGAGGCCGCGCGCGAGAGCGCACCCCACCGGGCCGGAGCGGGCGTCGAGCGGAAAGGCAGCACGGGAGCTGGCGCCGCGCTCGCAGCATGGCGAATGGGAGCCCGCGGCCGACCGGCGTGATCCCGTCGAGATGCTCGAGGAGCAGGCTGCTTCCCGGGTCCCGGAGCTCAGGCCCCTCCGCTACGGGCGGATGCTGGTCTCGCCGTTCACCTTCTTCCGTGGCGCGGCCTATCCGATGGCGGCCGACCTGGCAAGTGCCCCTCGCACGGGACTGGAGGTGCAGCTCTGCGGCGATGCGCATCTGTCCAACTTCGGTGGGTTCGCCGCGGCCGACCGGCGGCTGGTGTTCAGCATCAACGACTTCGACGAGACGCTGCCGGGACCGTTCGAGTGGGACGTGAAACGGCTCGTGGCCAGCTTCGCCGTGGCCGGGCGGGATCGGGGCTTCGACGCGAAGCAGCGGCGGTCGATCAACCGGACGGTGACGCGCTCCTACCGTGAGGCGATGCTCGGCCTGGCCGGGATGTCCAACCTCGACTTGTGGTACTCCCGCATCGAGGTGGACGAGATCGCCGGACTGGCGGCTCGGCGCGGCACACGGAAGCAGCGCAAGCTGCTCGAGCGCAACGTGGCCAAGGCGCGGGCGAAGGACAGCATGAGGGCGCTCGCAAAGCTCACCGAGATGGTCGACGGCGAGCCAAGGATCGTCAGCGACCCACCGCTCATCGTCCCGATCGAGGAGTTGGTGGCCGGCGTCGCCCAGATCGAGCTCGACGATTTCGTACGGGGAGCCATCCGGATATACCGGCGTTCCCTGCCCGCCGATCGCCGGCGGCTGCTCGAGCGGTTCCGCTACGTTCACGCGGCGCGGAAGGTCGTCGGCGTGGGCAGTGTCGGGACGCGCGCGTGGATCCTGCTCATGCTCGGGCGCGACGGGAACGATCCGCTCTTCCTTCAGCTCAAGGAGGCGCAGGCGTCGGTCCTCGAGCCGTTCCTGGGCAAGAGCTCCTACGGCAAGCACGGCCAGCGGGTCGTCGAGGGTCAGAGGCTCCTCCAGGCTGCCGGCGACATCATGCTCGGCTGGATCCGCATCACGGCGCTGGACGGCGTGAGCCGGGACTTCTACATGCGCCAGCTCTGGGACGGTAAGGGCTCGTCGGTGGTCGAGGTCATGGACCCGCATGCGATGACCTTGTACGCAGAGATCTGCGGCCACGCGCTCGCGAGGGCGCACGCCCGCTCGGGGGACGCGGTCGCGATCGCGAGCTACCTCGGCGCGGGCGACACCTTCGATCGCGCGCTGGCGTCGTTCGCAGAGGCGTACGCCGATCAGAACGAGCGCGACTACCACGCCCTGCGAGCGGCCGTCGCGTCCGGCCGCGTCTCGGCCGAGAGCGGCCTGTGATCGCCCGCTGACGTGACGACCGAGGCCGGCCGATCCACGTGCGAATGACTGGAGTCTGCTGATGGAATGGGCCCTCGCCATCGTGGCGCTCGTGCTGCTGGGTGTGGCGGCGATCTCGCGCCGGATCTCGGGCACGCCGCTGACGCCGACGATGCTGTTCGTGGCCGTCGGGCTGCTCGTGGGCCCGCAGGTGCTGGGCGGGATCGACGTCGAGAGCACCAGCTCGACCGTCCGCACCTTGGCCGAGGCGACTCTGGCCCTGGTGCTGTTCTCCGATGCTTCGCGCATCAGCCTCCGCCAGCTTCGCCCTGACCTCGGTGTGCCGTTCCGCCTGCTCGGCATCGGTCTGCCCCTCACCATCGGCCTCGGGGCCCTGGCTGCTGCCGTGATCTTCGATCAGCTGACGCTCGGAGAGGCGCTGATCCTCGGGGTCATCCTTGCGCCGACCGACGCCGCCCTCGGGCAGGCGGTCGTGACCGAGCCGCGCGTGCCGACCCGGATCCGCCAGGGCCTGAACGTGGAGAGCGGGCTCAACGACGGCATCTGCGTGCCGCTGCTGTTCGCTGCCGTCGCCGCCGCGGACGTGGAATCGGAGATCTCTGAGGGGCGCAGCGCCGGGACGCTGCTGCTCGAGGAGATCGGCTTCGGCGTGGTCGGCGGAGTGGCGGCAGGGCTGCTGGTCGCGGCGATCTTCCTCTACGCCGGCCGCAGAGATCTGATCGACGGCCCGTGGCGCCAGGTGATCCCGGCCGCTGGCGCCGCACTGGCGTACGGCATCGCGAGCGGGCTCGGCGGGTCGGGGTTCATCGCGGCGTTCGTGGGCGGCATGGTCTTCCGCGCCGCGCTCCGACGCGATCCGCACGAGCTGAACCGGCTCAGCGAGGAGGTGGGCGACATCCTGAGCGCCGTCACGTTCGTGCTCTTCGGGGCGATCCTGCTCGGCCCCGCCCTCGGAGACCTGAGCTGGAGCCTCGGCCTCTACGCCGTCCTCAGCCTCACGCTGGTGCGGATGCTCCCCGTCGCGATCGCGATGGTCGGCTCGCGCGCCCGTCCGCCGACACTGGGCTTCCTCGGCTGGTTCGGGCCCCGCGGGCTCGCCTCGATCGTCTTCGCGGTGATCGTGGTCGAGGAGTCACAGCTCCCTCAGGAGCAGCTGATTCTGCTCGCGATCTACCTGACCGTCGGCCTTTCGGTATTCGCCCATGGCCTCACCGCGGCCCCGCTGGCCTCCCGCTACGCCAATTGGTTCGAGGCCCACCCCCGCGACCAGCGGCCCCTGATGGAAAGTGCCCCCGCCGATACGGAACGAGAGCGTGGGCGCGCGAAGCAGATCGCGTAGCAGAGGTCACGACGGCGGAAGGGAGTGAGAGATGGACGACACGGACCCGAAGCCTCCGGAGGCCGACGACGAGCCGGACGCTGCCGATCTGGCGGACGACGCCGAGCCCGAGACGGACGACGGCCAGGAATGGGAGGAGGGCGAAGCCGCCTTCGACTGGGCCGACGAGGAGGCCCACGACGATTGGATTGTGCGCCCGGCCGACCGCGACCGGGATGACGCCCAGAAGGCGCCGGCGAGCTCCGACGAGCAGCACCGCTGGCGTCGGTTGATCGCGGTCGCGCTCGCGCTCGTGACCTTCAGCTGGCTGGTCACGACCACGCTGGTGTCGTTCGCCTTCGTCACGACGTTGAATCAGAACGACGAGCACGTGGATGCGCTCACCGGCCTTCTCGAGGAAGGTCAGGACCAGCGGGGCTCACTTCTCGGCTCCGCTGAGGAACAGGCTGATCAACGACGGGCGGCACTGGCGGGGGAGAGAGCTACGACGCGGTCAAACACTGCCCAGATCGGCGAGTCCAACGCCTCGCGCGACGCCGCGATGGCCGACGCGGAGCAATCGCGATCCGAGGCATCGCGGGCGGACGCGGAGGCTCTCTCCGCGGACGCGCAAGCGCGCTCGCTCGACCACAGCGCGGATCTGGCCGCGGATCGCCAGCGGACCGACGAGATGGTCGCGAGGCCGGAAGCCCGCCGCCACGCCGCCGAGGGCGCGCTGGCACGGACTCAGGCGAAGCTTGCGCGGCGTCAGACGACGCTGACGGCAGCTCACGAGGAGCTGGTCGAGGCACAAGAGCGAGCCGCCGACGCGCTCGCCGCGCTCGCGGACGCGTGCAGGGAGCGCCAGCTGCTCGGCTGCTTCTCCCTTCCCGTCGACGTCGGCCCGGGCCCGCTGACGGACCGATAGAGCCGCGAGCGCTGCTCGACGAAAAAATGAGCCCTGCGCCGGCGCGGCGCAGGGCTCCCGAGTCCGACAGGTCAGGCCACAGGCTCAGGTGCGTTCTGGAGCCTGTTGCCGACGGCTTCGATGAGGAAGCCGGCGCCGCTCTTGAGCGCCCCGTTCCGGTGGCCGTTCTGCAGCGAGCCTCCGACCGTGCCCGCCGTCTCGACGAGCGTGGCCGCGGCGCCCTTGAGCGTCTCGCGCTTGCCCGGGTCCTGCATCGCGCGTCCCAGGCCGCGAAGCAGCTCGTCGAGCCCTTCCTGGGCTTGCGGCGAGCTGAGCATCGGGCCGCCGAAGGCCTGCAGCGCCGTTGCCGCCTCCTTTAGGTTGCCCGCCACGGCCGGGTCCTTGAGCTTGTCGCCGAAGACGCCGACCGCGACCGCCTGCGACATCGCGGCAGCCCCCTTCAGCGCCTCGGTGGGGCTGGCGTCGCCGTCCTGCACGGCCTTGGCCCCGAGCGTGGCGGCCGCCGACTCGATGAACAGCGCCGACGCCGCCGTCGCCATCTGCTGGACCTCCGGCTTCTGGAGCTCGCTGCCGAGCCCGCCGACGATGTCGATCAGCGAGTGGGCCGCGGCCTTGAAGTCGTGGTCCTTCTTCGCCTCCTTCAGGGCCGGCAGGGCACGCTGCACGGCCGCCTGCGCCCCGTCGCGGACGGCATCCGACCGCCAGGCCGCGGCACGGATGGTCGACGTGATCGTCTTGACCGCAGCCGTGGCGCGCTCGGCCTCGGCGGCGTCCGGCACGACCTGCCCGACGATCGCGGGACCGAGCAGCTGGACGCCGTCCATGAGCGCGCGGACGGCGTGCGTGACGTCGCCCACCGCCTTGCCGACCTGCGCCGCGCCGACCAGCGCCGAGATCGGGACGTCCGTCGTCATGAGGTCGCCAAAGGCCTCCTTGAAGTCCTCGATCGTGTGCCGCTGCACATCGACCGGGGTGAAGACCGGGCCGGCGATCTCGATCGCCTGGACCTCCTTGCTCAGGAGGTCATGCTTCGAGTACCGCGGGGTCGGGACTCGGAAGGTGGTCGGCATCTCGTCGCCCCCGAGCATGGCCCGGAGCTCCGACGGCGTGAACGACCTGGTCCCCTTCATGTTGGCCGAGTCGGACACCGCCCAATCTCGCGTCCAGACCGCGTCCTTGGTGACGTTGACGACCACGCCGTCCGGGGCGCCGAAGCAGAACAGCCCGTCCCAGTGCTGACGGATCCCGGCCAGGGACTCGCTCACGAGGTCGCGATCGAAGGCCATGTGCGTGACCATGCCGATGCGCGGGTTGACGTGCTTGATCATGTACCCCGTCGCGTAATGGTCGGTGTGCACGATGTCGATCGTCGAGTTGTAGATGCCCTGCGGGATGCCGGTCTTCTGCTCCATCACCTTGCCGACATCCGGCTGCAGCTCGGTGACGAAGACGTCGACGCCCTTCGCGTACTCGAGGGTGAGCTCGTCGGGCCGGCCGTCGCCTGTCCACACGAAGCTCAGGCCGTTCCAGTCGAGCCGGTAAGCGGACGCGCCGTCCATGTTGTGCGAGCGGCGCCAGTGGCGCACGGTGACGCCGTTCTTCTCGTAGCAGATGCCGTTGTCGTCGTTGTAGTCGAACTCATTGACCTCGACTTCGTAGCCGTCGCCGATGGGGCTGGCGTTGAACGACTTCGTGTGCCAGTGGGTCATCCGCTTCATGCCGTCGATCATGTGCGCGATGCCCTCGTCCTTCGTGCGGCCTGACGGGCCGTGCACGCGGAGCGGGATCCACCGGCCCGCCCACGGCGCGAAGCAGAAGAGGTAGGGCAGCTCGCCGTAGTGGTCGACGTGGAGGTGGGTGATGAAGATGTCGTTGATCGCCTGGAGCGGCACCTGCGCCGCGAGGATGTTGCGCAGACAGCCCGGACCGAAGTCGAAGAAGAAGCGGTCGCCGTTCCCGAGCTCGACCAGGATGCAGGTCGCCGCCTGGTCGCGCTTGGGGGGGAACGGGCACGAGCCCATGAACGTGATCCGCATCTCGTCCGGCCCGAGCTCCTCCGAGGTCGGGAAGTAGGTGCTGTTGCTGTTCAGCGACGGTGTCGGCTTGAAGTAGGGCGGAAGCGAGACGCCCTGGCCACCGCCGCCGCCGTAGGGGCTCGCCGCCGGCGGGGACTTCACGGACGCCCGGTTGCTTGTGCGCTTTCGTGCCATGTTCTCGTCCTCCGCGGTTCGGGCTGGATGTCGGCTCAGGCAGCTGCCGCGCAGGCAGCGAAGTGGTCGTGAAGCAGCTGCGGGTCAAGACCGTCGCTCGAGCCGATGACGACGATCCGGGTGCGTCTCGGCCGCGAGCCCCATACGTCGCAGAGCTCCACCTCCGCACGCTTTCCGACGACCTGCAGTACCGCCCGCCGCTCTGGGGACTCGAGCGAATGCACGACGCCCTTTGCCCGGTAGATGCCGACGGGGAGGCGTGGGGCGGCTTCCCGCAGCGCGTCGAGCGACAGAGGCGCGTCGGTCTCGTAGCTCCAGGTGCTGAACGCGGACGAGAGATCGTGCGCGTGGTCGTGCGCGCGCGCCCCGGTGTCGAGCCGGGCCGGGTCGAACCGGCCGGCCGACAGGAGGACCTCGAGCGGCACGTCGCAGTGGGTCGTCTCGAGGACGCGCACGCGGTGAAACCGCTCGTCCAGCCACGAGTGGATGCGCTCGAGCTGGGCGCCGTCGACGAGGTCGACCTTGTTCAGGATCAGCATGTCGGCGCAGGCGATCTGCCAGAGCTTGAGCCGCTCGACCTCCGGCGCGGCGAAGACCTGCTCGGCATCGAGCACACAGGTGATGCTGTCGAGGCGGATCCGGTCCCGGAGTCTGGCCATCGAGAACGTGACCATGAGCCCTGACGGGTCGGCCACGCCGCTGGCCTCGAGGAGGATGTATTCGGGCTGCTCGGGCCGTTCGATGGTCGCGACGACCGACTCGATCAGGTCGTCGCGGATCGTGCAGCACACGCAGCCGTTCGCGAGGCTGATCACGTCGCCCTCGACGCCCACGACGAGTTCGGCGTCGATGTTGATCGACCCGAAGTCGTTGACGAGCACGGCCACGCGCAGCCCGTGGTCGCCGCGCAGGATGCGGTTCAGGAGCGTCGTCTTGCCGGCGCCGAGGAAGCCCGTGAGGACGGTCAGCGGGACGGGACCGGCATCGCCGGTCCCGTCGATCTCGGCAGATCGCGTCTCGAGAAGATCCACGAGCTCAGCGCGCACGATGGCTCCGTCAGCTCGGGACTGCGGCCTGGCTCAGCTCTTCGACCTGCTCGTCGGTCATCTGCTGGCGGCTGACCTGGCGGTCGGCTCCGGCGACGGCGATGAACTCCTCGGCGGTGGAGGGCTCCGCCACCAGGATGAGCGCCGAGCTGTTGCGCGGCAGTGCGTCCTTGACCTGCTCCACCAGCGGATCGAACGCACCGGCGCTGCCGGTGTCGCCGGCCACGCCACCGGTCATCGCCCCCATCGTCCCCCAGAAGAGGATCCCCAGCGGGCCCGCGATCGTGCCCAGCGCCAGGCCGGTCAGGCCGCCGATCGTCGCGCCCGCCCCGACGTGACCCTTCTCGCCGTAGTCGGGCGTCGTGGCCTTCATCGAGTATCGCCCGCCGCGGTGATGCTCGAGCACCGCCACCTCGGTCAGCCAGGCGTCGTCCCGCGACGCGCGCAGGCCGCTCAGCGCCTGCTCGGCGTTGTGCGTGCCGTCGAACGTGATGACTGCCATCTCCATCGGCATGACTCAGCTCCTCGCTGGTAGCTCGTGCCGGCGATCGCCGACACCCGAGCACGAGTGTCCCGCCGGGCCTGCGAGCCGACATCGCCCCGAT
>CAVVCR010000011.1:0-204393 GCA_963746795.1 uncultured Solirubrobacteraceae bacterium
CCCAGTCGACGAACGACCGTAACCGCGACGTCGCGTTCCTGCGCCTGCGCGCGCGCTTCCCGAGCTGGGAGGAGGTGCGCGACGCGCCCAACGAGGATGTCGAGGCCGCGATCCGGCCGGGGGGCATCTCGAAGGTCAAGTCGCGCCGGATCCAGGAGATCCTGCGGGCGCTGCCGGGTGGGCCGGATGGTTTCTCGGGCCCGCACCTGCGCGACCAGGACTTCCTCACCTCGCTGCCCGGCGTCGGCCGCAAGACGGCCGCGTGCGTGCGGCTGTTCGCGTACGGCGAGCGCGACGTGCCGGTCGACACGCACGTCTCGCGCGTCGGGACGCGGCTCGGGCTGTTCCGCGAGCGCGCGCCGTTCACAGAGTTGCACGACACGATGCTCGAGCTGACGCCTCCCGGCCAGGAGCTCGAGCTGCACGTGAACCTGCTCCGCCACGGTCGCCGGACGTGCCATGCGCGGCAGCCCGACTGCGGCGCGTGCGCGCTGCTGAGAATGTGCCCGACTGGCTACAATCTACGTCACCACGACTGAGATCTTGTAGAGGAGCACACCACATGGCAAAGACGATCGGGATCGACCTGGGAACCACGAACTCGTGCATGGCCGTGCTCGAGGGCGGCGAGCCGACCGTGATCGAGAACGCCGAGGGCGGGCGCACCACGCCGTCCGTCGTCGCCTTCACGCAGAGCGGCGAGCGGCTCGTCGGCACCGTGGCCAAGCGCCAGGCCGTCACCAACCCCACCAACACCGTCTTCTCCATCAAGCGCTTCATGGGCCGCAAGGAGGCCGAGGTGCGCGAGGAGGAGTCGATCGTGCCGTACGACGTCATCTCCGGCTCCGGTGGTGACGCGCGCGTGAAGGCCGGTGGCAAGGAGTACTCGCCGCCGGAGATCTCAGCGATGATCCTGCAGAAGCTGAAGGCCGACGCCGAGGCCTATCTCGGCGAGAGCGTCGACTCGGCGGTCATCACCGTCCCGGCCTACTTCAACGACGACCAGCGCCAGGCCACCAAGGACGCCGGCCGAATCGCCGGCCTCGAGGTCAAGCGCATCATCAACGAGCCGACGGCCGCTTCGCTGGCCTACGGGCTCGACAAGGAGTCCGACCAGACGATCCTCGTCTTCGACCTCGGCGGCGGCACGTTCGATGTGTCGGTGCTCGAGATCGGCGACGGCGTGTTCGAGGTCAAGTCGACCGCGGGTGACAACCACCTCGGCGGCGACAACTTCGACAAGGCGATCGTCGACTGGCTCGCGGCCGAGTTCAAGCGCGACCAGGGCATCGACCTGACGCAGGACAAGATGGCCCTGCAGCGGCTCTACGAGGCCGCGGAGAAGGCGAAGATCGAGCTGTCCTCCGCGCAGGAGACGCAGATCAACCTGCCGTTCATCACGGCCGACGCCTCGGGCCCGAAGCACCTCGACGTGCGCCTCACACGCGCGAAGCTCAACGAGCTGGCCTCGTCGCTCGTCGAGCGCGTCGTCGCCCCGGTCCGCCAGGCGCTGGACGACGCCAAGGACAAGGGCGTCAAGGAGATCCAGCACGTCGTCCTCGTCGGCGGCATGACCCGCATGCCCGCCGTCCAGGAGAAGGTCAAGGAGCTCACCGGCAAGGAGCCGCACCGCGGCGTCAACCCGGACGAGGTCGTGGCCGTCGGTGCCGCCATCCAGGCGGGCGTCCTGGCCGGCGACGTCAAGGACGTGCTGCTGCTCGACGTCACCCCGCTCACCCTCGGCATCGAGACCAAGGGCGGCGTGATGACGAAGCTGATCGAGCGCAACACGACGATCCCGACGCGCAAGTCCGAGGTGTTCTCCACGGCGGAGGACAACCAGGCCAGCGTGGAGATCCACGTGCTCCAGGGCGAGCGCGAGATGGCGATGTACAACAAGTCGCTGGGCAAGTTCCAGCTCACCGGCATCCCGCCGGCGCCGCGCGGCATCCCGCAGATCGAGGTCGCGTTCGACATCGACGCCAACGGCATCCTGCATGTGTCCGCCAAGGACCTCGGCACCGGCAAGGAGCAGCGGATCGAGATCCGCGCGGGCTCCGGGCTCTCCGATGACGAGATCAAGCGGATGGTCGGCGACGCCGAGACGCACGCCGAGGAGGACCGCAAGGCGAAGGAGCTCGCCGAGGCCCGCAACGGCGGCGAGAACGCCGTCTACCAGGCCGAGCGCCAGCTCAAGGACCTGGGCGACAACGTCGACGAGCAGTCGCGGACCGAGATCGAGGCCGCGATGGCCGAGGTCACGGAGGCCGTCAAGGGCGAGGACGCGGAGGACATCCGCAGCAAGACCGAGCGCCTGCAGACTGCCTTCCACCGCGTCTCCGAGGCAATGTACGAGCGCGCCCAGGCCGCCCAGCAGGCGGAGGGCGCCTCCGCCACGAACGGGGCGTCGTCCGACGGCGACGCGTCCGCCGACGAGGAGGTCGTCGACGCCGAGGTCGTCGACGAGCAGAAGTAGCGATGGCCGAGGAGACGCAGACGGACGAGTTCACGGCGGCCGCGCCGCCGGATCCTGACGCCAAGGGCATGGGCGAGACCTCGTTCGCCGACGCCGAAGCACCGCCCGCTTCCGAGCGGGCGGTGGCCGAGGCCGAGGACGAGGCGCAGCGCTACCTTGCGCTCGCTCAGCGCACCCAGGCCGACTTCGAGAACTACCGCAAGCGGATGGCGCGCGAGAACGCCGCCGCCCAGGCGCGCGGGGTCGCCAAGGTGGCGAAGGAGCTGCTGCCCGCGCTCGACCACCTCGAGCACGCCCTGAAGGCAGCCGCCGGCCACGAGGACGTCGTGAAGGGCTTCGCGCTCGTGCGCGACGAGATCGTCGCGGCGCTCGCCCGCGTGGGCATCGAGCCGTTCTCTCCCCAAGGCGAGCCGTTCGACCCGAACGAGCACGAGGCGATGGTCTCCCAGCCGTCCGAGGACGCCGAGAGCGGCACCGTGCTCGAGGTCTACCAGCAGGGCTACCGCCTCGGCGGCGTCGTGCTACGGCCGGCGCGCGTCGTGGTCGCGCAGTAGGAGGCCCGGATGGCGCGCGAGGACTACTACAAGACCCTGGGGGTCGACAAGAAGGCCTCCCAGGACGACATCAAGAAGGCGTACCGCAAGCTCGCGCGCAAGTACCACCCTGACACGAACAAGGACGCGGGGGCCGAGGATCGCTTCAAGCGCATCTCCGAGGCCTACGACGTGCTCGGCGACCCGGACAAGCGCAAGAAGTACGACCGCGGCCAGACGGTGTTCGGCGGCGCCAACCCGTTCGGCGGCGGGGCGCCCGGTGGCGCCACGACGGGCGACTTCGGCTCGTTCTCGGACATCCTCTCGAACATCTTCAACACGACCGCGGGGCGCGGCGGCGCGCGCACGCGGCCGGCCGCCGAGCGCGGGCGCGACCTCGAGACGACCGTGTCGCTGTCGTTCGAGCAGGCGGTCGAGGGCGCGCAGGTCCCGGTCTCGGTGTCCGCGTACGCCGCGTGCACGACCTGCCGCGGCACGGGCGCGCGGCCCGGCACCTCGCCGATCGTCTGCCCCGTGTGCCAGGGTCGGGGCGTGGAGTCGCAGGGACAGGGCGTCTTCTCCATCACCCGGCCGTGCTCGAACTGCGGCGGCTCGGGCACCGTGATCGAGGACCCGTGCCCGACGTGCCAGGGCGCCGGCCGCCTGCGCGAGCTCAAGAAGTACCGCGTGAACATCCCCGCGGGCGTCAAGGACGGCTCGAAGATCCGGCTCCCGGGCAAGGGCGAGGCGGGCCTGCGCGGCGGGCCGGCGGGCGACCTGTTCGTGATCTGCCACGTGACCGAGTCGCCGGTCTTCCGCCGCAAGGGCGACAACTTCGAGGTCGAGGTGCCGATCACGATCGCCGAGGCGATCCGCGGGGCCGACGTCGAGGTGCCCACCCTGCACGGGACGAAGAAGCTGCGGGTGCCGGGCGGCACGAAGCACGGCACGGTGCAGCGACTGCGCGGTGAGGGACCACCCGCCCCCGGTGGTGGCACCGGCCGCGGCGACATCCACTACCGCTTCGTGATCGACGTGCCCGACCGGCTGACGGACGAGCAGCGCCAGGCCGTCGAGGCGCTGTCGCAGACCATGAACGGCAACCCGCGCGAGCGGCTCCTGCGGGAGGCGGCCGAGGGCTGATGGCGGCGCGGCGCACGACACGGATCAGCGCGCGGGTGGACCGCGCCCGCGGCGTGTTCATGATCTCCGTGGCCGCCGAGCTCGCGGCCATGCACCCGCAGACGCTGCGCATGTACGAGGCGCGGGGGCTGATCGAGCCACAGCGCTCCCCGAAGGGCACGCGGCTGTACTCACAGGCCGACGTCGACCGCCTGCGCCGGATCCAGGAGATGACCACCGAGCTGGGCATGAACCTCGCGGGCGTCGAGCGCGTGCTCGAGCTCGAGGACAAGCTCGCCCGGCTCCAGCGCAAGGTCGAGACCATGGAGCGCCGCTCGGAGGCCCTGCAGGAGGAGATCGCGGCGCGCGAGGAGGAGATCGCCCGCCTCGAGGAAGTGCGCCGCTCCGTGCGCGCGGAGATCGTGCGCTACGAAGAGCCCGGCACGGCGCTCATCCCGATCCGCCACGTGCGTCGCTGACCCAGGCCTGATCGAGCAGCGGCCCAGCCGGCGCCGAACGGGGCGGCGAGCGCGCGGTTCGAACGATCGGTCGACCTGCGGGTCGCAGAGCTGCGAGGCGTTGAGGTCGGGGCTCGAGTGCGGGGCCAGCCGGCGGCACGTGAACGCGAACTCGATGAAGCACGCGCGTGAGAAGCGCCGGATCCGAGCCCGAACACGCCGACCTGCGCGCGGTCGCGAGCGTCGCCGACGAACGCGTTTGGCGCTGATGCTGGTGATCCGGGCCAGCGTGGTAGCCGAGCCGCGAAGAACGTGCCCAGCGCGTCGCCGAAGAACCCACCTGGCCGCGGGCTTGCGGACCCGCGCTCGAGGCGGAGCCGGGGGCGTGCGTCAGTCGTCATCGCCGCCGCGTCCCCGCCCGCGACCGCGGCCGTGCCCGCTGTCGTCGTCGATCATCCTCGCCGCCGCCGTGGTGATCGTCGTCGTCGCCGTCGTGGTGATCGTCGTTGTCGCCGTGGTGGTCGTCGTCGCCGCCGTGGTGGTCGTCGCCGAAGTCGTCGTCGTGGTGGTGGCCGCCGGAGGGTCCGGAGGGGCCAGGGCCGGAGGAGGCCTGGGGGGCGACGGCGGGTGCGGCCGCGGCGACCGGTGTCCTGGGGCGGTCGCCCGGGCCCTGGTCGAGCGTGCCGTCGTCGCTGCCCGACGAGGACGCGTCCGAGGACGCCGCCTTCGGCCGCTTGTGGATGGTGCGGCGGATGACCTGGGTGCGGACGTCGACGGGCGGGTCGGTCTCGGCCGTCGGGGCGGGTGCGGTTGGGGTCGGCTCCTCGCCGCCCGACGCGAGCGCGACGGTGGCGAGCACGCCGAGGGCGGCGATCGTGGCCGCCGTGGCGGCCGTGGTGCGAGAGAAGGTCATGCCTCCACCGTCGTCACGGCACGCCCAAGGCTCCGCCAACCGCGGGTTAAGCCTGGGGAAAACCGGCGCAGGCGCGGCTACATTCGGCGCATGAGACCGAGGGTTCTCTTCGTCGAGGACGAGCCGAGCATCTACGAGCCGTTCAGCAAGGCGCTGGCGCGCGAGGGGTTCGAGCCGGTCGTCGCACGGACGGCGGCCAAGGCCCTCGACCTCGTCGACGGCGACTTCGCGATCGTGCTGCTCGACCTCACGCTGCCCGACGGCGACGGCCGGGACATCTGCCGCGCGATCCGGCGCGCGTCGTCGGTGCCGATCCTCATGCTGACCGCCCGGGGCACCGAGGCCGACCGCATCGTGGGGCTCGAGCTCGGCGCTGACGACTACGTCGTGAAGCCGTTCAGCGGCGCCGAGGTGATCGCCCGCATCCGCGCGATCCTGAGGCGCAGCGGCCCCGCACAGGACGACGAACGCGACCTGCCGCCGGGCCCGGTCGCGGTCGGCGACCTGCACGTCGACGTCGCCGCCCGCCGTGCGCGCCTGGACGGCGAGGAGCTGCAGCTCTCCCGCAAGGAGTTCGACCTGCTGGCGGAGCTGGTCCGCAACGCCGGCCGCGTCGTCACGCGCGAGCAGCTCATGGATCGCGTGTGGGACGAGAACTGGTTCGGCTCGACCAAGACGCTCGACGTGCACGTGCGCTGGCTGCGCCAGAAGCTCGGCGACGACCCGGCCACGCCGCGGTACCTGCATACGGTGCGGGGGGTCGGCTTCCGCTTCACGGCGCCCGAGGAGCTCACGTAAGCCTCCGCTCCCGCCTCCTGCTGGCGCTTGCGTATGTGCTCGTGCTGGCGATCGTCGCGCTCGAGGTGCCGCTCGTCATCAGCCTGCGGGAGCGGGTCGACGCCGAGGTGAAGTCGCAGGCGCTGAGCCAGGCCGAGATCGTCTCGGCCAGCGTCGCCGGCAACCTCGGGGCCGGCGAGGCGCTGGACGGGATCGTCGACCGCGCCGCCCGCGCTGTCCGCGGCCGCGTGATCGTGGTCGGCGCGCAGGGTCGCCTGCTCGCCGACTCGGCGGGGGAGGAGCGGCTCGGCATCGACTACGGCTCGCGGCCTGAGATCGCCGCCGCGCTCGAGGGCAACCCGGACCAGGATGAGCGGCGCAGCGAGACGCTCGACGAGACGATCCTCGCCACCGCGGTCCCGGTGCTCGAGACCGGGAGCACCGATCCGACCGGCGCCGTCCGGGTCACGCAGAGCGTGGAGGCCGTCAGCCGCGCCACATGGCGCGCCACGCTCGGGCTCGTCGGCATCGGGTTGCTCGTGCTCGTCCTCGGCCTCGCCGCCGGGGTGGTGATCGCGGGTCAGGTCGCAGGGCCGGTGCGCCGGCTCGACGAGGCGGCCCGCCGGGTCGCGGACGGCGACCTGTCGGCCCGGGCGACCGTCGAGGGGAGCGCCGAGCAGCGGCGCCTCGCCCGCACGTTCAACGACATGACCGCCCGGCTCGAGCGGCTCGTCGCCAGCCAGCGCGAGTTCGTCGCCGACGCATCGCACCAGCTGCGGACGCCGCTGAGCGGCCTGCGGCTGCGGCTCGAGGAGGTCCGCGCGTCGACGGCCGACGCGGCCGCGCACGAGGAGATCGACGCCGGGCTCGGCGAGCTCGACCGCCTCTCGGCGATGGTGACCGAGCTGCTCGTGCTCTCGCAGGCCGGCGAGGTCGACGCACCGGCGGAGGAGGTCGACCTCGAGGACGCCGCCCGGCGGGTCGCCGCGCGCTGGGGCGTCGAGGCGTCAGGCACCGCGGCCGAGGGCTTCTGCTCGCCCGCGGACCTCGACCGAGCGCTCGACGTGCTCGTCGAGAATGCGCTCAACTACGGCAACGGCCGCGTCGAGGTCCGCTCGCGGCCGGGCGCGCTGGAGGTGCTCGACCGCGGCCCCGGGCTGTCGGAGGCCGAGCTCGCGGCCGTCTTCGAGCGCTTCCACCGCGGCGCCGCCGGGCGCGCAGGCCCGGTCGGCACGGGCCTCGGGCTGCCGATCGCGCGCGAGCTCGCGCGGCGCTGGGGCGGCGACGTCACGCTCTCCAACCGCGACGGCGGCGGCGCCCGGGCGACGATCACCTTTCCCGGCCGTTAACCCGCCGCGGGCTACGGTTCGCCCATGCGCCGCGCCAGCGTGCTCTGGACCGCCCTCGCCGTGGCCGGCGTGCTGCTCGTGGCCGGCGTCACCTACGCGGCCTCGCAGCTCTCGACCCAGACCATCGGCTTGTCCTCCGAGCCACCCAGCGCGGGCAGCGAGCTCGCCCCGCGGGCCGCCCCGATCGCCACGCCCGCCGCCGCTCGGCGCGAGCGGCCTGCCCGGCGAGCCCGCCCGCGTCCCACCGCGGAGCCGCGCGCCACCGCCACGCCGGTTCCGCCCGCCGCGACCGACGACGACGCCGTCGAGGACAGCTCGGGCTCGGGTGGCGACGACGACAGCGGCCATGGCCGGGGTCGCGGTCGTGGCCGTGGTGGCGACGACGACGACTGAGCGGTGCTCGGGCGGACGTCAACGGCGGCATTGAGGGGGGCGCGGGAGGGAGCATTTCGTCCACCTCACGGCTCCTCGGCGCGCGAAGTGGACGTTATGCCCCTATGGCGTGCATTTCGTCCACCTCGAGAACGCGGGCGTCGCGAAGTGGACGTTATGCACCCTCGCCACCGCCGGCTCGCCCACCTCCCTACCCAGCGGCCGTTGACGTTGGGCCGGCGCCACGGGACGCGCTAAGATCTCAGTCCGACCGACTAAGATCTGTCGAACCACCATGCAACTCGACCGCTTCACGATCAAGTCCCAGGAGGCGCTGCAGGCCGCGATCCGGCTTGCCGCCGACCGGCGCAACACGGAGACCGCGCCGCAGCATCTGCTGCTCGCGCTGCTCGACCAGGACGGCGGGCTCGTCGGCCCCGTCCTGCGCAAGGTGGGGAGCGACCCCGCCGCGATCCGCAGCGCCACCGGTGGCGAGCTCGACCGGCTGCCGACGATCACCGCCGGGGCCCGCGAGCCCGCCACGTCGCGCGAGCTGCTCGACGTCCTGCGCGCTGCCGAGCGCGAGATGGGCAAGCTCCAGGACGAGTACGTCTCCACCGAGCACCTGCTGCTCGCGCTCACCGAGGCGATCGACGGCCTGCCGGATCGCGACGACATCGCGAAGGCGATCGAGTCCATCCGCGGCCCCCACCGGGTGACCGACCAGAGCCCGGAGGAGAAGTACCAGTCGCTGCAGCGCTTCGGCCGCGACCTCACCGAGGCCGCCGAGAACGGCGTCCTCGACCCCGTGATCGGTCGCGACGACGAGATCCGCCGCGTGATCCAGGTCCTCTCCCGCCGCACGAAGAACAACCCCGTCCTGATCGGCGAGCCCGGCGTCGGCAAGACGGCGATCGTCGAGGGCCTCGCGCAGCGCATCATCGACGGCGACGTCCCCGACTCGCTCAAGGACCGCCGCGTGATCGCGCTCGACATCGGCGCGCTGCTCGCCGGCTCGAAGTACCGCGGCGAGTTCGAGGAGCGCCTGAAGGCGGTCCTCAAGGAGATCCAGGAGTCCCGCGGCCAGGTCATCCTCTTCATGGACGAGCTGCACACGATCGTCGGCGCCGGCGCCGCCGAGGGCGCGGTGGACGCCGCGAACCTGCTCAAGCCGATGCTCGCCCGCGGCGAGCTGCGGGCCATCGGCGCCACCACGCTCGACGAGTACCGCAAGCACGTCGAGAAGGACGCCGCGCTCGAGCGCCGCTTCCAGCCGATCACGGTCGGCGAGCCCAGCGTCGAGGCCACGATCGCGATCCTGCGCGGGCTCAAGGAGCGCTACGAGGCGCACCACGGCGTCCAGATCACCGATGCCGCGCTGATCGCCGCGGCCATGCTCAGCCACCGCTACATCGCCGACCGCTTCCTGCCCGACAAGGCGATCGACCTCGTCGACGAGGCCGCCTCGCGCGTGTCGATCGAGAAGAGCTCGCTCCCGACCGAGATCGACGAGGTGCGCCGCCGGATCATCCAGCTCGAGATCGAGCAGGTGGCCGTCGAGAAGGACGAGACGGCCGCCGCCCGCCGCGAGGAGATCGAGCGCGAGCTCGCCGACCTCAACGAGGAGTTCGCGGGCATGAAGGCGCAGTGGGAGCGCGAGAAGGAGCAGGCCGAGGGCCACAGCGACGTGCTCAAGCGCCTCGACGAGGCGCGCACCGAGCTCGACCGCGCCGAGCGCGAGCTCGACTACCAGCGCGCCGCCGAGCTGCGCCACGGCGAGATCCCGCAGCTCGAGCAGCAGCTCGACCAGGCCGAGTCGCGCGGTCCGGCCGACGAGCCGCCCGTGTACCTGCGCGAGAAGGTCGAGGACGAGGACGTCGCCGACGTCGTGGCCAAGTGGACCGGCATCCCGGTCACGCGGCTCGTCGAGGGCGAGGTCGAGAAGCTGATCCACATGGAGGAGCGCCTGCACCAGCGGGTCGTCGGCCAGCGCGAGGCGGTGGCCGCCGTGTCCGACGCGCTGCGCCGCTCACGGGCGGGCCTCAGCGAGCCCGACCGCCCGATCGGCACGTTCCTGTTCCTCGGCCCCACCGGCGTCGGCAAGACCGAGCTGGCCCGCGCGCTGGCCGAGTTCATGTTCGACTCCCAGGACGCGATGGTGCGGATCGACATGTCCGAGTACATGGAGAAGCACTCGGTGTCGCGGCTGGTCGGCGCGCCGCCCGGCTACGTCGGCTACGAGGAGGGCGGCCAGCTCACCGAGGCGGTGCGGCGGCGCCCGTACTCGGTCGTGCTGCTCGACGAGATCGAGAAGGCGCACGCCGACGTCTTCAACGTCCTGCTGCAGGTGATGGACGACGGCCGGCTGACCGACGGCCACGGCCGCACGGTCGACTTCAAGAACGCCGTGCTGATCATGACCTCCAACATCCCGGGTGGCCGGGACGGCGCGGTCGCCACCTTCAAGCCCGAGTTCATCAACCGGCTCGACGACATCGTCGAGTTCGACGCGCTCACCCGCGACCAGCTGCGCGAGATCGTCGACCTCCAGGTCGCCCGCCTGATCCGGCGCGTCGCCGAGCGCGGCGTCGCGGTGTCGCTGACCGACGCCGCCCGCGACCTGCTGGGCGACATCGGCTACGACCCCACGTACGGCGCCCGCCCGCTCAAGCGCGTGATCTCCAAGCGGCTCGTCGACCCGCTGGCCCTGGGGCTGCTCAAGAACGAGTACGGGCCAGGGGACCGCGTACAGGTCGACGCCGCCGGAGGGGAGCTGGTCTTCACCCGCGCGCCCGCCCAAGTGGTCGCGTAAACCGCCGACGGGCGGGGTACGGCGACGAGCATGAGGCTCTGTCGCGCGCTCCTCCTGGCAACGTTGTCAACGATCGTCGTAGCGGTCCCGGCCGCCGCGGCGCCGTCCGCCCAGGTCTGGGTCACCACGCCTACCGGTGGCGAGAGGCTGGCGGATCGCGGCACCGTCGAGTTCCAGCGCGGCGGCTCGGATGAGCTGACGATCAGCATCGATCCGAGCCGCGCGTACCAGCGCATGGACGGCTTCGGGGCGTCGATCACCGACTCGTCGGCGCACGTCCTCCACCGGCTCGACCGCCGCCGCCGCGACGCGGCGATGCGGAGCCTCTTCGGCCCGGGCGGCGACCGGCTGTCGTTCCTGCGCCAGCCCATGGGCTCCTCCGATTTCGTGGCCGGTGAGCACTACACGTACGACGACCTACCGGCGGGCCGGACCGACTACCGCATGCGCCGCTTCTCGATCGAGCACGATCGCCGCCAGATCCTGCCGTTGCTGCGCCGGGCGCTGCGGCTCAACCCGGCCCTGAAGGTGATGGGCTCGCCGTGGAGCGCGCCCGCGTGGATGAAGACCAACGGCTCGCTGATCGGCGGGCGGCTGATCGATGATCCGCGGATCTACGAGGCCTATGCGCGCTACTTCGTCCGCTTCGTGCAGGCGTACGAGCGGGAGGGCGTGCCCGTCTACGCGGTCACGGTCCAGAACGAGCCGCAGAACCGGCGCCCGAGCGGCTACCCCGGCATGGATCTGCCGGTGGCCCAGGAGGCCAGGCTGATCGTCGCGATCAGACGCGCGTTCCGCCGCGCGCGGATCGACACCAAGATCCTCGGCTACGACCACAACTGGAGCACGCACCCGGACGACATCGCGAGCACGCCGCCGGGCGAGGACCGTGAGACCGAGTACCCGACCGATCTGCTCGAGAGCGAGGCCGGTCGCTGGGTCGACGGCACCGCGTTCCACTGCTACAGCGGCGATCCGAGCCGCCAGACCGAGCTTCACCGCGCTTTCCCCGACAAGGGCATCTGGTTCACCGAGTGCTCGGGCTCCCACGGGCCGGCCGACCCGCCCCCGCAGGTCTTCTCCGACACCCTGAAGTGGCACGCGCGCAACCTCGTGCTGGGGGTCACCCGGAACTGGGGCAAGACGGTCGTCAACTGGAACCTGGCGCTCGACCCCGACGGCGGCCCGCACAACGGCGGCTGCGACACGTGCACGGGCGTGATCACAGTCGGGCCCGGCATGACGGTGACCGAGAACGCGGAGTACTTCACGCTCGGGCACCTCGCCCGCTTCGTCGAGCCGGGCGCCCGTCGCATCGCGTCCACGTCGTTCGGGACGACCGGCTGGAACGGGCAGATCATGGACGTCGCGTTCCGCACCCGAGACGGGTCGACCGTGCTCGTCGTGCACAACGAGAACGACGACCCGCGCACGTTCGCCGTCGCGCAGGGCGGGCGCTCGTTCGAGTACACGTTGCCCGGCGGCGCTCTCGCGACGTTCACGTGGGATGCCCGGCTCGAGGACGGCCTCGAGCTGCTCGACGCGGAGCGTATGACCGCGTCCGCCAGCACCCCGGCCAACGACGCGCGCGCCGTCGACGACGACGCCACGACGCGCTGGACTACGGGCGCGGCCCAGGCACCGGGCCAGTGGCTGCAGGCCGACCTCGGCGCCTCCCGGCGCATCCGCCGCGTGGTGCTCGATACGGGCGCCGACCGCGGCGACTTCCCGCGCGGCTACGAGCTCTCTACGAGCCGCGACGGCGCCACCTGGACGCGGTCGGCTTCCGGCGCGGGCAGCGGCCAGCTGACCACGATCGACTTCCCGCCGACCGCCGCACGCCACGTGCGCGTCACCACGACCGCGAGCGCGCCGCAGTGGTGGTCGGTCGCCGACCTGCGCGTGTACCGATGAGGAGGACCACGATGAGGCGAGCACCCACAGTCGCGGCGATCGCCGCCGGCCGTTAGGGCACCACGCCGAGGGTGCGCGTGACCGTCACCGGCACGCGCACCCATACCGGCCGCGGCTGCGCGAAGTAGCGCCGCCGCTGGTCGATCTGGATCGTCCAGTCGCCGCTGCGCGGGTTGGCGATCGGGATCTGCCGGCGGCGGACGCCGAACGTGCCGCACGGGCCCTTCGGGCGGCGCGCAAGGCGGACGGTCCGCTTCTCCTCGCCGTCGAACGTGTAGTGGGCCCAGACCGGGGCGTCGCGCGTGAAGCCGCGGCCGCGCAGGCGCACGCGGTCGGAGGGCTGGGCCTCCAGCGGGCGCATCCGCACGTCGAGGTCGGTCACGCGCGATCGCCTCGTGACCACGAGCGCCGGATTGCTGCGGTCCCGCACGACGACCGTGAACGGCGCCTCGCCCGACTCGCGGGGCGGCGCGTCGATCGTGCCGCTCAGCTCGCCCATGGTGCCGGCCTGCGGCGACGCCGCGAGGATGCCGTCGACGAGGATGTCGACCACCGCCTCCGGCGTAAAGCCGTCGCCGGCGATGGCAACGTTCTCGCGCTCCTCGGGTGCCTCGCCCGCCGACACGTAGCACGGCTTCAGCGGCGCCACCGTGGCCGCCACGGCGGGAGCCGCCGATGCCGCCAGGGTGAGCGCGGTCACGGCGAGCAGACGGAGCCCCATCCCGTGGCAAGTATCCACGAGAGTCCCAACACCGCACCTGGCCGGAAGGATCGGATACAACGCGGGCATGCCGACCTACATCATGCTCTCCACGCTCACGCCCGAAGGCGTGCAGACGATCAAGAACAACCCCGCGCGCATCCGCGAGGTCAACAAGGAGGTCGAGCAGCTCGGGGCGACCGTCAAGGCCCAGTGGGCCACGCTCGGGCACTTCGACTTCGTGAACATCGTCGAGGCGCCGGACGAGAAGACGATGGCCCGCGTGTCGCTCGAGTTGGGCTCGCGCGGGACCGCCCACTACGAGTCGCTGGCCGCGATCCCGATCGACGACTTCATCGCCTCCCTGTGAAGCGCGTCCTCGTCGTCGGCGCCGGCGGGCGCGAGCACGCCATCGTGCGCGCGCTCGCTCGCTCGCCCCAGCGCCCGGAGGTGTTGTGCACGCCGGGCAACGCGGGCATCGCGCGCGACGCGAGGATCGTGGAGGCCGACGACGTGGCCGCCTTCGCGGCGGCGCAGGGCGTCGACCTCGTGGTCGTGGGCCCGGAGGCGCCGCTGGTCGACGGCCTGGCCGACGCCTGCGCCGCCGCCGGGGTGGCGTGCTTCGGCCCGTCGGCCGCCGCCGCGCGGCTCGAGGGCTCGAAGGCGTTCGCGAAGGAGGTGATGGCGGCGGCGGGCGTGCCGACGGCCGAGTTCGCGGTCGTCACGTCGGTCGAAGAGGGCCTGGCGGCGGTGGTGAGCTACCCCGCCGTGATCAAGGCGGACGGGCTGGCGGCCGGCAAGGGGGTCGTGATCGCCGAGGCCGAGGCGCAGGCGCGGGCAGCACTGGAGGCGATGCTCGTCGACCGCCGCTTCGGCGACGCGCCGGTGGTCGTGGAGGCCTTCCTGGCCGGGCGCGAGCTGTCGCTGCTGGCGCTGTGCGACGGCGAGACGGCGGTGCCGCTCGCCCCTGCCCGCGACTTCAAGCGCATCGGCGACGGCGACACGGGCCCCAATACCGGCGGGATGGGCTCTTTCTCGCCCGTGCCCGAGGTCGACGACGCGCGGGTGGCGCGCATCCGCGCGCAGGTCCATCAGCCCGTGGTCGACGAGCTGGCGCGGCGCGGGACGCCGTTCCACGGCGTGCTGTACGCGGGGCTGATGCTCGACGGCGACGCCGTGCAGGTGCTCGAGTTCAACGTCCGCTTCGGCGACCCCGAGACGCAGGCCGTGCTTCCCCGCCTGCGCACCGACCTGCTCGACCTGCTCGAGCGCGCCACGCAGCCCGGCGGGCTGGCGGGTGCGCAGCTCGAGTGGGACACCCGGGCGGCCGTCACCGTGGTCCTCGCGTCACGCGGTTACCCGGAGACCGCGTCCTCGGGTGATGTGATCACGGGACTCGAGCGGGTCCCGGACGGGGTGGAGGTGACCCACGCGGGCACGCGCGCGCAGGGCGCCGACGTGGTCACCGCGGGGGGCCGCGTGCTGAACGTGACCGCGCTCGGCGACGACACGCGATCCGCCCGCGAGCACGCGTATGCTGCGGCCGACGTGATCGCCTTCGACGGCCGGCAGCTGCGCCGGGACATCGCCGCATGACCCAGGAACCGGCCACCCAGACCGCCGTCGAGGCCGAGTTCGACGGCCTCGAGGTCGATGCGCCGGTGGTGGGCATCGTGATGGGCTCGAAGTCCGACATGCCCGCCATGGACGCCGCCGCGGTTCAGCTGACCGAGCTCGGCATCCGCCACGAGGTGCGCGTGATGTCCGCCCACCGCGAGCCCGACACGGTGGCCGAGTACGCGAAGAACGCGCAGATGCGGGGCCTGCGGGTGATCATCGCCGGCGCCGGGCTGTCCGCGGCGCTGCCCGGCGTCGTCGCCGCCCACACCGCGCTGCCGGTCATCGGCGTGCCGCTCACGTCGTCGAAGTCGGTCGGCGGCGGGCTCGACGCCCTGCTGTCGATCGCCCAGATGCCGCCCGGCGTGCCCGTGGCGTGCGTGGGCGTGGACAACGCGCGCAACGCAGCCGTGCTCGCCGCGCGCATCCTGGACTCTTGATCGCCCGCTACACCCGCCCCGAGCTCGCGCGGATCTGGACCGACGAGGCGCGCATGGCCGCCTGGCGTGAGGTGGAGGTGGCGGCGGCCGAGGCGCTCGATGGCCCGACTGCCGAGGATCTGGCGGCGATCCGAGCGGCGACCTTCACGGTCGACGCGGTACGCGAGCGGGAGGCGGTGACCGACCACGACGTGGCCGCCTTCGTCGACGTGCTGTCGGCCTCGGCCGGCCCCGCCGGACGCTGGATCCACTTCGGGCTGACGTCGTCGGACGTGCTCGACACCGCGCTCGCGCTGCAGCTGCGCCAGGCGGGGAACGTGATCGTCCCCGCGGCGTACGAGCTCGCGCACGTGCTCGCGGAGCGCGCACGCGAGCACGCCGGGACGCTGTGCGTCGGGCGCACGCACGGCGTGCACGCCGAGCCGACCTCGTTCGGCCTCAAGCTCGCCGGCTACGCGATGGAGGCCCACCGCAACGCGAAGCGGCTCGAGGACGCGTTCGTGATGACGTCGGTCGGAGCGATCTCCGGCGCGGTGGGCACCTATGCCACGCTCGGCCCGGAGTACGAGCGGGAGGTGCTCGGGCGGCTGCGGCTCGCGCGCGAGCCGATCTCGACCCAGGTCGTCCCCCGCGACCGCCACGCGCAGCTCCTGAACGCGATCGCGCTGGCCGGCGCCGGGCTCGAGCGCTTCGCGCTGGAGATCCGCCACCTGCAGCGGACCGAGGTGCGCGAGGTCGAGGAGCCGTTCCGCGAGGGCCAGAAGGGCTCGAGCGCGATGCCCCACAAGCGCAACCCGATCACGACCGAGCGGATCTGCGGCCTCGCTCGCGTGCTGCGCGGCTACGCGGTCACGGGGCTGGAGAACGTCGCGCTCTGGCACGAGCGCGACATCTCGCACTCGGGCGCCGAGCGCGTCGTCCTGCCGGACGCGACGACGCTGCTCGACTACCTGCAGCACCTGGCGCTGCGCGTGGCGCGCGGGATGGTCGTGCACACCGACCGGATGGCGGCCAACCTCGAGCTCACGAGCGGCGCGCTGTTCTCCCAGCGGGTGCTGCTCGGGCTCGTGGAGGGCGGGATGCAGCGCGACGAGGCGTACCGCGTGGTGCAGCGGCTCGCGCAGGAGGCGTGGGACACCGGCACGCCGCTGCGGTCGCTGCTCGAGCGCGAAGGGCTGGAGCTCGACCTCGACGCGATCTTCGACTACGGGCACTACGTTCGGTACGTGCCTGAAGTGCTCGAACGGCTCAAGGTCTTGTAACGTCGGCCGTAGGTCCGAGCTTGCGAGGACCGGAGGACGAAACATGAATCCCTATCTCTTGTACGGAGCGCCGGAGCTCTCCGCCGACCTCTACCACGCGATCCCCGCGGGGATCATCGACCCGTTCCTCTACGTGGAGGACGGCGACCGTCGTGCCGCCACGGTCAGCGTCCTCGACGCCGACAAGGTGAGCGCGATGGGCATCGACGTGCTCGACCTCGTCGAGCTCGGCATCGACGAGCTGCTGGCCAGCGGCATCACGCGCCACGACGTCGAGCTCGAGCTGTGCGTGCGCGCGTGCGAGCGACTCGGCGTGGGCCGGGCGACGGTGCCGCCGGAGTTCCCCGTCGGCGTGGCCGACCACCTGCGGGCGGCCGGGATCGAGCTCGACGTCGACCCGGAGGCGTTCGTCGCACGAAGGCGGGTCAAGACCGGCGCGCAGCTCGAGGGCATCCGTCGCGCCCAGGCCGCCGCCGACGCGGCCATGGGCGCCGCCGCCCGCATGATCCGCGAGCTGCCGAACGGCCTCACGAGCGAGGCGGTGCGGAAGGAGATGCAGGTGCTGTGCGACGCTCGCGGCTGCGACCTGGCCGACGACGTGATCGTCTCGCACGGGCCGCAGGGCGCGATCGGCCACGAGCCCGGCCACGGGCCGATCGGCGAGGGCGAGGCGGTGATCGTCGACATCTGGCCGCGGGACCGCGCCTCCCGCTGCTGGGCCGACATGACGCGCACGTTCGTGGCGGGTGGCGGCGAGCCGACCGAGGAGCTGGCCGAGTACTGGCAGCTCACCCGCGAGGCGCTCGACCGCTCGTTCGCGGCCGTCCGCGCGGGCGTCGACGGCAGCGAGATCTACGCGATCTCGTGCGAGCCCTTCGAGGCCGCCGGCCACCCGACGCAGCGGTCCAAGCCGAAGGGCAAGACGCTCGACGAGGGCTACTACCACGGGCTCGGCCACGGCGTCGGCCTCGAGGTCCACGAGCGGCCGAACCTCGGCCGCACGCACGACCCGCTGATGGCGGGTGACGTGATCACGCTCGAGCCCGGCATCTACCGCAAGGCATTCGGCGGCGTCCGGCTCGAGGACCTCGTGCTCGTCGGCGACGACGGCGCCGAGCTGCTGACCGACTTCCCGTACGACCTCTAGGTCAGCACAGGTTCTCGTCGGCGGTGATGGTCAGCGTCACCGCGTTGCTCGGCCCCGAGCGGTTGCCCGCACGGTCGACCGCGACGACGGTCCACGTGTTGGTGCCGGGCTGCGTGTACTGACCCGACCAGATCGCGCCGGGCGGTGTGAGCACCCAGAACCGAGGCTGGACTTCATTGCACGTCCCCCCGGCATCGGCTTTTCCCGGTAGACGCGGGGTTGGCCCCCGCGGTTCTGGCGGGTGCCTGATCTAGCCTGTGGCGGGTGACCGCGCTTCCCCTGCTGGCCTCGGGCAAGGTCCGCGAGCTCTACGAGCTCTCGGGCGACCTGCTGATGGTGGCCTCCGACCGCATCTCGACCTACGACGTCGTGCACCCGACCGCGATCCCCGACAAGGGGAAGGTGCTGACCGGGCTCTCCGTCGTGTGGTTCGACCTCACGAAGGACATCGTCCCGAACCACCTGATCTCGGCCACCGACGGCGTGCCCGAGGAGTTCCGGGGGCGCGGGCTGCGGGTCAAGCGGCTGCGCATGCTGCCGGTCGAGTGCGTGGTGCGCGGGTATCTCTCCGGCTCGGGCTGGAAGGACTACCAGGCGACGGGGCGCGTGTCCGGGATCGAGCTGCCGGAGGGCCTGCGGGAGTCCGAGCAGCTCCCCGAGCCGATCTTCACGCCCTCGACGAAGGCCGAGGAGGGCCACGACGAGGCGATCGACTTCGACCAGGCCGCCGCGCTGGCCGGCTCGCGCGAGCTGGGCGAGCGGCTGCGAGACCTGTCGATCGCGGTCTACGGCCGGATCGCCGAGCATGCGCGCGAGCGGGGGATCATCCTCGCCGACACGAAGTTCGAGTTCGGGCTCGATGCCGACGGGGCCCTGACGCTGGGCGACGAGGTCTGCACGCCGGACTCGTCGCGCTTCTGGCCGCTCGACCGCTATGAGGTCGGTCGCGGCCAGCCGAGCTTCGACAAGCAGTACGTGCGCGACTGGGCGTCCGGCACCGGGTGGGACAAGACGCCGCCCGCGCCGACGATCCCGGACGAGGTGGTGGCGGCGACCCGCGAGCGCTACGTGAGCGCCTACGAGCAGCTGGCCGGCGAGCCGTTCTCGGCTTGGCTGGAACGAACCGCAGCGTGAGGCCGTCGGGCTCGATGACCAGGTCTGTCGGCCGCGACCATGCGGAGCGGGCCACGTGAGGGTGCGGGTGCTGATCCGGCCCAAGGCCGGGATCCTCGACCCGCAGGGCCAGGCCGTCGAGCGCGCGCTCCCCGCGCTGGGCTTCGAGGGCGTGGCGAACGTCCACGTCGGCCGGCTCGTGGAGCTCGACGTCGAGGACCCGTCGCGGGTGCCGGAGATGTGCGAGCGGCTGCTCACCAACCCGCTGATCGAGGACTACGAGATCGAATGAAGTTCGGGGTCGTGCAGTTCCCCGGGTCGTGCGACGAGCGGGATGCCGTCGCCGCCGCGCGCCGCGTCGGCGAGGCAGAGCTCCTCTGGCACGGCGACGCCGACCTCCGCGGGTCCGACGCGGTGATCGTGCCCGGCGGCTTCTCGTACGGCGACTACCTGCGGGTGGGCGCGATCGCCCGCTTCTCGCCGGTCATGGGCGAGGTCGCTCGCTTCGCCCGCGAGGGCGGCCTCGTGCTCGGCATCTGCAACGGCTTCCAGGTGCTCTGCGAGGCGGGCCTGCTGCCCGGCGCGCTGCTCCCCAACACGTCGCTGCGCTTCACCTGCCGGCAGGTCGACGTCGAGGTGGTCAACGCCTCGATCCCGTGGACGCGCGGCTGCGATGTCGGCCAGCGGCTCTCGATCCCGGCCAAGCACACGACGGGCCGCTACTGGGCGCCCGGCGACCTCGGCGATCAGGTGGTACTCCGCTACGCGCCGGGGAGCAACTTCAACGGCTCGTTGGACGACATCGCGGGGGTCTGCAACGCG
Organism: uncultured Solirubrobacteraceae bacterium; assembly: GCA_963746795.1. Lineage (GTDB taxonomy): Bacteria > Actinomycetota > Thermoleophilia > Solirubrobacterales > Solirubrobacteraceae > DASSUW01. The sequence continues at coordinate 19,828 of CAVVCR010000011.1, forward strand.
GAGGGGAACGTGCTCGGGCTGATGCCGCATCCGGAGCACGCCGTCGACATCCTCACTGGATCGGTCGACGGGCTCGCCTTGATCGGGGCACCGGCAGGATGCCTCACCGCGGCCTCCGGTCAGGCGAGCCCGGATGGCGAGCGGAGGCCCGCGTGAGCCGGCACCGCGAGCTCGGCCTCACCGACCATGAGTACGAGCTGATCGTCGAGAAGCTGGACCGCGAGCCGAACGAGGTCGAGCTCGCGGTCTTCAGCCTCATGTGGTCCGAGCACTGCGGCTACAAGCACTCGCGCCGGCTGCTCAAGACGCTGCCGACCGAGGGACCGCGGCTCGTGCTCGGCCCGGGAGAGAACGCGGGCGCCGTGTCGGTGGGGGACGGCATGGCCTGCGCGTTCAAGGTCGAGTCCCACAACCACCCGAGCGCGGTCGAGCCGTTCCAGGGCGCGGCCACGGGCGTCGGCGGCATCCTGCGCGACGTCTTCGCGATCGGTGCGCGGCCGATCGCGATCCTCGACTCGCTTCGCTTCGGCGAGCCGGCCGGCTCGCCCCGCTCTCGGTACCTGCTCGAGCACGCCGTGGCCGGCATCGGCCACTACGGCAACTCGATCGGCGTCGCCACCGTCGGCGGCGAGATCTACTTCGAGGCGCCGTACGAGCAGAACTGCCTCGTCAACGCGATGTGCGTCGGCTTGATCGAGACCGACAAGCTGATCCGGTCGGCGGCCGCGGGGCTGGGTAACGTCGTCGTGCTGTTCGGCGCGCGGACGGGACGGGACGGGATCGGCGGAGCGTCCGTGCTCGCCTCCGCCGAGCTGGGCGACGAGGACGGCGCCAAGCGCCCGACCGTGCAGATCGGCGACCCGTTCGAGGAGAGCCGCCTGCTCGAGTGCTCGCTCGAGCTGCTCGACCGCGAGCTGCTCGTCGCCCTCCAGGACCTCGGGGCGGCGGGGCTGACCTCGTCGGCCTCCGAGATGGCGGCCAAGGGGGAGGTGGGGATCGACCTCGACGTGCGGCGCGTCCCGCTGCGGGAGGCGGACATGGAGCCGTTCGAGATCATGATCTCCGAGTCGCAGGAGCGGATGCTGTGCGTGGTCGAGCCCGAGCGGGTCGACGACGTGATCGCCGTCTGCCGCCGCTGGGAGGTCAACGCGACGGCGATCGGCGAGGTCACCGGCACCCGCCGGCTGCGGGTGCTGGACGACGGCGAGGTGGTGGGCGACCTGCCGGTCACCGCGCTCGTGGACGAGTGCCCGGCGTACGACCTCGAGCCGCTCGAGGCCACCGTGCCGGTCTACCCGGCGCCGGAGCCGGTGCTGAACGGGGAGCTCGATCCCGGCGCCACGCTGCTGGCGCTGCTTGGGAGCGCCAACCTCGCCTCCCGCCGCTGGGCGTTCGAGCAGTACGACTGCGTGGTCGGCTCGCGCACCGTGCGCCGCCCCGAGCAGGCCGACGCGGCGGTCCTGATGCTCGAGTCCGGCGGCGCGATCGCGGTCTCGATCGACGGCAACGGCCGCCGTGTGGCCGTCGACCCCTACCGCGGCGCCGTGGAGGCCGTGCTCGAGTGCTCGGCCAACCTCGCGTGCGTGGGTGCCGAGCCGCTCGGCCTCACGAACTGCCTCAACTTCGGCAACCCCGAGAAGCCACACATCGCCTGGCAGCTCACGCGCGCCGTCGCCGGCCTGGGCGACGCCTGCCGGGCGCTCGGGGTGCCCGTGGTCGGCGGCAACGTCTCGCTCTACAACGAGGGCGGCGAGGGGCCGATCTACCCGACGCCGGTGGTGGGCATGGTCGGAGAGCTGCCCGACCCGGCGCGCGGCGGGCGCCTCGGCTTCGCGGTCGAGGGCGACGCCGTGGCGTTGATCCGTGCCTCGTGGCGGCCCTCGCTGGTGGGCTCCGAGCTGGCCAAGCTGCGCGGCGAGCCGCTCGAGGGCGCGCTCCCGGCCGCGGACCTCGGAGCCGTGAAGGCCCTGCACGCCGCCGTGCGACAGGGGATCCGCTCGGGCGCCCTGCGCTCGGCGCACGACGTGGCCGAGGGTGGCGTCGCCGTCGCGCTCGCCGAGTGCTGCATCGCCGGCGGGCTCGGCGCGCGGGTCGCCTACGACGGGGAGCTGTTCGCCGAGGGCCCCGGCGCGTTCGTGGTCTCCGGCCCCCGGGAGGCGCTCGCCCGCTTCGGCGAGGCCGCTCTCCACCTCGGCGAGGTGGGCGGCGACGCCCTCGTAATCGGAGGCCCGCCCACCGCGCTCGAGGTCCCGGTCGACGAGCTCGCGCGCGTCCATCGCGAGGGACTGGCGCAGCTGCTGTGAGCCACATCCTCCTGATCGGCGAGGGCGACCTGGCCGAGGAGGTGCGGCGGGCGCTCGACGACGAGGGCGAGGACGTCTACCGGCTTAAGGCGCCGGGCGAGCTCGAGATGAAGCGCGCGCTCGAGGTCGACGGCATCGATCGCGTGATGATCGTGTTCCGCTCCGACCCCGTGGCGCTTCGGATGGCGCTCATGGTCCGCTCGATCGACGACGAGCTGCCGATGCTCGTGACGATCTTCGACCCGACGATCGCCGGCCAGGTCAAGGACGCCATCGAGCACTGCGAGGTGACCTCGATGGCCGACATCGTTGCGCCGTCGCTCGCCGGCCCGTGCCTCGGCGACGACCTCGAGGAGGTCCACGCAGGCGACCCCGTCGACGTGCCGAAGCGACGGCGGCTCGCGGCGCTCGCGCGCGCGATCCTGACGCCGTACGACAAGAGCGCCGCGCTGCTGCTGTGGGGTGCGCTCGGGCTGCTGATCATCCTGCTGCTCGAGACCGTCGCGGCGATGATCGTGCTCGAGCAGGGGGTCATCGACGCGGCCTACGGCTCGGCCAAGACGCTCGTTACCGTCGACCCGAACGACGAGGTGGCCGACGGTCCGAAGGGCCTGAAGGCTTTCATCACGGTGTCCATGCTCACGGCGCTCGTGTTCGAGGCCGGGTTCACGGCGGGGCTGGTCAACCGGCTCATCGACCGCCGGCTGACCGGGCTCTTCGGTCGCCGCGCGGTGCCGCGGCGCGACCACGTGGTCGTCGTCGGGATGGGTCAGGTCGGGCTGCGGCTGTGCTTGCACCTGCGCGAGATCGGGATCGGCGTGGTGGCGGTCGACGACCGCGAGGAGGGAGAGAACGTCGGCCTCGCGCGGGAGCTCGGGCTGCCCGTGGTGATCGGCCGCGGAGCCGATCCGTCACTCCTGCGCAGGCTCTCGCTGCACCGCGCGTGCGCGCTCGCGGCGGTCACCGACGACGACCTCCAGAACCTCTCGATCGCCATGGCCGCGAAGTCGGTCGAGGATGACCTGCGGATCGTGCTGCGCGCCGGCGACGGCCGCATCGCGAACGAGACGCGGTCACTGTTCCGGATCGGGGTCGTGCGCGACGTCCATCAGATCGCCGCGCGTGAGCTGGCGGCGCGCGCCGTGGAGGCGCGCGCCACCGAGCGCGTCACCGCATGAGCTCGTCGGCCATCGCCTCGAAGACCTGCACGTACGTGTCGACCGAGGCGTCGTCGTGCGTGACCGAGAGGGTCCACTCCTCTTCGCGCCCGGGCGTCATGAAGATGCCGCGGTTCATGTTGAAGAGCCACGCCAGCTCGGCCATGTCGGCGTCCTGGTTGGCCTTGAACGTCTCGTAGTCGACGATCTCGACCGGCGAGAACGTCACGCAGCCCTTGGAGCCGACACCGACCGAGTAGCCGGGCAGGTTGTGCTTGTCGATCACGGCCTGGCAGCCGGCCAGGATGCGGTCGTTGAGGCCGTCGAGATGGGTGTAGGCGTCCGGGGTGAGGACCTCGAGCAGGTTCGCGCGCGTGGCGGCCATGCCGAGCGGGTTCCCGTTATACGTGCCGACCTGGAAGACGGAGCCGTCCTCGACGACCTCCATGACCTCCTCGGTGGCGCCGATCGCGCCCGTGGGCACGCCGCCGCCGAGCGCCTTGGCGAGCGTGACCATGTCGGGCGTCACATTGAAGCGCTCCGTAGCGCCGCCGGCCGCGATCGCCAGGCCGGTCTTGACCTCGTCGAAGATCAGCACGATGTCGTGGCGGCGGGTGATCTCGCGCACGGCCTCGAGGTAGCCCGGCTGGGGGAGCACGACCCCCAGGTTCATCATCGCCGGCTCCATGATCACGCAGGCGGGCTTGCGGCCCTCGGCGGTGAGGCGTTCGATGCGGCGCTCCATGGCGGGCGCGTCGTTGAACGGCACGGCGATGGTCATCTCGACCGTGGCCTGCGGGATGCCGGCCCCGTACGCGAGCGACTCGAGGTTGTCCCGATCGCCGATGCGGTCGTACTCGACGCCGATCGAGACCATCACGGTGTCGTGGTGCCCGTGGTAGGAGCCGAAGATCTTCATCACCGTGTCGCGGCCGGTGCGGGCGCGCGCGATGCGGATGGCGTCCATCGTCGACTCGGAGCCCGAGTTCGTGTAGCGCCAGCGCGGCAGGCCCCAGCGGCGCTTGAGCTCCTCGCCGACGACGATCGCGTCCTCGGTCGGCGCCGCGAAGTGGGTGCCCCGGTCGTAGCGGTCGCGGATCGCCTTGCCGATCGCCGGGTGCGCGTGGCCCTGGACCATCGAGCCGAACCCGTTGTGGAAGTCGTACATCTCGTTGCCGTCGACGTCCCACACCTTCGGGCCCTTGCCGTGCTCGAGGTAGATCGGCCAGGGGTCGCGGAGCTGGTACGAGGAGGCGACGCCGCCGGTCAGCACGTGCTGGGCGCGCTTGTACATCTGCTCGGATTTGCGCGTGCGCTCGTTGAGCGCCGTCTCCTCGCGCTCGATCAGCTCACGGATGCGCTGCCGGTCGATCTGGGCGGGGACGTTGACTGCCATGTATCTCTCCTCGAGGCGCTTGGCCTCGGAGGGTACTCGCGCCCGGCGGGTCCGGGGAGGCGCACGGGCCGGGCGGCGATTCGCCCATCCGGCTTGCGCCGGGGCCGTTGCTAGTGTGGCCGCCGGGTCGTCCTTCGTGTCCTCACCCCTCTCCGACCTCCGCGACGGACCGCGCGACGAGTGCGGCGTCTTCGGGATCTGTGCCCCAGGGCACGAGGTCTCACGGCTCGCCTACTTCGCGTTGTACGCGCTCCAGCATCGCGGGCAGGAGTCGGCCGGGATCGCCACCGCGCAGCGCGGCCACATCATGGCCATGCGCGACCAGGGGCTCGTCTCGCAGGTGTTCGACGAGCAGCGGCTGCGCGCCCTCCAGGGGGACATGGCGGTCGGGCACGTGCGGTACTCGACCACGGGGGCGAACTCGTGGGAGAACTCCCAGCCGGTGTGGCGGGCCGACCGGCGGGAGCTCGCGCTGGCCCACAACGGGAACCTCGTGAACGCGGTCGAGCTGCACGGGGAGCTGCGCTCGAGCGGCGTCTCGTTCCGCTCGACGTCCGACTCCGAGGTCATCGCCGCGCTGCTCTCGACGCATCCGGCCGCGACCTTGGAGGACGCGCTGGTCGACGTCATGGGGCGCGTCGAGGGTGCGTACTCGACCGTGGTCATGACCAAGGACCGCGTGGTCGCGTTCCGGGATCCGGCGGGGCTGCGGCCCTTGTCTCTGGGGATGCTGGGCGACCGCTACTGCGTGGCGTCGGAGACCTGCGCGTTCGACATCATCGGCGCGCAGTTCCTGCGGGACGTGCAGCCGGGCGAGATCGTGTCGCTGACGCCCGACGGCGTGCAGACGCGGATGGGCGCTGTCGGCGACCGGACGGCGCTGTGCGTCTTCGAGCACATCTACTTCGCGCGGCCCGATTCGCGTCTTGGCGGGCAGGTGCTGCAGGTGGCGCGCGGTCGGATGGGCGAGATCCTGGCGCGCGAGGCGCCCGCTTCCGCCGACCTGGTGATCCCCGTGCCGGATTCCGGGAACCCGGCGGCGCGGGGGTATGCGCGGGCGTCCGGGCTCCCCCAGGACGACGGCTTCGTCAAGAATCGCTACGTGGCGCGCACCTTCATCCAGCCGGGGCAGGAGCTGCGCCGCCACGGCCTCCGGATGAAGTTCAACCCACTGCCGGAGGTGGTTGCCGGCCAGCGGCTGGTGGTGGTCGACGACTCGATCGTGCGCGGCAACACGACGCGCCAGATCGTCCAGATGCTGCGTGACGCGGGCGCTTCGGAGGTCCACATGCGGATCTCGGCGCCGCCGATCCGCCACCCCTGTCACTACGGGATCGACATGTCGACCCGCGAGGAGATGATCGCCCACGGGCGCACGGAGGCCGAGGTGGCCGCCGAGCTGGGGGCGGACTCGCTCGCCTATCTTTCCCTGCGCGGCGTCTACGAGGCGATCGAGGGCTCCCGGTCGACCCACTGCGACGCCTGCTTCTCCGGCGAGTACCCGCTCGAGCGCTCGGGCGCCGGGCAGCGCAAGGACGCGTTCGAGAACGCGCTCCCGCTCGCTCGCGCGTAGCCGCGCGTCAGCTCCGGCCGAATGTCAACTGGCTGGGTGGGGAGGGGAGGGCGCCGGCCTGGGTGGTTGGCTCACCCGCGCCGCGGTTGGCTCCCCAGCCTCCCTACCCAGCCGCCGTTGACCTTCGCCCCGGCAAGCGGCAGCGGCTGGCTCGCCGACCTCCCTACCCAGCCGCAGTTGACGTTCGCCGGAGCAACGAAACCTGCAGGATCCGCAACAGGTCGGCACCGACTTCGCCACAACTCCTCGCAACGCGGCTTTGCCCTCCGAGGCCGGCGGTATGGTCGCCCGTCCGCATGTCGCTCGCTCTCGACAACGTCGCCCTGCCCGGCCTCGGCCCGCCGCCGCCGGAGCCGGTCGCGCGTGCGCGCGACCCCGAGGGCGCCCTGACCGAGCTGTTCGGCTTCCCGGGGTTCCGGCGGGGGCAGCGGGAGGCGGTGGAGGCGGCGGTGGCCGGGCGGGACGTGCTCGTCGTGATGCCGACGGGCTCGGGCAAGTCGCTCTGCTACCAGCTCCCCGCGCTCATGCGGGCGGACCTCACGGTGGTCGTCTCGCCGCTCGTGTCGCTGATGCAGGACCAGGTGCAGGCGCTCGAGCGCGTCGCCCCGGGGCGGGTCGGGCTCGTCAACGCCCAGCAGGACACGTCGGCGAACCGCCGCGTGGTCGACCGCGCTGCGGCGGGAGAGCTGCGGCTGCTCTACGTCGCGCCGGAGCGCTTCTCCTCGCCGGGCTTCCTGGAGCGGATCCGGCGCGCGCGAATCGGGCTCTTCGTGGTCGACGAGGCGCACTGTGTGTCCCAGTGGGGGCATGACTTCCGGCCGGACTACTTCCGCCTCGCGGACGCCGCGCGCTGGCTCGGCGCGGAGGCGATCCTCGCGTCGACGGCGACCGCCACGCCGCAGGTCGCCACCGACATCGTGAGCCGCCTCGGGCTGCGCGACCCGGTGCGCGTGGCGACCGGGTTCGACCGCCCGAACCTCTCGTTCGCCGTCGTCCCGTGCGCGAGCAAGCAGGCCGCCCACCGGGGCATCGCCGCGGCGCTGGCCGAGCCGGACGCGTTGCCGGGCATCGTCTACGCGGGCACGCGTGCCGACTGCGAGCGGCTCGCGGCGCGGCTCGGCCCGGAGCTGGGCGTCGAGGTCATCGCCTACCACGCCGGGCTGCCCCGCGAGGCTCGCGCCGAGGCGCAGCGCCGCTTCATGGCCGGCGACGCGCCCGTCGTCGTGGCAACCAACGCCTTCGGCATGGGCGTCGACAAGGCCGACGTGCGGACGGTCTGCCACGAGAGCGTCCCGAGCTCGATCGAGGCCTACTACCAGGAGGCCGGCCGCGCGGGCCGCGACGGCCGCCCCGCCCGCTGCCTCCTGTTCGCCGCGGGCAAGGACAAGGGCCTCCACGTGTTCTTCATCGAGCGATCGACCGTGGAGGACGACGCGCTCAAGGCCGTCGCCCGCCGGATCGTCACCGCGGCCTCACCGCCCTCGAACGGCACCGCCGCGCCGGATGGGTCGTCCCCCCGTGACAGCTCATCCGCCGCGTCCGGCGCGAGCGGGTCGTCCACCCGTCGTGACGGCTCATCCACCCGGAACGGCCCGCCCGCCGCCGGCGGGGCCCTGCGGTTCGACGTTCCGGTCGGGGATCTCGTCCGCGTCGCCGGTGACGAGGAGGTGGTGCGTGCGATCGTGGGCCATCTCGCGCGCGCGGGTGTCGTGCAGCCCTCGCCCTCGGCGCCCGACCGGGTCGCGGGACGGATCGTCGGGGCGTGGGACGGCCGCGCGCTCGCCCTCTGCCGCACCTCCGCCAAGGAGGGCACCCAGGTGCGGTGGCGGCAGTACCGGTCGGTGTGGGCGTGGGTCGAGGGATCGGCGTGCCGCCGCGAGGGGATCCTGCGCCATTTCGGGGACCGCTCGGCGCCTGCGCCCGACGGCCCGTGCTGCGACGTGTGCGATCCCGGCCTGGCCCCCGCACCACCCCGGCCGCCCCGCGCGTCCGGGCCGCGGCCCGCCCAGCTCGCGCACCGCCCGGTCGCCCAGGGTGAGGCGGGCGAGCTCGACGAGGCGATCCTCGACGTGGTGGCGTCGGCCCAGCCGGAGGTCGGTCGCACCCGCGCGGTGGAGATCCTCCGCGGCGGGCGCTCGAAGGTCGTCCGCAAGTACTCATATGACGGCCTGCCGCATTACGGCGCGTGGTCGCACCTGCGCGCCGACACGGTCCTCGAGCGCGTCGACGCGCTGCTCGCGGCCGGCACGCTGCGCTCCACGGGCGGCTACTACCCCAAACTGGAGGTGGCGTGAGGGTCGGCGTGCTGGCGTCGGGCGCCGGGACCAACCTGCAGGCCATCCTCGACCGCGTGCACGGGCGCGACGGCGTCGAGGTCGCCGCCGTCGCCTCCGACAAGGCTGACGCGCAGGCGCTCGAGCGCGCGGCCGCCGCCCGCGTGCCCACCGCCGTCTTCCCGCTCGCCGAGCACCCCGATCGCGCCGCCCGCGACGATGCGATGGCCGACTTCCTCGCAGACCACGGCGTCGAGCTCGTGGTCCTGGCCGGCTACATGGCCCTGCTCACGCCCGCCTTCCTCGCCCGCTTCCCGATGCGCGTCGTCAACGTCCATCCGGCGCTGCTGCCGGCTTTCCCCGGGGTGCGCGCGATCGAGCAGGCGCTCGAGTACGGCGTAAAGGTCTTCGGCGTCACCGTGCACTTCGTCGACGACGGGGTCGACACCGGGCCGGTGATCGCGCAACGCGCCGTCGAGCTTCCCGACCCGAGCGGGGCCGACGAGGTGCGCGAGACCTTGCGCCCGCTCGAGCACGACCTGCTGTGCGACGCGGTGCGGCAGATCGCCCGCGGCGCGGTGCGGGTCGACCCGGAGCGTCCACGACGGGTGACGGTCGGGCGATGACCGGCGCACCGCAGGTATCGTCAGCCCGCGATGCGAGGTGGGAGATGACGCAACCGGGGGAGGTGAGGGTCCGGCGCGCGCTGCTGTCCGTGTCGGACAAGACCGGCGTCGTCGAGTTCGCACACGGGCTGGATGCCCTCGGCGTCGAGCTCGTGTCCACCGGCGGCACGGCGGCCAGCCTCCGCGAGGCGGGGCTCGAGGTCCGCAACATCGAGTCCTTCACGGGCTTCCCCGAGATCATGGGCGGCCGCGTCAAGACGCTGCATCCCAAGCTCTACGCGGGCGTGCTCGCCCTGCGCGACGACCCCGGCCACATGGCCGCCGCCGAGGAGCACGAGGTCGAGTTCGTCGACCTCGTGTGCGTGAACCTGTACCCGTTCGAGGCATGGGCGGGGCGCCGCGGGGTGACCGAGCACGAGGTCCTCGAGCACATCGACATCGGCGGGCCGACGATGATCCGCGCGGCGGCGAAGAACTTCGCGTTCTCGGGCGTCGTGGTGAAGCCCGAGTCCTACGACGCGGTCCTGCAGGAGCTGCGCGAGTCGGGCAACCAGCTCTCGCTGCCCACGCGCGAGAACCTGGCGGCCGAGGCGTTTGCCTACACGGCGCGCTACGACACCGCGATCTCGCGCTGGTTCGCCGAGAAGCAGGGCGAGTTCCCCGAGCTGATGATGTCGGCCTACGAGAAGGTCACCGACCTCTCGTACGGCGAGAACCCGCATCAGCGCGCCGCCTACTACTCGCAGGTCGGCGCCCGCATGCACGTGCTCTCGCAGGTGCGCCAGCGCGGCGGCAAGGAGCTGTCGTTCAACAATGTGCTGGACATCAACTCGGGCCGGCTGCTCGTGCAGGAGTTCGAGGTCCCCGCGTGCGTGATCATCAAGCACAACAACCCATGCGGGGTGGCGGTCGGCGGCTCGGCGCTCGAGGCGTACAGGCGCGCCTTCGCGTGCGACCCGCAGTCGGCGTTCGGGGGCGTCATCTGCTTCAACCGCCCGGTCGACGAGGAGCTCGCGCAGGCGCTGCTCGGCCAGTTCGTCGAGGTCGTGCTCGCTCCCGGCCTCACCGACGAGGCGGTCGCCGCGCTGTGCAGCAAGCCGAACCTGCGCATCCTCGAAGACGAGGAGCGCCGCCGCGTGAACATCTCCGAGTGGGACCTCAAGCGCGTCATGGGCGGCCTGCTCGTGCAAGACCGCGATCTCGACCTCGAGGACCGCTCGGAGATGGAGGTCGTGAGCGAGCGCAAGCCGTCCGAGCGCGAGTGGGGCGAGATGCTGTTCGCCTGGAAGGTCTGCAAGCACGTGCGCTCGAACGCGATCGTGCTCTCGCGCGACCTCGCGTCGGTCGGCATCGGCGCCGGGCAGATGAGCCGGGTCGACTCAGTCCGGCTGGCGATCGAGAAGGCCAGCGCCACGGACACCGACCTGACCGGCGGCGCGCTGGCCTCGGACGCGTTCTTCCCGTTCTCCGACGGCCCCCAGCTCGCCGTCGACGCGGGCGTGACGGCGGTCATCCAGCCGGGCGGCTCCATGCGCGACCACGAGGTGGTCGAGGCGGCGGACGCGGCCGGCATCTCAATGGTCTTCACGCACCGGCGGCACTTCCGGCACTGACGAGCCGCTCGAGCAGCCCGACGGCGTGTGCAGCGTCCGGGAGGGCGAGCGTCTCGCTCCGGATGCGCTCGGCGGCGGCCCGGCCCCGTCGCAGCAGCCGGTCCTCGCGCGTGGCGTCGAACTCGACGAGCGGCGTGATGGCCGTCGGCTCCTCGACCGGGTCCCCCGTGTCCGGGAATCCGGCGAACCCGCGCGCAACGAGCCGGGCGACGACCCACGGCCGCCCCGCGAAGGCCACGTCGTGCCCCGCCGCCCGCGCGGCACGCGCGATCGGGACGAGCGGCTCGGCATGCCCTGCGCCGCCTGCGAACGTGAACAGCACGCGCACGCCCGCATCATGCCCGGCGGGCTAGGAGCCGTACAGCACGCGCGTCCAGATCGTCAGCAGCGTGTCGGCGACCGTTCGCGGCGGCGCGTACGGCTCGCGACCGAGGCTCTCGGTCAGGTAGCGCTCGTTCATCCACACGAGCGCTCTCGCGGTCTCGTGGGCGTCGAGCGGCAGGATGCCCCCGGCGGCCACCTCGTCCTCGATGTGGCGCGCAGTCGCGTCCACGAAGCGTTGCACGAGCGCGGCGTACGCCTCCTCGACGCGCGGGTCGTCGGTGGCTGCGTCGGCGAGCGCCCGCATGACCGGGCCGTGCTCGGCGAACACGTCGACGATCCCGTCGAGCGCCTCGCGTGCCGTCTCGCGACCGGGACCGGTGCCCGTGAACCAGCGGTCGGACATCGTGAAGAGCTCGGACTCCAGGTGCGCCACGACGTGCAGGACCAGGTCGTGGCGGTCGCGGAAGTAGACGTAGAACGAGGGCCGCGAGAGATCGGTGCGCCGCATCACCTCGTCAACGGTCAGCTCGCGGAAGGGGCGTTCGCGCAGGAAGGTCTCGGCCGCCGCGATGATCTCGCCTTCTGCGACCTCTGGCGCCCGTCTGCGCCGCCGTGCGCGATTCCCCCCGTCCCTCGGGTTCACGAGCCCAGCGTAGCCCGGCGAATTACCATTGCCAGGCCCTCGTAGCTCAGTGGTTAGAGCGGCGGGCTTTTAACCCGCGCGACGCAGGTTCGATCCCTGCCGGGGGCACTATGGTCGAAACCGTCTGGAGCATCATCGGCGTCGCCGGCGGCGTCCTCATGGTCGTCGTCATCCTCTACTTCCTGGCCACCGGCAAGGGCGACCGCGAACGCGACGAGGAGGCCCGCCGCTTCTACGACGAGCACGGGCGCTGGCCCGACGAGCCGGATCCGACGCCATGACCGGCGCCGGCCTCCACCGCGCGATCCCGGCCCTCCCGTGCCGCGACGTGGGCAACGCCGTCGCCCACTACCGCGAGCGCTTCAGCTTCGACGTGCGCCATCACGACGGCGACTTCGCGGTCCTCGCGCGCGACGACGCGATCATCCACCTGTGGGGCGCCACCGACGAGAGCTGGCGCACGCGCACTGATCCCACCGACCGCCCGGTGCGCTCCGGCGCCGAGTCCTTCATCGCCGGGACCGCGAGCTGCCGGATCGAGGTCACCGATGTCGACGCCCTGTACGCAGAGCTCGCAGCCGCCGACATCCTCCACCCGGTCTCCCGCGAGGGCGTCACCACGACCGACTTCGGGACCCGCGAGTTCGCCACCCTCGACCTCGACGGCAATCTCCTCAGCTTCTTCCGCTGGACCTGACGGATACCCCCAGCGAGAGTCGAACTCGCGCTAACAGGTTGAAAACCTGTCGTGCTAACCGTTACACCATGGGGGCGTGAGGCGACAGTCTAGGCGCCGTGCACGGCGCTCAGATGCCGCGCGAGAGGCCGCCGTCGACGAGCAGGGATGTGCCCGTGATGTAGCTCGCCGGCGCCGAGCAGAGGAAGACGGCCGCGGCTGCGAGCTCCTCGACGGTGCCCAGCCTGCCGGCCGGGACGGCCTCGCGGGCGTTGGCCTCGGCGGCCTCGCGGGAGCCCGCGTTGCCGAAGATGCGGTCGGTGGCGATCTGGCCCGGATGGACGTGATTGAGCGTGACGCCGTCGGCGGCCGCCTGGCGGGCGAGGACCTTGAACGCCGCCACGAGGCCGGGGCGGTGGGCGTTGGAGAGCTGGAGCGCGTCGACCGGCTCGAGCGCGGCGATCGACCCGATCGCAACGACGCGGCCGAAGCCGCGCGAGCGCATGCCCGGCAGGAGCCGCTCGAGGAATGCCATCGGCGAGAGGATGAGCGTGCGGTGCGCCTCCTCCCACTGCTGGCGGGTGAAGCCGAGCGGGTCCGGCCCGGCGGGCGGGCCGCCGGTGTTGGCCACGTAGATGTCGATCGGCCCGAGGTCGGCCTCGACGCGCGACACGAGCGGGCCGACCGCGTCCAGGTCGCGTGCGTCGAACGGGTAGCCGGACGCGCCGATCTCCCCCGCCACCGAGGCGATCCGCTCCTCGGAGCGGGACGCGATCGCGACCCTCGCCCCCTCGGCCGCCAGCGCCTCCGCGATGCCGCGGCCGATCCCCTTCGAGGCGCCCGTGACCAGCGCGACGCGGTCGCGGATCCCGAGATCCATCAGTCGGCCGACCGCTCCATTGCCGCGGTCATGATCGCATTCGCGAGCTACGTTGTGCGCGTCAACCACGGGGGTTCGATGCTGTCGCCACGTCATCTGCTCGCTGCCGCCGCGGCGCTCGCCGCATTGGCCGTCACCGCGCCGGCGGCCCTCGCGCAGCAGCAGCCGCCGTGGCTCAGTGTGCAGGACGGCGTCACGCAGCCGCGGTTCGAGTTCGCGGCGGCGATCGAGGAGACCGTCTACGTGCAGACGAGGCTCGACACCGACGCCGACGGTCGCAACGACCGCATCCGCATCCGCGTCAGCCGCCCGGCCGAGACGCACACCCAGGGCATCAAGGTCCCGGTGATCTTCGAGCACAGCCCCTACCGCGGCGACTTCGGGAACGCCGTCAACCATCCCGTCGACGTCGACCAGTTGCCCCAGGAGCGCGGATCGGAGTTCCGCCGCGCGCTGGCCGCCTCGGCGAGCTCCCGCGGCGACCTACCCGGCTCGACCCTCGACAACCACTACGTGCCGCGCGGCTACGCCGTCGTGCTCGGGGAGAGCATCGGCACGTTCGGCTCGGACGGCTGCCCGGACATCGGCGGGCCGTGGGAGACGCTCGGGGCCAAGGCCGTGATCGACTGGCTCAACGGCCGCGTCCGCGGCTACGACGCCGACGGCAACGTCATGCGAGCCGACTGGACGACCGGCACGGTCGGCATGACCGGCGTCTCCTACAACGGCACGCTGCCGAACCAGGTCGCCACCACCGGCGTCGAGGGCCTGCGCACGATCATCCCGGTCTCCGCGATCTCCTCCTGGTACGACTACTACCGCGCCAACGGCCTCGTCGTCGCGCCCCACTCCGAGACCCGAGGGATGGGTGAGAACGAGTACCTGGGCGAGGACACCGACGTGCTCGCCGGCTTCATGGCCGCGCGCATGCGGACCACCTGCGCAGCCCAGCGGCGCAAGCTGATCGCTCGCCAGGACCGCGTGACCGGGGACTACAGCGACTTCTGGGCCAAGCGGGACTACCTCCGGCGCGCGCGCCGCATCAAGGCGAGCGTGTTCGTCGTGCACGGCCTCAACGACTGGAACGTGAAGACGAAGGCGTTCGCCGCCTGGTGGGAGCGCCTCGACGTGCCGCGCAAGCTGTGGCTGCACAACGGCGGCCACGGCGGCCCGTCGCAGACCACGACCGACTACAAGCGCACGGAGAACCGCTGGTTCGACCACTGGCTGTTCGGCGTCGCCAACGGGATCATGGCCGAGCCGCGCGTGAGGCTCCAGCGCGAGGACGGGGAGCACATCGCCGAGGCGCAGTGGCCTGCGGCAGGCACGCGGATGACGCGCATGTGGCTCTCCGCATCGGGCGGCCTCTCCACCCGCGGGCCGCGCGGCTCGCGCAAGGAGCAGACGTTCGTCGACCGGGGCCGCGAGCTCGACACCGACGGCGTGCTGATCCAGAACCCGGACGCCGACCACCCGAACCGGCTCGCGTACCTGACCCGGCCGCTCGCGAGCGACGTCCGCCTCAGCGGCACGCCACGGGTGAGCCTGAAGCTGGCGGTCGAGAACCGGACGGCGGCGAACCTGACCGCCGTGCTGGTCGACTACAGCTCCGGCGCGCCGGTCATGGTCACGCGCGGCTGGCTCGACCCGCAGAACCGCACCGGCGCCTCACGCAGCCAGCGCGTGCGGCGCGGGAAGACGTACCGCCTGCGCTGGGACCTCCAGCCCGACGACTACCTGTTCAAGGCGGGCCACCGCCTCGGCCTCGTCGTCGTCTCCACCGACCACGACTACACGTTCCGTCCCCGCCCCGGCACCCGGCTCTCGCTCACGCCGCGGGGCAGCAAGCTCATCCTGCCGCTCGTCCAGGGTTAGCATCACGGCGACCCGGGCGGTTAGCTCAGCTGGTCAGAGCGCCTGCTTTACACGCAGGAGGTCCGCGGTTCGAGCCCGCGACCGCCCATTCGCCATGCTGGACTTCGATGCCATCGCGGAGCGCCTCCCGGCCCCCGCCGACGAGGCGCGCGTCTCGGCGCGGCCGTAGGGGTTGCGGGCGTGCTCGATCGCGCGACCAAGGTCACCCTCGCGGCCGCACTGGCGTCGGCGGTGATCACGCTCGGCGTGACGGTGCTGCCGTTCGTGCGCTTCGCGTACCGGAGCATCGGCGCCCACGTGGCCCTCGAGACCGCCGCAGGCCTGATCGCGTTGCTGGCGGCCTTCCTTCTCGCGCTGCGGCTGCGACGCACGCGAAGCCTGACCGACGCCCTGCTCGTGTTCGCCATGACCCTGTTCGGGCTGCGGAACATCATGCTCGCCGTGGTGCCCGAGATCGCGGTGCCGGGTCAGCTCGCTCCGAGCTGGGGGCCGCTCGCCGCACAGCTCGTGGCGACCTGCGCGCTCGCCGCGGCCCCTCTGGTCGGCGATCGACAGGTGCGAGATCCACGGCGGGCCTCGCTGATCGCGATCGCCGCCGCCGCCGCGATCGTCGCCGTCATCGGGTTCGTCGACGCGGTCGTCGGCCTCCCGGTGGCGATCGACCCGGAACTGTCGCCCGAGAGCTCGGAGCGCCCTCGCGTGGTCGGCCCTGCGCCCGTGGCCGGCCTCCAGCTCGTGTCCGTGCTGCTGTTCGCCACGGCGTCGATCGCCTTCCTACGCCGGAGCCGGCGTGACGACGACGAGCTCACCGCCTGGTTCGCGGTCGCATGCGCAGTGGGCGCCTTCGCGCGCCTCAACTACTTCCTGTTCCCGTCGCTCCTCTCGGCGTGGGTGTACACCGGCGACCTGCTGCGCCTGGGCTTCTACCTGCTCGTCCTGTGCGGTGCGGCGCGCGAGATTGCGTCGTGGCAGCGGGATCGCGAACGGCTCGCCGTGCTCGACGAGCGCCGCCGCGTGGCGCGCGATCTCCATGACGGCCTCGCGCAAGAGCTGTCGTTCATCGCGACTCAAGCACACCGCGTCGCGTTGCAGGACGGCCCCGAGGCTGCCGCAGCGCGAGCGGTGGCGGCCGCCGCGGCGAGGGCGCTGGACGAGGCGCGCGCGGCGGTCAGCGCGCTGAGCGGCGTGGCCGACCAGCCGCTCGACGAGATGGTGGCCCAAGCGGCCCAGGAGGTCGCCGGGCGCGTCGGCGTCGACCTGCGCCTGGACCTCCGGACCGGCGTCGTGGTGCCCGCGGCCACGCGAGTCGCCGTGATGCGCGTCGTGCGCGAGGCGATCGTCAACGCCGAGCGCCATGGCGGTGCGCGGGTGGTGAGCGTCACGGTCCGCGGAGAGGACGGCCTACGGCTCGCGATCGTGGACGACGGCAGCGGCTTCGACGTCGCCACGGTGCTGCGGCAGCCACCCAAGATCGACGCCGGGTTCGGCCTCGTCGGGATGCGCGAGCGGGTCGAGTCGCTCGGCGGGCGGCTGCGCATCGCCTCCACGCCCGGCGGCGGCACGCGGATCGAGGTGAGTCTCCCGTGACCACGCGGCGCGTGCTGCTCGGCGACGATCATGCGCCCACCCGGGCAGGCGTCCGCCTCGCACTCGAGGGGTCCGAGTTCGCGGTGGTGGCGGAGGCCCACGATGCGCGTAGCGCGGTGGCGGCCGCGCTGCGCGACTCGCCGGACATCTGCGTGCTCGACGTCCGGATGCCGGGCGGTGGCATCGAGGCGGC
Source organism: uncultured Solirubrobacteraceae bacterium (assembly GCA_963746795.1). GTDB lineage: Bacteria > Actinomycetota > Thermoleophilia > Solirubrobacterales > Solirubrobacteraceae > DASSUW01. The sequence goes on from CAVVCR010000011.1 coordinate 36,947, forward strand.
GGCGGAGATCGCCGCGCGGCTGTCGAATGTGGTGATCGTGATGCTCACGGTGTCGCGGGACGACGAAGACCTTTTCGCCGCCCTGCGCGCGGGCGCGGCGGGCTATCTGCTCAAGGACACGCCACCCGAGCGGCTGCCGGCCGCGCTGCGGGCGGCCGCGGACGGGGAGGCGGCGATGTCGCCCGTCCTCGTCGCGCGGCTGATCGACGAGTTCCGCGCGCGCGAGCACCGTCGCCGAGTGCCGCTGCTCCGGCAGCGAGGCGTCCGCTTGACGGATCGCGAATGGGAGGTGCTCCAGCTACTGCGCGAGGGCAGCTCCACGACGGAGATCGCGAAGCGGCTGGCGATCTCCCCGGTCACGGCTCGCCGACACATCTCGGCCATCCTCCACAAGCTCGAGGTGCCGACCCGCGCCGCGGCTGTGCGGCTGCTCGCGTCCGATGCCGATGAAGCAGATCGGTGACGCTGCCTCAGATGAGGCCCTGGCGCACTGCATGAACCGCCGCCTGCACGCGGTTCGTCGCTCCGAGCTTCTTGAGGATGGAAGCGACGTGATGCTTGACCGTCATCGGGCTGACGATGAGCTCGTCGGCGATCTCCCGGTTGCTGAGACCGGCGACGAGGTGCTGGAGGATGCTCGCCTCCCGCGCCGTGAGCGCGACGCCGCGGTCCACGCCGAAGCGTGACTCCTGACGGCGCAGGCGTCGGAGCACGTGCGCTGCCGCCGCAGGCGACAGTGGGCTGCCGCCTGCCGCCGCCGATCGCATCGCGGCCGCGAACTCACCGGGATCGGCGTCCTTGAGCAGGAACCCCTGGGCGCCGGCGCAAATGCCGGCGAGCACGAGCTCCTCGTCCGCGTGGTTCGCGAGGATGACCACCGGGACCCCGGGATGGGCCGCGACCAGCCGCCGCGTCGCCGCGTGAGCGGGCGTGCCGCGAGCCGCCTCTTCGAGCAGGATCACGTCGGGTCGCAGCCGTGCGTCGAGCGCGACGGCTTCGCTGCCGGAGCGGCAGTCCCCGACGACGTCGATCCCGTCGTGGCGCAGCAGCGCCTTGAGCCCGGAGCGGAAGATGTCGTTCGAATCGGCGATCAGGACCCGCACACGAACGCCGGCGGGGCCCGGCTCGGTGGCTAGGGACAGTCGCCCGATCATCGTCGCGTGACCAACGTCAGAGACGCGCCCGGACTTGCGGGCGAACGGTGTTCATGGCATGAACGCTGGTTGGCCCGATCGGCGGATTGCGGCTGGGAGAGGGATGGGCGACGCTGGACCACCCGAACGACCGGCATGTGATGACCGCGCAGACCCTGACCTGGCCCGATGTGGATACTGATCGGCTGATAGCCGACGTGGAGTACCACCTCGTGACGACCGACGGCGCCGACCGGGATCCCGAATGGGATGCCTTCGTGGATGGCACACCGGGCGGCCATCACGCGCAGACATCGATGTGGGCGGAGGTGAAGGGCTCGCTGGGCTGGGACGCCGTGCGCGTCGTCGTCCGCGAGCACGACCACATCGTCGGCGGCGTGCAGCTCCTGACGCGGAGTGTCAGCCGGCTCGGAGCGGTCGCGTTCGCCCCGCGCGGTCCCATCCTGGCCAATGCCGACCCGCAGCTGCTCGACACGGTCCTCGGGGCCGTGATGGCGCTCGGCCGCGAGCGACGGATCCGGTACGTCAAACTCCAGCCTCCCGTCGACCGCGCGGACCTGGTCGACGCGCTGGAGGGGCGCGGCTGGTCGGCCAGCGCCGTCGAGGCGGCACCGAGCGCGACGGTCCGGGTCCGGCTCGACCGGTCCGAGGAGGAGATCCTCGCCGGGATGCGCCGGTCCACCCGGCGCGGCGCGCGCCAGTCGGTCGAGCGAGGGCTGGAGATCCGCGTCGGCGGCGCCGACGACCTGCCGGCGCTCCACGGCATGATCGCCTCCACGGCCAGCCGCCAGGCGTTCGAGCACTATCCCATCCGGTACTACGCAACGATGTGGCGCGTCTTCGCCGAGCGTGACCGGGCATTGCTCCTGCTCGGCGAGATGGAGGGCGAGCTGCTCGCGGCGCATCTGTACGTGGCCTTCAACGACTGCGTGACGGCCAAGGCCGGCGGCTGGTCGGGGCAGGCGCGGACCGGCGTGCGCCCGAACGCCGCGTTGGACTGGGCCGCGATGCGCTGGGGCCGCGAACGCGGCTTTCAGACGTTTGACTTCGACGGCATCTCACCGTCCGTCGCCCGCGCGCTCGCCAGGGGTGAGGACGTTCCCGAGCCCGAGCGTCAAGGGGTCTCGGAGTACAAGCTCGGCTTCGGCGGCGTCGCGATGGTCCTGCCGTCGGCGGTCGACAACTCGCCGAACACGCTGCTCAGGCCGGCGGTGCGCCTCGCCGCGCCGCGGCTCGCGGGAATGCGGTCGGCGGCGCACCGCCTCCTGGGCCGGGGCGCCTAGTGGGCATCCGCGGCTGATCCCCGCTTACGCCTCGGCTGCTCGTCGCCCATGAACCGGGTGGCGATCGTGAGCAGCAGGTGCAGGACGCCGAGGACGATGAAGAAGGCGGTCGCGGTGCCGTCGTCGTCGAAGCCGAACAGGAACGGCGAGGCGATGAGGACGATGGCCAGCGCGTAGTCGAGGATGACGTGCGCGGGCACGGGGATCGACTTGATCAGGCCCGTGGACATCGCCGTCGAGGCGGCGATGATGAGCACGGCCACTCCCGCGACGAGCGACACCGCCGTGGCCGTGTCGGAGTCGAACGTGAACAGGAACGGCGCGGCGATCAGCAGCGCTCCCGCGACGTACTCGAGCAGGCCGTGGACGAACGCGGGGATCGGGCCCTGTCGGAACATGTCCCGACGCTACCCGAAGAAGACCTCGGCAGTCTCGTAGAGCGCCGTGTCGAGCAGCTTGGGCTCCGCCAGCGCCTCGTCGAGCGGCACGCGCACGATCTCCGTGCCCCGCAGCGCGACCATCTTGCCGAAGTCGCCCTCGGTGACCGCATCGATGGCGGCGACGCCGAAGCGCGTGCCGAGCACGCGGTCGTAGGCGAGCGGCGTGCCGCCGCGCTGCACGTGACCGAGGATCGTCATGCGCGACTCGAAGCCGGTGCGGGCCTCGATCCCCTTCTCGAGCTCGACCGCGATCCCGCCCAGGCGCACGTGGCCGAACGCGTCGGTCGTGCCCGAGAACTCGGAGACGATCTCGCCGTCCTTCGGCGTCGCGCCCTCCGCGACGACGACGATCGAGAACGTCGAGCCGCCCTCGTGGCGGTGCTGGATGCGCGAGCACACGTCATCGATGTCGAACGGGCGCTCGGGCACGAGGATGACGTCTGCGCCGCCGGCGATCCCCGAGTAGGCCGCGATCCAGCCCGCGTGGCGACCCATGACCTCGACGATGATCACGCGGTTGTGCGACTCGGCGGTCGTATGCAGGCGGTCGATCGCGTCGGTCGCGATCTGCACCGCGGTCTGGAAGCCGAACGTGAAGTCGGTGCCGGCGAGGTCGTTGTCGATCGTCTTCGGGACGCCGACCACCGGGATCCCCTCGTCGACGAGCTTGCGCGCCACGCCCAGCGTGTCCTCCCCGCCGATCGGGATGAGCGCGTTCAGCCCGCGGGCGCGCATCGACTCGCGCACCTGGTCGACGCCGCCGTCGACCTTGAACGGGTTCGTCCGCGAGGAGCCGAGGATCGTGCCGCCGCGGTGCAGGATGCCCCGGGTCGTCTCGTTCGTGAGCTCCATCGCGTCGTTCTTGAGCACTCCCGCCCAGCCGTAGCGGAAGCCCACGAACTCGTGGCCCTGCTTGTTGATGCCCTTGCGGACGATCCCGCGGATCACCGCGTTGAGTCCGGGGCAGTCTCCGCCGCCCGTGAGGATGCCGATGCGCGCCATAGGGCGAGAAGGTAACGTCGCACGAAGATCTCCGCCGACACGTCGGCCGGCGAGCGTAACGTCGCACGACGATCTCCGCCGACAGGTGCGCCGGCGGAGATCTCGTGGATGGTGGAAGCGGTGATCGGAGGGCGAAATCCCAATTACGCCCGCGAGGGCTCCGCCACCGGCTCGTGCGCGATCTTCGGCAGCCAGTGGAGCCGCTTGGGCAGGTACCAGTTCCAGTCGCCGAGCAGCTTCATCGCCGCCGGGAGCAGGACGCCGCGGACGATCGTGGCGTCGATCAGGATGGCCACGGCGAGCCCGACGCCCATCTGCTTGAACTCGATCATGCTCAGCGAGCCGAAGATCGAGAACACCGCCACCATGACGATCGCCGCGCTGGTGACGACGCCGGCGGTCTGCTTGATGCCTTGGGACACCGCCTCGTCGTTCGACAGCCCGCGTTCGATGCCCTCGCGGATCCGGCTGAGGATGAACACGTGGTAGTCCATCGACAGGCCGAAGAGGATCACGAACAGGAACAGCGGCAGCCAGGCCGTGATCCCGCCGATCGACTCGAACCCGAGGATGCTCTCCCCGTTGCCGTCCTGGAAGACGAGCTTGAGGATGCCGTAGCTCGCGCCCACGGACAGCAGGTTCAAGACGATCGCCTTGATCGGGACCACGATCGAGCGGAACGTGACGAGCAGGAGCAGGAACGCGAGGCCGAGCACGAAGGCGAACACGATCGGCAGGTGTGACTGCATCGAGTCGTTGAAGTCCTTCGAGCCGGCCGTCATGCCGGTCACGTTGGCCTCGACGCCGCTGACTGCGCCCACGGTGGAGGGGATCACGTTCTCGCGCAGGGTGGCGAGCGCGGCCTCGGAGACCTCGTCGGTGCCGTTGCCATCGAGCGGGATCGAGACGGCGGCCACCGTCTTGTCGGGCGACACGGTGGTCGTCACGGGCTCGGACATCTGGCCGCTGGCCAGCGCCTGCTCGGTCATGGCCTCGATCGAGGCCTGGACCTCGGGCCGCGTCACGTCGTCGGCCTCGACCGCGACGATGGCCGGGAGCGGCCCGCCGGGGAAGGCGGCCTGGATGCGGTCGTAGACCTGCGTCACCTCGAGGTCCTTGGGCAGGCCCGAGGCGCCGGCGTTGACGGTCTTCATGTCGAGCGCCGGGATGCTGAGGCCGACGAGCAGGGCGCCGGCCAGGACGAGCGCGACCACCGGACGCCGGAGCACGCGGTCGAGCACCCAGTTCCACACGCGCGACTCGCCGTGGTTGCGGTGGCGCATGCGGCCGATGACCGGCACGCGGCCCTTCTCCACCTTGTCGCCGAGCTTGGAGAGCACCGCCGGGAGCACGGTGAGGGAGCCGAGCACGGCGACCGCGACGACGAGGATCGTGCCGATCGCGAAGCCCTGGAAGACGATGCTGCCGGCGAAGAACATGCCGGCCATGGCGATCATCACCGTCAGGCCCGAGACGAGCACGGCGTGGCCGGAGGTGGAGGCGGCGAACTCGAGCGCGTCTTCGCTGGAGCGCCCGGCGTCGCGTTCCTCCATCTTGCGCCGCAGGTAGAACATCGAGTAGTCGACCCCGACCGCGAGGCCGACGAGCAGGATCACCGAGCTGGCCGACTCGTCCATCGGCACGATCTGGCTGATGGGCGCGAGCAGCCCGAGCGTCGCCGCGACGGCGGTGATGCCGAGCAGCAGCGGCACGCCGGCGGCGACCAGGGCGCCGAAGGCGACGACGAGGATCAGGAGGGTGATGGGGAGGGAGAGGACCTCGGCCTTCTTGAAGTCGTCCTCGAAGGCCTGCGAGATCGCTTCCTCGGCGCTGGCGTCGCCGAACTGGCCGACGAACACGTCCGGGTTGGCGCGCTGGGCCGCGTCGGTCGCGGCGAGCGCCGGCTTGGCGAAGTCGGCGACGTCGTCCTCGTCACCGGGGATCTCGAAGGTGATCAGGCCCGAGCGGCCGTCGTCGGAGAGCTGGCCCTCGTTGCCGGCGGCGAGCGGAGACTCGATCTTGTCGACGTGCGGGGTGGTCTCGAGGCGCGAGACGACGTCGGTGACCGCCGCCTCGAAGGCTGGGTCGCCGATCTTCACGGAGCCCTTGCCCTGAACCAGGACCTGCTCCTCTGCAGCGTCGCGGAAGTCGGCGTCGGCGATCGCGTGGTCGGCGGCCTTGGACTGGCCGTTGCCGTAGTCCTCCTCTGGGATCGACTGCTGGCCGACGGCGCCGCCGATCATGAAGGCGACGATGACGAACGCCAGCCAGCCGAAGATCGCCGTCTTGCGGTGACGGGCGCTCCAGCGGCCCGCGCGCGCGGCGAGGTTCTTGGATTGCACTGGGGAAGCCTCCGGTGGAGCAGGGGAGCGGGTGTCCCCAAGCGTGAAGTTCGCGGAGGCGTCGTGCGATGGGAGAGGACCGGCGTCCGCCGGTGCGGATAGCCCCACCGGGTCGGTGAGGCTCCGCACGGCGTTCCGATGCTGGTCAGAGCACGAAGATGACCAGCAGCAGGATGATGATGATTAGTGCCCCGAGTCCGATGTACATGCGGTCGAACTACCCGCGAGCGCGCCACCTCAAGCGGACGCGTTCGCAGTCGGCCGCCACCACGTCGTGCTGATCGACCCGCGCGCGGTCGAAGCCGGGGCCGCAGCTGACGTTGTCCGCGACGCCGTCGCGGGTGAAGAGGCGGTCGTCGCCCTCGTCGCCGCTCACGCTGTCGCCGGCGTAGTCACGGCGAGCCGAGGCGAACACGCGATCGTTCCCGGGTCCGCCCGAGACGCTGTCGCGCCCGAGGCCGCCGCGCAGGACGTCGAAGCCTTCGCCGCCCTTGACGTCGTCGTCACCGAGCCCCGCGCGGACGCGGTCGAAGCCGTTGCCGGCGTCGATCGTGTCCCCGCCGTGCCCGCCGTGCACGTGGTCGTTGCCGTCGCCGGCAGCGACCTGGTCGTCTCCGGCGCCCGCCTTGACCCGATCGTCGCCGGCGCCGGCGTCCACTTTGTCGTCGCCCGCCAGCGCGAAGATGCGATCGGGGCCGCCGAGCGCGTTGATGGTGTCCTCCTTGTGGGAGCCGATGATCCGGTCCGGCCCGTCCGTGCCCGTGATGACGAGCGCGTAGGCGCTGCCGGCCGCGACGAGGGCGATCGCTCCCGCGATCAGGGGCGCCGTCCACAGGCGCTTGCGACAATGGGACACAGGGCCCCACCTCCTGGCTGATGGTTGACGCCTCGGAAACCCCGCGCGGGACGCCGAGTTGCGGCCTCGCGAGGAGGTCCGGACGGCCGGGACGGTGGGGCCCGGTTCAGCTCGCGCAGGCCGTGCCATACTGAGCCGCGCCAACGTCCACGGGGGGCGTAGCTCAGTTGGTTAGAGCGCCGGCCTGTCACGCCGGAGGTCGCGGGTTCGAGTCCCGTCGCTCCCGCTCCCCCATATTCCTGCGGAGCCCCACGTTCGAGCCGGTTCGCGTCGAGTCCGGGAGTCCGGCGGCCCGATAGTGGCCCCGACGGTGGTCGGTGCAGATGCTGCTGAACTGGGTCGTCGACTTGCTCGACCGCTTGCGCCGGCGGCGCTTCGACGTTCGAGCGAACCACCCGCTCACGCCATGGCGAAACCGCTCCCGGCCCAGATCAATCCGGGAGCGCAGTGGGAGACGTGGATCCCGGTCGACCAGATTCCGGCCGACACGGAGGATGTCGAGCGTCTCCGGGACCGTGAATCGGTCGGTCGTGCCGGGAGCGAGCTCCTGGGATACCTTCGTCGCTACCTCCGCCCCGCCCCGAGGCTCCGCGGGAAGCGCGAGGGAGTAGTGCCCAGAGGGAGGGAGGGCGGCTCCCGACCGACATTTGCCCAGCCCCGCGTGATGAATGAAGCCCAGCGCCGTCGCCGGTGGTTGCGTTCGGCTGCACCGTCGGCATAGTGTGAGCGTGCCATGGTGGGCGTTCGCCGTCTGCCGCTGGTCCTCGTCGTGCTGCTGATCGCCGGCGCCAGCGTGGTTGGTCACGCTTTCGCGGCGCAATGGCCGGCCGAGCGGCGGTTCCTGCTTGTCGAGAACCTGGATCCGGTCAACTTGTCCCCGGTGCCGGCCTCTGTAGCCGAGGCCGCTGACGGTGCGCTGCTCGTGCTCCTCTGGTGGCCGGTGACGCGAACGTCGGAGGACGGCACGGTCTCGCAGACGGATCGCACACGCCTGGTGCGCGTCGCCGTCGATGGCTCGCACTCCTTCGTGCCGCCGTTCGGCCAGCTCGTGCCGGGCAGTCGCGAAACGCGGTTCGGCATCGATGACGAGATCCTGCCCCTGCCTGACGGGTCGATCTTGTTCTCGGGCTACGACACGCTCCATGTCCGACGCCGCGACGGGTCGATCACGCGCGTAGCCGGGATCGGCGGCTCCGGCTTCTCCGGCGACGGCGGCCCGGCGATGGCCGCCGAACTTTGCTGCGTCAGCGGGCTCAGCCGCCGCGCGAACGGGAGCATTCTCTTCGGCGACGGGCCCCGGGTCCGGCAGATCGCCCTGGATAGCACGATCACCACGGTCGCCGGCACCGGCGAGTTCACGTTCGGCGGCGACGGCGGCCCGGCGACGGCCGCTCACCTCTTCTCCGTGGGCGACGTGCTCGCGACGGAGGACGGCGGCTTTCTGATCGCCGACGCCTACAACGGCCGCGTTCGCCGCGTCGGCCCGGACGGCGTGATCTCCACAGTGGCCGGCAGCGGCGTCAAGGATCCCACCAGCGGCGCCACGGACTACAGCTCTGGCGACGGCGGCCCGGCGACCGCCGCGGGACTGAGGTGGCCGCAGCACGTGGGCCGGCTGCCCGACGGCACCCTCCTCGTCGCCGAGCCGCAGCGCATCCGCCAGGTATCAGCCGACGGCACCATCGACACGATCTTCCAGGTCCCCGAGGCGCGCGCCAACCGCCCGGCCGACTACCACGGGCGCTCCGGCGACTCGATCGAGGCGCTGTTCGTGACGGAGGAGGGCGGCATCGCCATCATCGTGGCTGGTCTCCGGCTACGGGCTTACTACCTGGCTCCGCCGCAGACCCGGCGCGCGCTCGTGGGACTCCGCGACGCCCGCACCTCGCAGCGGCGCGTAAAGGTCGCCGTCGACGCGACACGCCGCGGCAAACTGTGGCTCGAGGTCCGGCGCCGCGGCAAAGTCGTTGCGAGCGCCGCCCGCCACGTCGGAGCCGGCCGGCAGGTCATCGCGGTCACCGGCCGCTTCGCCCCCGCCTACCACGACGTACGCGTGACGTTGCGCACCAAGCGCGGCGTCGGGCATCGCCACCAGGTTCGCCTGTTCACGAGCCGCACCCTCCCCGAGCGGCTCGCGGTCCCCACACTCGACGAGCCCCGGTGCCAGCGGATCAACCACCGGCGGATCGACTGCGAGGCCCGCTACTACAAAGAGGACGGCCGGGCATGCCGGTACACGACCGCCTACAAGCTATTTCCCAACGGCCTCCTCTTCAGCCGCCCGTACCCCTCCGGCGGCTGCCGCCGCAAACCCATCCCGTTCGACCGCAGCCCCAAATGGCCCGCACCCTGGCACCCCTGGCCGCCATACTGACCCGGCGCCCGAAATCGCGTCGAGCTAGCCACGTGGGCCCACGAAACGGACCGCATCAAGCGCTGAGCATCGGCGAGTCGGCCAGAGCACCATCCGGCAGCCGCGGGCTCCGGCTCCGCGCTTCTGCTCTGCGCGCGACAAGCACCAGCCGTCACGGCGCGAGTCGCCGTCGCCGTGCACACGATCGTCGTTACGCCTGCCCTAGTTTCGCCAGCGATGGACGCGATGCGACTCGAGCGCTCCGACCTCGTCTTTGGAGAGCGTCAGGACGACCGCGTCTGTCTCCACGCGCGCGACCGCGCCGATCGGGATCACGACCTCGCGCTTGCCCCACAGGTGCCCGTGCTCGAGCACGAGGTGTCCGATGTGTTCGCGGCCGTCGACCATAAAGCCATCCACGTGTCCGACGTGATGCCCGTCCGACGACGTGACCGGGCTCGCGCGGCGGATCTCGACTTCACCCTTCGGGATGCGGTCGTATGTCCACATCACGTGGTCGTCGTACGCGATCGGCGCTGCACCGGCGGCGTCAAAGCTCTGGTAATACGGCTGCGCGAGTATCTCCTCGACGCCCACCTGCCAGTCTGGGTCCTCGACGGGAAATTCGCCCAGTCGCAGGTAGGCGGTCTCGCGCACCTCTTCCAGCTGGCTGATCTCCTCGATGCTGCCGTCAAGCACGATCGTTTCGTCTGCCGCTTCGCCGCCGCTTGCCCTCTCGATGGGGACGAGACGCGCCGGCTCGCTCGGTCGGCGGGGCTGCACGACGAGATGGGTGACGCACCGGCTCGTCGGGTCGATCACCACGTCCGCCAGCTCGCCGAATGCGTCGTCCGTGCAACGGACCGGGCTGCCAAGGTCGAGCCTCACGAGGGACACATTGCCACAGCGTCAATGAAATGGCGAACTCGTGCCACCGGTGACGGAAGTCCCCGAGCGGAGCCCTACGCGCATGCCCCTTCGGCTGGAGGCGAGGTCCGCGCACTGGCCGGGATCGCCGAGTGCCGCTTCGCGCGACGAACAGCGCCCGCGCGGCGCCGGCGATCAGAGCCGCAGCGAGGCGCTGACGGGGATCATCGGCGCGCGTCGGGCATGCACGGTTTCGATGCTTTCGCCGCTGTCGATGCCTTGGAGGTAGACGGAGGTGATGCCGAGGTTGCTGTGTCCGAGTTGGCGCTGGATGACGATCAGCGGTACGCCTTCGCGAGCCATCTCGACGGCGTGGGCGTGCCGGAGCTGGTGTGGCGCGAACCGGCGCCGCACTCCTGCCGCGGCGGCCGTGCGCCGCAGTTGGGCGCGGGCCGCGGCCGATGACCGGTGGCGGTCGCGCGTCGCGCCGTTGATGACGCAGAGCAGCGGCCCGATCGGGAGGTCGCGTCGCATGTCGTGCCAGGGCTGAAGCTGTTCCCAGCCCAGGCGTCCATGCCGCGACGGCGCCCGCCTTGCCGCGCCGAACTAGCAGGGAGCCGCGGCGCAGATCGAGATCGCTCTCGCCGAGAGCGAGCGCTTCCTGGATGCGCAGCCCGGCTCGCCACATCACCACGATCAGTCCGCGAAGGCGTCGGCCCTGCGGTTCCGTCGCCGGCGGTGCGCATGACAGCGATGATCTCTTCGATCTTCGGCGGATCGGCCGGGTAGCGCAGACCCTTGTTGCCTGGAGCCTGGCCTGCGTGGAATCCCGACATCGTCGCCGGAGACCGACGTCGACCGGCACGGTCAAGCAGAAGCTCGGACATGACCCTCCTCGGGCTCGTGGAACGAGCCCGACTATCGGCGTCAGTCCACGCGCGTGCCGACCGCCGCGCTATCGCTTCCAGCACAGAGCGGCGGTCAAGGCCCATCCGCGGCGAGTGTTGCGTCTGCCTCATCGCGACAACGACGCTGCGCGAGCTTCCTCCGATCGCGCGCGCACGAGGTGCCTATGCACCGGATGCAACGGCTCCGGCCGAGTGGGACTTCAGCTGGTCGTCGGTTGCGAGAGCTTGCCCTCGGCGGTCGGGGACATCCCCCGCGTCGTCGCCGGTAGTCCAGCGTGACCGATGAGGTTCGGCCAGCGCGGCAGTCAAGTAGGGCATCAGGCAAGTGGAGGCCACAAAGCCCAAGTGATCAGGGGGCCGCTGATAGCGTGGCCCGTACCACCCGCCAGAAGGAGCGACGAGTGATGCAGTTCTTCTTGACCGTGCCCCACGACTCGGCCGAGGAGCCGACCATGGCGTCGATGGACCCGGCCGAACTGGAGGCCGCGCTGGCCGCCGTGGAGGAGTTCAACACCGACCTACACGAGTCCGGGGCGTTTCGCTTCGCCGGGGGGCTGCACCCGCCGTCGTCGGCCAAGACCGTCGACGCCACCAACGGCGAGCCCGTGGTGGTCGACGGACCGTTCGTTGAGGCGCCGGAGTACGTCGGCGGCTTCTGGGTGATCGAGGCCGCAGACCAAGATGCCGCGGTGCGGTGGGCGACGCAGGCGTCGAAGGCACTGGGTGGCCGCATCGAGGTACGCGCCTTTCAGGACCCGCCGGACGCCTGATCGAACGCAGATCGCCGGCAGCCTGTCCGGCGCTGCGGAGTTCCCAGGGCGTGGCCGGCTCGCGCCTTGGTGTCGAAAGCGGACAGCTACCCGTCTGTCCCGGTGTCGTGCATAGGCACAGCATGGGCGCGCGGACCCCAGCCGCGCCGGATTCGCCTCAGGCCTCCGCTGTCGCATTCGCCTGTCAGGAGCAGCCCGCGACTCGACTGCGGAGTGTCGCAATGCGCGGAAGCGATAGCGGCTCGGCGCGCGGCTGGCGCAGGCGATCACCCGGCGGTCATCCGCGAGTACGGAGCGCGCGGTCCGCGGAGGACCGACGCGCCTGGAGGAGCTCATGGAACGCGAGCTGGAGGTACTTCGGCTGCTCGCGACGGGAACGAGCAGCGCGGAGCTGGGCGCCCACCTCTTCGTGGGCGAGGGCACGATCAAGACGCATGTCTCGCACGTGCTCTCCAAGCTCGGGCTCCGGGACCGCGTGCAGGCGGTGGTCTTCGCCTATGAATGCGGACTGGTCGCGTCGGGACAGGCCAGACTCAGCTGATGGCGCCGGCCGCCATCAACCCGAGCACGAGCGTTCCGAGCCCGACGCGGTAGATGACGAACACGCGTACGGAGTGGTGCGCGAGGTAACGCAGGAACCAGGCGATGGCGGCGTAGCCGACCGCGAAGGCCACGAGCGTGGCCACGATCACGTAGCCGAGCGGCTCGTCGCCGCCCTCCTCGCCCGAGATGATGCCCTCGAGCTGGAACACGCCGCTCGCGACCACGGCGGGGATTGCGAGCAGGAAGCCGAACTTGGCCGCCGCCGGGCGCTCTAGCCCCAACAGCAGGCCGGCGCTCATGGTCGCCCCGGAGCGCGACACGCCCGGGATCAGGGCCAGCGACTGGGCGAGCCCGATCAGCACGCCGTCACGCGTCGAGAGCTGCTCGATCGTGCGCTCGTGGCGTCCGCGCCGGTCGGCGTAGCCGAGCACGAGCCCGAACACGATCAGCGTCGTGCCGATCAGCCACAGGTCGCGCGCGCCGGTCTCGATCTGGTCCTCGAACGCGAGGCCGAAGACGCCGATCGGGATCGTGGCCACGATCAGGTACCAGCCCATCCGCGCCTCGGTCGTCGCCCGGAGTCGGGGGTCGCGCAGCGAGCGCAGCCACGTCGTGGCGATCGCCCAGATCTCGTGCCGGAAGAAGATCAGGACGGCCGCCTCGGTGCCGAGCTGGGTGACGGCCGTGAACGCCGCTCCCGGATCCTCCCAGCCCATCAGCGCGGGGACGATCCGCTGGTGGGCGCTCGAGGAGATCGGCAGGAACTCCGTGAGGCCTTGGACGATGCCGAGGACGATGGACTGCAGGAGGCTCAACGGCCGCGGGAGGCTACCGAAGCCCCCCGCGGCCGGACCCGGCTACAGCTCCGCGCGCACCGTGGCGACGCCGATCAGCAGCCCCTCCGAGAACGCCGTGGTCGCGAACGCCTGGTTGAGCGCGCCCGCCGCCTCGGCCGTCAGCGTCGCCCGCACGTTGCCGAGCGTGACGTCGAGCCCGTCGACGTCGCGCGTGAGGCCCGAGACGTCGAGGTTCAGGATCGGCACCCGCGACCCCCCCACGAGCGCGGTGAGCTGCGGCGAACCGTCGATCACGATGTCGAAGCGCGTCAGCTCCACGCGCGTCGAGCCCTTCGTGAGCGACAGGCCGCCCGAGTGCCGGACCAGGCCGGCGAGCGTCTCCGCGTCGACGCGCCCGCGCGTGATCGGAAAGGCCAGCGAGCCGTCGGTGTTGGCCGTCGCGGGCGCGATCAGCCCGGGCGTGATGCCCTGCGACGCCAGCGCGGAGGCCGCGCCGGAGTCGAGCGCGAGCGACGTCGCGCCGCCCTGGAGGGACAGCTCGGAGGCGTCGGCGTGCACCGTCGCCCGGCCGAGCCGGATGCCGCGCGCGAACAGGCTCGTGCGGAGCGTGGCGTTCAGCGCCCGCGCCGCCGTACGCGTCAGCTCGAGCTCGAGCTGCGAGATGCGGGTCGTCGTCGCCGTGCGGCGGATGACCGCGTCGCCCTTGCGGATCCGCAGGATGTTCACGCGGTCGCCGCCGGCGAGCGCGGACAGGTAGTTGCCGCGAATGCGGAAGCGCGTCAGCTTGAGGCTGCGGCCGTTGCGCGAGAAGCGCAGCCCGCCGCGATGGTCCACGCGGCCGGCACCCGTGCCGAGGTCGAGCATGCCGCCGGTGATCGGGAACCGCACGCGCCGGCCGGTGGCGTCCGCAGCGCCCGTGGGAGCGATGGCGACGCCGGCGCCGGTCACGGCGCCGAGCGTGGCGCGGTCGACGCGCACCACCGTCGCACCACCGGCGAGGTCCACCTTCGCGGCGGACGCGGCGGGCGCGGATGCGAGCACGAGCGCGAGCACGCCAGCCGGTACGGCAGCGCGTCGGACAAGCGAAGAGCGGGTCAAGGCATTCCTCCGGTGTAGGGGTCTCCTCACTCCCCATCCGGAGTTGGGCGCGCCGGCGGTCACCAACTTGGCGCGATACTGCCGACCCATGTCGACCACCGAGCGCCGGCGGCTCTCTCCTTCCGTCTTCCGCCTGCCCGTGGAGAAGATCCGCGACGGCTACTACTCGGACGCGTACTTCAACCACGCGAAGACGCTGCTCGAGGAGGACGGCCATCACCCACGCGTGGTGATGCAGGTGTTCCAGCGCAAGGAGTCGCTCCTCGGCGGCATCGACGAGGCGGTCGCCGTGCTCAAGCAGTGCGCCGGGCACCGCGGCGACGACGGGCGCTGGGTGAACGCGTTCAAGGAGCTCGAGGTGCACGCGCTCTACGAGGGCGACCCGATCGAGCCGTGGGAGACCGTGATGACGATCGAGGGCGACTACGCGGAGTTCGCCCATCTCGAGACGGTCTACCTCGGCTGCCTGGCGCGCCGCTCGCTGATCATGCGCAACGTGCACGAGGTGGTCGAGGCGGCACGCGGCAAGCCGATCCTCTACTTCCCCGCCCGACATGACCACTGGCTCGTGCAGACCGGCGACGGCTGGGCGGCCCACGTCGCGGGAGCCATCGGCGTGTCGACGGACGCGCAGGCGTCGTGGTGGGGCGGCCGGGGCGTCGGCACCGTCCCGCACGGGCTGATCGCCGCCTACGGGGGCGACACCGTGCTCGCCGCACGCAAGTTCGCGGAGCGCTTCGGGCACGACATGAACGTGACCGTGCTCGTCGACTTCGCCAACGACTCGGTCACCACGGCGCTCGAGGTCGCGGAGGCGCTGGGCGACGACCTGTGGGGGATCCGGCTCGACACCTCCGACCGCCTGGCGGACCTGGCCCTGCAGCGCCTGCACGGCGACGCGGCGCCGACCGGCGTCGACGCCGAGCTCGTCCGGCTCGTGCGCGCCGAGCTCGACCGCGGCGGCTTCGAGCGGGTCAGGATCGTGGCCTCGGGCGGCTTCACGGCCGAGCGCATCCGGGAGTTCGAGGCCGCCGGCGTGCCGGTCGACGCGTACGGCGTGGGCTCGTCGCTGATCCGCGGCGCGAACGACTTCACGGCCGACGTCGTGCTCTACGAGGGGCGCCCGGGAGGCAAGGTCGGCCGCGAGTACCGGCCCAACCCGCGCCTCAGCCCGGTCGGCTGACGAGCGGGACGAAGCGCACCCGCTCGAGCCGCCGCAGCGTGACGCCGTCCGGCGTGCGCTGCGCGACGACGAGCCGCTGCTCGCCGTTCTCGATGGGCGCCACCAGCCGTCCGCGGTCGGCGAGCTGGTCGGTCAGCGCCGGTGGGATCGCGCCGCCCGCCGCCGCGGCGACGTTGATGCCCGCGAACGGCGCGTAGGCGGGCAGGCCGCGGCGGCCGTCGCCGACCGCGAGCGTCACGTTGTCGACGCCCGCGGCCCGGAGGTTCGCCGCCGCCGCGCGCGAGAGCTGCTCGTGGAGCTCGATCGAGTGCACGTGCGCAGCCAGGCGCGCAAGCACGGCGGCGTGATAGCCCGAGCCGGTGCCGACGTCGAGCACCGTCTCGTCGCCCCGCAGCTCGAGCAGCTCGCACATGCGGGCCACGACGAGCGGCTGGGAGATCGTCTGGCCGGCGCCGATCGGGAGCGGGATGTTCTCCCACGCGTCCGCACGCAGCTCGGGCGGGACGAAGCGCTCGCGCGGCACCTCGGCCATCGCGGCAAGCACCCGGGCGTCGGCCACGTGCGGGCGCAGCTCCCGCATCAGCCGCTCCGGGGCCGCCATCAGGCCACGCTCGCACCTGCCGCGCGGACGGCCTCCAGCGCCCGCTTCGAGTCGCCCTCCTGGACCTCGACGCCACGCGAGGCGGCGCTGTCGACCGTGACCGCGAAGCCCTCGCGCAGCGCGTCGAGGGCGGTGTTCTTGACGCAATAATCCGTGGCCAGGCCCGCGACCGTGACGTGGTCGACATGGCGCTCGCGCAGCAGCTCCGCGAGCGGCGTGTCCTGGAACCCCGAGTACCCCTCCGTGGCAGGGTCCTGGCCCTTGTCGACGACGGCGTCGATCGGCGTCGGGTCGAGCGCGTGGTGCAGCTGCGCGCCGTCCGTCCCGGCGACGCAGTGCACGGGCCACGGCCCGCCCTGCTCGGCGAACGAGCCGTGGTCGGGCGGGTGCCAGTCCCGCGTGGCGACGACGAGGTCGTACTCGCCGGAGCCGGCCAACTCGTTCAGCCGCCCGGCGATCTCGTCGCCCTCGGGCACGGCCAGCGCTCCGCCCGGGCAGAAGTCGTTCTGGAAGTCGACGATGATGAGCGCGCGCGCCACGCGGGATCAGTAGCGCAGTACCGCGCCGATCCCGCCGAGCGGGCCGAGGTCGTCGTGATGGCGGACCTTGATCACCTTCGCGGACTGCTCGATCGCCTTCTCGACGGCGAGCTCGACGATGTTGTCGCAGTGCTCGAGCGACCGCCCGTCGGGTCCTTGGTCGCCGGGATGGAGCATGCCCGTCTCCGGGTCGCGGCCGCCCGGCGAGCGGAACCCGTCGCCGATCATGAGGATCTCCACGCGCGCCTCGTTGAGCGCCTGGAGCACCGCGGACAGCCCGGCGGCGCCGCGGTCGCCGCGGCCCACGCCCTCTGCGAGGCGGTCGAGCGCCTCGCGCTCGGCCCGTACCCGCCACTCCTCCATCGCCGTGGCGGCGGCACGCCGCACGTCGTCGAGCGACGAGTTCTCGACGTCGAGCTGCAGGCGCCCGGCGATCCGCTCGCGCAGGTAGGGATGGAGCTTGTGCTTGACGTCGTTGACGAGCTCGTCGGGCGCGCCGAGGAGCAGGCGGTCGAAGCCTCGGTCCTTGTAGCGCTGGAAGGCGACGTCGGCGGCGTGCACGAGGTGGTCGTCCTTCTCCTTCTCGACGCCGCGCTGGTAGCGCGCCTGCGACCAGCCGCCCTGATCGTGCTGGGAGTGCACGTCGTCCTCGATCCGGTCGGTCTCCTCGAGGCCGCCGCCGTCGCCGAGGAACAGCCGGGCGTTGCGGCGGTTGGCGAGCAGCACGGCCCACTGCTCCTCGTCGGCGTCGGCGACGAGGGGCTCGAGGTAGGGCGAGCGGTCGAGCACGACCGCGAAGTCGACCGGCCGCGACAGCCGCACGACCTCGAGCAGGTCGACCTCCCCGCAGGCGTACACGGCCACCGCGCGAGTCCCGTTGCCCGCGATGTCACTGGAGGTCAGCAGCTCGCGAACCCGCTCGACGTCC
This sequence comes from uncultured Solirubrobacteraceae bacterium, assembly GCA_963746795.1. Classification (GTDB taxonomy): domain Bacteria; phylum Actinomycetota; class Thermoleophilia; order Solirubrobacterales; family Solirubrobacteraceae; genus DASSUW01. Next base: position 54,611 of record CAVVCR010000011.1, read on the forward strand.
TGCCGCAGCGCCGCCCGCTCCTCGTGGCCCAGCCCGTCGGCCGCGTCGACGCGATGAGCCGCCTGCGTGATCACCGATGCGACGGCCGTCGAGCGTGCGGCCGGCGTGGCGAACTCGGACGGATCGAGGTTGAGGAAGACGGACAGGACCCGGCCGCGCTCCGGATGTACCTCGGCGAGGCTTCGGAGGCGACTCCGGGTGATCGTGTTGGCTGCCATGAGCGGTCGCCTACCCTCCCTGTGTCGAGGTGGAACCCGGCTGTGTGACGACGGGGACCCGAGGCTCGGAGGCACGACGCGATGTTGACGCGGGCAATAGATAGTCGACCAGCCCCTCGGCCAGCGTGAAGAACGCGCGGGCGAAGGGCGAGCGCCGCGTGCGTTCGCGCACGGCGGGCCAATCGATTCGCTCGCGCAGGGCGCGGGCGATCCGCTGCAGCCCGTCGTAGCGCAGCGAGTGCTCGGTGAGCGCCAGCAGCTTCGTCGCCATCACGTCCTCGAGCGCCATCACGCGGATCTCCATGCCGAGCACCGAGAGCTCCTCGCCGCGGGTGATCACGTCATCGTCCACCGGCAGTCGGTTGGGACAACAGAGGAGGTCGACCCCGCTGGGTCGTCGTCCCGCGGCCTGGACCGTGGCCTCCTCGCCGTGAGGCGCATCCCGTCGTTGCGTGGAAGCGCCGGGAAGCGCTTGGGCATCTCCACGGGTACTCGTGCGGATATGAGGCCGAGGTAGAGCGATTGGCCGACTCGCGCCCAGCAGATGTCCATCTGGTAGACGACGAGCTTCGGATCGGTCGCCTCCAGGAGGACGTCGAAGAGCCGGGTCCGTTCTGAGCGCGAACTCGTTGGGTGGTTGTGCTGGTAGAAGCGCAGGCCGAGTTCGCGCGCGGCGGCGCCGAAGCGGTTGAAGTCCTCGGCCCGCGCCTGTAGCCGTCGATCGTCTCGCCGTAGCGCGCCCCAGGACTGCTCGCCGTGCCGATGTCGCGCATGCCGATCTCCTTGGCGTCCTGGAGCACCTGGTCGAGCTGTCCGACGAAGCTGTACGACGTGGGGTCCGTGGCCGAGTAGTAGTTGACGTGGCTGCCGAAGGCCTCGAGGTGGTACCTGCGCAGCGGCGCACGATCTGGACGTTGGTGTAGCGGCGGCGGAGCGGCCGGCGCTGTAGCCGGCACTCGACGCCGGCGTCGCCGATCGCGCTAGCCGGCGAGCACGGCCTCGAACCCGAGCGCCGCCACCTGGTGCGCACGGTGAACGCGGACGCCCAGGCGCGCGCGGGGCACCGTCGCTCGGAGAGGGCCCTGCGTGGCGCGAGATCCCGATCTTCCACGTCCCGAGGCCGGCGGCGCGAGGACCGTCGCTGGGTCGTCGAAGCCGCGCCGGCAGCGTGCCTTCTCATCCATCTGGGGCCGTCAGAGGTGCGTTGACGCTCAGCCGTGGTGGTGGTGCCGCCCCTTTCCGCCGCCGCGCCGCTCGCGCAGGCCGGCCAGGTACGTCGTAGCTGTCGCTTCGCCGTGTGTACTCGCCCGCCGGGTTGGCGACCGCGTCGGGAGCCGTGTCGCGCTCGACGATGTAGTAGTGGTCGTCGTGTCGAGACCGCAGAAGAGCGGCTCGAAGGCGATGTCGCCGTCGCCGACGTCGGTCATGACCCAGGCGGATTCGAGCGGCGACGTCGGCCGGCGGGGGGGGTGCGTCGGGCCAGCGGCCTGGGGACCGTGGCCTCCGCGCCGCTGTAGTCGATGCCGTCCTTGACGTGGAACAGCGGGAAGCGCTTCGGCATCTTCCACGGGTACTCGTGCGGCTTGACGCCCGGGGTACCGCGACTGGCCGACGTGCGACCAGAAGATCTCGAACTCGAGGAACACGAGCCGTGGGTCGGTCTCCTCGAGCAGGACGTCGTACAGCCGCGTGTCGCCCTCGAGCGCGTACTCCTCCGAGTGGTGGTGGTGGTAGAAGCGCAGCCCGCGGGCACGGGCCGCGGCGCCGAAGGTGTTGAAGTCCTCGGCGGCGCGCCGATAGCCGTCGACCGTCTCGCCGTAGCGCTGACCGGGGCGGCTCGCCGTCCCGATGTAGCGCATGCCGATCTCCTCGGCGTCGTCTAGCACCTGCTCGAGTTGCGTGACGAACGAGTACGCCGCCGGGTCGGCGGAGTAGTAGTTGACGTGGCTGCCGAAGGCCTTGAGGTGGTACTTCCGCAGCAGCGCACGGATCTCGGCGTTGGTGTAGCGGCGGGCAGGAGGCGGCCCGGCGCTGTAGCCGGCGAACTCGACGCCGGCGTAGCCGATCGCGCTCAGCCGTGCGAACACCGCCTCGAATCCGAAGCGCCGCCACCTGGTCTCGCACGGTGAACAGCTGGATGCCCAGGCGCTTGCGCGGGAGCAGCCGGTCGCCTCCGTGGTGATGGCCCCTGCCGTGGCCCGAGGCCACCGGAGTCCACGGCCCGAGGCCGGCGGCCGCCGCGGCACCGGTTGCCGCGCCGACGAAGCCGCGCCGGCTGAGCTTGCCCTTCTCGTCCATCTGGGGTCCTCTCCTTCTCCCGCCAAGGTCGCAGGCGACCCCACCAGTACCCCACCTTGCGGCTGGCGCGAAGAAGTGTGAGCGAACCTTGACAAACCGCCAGTTAACGCGCCAGGTCGCGTTACAGCCGGCGATGACCACCGTCTCGACCGGCGTCGCCGCGCCCGACCCTCAGCCGCCGCATCGCGGCGCTGGTGCTCATCGGCTCCGTGGTCGCGGCGCTGCGCGATCAGGGTGCTGGGGCTTCGGCGGTGGCGACGGCAGCGGGCCGCTCCGTTGGTCGGGCGACGGCGAGGTCTTCACCCACCCGACGCTCCCGGGCGACCGCGTCCTCACCGGCACGCTGCGCAACGACGGCGTGCAGCCGCTGCGCGTCGACCTCGCCGACGTGCGCGTGCTGGACTCCGACGGCGACGCCGTCGAGTCGAGGCCGGTCTTCCTGCGGGCCTTCGGCAAGTCGCTGTGGGCCGGCGGTCGCGGCCCGGAGCAGGCCCGCGACAGCGAGCTCCAGCGCACGGGGCGGATCGCCCTGCTGGCGCCCGGTGAGGAGGTGCCGCTCACGGTCGCGTGGCGCGCGAAGGACGGCGACGTCGTGCGGGTCGACTACGGGCGGGGGTCACTGAGCCTGCCGGGGTAGTCTCAGGGTCATGCCCGAGAACTCCTTCGACGCCCGCGCCGAGCTCAAGGTCGGAGGGCGCACCTTCACGATCTTCCGCCTCGACGCGCTGCAGTCGAAGTTCGACGTCGCCCGCCTGCCGTTCTCGCTGAAGGTGCTGCTCGAGAACCTGCTGCGCAACGAGGATGGCGTCGGGGTGCGCGCGCAGGACGTCGAGGCGCTGGCGTCGTGGGACCACGCGGCCGAGCCGACGAAGGAGATCGCCTTCACGCCCGCGCGCGTCGTCCTGCAGGACTTCACGGGCGTGCCGGCGGTGGTCGACCTCGCCGCGATGCGCGACGCGATGGCCGACCTCGGCGGCGACCCGACGAAGATCAACCCGCTGGTGCCGGTCGAGCTGGTGATCGACCACTCGGTGCAGGTCGACGTCTTCGGCACGCGCGACGCGTTCCGCGTCAACGTCGAGCGGGAGTTCGAGCGCAACCACGAGCGGTACGCGTTCCTGCGCTGGGGCAGGGCGCGTTCGAGAACTTCAAGGTCGTGCCGCCCGCCACCGGCATCGTGCACCAGGTGAACCTCGAGTACCTGGCGCGCGTCGTGTTCGAGGAGGACGGCATGCTGTATCCCGGACACGCTGGTCGGCACCGACTCGCACACGACGATGATCAACGGCCTCGGCGTGCTGGGCTGGGGCGTCGGCGGGATCGAGGCCGAGGCGGCGATGCTCGGCCAGCCGATTCGATGCTCGTCCCGCGGGTCGTCGGGTTCCGCCTGGAGGGCGAGCTGCCCGAGGGCGCAACCGCGACCGATCTCGTGCTGACGGTCACCGAGATGCTGCGCGACCACGGCGTGGTCGGCAAGTTCGTCGAGTTCTACGGCGAGGGCCTGCTGAGCCTGCCGCTCGCCGACCGCGCGACGATCGGCAACATGAGCCCGGAGTTCGGCTCGACCTGCGCGATCTTCCCGATCGACGCCGAGACGCTCGCGTACCTGCGACTCACCGGCCGCTCGGAGGAGCGATCGACATGGTCGAGGCCTACGCCCGAGGCCCAGGGCCTGTTGCACGACGCGGGAGCCCGATCCGATCTTCACCGACACGCTCGAGCTCGATCTCGGCAGGTGGTGCCGACGCTCGCCGGCCCGCGCCGCCCGCAGGACAAGGTGCCGCTGTCGCAGGCCAAGGCTGCCTGGGCCAAGGCGCTGCCGGAGCTGGTCGCCACGGCGACGGGGCAAGACGGGCGACGAGAGCACGCCGGTCGTTCCGGCGACCCGCCCGCTCGAACGGCACGGTCTCCACGCTCGAGCCCGAGCCGCGCGCCGCGGCGGCACGGAGGGCCGCACCCGCGCGCGTCATCGCCCGCCGAGCCGCTCGAGGACGGAACGAGATCGAGCTGTCGCACGGCTCGGTGGTGATCGCCGCGATCACCTCGTGCACGAACACGTCGAACCCGTCCGTGATGATGGGCGCGGGCCTGCTGCGCCAAGGCCGTCAAGCGCGGGCTCAGCTCGCGGCCCTGGGTCAAGACCAGCCTCGCCCCGGGCTCGAAAGTCGTCACCCAGTACCTCGAGCAATCGGGGTTGATGCGCGATCTCGAGGCGCTGAACTTCCACGTCGTCGGTTACGGCTGCACGACGTGCATCGGCAACAGCGGGCCCTTGCCGGACTCGATCAGCAAGGCGATCCACGACGGCGATCTGGTCGCCGTCAGCGTGCTCAGCGGCAATCGCAACTTCGAGGGGCGGATCAGCCCCGACGTGCGCGCCAATTTCCTCGCCTCGCCGCCGCTGGTCGTCGCCTATGCCCTCGCCGGACGCATGGACATCGACCTGGCGAACGAGCCGATCGGCAAGGACGGGTCGGGCAAGACGTCTTTTTGCGGGAAATCTGGCCTTCGCCGAAGGAGGTCGCCGACACCGTCCACAAGACGGTGAGCCGACATGTTCACCAGAAAGAGTACGAGCACGTGTTCACGGGCGACGACAAGTGGCGCGCGCTACCCGTCCCCGAGGGCAGCCGCTTCGCCTGGGACGAGAACAGCACGTACGTGCGTCGCCCCCGTACTTCGACGGGATGCCGGCCACGCCCGCTGCTCTCGCCGACATCAGCGGCGCGCGCGTGCTGGCCCTGCTCGGCGACTCGGTGACGACGGATCACATCTCCCCCGCGGGCAACATCGCCAAGACCTCGCCGGCGGCCAAATACCTGATCGAGCACGGGGTCGAGCCCAAGGACTTCAACTCGTACGGCGCGCGCCGCGGCAACCACGAGGTGATGGTGCGCGGCACGTTCGCCAACGTGCGGCTCAAGAACCTGCTGGTGCCCGGCGTCGAAGGCGGCGTGACGCGCAAGCTGCCCGAGGCGAGACCTCGATCTACGAAGCGTCGATGCAGTACCAGAAGCAGGGCGTGCCGCTGCTGGTGATCGCCGGCAAGGAGTACGGCTCGGGCTCGTCGCGAGACTGGGCGGCCAAGGGCACCTGGATGCTCGGCGTGCGCGCCGTGATCGCGGAGTCGTACGAGCGCATCCACCGCAGCAACCTGATCGGTATGGGAGTCTTGCCGCTCGAGTTCACCTCCGGGACAAAACCGCGAGTCGCTCGCGCTGACCGGCGAGGAGACGTACTCGATCACCGGGATCGACGGCGGCGAGGCCAAGCAGGTGACCGTCCGCGCAGACGACAAGGAGTTCACCGCCCGGGTGCGGATCGACACGCCCAAGGAGGTCGAGTACTTCAAGCACGGCGGCATCCTCCAGTTCGTGCTCCGAGGCCTCCTCTCCGGCTAAGCTGCGCGACCTCATGCCGCGGCCGGACACGCTCGCGCCCTGACCGCTCCCGGCCCTCGGGCTACGAGCAGCCCGCCGCGGCCGTGTTCGCGAGGCGGCCGGCGCCTTCGCCGAGATCGCCACGACACCGTCGGCTCGACGGTCGCGCGCGTAGGCGGAACGGCCGACGGGCCGTTCGTCGCGGTCGTCGGCCACATCGACGAGATCGGCCTGATCGTCCACCACATCGACGACGACGGCTTCCTCTGGTTCATCGGCGTCGGCGGTGGGACCGGTGATCCTCGTCGGCCAGCGGGTCGAGGTCATCACCCGCGACGGGCGCGTCCCGGGGTGCGTGGGCAAGAAGCCGATCCACCTGCTCAAGGACGAGGAGCGCAAGAAGGTCGCCCGAGCTGGAAGCACCTGCACATCGACATCGGGGCCAAGGATGGTGACGACGCGCGCTCGCGCGTGCGGGTCGGCGACGTCGCGGTGATCGCCGGCGAGCCGGTCGAGCTGCCCAACGACCGCGTGCTGTCGCGCTCGATGGACAACCGCCTCGGCGCTACGTCGCCCTCGAGACGGCGCGGCTGGTGGCCGAGGCCGGCGGCGCGCCCGGCGACGTCGCCGCGGTCGCGGTCGCGCAGGAGGAGATCGACCTTCGGCGGCGCGCAGACGACCGCCTACTCGCTGCGCCCCGACATCGCGGTCGTCGTCGACGTCACGTTCGCGACCGACGCCCCGGGGGACGAGAAGGAGCTGGCAAGCACCCGTTCGGCTCGGGCCGGTGTCCAGCGGGCTCGACGCTGACCCGACCGTGTCGAGCTGCTCCACGCGGCCGGCGAGGCCGAGGGACGCGTTCACCGTCGCGGCCTCGGCGCGCAGCACGGGCACCGACGCCGACGCCTTCCACGTCTCGCGCGCCGGCATCCTTCGGCGGTCGTCTCCGTCCCGCTCCGCTACATGCACTCGCCGGTCGAGATGGTCCAGCTCGACGACGTCGAGACGCCGCCAAGCTCATCGCGGCCTTCGCGCGGCGGCTGAGCCCGGCCTGGACCTCAAGCGCTGAGCCTCCTGCTGCTCTTCGACATCGACGGCACGCTGCTGCAGCGCGCCTCGGTCGACACGCGCTGGCGCTGCGCAGCGCGGCCGAGCGCGTGCACGGCGACGCTGGTCGACGGCCAGGAGGTCGACGCCGCCGGGCGCACCGACGCCGCGATCTACCGCGACCTGCTGGCGGCGTCCGGCGTCCGGGGGAGGCTTCGAGCGCGCTGGGGCGAGGTCCAGGCCGCCGCCGGGGACGCCTTCGCCGAGCTGTGCCCGGCCGACCTATGCGACGCTCGCGCCCGGCGTCGTCGACCTGCTCGGGGAACTGGCCGGCCGCGACGGCGACTTCAGGCTGTCGCTCGTGACGGGCAACCTCGAGCCGTGGCGCGGCTCAAGCTCGCCCGCGCGGGGATCGGGGATTACTCCAGCCGGGCCAGGGCGGCTTCGGTCGGACCACGCCTCGCGCGCCGAGCTGCCGCCGCTCGACCGGGCCCGCGCCGGCGACTGGCCCGCGACCGGACCGTGGTGATCGGCGACACGCCGCGCGACATCGCGTGCGCGCGCGCCGACGACGTGCGGGTCGTCGCCGTCGCCACCGGGCCGTTCGCGGTCGAGGCGCTGGCGGACGCGGACGCCGTCGTCGAGGACGCCCACGCCTCTTGCCGGTGCTCGAGGACTACCTCACCAGCGGCGCCGCTGACCGGCGGCGCTGCCGCCGCCGCGGCGCGTCGGCTCGGCGGCGCGAGCGGCGGTCGCCGCGGAGGAACTCGATCCCGGTCGCCGCGCCGATCGCCGCTGCGTGGTGCCGAAGGCGTTGCCGTCGCGGGTCAGCGCGGCGCCTCGGCTCGAAGGCGGATCCGCGATCGAGGTGTGCCGTTGCGTTGCGAGGCGCGCGGCGCGGCGATCGCCTCCGGCAGCGACTGCCCGAGCTCGAGCCGCTCGACCAGGACCTGCAGCACGGTGGTGATGATCGTCGAGCCGCCGGGCGAGCCGACGGCCAGCAGCGGCCGCCGTCGCGCGGACGATCGTCGGCGCCATCGAGCTGCGCGGCCGCTTGCCGCCTCGGCGGTTCGGGTTGGCGTTCCTGGGCGTGAAGTCGAAGTCGGTGAGCTCGTTGTTGAGCAGGAAGCCGCCGCCCGGCACGACGATGCCGGAGCCGCCGGTCTGCTCGATCGTGAACGTGTAGGCGACGACGTACCCTCGCGGTCGGCGACGGTGAGGTGCGTGGTCGAACGCGCGCTCGGCGGCCGGCGGTGTCGGACTCGCCGCAGTCGCCGCGTGCGACGACGGCGGGCCGCTGTCGGCGATCAGCGCGCGCCGCTGGGCGGCGAACCCGTCTGACAGCAGGCAGCGCAGCGGCACGTCGACGAACGCCGGGTCGCCGAGGTAGGCGTCGCGGTCGGCGAACGCGTCGCGCGAGGCCGCGAGGTAGCGGTGCAGCGCCTGCGCGCGGTCGGCGCCGAGCGGCCGTAGCCCTCGAGGATGTTCAGCGCCTCGCCGACGGTCGACCGCCGCTCGACGGCGGGGCCATGCCGGAGACGTCGAGCGCCCTGTAGTCGATGCGGTCGGCTTGCGCGACGGCGCGTCGTAGTCGCGGAGGTCGTCCTCGGTCATCAGGCCCGGGACGCAGCGGTGGCCGTCGTCGCCACCGGCGGCGGGCCGCACGGCGTCGACGATGTCGCGCGCGATCGGCCCGCGTAGAACGCGCGCGCGCCGTCGCGGGCGATGCGCTCGTACGTCCGCGCCAGGTCGGGGTTGCGCAGGAGGGTGCCGACGTCGCGCGGCGTGCCGTCGGGCTAGAGGTACATCTCGGCGTCGAGGCGACGTCCTCGAAGCAGTCGACGTTGTCCTGCGTCTGGTCGAAGAAGGTCGGTCGACGACGAAGCCCTCGCGGGCGACGTCGATGGCCGGCGAGCAGCCGGCGCAGCGGACCTCGTCCCGTAGCGGTCGAGCGCCTCGTCCCACTGCTCGACGGTGCCGGGCACGCCGGCCGACAGGCCGGTGTAGCGCGCGGCGCTGAAGGGGTGGCGGGTGCCGGCCCGGCGTCGATGAAGGTGTCTGGGCGCATGGCGGCGGGCGCCTTCTCGCGGCCGTCGATCGTCGTGACCTTGCCGTGCGGCGTGCGGATGACCATGAACCCGCCGCCGCCGATGCCGGCCGAGAACGGCTCGGTGACGCCCGAGCACGCCCGCGGCGACCACCGTCGCGTCGACCGCGTTGCCGCCGCGCCGCAGCGTGTCGATCGCGGCCTTGGTGGCGAGCGCGTCGACGGTCGCGGCCGCGCCGCCGCTGCCGATCGCGGTCGGCTCCTTCTCGAACTGGCTCTGTCCGTGCCCGGCCTGGGCCGTGGGCGCCGCGATCGCGGCCGTCACCGCCACGGCAACCAGCACGCGCGTGTGCCTGCGCAGCATCGATGCCTCCTCCCGAAGTGTGACGAGAGAAGCCTACCCCGCGGCCTAGCGGTCGACGCGCAGGATCTCGGCCACCAGGGCGCGCCCGGCGTCCTGGCGCAGCCGCGTCACGTAGGCGGCGTCCGCGGCCAGGGCGGTCGTCCACAGGGTGGCCGAAGGTCGCGGCGCGGCCGCGGCGACAGCTTGGCGTGGTTGTGGCGCGAGCGGCGCCGGCCGCGCTCGTAGCCGTGGTCGCGGAAGCCGGTCGGGGTGGTGGACCAGACGCGCCGGTCGCGGCGCGGCGAGCGGCGCGAGAGCCCGCCGAGGCGCAGCTCCTGGCGCCGGTGTGGGCGCGCACGTACAGCAGCTGCCCGCCCTGCAGCGACGGGTTGAGGAGCTGCGCGCGGCGCTCCTCGCGCACGACCCGCCGCGTGCCGGCGCGAGGTCGGCGAGCACGATCCGCCCGCCGCGGCGCCCGGCCGCGTGGAAGGCGAGCCGGTCGCCCTCGAGCGCCGGGCGCCCGAGCTCCTCGAGCCGCAGGACGAGCCGCGGGTCGCCCGCGGGCAGCGGCGCCGCGAGGATCGCGTCGGCGTCCCCGTCGCGGCGCGCCAGGCGACCCAGGCGGCCGACACCGCGATCGCGTCGGCGCCGGGCGCGGGGATCGCGGCGCGGAACTCCGGCGCCGGAGGTCGACGTCGACCTCGATGATGCCGTCGCCGCGCAGCACGGCGAGCCGCCGCCGTTGACCGCCGGGTGCGCGCCGGGGAGCTGCTGCGTCTGGCCGTCGCGCGCGAGCACGCCGGGCTGGCCGCGCCACGTGCCAGGCCAGCAGGCCGCCGTCCATGCTCGGGTCGCTCCCGTAGAGCGCCACGCGGCCTCGCGGGCGCCATCAGACCACCAGCGCGACGGAGCAGGCCGCCAGCGCGACGGCGTCGACGGCCCGCAGCGAGCGCAGGATCCGCGGGCGCTCCGCCATCGCGCGCGTGGAACGGCGGCGCCGGCCTCGGTGGCCGCGGCCGGCGCGAGGACGACGACGGGCAGCAGGCGGCCGGCGCCGAACGCGAGGCCGATCGCGAGGCCGAGCGCCGGGTCGCCGAGCGCGACGCTGACGCCGGCCAGCGCCCACACGGCGAAGGTGAGGATGAACGTCGTGAAGCCGAGGCCGAGCAGCACGCCGTAGAGCCCGGCGGCGAGCGGGACCGGCATGCGCCGCCGCCACGACTCGGGCACCTGGCGGCGCACCTGCGGCAGGATGCGCGCGCCGCGCGCCTCCCCGATCGCGGCGGCGAGCGCGACCGCAGCGGCCACCGCCAGCGCGGCCGCGCCGCCGGCGCCGAGCGCGTCGCCGAGCAGCGCGAGCCCGCCGAAGGTCACCGCGCCGCCGGCGAGCGCGCCGGCCGAGAACGTCGCGCACGCCACCAGCGTGGTCCGCATCCGGCCGGCGTAGCCCTGCGGCGCGAGCGTCTCGACCATGGAGAAGCCGCACGGCGACCACGCGCCGGTGACGCCCGCGGCCGCGGCGGCGACGATCAGCAGGGCCTCTAGCACTTGACCTTGGTGTCGTAGTACATGACGCAGAAGACCTTGCGACCGCGGTAGCAGTACCCGGTCAGCGAGGCGTCGCCGTTGATCCGCCGCGGGTGCGGCGAGCAGCAGTCGACGAGCTTGCGGATGACGCCGCCGCAGCAGCGGTACCAGGCGCCGTCGACCGCGGTCTCGATGTCGTAGGTGTCGGCGACCACGTCGCACACGCGGGTGCGCGTGGCGACCGGCAGCGGGCGCCCGTCGACGTCGGTCAGCGGCCGCCCGTCCTCGTCGACCGGCCGGTTCTCGCGGTCGACCAGGCGGCCGAGGTCGTCGACCGCGTGGCCGTCGATCGCGCGCAGCGGGAACCCGCGCGTGTCGATCCGCGGCAGCCCCGTCGGGTGCGGGCAGGAGTCCGTGGTGTAGATGTGCCCGCAGAAGTGGTAGGCCTCGGCCTCGCCGGGCGCCACCAGGCCGGCCACGGTGCCGGCGCCCGGCCAGGCCCATCACGGCGCCCGAGACGCGCGAGAGGAAGCCGCGGCGCGAGGAGCCGGCGGCGACGCGGTCGCTCACCCGGCCGAGCGGGCTAGGCACGGGCACGGCGCGCCCCGGCGGCGCTCGGCGGCGGCCAGCACCGACTCGAGCTGCGCGCCCGAGTTGAACGTGCCCTTGGCGAGCACGGTGCCGTCCGCGTCGAGCGCGACGGCGAACGGGCTGCCGGGCACGTCGGCGGCCGCCCAGGCGTCGGCGTCGCGCACCTCGTCGAAGCGCCGCAGCTCCACGCGCGGGTCGGCGCCGAACGCGCGCACCTCGGGCTCGAGCGCCCGGCAGAGCCCGCAGCCCTCGGACGAGAAGACCGCGAGGCCGAGGCGGCCCGGCGTGAGCTCGAAGCGCGCCGCGAGCGTGGTGCGCGCGCCGACCTCGGGCCCCTCGTGCGGGACCTCCAGCGCGCCGCTGCGCGGGTCCATGGCCAGCCGCAGCACGCCGACCTCGCGCGCCAGCGCGAGCAGCGCGACGGCCAGCACGGCGACGCCCAGCAGCGCGGCGCCGAGCCCGATCGCCAGCCAGCCCTCGGTGGTCGGCTCGCTGCGGGGCAGCAGCGGGAGCACGGCGAAGGCGGCGGCGAGCAGCGCCGCGCGCCCGACCGAGCCGCGCGAGATCCGGCCGCGGGCGCCGAGGCAGGCGCACGGCGCGCCGCCGCGACCGCGCGCCAGCGCGACGGCCTGCGCGCCGCAGAACAGCGCGAGCAGCACGGCGGCGGCGTACGCGGCGAGGTCGAGACCCGCGGCCACGGCCACGCCGAGAGCGCCCTCGACCGCCACGAGCACCGCCCAGGCGGCACGCCGGGCGGGAATCCCGTAGGTGGCGAGCGCGGCACGCGTGCCAGCGGGGTCCGCGAGCTTGAGGACCGCCGAGGCCAGCAGCACGAGCCCGAGGACCAGGCAGGCGACGACCGACACCATCAGGGCGAGCAAAGTAGCAACACGTTCAGCGCATCAACCCCGGACCAACGCCGGAGGTGCGGCCTAGGGGTGCCAACGGGACATCGCTCCACACGTAATGGCGCGTTGGGCGGGCCCCGTGGGTTCTCAGGCGCGGGTCAGCTTCTTGTAGGTGATCCGGTGCGGGCGGTCGGCGTCGGCGCCGAGCCGCTCGTGCCGCCACTCCTCGTAGGCCTCGAAGTTGCCCTCGAACCAGCGCACCTGCGAGTCGCCCTCGAACGCCAGCACGTGGGTGGCGACGCGATCCAGGAACCAGCGATCGTGGGAGATGATCACCGCGCAGCCCGGGAACGCCAGTAGCGCCTCCTCGAGCGCGCGCAGCGTGTCGACGTCGAGGTCGTTGGTCGGCTCGTCGAGCAGCAGCACGTTGCCGCCGCGGCGCAGCAGCTTCGCCAGGTGCACGCGGTTGCGCTCGCCGCCCGACAGGGCGCCGACCTTCTTCTGCTGGTCGGAGCCCTTGAAGTTGAAGCCGGCCACGTACGCGCGCGAGTTCAGCTCGCGGTCGCCCACCTTGATGTTCTCGTGGCCGTCGGAGATCTCCTCCCAGACGGTCTTCGCGGGGTCGAGCGCATCGCGCGACTGGTCGACATAGGCGAGGTCGACCGTGTCGCCCAGCTTCACGGCGCCGGCGTCGGGCTGCTCCTCGCCGACCAGCATGCGGAACAGCGTCGTCTTGCCGGCGCCGTTGGGCCCGATCACGCCGACGATGCCCGCCGGGGGCAGGGAGAACGACAGGTCCTCGATCAGCAGCCGCTCGCCGAAGCCCTTGCGCACCGCCTCGGACTCGATCACCTGGCCGCCCAGCCGCTGCCCGGCGGGGATGTGGATCTGGACCTGGTCGAGCTTGACGTTGCGCTCCTCGGCCAGCAGGCGCTCGTAGTTGGCCAGCCGCGCCTTGGACTTCGTGCGCCGCCCCTTCGGGTTCGTGCGCACCCACTCGAGCTCGCGCGCGATCGTGCGCTGGCGGGCGGACTCCGAGCGCTCCTCCTGCGCCAGGCGGGCCTGCTTCTGCTCGAGCCAGCTCGAGTAGTTGCCGCGGAACGGGATGCCGTGCCCGCGGTCGAGCTCGAGGATCCAGCCCGCCACGTTGTCGAGGAAGTAGCGATCGTGGGTCACGGCCACGACCGTGCCCTTGTACTCCTCGAGGTGCTTCTCGAGCCACGCCACCGACTCCGCGTCGAGGTGGTTGGTGGGCTCGTCGAGCAGCAGCAGGTCGGGCGCGCTGAGCAGCAGGCGGCAGAGCGCGACCCGGCGGCGCTCGCCGCCCGACAGACGCGCCACGTCGGCGTCGGCCGGCGGCAGGCGCAGCGCGTCCATCGCCTGGTCGAGCTGCGACTCGAGGTTCCACGCGTCGGCGGCGTCGATCTGCTCCTGCAGGCGCCCGAACTCGTCGGCCGTCTCGTCGGAGTAGTTGGCGGCCAGCTCGTTGAAGCGGTCGAGCAGCGCGCGCAGCTCCGTCACGCCGTCCTCGACGTTCCCGCGGACGTCCTTGGACTCGTCGAGCTGCGGCTCCTGCTCGAGCAGGCCGACCGTCGCTCCCGGAGCGAGCTGCGCGTCGCCGCGGAACTCCGTGTCGAGCCCGGCCATGATCCGCAGCAGCGTCGACTTGCCCGACCCGTTGAGGCCGAGCACGCCGATCTTGGCGCCCGGGAGGAAGCTCAGCGAGATGTCCTTCAGCACCTGCTTGTCGGGCGGGTGCGTGCGGGACAGCTTGTACATCGTGAAGATGTATTGGCTCGACATGCGGCGTCGGAGGATAGATCCCTCCACGTGTCGACTGGCGGGGGCGCGATCCTGTCCGAATGTCCATTCCAGGATCCCCCTGCTCTGGGCGATAAATCGGGGTATGAAGCCGCTGATCGGAGTGACGACCTCGGAGCTGCGATCCAGCGGCGCCGGGACGCTGCGCCGGCACGGGGAGCCGCCGCACGCCGAGATGGCGCTCGGGATGACGTACCTGCGCGCGGTCGAGGTCTCCGGCGGCCTGCCGGTCGTGCTCCCGCCGCTGGGTGACGCGGAGGCGTTCCTCGCGCGGCTCGACGGCATCTGCCTGTCCGGGGGCCCCGACCTCGACCCCGATGCGTACGGGGCGCCCGACCGCCACGAGGAGCTGGGGCCGACCGAGCCGAGCCTCGACGCCTTCGAGCTCGCGCTGGCCCGGGCGGCCGACGCGCGCGGGATCCCGGTCCTCGGCATCTGCCGCGGCGCCCAGGCGCTCAACGTCTCGCGCGGCGGCACGCTCCACCAGCACCTCCCGGGCCACCGCCAGGTCGAGCCGGCGACGGCCACCACACACACCGTGCACGTCGAGCCCGGCTCGCGCCTCGCGACCCTCGTGGGCACCGACCCGCTGCGCGTGAACTCGTTCCATCACCAGGCCGTCGACGTCCTCGGCCGCGGCCTGCTCGCGGTCGCCCGCGCCGCCGACGGGATCGTCGAGGCGGTCGAGGATCCCGGTCCGCGCTTCGTCGTGGGCGTCCAGTGGCACGCCGAGGGGCTGACCAGCCTCGACCGCCACCGCGTGCTGTTCGAGGCGCTCGTCGCGGCGGCGGCCGAGCCGGCTCTGCCGCTTCCGCGGGCTGCCTAGCGTCGAACGACGTCAACGTCAACGTCAACTGCGGCTGGGTAGGGAGGCTGGGGAGCCGACCGCGGCGCGGGAGTCAGGTGTATCTGGGTGCGATCGTGGAGGCCCGGATGCACTTTTCTCCGCGTCGGGGGACAAAGGTGTGCTCGGGCGCGGCGCGGCCCGTCGAGATACACCTTTATGCGCGTCTGGAGCACAAAGGTGTATTCGGGCGTCGCCGGCGACACCGAGAGCAACCACGACTAGGGAGGTCCCCGATGCGGGGGACCGGCCCCGGAGGCGATCCTCCCGGGCATGGCGCTTCTCCTCGATACGACGACTCCACTGACCATCCGCTGCGCGTCCATCCTGGACATCGCGGCCGCTCTCGCCTACGCCCGCCAGGAGGGCCTGGCCCTCGGCGAGGAGGGCGGCATGCTGCTCGACCTCAGCGCGCTGCAGGCCATCCACATCGACGCTGTCCGGCGGATCGCGTGGGTACAGCCCGGCGTCCGCCAGGCTGACCTCGAGGCGGTCGCGGCCGAGCACGGGCTGACGCCCGACGGCCTGCGCGTCGCCCGCGTGATCACGGCCGACGGCGTGCGCAGCGCCTCAGAGCAGGAGTGCGTCGAGCTGCTGTGCAACCCCGACGACCCGGCCGTCGTCGCCGAGTACGAGCTGGCGCTGCGCCCCGCGGCGATATAGAAGGCCCTAGACCGCAGGCGGGCCGAGCACGAGCGGCTGGTCGAGCACGCCGCGCACGCGGCGCTGCACCTGGAGCTCGGCCTCGAGGTCGGCGATGTGCCCGGCGTGGTCGACGACCTTGCCGCGCAGCACCTGCGTGACGAACAGCCAGACGAGGCGCCCGTCGAGCTGGCTGCCGGCCACGCGGCGCAGCTCGTCCTCGGCCTCGGCCGCGCCCAGCGGGATCCGGTAGGAGTCGGGCGCGGTGAGCACGTCATAGGCCTCGGCGATCGCGAGGATCCGTGCCGTGACCGGGATGTCGTCGCCCGCCAGGCCGTCGGGGTAGCCGCGCCCGTCGATCCGCTCGTGGTGGGCGAGGACGGCGTTGGCCACCTCGCCCAGGCCCTCGACGCGCAGGAGCAGGCGCGCTCCGTCCGTCGGGTGGCGCTCGACCAGCCGGCGCTCGGCGTGCTGCAGCTCGCTGCGGCCGAGCAGGATGTGGTCCGGCAGCGCCTCCTTGCCGATGTCGTGCAGCAGACCGGCCGTGTGGACCACGGCCTGCGCGTGCTCGTCGAGCCCGGCCGCGGCGGCGAGCTCGCGCCCGTAGTGGGCGACCGCGGCGGCGTGGCGGGCCGCGGTCGGGTCGCGCAGCGCAAGTGTCTCGAGCAGGAGCCCGACCATGCCCTCGTGGCGGACGTCGAGCTGGTCCTTGCGGCGGATCACCTCCTCGCCGTGCTCGTTGCCGCGGAGCAGCGCGCGCAGCAGGAGCTGGCAGACGCCGAGGGCGAGCACGAAGAGCGCGACGATCCCCGTGCCGTAGAGCTCGAAGCCGTAGACGGCCACCGCGGTGATCGAGCCCGTGGCGAGCTCCCACGGCACGACGGGGAGGAACACGCGCTCGAACATCTCCCGCAGCGAGCCTCCGCGCGTGAGGACGATGTGGCCGGCGACCATCGTGAAGTTGAGGACGTTGGTGAGGCAGAAGACGACGAAGACCGCGAGCGCGAACCCGCCCTGCTCGGTGCCGGCGGCCGGCTCGACGGCGTGGAGGATGATCGCGCCGAGCAGGGGGAAGAACGTGTAGATCGCCGCGTTGCCGAGCACCGACACCCCGCGCGTGCGCGAGTGCAGGGCGTCAGTCGCCGCGCAGGCCAGGCCGATGAGCGCGGCGGGAGCCGGGCCGAGCAGCGCCATGGCGAGCACGAGGCCGAGGAACGAGCCCGAGATGCGTGCGCGCTTGGCCTCGAGCGTGAGGAAGTCGCTGCCGCAGGCGAGCACGGCCAGGAGGCCGACGAGCGCGAGCGGCTCCCATTGGTCGGCCGTCGAGAGCAGCGCGGCGGTGGCGAGGCTGCCCGCGAGCACGATCGCCTCTGCGGCGAAAAGGGCCTGACGCCGCCCCGAGGACGCCGCGAGACCCGCGTACGCCTCACGCAGCGCGCGCGGTTCCGCGCGGGGCCGCACGCGGTCCCCGCGCGCGCCGGCGGCGCGCATGAGCGCGAGGGACCAGGCGACGATCACGAGCCAGAGGACGACGGCCAGCCAGACGATCACACCGAGAAGGTAGTGCGTTGTTGGCCGGTTCGACAACTGCCAATTTGACGAGCCCTTTCGCGAAAGGCCGGAAGGTGCCCGAGCGGAGGTCGTCGTAGAGTTCCGGGCAGGGAAGCAACTGGGAGTCGTCGACCGCCGGGCAGGGTGCGCCCACGGGACGGTCGAACGGGCAAGGGAGTGGGGGCTGGCTGGAAGCCGGCGATTCGTCTGCGCAAGCCTTGCGGTCCCGGACACCTGCCGCGGACCGCCGTAGTTGGGAGGCCCGACATGGGTTGGAAGATCTGAATGGTTGACGTCTTGCACCTGCGACGTTATGGGGAGGCCGAGATGGGCTGGAAGATCTGACGACCCTGACGGGTCTCGGTCCGGTGAGGCGCGAGCCGCTCACCGGGCCGTGTCCGCCGCTACCGTACGTGGGTCATGACGAACGTGCTGGACATCGGGCAGGCGGTCCTCCTGCTGGAGATCGAGCCGCCGTTCGGCAAGCGCGACATCCAGTTGGCGAGGCGCCGGCTCGCGAAGCTCTGGCACCCGGACATCGCTCCGCCCGGCCGGCAGCTCGAGCACGAGCGTCACCTCAAGGCCATCAACGAGGCGGCCGACCAGCTCGAGCGGCTGGCAGAGGACTCGCGCGGCGGGCGCGTGACCCGCAACGCGGTCAAGGTCGGGGCCGCCGCCGCGCGCAAGCGCCGGGCCGAGGAGGGCCGCCGCGCGTACGAGGAGGAGCAGCGCCGGCGCGAGCACGAGGCGGATCGCGAGAAGCACGACCCGTTCGCGTCCCAGGTCCCCGACCACTCGGTCGTGCACCGCTACGCGCGCTGCCTCTCGTATCCCGAGTGGGGTGTCGGCACCGTGAACGGCATCTACTTCACGGGCGGCGGCGACGACATCCAGCAATGGGCGCGCGTGAGCTTCCACCTCGGCGTGCGCACGGTGCCCGCCGGCTCGCTCCAGTTCGTCGACTTCTCCAAGCCCGACCCCGCGGCCGAGCGGGTCGAGCGCTTCATGACAGCGGCCAAGCACGCGCTCGCCGAGGGCGACTTCAAGCTCGCCGCTCGCCGGCTCGTCTACGCGCGCGACGCGGACCCGCGCAACACCGCGGTCCTGCGGCTGATGACGCTCGCCTTCTGGCAGGCCGGCGACTTTTCGGCGGCCGCCCGTGCGGTCCGCGACTGGGCACGCGAAGACCCACAGCGGCCCACACCCTTCCGCTACGCCGCCCGCATCTACGAGGACATGGGCTCGGTCTCGCAGGCGGTCGACGCCGCCGAGCGCGAGGTCGCCAACGGGCCCGGCGACCCGTCGGCGTGGGAGCGGCTCGGCCGGCTCCGGCTGCGCTCCTTCGATCGCGCGGGCGCGCGTGAGGCGCTCGAGCGCGCGCGCGAGGTGGGCCCGAGCGAGCAGGGGCTGCTGGATCTCGCGCTCGTCGCGAACCTGATGGGCGATCTCGGGGCGGAGGTCACCGCGTGCGAGCAGGCGACCGCGCTGGCACCCGAGTCGCCCGCGGCCTGGGCGCGCTACGCGCACGCGCTGGCCCGCACCGACCGCGTCTCCGACTGCCTCGGCGCCTGCGAGCGGGCGCTCGCCCTCGCGCCCGACCCAGAGGTCGCCGACCTGCGCGAGCGCGTGCTCGCGACCGCTCCGCGCGAGCTCACCGAAGCGGCCTGAGCCCGGCCGCGGAGAGCGGCGCTCGTTAGGCGGCCTGCTCCTCCGCGACCCTGAGCGGCGGGCCGGCGGTGCGCTTCTGCTCGCGCACCTCGAGCCGGCGCGACAGCCGCGAGAGCGTGAAGTTGATGATGATGAACAGCAGCCCGATGAAGAGGAAGACCTGCAGCACTGGCGCCTGCACGCCGCCGAAGAAGTTGAAGCCGGTGACGATGCGCCCGTGCCGCACAACCTCCTGGATCGTGAGGATGTAGACGAGCGTCGTGTCCTTGTTGAGCGTGATCAGCTGTCCCACGGTCGCCGGCACCATCCGCCGCAGGCCCTGGGGCAGCACCACGTGGCGCATCGTCTGCCCGTAGCTCATCCCCAGCGCGCGGGCGGCCTCGGCCTGGCCGCGGTCGAGCGAGAGGATCCCCGCTCGCATGATCTCGGCGAGGACGGCCGAGTTGTAGAGCACGAGGCCGAGGATGGCCGCGAGCACAGCGCCGGACTGCAGGCCCTCGGGGAACCACGAGGGGATCATGTCGGCGTAGGTCTCCTGCCACGAGCTGGGGATGGTGAGCAGGAGGTAGAGCAGGATGAAGATCAGCGGGAGGTTGCGCCACACGTCCACCCACACGCCGGCCACCGCGCTGACCGGCTTGATCCGGGAGAGCCGCAAGAGGGCGAGCGCGAGGCCGGCGGCCAACGAGAGAACCATCGCGATGGCCGCGATCTCGAGGTTGATCGCCAGCCCCTCGAGAATGAACCGGAAGTTGTTGCCGGTGACCAGCCACTCCCAGTTGTCGGGATCGAAGATGTAGTTCATCGATGAATCGCGTAGCGCTTCTCGAGCGAGCGGACGACGAGCGTGGCGGCGCCCGTGAGGATCAGGTAGCCCACCGCCGCCCAGAAGAAGGTCTCGTTCGTCTCGAACGTGCGCGACTGCACGATGCGCGCCTGCTTGAGCAGGTCGGGCAGTGCGAGCAGCGACACGCCGATGATCGCCGAGTTCTTGATCATCGCGATGATCAGCGAGCCGAGGGGCGAGATGACCGTCCGGAACGCCTGCGGGAACACGACCCGGCGCAGCGTCTGCGTGTACGTGTAGCCGAGCGATAGCCCGGCCTCGATCTGCCCCTTGGAGACCGAGAACACGCCCGAGCGCAGCGCCTCCGCCACATACGCGGCGGTGTAGAGGCCGAGGCTGCCGATGCCGGCCGCCCAGGCGTTGATGTCCACCCCGGCGCGGCGGAGGCCGGCGAAGGAGATGAACAGCAGAACCAGCAGCGGCGTGTTGCGGAACACCTCCACGTACACGCCGCCGAGCCGCTGCAGCATCTTGTTCGGGGCGATCCGCAGAGCGGCGACCAGCGTCCCCACCACCATGGCGATCACGAACGAGAACACCACGAGGCGCACCGTCACCCAGAACCCCGACAGGAACTCGTCGGGGTTGTCGGTGAGGACGCTGATCAGGTCGCCCATGCGGTTACGACGTTGCCTCGATTGCCTCCTCGAGCGTCATCGTCGGCGGCTCCTGCTGCTCGTCCGTGTACTGGCCGACCCACTTCTCGTAGGCCGCGGCCCACCCGCCGTCCGACTTGTACTCCTCGAGCACGCCGTCGACGAACTCCTTGACCTCCGTCTCGCCCTTCTTGATGCCGGCGCCGTAGGGCTCGGTGGTGAGCGGCTCGCTCTCGGTCAGCTTGAGCGTGTCGTCCTGGATGATCATGCCGGTGAGGATCACGTCGTCGGTCGAGACCGCGTCGACGGCGCCGTTCTGCACCAGCTCGAGGCACTCCGAGTACGTGTCGACGAGCCGCAGGTCGGCGTCCGGCGCCTGCTCCTTCAACGTCTCCTCGTAGGTCGAGCCGAGCGCCGTGCAGACCTTGCGGCCACCCAGGTCGTCGACGCCTGTGATGTCGGAGTCCTGGGGCACCAGGATCCGCCCCCGGGCGATGTAGTAGGGCTCGGAGAACTCGATCTCCTGCGCGCGCTCGGCGTTGATGGTCATCGTCGAGAGCACCAGGTCGACCCGCCCGTCCTGCAGGAACGGGATCCGGTTGTCAGAGATCGCCTCGACGAACATCGGCTCCACGCCCAGCTTCTCGGCGATCGCCTTGCCGAAGTCGACGTCGAAGCCCTCGATCTCGTCGTTCTCGGGGTTCTTGAATCCGAACGGCGGCACGTCGTACTTGACGCCGATCTTGATCTCCCCGGCCGCCTGGATCTTGCCCAGCGTGCTGTCGGCCGGGAACTGCTCGGCCTCGGCGGCCGGCGTGGCCTCCTCGCCGGCCGCCGGCTCGTCCTCGTCGTCGCCGCAAGCGGCGACGAACAGCGCCAGCAAGCCCGCCAGCAGCAGCGCCCAGAATCTCATCTTCATACCCGCCTCCTTAGTGGTGGATGATCTTGTCCACGAAATCGCGCGCCCGTTCGCTCCTCGCCGAGGCGAAGAACTCCTGTGGGGGCGCCTGCTCGACGATTCGCCCGTCGTCGATGAACACGATGCGGTCGCAGACCTCGCGCGCGAACCCCATCTCGTGCGTGACGACGGCCATCGTCATCCCGTCGCGCGCGAGGTCGCGCATGACGTCGAGCACCTCCCGGATCATCTCTGGGTCGAGCGCCGACGTCGGCTCGTCGAACAGCATCAGCTTGGGCTCCATCGCGAGCGCGCGGGCGATCGCGACGCGCTGCTGCTGACCGCCGGAGAGGTCGGCCGGGAAGGCGTTCGCCTTCTCGGTCAGGCCGACCCGCTCGAGCAGCCGGTCGGCGCGCTCCCGCGCCGACCGCTTGTCGAGCCCCTTCACCTCGACTGGCGCCATCGTGAGGTTCTGCATGACCGTCTTGTGGGCGAACAGGTTGAACTGCTGGAAGACCATCCCGATCTCCGCTCGCATGCGGTTGACGTCCCGCCCCGCCTTGGCGAGCGACGCCCCGTCGAACCGCACGTCGCCCTCGTCGATCCCCTCCAGGCCGTTGATGCAGCGCAGCATGGTCGACTTGCCCGACCCGGACGGCCCGGCGATCACGACGACCTCCCCCCGGTCGATCGTGAGATCGATGTCGTCCAGCACGAGATTGTCGCCGAAGCTCTTGCGCACCCGCTCGAGCTCCACCAGATGCCCTACGGCTTCCGCCCCCACGGCGTGGACCCTACTGTCCCACCCGGCGCCGGGGATCCCAGGCGGCGCACCGTCCGGTAGGGCCTCTAGCGTCACCCGCCCGATGCGTCTGATCGTCGCCCGCTGCTCCGTCGAGTACTCCGGCCGCCTGTCGGCGCGGCTGCCGTCGGCGCTGCGGCTGGTGATGCTGAAAGCCGACGGCTCGGTGCTCGTGCACGCCGACGCGGGCGGGTACAAGCCGCTTAACTGGATGACGCCGCCGACCGTCGTCGAGGAAGAGGCCGGCCGGATCGTCGTGCGCAAGCTCAAGGGGGACGACCGGCTGGAGATCGAGCTCGTCGAGGTGCTGTCGGACGTCACGCACCCGATGGACTTCGACGCCGCGCAGCTCGAGAAGGACGGCGTGGAGGCCGACCTCCAGGTCCTGCTGGCGGACGCGCCGCAGTGGTGCGGCGAGGGCTTCCGGCTCGTGCGGCGCGAGTGGCCGACCGACATCGGGCCGGTCGACCTCATGTGCCGCGACGACGAGGACGGCTGGATCGCGGTCGAGATCAAGCGGATCGGGACGATCGACGCGGTCGAGCAGCTCTGCCGCTACCTCGAGCGGATCCGGCTCGACCCGGCGATGGCGGACTGCCGCGGCGTGCTCGCCGCCCAGGTCGTCAAGCCCCAGGCGCGCGTGCTCGCCGAGGCGCGCGGCCTGGCGTGGGTCGAGGTCGACCTCGCCGAGCTCCGCGGCGAGCGCGTCCCAGCGCTCACGCTGTTCGGCTAGTTGCCGCCGGGGTCGACGAGGATGACGACGCCGTCGGTGGTGACGACGCAGAGCGTGTCGCCTGCGGGGATCAGCGCGGCCGGGCGGTGCGCGCCGATCGCGACGCTGCCGGTGGTCGCCCCAGTCGTCGGATCGAGGCGCGACACGCGGTACGGTCCGCTCGGCTCGGGCTGTGACGCGACCCAGAGGCCGCCGAAGGCGGCCGTGATCGCCGGGAGCGACTGCGGGTGGACCGGAAGGCGGCGCGTGACCTCCCCGTCCTCGATGCGGACGAGCATCGCCTCCACGCCCATTCCGGAGCCGAGCACCCACGCGCCGCCGTCCGCGGCGACGAGGGAGTTCTCGCTCTCCACACCCGGGTTCGACACGGCGAGTTGCGGCCAGCGGCGGCTGACGCGCGCGGTCACCGCGTCAACCTGAACCACCGTGCCGTCGCCCATCAGCGCCCAGACGGCGCCGTCGTCGGCCGCGAGTCCGTACACGTGCGGGACTCCGACGAGGCGCGTGCGCTCGGCAGTGCGCGCGTCGATGCGGTCGAGGCCCTCGGGCGGGATCTCGGTCACGGCCGCCCACACCGCGTCGAGCCCGACAGCGATCGCAGTTCCGAAGCCGGTAGTGGCGCGGCCCACGATCCGCTTGGCGCTCGGCTCGATGCGTGACACGTCTGTCCGGCGGCCTCCATCCGACTGCCACGTGCGCACCCACAGGCCGGCGGGGCCGGCCGCAATCGCGCTCGGTTCGCCCTCGAGGGCGATCCGGGCCGTCACGCGCCGCCGCGCGGGGTCGAGCCGGACCGCCGCGCGCCCACGGAAGTCGGCGACCCACAGTGAGCCGTCGTGGAACGTACCGTCAACGGGATTGCCCCCAACGTTCACGACGCCGAGCACACGCGGGCCTCCGGCCGGCTCCGGCGCGCGGACCGAGCGCACGCCGACGATGAGCGCGAGAAGGGCTGCCGCTGCGGCCGCGGCGCCGAGTAACGGCCCCGGCCGCCACAGCGCTCGCGCCACGCGCCGCGGGCGGCTTCGCCGCCGGTGCGCGGCGTGCGCGCCGACCACCTCGTGCCGCAGCTCGGACAGGAAGTCGCTCACGATGCTCCTCTCGCCCGGCGCCGGCGCGGCGGCAGGTAGACGATCATGACGTCCCTCCCATCCGGCGCCGCAGCGTCGCCAGCCCGCGCGAGACGCGCTGGCGCACGGCGGCCTCGGTCGTGTGCAGCTCGTCGGCCAGCTCGGCATAGCCGCGGTCGTCGATGACGTGGCCGGCGACGGCATCGCGCTGATCGGACGGCAGCACGGCGAGCAGCGTGTGGGCAGCGTCGTCGGCGAGCATGCGGATCATCGCGGCGTCCTCGCTGCTCAGACGTGGCGTGTGCATGGCCAGAGCGCGCCGCATCCGCTGATCGACCGCGCCTCGCCGCTGGTAGTCCGCGAGCCGCCTCGTGGCGATCGTGAACAGCCACGCCAGCGCAGGCGCTCCCGTCGGCTCATACCGGCCCTGGGCCGAGATCGCCGAGGCGAACGTCTCGGCTGTGAGGTCGGCCGCGATCTGCGGGTCGCCCGTCCGGCGCGCGAAGTACCCGAGCAGCGTCCGAGCGTGACGGTCGTAGAAGACCGCGAACGCGTCGGTCTCGCACGAGGTGAGGAGCTCCTCGTCGGTGCGGGCGGCGTCGATGCGCACGTCGCAGCCATCATCGCGCCGCGCCGCCAATTTGTGACGCTGTCACAAGACCGGCGGGTGGCGCGATCTTGGGTTGAACGAAAGGAGCCCCATGAAGCTCGTCGCCTCCCTCGGCGCGATCCTGCTCGTCGCCCTCCTGGCGGCCCCGGCCGCGGCCATCGACAACGGCGTCCCCGACCGGAATCGCCACCCGAACGTCGGCCTTCTGGCGTTCGATCTCGACGGGCCCGGCGGCGCGCCGCCGGCGTTTCTCTGTAGCGGCTCCGTGCTCTCGGATCGCGTGTTCCTTACGGCGGCGCACTGCATCGCCGTCTTCCCGGAGGCCGACTTCCCCGAGGTCGAGTGGTCGGTGACGCTCGAGCCCGGATCCCCTGCAAGTCCGGTGGCGACGCCAGGGCTCGTGTTCGACGACTTCCCGTTCGCGGTCAGGGTGCCGACCACCCCGGCGGTCGATGTCGCCGTCCATCCGAGGTTCGATCCCGAGACGCGCGAGCACGACCTCGCCGTGCTCGTGATGCCGAAGCGCACTTTCGCCGGGGTGAAGCCCATGCGGCTGCCGCCGAAGGGGCTCCTCCCTCGCCTGGCACGGCGCGGGGCGAGCCTGACGCTCGTGGGCTACGGCGCCGATCCCGACTTCTCGGGCGCGACCCCGAGGTTCGTGCTCGAGGGCTACCGCCAGCTTGCCACGGCTTCGCTCCAGGGGCTGACCCGGAACTTCGCCGAGCTCGAGAACGGGGGCCACGGCGGGGTCTGCCTGGGCGACTCCGGGTCGCCGCAGCTCGTTCCGGGGACGCGCATCGCGGTGTCCCAGGTCTCCACCGACGGTCCGGAAGAGGCGCCGTGCACGGGGACCGCGCTCGCCCAGCGGCTCGACACGCCGGAGGCGCGCCGGTTCCTCGCGCACTACCTGTGGTGAGCGTCAGCCCTCGCCGACGAGCGTGATGAGCAGCGACCGCGGGCCGCCGCGGTTGCGGTGCTCGCACAGGTAGACGCCCTGCCACGTGCCGAGCGCGAGCCGGCCGTCGCGGACCGGGAGCGAGAGCGCCGTGCCGAGGAGCGAGGCCTTGATGTGAGCCGGCATGTCATCCGGCCCCTCGAGCGTGTGGGTCCAGTACGGCGCGTCCTCGGGGACGGCGGCGTCGAACCAGCGCTCGAAGTCGCGCCGCACGTCCGGCGACGCGTTCTCGTTGAGCGTGAGCGAGGCCGAGGTGTGGCGGATGAACAGGTGGGCGAGCCCCACCCGTAGATCGCGCAGCTCGGGCACGCCGGCCTCGATCTCCCCGGTCACGAGGTGGAAGCCGCGCGGGCGCGGGCGCAGCGTGACCTCCCGCTGGAGCCACATACCGCCACAGGCTACGCGGGCAGTCGCGCCACCCGCATGTCGACTCGTTCCCCGCGGAACGGCACACCCTCGGCCTCCAGCAGCGCCCGCTGGCGGGAGCCCTTCGCCAGCGAGCCGTCGGCGCGGACGATCCGGTGCCACGGGACGCGCGGGTCGTCGCAGGCCGACAACACCGTGCCCGCGAAGCGCGGCGCGCCGGGCGACACGTCGCCGTAGGCCCGCACGAAGCCGGGCGGGGTGTCGCGGATGCGCGCGAGGACGCGGTCGGCGCGGGACGGCACGGTGGCATCGTCGCGCATGCTCGGTGCCGTTGAAGTTCGCCGGTCCTGCGGCGGCCGTGGCCGCAGCCGGTTCAGCGCTCGCCCGGGAGCTTCTCGGGGTTGACCGAGACCGGCTCCGAGAGGTCGAGCGCGGTGCGGATGATGCGGGTCTGCTCGACGGTGTGGGCGGCCGGGTAGCCCTCGCCCGGCGACGCGCGCTCGGGCCGGCCGACGTAGCCGAACTCGAGCGGCGGGGGGAGGATGTGCAGCAGCCGCGGGGACATGTGCGCGCGGGCGCCCATGTTGCGCGGCTCCTCCTGGACCCACACGACCTCGCGCAGGTTCGGGTAGCGGGCCACCTCGTCGAGGATCTGCTGCTGCGGGAACGGGTACAGCAGCTCGACGCGCGAGATCGCGACGCCCTCGTTGTTCTCGCGCGTCGCGTGGCCCTTGAGGTCGTAGTAGACCTTGCCGGTGCAGAGCACGAGCCGCTGCACCTTCTGCTCGTCGATCCGCGGCTCGGCCAGCACGGGGAAGAAGCGCGACTCCGCGAGGTGCTCGATCCGCGAGGTCGCCTGCGGCAGGCGCAGCAGCGACTTCGGGGTCATGATCACCAGCGGGCGCTGCTTGGCCACGCGCGCCTGGCGGCGGAGCAGGTGGAAGTACTGGGCCGGCGTGGTCAGGTTCGCCACGCGGATGTTGCCCTCGGCGGCGAGGATCAGGAAGCGCTCGAGCCGCGCCGAGGAATGCTCGGGGCCCGAGCCCTCGTAGCCGTGCGGCAGCAGCAGCGTCAGCCGCGTCGTCTGCCCCCACTTCGACAACGCCGAGACGATGAACTGGTCGATGATGACCTGCGCCGAGTTCACGAAGTCGCCGAACTGCGCTTCCCACAGCACGAGCGTCTCAGGCGCCTCCATCGAGTAGCCGTACTCGAAGCCCAGGCAGGCGATCTCGCTCAGCGGGGTGTTGTGCAGCTCCATCGGCGCCTTCGCGCCCGGCAGGCTCTGGATCGGCGAGATCCGCTGGCCGGTCTTGGCGTCATGCAGCACGAGATGGCGCTGGGAGAACGTCCCGCGCTCGGAGTCCTGGCCCGTGAGGCGCACGGGCGTGCCCTCCTCGAGCAGCGACGCGAAGGCGAGCGCCTCGGCCTGCGACCAGTCGATGCCCCCGTCCGGCCCCACGGTCTCGCGCCGGCGCTCGAGCTGCTTGATCAGCTTCGGGTGGACCGTGAAGCCGTCCGGCACCTTGAGTAGGTCGTCGTTCAGCGAGCGCAGCTTCTCGGCGTCGACGGCCGTGCGCACCTCGGGCGAAGGCGAGCGGTCGAGCTCGTAGCCGCCGGTCGGCTGCTCGTCGCCGGCCGTCGTGAGCTCCTCCTTGAGCGCCTTGTGGCGTCGCGCGAGCGCGTCCCAGATCTCGCTCTGGAGGGCGTCGGCCTCCTCCCGGGTCATCACGCCGGCTTCGACGAGCTGGGCCGCGAAGAGGTCGCGAACCGGCTTCTTCGCCTTGATGATGGCCGCCATCTCGGGCTGGGTGTACGCCGGCTCGTCCGCCTCGTTGTGGCCGAAGCGCCGGTAGCCGATCAGGTCGATCACCACGTCGTGGCCGAACTCCTGGCGGAAGGCGCAGGCCAGGCGCACGGCCGAGACGCACGCCTCCACGTCGTCGGCGTTGACGTGGATGATCGGCACGTCGAAGCCCTTGGCGAGGTCCGAGGCCCACCGCGTGGAGCGCGAGTCGTCCGGGTCGGTGGTGAAGCCGACCTGGTTGTTCTGGATGATGTGCAGCGTGCCGCCGACCGTGTAGCCGTCGAGCGCCTGCAGGTTCAGCGTCTCTGCGACGACGCCCTGGCCCGGCATCGCGGCGTCGCCGTGCAGGATGATCGGAATCGCCGCGTTCGTGTCGAGCGAGGCGTGCGGCCCCTTGCGCGACGTCTGCACCGCGCGCGTGGCGCCCTCGACCACGGGCGAGACGTACTCGAGGTGGCTCGGGTTGGACTCGAGCCGCACGATGATCGAGCCCTCGCCGTCGAGCTGGTAGGTGCCCTGCGCGCCGTGGTGGTACTTGACGTCACCCGTGCCGCCCTGCGGGATCGTGGTCACGGCCTCGATCGACGACGCGCCTTCGAACTCGCGGAAGATCGTCTCGTACGCGCGCCCGAGATTGTGGGCGAGCACGTTCAGGCGGCCGCGGTGGGCCATGCCCAGCACGACCTCGCGGGCGCCGGCCGCAGCCGCGAGCTGGATCATCTCGTCGAGCATCGGGACCGTCATGTCCAGGCCCTCGATCGAGAACTGCTTCTGGCCCAGGTAGGCCTTGTGCATGAAGCGCTCGAGCGAGTCGACCTGGGTAAGCCGCCGCAGCAGCCGGCGCTTCTCGTCGGCCGACAGCGGCGCGCGGTAGGTCGCCGACTCGATCTTCTCCCGCAGCCACATGCGCTGGCGATGCGAGGCGATGTGCTCGATCTCGTAGGCGATCGTGCCGCAGTACGTCTCGCGCAGGTGGGGGAGGGCGTCGGCCAGCGTGGCCCCAGGCACGTACGTGCGCAGGATCTTGGCCGGGATCTGCTCCATGATCTCGGGCGTCAGGCCCAGCGGCTCGGGGTTGAGGGCGGGGTCGCCCTCGGGCTCGGAACCGAGTGGGTCGAGCTTCGCCGCCAGGTGGCCGTGCGTGCGGTGGGCCTTGACCAGCGAGGTGGCCGCCTGCACGGCCTGCAGGAGCTGCTCGCTCGGAGCGGCGCCGTCCGCGGGCGCGGCTGCCGGCGCGGGCGCCGCCCTGGCGGGGACGACGGTGGGGGCCGAGAGCGCGGCTCCCAGGTCGGAGAAGACCTTCTCGTAGAAGCCATGCTCCCCCTGCAAGTACTGCTCGACGACTTGGAGGAACTGGCCGGACTCGGCGCCCTGGATGATGCGATGGTCGTACGTCGACGTCATCGTCATGACCTTCTCCGCGCCCGACACGCCCGCCATCCCCGGCGGGAGGCCGATCGCCCCGGTGGCCACGATCGTCCCCTGGCCCTGCATCAGGCGCGGGACCGAGGCGATCGTCCCGATCCCGCCCGGGTTCGTGAGCGAGAGGTTGGCGCCCTGCAGGTCGTCCGCCGTGAGCTGGTTCTGGCGCGCACGGTCGATCAGGTCGCCGAACGCGGCGAGGAAGTCGGGGAAGGAGAGGCGCCCGGCGTCGCGGATCACCGGCACCATCAGCGCCCGCCCACCGTCCTTGCGCTCGACGTCGACGGCGATCCCCAGGTTGACCCGGCCGGGGTCGACCACGTGCGGCTTGCCGTCGATCTCCTGGTAGGAGCGGGCCATGGCCGGCATCTGCTCGGTGGCGGCGCGCGCAACGGCGTACGCGATCAGGTGGGTGAAGGAGACGCGCTGCCCCTCCGCCTTGAGCTGCTTGCGCCGCTCGTCGAGCGTGGTGACCGTGATGGTGCGGAACGACGTCGCGGTCGGGATCGCGCGCGACTCGTCCATGTAGCGGGCGAGCATCGCGGCGGCGCCCTTGAGCGGGGTCGCCTCGGCGGCGGTGGGCGCCGGCGCGGTCGGCGGTGGCCGGCGCGCCGTTGTCCCCGGCGGCCAGCACGTCGGCCTTCGAGATCCGGCCCGCGGGCCCGCTGCCCTGGATCGCCGCGAGGTCGATCCCGCGCGCCTCGGCGACGCGGCGGGCCACCGGCGTGACCTTCAGGTCGTCGTGCGGCGGCGCGGGAGCGGAGCCCTGCGGCCGCGGGGGGCTCGTCGGCTCGGGCGCCTCGGCGGCGGCGGCGGGAGCGCTCGCGCCGTTCGAGGTCGTCATGCGCGCGATGACCTGGCCCACGGTGACGGTGTCGCCGGCCTGCGCGAGGATCTCCTCGATCGTGCCCGACGCCGGGGCCGGGACCTCGGCGTCGACCTTGTCGGTGGAGATCTCGACGACCGTCTCGTCCTCCTCGACGGCCTCGCCGGGCTGCTTGGCCCACTCGAGGATCGTGCCCTCGGAGACCGACTCGCCCATCGCCGGCATGACGATGTCGAGCGTCTCGCCGTCCGCTTCCGTGGTCTCCTCTGGCTCGTCAGCCGGTGCGGCCGGCGCGGCGCCGTTGCCTGGGGAGATCTCGGCGAGCACGGTTCCTACGGAGATCGTGTCCCCCTCGGCGGCGTGGATCTTGACGACGGTGCCGGCGGCTGGCGAGGGGACCTCGGCGTCGACCTTGTCGGTGGAGATCTCTACGAGAACCTCGTCTTCGGCGACGCTGTCGCCCTCCTGTTTATGCCACTCCAGGACGGTGCCCTCGGAGACCGAGTCGCCCATCTGCGGCATGGTCACTTCCACCGTGGTGTTGACCGCCATCGTTGGCGTTAGACCATACCGCGTTCCAATGGGCCTTCGGGCGCTGCAGCGCGTCGTTCACAGACGACGAAGCCGATGCTCCCGGCGAACGGGCCGACCCCTCCGACGACGGCGACCATCACGGCCAGCCAGAGCGGGATCACTCGCAGCCGGACGGCGGCGATGCACAGCAGCGACATCGCGATCCAGCCCACGCCGTGAGCCCAGCCCAGCACGGTCCGCGGCGTCGCCGGGCCGTCCGAGAGCCACAGGGCGAGCAGCGCCAGGTAGACGCCCGAGTGGGCGAAGGAGAGGTACTTGAGGCGTGTGAAGGTGATCACGGAGCGAGCAGCGTGGCCATGTGGCGCAGCACCGGATCGGCCTCCTCGGGCCACGCCGTTGGCTCCGCCGGCCACCATGCGTGGGCGTCGTGCTCCGCGTCGCGCTCGACCTGGGCGCCGGAGGCCAGCCAGGCCTGGCCGACGAGCATGACGAGGCCGGTGTGCAGGGAGACGAGCGCCTCGACCGCGAGCCGCACCGGCTGCACGGACCATTCCTCCTCCAGCTCGCGCGTGAGCGCCTCGACCGGATCCTCGCCGACCTCCACCGAGCCTCCGGCCCCGAGCGCCCAGCGGCCGGGCCACGTCGCCACCCAGGGTGCGCGCCGGCCGGCCAGCCAGCGGCCCTCGGCGTCGCGGGCCACGCACAGCACCGACAGCGAGGCGTCGGCGTCCTCCCCGAGCCGCAGCGACCAGCGCACGGGCTGCAGATCGAGCCGCAGACCCGCGGGATCGGCCTCGAACGCGCACAGGCGCGCGGCGAGCCCGTCGTGGGCGGGCGAGCCCCGGTCCTCGAGCGCAGCGATCGCGCGGTCGGCCTCGGCGCTCTGGCCGGGGGCGGGCTCGAACGACTCCTCGAGCCAGCGGACCGCGACCTGGCCGCGCTGCCAGGGCCCGCGCGCGAGGATGCCGGGCGGGAACGTCACGGCTGCTGAGGGTACCCTTGCCCCGTGGCCAATCTCGACGCCTCCGCCAAGAACATGCAGGCCGTCTGCAAGGCGAAGGAGGTCCACGACTCGAGCTGCCCGTGGGGCGGCAAGGCCAACCGCGTGCACCTCTCCTGGTTCGACCTCGAGCGGATCGGCTGGGACGAGGGCGACGTCATCTGCGGGCTGATCGTGGTCGGCGACGAGAAGGTCGCGACCGGGATGATGCGCGTGAGCTGCGACGCCGAGCCGGACGAGGGCCGCGAGGAGGCCGAGCAGGAGGTCGTCGAGGCGGTCTCCGAGCGCGAGCTGGTCACGACGGGGCCGGCTGAGCCGCAGACCGAGCCACGCTGATCTCGAGCCGCTTCCCGAACGCCTCCTCGAACAGGTCGCGTTGCTTGAGCGCCGCCCAGCGGGCGACGGCGACGTCCTCGTGGGCGTCGAGCACGAGCTCGACGCAGTCCTCGTGCACCTCGACCGTCAGGCCGTCGACGGCCTGGTCGCGACTGCGCTCGAGCTGCTCAGCGAGGCGCAGGACGGCGGAGCAGCGGGTGACGAGCTTGCCGTCCCCGTTGCGGGTGATCGGGCCGAACGGGCCGACGCCCGGCGAGCCCTTGCGGTGGTAGCGGGCGATCTGCCCGATCAGGGCCGTCTCGCGCGGCGAGAAGCCCGGCAGCCCCGCGTTGAGGATCAGGTAGCGCGAGTGCTTGTGGTGGTCGTCGTAGTCGACCGCCGTGCCGATGTCGTGCAGCATCGCCGCCGCCCACAGGAGCTCGCGCTCGGCGCCGTTGCCCGTCTTGAGCGGGTCCCACATGCTCAGGGCGAGCCGGGCGACGTGCTCCGTGTGGGCGACGTCGGCGTGGTACTGGGCGGCCAGGTTGCGCACGGAGGCCGCGCGCACGTCCTCGAACAGCGGCGGGTCGCGGTCGGCGAGGAGCGAGCCGAAGAACACGCCCTCGCGCAGGCCGGCCTCCGTCGTCTCCAGGCAGTCGTAGCCCCCGGCCTCCATCACCGACTGGACGACGACGGCGCCGGCCAGGATCAGGTCACCGCGCTCCGGCTTGACGCCCGGCACGTCGACCCGCTCGGCCGGGGTCATGTCGGCAAGGCGGTCGACGAGCCGGTCGAGCATCTCCTTGCGCAGCGGGAACCCCTGGACGCCGAAGGAGGGCAGGTCGTCGGCGATCTCGGCGGCCGCCGCCAGGTTGCGCACGGTGCCGCCGATCCCGGCCAGCTGGCCTTCGAGCCACGGGAAGCCGTCGAGGGCCTCGGCGATGTGCGCCCGCAGCGCCTTCAGGTGCTTCGGCTTGACGCGCTCGCGGTCCAGGAACCGCTCGGTCATGCGGACCGCGCCGAGCGGCCACGAGCGCATCTCCACGGCCCGGCGGCCCTCGACGCGCGTGAGCTGCATCGAGCCGCCGCCGAGGTCGAGCGCGACGCCGTCCGTCAGCGTGGTCGAGTTGACGGCCGCCAGGTAGCCGTAGAACGCCTCCTCCTGGGTCGAGAGGACCTGAACGTCGAGCGCCGCGCGATCGAGGAACTCGTCGCGGTTGCCGGCGTCGCGGATCGCCGAGGTGGCCACGGCCCGCACGTCGTCGATGCCCGTCGCCCGGCAGAACTGCGCGTACAGCTCGACGGTCTCGAGCGCCCGCTCCATCGGCTCGGGCGCGAGCACGCCGGCGGCGTCCAGGCCCTCGCCGATCCGCACCGCCTCGTGGATCTCGTCGGTCCGCTTCCACCACCCGCCGTCGACCCACGAGAAGACGACGAGCCGGAAGGAGTTGGACCCGAGGTCGACCACGGCCAGCCGCCGCTCGCGCATGGTCGACTACGTTAGGCGCTCGACGGGATGGATCCTGTGGCTCCCGCGCGTTTCTCGTTTTCGCCGGGGGCGCGGCGGCTGCGCTCTAGTCCCGCTTCGCCGAGAACGTCACCTTGCCACGGCACAGCCCGGTCGGCGTGATCGTGCCGGATGCCTTGCCGCTGGGGCCGACCTTGATCTTGACCTTGAACGCCCCGACGTTGGGGTTCGTGTACGTGCCCTTGCCCTTGCCGGCGGAGTCGAGCTCGATCTTCGCAACCGAGACCGGGACCTTGGCGGTGGTGGCACCGCACATGATCTCCTGGTCCTTCAGCTTGAACTTGGTGACGGCGTTCGACTTGACCTTGAACGTGACCTTGCCCTTGTCCGACCGAGGCTCGAGGTCTCCGTAGTAGTAGATCTCCTTGTTCGTGGAGACCCCGCTGTACGGACCCGTCTTGGCGGCCGAAGCCGACGCCGACAGGACGAGCGTGAGGACGGCGGCGAGCGCCAGAGTGCGACTGAGCATTGGGCGACCGTAGCCGTGGCCCGGCGAGCGCCGCCCCCCATCGGTCCAGAATGTACGCGGACGCCTGCTAGCGCTCGATGAGCTCGATGCGGTAGCCGTCGGGGTCGCGCACGAAGCAGATCCTGGAGCCGCCCGCCCGTACCTGGTAGGGCGGCTTCTCGGGCTCGATGCCCTTCCCGCCCAGCTGCGAGAGCGTGGCGTCGATGTCGTCGACGGTGAGCGCGATGTGGTTGTAGCCGGTGCCGAGCTCGTACGAGTCGACGCCGTGGTTGTAGGTCAGCTCGAGGCGGTCGCCGTCCCCCGGGAGGCCCATGAAGACGTTGATCGCCTCGTCGCGGATCGGCATACGGCGGCGCTCCTCGAAGCCCAGCGCCTCGTAGAACGCGACGCTGCGGTCGATGTCGCCGATGCGGTAGCAGGTATGAATGAGTTCCATGAGCCCCATGATCGTAGAGCGGTCCATGAGCCGGGGATGGCTCTCCAACACGTACCTCGTCGCAGCGGAGCCGGGCGGCGACGCGTTCCTGGTCGACGCGGGCGGGCCGGTGGCTCCGCTGCTCGCCAAGGCCGACGAGGACGGCCTCACCGTCACCCACGTCCTTCTCACGCACCACCACCACGACCACGTGGCCGAGCTGGGCGAGGTGCTCGAGCGCTGGCCCGACGCGCAGGTGCTCGCCCATCCCGAGGAGCGCGTCCCGGGGACGACGGGCGACCTCAACCCCGGTGACGAGCTGGAGGTGGGCGGCCTGAGCGTGCGCGCCCTGCACACCCCGGGCCACACGGCGGGCATGCTCTCGCTGGTCGTCGACGGCAACGTCTTCACCGGCGACACGCTGTTCAAGGGCTCGGTGGGCGGCGTGCGGGCGCCCGGCTCGACGGGCTACGAGGACCTGCGGCGATCGATCATGGAGGTCCTGCTCGCGCTCCCGCCCGAGACGACCATCCGCCCCGGCCACACCGACCCGACGACGGTCGCCGACGAGCTCGAGTCCAACCGCTTCGTGCGCATCTGGCGCGGGGTCGACCCGGAGGGGTCCGAGCCGTGCACGGCGCTCGGCGAGCCCGCGACGCTGATCCTGCTCGGCGACGACTACGACGGCGGGCACAAGGCGTGGGTGCGCTGGCCCGACGGATCCGACGACATCGTGCCCGGCTCGAAGGTCGATCGCTAGAACAGGGGGGCATGGCGCAGCAGCAGAGCAGCGGCATCTCGGTCCAGACGCTCGCGATCTCGGCATCCGCCGCGGTCGCGGCCGCGGTAGTGGTGCCGATGGTCTGGGAGCGGGGCACGCTCGTGGCCACGGCCATGACGCCGGTGATCGTCGCCCTCGTGTCCGAGGGCCTCAGGCACCCGGCCGAGAAGATCACCACCGCCACGTCGCGGGTGGCGCGGCGACCGGGTGCGCCCACGGGGCCTGAGCCGTTCGAGCCGCTGCCGGAAGAGGAGCGCGGCGGCCCGACCCAGGACGACGATCCCTTCGGGCTGCGCGAGCGGCTGCCGGTCCGCCGCCACTGGCGGCTCGCGGTCGTCACCGGCCTCGTGGCCTTCGTGCTGGCCGCCACCGCGCTCACGATGTCCGAGCTCGTGTTCGGCGGGTCGGCGACGCGCGACTCCGCGCGAACCACGATCTTCGGCGGCGGCCGCGACGGCGCGGAGGCGACCCCCACCGCGACGCCGGAGGTCACGCCCGAGGCGACCGGGGAGGCCACGGCGACGCCCGAGGTCACGCCGACACCGACGCAGACGCCGGTGCCGACCGCGACACCGGGCGCGCCGCAAGCCGCTCCGGCGCCTACCGTAACCCCGTAGTGGCCAAGGACAAGATCCCCACCTCGCGCGTGGCGCGGACCGCGCGGGTGTCCGGACTGGCCGCCGGCCAGGCCGCGCGGCAGCTGGGCACGCGGGCCGCCAACCTGACGCGCTCGGATGACGGGCGCCAGGCCGCCCTCGAGCGCCGCAACCTCGAGGCGGCCGAGCAGATCGTGGCGGCGCTGGGGACGATGAAGGGCGCGGCCATGAAGTTCGGGCAGGTCATGAGCTTCCTCGACGTCGGGCTCGTGCCCGAAGAGCACCGCGAGGAGTTCCAGCGCAAGCTCGGCGAGCTGCGCGACGCGGCGCCCAAGGTCCGCTTCGCAGACATGCGCAAGGTGATGGAGGGCGAGTACGGCGAGGCGATCGACGACGTCTTCGAGGCCTTCGACCCCGAGCCGATCGCCGCCGCCTCGATCGGCCAGGTCTACCGCGCGCGCCTCCACGACGGCCGCGACGTCGCCGTCAAGGTCCAGTACCCGGGCGTCGCCCAGGCCGTGCGCGCCGACATGCAGAACCTGGGGATGATCCTGCGGCTGATGAAGCGCATCGCCCCGGGGCTCGACGTCAAGAGCACGGCCGAGGAGATCCGCACGCGGATCGGCGACGAGCTCGACTACGAGCTCGAGGCCCAGCACCAGCGCACGCTCGCCCGCATCTTCCGCGGGCACCCGTTCATCCGCGTGCCGGAGGTCGTCACCTCGCTCTCGCGCGAGAAGGTGCTCGTCTCCGAGTACGTCACCGGCCTCGGCTTCGACGCCATCAAGGAGCTCGACCAGGCCACGCGCGATCGTGTGGGTGAGATCGTGTTCCGCTTCTTCTTCGGGTGCATGTACCGCCACCGCCAGTTCTCCGGCGACCCGCACCCCGGCAACTTCCTGCTCCAGCCAGACGGGAGCGTCGCGTTCCTGGACTTCGGGCTCTTCAAGATCATGCCCGCCGAGCTGATCGAGATCGAGCTCGAGTGTCAGCGCGCCGGGCACGAGGGCGACGCCGAGCGGCTGCACGAGATCTTCAGCCGCACGGGCTTCCTGCGCGAGCCCGACCGCTTCCGGCCCGACAAGCTGCTCGCCCAGTTCCTCGACTCGACCTGGTGGTACGTGCTCGACGAGGAGGTGCACCTCTCGCCCGAGATCGCCACCGAGGTGATGATCGAGATGTCCGACCCGCGCTCGTCGCACTTCGGGCAGATGCGCCACGAGACGCTCCCCGCCGACCACATCTTCGGCCGCCGGGTCGAGCTGCTCACGCTCGCGGTGCTCTCCCAGCTCGGGGCCCGCGCCAACTGGCACCGAATCGCGCGCGAGTGGATGTACGGGGAGGACCCGGTGACGGAGCTGGGCGCGTCCGAGGCCGCGTTTTACACGGCCTGAATCTGCAGCAGGCTGGTCGTGCCGGGCTTGCCGGAGGGCAGGCCCGCCGTGATGCCCACGCGCTCGCCGGGCTTGAGCCAGCCGAGCTCGACCACGCGGGCTGCGGCGGCCGCGATCAGCTCCTCCGTGGTCTCGTGGCGGCGCATCGAAGCCGCCTGCACGCCCCACATCAGCCCGCAGCGGCGGACGGTCTCGCGGCCGGGGGAGAGCGCGTAGATCGGCACTGTCGGCCGGTGCGCGGAGATCAGCCGCGCCGAGCGGCCGCTCAGCGTCGGGCACACCAGCGCGGCGAGGCCGAGCTCGTGCGCCGCGCGGCAGGCGGTGTAGGCGAGTGTGTACGCGGGGTCGCGGCGGTCGCGGCGGACGCGCTTCTCGTTCCACTCGCGGTACGGCGCCGTCAGCTCCGTGCGCTCGGCGATCGACGCGAGCATCGCCACCGCCTCGACCGGGTACTGGCCGACGGCGCTCTCCTGGGAGAGCATCACCGCGTCGGTGCCGTCGAGGATCGCGTTCGCCACGTCGGTCACCTCGGCGCGCGTGGGGCGGGAGGAGCGGACCATCGAGTCGAGCATCTGGGTCGCAGTGATCGAAGGGCGGGCGAGCGCGCCGGCCAGCGCGATCACCTGCTTCTGGACGATCGGGACGTCCTCGATCCGCATCTCGATGCCGAGGTCGCCGCGGGCGACCATCACGCAGTCGGCGGCGCGCACGATCTCCTCCGCGCGCTGCACGGCCTGCGGCTTCTCGATCTTGGCGATCAGCGGCAGCCGCGTGTGCTTGCGCAGGAACGTCACGTCCTCGGCTCGGCGCACGAACGAGAGCGCGACCAGGTCGACGCCGATCTTCTCGCCGGTGGCGACGTGCTTGAGGTCCTCCTCGGGCACGGAGGGCAGCGCGGCCGTCTCGCCCGGGATGTTGAGTCCCTGGCGCGAGGCGACGGCGCCACCGACCTCGACCTCGGCGTCGATCTCGCCGTCCCCGGGCCGCGTCCCGGTCACGCGCAGGCGAACCGCGCCGTCGGCGAGATAGACGATCTCGTCCTTCTCGACGGTGTCGGCGAGGCCGCCCCAGGTGATCGCCATGCGCTGGGCGTCGCCCACGAAGCCGTCCGCCCCGCACACAAACGTCAGGTGGTCGCCCGGCTTGAGCTCGGCGATGTCGTCGGCCAGCGGGCCGATGCGCAGCTTCGGTCCGGGAAGGTCCTGCAGTATCGCCACCTGGCGGCCGGCGCGGCCGGCCGCGTCGCGTACGAGCTGCGCCGTCTCCGCGTGCTCCTCGGCGGTCCCGTGCGAGAAGTTCAGCCGTGCGACGTCCATGCCCGCCTCCACCATCCGGACGAGCACGTCGGGGTCGCGCGAGGCGGGACCGATGGTGGCGACGATCTTCGTCCGGCGCATTTCGCCGCAGCCTACGGGTTGAGCCAGGCGACCACGGCGAGCACGCGCCGGTGGGCGCTCTCGGCGGGCGGGAGCCCCAGCTTGGTGAAGATCGCGGCGACGTGCTTCTCGACGCCGGAGGGCGTGATGTCGAGCTCGCCCGCGATCCCCTGGTTCGTGCGGCCCTCGGCCATCAGCGCGAGCACCTCGCGCTCGCGCTCGCTGAGCCGCCGCAGCGGCCCCTCCTCGTGGCCGGCCACGAGCTGCGACACCGCCTCGGGGTCGAGCGCCATCCCTCCGGCCGCCACGCGCCGCACGGCGTCGACGAAGTCGCGCACGTCGGACACCCGGTCCTTGAGCAGGTAGCCGACCCCCCCGGTCCCGTCGGCGAGCAGCTCCGCCGCGTACGTGCGCTCGACGTACTGGGAGAGGATGAGAACGGGAAAGCCGGGGTGGCGGCGCCGCAGCTCGAGCGCGGCGCGGACGCCCTCGTCGCGGAACGCCGGCGGCAGCCGCACGTCCACGATCGCCAGGTCGGGCCGGGTGTCCTGGACGGCGCTCAGGAGCGCTGGGCCGTCGGCGACCGCCGCCGCGACGTCGATCCCGCTGTCGCGCAGCAGGCGCTCGAGCCCGTCGCGCAGCAGGGCAAGGTCCTCGGCGATGACTACCCGCACGGGAGCGATGCTCTCACGACGGTCGGCCCGCCGGGAGGGCTGTACACCTCGAGCGTCCCGTCGAGCGCCGCCACGCGCTGCGCGAGGCCCTGGAGGCCGCCGCCGGCGGGGTTGGCGCCGCCGCGGCCGTCGTCGACCACCTCGACCTGCAGCTCGTCGGCGCGCCGCGTGAGCCAGACGGTGACGTGCTTCGCCTCGCTGTGCTTGGCCGCGTTGGCGAGCGCCTCGGAGACGACGAACCAGGCCGCGGTCTCGACCGCGGGAGCGGGCTTGACGGTCACGTCGACGTGCGCTGTGGCGGGGATGGGAGAGCGCGCGGCGAGCGCCTGCACCGCCGCCGCGAGGCCGCGCTCGGTGAGGAGGCTGGGGCGGATGCCGCGCGCGAGGTCGCGCAGCTCGGCCAGCGCCCGGCGCGCCTCCTCGCGGGCCTCCCCGACGAGCTCGCGGGCGCCCTCGGGGTCGCGGTCGAAGCGCTCCTCGGCCATCCCGAGGTCCATGGAGAGCGCGACGAGCCGCGCCTGCGCGCCGTCGTGCAGGTCGCGCTCGATCCGCTCGAGGTCGGCCGCCGCCGTGTCGACGGCGCCGGCCCGCGTCCGCTTGAGCTCCTCGACGCGGGCCGCCAGCGAGGGCGCCAG
Organism: uncultured Solirubrobacteraceae bacterium; assembly: GCA_963746795.1. Classification (GTDB taxonomy): domain Bacteria; phylum Actinomycetota; class Thermoleophilia; order Solirubrobacterales; family Solirubrobacteraceae; genus DASSUW01. Next base: position 94,085 of record CAVVCR010000011.1, read on the forward strand.
CAGCCAGCGCGCGAGGTAGGCCTGGGACAGGGCCAGCGGGCGCTGCGCGAGCAGCGCGAGTGGCACGCCCACGGCACCGATCGCCAGCGCGACGAACGACTCCTCGAGCGAGCCGATCGTGAACCACAGGTACTCGGCGTCGTCGGGCAGCGCCCACCACCAGGCCGGCATCGTGAGGCTGCCGATCGCGTAGGCCCACAGCGTGAGCCACACGATGCCCCAGGTGAAGCCGACGATCCCGTGCAGGCCGAGGTAGAGGAGGTCCTTCCAGCTCTGCGGGTCGCCGAGCGCCGCGTGCAGGCGGGGCAGGATCCCGCCCGCGGGTCGCGGCCGGTACACGGAGGCGATCGGGGCGCCGAGCACCAGCGCCGCCCGCCGCCGCTCGAGGTCGGCGAGCGCGCGGAACACGGCGAACGTCGCGAGCACGATGGGGAGGCCGACGATCAGCAGCACGAGCGTGAGCGACGTCGTGACGCCGGCGATCCACACGCCGAACGCCAGCGTCCCGGTCAGCAGTCCGAGCCCGAGGAACGCCGCGTCGTCCCGGATCCGGCGCAGGCGTGACGCCGCCACCGACGTGGGAGCGGGCGCTGCGGTGGAGAGGGCCACGCTTTCAGTGTGCCCCCGGAGCCGGCACGCGGCGACCGCGGTGCCTCCCGCCAGCGGGTGAGGCTGACCGCACGTCCGGGTAGACGTCCCTGAGTGTTCACGCGCCTGCGCGCTCGCCGAGGTCTTCGACGACCTCGTCGCGACGATCAGCGCCGAGCCCGAGGCGACAGTCGCTACGGCGCGGGCGGAGCTTCGGGACTGACGTCGACCGGCTCGCCGTCGGCGGTGAGCCGGCCGCCGTGACGGAGGTCGCAGATCATGTCCCAGTGAAGGGCTGACTCGTTCGTGCCGCCGGTCTCCGGGTACGAGCGGCCGAGCGCGAGGTGGACCGTGCCGCCGAGCTTCTCGTCGAACAGGATCTGGCCGACGGGGCGGTCGATGCCGAAGTTCGTGCCGATCCCGAGCTCGCCGAGGCGGCGGGCGCCGTCGTCGGTGGCGAGGGCGGCCTGTAGCACCTCGTCGCCGCGCTCGGCGCGCGCGGAGACGACGACGCCCTCGCGGAACTCGAGCTCGATGCCCGCGACCTCGACGCCGCGCGGGCTGGAGGGGATGTCGAAGCGGATGCGGCCCTCGGCCGAGCCTTCGTGCGGCCCGGTGAAGACCTCGCCCGAGGGCATGTTGCGGCGGCCGTCCGAGTTGACCCACGTGCGGCCGGCGACGGAGAGCGTGAGGTCGGTGCCCTCGGCCTCGATCCGGATCTCGCCCGCGCTGGAGAGGCGCTCGACGAGTGCGGCCTGGCGGTCGCGCAGCGCCTGCCACGCGGCCACCGGGTCGTCGCGGTCGAGGAACAGCGCGCGGCGCGCGAAGGCGGCGAAGTCCCGGGTCGCCATTCCGGCCTGCTGGGCGGCGGCCGGCGTCGGCCACACGGTCACGCACCAGCGCCGGCGCAGCGCGGCCTCGCGCACCGGCTCGCGGGCGCGCGCCGCGCGCGCGGTCCGCGCCGGGTCGACGCCCGCGAGCTCGCGCATGTTCTCCGGCGCGTGGATGGCGAGCGAAGCGTCGGTGCCCTCGGCCTCGGCGAGGTCGGCGGGCGGGAAGCCGTCGAGGTGCCGGTCGCGCGCGGCGTCCCAGAACCCGCGCTCCTGGCCGGGCAGCGCCAGCCGCAGCAGCGGCCACGCCTCGCGCTCCAGCAGCGCCCGCTGGAGCTCGAGCAGCAGCGGGGCGGCGAGCGTCGTCGAGCGCACCACCACCTGCTCACCCGGCTCGGGGCGCACGCAGTAGTCGCACAGCAGCGCCGCGAAGGCGGCTGGATCGATCACTGGGTTTCCACGTCGGGGAAGTGCTCCGCGACGTGCTCGCGCAGGACGTCGCGGATCCAGGCTCGTTCGGCCGGCGACGCCATGCGGAAGCGCGCGAGCAGCTCCTTCTGGCGCGTGATCGGCTCGGTCCCGGCGAGCTCCCAGCTCACCGCCAGGCGCTCGAACAGGAACTCGACGCCGCGGTGCCACGCGTCCTCGCGCGAGAGCGGCGAGCCAGCGAGCGTGTCGGCGTACTCGCGGCGGGTGCCGGCGGACATCGAGCCGCGCAGCACGAGCACGTCGCCCTCCGGGGAGCGGTACTCGGCGTTGGGCGCCTTCAGCTTGCGCTGACGGGCCATCACATGGCCGCGGCGCGCTCGAGCTGGGCCCGGACGTCGCCCGTCAGGGGGTCGAGGTGGCCCGGCCAGGCGGCCGCGGGCTCGAGCGCCGCCAGCTTCCGCAGCGAGGCGCGCGCCTGCTCGGTGTCCTCGTTGAACGCCGCCGGCGGCGGGCCGGGCGGCTGCGCGCGGCCCGTCTCGGGATCGACGACGTAGAACGCGTCGCTCGTCAGCGCGAGCCGGTCGCGCTCGCGGAACAGGGCGATCAGGCCCGGCGCGTGCCCGGGCAGGTGCACGACGCGGAAGCCGCTCACGTCGTCGCCCTCGTCGACCGTGCCGGCGATCGGCACCGCGCCGCCGTCCCAGAAGCGCATCAGCCGGGAGTAGACGTACCGGGCCGGGATGCCGAGCCGGTCGAGGCGGTGGTATTCGCGCAGCGAGGCGTCGCTCTCGGCCGCCGCCCGGTCGGCGGGGTGGCAGTAGACCGGCGCGCCCAGCCCCGGCGCGGTGCCGCGGTGGTCGGCGTCGGCGTGGCCGAGCACGATCCGGTTGATCCCTCCCAGCGGCGCGGCGGCCCGCGCGACTGCGCCCGTCATGGCCTTGATCCCGGCGTCGAACAGGGTGACGCCGCCGCCGGCGTCCTCGAGCAGATACACGTTCATCCGTCGCGGGACGCCGCCGCGCAGCAGCCACACACCGTCGGCCACCCGCTCGAGGTCGCGCTCGGCGGCCGCCCGCCGCGCCAGCGAAGCGAAGTAGTCGTCCACGACTGCCATGGCGGTCATGCTAAGGCGCTCGCGCGAGCTTGCGAGTGCGAGGAAGCCGCAGTCGATTACCGTCCGGCCTCGTGCGCAAGCCCACGCGGACTCGGGAGGTCGGGAGGGGGGAGCGGGTGCTGCCGGGGGTGTGGCGGCTGCGGCTCCCGCTTCCGTGGCCGGGCGTCCCACACTGCAACGCGTTCGCGGTCGCCGCCGGCGACGGGATCGTGCTCTTCGACACCGGGGTGCACGAGCCGGGCTCGATGGCGCACCTTGAGCGTGCGCTCGACCAGGTGGGGCTACGCGTCGAGCACGTGCGGCTCGTCGTATGCACGCACGCGCACGTGGATCACTGCGGCCAGGCGCCGCCGATCGTCGACCGGGCCGGCTGCGAGTTGTGGATGCATCCGAACCACGCTCACAACACGGCTGCCGACCCGGCGCAGGCGCTGGTGCGCCGGATCGAGGTCGCGCGGCAGAGCGGGGTGCCGGAGGAGCCGCTGCAAGCACTGGGTCGAGCAGCGGCGCGGCCAGGGCACGGGCCAGGCCGGCACGCTGCGCGTCGACCGCGACCTCGTCGAGGGCGTGACCGTGAGCAGCGACCTGGGCGACTGGCAGGTGCTCGAGACGCCCGGCCACGCGCCCTCACACGTCTGCCTCCACCAGCCCGAGCGCCGGCTGCTCATCTCCGGCGACCACCTGCTCGGCCGCGTGTCGCTGTATTTCGACGCCGGCTACACGCCCGACCCGGTCGGGGAGTTCCTCGCCTCGCTCGACAAGGTCGCCGCGCTCGACGCCCGACTGGCGCTGGCCGGCCACGGCCGTCCGTTCACCGACGTGCCGGGTCACATCGAGGCCAACCGGGCGCTCGTGGCCGAGCGCCTCGAGGCGGTCCGCGCGGCGCTCGCGGCCGGCGCGCCCCGCACGGCCTACGAGGTCGCCAAGGCGGTCTACGGCGACGCCTTCAACGAGGCGACTTCGGCCTGGCTGCTCAACAAGACGCTCTGCTGGCTCACCCACCTCGAGCGGCTCGGCGCCGCCGGGCGGGACGGCGAGAGCCCGGAGCGCTGGTCACGCGTCGCCTGACGGGGCGCCTACCATTGCGGGCGATGCGGATCGACGAGCGTCTTGCCGCGGGCTCCGAGCCCTCGTTCTCGTTCGAGTTCTTCCCGCCGCGAACCGACGAGGGCGAGCGGAACCTCGGCCGCGCGCTGGGCGAGCTGGCACGCCTCGAGCCGACGTTCGTCTCCGTGACCTACGGGGCCGGCGGTACCACCGACCAGAAGCGCAAGACCGTCGACATCGTGCGCTCGATCAAGGCCCAGCACGGCCTCGAGGCCATGGCCCACTTCACCTGCGTGGGGGCGACGGTGGGCGAGCTGCGCGAGACGCTCGACCTCATGCGCGACGCCGGGATCTCGAACGTCCTCGCCCTGCGCGGCGACCCGCCCGCCGGGCAGACCGAGTGGACGGCGACCGAGGGCGGCCTCTCCTACTCGCGCGAGCTGATCGAGATGATCCGCTCCGACTACGACTTCGCGATCGGCGCGGCCTGCTTCCCGGAGGTCCACATCCACGCCGACTCGGCCGACAGCGACCTGCGGTACCTGAAGGAGAAGGTCGACGCCGGCGCGCGCTTCCTGATCACGCAGCTGTTCTTCGACAACGCCGCGTACTGGGACTTCGTCGCCCGCGCGCGCGACCTCGGCGTCGACGTCCCGATCGTCCCGGGCATCATGCCGATCACGAACTTCGAGCAGATCAAGCGCTTCACCGACATGTGCGGCGCCACGATCCCGGCCCCGCTCCTGCGCGAGCTCGGCCTGCGTGCCGACCAGCCCGACTCGGTGGCCGACTTCGGTGTCGCGTACGCGACGCTGCAGTGCGCCGACCTGCTCGCCAAGGGCGCCCCGGGCATCCACTTCTACACGCTCAACAAGTCCCCCGCCACACGAGCGATCCTCAGCGCCCTACGCGTCCTCGCCCCCTGGCGGGACGCCGTGCCTGCGTAGGCACGGCGCCCCACTGGGGCGATCACATCACGACGGCGTCGTGAACAGCGGGCAGACGTAGCCGCCCGCGGCGACGCTCGACCCCGCGATCGGGGCCGACGCCCACCGGGTCGACCGCAAGCGCGGTGCCACGACCGACTTCATCGTGGCCGAGGCTCTCGCGCTGCGCTTCAGGCGGATGACCTCGATCCCGCGCGACATGTCCATCAGGTACACGTAGTCGCCCGACTTGTGCGACTTGCGCGACCGCTTGCCCTTCTTGGACTTCGAGCCCTTCGCCGCGCGGTCGTTGTACCAGGCGACGTCCCATGAGTTCGAGGACGGGTTATCGGCGCTGGTACCCGTCACGCGGTAGTAGCCGACCTGCCGCATGTCGCGGGCGTCGCTGATGTCGAGGAGCCGCAGGCCCTGGCCGTACCATCCGGCCGCGAGCGTGGACGCGCGGATCTCGAAGTAGTGCGCCGAGCACCCGAGCGCCGGCCTCGCAGTGTTCGGGTCGTCGTCCCCAGGATCGGTGTCGCCCTCGGGGGTGTCGAGTGCCGGATGGAACGAGTCCAGCGCCTTCATCCGGTACGGGTTCGTCCGCGTCGAGTTCTGGGCCGGCTCGCCGCCCCAGGAGTCCGTCAGGTCGACGGCGACGATCCTGCCGCTCTGATCGCACGGCCTCGTGAAGTCCTCCTCGGTGCCGATCAGGACGCTGCCGTTCTTCACGCCCGCCGCCTGGACCGCTCTGTCGGTCGGCCGGCCGGAGTTGTGCATGAAGTCCGTGGCCTGCGCCACGCCGTCATCCCCGCCCCGCGCCGGCGGGACGTCCCATTGGATGCCGCCGCCTGCCACCAGGATCGGATCGAACGGCGTCGCCCGGCGCCAGCGGTTCTGGTACGGGTCACGATGGACGCCCTTCGTGGCGTAGCCCCGGATCCCGCCGCGGCCGGCGACCCAGGCGATTCCGCGCGCATCCTCGTCGACATCGTGCGAGTAGTCCGTGTAGCCGTCGTTGCGGTAGAGGTCGACCGGAAGGTCCGACACCTTCGGGTTCGCGGGGTTGCGGAGATCCGTGACCCAGATCGGCCGGCCGTCGCCGATCAGGCGGTTCTGCAGCGTGATCGGCCCGGCAGCCCGGAGTGATCGTCGTGTTCAGCCAGTCCTGATCAGCGCGCCGCGCGGGGCCACCGGTCCAGATGTACTTGCACTTCTGGATGCAGCTCGCCGTGTGGCCCGACGGCAGGCTCACGAAGTCGCCGACCTGTCGCATGTTCGCCGGGTCGGCGTACGAGATCACGAAGAAGCCGCTCTTGCAGTCGACGTCGCGGACGGCGAGGGTGTCGTCGTGCGGGCACGCCCCGTCGGACGGGCGCGTCGGCGTCGTGCCGCGGGTCGAGCGCGCCGATGATCAGCTTGCGCCTCGTGTCGAGCTCCATGTCCTCGTCCTGCCAGTAGCCGCCGAGCGGCGACGTGGTGCTCCGGCCCGGGGGCGCGATGCCCGCCGGCAGGAACTCGTCGAGCAGCGCCGGAGCCTCGGGGTTGCTCACGTCGTACGTCTTGAAGCCGAAGCGGCCGGTGACGACGAGCACCTTCTTGCCGCGCACCTTGTCGAACTTCCCCTCGGTGATGCCGGCTGCGCCCGCCACGCGCGCGACATAGTCGAGGTTGTCCGAGATCGCCGCGCCAGGAGGTGGCGCCGCGGTCGCGGTGGCCGGAATGAGCAGCAGCGCCGCCACGGCTGCCGCGAATGCCCCTCTCCCTCTCATCAGCCCTCCGATGGACGATGATTTATGACTAGGGCGACGCTACCGGATTGTGGGGTCTGGTGGTTCGATGTCGAGCGCGTGGGCCACGCGGGGCTTGCCGTCGACCTGCCAGGTGATGTCGACCTGGTCGTTCTTGCGGTAGGTGCCGATCCCCCAGGCCCCCCAGAACCAGCGCCAGAAGCCGAGGCGGCCCTCCTTGACGAGCGGGCGGTCGAAGACGAGGACGAGGCCGCGGACCTCGTAGTCGCGGCCCGGCTCCTGGCGGACGCCGTTGATGTAGACCTCGTAGGGCTCCCGCACGCCGGGAGGCAGCCGCACGGTCCAGTCCGCCATGGCCGCCATCATGGCAACCGTGACCGAGTACACCCTCAGGCGCTCGACGCGGGCGCGGCGGGTTCGCGTGAGCGTGGAGAGCGACGGCGCCGTGCAGGTGACGCTGCCGCCGCGGGCGCCGGCGACGGCCGCCGACGAGGCGGTGCGGGAGCTGCGCCCGTGGATCGAGCGCCGCCGCCGCGCGCTGGCCCGTGCCGCCGCCGAGGTGGCGCGGACGCCGGGGACCGTGCCGTATCTCGGCGAGGGAGCTCGTCCTGGTTCCCCAGCGCGGCCGCACCCGGGCGCACCGGCGCGGCGACGCCCTGCTGGTGCCCGACCGGCACCCCCACGCGGCGATCGAGCGCTGGTACCGGCGCACCGCACGCGCCGAGATCGCCCCGCGGCTCGACGCGGCCGTGGCCCGCGCCGGCACGACGTACACGAAGCTCACGATCCGTGGCCAGCGCACTCGCTGGGCGTCATGCTCGTCCGGCGGCGCGATGTCGTTCAACTGGCGCCTCCTGCTCGCCCCCGAGGCGATCCTCGACTACGTAGTCGAGCACGAGGTCTGCCACCTCGAGGTCATGGATCACTCGCCGCGCTTCTGGGCGCTGCTCGAGTCGCGCGTGCCCGACTGGCGCGAGCACGCGCGATGGCTGAGCCGCTACGGGTCGACGCTCACGCCCCAGTAGCCCTGGTTGAGGTTCGCGCCGCCGCCGGCGACCGTGATCCGCATGTAGACGAGCTGGTTGGCGGGCAGCGTCCCCGGCCCCGCCGCCGTGCACGTCCGGTCGGCCGGGCCCGCGGTTCCCGTGACGGTGCAGCCGAGCACGACGGTCTCCGCCGGATCGCCCAGTGTCCTCGTCACGACCTCGAGCGCGACCGACGCACCAGCGGGGACGTCGCTGCCCAACGCGACGCCGAGGTCGCTCAGGCTCAGCTCGCGATCCGGCGACAGCGTCGCCGCTTGCGTCGCGCTTGGGTCCGCGCTGGCGATGCCGCTGAGCGGCGCGCGCTCGGCTGGATCGCCCGAGTCCGGGAGGCCTCCGGCCGCGCCCGTGAGCAGCGCCGCACTCTCGGCGCCGCTACCGGCGTCGCCCCCGCTGTCGTCCGCGATCGGGTCGTCGAAGTCCTCGAAGTCCTCGAAGTCCTCGAACTCCTCGCCTCCCGCTGCCGCGCGTCTGAGCAGCCGGTTCAGGTCGCGCCGGTAGAAGTCCTTGAGGCGCAGCGTGCCGTTGTCGACCTTGGCGGTCGTCACCGCGTTCCGCTTGAGCTCCTTCTTGCCGACGCTGTGGGGCGGGAGGTTGAGCGCGGCGTAGCCCGTGCCGCCCAGCGCCACGAACAGCGCTGTGATCGCCACGACCATGGCGGGCGTCGGGCGCCCGAAACGGATCCGTCCCATCGATGCTCCTCTCGGCTAGAAGCACACTGCGTCATGCGGCGGCGGAAATCAAGTGCGTCCGACGACACGGCGCAGCGCCGCGTAGGCATCCTCGCCGGACTCCGGCTCGACGGGCGCGCGCCGCACCCGGCCCGTCCACGCCTGCACGCTCGCGTCACCGCGAACGTCGAGCCCCGCGCGGACACGCGGGCCGCGGAGCTCGGCGCGCGTGGCGACCTGGTCGGCCGGCTCGAACGTCCGGAACCGGGCATCGATCGTCCCGCGCCGCGTGGTGGTCGCCGCCACGCGCGTCTCGGCCTCGAGCAGCTCGAGCGCCTCGTCGAGCGATGCGGCCTGCAGCTTCTCGACCCGCGGCCCGGTGCGGACCGTCACCCGCCAGCGGCTCACCGGAGCAGCGCGCCGGCCGCCTCCCAGCGCGAGATCTCGCAGCCGTTGACGCGGGAGAACTTCAGGTCGACGCGTTCGCCTCGCAGCGTGCCGGTGATCGTCGCCGTCTCCGGACCGCCGTACTGCTGGGTGCACGCGACCGCTTCGCCCGCGGGCTCGAGGTCGGTCAGGCGGAGCGCGGCGACGTCGCCGCACAGCGCCGAGTCGCCCGCCGCCGAGCAGCGGACGGTCTGCGGGCTTGCGTCCTGGGGGCCCTTGCCATCCGGGTCGACGGCCACGCGCAGGTCGGCGAGCGCGGGCGAGGCCGCCGGCTGCTCAGCCTCGTCCTCGGTGCCGCAGCCCACGGCGAGGAAGGCGATGCAGCAGCTCAGCGCGAGGCGGCGCACATGCTCAAGATAGGAGACTGGAGGGGGCCCCGCCCAACGGGTCATTTCGTATCGAGCGATATCCCGTTGGGCACCCCCCTGGCGCGCACGGTGCCGGTCGCCCAGGTGCCGAGCACGCCGTCCGCCTCCGAGAGCGGTGAGAGCTGCCAGCTCACCGTGCGATCGCCGTCGACCGCGTGCTCGGCGCGCTCACCGGCGGCCAGCGCGGCGCGCACGCCTGCGCGCTCACCCTCGGCCACCGCGGCGTCGACCCATGCAACCCCGAGCAGCTCCCTCTCGGGCCGCCCGGCCAACGCGCACGCGTTGCGGTTGGCCAGCAGCACGCGGCCCTCGGCGTCGAGCGCCAGCAGCGGCGCCTCGACGGCGTCCAGCCAGCGCCGGATGCCGTCGGCCGCCGGAGCGTGGTTGCCGAGGTATTGCGCGAGCTGGCCGCCGACGGTGGCGAACATCGCCGACATCTCGGCGTTCGGCGCGCTGACCCCGCGGGAGAAGAACTCGATCACGCCCGCGCAGCGGTCGGCGATCGCGATCGGGAAGGCCGTGGCGGTCATGACGCCGGCCCGCCGCGCCGCGGCGCCGCGTGGCTCGCTGCCGTCCGCGCCCACGTCGGCCACCCAGCTCGGGCGCCGGAACGCCCACACACGGCCAGGGAGGCCCTGGCCGGCCGCGAACGCGGTCGCTCGCGTCGCCTCCGACAGCGCCTCGAGCTCGGGCGAGGCGGCTGCGGGCGTCCAGGTGGCCGCACAGCGCAGCGCGCCGCCGTTGTCCGAGGGGCGCCACACAGCGCCGCAGCTCCAGCCGAGCGTCTCGCCGAGCGTGGCCAGCGCTCGCTCCACCAACTCGCGCGGCTCGAGCCCGGCGGCCACGTGGTCGGTGATCGCCTGCTGGGCCGCGAGGAAGCGATGGGCGTTGCCGACCCGGCGGCGCAGGCGGGTGGCGTCGAGCGCGCGCTGCAGCGCCCGCGGCAGCTGCGCGGGGTCCGGCACCACGGCGGCCGCGCCGTCGAGCCCGCGCACGACCGCGGCCAGGTCGCCCGCGTGCACGTAGGGGGAGACGGCCAGGAACGGCAGGTGCGGGTCGGCGAGCCGCACGAGCGCGAGCGCCTTGCGCGCCGGCACGGGGCTTGCGCCGTCGCCGGCGTAGAGCACGGCCCCCCAACCGCGGCGCTGCAGGGCAGCCGTCAGCTCCTCTGCGCCGTCGGCGTGCTCGAACCGCAGCCGCCACCCGGCCTCCTCCATCGCGCGCACGATGATCCGCCCATGTGCGGGGGGAACGTCGAGGAGCAGGGCGCTCAGGGACCGGAACGGTCGCATCTATGGTGCATCGGGTCGCCGAGCCGCGCGCTTGAGCACAGAAAACGTCAACTGCGCGAGGTAGGGAGAGTGGGGAGCCTGGCGGCGGTGAGGGTGCACTAACCGGCCACGAGCGACGCGGAACCGCGAGCGTGGCGCGTTATACACCGCCGGCGGCCTGTGAGTGCACACTCCCACTTTCCGGAGCGGGACATTGTCCACTTATGCACCGCTACCGGACCTAGCCGGCCACGCCGTCGCCCGAACGACCGGCGTCCACTGCTGCACCCCGGACGGCACCCCGCCTCCCTACCCAGCCGCAGTTGACGTCCGCCAGGCCTGTCGACGTTCGTCACGGGTTGACGGCGAGGAAGAGAAACGCGCCGAACAGCGCGAGGTGGACGCCGCCCTCGAGCAGCGTCGCCCGCCCCGGGACGACCGTCAGCACGCTCACGACGACGCTGATCGCCAGCAGGACCATCTGCGTGGCGCCGAGGCCGAGCTCGAGCGGGCCCTCGAGCCAGATCGACGCGACGGCGATCGTCGGAATCGTGAGCCCGATGCTGGCCATCGCCGATCCCAGCGCGAGGTTGAAGCTCGTCTGCACCCGATCGCGGCGAGCGGCCCGCACGGCGGCCAGCGTCTCGGGCGCCAGCACGAGCAGCGCGATCGCGACGCCGACGGCCGAGGGCGGGAAGCCGGCCGCCTCCACGCCGTCCTCGATCGCCGGTGAGATCGTCTTCGCCAGCCCCACGACGGCGACGAGCGCCACGAAAAGCAGTGCGAGGCTGGTGAGCGTCGCGCGGTCGGACGGTGGCGGCGCGTGCTCGTCGTCGGAGCCGACCTCGCCCACGGGCAGGAAGTAATCCCGGTGGCGCACCGTCTGCACGACCACGAAGAGCCCGTACACGCTGACCGAGGCGACGGCCGCGAACACGAGCTGGGCGGTCGAGAATTCGGGTCCCGGTCCGCTGGTCGTGAAGGTGGGCAGCACGAGGCAGAGCGTGGCCAGCGTTGCCACGGCGGCGAGCGCGCTGCCGGTCCCTTCGGGGTTGAAGTCCGCCACGTGGCGCCGCAGCGCCCCGATCAGCACCGAGATGCCGACGATCCCGTTGAGCGTGATCATCACCGCCGCGAAGACGGTGTCGCGCGCGAGCGTGGCGGTCTCCGAGGAGTCGCCGGACACCATCAGCGTGACGATCAGCGCCACCTCGATGACCGTGACGGCCACCGCCAGGACCAGTGACCCGAACGGCTCCCCGACGCGATGGGCGACGACCTCCGCGTGATGCACGGCCGAGAGCACGGCGCCGGCCAGGATCGCCCCCACCACGACGACGGGCGCCCAGCCGAGATCCCGGCCCCAGGTGAGCGCGAGGACGACCACGGCTCCCAGCGGGACCGCGGTGGTCCAGGGCACGGCGCTGAGCCGGGCCACCTAGTCTCGCTCGTCGAGCAGGCGCTGGGTCATCGCCGCGGGCGGCAGCGCGGCGCCGAACAGCTGCCCCTGCGAGAGCGGGCAGCCCTGAGCGGCGAGGAAGTGCTGCTGGACCGACCGCTCGACGCCCTCCGCGACGGTCGTCATGCCGAGCGCGTCCGACAACGCGATGACCGCGCGCACGATCGCGCCCGCCTCCGGGTCCTCCGGGATCTCGCGCAGGAACGAGCGGTCGATCTTCAGCGTCTGCACGGGCAGCACGCGCAGGCGCGAGAGCGAAGACCAGCCGGCGCCGAAGTCGTCGATCGCGAGCCGCAGCCCGAGCGCGCGCAGGTCGGCGAGCAGCGGGCCGATCCGCTCGGGCTCGCGCAGGGTGGCGGACTCGGTGAGCTCCATCGTGAGCAGCGACGGGTCGACGCCGGCCGTGCGCAGGCGCTCCCCCAGCTCGGCCGCGAAGTCGGGCCGGTGCAGCTCGCGCGGGGAGACGTTGAACGACACCCGCGGCTCGATGCCCTGCGCCTGCCACACGGTGATCTGGGCCGCGATCGCCTCGATCACCCAGGCGCCGATCGGCTCGAGCAGGCCCATCTCCTCGGCCGCGGGGATGAACTCGTCGGGCATCACGAGCCCCCGGTCGGGGTCCTGCCACCGCAGCAGCGCCTCCATCGAGTGCAGGCGGCCGCTCGCCGTCCACACGATCGGCTGGTAGTGGAGGGCGAGCTCCCCGCGCTCGATCGCCCGCCGCAGGCGGGTGGAGAGGGCGAGACGCTCGAGCGGCTCGCGAGTCACGCCCGTGTAGAGCGTCCAGGCCGCGCGGCCGCGACCCTTGCTCTGGTACATCGCCACGTCGGCGTGCTGGAGCAGCTCCTCCGCGCCGTCGGCGTCCTCCGGGAACAGCGAGATGCCGATGCTCGCCTCCACGTGGAACTCCATGCCCGCCACGGTGAACGGCTTGGCGAGCCGGGTCGCCAGCTCGTCGGCGAGCCCGCGGCCCGTTGCGGCGGCGTCCTCGCGCGCGACGTCGCCCGCCAGCAGGAGGAACTCGTCGCCTCCGTGGCGCGCCAGCAGCGCGTCGTCGCCGCCCACCCCGCGCAGGCGCGCGCCCACGCGGCGCAGCAGGCGGTCGCCCGCCGTGTGGCCGAGGGTGTCATTGACGAGCTTGAAGTTGTCGAGGTCGACGAGCAGGAGCGCCACCGCCCGCCCGCGGCGCCGCGCACGCGTGACGGCCGCGCGCAGGCGCGACTCGAGCTGGGCACGGTTCGGCAAGCCCGTCACCGAGTCGAAGAACGCGAGCTTGCGCAGCTGGGCCTCGGCGCGTACGCGCTCGGTGATGTCCTGCCCCGAGAGCACGGCGACGCGCTGCCCGGCGGCGTCGCGCAGGCACGTGACCTGCCAGGCGATCTGGCGCCGCAACCCCGAGCGCGTCAGCACCTCGCCCTCGTAGTGGTCGACCGCATCCTCCTCGGCGAGCAGCCGACTCAGTGCCTGACGCGCGGTGGTGCGCTCCTCGGGCGGCACGACTTCGGCGAGCCAGTTGGCGCCCACGAGCTCGCCGCGCGGGTCCTCGAGCACCTGGCGGCCCTCGCGGTTGAGGAGCGAGACCACGCCGTCCGCGGTCAGGATCACGAGCAGCGCGCTCGCGACGTCGAGGTAGGACTGGGCGCTGTGGGCCTCGACGCGCAGCACGTCCTCCACTCTGCTGTCGGTGGCCGTTGACACGAGAGAGCGCTTAGGAGGCACCGAGGCGCCCCAGGGTATCGGCCGTGATAGCGACTGGGGGCCCGCCCGACGGCTCACTCCGTGTGGAGCGATGCCCGTCGGGGCTCCTACGCGACGAGGTCCACGAGCACCTCTTGCACGCCGCCGGAGATCTGGCCCTCCTCGAGCCGCCGCGCGAAGGTGTGCATGAGGCGCCGGGCGGCGACGTTGTCGCCCGCCATCGTGGCCGCGAAGCGGCGGATGCCGGCCTCGATCGCGGCGTCGGCCAGCGCGTGGGTGATGGCGCGGCCGACGCCCTGGCCCTGGAACGGGTCGCCGACCACGACGGCCATCTCGGCCGTCGCCGGGCGATCGGGAAGGCGCACGCAGCGGGCGACCGCCGCGAGCTGGTCGGGGTCGTCATCGAGCACCGCCACGAGCGCGATGTGGTTGACGCCGTCGACCTCGGTGAGGTACCGCAGCTCGGAGCTGGTGAAGCGCGGCTTGGCCGCCAGGAAGCGCCTGCGGATGCTCTCCAGGCTCAGCTGGCGCAGGCCTCGGGCGAGCCGCTCCTTGTCGTCCGGCGCGATCGGCCGGATGATGAGACGCGTGCCGTCCGGAAGGGTGTAGAACACGGTTTCAATTTACTACCTACGGTCCCCGATCGGCAAGTAGTCGCGGCCGCGGTCGCCCGTGTAGATCTGTCGCGGACGGGCGATTTTCTGCTCTCCGTCGTCGATCATCTCCAGCCACTGTGCGATCCATCCACTCGTGCGAGGGATGGCGAACAGGACCGGGAACATGCCGACCGGCATCCCCAGCGCCTCGTAGATCAGGCCCGAGTAGAAGTCGACGTTCGGGTACAGCTTGCGGGAGACGAAGTACTCGTCCTCGAGTGCGATCCGCTCGAGCTCGAGCGCGATGTCGAGCAGCGGGTTGGTGCCCGTGACCTCGAACACCTCGTCGGTCGCCTTCTTGATGATCTTGGCGCGCGGGTCGTAGTTCTTGTAGACCCGGTGGCCGAAGCCCATCAGGCGCTCCTTGCCGTCCTTCACGCCCTGCATGAAGTCCGGGATGTTCTCGGTGCTCTCGATCCGCCGCAGCATGCGCAGCACGGCCTCGTTGGCGCCGCCGTGGAGCGGGCCGTAGAGCGCGGCGACGCCGGCCGCCGTGGCCGAGTACGGGTCGACCTGCGAGGAGCCGACCGAGCGCACCGCCGACGTCGAGCAGTTCTGCTCGTGGTCGGCGTGGAGGATGAAGAGGATGTCGAGCGCACGCTCCAGCCGGGGGTCCGGCTGGTACTTGAGCTCGGTCATCTTGTAGAGCATGTTGAGGAAGTTGCCGGGGTAGCGCAGGTCGTTGTCCGGATAGACGTAGGGCTGCCCCATGTTGTGCCGGTAGGCGAAGGCCGCGAGCGTCGGCATCTTCGCGATCAGCCGGATCACGTGCGAGTAGCGGATCTCCGGGTCCTTGATCTGCGAGGCGTCCGGATAGAACGTCGAGAGCGCGCCGACCGAGGAGAGCAGCATCCCCATCGGGTGGGCGTCGTAGCGATATCCCTCCATGAACTTCTTGACGTTCTCGTGCACGAACGTGTGGATGGTGATCTCGTGCGTCCACTCGTCGAGCTGGGCCTGGGTGGGCAGCTCGCCGTGTACGAGCAGGTAGGCGACCTCGAGATAGGTCGACTGCTCCGCGAGCTGCTCGATCGGGTACCCGCGGTACTCGAGGATGCCCCTGTCGCCGTCGATGTACGTGATCGCCGAACGACACGACGCGGTGTTCATGAACGCCGGGTCGTACGTCATGAGGCCGAAGTCCTCGTCGTCGACCTTGATGTCGCGCAGGGCGAGCGCGCGGACCGTTCCGTCCTCGATCGGCACCTCGTAGGTCCGACCGGTCCGGTTGTCCGTGATCGTCAGCGTCTCGGCCGCCGTGGCGACGCCGTCACCGCTCGCAGTGGTCTGTTCCTCGGTGCCCATGGGGTTCATTGTGCGGCATGGGCCTTCACGGCGCCTCAAACTCGTCGGGCTCGGCCATTTCGGCGAACGTCAACTGTGGCTGGGTAAGGAGGGTTGGGGGATGTCAGCGTCCGGACACTCCACTTTCGCGTGGGGTTGCTAACTCGCGCATAGCGCGAGTTTCCAGACCCACCACTTTCCGGCCCCGACACAGCTGCAACCAAACACACGCGGATTGCCACGACAGTCCGCGCCTCCCTCAATGCCGCCGTTGAAGTCCGTTGACCGCTGCCGTTGAAGTCCGTTGACCGCTGCCGAAGTCCGTTGACCGCTGCCGTTGAAGTCCGTTGACCGCTGCCGTTGAAGTTGCGTTGACCGCTAGCCGGTGACGACGGCGGCGGCCAGCGTCAGCACCACGAGGATCGCGCCGAGCGCCATGATCCCGCGGGCTGCGCCCTGGCTGGGCGGGAACGTCTCGTGGGAGCGGATGCCGATCGCGGAGACGACGACCGCGAAGGCGGCCAGCACCCCGCCCATGACGTAGAAGAACGTCTTCGAGGTCTCCTCCTCGCCGGCCTCGGCGGCGGCGATCAGCGTCGCGAGCAGCACGGTCGCGGAAGCTACCGCATGTAGCGGGACTCGGTGGCGGCTACCTGGCCCTGGTAGTGCGACCCCAGCGCCTCCGAGCCGTAGGGGTGCTCGGCCGGCGCATCGAGCGCCATGAACGAGAGCTGTGCGATCGCGAGCCCGGCGTAGAGCTTGATCGGGACCCGCGTGAGGTTGGTGATCTCGAGCGTCAGCGAACCGGAGAACCCGGGGTCGACGAAGCCCGCCGTGGCGTGCACGATCAGGCCGAGCCGCCCGAGACTCGACTTGCCTTCGATCCGAGCCACGATGTCGTCGGGGATCCGGACCGTCTCCAGCGTACGGCCGAGCGCGAACTCGCCAGGGTGGATCGCGAACGGCTCGCCCTCGTCGACGACGACCTCCTCGGTGAGGTTGCGCGGCGGCTCGCGCAGGTCGATCGCGGTCACCCGGTGGTTGTGGAAGACGCGGAACGAGTCTCCGAGCCGGAGGTCGATCGAGGCGGGCTGCACGAGCCCCGGCTCCCAGGGCTCGATGCCGATCCGGCCCTCCTCGACGAGGCGCCGGATCGTCCCGTCGGAGAGGACGGACGTGATCACGGCCGCAAGTGTTGCAATCAGCGCAGCGGCAGGGGCGTGCGAGCGCGCATGGTGCGGACGCGCGCCGGCGAGGGCGGTGCGGCCTCGCGGTGCGGCCCGCGGCGCGGCGCGTGCGGGAGCTTCGGCGCGGGATGCGGCCGCCGCCGGCCGCCGCCGCCGCCCCCGGAGTCCTCGTCGGGCTCGGTCTCCTGGCGGACCGCCCACCAGATGATCAGGCATGCCGCCACGATCGGCAGCTTGAGCACGACGAACAGGTAGAGCATCGCCCAGCCCACGCCAGCAGGCTACCCGTTCCGCGGGGCTCATACGAGTGGTTGGCGCGCGGACCGCGCCAACCCGAACGGTCCCGAAAGTCGTGCTAGCCCCAGTGACCGCCGGGTGCGCGATCCGTACGTTGCCCGCAATGGCCGCGACGCTCGGAGCCCTGCTGCTGGAGCGGTCGAGCGCGATCGTGGGCCGCGAACGCGAGCGCGAGCGCCTCGGCGGGCTGCTCGAGGACGGCGGCCCGGTGGTCGCCCACCTGCACGGCCTCGGCGGCGTCGGCAAGACGACGCTCCTGCACGCCTTCGAGGCCGACGCCCGCGACGCGGGGGCCGAGACGGTGCTGCTCGACGCCCACGCCGTGTACGCCACCCAGGGCTCGCTCCTCGACGCCTTCGGCGCGTCGTCGGTCGAGGAGGCGGCCGCCGCCCTCGGCGCTCGCGGCGAGCGCGTGGTCCTGCTCGTGGACACGTACGAGCTCCTGCGGGTGCTCGATCCCTGGATCGCGCGCACGTTCGTCCCCGCGCTGCCCGCGCACGTGCGCGTGGTGTTCGCCGGCCGCGACGCCCCAGCCGCCCACTGGCGCGCTTACGGCCCGCTCCTGACCTCGCTCCCGATCGGCAACCTGCCGCACCAGGACGCCGTGGCGCTGCTGCGCGTCAACGGCGTCGACGACGGCATGGCGCGCCGCATCAACGCGCTCTGCCACGGGCACCCGCTGAGTCTCCAGCTCGCGGCCTGGGCGCTGCATGACCGGCCCGGCGCCGCCTGCGAGGCGATCACCGCCGGCGCGGTCGGGGAGGAGCTCGCACACCTCTACCTCGACGGGCTCGACCAGCCCACGCGCCGGGCGCTCGACGCCGCCGCGCTCACCCGTCGCACCACGCTCTCGCTGCTCGAGGCGATGCTCCCCGAGGAGGACGCGCCGGCCGCGTACGACCGCCTGCGCGCACTGCCGTTCGTGGAGCTCGACGCCGACGGCCTCGTCGTCCACGACACGATCCGCGAGGCGACGGCCGCGCTCCTGCGCGCGGCTGACCCGCCCGAATACTGGCGTCTGCGGGCGGCGGCGTGGTCCCGCCTGCGGACCGAGCTGCGCGGCGCCCCAACGCGCGACCTGTGGCGCTACACGGCCGACATCCTCTATCTGATCGAGGACCAGGCCGTGCGCCAGGTGTTCTTCCCGCCCGCGGCCGGCGAACACCGCATCGAAGCCGCCCGGAGCGGCGACCTCGACGGCATGCAGGCGCTGGCGCCCGAGTTCGAGCTCCTGCGCGTCTGGTGGGAGGCGATGCCCGAGGCGTTCCTCGTCACACGTGACGACGACGACGCGGTCACCGGGTTCGCCATCACCGCCGAGCCGGCCGCCCTGAGCCCGCGACTGCTCGACCGCGACCCGCTCGCCCGCGCCTGGCGCGAGCACCTGCGCCGCGCCCCGGTCCCGCGCGAGCAGCGGGTGCTGTTCACGCGCCGGATCGTGGCCGACTACGGCCCGGCTGCGGCGGCGCTGTTCCTCGACCTCGCGCGCCGCCAGGTGGAGATGCGGCCGCAGCTGCGCCGCGTCTACGCAACGGCGGCCGATTTCATTGACGCCGACGCCTCGTGCTCGCTGGTCATCGGCTACCTCCCGCTCGACGGCGTGCCCGACTCGGTGTGCCTGGACTTCGGGCCCGCCTCGGTCGACGGCTGGCTTGCCGAGCTCGGCGCCCGCGAGTTGCGCGTCGACGCCGACGACGTCCAGATCGAGGGCCTGACCCGGCTCGAGGCCGGCGTGCTCGCCTACCTGCGCAGCCGCGAGGGCCAGCCGGTGGAGCGCGCCGTGCTGTTGCGCGACGTGTGGGGCTACGACTGGGACGGCGGCTCGAACGTGGTCGACGTCGTGGTGTCCGCCCTGCGCCGCAAGCTGGGCGACAGGGCGGACACGCTCGAGACGGTGCGCGGCGTCGGCTATCGATTTCGTGGGGGGCCCCGCCCAACGGGCCATTAGAGCGATGTCCCCCTGGGCACTCCCTAGGGCTTAGCCTCGAGCACCATGTTGAACGGCGTCTCCGCGACCCGGCGGACGTGCCGGAAGCCGCCGCCGCGGATCGCCTGCGAGAGGCGCGCCTGGCCCGCGGCCGTGCCGAGCGCGGCACGCCCGGGCTGCGAGAGCGACCCCGGCGTGCACACGAGCACCGAATAGCCGTACTGGAGGCGCCCGATCGGGTGCAGGTTCTCCACCACCGTGTCACCGGCGTTCGGCTCGACGATCAGCCACGTGCCGTCGTCGGCGAGCGCCGCGCGGATATGGCGGGCGGCGGCCTGCGGGTCGCCCATGTCGTGCAGGGCGTCGAAGCACGCGATCAGGTCGTAGTCCGAGCCCGCGAAGTCGGTCGCCGTGGCGGCCCGGAACTCGACGCGATCGGCCACGCCCGCCTCCTCCGCGTTGCGCCGCGCCTGGGCGAGCGACTCCTCGTGGTAGTCGAAGCCGACGAAACGCGACTCGGGGTAGGCCTCGGCGAGAAGGACCGTTGAGATGCCGAGGCCGCAGCCGACGTCGGCGACGAGCGCGCCCTGCCGGAGCTTCGCGTCGACGCCGTCGAGCGCCGGGATCCACTCCTCGACGAGGAACGTGCGGTAGGAGACGCCGAACATCCGCCCGACTCCCTCGAAGACGTCGTGGTGGTGCTCGTGCCAGCCGAGTCCGTCGCCGCTGCGGAAACGGGCGGTGACGTCGTCCTGGGCGTGGATGGCCGCGCTGGTCGACTGGAACAGGCCGCCCTGGTAGAAGGGACTCTGCTCATCGGCGAGCACGGCGGCGTGCTCGGGCGGGAGGCTGTAGGTGCCCGCGTCGGGGTCGTGGGCGACGTAGCCGCCGGCCGCCTGGCCCGCGAGCCACTCGCGCACGTAGCGCTCGTGGGTCCCGGTCCGCTCGGCCAGCTCGGCAGGCGTGACGGGCACGCCGTCGGCCATCGCCCGGTAGAGCCCGAGCCGGTCGCCGATCACGGTCATCGGGACGTTCAGCGCCGCGCCGACCTCGTCGACGACGCGCTCGAGGAACGCCATCACCTGGGCCTCGTCGATGGTCACTTCGATGGACATCACAGATCACTCCTGGTCGGGGGAGTCCGAACGCTAGGTGCGCTCGGGCCCGGCTCCATGAGGGATTCGTGAGGCGATCGTGAGGCGAGATCGTGGGGGCCCGCCCAACGGGCCATTCCGTGTTGGGCGATGTCCCGTGGGGCACCCCCTAGGCGCGCAGCGGCACGGGCGCCGCGTCGAAGCGCGTCACGCGCTGGAGCGCGGTCACGCGCTCGGCGATCTCGTCGCCGGTCAGCGTCTGCATGCGCTCGGTCCCGAAGGCCTCGACGTTGAACGAGGCCATCGCGGTCCCGTAGGCGATCGCGCGCCGCAGCAGCTCGTCGGAGAGCTCCTCGCCCGCGTGCGCCGCCACGTAGCCCATGAAGCCGCCGGCGAACGTGTCGCCGGCGCCGGTCGGGTCGACGACGTCGGCGGTCGGGTAGGCGGGGAGCCCGAAGAAGCCGTCCGGCGTGTACATGCCGGCGCCGTGCTCGCCCTGCTTGGCGATCACGACCCGGGGGCCCATCTCGTGCACCGCGCGGGCGGCGCGGACGAGGTTCGGCTCGTCCGTGAGCTGCTTGACCTCCTCGTCGTTGACGATCAGGCAGTCGACGCCGGCGATCGTGCGCTCGAGCGACGCGCGCGTGACCTCGATCCACATGTTCATCGTGTCCATGGCCACGAAGCGCGCGTCGGTGCACTGCTCGTGCACGGCCCGCTGCAGATCGGGGTGGATATTGGCCAGGAACACGGTCTCGGCCGCGCGCGAGGCCGGCGAGAGCTTGGGCTCGAAGTCGGCGAACACGTTGAGGTCGGTCTGCAGCGTGTGGCGCACGTTCGGGTCGCGCTCGTAGCGGCCCGCCCAGAAGAACGTCTTGCCGCCCGGAACGTGCTCGATGTCGTCCGTCAGCACCCCGCGCTCGTGCAGCACGGCGTACTCGGCCTCGCCGAAGTCGTCGCCCACCGGCCCGACCACGCGCGTCTCGGCGAGGAACGAGGAAGCGAGCGAGAAGTGCACCGCCGCTCCGCCCAGCAGGCGGTCGCGCTGCCCCGTCGGCGTCTCGACGGCGTCGAAGGCGATGGATCCGACCACGGTGAGCGTCATCGGGCGGGCAGAGTAGTAGCCCCCGCCCACCCCGTCCACGCGCCCGTCATAAGCTGCATCCTCGGAATGACGACCTTCACGGACCTCGGCCTCTCCGAGGAGATCCTCACGGCGCTGCGCGACGTGGGGTACGAGACGCCGAGCCCGATCCAGGAGCAGGCCATCCCGGTGCTGCTCGAGGGCCGCGACGTGATCGGCCAGGCACAGACGGGGACCGGCAAGACGGCGGCCTTCGGCCTGCCGATGATCCAGGGGGTCGACCCCGACGACCCCGACGTCCAGGCGCTGGTGCTCACGCCGACTCGCGAGCTGTGCATCCAGGTGACGCAGGCCCTGCGGGCGTACGGCGAGCCCAAGGGCGTCAACCCCGTCGCGGTGTTCGGCGGCGCGCCGATCCGCGACCAGCAGGCGTACCTGAAGGGCGGGGCCCCGATCGTGGTCGGCACCGTGGGTCGCGTGCTCGACCTCATCTCCCGCCACTCGCTGATGCTCCACTCCTGCCGCTACGTGGTGCTCGACGAGGCAGACGAGATGCTCGACCTCGGGTTCCTCGAGGACGTCGAGAAGATCCTCTCCTACACGTCCAACGGACGACAGACGGCCCTCTTCAGCGCGACCATGCCGGGGCCGATCCGGGCGCTCGCCGAGCGCCACATGTACGACCCCGAGATGATCAAGGTCAAGGCCGCGACGCTCACTATCGACACGGTCGAGCAGTTCTTCCTGGAGACCAAGTCGGCCGACAAGGTGAGCTCGCTCGTGCGCGTGCTCGAGGCCGAGCGGCCGACGCAGGCGATCGTCTTCGCGCGCACGAAGATCCGCACCGAGCAGCTCTACCGCACGCTGCGCGACAAGGGCATGAACGTCAAGGCGCTGCACGGCGACATGTCGCAGGGCGCGCGCGACGGCGTGATGATCTCCTTCAAGGGCGGGCGCGTGCCGATCCTCGTGGCGACCGACGTGGCCGCCCGCGGGCTCGACATCGCCGACGTCACGCACATCGTCAACTTCGACGTGCCGACCTCGCCGGACGTGTACGTGCACCGGATCGGGCGCACGGGGCGCGTCGGCCGGTCGGGGCGGGCGATCACGTTCATCGAGCCGCGCCAGCGGCGCGACCTCGAGGCGATCGAGAAGCACGCCGGGACGCAGGTGGCGCCGTGGACCGACGGCGCCCACGTGGCGCCCGTACGCACCAAGGAGCCGCCGCGCCGGCACCGCAAGCCGCACGACCAGGCCGGCATCGTCAACGGCGACTTCACCAAGCTGATCGCGTCGGGCGGCCGCAGCGCCGGGCTGGTGGAGGCCGACCTGATCCACGCGGTCACCTCGCAGGCAGGGCTCGACGGCGAGGCCGTGCGCAACGTGCGCGTGCTGGAGCGCTTCGCGCTGCTCGAGGTCCCGGCCGCCGAGGCGACTCGCGTGGCGGGCGCCGTCGACGGCACCGCAGTCAGGGGCCATACCTTGCGCATCGAGCCCGCCAGGGAATGAGGAATGCGGCTTACTCCCATTCGCAAGCTCATGGGAGCGCCTTGGATACCGTTGACTGCATGTCGCAGATGACGATGACCACGAATCACGGGGACATCGTCCTCGAGCTGTTCGACGAGGACGCCCCGGAGACGGTGAGCAACTTCCGCAACCTGGCGGAGAAGGGCTTCTACGACGGGCTGATCTTCCACCGCGTGATCCCGGACTTCATGATCCAGGGCGGCTGCCCCCAGGGCACGGGCACCGGCGGCCCGGGCTACACGTTCAAGGACGAGATCAACGACCGCAAGGTCGTCAAGGGCGCGCTGGCGATGGCCAACGCCGGCCCGGACACCAACGGGTCGCAGTTCTTCATCGTCACCACCGCGTCGGCGCCGTGGCTCGACGGCAAGCACACGGTGTTCGGCGAGGTCGCTGACGGCATGGACGTGGTCGACAAGATCGGCACGCTGCCCACCGACGCGCGCGACCGGCCCACGCAGGAGGCCCGGATCGAGCGGCTCGCCGCGAACGGCTGAGGGCTAGCCTGGGGCGATGGCGACGATCGAGCACCCCCAGGCGACGGAGACCATCGACGTCGAGAACCCGGCCACCGGCCGGGTGATCCGCAGCGTGCCGGCCACGTCGGCCGACGAGCTGCAGGCGATGGTGGAACGGGCGCGCGCCGCCCAGGTGGGCTGGGATGCGCTGGGCTTCGAGGGCCGCGGTCGCGTGCTGCGGCGCATGCAGAAGTGGGTGGTCGACAACCACGACCGCGTCGTCCAGACGATCGTCGACGAGACCGGCAAGACGTGGGAGGACGCTGCGGTCGCCGAGGTCCTCTACGGGACCGGGGCGCTCGGCTTCTGGGCACGGCGCGCCCCCAGGTACCTGGCCGACGAGCGGATCCGCGGCACGACCCTTACCGGCTTCGGCCGCCGGATGGTCGTCCGCTACCGCCCGGTCGGGGTGGTCGGGGTGATCGGACCGTGGAACTACCCGCTGACCAACTCGTTCGGAGACGCCGTCCCCGCGCTCGCCGCCGGCAATGCGGTCGTCCTCAAGCCGTCCCACATCACGCCGCTCACGTCGCTGCTGCTCGCCGACGGCTTGCGCGAGTGCGGTCTGCCCGAGCACGTGCTCCAGATCGCGGTCGGCGGCGGCGGGATCGGCTCCGCGCTCGTCGATGCCGTCGACTTCGTGATGTTCACCGGCTCGACGGAGACCGGCAAGAAGGTGATGGCGCAGGCGGCCGAGACGCTGACGCCCGTCTCGCTGGAGCTGGGCGGCAAGGACCCGATGATCGTGCTCGCCGACGCCGACCTCGAGCGCGCGGCCAACGCCGCCACCTACTACTCGATGCAGAACGGCGGCCAGACGTGCGTCTCGGTCGAGCGCGTGTACGTCGAGGCGCCGGCCTACGACCGCTTTGTCGACGCGGTGACCGAGCGCGTCCGCGGGCTCCGGCAGGACATTCCCGGTGGCCCGGGGACGGTCGAGGTCGGGGCGATGACGTTCGGGCCGCAGCTTGACATCGTGCGCCGCCACGTCGAGCAGGCGCGCGCCGCGGGCGCGCGGGTCACCACGGGCGGACAGGCGCGCGAGGGGCGCTTCTTCGAGCCCACCGTGCTGGCCGACGTCGACCATTCGATGACCGCCATGACGGAGGAGACCTTCGGGCCCACGCTCCCGGTCATGAAGGTCGCCGATGCCGATGAGGCCGTGCGACTGGCGAACGATTCGCCGTACGGCCTCGGCGCCTCCGTGTGGACGAAGGACCGCACGCGCGGCGAGGCGATCGCCCGCCGCCTGGAGAGCGGCTTTGCCTGCATCAACGACGTCAACATGAACTACCAGGCCTTCGAGCTGCCGATGGGCGGCTGGAAGGAGTCCGGGATGGGCGTGCGTCACGGTGCGGGCGGCATCCGCAAGTACACGCGCCAGCAGGCGATCTACGTCACCCGCCTGGCGATGAAGCGCGACCCGCACTACTTCCCGTACTCGCCCCGGACCTACAAGCTGCTCCGCCGCCTCACGCGGTTGGTGTACGGCCGGCGGTAAAGCCTAGGGGCCCCGCCCAACGGACCATTCCGTTAGGAGCGATGTCCTGTTGGGCACCCCCGAGCCGTCCGCCAGGCGCGCTCCGCCATGGCGGGCACGCCGGCCTCGAGGCGGTCGAAGAACGCATCCTCGGTCGTGCCCGCGAGGCGCCGCTTGTACGAGCCCTCGAGGAAGACGGCCGCCTTCCAGAGCGCGAGCGTGGCGTACCAGCGCACCTCAGGCAGCGAGCGCCCGGTGCGCTCCTCGTAGCGGGCCACGAGCTCCGCGCGGCTGGGGAACCCGGCCTGGCGCGTGACCGCGCCGAGCCCGAACAGCGCGTCCTCGTCGTCGCCGGGCTCGGCCCACGTCGCGACGAGGTAGCCGAGGTCGGCGAGCGGGTCGCCGATCGTGGCCAGCTCCCAGTCGAAGATCGCGATCAGCCGGGCGGGCGGGCCCGGAGCGAACATCGCGTTGCCGAGGCGGTAGTCGCCGTGCACGATCGTCGCCTCGGCGGAGTCGGGCCGGTGCGTGGTCAGCCACTCGGTCACGCGCTCCATGACCGGCAGCTCGCGCGTGCGGTTGTGCTCCCACAGGCCGCCGAAGCGGCGCAGCTGGCGCTCCAGGTAGCCGGTCGGCCTGCCGTAGCCCTCGAGCCCGCAGGCGCGCCAGTCGACCGCGTGCAGCTCCGCCAGCGCGTCGACCAGCTCGGCGCCGATGCGCGCGTGCTCGCCCGCCAGCGCGCGCGGCACCGCGGCGGTCAGCACATCGCCCTCCACACGCTCCATCACATAGAACGGCGCCCCGATGACCGCCGGGTCGTCGCAGGTGGCGAGCACGCGCGGCGTGCGCACGGCCTGGTCCTGCACGGCGGTCAGCAGGCGCGCCTCGCGCAGCACGTCGTGGGCAGAGGGCGGGAGTGGCGGCCGCGGAGGCCGTCGCAGCACCCAGGCGCGGCCGTTGCGGTGCACGAGGTACGTAACGTTCGAGTGGCCCTCGCCGACCGGCTCGGCCTCGAGCGGACCCTCGCCGAGCCCCACTGCGTCGAGGAACGCCTCCAGCGGCCGGCGCACGAGCAGCGGCGGGAGCTCGAGCGCGGCGGCCTCCTCGGGCGTGTCGACGATGGCGTTCACCGGCCCGCCACCGTACCCTGGGTGCTTCACGGATGAGCAGATGCCTGTTGATGTTCGCGCTGCTGGCGGCCCTCCTGTCCGCGACGAGCGCTGCCGCCTCACCGCGGCAGGTGATGAGCTTCGAGGCGCCCGAGGACCTGCTCGACTACACGCGCGAGCAGACGCTGCGCGAGATCCGCGCCTTCGGCGTCACCCAGGTCCGCCAGGTCGTCTACTGGCGGGACTTCGCGCCCTCGCCGTCGCGCAAGACCAAGCCGGACTTCGACGCCGCCGACCCGGGCGAGTACCCGCGCGCGACCTGGACGCGGCTCGACGGCCTGATGGCTGCCGCCGCGCGGCAGGGGATCGCGGTAATGCTCACCCCCAGCGGCCCGGTGCCGACGTGGGCGACCGCGAGCAAGGAGGGCGACGTCGACCGCCCGAGCACCCGTCTGTTCGAGCAGTGGGTGACGGCGCTCGTCCGGCGCTACGGGGCGCAGGTCAACGCGTGGTCGATCTGGAACGAGCCCAACCAGCCGCAGTTCCTGATGCCGCAGTACCGCAACGACAAGCCGTACTCCCCGTCGCTCTACCGCAACCTCTATCGCGCCGGCCACCGCGCGATCCGCTCCGTGCCCGGCAACCGGCGGGACGCGATCCTGCTCGGGGAGACCGCGCCGCGGGGTGACAGCACGATCGTGCACCCGCTGCGCTTCCTGCGCGGCGTCGCGTGCCTGGACAAGGACTACAAGCGGGTCGGCTCGTGCGTGCGGCTGAACGCGGACGGCTACGCGCACCACGCGTACACGACCAAGCTCGGGCCGCGCTACGCGCCGCCACACAAGGACGACGTGACGATCGGGGTGCTGCCGCGGCTCGTGCGGGCGCTCGATCGCGCCGGGCGGACCGGCCGCGTGCCGCGCGGGCTGCAGGTCTACCTCACGCAGTTCGGGATCCAGTCGCATCCCGACGAGGAGTCGGGCGTTCCGCTCGAGCGCCAGCCGGCCGACTACGCGGTCGCCGAGCACATCGCCTACGTCACCCGGCGCGTGGCGCTGTTCTCCCAGTACCTCATGCGCGACGACGCTCCGCGCGCCGACGGCTACCGCTTCCGCGGGTTCGAGAGCGGGTTGCGGATGAGCGACGGCCGCGTCAAGCCCGCCTACCGCGCGTTCGCCAACCCGCTCGCCGCCGAGCGCTACGGGCGCAGCGACGTCCTGTGGGGCCTGATCCGGCCCCAGCGGGCCGCGACGCGCGTCGAGATCCAGGTGCGGCGGCCCGGCTCGAGCCGCTGGCGGCGCCTGCGGCGGCTGACCACGACCGCCACGGGCGTCTACGGGCTGCGCGTCCAGTACCGCAAGGGCCAGCGCTATCGCGTGCGCTGGACGGCCCACGGAGGCCAGCGCCGGACAGGGCCTCCAGTGCGCTCCTACTGACGTGGACGCATATCCGATCATGCTCCGGCACCTGGACGGATGTCGAATGGGGTCGCCACCCGATGGGCCGTCGAACGGGTCGAGACGATCCATTTCCCATGAACGTGTCCCGGCATCACCTCATGGGGCTCGGAGTGCTGGACAGCTCCGGGGAAGAGATCGGCCATGTCGTGGACACGTGGCCCGACGACGGGGGCTGGGAGGTCGAGCTCGTGGTCGTGCGGCTGTTCCGCTTCGGCGAGCGCCGCATGCTCCCCGTCGGCGAGGTGCGGTTGATGGGCGGCTGGGTGCTCGCCCCGTTCACCCGCATCCAGATCGAGGACGCCCCCACTCCGGAGGGGGGCGTCCACCGGGCTGAGGATCCGTATCGCGCCATCTCCTACTGGCAGTTCGAGGAGCGCGCCGACGGCGGTAAGGTGACGGCGCTATGGCGCCGCAGCTCTGGCTCCTTCGCCACGGGGAGGCCGTTCCGCACGAGTCCAAGCCGGACGCCGATCGCGAGCTGACCGCTCGAGGCGAGCGGCAGTCCGTCGCGGCCGGCGAGGGGTTGGCGCGCCTCGGCGTGGAGTTCGACGCCTGCTACACGAGCCCCAAGCTGCGGGCGCTGGACACGGCGAAGCTCGCGTGCAAGGCGCTCAACATCGAGCCGCAGGTGGCTGACGTGTTGGCCGACGGCTTCGATCGCGAGGATGCGCTCGAGCTCCTGATGGCGCACGGCGACGAGGCGCGCGTGCTCGTCGTGGGCCACGACCCGTCGTTCTCGCAGGTGGTGTACGACCTCACCGGGGGGCGGGTGGACTTCAAGAAGGGCGGGGTGGCTGTCGTACGCGCAGCGCGCGCGAACGGCGAGCTGCTCGCGCTGCTGCGCCCGCGCGAGCTCGAGTCGCTGGCCATGAGCTAGAGATTGGGGACCCGCCCAACGGGCCATTCCGTGTGTGGAGCGATGTCCCGCTGGGCACCCCTAGAGCACGGCGCTGACGACCGCGAGCGCGACCTCGGCGCGCGGCGTGATCGAGTCGGCGTGCACGAACTCCTCCGGGTTGTGCGCGCGGCCGCCTCTGGGTCCGAGGCCGTCGACGGTGACGGGGATCGCGGAGGCGAAGTGGCTCGCGTCGCTCGCCCCGCCGCGCGAAGCGGGGAGCAGCGGGCGCCCGAGGGCGGTGGCCGCGCGCGCCAGCACGGGCGCGACGGCCGCCTCGGAGTGCATCCCCGGCCAGCGGCGGATCAGCTCGGGGTGGAGCTCCGCGCCGCCCACCTCGGCCGGGATCGCGGCGAGCACGCGCTCGATCGCGTCGAGCTCGTCGGCGCGGCAGTCGCAGAACAGCTCGCCGCCGCCGGGCACGACGTTGAACGCCTCACCGGAGTTGAGGATCGTGGGGACGGACGTCAGCCGGTCGGGGCCGGCGGGGTCGTGGCAGGCGGCCACGGCCTGCGCGGCGGCCGCCAGCGCCAGCAGCGCGTTGCGCCCGCGGTCGGGCGCCGAGCCGGAGTGGGCGGCGCGGCCACGGGCGGTCACGCGGACCGTTCCCGCCGCCTTGCGGCGCACGACCACGGCGTCCTCGCCCTGGGCCGTCTGCTCGCCGCCCTCGAAGCACAGGCACGCATCGAAGCCGGCAAAGCGGTCGACGTGCGCAAGGTCGCCGGTCCGCCACTCCTCGTCGCACACGAGCAGCAGCGCGGTCGTTCCGTACGCCTCGGGGCGCCGCGCGAGCGCGCGCATGACGCCGATGGCGAGCACGTCGCCGCCCTTCATGTCGATCGCGCCCGAGCCCACGAGCTTGCCATCCTCGCGGTGCAGCGGCCGGTGCCGGTCGTGGGCGACGACGGTGTCCACGTGCCCGAGCAGCAGGAGGCGCTTGGAGCCGTTGCCCGTGAGCGTGGCGAGCAGGTCCGACGCGTGCCCGGGAGAGGAGCACGGGATGCGCTCGATCTCGGCCTCGTCGGGCAGCAGCGCGGCGCACACAGCGGCGCACTCGTCGGCGCCCTGGACGTCGCCCGAGGGCGAGGAGACGCCCACCAGTGCCTCCAGCTCGCGCACGGCACGGCGGCCGATCTCGGCGGCGGCGGACTGCACCCAGGGGTCCATCCGGGCCACGGTACTGTCTCGCGGATGATCGAAGCCGGTGAGAAAGCGCCGCAGTTCACGCTCCCCAACCAGGACGGCGAGGAGGTCGCGCTGGCGGACTTCTCCGGCCGCACCGTGGTCCTTTACTTCTACCCGAAGGCCAACACGCCGGGCTGCACGACCCAGGCATGCGGGATCCGCGACCGCGCGGTCGAGTATGACGCCGCGGGCGCCGTGGTCGTCGGTGTCTCGCCCGACCCGGTCGCCGCCGTGAAGAAGTTCCACGGCAGGCAGTCGCTCAACTTCACGCTGCTCGCGGACGAGGACCACGCGGTCTGCGACGCCTACGGAGTGTGGGTCGAGAAGTCGCTCTTCGGCAAGAAGTACTGGGGCGCGGCGAGGGCGACGTTCATCATCGACGGTGAGGCTACGGTCGTGCACGTGATCCCGAAGGCGTCGCCCAAGACCCACGACGACGAGGTGCTCGAGGCCCTGGCGGCGTGAGATGACCGAGCGGCTCGAGGCGGTGTGGGAGCGGTGGGAGGGGCACGGCATGGAGCGCGTGTGCGTGACCGTCGGCCCGGAGGGCGTCTTCGCTGACAGCGATCTGCTCACGCCGGAGGACGTCCACGCGCACTTCCGCGTCCGGTGTGACGCCCAGTGGCGCACGCACCACGTCGAGGTGACCGTGCTCGGCGAGCCGCACCGCGTGCTGCGGCTCGAGGCGGATGGGGAGGGGCGGTGGGCGGACCGTCCCGAGCTCGACGGCTGCATCGACGTCGACATCTACCCCAGCCCGTTCACGAACTCGCTGCCGATCCGCCGCCTCGGGGAGGGAGCGGAGACGACGGCGGCGTGGGTGCAGATCCCGGAGCTGACCGTCGAGCCGCTGCACCAGCGCTACACGCCGCTGGAGGGCGGCGCGCGCTGGCGCTACGAGGCGCTCAGCCTCGGCTTCTCGACCGAGTTCGAGGTCGACGAGGACGGCCTTGTGCTCGATTACCCCGAGCTCGCACGTCGCATGAGGCCGCACGGCGGCCAGTAACGTCTTCTGGGTGCCAGAGCTGCCGGAGATGGAGATCACCGCCCGCCGCCTGAACGAGGCGCTGCCGGGGGAGACGATCGAGTCGGCGATGACGCCGGGCATCAACGCACTGAAGACGTTCGACCCGCCGTTCTCGGCCCTGACCGGCGCGACGTTCAGGGGCGTGCGGCGGCGCGGGAAGCTGCTCATGCTCGACGTCGACACCGCCTCGCACGGTCCGCTGACGCTCCTCCTCCACCTCATGAGCGCGGGGCGGATGCAGCTGTTCGACAAGCGCGCGTCGCTGCGGGACAAGACCGCGCGGGTGCTGCTGCGGCTGCCCGACGACCGCGAGCTGCGGGTGCGGGAGTTCGGCACGCGCCAGCGGGCGTGGGTGAAGCTGCTGACGCCGGACGTGCTCGAGACGGACGAGTCGCTGGCCGACCTCGGGCCGGAGGCATGGCCCGACCCGCCGCCGCTCGGCGAGCTGCTCGACGCTCCGCGCCCGCTCCACTCGCTGCTGCGCGACCAGCATGTGATCACGGGCATCGGGCGCACCTGGGTCGACGACATCCTGCACGAGGCGCGCCTGTCGCCGTTCAAGCGCGGCGACGACCTCTCCGACGAGGAGGCCGACGCGCTGCGCGACGCGATGGTGCGCGAGCTCGGCCGGGTGCTCGACGTCTACGAGGAGAAGGTCCAGCTTCCGCTCCCGGAGAAGTTCCCGAAGCCCACGCGCGTGCACGCGAGGCAGGGCGAGCCGTGCCCCCGCTGCGAGACGGTGCTGGAGGCCGTGTTCTACGAGGACTACGTCATGACCTACTGCCCGCACTGCCAGACGGAGGACCGGGTCCTCAAGGATCGCCGGCTCTCGCGGCTGCTCAAGTAGCTGGTCGGTCTGCCGCCGACGCCTTCGTGGCCGTCGCCCACCGCATCGTCTGGTGCACCGTCGCCACGGTCGACCGCCTCGGCCGGCCGCGCTCCCGCGTCCTGCATCCCTACTGGGAGCAGACCGGGGAAGGCCTGACCGGCTGGATCACCACCCGCCCCACGCCGCTCAAGCAAGCCCACCTGGAGCACAGTCCGTACGTGTCGTGCTCGTACTGGGACGCGACGCAGGACGCCGTCGTCGCCGAGTGCCGCGCCGGATGGGTGGAAGACATCGACGAGAAGGAGCGCGCATGGGAGCTCTTCCGCGCCGTGCCCGAGCCGCTCGGGCACGACCCCCGCAAGATCTGGCCCGCGGGCCCGTCCGACCCCGACGCCGGCGTGCTGCGTCTCGACCCGTGGCGGCTCCGCGTTGCGAGCCTGGAGACCCTGATGGGCCGCACGCCGGTGCTCACCTGGCGGGCTCGCGATGCAGCGCCACGCCGGCCACGACCAGCGCTATGCCCGTGACCTCCGCGACGGCCGGCACCTGCCCGAGCACGACGATCCCGATCACGGTCGCCGTCGCCGGCAGCAGCGAGACCATCAGCGCGTAGGCGGCGCGCGTGAGCCGCGCCATCGCGAGCTGGTCGCAGACGTAGGGGATGACCGAGGACGAGATCCCCACTCCGGCGCCCGCCAGCAGCGCGATCGGGTCGAGCAGCGCGGGCGCCGCCGCCATGCCCGCTGCCGGCGTGACCGCGACGGCGGCGACGAGCATCGAAAGCGCGAGCCCGTCGATCCCCCCGGCCGCGCCGCGCTGCGCCACCCGGTGCCCGAGCACGATGTAGAGCGCGAACAGCCCCGCGTTGGCGAACGCGAGGGCGACGCCGAGCGGCTCGCCCGCGAGCCGCACGTCGGTCAGCAGGAACACGCCCGGAACCGCGAGCAGCAGCGCGGCGAGGTTGCGCGGCGTCCGCGCGCCGACCGCAGCGAGCACGATCACGGGCAGGAACTCGATCGCGGCCACCGTGCCGAGCGGCAGCCGGTCGATGGCCACGTAGAAGCAGCAGTTCATGGCCGCCAGCACGGCGCCCCAGGCGAGCAGCAGCCGGCGCCCGCCGTCGTCGAGCCCGCGCAGCGCGCGCCACGGCCGCCGCCAGAGCGCGAACACGGCCGCGGCCGCGACGATCCGCAGCCACGCCACGCCGAGCACGTCGACGCGCGCGAACAGCAGCACCGCGAACGCCGGGCCGAGGTAGTGGAAGACCGCGCTGACGGCGAAGTAGCCCTGCGGAGGCATGCCGACAGGTTCGCGGGCAAGCCACGTCGCAGGAAGGGACGATCGCCGGTACCCTGGCAGGCATGGCGACGAATCAACGGGAGAACGGGCGACCCACCCGACGAATCGATGAAACCGCCGACGGGACGACGCGGCGCATCCTCGACGAGCTCCAGCGCGACGGCCGCGTCTCGCTGGCCGAGCTCGGGCGCCGCGTCGGCCTCAGCCCGCCCGCTGTGGCCGAGCGCGTCTCGCGGCTCGAGCGCGACGGCGTCATCACCGGCTACCACGCACGGATCGACCCGCGTGCGCTCGGCTTCGCGCTCGGCGTCGTCATCCGCGTCCGGCCCGCGCCGCGCGAGATCGCGAAGGTGGCCGAGCTCGCCCGCGAGACGCCCGAGGTCGTCGAGTGCCACCGCATCACCGGCGAGGACTGCTTCTTCATGAAGGCCCACGTGCGCGACGTCGCGCACCTCGAGGAGGTCATCGACCGCTTCGTCGTCTTCGGCCAGACGACGACCTCGATCATGCAGTCGTCGCCGGTCCCGGGCCGCGGGATCGACGTCTGACGCTCGTCCGCGGCCGGCCGCCGACCGCGCCGGGCCACTGACGGCCCGACCTTAACCTGTGTCCGTGCCCCTCGCGTCCCTCGGCGACTCGTTCTCCGCGTTCTTCGACGCCGTCGGCGACTTCTTCGGCAGCCTGGCCGCGATCCAGTGGCTGTCGCTGCTGATCGCGCTCGTCGCGTTCGGGATCTACCTGTCGCTGCGCGCCCGCGCGTCGTTCCACATCCTGCGCGCCGCCTATCCCGACGAGCGGTTCCAGTTCCGCTACATCTGGGGCGCGTACATCGCCGCGTACGGGTTCAACAGCGTGGTCCCCGCCCGCGGGGGCGACGTCGTGCGGTTGTTCCTGACCAAGACCTCGGTGCCCAACTCGAGCTACCCGGCGGTCGCCTCGAGCTTCGCCGTCGAGTTGGTCTACGACCTCTGCATCGCGATCCCCGTCCTCGCGTTCGCGTTCACGCAGGGAGCGTTCCCCAAGCCGCCCGACTTCTCGTCGCTGCCCGCCTTCGACCTCGCGTTCTTCGCGTCGCACCCGCGCTTCACGCTGTTCACCCTCACCGTGCTCGCCATCGCCGCGCTGGCGGGCTTCGCGCTGCTCTCCGCGCGCGTGCGCGCGTTCTGGGCGCGCGTCCGCCAGGGCCTGACGATCCTCTTCGACCGTCGCCGCTACCTGCGCGAGGTGTTCGCCGTGCAGTTCGTGGGCTGGCTGTTCCGGTTCACCGCGTTCTTCTTCCTGCTCGAGGCGTTCAACGTCGGCGGCTCGGTGCGCAACGTGCTGCTCGTGCTGGGGGTGAACGCGGTCGCGGCGCTCGTGCCGTTCACGCCCGGCGGCGCCGGGGTGCAGCAGGCGCTGCTCGTGAAGGTCTTCGCCGGCACCGCGACCGGCGCCACGGTGGCCGCCTACTCGGTCGGCCAGCAGATCGCGATCGCCACGTTCACCTTCGGCATGGGCTTCGCCGCGCTCGTGTTCATCTTCAAGATCCGCTCCTTCAAGGAGGCGATCGCTCAGGGGCGCGCCGCCCGCGGTGCGGAGGAGGCGCCGGCCTAGGGGGTGCCCAACGGGCCATCGCTCTACACGGAATGGCCCGTTGGGCGGGGCCCCCCAGGATTTCTCTAGGACAGGCCCTGGCGCGCCTCGCGCACCAGGGTGACGGCCTCGGGGAAGACCGTGGCCATCACGGAGCGGACCTGCTTGGCCTGCTCCTCGGCGTTGCCCTGCAGGTTCACGCGGTTGATCGCGGCGACCGTCATGTCGACGGCCAGCTTGATCGCGTTGTCCGCCCACGCCAGGTTCTGCGAGGACTGCATCGACTCCGCCATCTCCTGCAGCCGCTTCTGGAAATCGGGATCGTTGAAGAAGCCTCCGAAGCCTTCCATGCCGCTGATCCTAACGGTCGCCGCGCTCGTGGAAGAAGAAGTCCGGCATCACGGCGCGCGTCACGCGCGAAGAGAGCTGGCTGGCCAGCTCGGCGTCGCCCGTGCGGGAGGCGAGGTCGTCGAGCGTCACGATGCCGACGAGCCGGTCGCCGTCGACGACCACCAGCCGGCGGATCGCATGGCGCACCATCAGCTCGCCCGCCTGCTCGACCTCCATGGCGCCCCCGGCCGTGATCACCGGCGTCGAGGCGTGGTCGGCGGCGTGGTCGCCGAACTCGCGCCCGTCGGCGATCACCGACAGCGCGAGGTCGCGGTCGGTGACGAACCCGACCGGCCGCTCGCCGTCGACGAGCACGACCGAGCCGACGTTGCGCTCGCGCATGAGCTCGGCGATCTCCCGCACCGTCCGCTCGGGTGCCGCGGTGACGACGGACTCCGTCATGACCTCGCGGATCAGCACAGCGCGCGAGTCTACAATCGCGCGCCGTGGCCCACCGCACCCCCGCTCAGCTCGCCCTGCAGCGGCGGATCGAGACGCTGATCCGCCTCGCCGCCCCGGCGCTCGACCTCGTGCTCTTCGCGGGCGAGCAGGTCTCGCGCGTGGCCGGCCGCAACCAGATCGACCCTGAGCCGCCGCGGCGGATCGGCGACCGCGAAAGCCCCTCCGCGCCGGCCGGGTCGCCCAGGGGCGCCGTCTAGGATCATCCACCCGTGGCCGTCGCCGCCGAACCTGAACAGCAGCTCGCCTGGGAGGCGCGCCAGCGCCCGCGCGCCGGTGTGGCCGGGATCGCCGCCGGCGTGCTCACCATCGTCGGCTACCTATGGCGCGGCGTCGCGTTCCGCGACTCGCCGGGCGCCGGCTTCCTCGAGGCGCTCGGCCGCCTGGGCGCCGACGGCCCGATCGGCAGCCAGCCCAGCGCTCGCATCACCGCGTACGAGTACCTCGACGGACGCACGTTCACGATCATCGGGTCGGCGGTCCTCATCTGCATCGCCTACTTCGCCATCGGCTGGGCCGTGACGTTCCTGGCCGCCGCCACGCGCGCGCGCCGGCCCGAGTTCATCCGCCCTGGCGTCTACCTGCCGCTCGTCGGCGCGGTGCTGGCGGGCGTGTCGCAGGTCGCCGGCGCGGTGGGGACGCGGATCGCCATCTCGGACTTCCTCGACGGCCCGCGGACGGTCGACGCGGCGCGCGAGGTGGGCGGCGGGTCGCTCCTCCTCACCGCCGAGATCCTCAGCCAGCTCGGTCCGCTGCTGCTCGGCGCCGGCCTGATGCTGGTCAGCCTCAACGCCATGCGCGTCGGCCTGCTGACCCGGTTCCTCGGCTTCCTCGGCATCATCGCCGGCGTCCTCAGCGTGCTGCCGCTGACGCCGATCCCCGTCATTCAGTCGTTCTGGCTGGTCGCGATCGGGATGCTCTTCCTCGGCGCCGCGCGCGGCGGGACCCCGCCCGCGTGGCGCACCGGCAGGGCCGAGCCGTGGCCGACGAGCCAGCAGGCCGCCGCCGACCGCCGCCAGGCCGCCGAGAAGCGCCGCCGCACCGAGCCCGAGCCCGAGCCCGAGGCCGAGGCGGAGTCGCAGCCCCAGCCCGTGCCCGCCGGCCGCCCGCATCCGAGCTCCAAGAAGCGCAAGCGCAAGCGCCGGGGCTAAGGGGTGCCCAGCGGGACATCGCTCGACACGGAATGGCCCGTTGGGCGGGGCCCCCTGATCTCCTAGGCCTCAACGGTCTCCGCCGGCGCCGCCTCGAGCAGCGCGCCGATCGCGACCAGCAGCCCGAGCCAGCCCGAGAAGTCGCGCGCCGCCCCGACGCCGTCGCTGGCGCGCCCGTCCAGCTCGTCGCCGGTCTGGTGGAGCTCGAGCGTGATGGTGACCGCGCGTGAGGTCATGGGAACAGGATCGCGCGCCGGTCGCGGACGGGCATCGGGGGCATCCCCAAACGCGGCCCCCAATCTTTCCGCCTCAGGCCTGGTGCGGCTCGAGCGCGCCGGCCAGCTCGCGCCGCGAGCGGATGCCGAGCTTGCGGTACGCGTTGCTGAGGTGCACCTCGACGGTCTTGGGCGTGACGAACAGCGCCTGCGCGATGTCGCGGTTGCTCTGCCCGGCGGCCGCGAAGCCCGCCACCCGCCGCTCGCTCGCCGTCAGCGCGTCGACGCCGCCGAGGGCCGCCGTCCGCGGCCGTGCGCCGGTCGCATAGAGCTCGGCCCGCACGTGCTCGACGAGCGCGTCCGCGCTGCACGCGTCGGCCAGCTCGAGCGCACGCCGCAGCGGATCGCGGGCGTCGCTCGGGCGGCGCTCGTGACGCAGCGCGGCGCCCAGGTCGGCGAGCGCCTTGGCGTGCTCGAGCCGGGCGCGCGAGCGCTCGAGCAGCGCAACCGCCTGCTCGAGCAGCTCGGTGTCGCGGCGCAGGCCGCCGAGCACGCGCAGGACCGGCCCGACGGTCCCGGGCGCGCCCCACCGCCGCGCGTCGGCGAGCTCGGCCTCGGCGAGCGCGATCGCCTCCGCGCCGCGTCCCAGCCGGTCGAGCGCGCGCGCCGTTGCCGACCGCCAGTGCGCCGACGCGGGGAGCACGACGTGCCCGTGCACGCGCGCGTACTCGGCGGATCGCGACACCGCCTCCTCGTCGCGCCCGTCGGCGACCAGCAGTTCGATCTCGGCCGCCCGCCAGTAGCGGGCGCCGTCGGACTCGTCGACCACCGCGCGGCCGGCCTCCAGCACCGCGCGCGCCTCGTCCCGGCGCCCGCGATCGATCAGCACGCGCGTCAGGAACGCGCCCGTGTACATGCGGGCGACGGCGCCGAAGCCCCAGGCCTCGAACTCCTCCTGCGCCTCCCGCAGCGATACGTCGGCCGCGGCGAGGTCACCCTGCAGGAGCAGCGCAAACCCGTGCCACAGGTGCAGCGAGGAGATCGCGTGCAGCGACCCGCGGCGGTGCGCTTCGACCTGCGCGACCTCCCACGCGGCGTCGGCGGCGTCGTCCTCGGCCAGCACGAGCGTCACGATCCCGGGGATCGAGAGCAGCCCGTTGTCGGCGGCCGTCAGCCTCCCGCCGTGCAGCGCGGCCCGGGCGAGCGCGGCGCACTCGGCGGCCGTCCCCTCGCCGCAGTACGCCCACCACAGGGCCGCCGGCGCGGCGAGCATGCGCGCGCCGACTCCGGCCTCGGGGCCGGGCGGCTCGCGGTAGGCGTCGAAGCGCCGCAGCGTCCGCTCGCCGCCGACGCCGAAGTAGCCCGCCGCGAGCGCGAAGGCGGTCAACCCACGGCGGTCGTCCTCGAGCTCCTCCGGGAGCTCCGTCACCGCCCGCTCGGCCAGCGCGGCGCCCTCGGCCGGATAGCCCGTGAACAGCAGCGCCCGCCCGAGCGCGTGGGCGGCGAGCGCCCGCGCGGGCGGGTCCTCCAGCCGCTCGAAGGCCTCGGTCAGGTGCTCGACGGCCGCCGGGCCGTCCGTCATCCCTTCGGTGAGGCCGAGCTCGAGCAGCAGCGCCGGTCGCCACGCGGTCGGTGCCGGCTCCGCCAGCGCCCGGCGCAGATGGGCGACGCCGCTCTCAGCCGCCCCGCGGGCCACCGCGGCGCGGCCCGCCTCGCGCAGCAGCGCAGCCACCCACTCCTGGCCGCGCTGCGGAGCCGCGAGCAGGTGCGCCGCGACCTGCTCGGCCGGGGCTCCGGCGTCGCGCAGCACGCGCGCCGCCTGCTCGTGCTGCAGCTCGCGCTCGCCGAGCGGCAGCTCCTGGTACACGGCGTCGCGCACGAGCGCGTGCACGAAGCCGATCGGCAGGTCCGGCCGCAGGATCTCGGCGCGCGCAAGCGCGCCCGTGGCGTCGGCCACGCGCGCCTCGTCGAGGCCGGTGAGCGCCGCGACGACCGGGAACGTGGCGCTCTCGGCCAGGATGGCGACCGCGCGGGCGACCGCGATCGCGTCCTCGGACAGCCGCGAGAGCCGCATGATCACAGTGCGCGAGACCGCTCGCGGGCCGATCTCGAGCACCACCTCGGCGTGGGCGGCGTCCGGCCGCACGCGGTCGGTCTCGAGCGCGGTCAGGAGCTGGCGCAGGAAGAGCGGGTTGCCGCCCGTGGCGCGGTGGCAGGCGGTGCAGAACGGGTCGTCGGCCTCGGCGCCGAGCCGCTCGCGGACGAGCTCGCCGACCGCCTCGGAGCTGAGGGCGGCGGGCCGGATGGAGACCGTCGCCGGCTCGTGGGCGATCTCGGCGAGCAGCGTCGCGTCGGTGCCCGGCTCGCCGCTGCGCACGGTGGCCGGCACGAGGATCGGCTGGCCCTCGAGGCGCCGCGCCAGGTAGGCGAGGAAGCGCAGCGAGGGGCGGTCGCACCAGTGCAGGTCGTCGACGGCCAGCACGAGCGGCTGCTCGGCGGCCAGGTTGAGCGCCACCCAGTAGAGCCCGTGCAGCGCGGCGAACGACACGTCGCCGTCGGTGGCCGCCTCCGGTGCGCCGAAGACCGCGGCCGCCGGCGCCGCCGCGCCGGCCAGCGCGCGCTCGGAGCGCGCCCCGTCGGCGACCACGGCCTCGAACAGCTGCCGCACGACGCCGAACGGGAACTCGCGCTCGAGCTCCGACCCGCGGCCCGCCAGCACCAGCGAGCCGTTCCCGGCGGCCCGTCGCCGGGCGTCGGCGAGCAGCGCGCTCTTGCCGATCCCGGCCGGACCCTCGATCAGCACGGCGCGGCCCTCGCCGCGGGGCGCGGCCTCGACGAGCGCGACGAGCGTGGCCACTTCCCGCTCGCGCTCGACCAGCTCGGGCGGGGCGGGCATGTGGCGGATCCTATGTGAGCGGGTAAGAGGTCCAGGCAGGTATCGCAAGAGGGAGGATCAAATGGAGGAGCATCACCGTCCCAGCTACGACTGGGAGCGGATCGAGCAATCGCCCGAGTTCCAGGAGCTCGTGCAGAGACGACGGTCGTTCGTGTTGCCCGCGACGATCTTCTTCCTCAGCTACTACATGGGCTTCATCCTGCTGACCGGTTACGCCGAGGACTTCATGGCCTCGAGGATCTACGAGGGGCTGACCGTCGGCTACTGCCTGGCGCTGACGCAGTTCCTGATGGTCTTCGTGCTCGGGATCATGTACCTGCGGCGCTCGGACCGCGAGTACGACCCGCTTGCGCGGCGGGTGGTCGACTTGGCCGAGAGCGGTGAGGTCGGCTCCGGCGCGCGCTTCGAGCGCGAGCCGGCCGAGACGGCAACGGAGGCGACGCGATGAGCCTCTTCGCCGCCATCAACGTCGAGGCGGTCGTGATCTTCTCGATCGTCCTCTCGATCACGCTCGGCATCACCTACTGGGCGTCCAAGCGCGCCGGCAGCGCGGTCGGCTTCTACGCCGCCGGCCGTCAGATCACGGGCGTGCAGAAC
This sequence comes from uncultured Solirubrobacteraceae bacterium, assembly GCA_963746795.1. Taxonomy (GTDB): domain Bacteria; phylum Actinomycetota; class Thermoleophilia; order Solirubrobacterales; family Solirubrobacteraceae; genus DASSUW01. The sequence goes on from CAVVCR010000011.1 coordinate 133,871, forward strand.
GGCCTCGCGATCTCCGGCGACTACCTGTCGGCTGCGTCGTTCCTCGGCATCGCCGGCCTGATCTTCCTGTACGGCTTCGACGGGTTCCTGTACTCGATCGGGTTCCTCGTCGCGTTCCTGACGGTCATGTTCCTGCTCGCCGAGCGGATGCGGAACGCCGGCAAGTACACGATCGCCGACGTGCTGGCATTCCGGCTGCGGGAGCGGCCCGCACGCACGGCGGCTGCCATGGGCACGCTGGCCGTGGTCGCCTTCTACCTGATCGCGCAGATGGTCGGCGCGGGCGTGCTGATCCAGGCGCTCGTGGGCATCAGCTTCACGCCCGCGGTCATCCTCACGGGCATCTTCATGCTCTGCTACGTGGTGTTCGGCGGCATGGTCGCCACCACCTGGGTGCAGATCATCAAGGCCGTGCTGCTCATGACCGGCATCACCGTGATGTCGATCTTCGTGCTCGGCAAGGTGGGCTTCAACCCGATCGAGCTGTTCAACCGCGCGGAGGCCAACACCGGGCCCGAGACGACGTTCTCGCTCGGCCCGGGCACGTTCCTGGCCTCGCCGATCGACACCGTGTCGCTCGGCCTCGCGCTCGTACTCGGGACGGCCGGTCTGCCGCACATCCTGATGCGCTTCTTCACGGTCCCGAATGCCAAGGCGGCGCGCAGCTCGGTCGTCTGGGCCATGTTCCTGATCGGCTTCTTCTACCTGCTGACCACGTTCATCGGCTTCGGCGCGCGCGCGTTCCTGGGCGAGGCGGGCGTGGCCGCGGCCGGCACCGGCGGCAACCTCGCGGCGCCGAACCTCGCCCTCTTCCTGGGCGGCGGCGCGGGCACGTTCGGCGGCGACCTGTTCCTCGCCGTGATCGCCGGAGTGGCCTTTGCGACGATCCTCGCGGTGGTCGCGGGCCTGGTCCTCTCCGCCTCGGCGGCCGTGTCGCACGACGTGTGGTCGAACATCGTGCGCAAGGGCAAGGACTCCGAGCACGAGGAGGTCGTGGTCGCCAAGATCGCGGCGCTCACGATCGGCGGCATCGCGATCCTCGTCGCCGTGATCGGCGGCGCGGGCCTGAACGTGTCGTTCATGGTCGGCCTCGCCTTCGCGGTCGCCGCCAGCGCGAACTTCCCGGCGCTGCTGATGGCGCTCACCTGGCGCCGCTTCAACACCATGGGCGCGGTCACCGGCGTGCTGTTCGGCGTGGTCAGCTCGATCGTGCTGGTCATCGTGTCGCCCAAGGTGTGGCCGGGCGCCGACACCGTCACCGGCTCGCCGATCGGGTGGGACCTGGCCAACCCGGGCATCGTGTCGATCCCGCTGGGCTTCATCGGCTGCTGGCTCGGCACGGTGCTGAGCTCCGAGCGCGGCAACGAGCGCTCGTACCACGAGCTCTACGTCCGCTCCGAGACGGGGCTGGGCTCGGAGAAGGCGCTCGTCCCCGAGAGGGAGCTCGTCGAGCACTAGATTGGGGGTTCGTACCGACCGGGAGAGGAGACACGGCATGGCTGAAGCGTCGCTCGAGGCCCAGCTCGAGGATCTGCTGGACCAGGAGACGTTCTCGCCATCGAGCGAGTTCGCCGGCCATGCCGTGATCTCCGACCCGGAGGTGCACGAGCTCGCGGCGAAGGATCCGGAGGGATTCTGGGCCGAGCAGGCACGCGCGCTGGACTGGGCGCAGGAGCCCGAGCAGGTCCTCGACTGGTCGAACCCGCCGTTCGCGAAGTGGTTCGTGGGCGGCAAGCTCAACGTCGCCTACAACTGCGTCGACCGCCACGTGGAGGCCGGCAACGGCGACCGCGTCGCGTTCCATTGGCGTGGGGAGGAGGGCGAGGAGCGCGACGTGACGTACGCCGACCTGCACCGGGATGTCCAGCGCTTCGCCAACGCGCTCAAGGACCGCGGCATCGGCCCGGGCGACGTGGTCGGGATCTTCCTTCCGATGATCCCCGAGGTCGCCGTCGCGATGCTCGCCTGCGCCCGCATCGGTGCGCCGCACAACGTCGTCTTCGGCGGCTTCTCGCCCGAGTCGGTCAAGGAGCGCATGGAGTTCTCCGAGGCCAAGGCGCTGATCACCGTCGACGGCGCGCGGCGCAAGGGCAAGACCGCGCCGATCAAGGAGCAGGTCGACGAGGTCATGGGCGGCCTCGAGCAGCTCGAGACGATCATCGTCGTCCAGCACACGAACACCGAGTGCTCGATGGAGCCGGGCCGCGACTTCTGGTGGCACGCGGTGATGGAGGCGGCCGACGAGGAGTGCCCGGCCGAGCCGCTGGACGCCGAGCACCCGCTCTACATCCTCTACACGAGCGGCTCGACGGCCAAGCCGAAGGGCATCCTCCACACCACCGGCGGCTACCTGACGCAGGTCGCGTGGACGCACCGCAACGTGTTCGACCTCAAGCCCGAGGAGGACGTGTACTGGTGCTCGGCCGACGTCGGCTGGGTCACCGGGCACTCCTACATCGTCTACGGGCCGCTCGCCAACGGCTGCACTTCGGTCATGTACGAGGGCGCGCCGGACTACCCGGACAAGGACATCTGGTGGGAGCTGGTCGAGCGCTACAAGGTCACGCTCTTCTACACCGCGCCGACCGCGATCCGGGCCTGCATGAAGTGGGGCGCGGAGCATCCCGACAAGCACGACCTCTCGTCGCTGCGCCTGCTCGGAACCGTCGGGGAGCCGATCAACCCGAAGGCCTGGCTCTGGTACCACAAGGTCATCGGCGGCGAGCGCTGCCCGGTCGTCGACACGTGGTGGCAGACCGAGACCGGCGCGATCATGATCACGACGCTTCCGGGGATCCAGGACGCCAAGCCCGGGTCGGCCGGTACGCCGCTGCCCGGCATCGAGGCCGCGGTCCTGACCGAGGACGGCGAGGACGCCGGGACCGAGCAGGGCTTCCTCGTGATCCGCAGGCCGTGGCCCTCGATGCTGCGCACGCTCTACAAGGAGGACGAGCGGTTCGTCGAGACGTACTGGGACAAGTACGGGCGCGAGACCTACTTCGTGGGCGACGCCGCGCGGCGCGACGAGGACGGCTACTTCTGGATCATCGGGCGCGTCGACGACGTCATCAACGTCTCCGGCCACCGGCTCTCGACCGCCGAGGTGGAGTCCGCGATCGTCTCGCACGAGAAGGTCGCCGAGGCCGCCGTGATCGGCCAGCAGGACGAGGACACCGGGCAGGCGATCACCGCCTTCGTGACGCTCTCCGGCACCCAGGAGGGCGACGACTCGCTGAACGGCGACATCCGTGAGCACGTGGCGAAGCGGATCGGGAAGCTCGCCCGGCCCAAGCGCATCATCTGGGCCGACGACCTGCCCAAGACCCGCTCAGGCAAGATCATGCGCCGGCTCCTGCGAGACATCGCCGAGGGCCGCGAGTTGGGCGACGTCACCACCCTTCGCGACCCGGACGTGATGGCCCAGCTCGAGGGCAAGATCAAGGAGCGCGGCGACGAGGAGTGACGTCCCCGTTCGTATTTTCGTCCAGATAAGAGTGTGTCGGGCCGCGCGGCCGTTGATCGCACATGCCTCATCTCGTGCAGGCCCCGCGGCGCGCGGCGCTCCTCGTGCTCTTCATCGCCTTCCTCGCCGCGCTGGTCCCGGCCGCGGCGCACGCCGCCACCGAGCGCGCGCGGATCACCTGGAACACGGAGACCGACATCGACCTGCACGTCTACGACGAGGCGGGCAACCACGCCTTCTACGGCGACCAGTCGGCGATCCCGACCGCGACGCTGTCCTCGGACAACATCGTCGGCTTCGGACCCGAGACCTTCACGGACGACGAGAGCCCCGGGACAGCCCGCACTTTCCGGCTGCAGGCCTGCTACTTCCCGAGCACCGACGGCGGTCCCACCGTCGTCTCGGCCACGATCACGGACGGTGACGGAGCCTCTCGCTCGGTCTCGGTGACGCTCGAAGCCATCGGTGACTGCGCCGAGCTCGGCACATCGACGGGACGCGCGGTCGACACTGACGGCGACGGCATCCTCGACGGCGCCGACCGCTGCCCGGCGCAGCCCGCGCCCGGCACCGCCGACGGCTGCCCGCCGCCGGTGAACCGCCCGCCGATCGCCGTCAACGATCGCTGGGAGGTCCGCGCGGGTCAGTACGTCTACGACAACGCGCTCAAGAACGACCGCGACCCGGACGGCGACCGCTTCACCCCGCGCGTCACCTCGATCTCGTTCCGGGCGACCGAGTGGTCGGGCATGGAGCGCGACGGCACCTTCAACTACGTGGCCGGTCCCGGGACGCGGGTCAAGCAGCGCAAGGTCATCACGTACCACCTGGTCGATGCACGCGGCGCCCGCTCCGCGCCGGCGACGATCACGATCGACGTCATCCCGCCCGGCAAGCTCCGGCGCGCCGCGCCCCTGCGCCGCGGCGGCGCGCATGCGAGCGCGGCCCCGCGCTGGTACTCGAACTCGGCGTTCCTCTACTCCTGCTTCGGCACCGGCTTCGACCGCTCCTGCTACGGCGTGCTGTCACCCGCCCAGGTGCAAGCGCTGAACGCGACGACGCCGTGGATCTCGCGTCCGTCGCCCTCCGAGGCGGCGAGGGCGTGCGCGCTGGCCTTCCGGGGCGGCGGCGCCGCGAGCTGCGCCGCCAACCTCGTCGCCGGCGCCCTGACCCGCTCGGGCGACAAGCAGATCATCCGCGTGGCGGCCCAGGACGGCGACTGTCTGCTGTTCAAGCAGGACCTCAACCGCACGCCCCTCCACCCGCTGGCCGGCTCGTGGACGAAGCCCGACTACCACCCGATCCACTCGTACCTGCGCAAGGGCACGTGGGGAACGTGGGGCAAGTGGCGGGTGCCCGTGAGCTGCACCTCCAGCGCCGCCTGGATGTACTTCCCGAAGGACCTCGTGCGGCGCTAGCGGGCGGTCCAGCCCTGGTCCATCGTCACGGCCGCGCCGGTGAAGGCGCGGCCGGTGGGGCCGAGGAGGAAGGCCACGGTGTCGGCCACCTCCTCCGGCTCGATCAGCCGCTTGACCGCGTGGGGCGCGAGGATGACCTCCTCGAGCACGCGCTCCTCGGGCATATCGTGGGCCTGCGCCTGGGCGGCGACCTGGTCCTCGACGAGCGGCGTCCGCACGTAACCGGGGCAGACCGCGGTGGCCGTGATCCCCTGGTCGGCGCCCTCGAGGGCGAGCGTCTTGACGAGGCCGAGGAGGCCGTGCTTGGCCGCGACGTACGCGCTCTTGTACGGCGAGGCGACGAGGCCGTGCACGGAGGCGACGGCGACGAAGCGGCCGTCGCCGCTCTCGCGCAGTGCCGGCCAGGCGGCGCGGGCCAGCAGGAACGGGCTCGTCAGCAGCAGCGCGAGCATGGCGTCCCACCGGTCCTCGGGGAACTCCTCCACCGGCGCGACGTGCTGGACGCCGGCGTTCGGCACGACCGCGTCGAGGCGCCCGAAGCGCTCGATCGCCGCGTCGATGGCCGCGCGGTTGCCCTCACGGGTGGTGAGGTCGGCCTCGAACGGCGTGCCGGGGCCGTCGCCGGCGCTCTCGAGGTCGACGGCCAGCACCTCCGCGCCGGCCGCCTCGAGCCGCTCGGCGATGGCGCGGCCGATCCCGCCGGCCGCGCCGGTCACGACGGCCGCTCTCCCGTCCAGGTCGCCCATGCTGGACGGCATGATGGCCGATGCGAGCGCTGCTCCGCTCATCGTGCGGCGGTCTCCAGCTCGCGCTCGCGCTCGAAGCGCGCCGGGCGTGGCGGGGCCGGCGGCTCGTCGGGCGCCCGCGCCTCACGCGCGAAGGCCAGCGCCACGAGCGTGATCACGGCCGTCCCCGCCAGGTAGAAGGAGACGGGAAGCGCCGAGCCGTACTCGGCCAGCAGCGCGACCGCTACGATCGGCGCCAGGCTGCCGGCGAACACCGAGGCGAGCTGGTAGCCGACCGACACGCCCGAGTAGCGCACTCGGGTGCCGAACATCTCCGAGAAGAACGCGGCCTGCGGCCCGTACATGGCCGCGTGCAGCACGAGGCCGACGGTGACCGCGAGCGTGATGGCCACGAACGAGCGGCTGTCCAGCAGCGCGAAGAACACGAAGCCCCAGACGCCTACGCCGACCGCGCCGAACACGTACAGCGGGCGCCGTCCGACGCGGTCCGACAGCGCGCCGGCGGCCGGGATCGCCAGCAGGTGGACGGCCGATGCGATGAGCACCGCGTTGAGCGCCCAGGCGCGCTCGAGGCCGAGCTCCTCGGTCACGTAGGTGAGCACGAAGACGGTGAAGATGTAGTACGAGACGTTCTCGGCGAAGCGCGCGCCCATCGCGACGAGCACCGAGCGCGGGTGCGTGCGCACGACCTCGACGATCGGCGTCCGCACCGTCTCCTGGCGCTCCTCGAGCGCCTGGAACTCGGGCGACTCGGCGAGCGTGGCGCGGACCCACAGGCCGACGCCCACGAGCACGGCCGAGAGCAGGAACGCGACCCGCCAGCCCCACGCCTCGAAGGCGGCCGCGGAGGTCAGCAGGCCGAGCAGCGAGATGACGCCGACGGCGAGCAGGTTGCCGATCGGCACGCCGGCCTGCGGCCAGCTGGCGAACAGCCCGCGCCGCTTGGCGCCGCCGTGCTCGGCAGCCATCAGGATCGCGCCGCCCCACTCGCCCCCGATCGCGAAGCCCTGCACGAAGCGCAGCACGACGAGCAGGATCGGGGCGGCGACGCCGATCGTCCCGTACGACGGCAGCAGGCCGATGCAGAACGTCGCGGCGCCCATGATCCCGAGCGAGAGGACGAGCATCGACTTGCGCCCGACCTTGTCGCCGTAGTGGCCGAAGACGAGCCCGCCGATCGGCCGCGCGACGAAGCCGATCGCGTACGTGCTGAAGGCGAGCAGCGTGCCGACGAGCGGCTCGAAGTCCGGGAAGAACAGCTCGTTGAAGATCAGGGCGGCGGCGACCCCGAACAGGAAGAAGTCGTACCACTCGATGGTGGTACCGATCAGGCTGGCGACGACGACCTTGCGCGGCGACGAGCCACGCGGCTTCGGGTCCATGATGGGCGCTTCCTCTCCCTCAGATTGCAGCGTCCCACAACTTGTACCCTTCGGCTCATGGCCCGTCGCCTGGTGGGATCGAGAAATGTCGAGTGAGGACTTCGTAGGGTCTACGAACGCTGTCGAGGTGGTCGTTCAGCGCGTTCGCGACCGCTCGGACGAGCTGGTGGCGGGCATGCTCGAGCGCTACCGGCGCGAGATCGCAGACTACGCCGCGCTCGATCCCGCCGAGCTGGCCGGCGACGTGCGCCGCGTGAGCGAGCACAACCTCGGGATCATGCTCGACAACCTCGAGCGCGGCGAGCCGTTGCGGGCCGAGCAGCTCGACCCCTCGCGCCGCGGCGCCGCGCGGCGGGTGCACGCCGGCGTCTCGCTCCCGGGCATGCTCCACGCGTTCCGGCTGTGGGGGCAGGTCGTGTGGGAGTGCGTGCTCGAGGTCGCGGACGCCGACCAGCCCGCCGAGCGCGAGGCGGCGCTGCAGATCGCGGGCCTGATCATCCGCCACGTCGACCAGGTCTCGCGCGCGGTCGCGCAGGCCTATCTCGACGAGGCCGAGGGTCTGTGGAGCGAGCGCGAGACACTGCGGCGCGACCTCGTCGAGGTGCTGATCACCGGCCAGGGCGGCTCCGAGGCCGCTCGCCTGCAGGCGGCCGCCCTGCACTTGGAGCTCGCCGAGCACTACGCCGTCGTCGCGGCGCGGCGGCTCGAGGAGGCTGGTCGGGAGCTGCTGCGGCGAGCGGTCGAAACCGCGCGCGAGTGCCTGTCGGATGCGCTCGTCGGCGTCCGCCAGGGCGAGCTGCTCGCGTTCTGCCCGGTGAGCGGGCCGGCCGACATCGAGCGAGTGCGGCGCGGCGCGAACGTGCTCGCCGCCCGCCTCGCGCCGAACCTCTCGGTCGCCCTCGGCGGCTGGCACCCCGGCCCCGGCGGCGTGGTGGCCGGCTTCGCGGAGGCGCGCGAGGCGCTCGAGATCGCGGTCGAGGCCGGCGTCACCGGCCGCGCGGTCGGCTTCGACGAGGTGCTGCTGGACCACATCCTGCGCTCCACGGTGCACTCGCAGCGCCTGCTCGCCGACACGCTGGGCCCGCTGCGCGCGTACGACGCCGAGCGACGGAGCGAGCTCGTCCTGACGCTGCGCGCCTACTTCGAGGCCGGCTACAACCTCACGCGCGCCGCCCAGGCGCTCAACGTGCACGCCAACACCGTCGTGTACCGGCTGCGGCGCGTCCGCGAGCTGACCGGCCGCGACCCGCACGACCCCGACGACCTGCTGCTGCTCTCGCTCGGCCTCAAGCTCGTCGGCTAGGAGTCTCGGCGGAACTCTGCGCGGCTAGGCGCAGAGCCAAGTTCGCGAGCCGTACCGCTCGCCGCCTGACGGCGATCACTTCTCCTTGAAGCGGCTCTCTCGCTCGACGCCGCCGCTTCTGAGCCACATGTCCATCGCGTCACGCTTCGGGGTGTGATGCGTCGCGCGCCTTTCGGGCGAATCGCCCGTCCGCTCCTGCTTTAGACGCTTCTTCTCGCGCCTGCGGTCGGCCCAACCTTGCTTTGGGTCCTTCTTCTCAGCCATGACGACCCCCGGGGGGCTTGGAAGCACCGACCCTACGCTGACGACCACCGGTTCGCTAGCCGTTTCGCCGGAGCCGCCTAGTCCTGGAGGTCCGCGAACGCGCGGCGGATCGCAAGCGGGGCGACGCCGCTCACCACGAGCTGCGTCGTGCCGTCGTCGAACTCGTCGAGGTCGATCGTCACGCGCTCACGGTCCTTGTAGAGCAGGGCGAGCAGGCCGAAAGGGAACAGGAAGACGGCGACGAGGAACGTCCACGCCGGGCGCGTCTCGCGCTCGAACCGCAGGCGCCCGTCCGTGCGCTGCGTGATCTCGTAGCCCCAGCGCTCCATGGGGGGCGCGACGTCGGCCATCAGCTCGCGCAGGGTGGCCTTCGCGCCGGCCGGCGAATGCCAGCGCACGTGGAAGCTCATCCGGCCGGGGAACCACGGCCGTTGCCGGCGACGGTGCACCGGGACCGGCGGCTGCGGCTCCGGCTCGCCCGGTAGGTCGGCGTGCAGCTCGGCCAGCTCGTGCACCCAGCGCGCCGCGTACGCCTGGGCGGTGCGCTCGTCGAGCTCGTCGACCGTGATCCGCCCGACCGACGCGTGGTGGCGCAGCGCCTCGACGGTGCGCTCGCGGTCATCGTCTGATGCGCGGAGGCCGGCCACATGGGCAGTATCGTCACCGTGGGCGAGTCGAGGGAGGAGCGATGACGCTGGAGATCGGGTCGTACGAGGAAGCCGTCGCCGCGCACGAGTGGCAGGTTCCCGAGCGCTACAACATCGCCGCCGACTGCTGCGACAAGCACCCGGCCGACAAGCTCGCGATGGTCCACGAGGACTTCGAGGGCAACGTCCGCGAGGTCCACTGGGGCGAGCTCCAGGAGTGGTCGAACCGCTTCGCGAACGTGCTGCGGGCGCACGGTGTAGAGCGGGGTGACCGCGTCGCCATGCTGCTGCCCCCGACCCCCGAGACCGCCGCCGCCTTCTTCGGCACCTACAAGGCGGGCGCGATTCTGCTCTCGATGTCGGTCCTCTACGGCGACGACGGCATCCGACACCGGATCTCCGACTCCGAGCCGAAGGTGCTGGTGACCAACGCGGCCAACGCCGACCGCGTGCAGGCCGCCGAGACGCTGATCCTCGACGAGGAGCTGCTGGCCCAGGGCGATCCGGAGTTCGAGGCGGTCGACACCGCGGCCGACGACCCGGCCCAGCTCTACTACTCGTCGGGGACCACGGGACTCGCCAAGGGCATCCTGCACGCGCACCGCTACCTGCTCGCCCACGAGGAGTTCGTCTACTGCCACGACGTGCGGGAGGGTGAGCGGTTCCACGGCATGGGCGAGTGGGCGTGGGCGGCCGGCATCGCGCCGCTGCTCGGCCCGTGGCGGCTCGGCGCCGTACAGCTCGTCTACCAGCGCCAGGGCGGCTTCGACCCGCACAAGCAGCTGGACTTCCTCTCCCGCCACGAGGTCACCAACGTCTTCACGACGCCGACCGCGATGCGCTCGATGATGTCGATCGCCGACGCGGGGGAGCGCTATCCGCAGCGGTTCCGCCGCGTGTGCTCGGCCGGAGAGCCGCTTAACCCGGAGGCGATCCGCTGGTTCCGCGAGCAGTACGGGATCACGGTGCTCGACTACTACGGGCTCACGGAGTCCTATCCGCTGGTCGCCAACTATCCGTTCATGGAGGTTCGCGAGGGCTCGATGGGCAAGCCGATGCCGGGCTGGCACGTGCAGATCCTCGACGAGGACGAGAACCCGGTGCCGCAGGGCGAGCGCGGGGAGATCTGCCTGCGCGCGCGCTCGAACCCGCACTATCCGCTCGGGTACTGGCGCAACGACGAGGCCGGCGAGGAGACGTTCGGCGGCGAGTGGTTCCACTCCAAGGACGCGGCGCGCGTCGACGAGGACGGCTACGTCTGGTACGAGGGCCGGGCCGACGACGTGATCATCGCCGCGGGCTACCGGATCGGCCCGTTCGAGGTCGAGTCCGCGTGCCTCGAGCACGACGCGGTGGCCGAGGCGGCCGCCGTCGCCTCGCCCGACGAGCGGCGCGGCAACGTCGTCAAGGCGTTCATCGTCCTGGCATCCGGCCACGAGCCTTCCGACGCGCTGGTGGAGGAGCTCCAGCAGTTCGTGCGCGGGCGGCTCTCGGCCTACGCCTACCCGCGCCGGATCGAGTTCGTCGACGAGCTGCCCAAGACGCTCACGGGCAAGATCCGCCGGATCGAGCTGCGCCAGCGGGAGATGGACTCCGGGTGAAGGCGCCCTCGGCCCTGGTCCCCGTCTGGGCCGCCCGCCTCGTGGGCTTCGCCGCGCTCGCCTCGCTGGGCGCGCTGGAGTGGCAGCGGATGGTCCAGGGACTGAGCTCGGGCCGCGCGCTGCTGTGGGTCGCGCTGGCGACCGCGGCGGGCGCCGGCGTGCTCGCGTGCGAGCGGCTGCCCCGCCGGCACGAGGCAGTGGGCGTGCTCGCGGTCGCGGTGGCCGGGCTGGCCGGCGCGGCGGCGGCGTCGGGGCTCGACCTCGCGCTGCTGCGCCCGGCCGGCTGGGGGGAGCTCGCCGAGGGCCTGGCGAGCGGCCTGCAGTCGCTCGGCACCGTCCGGCTGCCGTACGCGGGCGTCGACCCGTGGCCGCGGATCGCGCTCCAGCTCGCGGGCGCACTGCTGCTCACGATGTCCGCGCTGGTGGCCTGCTGGCCGCGCCCGCAGAGCCGGGGCTACCCGTTCTTCTCGCTCGTCGCGCTGCTCGTGCTCGTCGCCGCGCCGGTGATCTCGCTCGGCGGCACGCGGCCGTTGCTGCTGGGCGCCGCGCTCGCGGCCCTCACCGTGTGCTTCCTGTGGCTCGAGCGGCTGCCGCTGCGCCCCGGCCTCGGCGTCGCCGCCCTGATCGGCCTGGCGCTGGCGGGGGCGCTCCCGCTCGCCGCCGTCGCGGACCGCGGCGAGCCGTGGTTCGACTACAAGGCGTTCGCCGAGGGCCTGGGCCCCGATGACCCGGTGCGCTTCGACTGGACCCAGGGCTACGGGCCGGTCGACTGGCCGCGCGACGGCAACGAGATCATGCGCGCGAGCTCGGGCGAGCCGCACTACTGGAAGGTCGAGAACCTCGAGCGCTTCGACGGCTTCGGATGGGCGGACGCAGGGCCGGTGGGCGCCCGCGACGCCGCGCTCGAGACCGAGATCCGCGAGGACTGGCGTGACCGGCCGGGTTGGCGCGACCAGATCGAGGTCTCGGTGCGGCGCATGCGCACGCGCGACGTCCCCGCGCCGGGGGCGATCATGGAGATCAAGTCGTCCACGCGCCCGCTGCAGCCGGCGGGCGAGGCCGGGCGCTGGGCGTCCGCGACCGAGCTCCGGCGCGGCGACTCGTACGAGGCGGTCACGTACACGCCGAAGCCCACGCCGGGCGAGCTGCGGGCGACTCAGATCACGGGATTCACGCCGGAGCGGGCGGGCGACCTCGAGGTCACGGTGCCGTTCCTGCCCGGCCGCGGACCGCTCGCCCGCTCGGTCGGCGGCGTCGGCGAGCGGCGGCTGGAGAGCGCGGTGCTCCACTTCCGGCCGTTCGGCTCGACCGTCGAGCCCTACGTCTCGTATCCGTCGCTGCGCCGCGCCCGCTACGACGCCGCCGAGCAGACGCTGCGCAGCTCGGCCTACCGGCGGACGTGGGCACTCGCGCAGCGGCTGCAGACGAACGCCGAGACGCCGTTCGAGTACGTCCTCGCGGTCGACGCGCACCTGGCGACGGGCTACGGGTACTCCGAGCGGCCCACGGCGCCGGCTCCGGGCCGGGCACCGCTCGACGCGTTCCTGATCGACACGCGCAACGGCTACTGCCAGCACTTCGCCGGCGCCATGGCACTGCTGCTGCGGATGGGCGGCATCCCGGCGCGCGTGGCCACCGGCTTCAGCCCCGGCGGCTTCTCCAAGCGCCGGGACGCCTGGATCATCCGCGACACCGACGCCCACGCGTGGGTGGAGGCGTGGTTCGACGAGCTCGGCTGGGTGACGCTGGACCCGACGCCCGCCGCGACGCCGGCGCGCTCGCAGATCGCGGCTCTCGACACGCCTGCGCCGGCGGTCGCGGCCGGCGACTCAGGCGGGTCCGGGGGTGGGTCGGGCGGCGGCGGCGCCGGCGGCCCGCGGGGCAGCGGCCTGCGTCCCGACCTCGCCTTCGACATTCAGGCGGAGCAGTCGGCGGCGGCGGGCGACGACGGAGCCGCCGTGCCGTGGTGGGCCTGGGGAGCGCTGGCCGTCGTGCTGGTCGGCGGCGTGCGGCTGGCGGTCGCCCGCGTGCGCCGGCGCCGCGCGCGCGGCCCGCTCACCCCGCTCGACCGCGCGGTCGCCGAGCTCGAGGCCGCACTCCGCCGGGCGGGCCGCCCGCTCACCACCGGCACGACGCTGCAGCAGCTCGAGCGCAGCCTCGGCGCCTCACCGGAGGCGACCGCCTACCTGCGCGCGCTCAGCGAGTCCCGCTACGGCCCGACGGCCCGCGCCCCGACGGCGGCCGAGCGCCGGGCGCTGCGCCGCGCCCTGGCCCAGGGCCTTGGCATCGGAGGCCGCCTGCGGGCCTTCTGGGCGCTCCCGCCGCGGCCGCGGTGACGCGGGCGGAACGGCAACGGCGCATTGAAGGGTGGACGGGAGGGTGGCGGTCACCCGCGAGGCGCGGGCGTACACAAACCGGACAATCGCGACGCGCGATGGCGCGCGTGGCCACTTTTACACCGCCAGTGGCCTGTAACCGGCCAACCGTTCCTCAGCGTGTCGCAGTTGTCCACTTTCTGCACGCCCCGCGCTCCCGCGGATCACCACCCCCTGCCGTCACCCTTCGATGCGCCGTTTGCCGTTCGCTGGGGTGACCGCCACCACACGAGCTCCCCCTCAATGCGCCGTTGCAGTTCCGGCTAGCGACTCAACGCAGCCCGCCGCCGCTCCGACCGCATCTCGGACAGGATCCGCTCCAGCCGCGGCTCCGACGAGCGGTCGACGTGGCTCATCGCGGCGGCGACGGCCGGATGGCGCTCCGCGATCTGGGCGTGCATCTCGTGCGCGACCGCGCGGTAGCTCGGGTGCCCCTCGCGCCCCGAGCGCAGCTCGATGAGGTGCATCGCCTCGCGCGCGTTGAGATCGAGCACGTAGCGCATCCGGTACCCGAGGCAGAGCGCGTACGGCGCGGCGGACTCCAAGCCGGCGGCCACGAGGCGCTCGTACTCGCCGCGCGAGCGCTCCAGGGCGGCGGCGTACAGGTCACCACAGCCGGCCGCGGCGACCTCCTCGGGCACCGCGGCGCCCAGGTCGGGCGTCAGGGCCTGCCACTGCACGGTGAGCATCCGGTGGCGCTGGAGGTCGCGGAAGGCGCCGTAGTCGGACACCACCTCGAAGCGATAGCGCAGCGCCTCGAAGCCGCGCCCGGGCCGGTGGCGCCGGTTGCGGCGCTCACCCACGAGCTCGGCGAGCGCGTGCGCGCGCTCGTCCTCCGACAGGCCGCGGACGGTCTCGAGCGTCTCCTCCTCGCCCGCTGCGGCGGCCTCGAACAGCAGCGCCGCGAGCAGCTGCTCCTCGTCGCCGTCGACGTGCAGCAGGCGCACCGACGGGCGGTCCTCGGGCGCCGGCTCCCGCCGGTCCAGCCCCAGCCGCGCCACCCAGTGCTCGGTCGCCTCGCGGCGCCGCTCGAGGTAGCCGACCCACTCGCCGCCCCGCTCGGGACGCTCGACGCGCGAGACGAAGCTCGGCATCGTCGCCTTGATCGCGTCGAGGATCATCTGCCCGTACGCGCGCGCCTCGGGCAGCGGGTCCGCCATCAGGTGCAGGATCAGCTGCTCGTAGGCCTGGCCGCTCGCGAAGATCCCCATGTGCGAGAGCGAAGCGGCTGGCAACAGGCCGCGCAGGAGGTCGAAGGCCTTGGCGTTGACCGCCCGCCGCCGGGCAGCGTCGGGCTCGCCGTCGGCGCGCGGGAACGTCGCCTCGACCCACGAGCGCACGCGCGGGAGCGCCGCCGCGTAGGCGCCGAACAGCGCGTCCATCGCCGCCTCGTACTCGGGGCCCAGGTCGGCGTCCCGGTAGTACCGGTAGCCGCCGCCGGGCATCGGGGCGTCATACGCGATGTAGCGGGTCGACTGCTCGAGATAGGCCGCCAGGCGCGGGCGCTGGAGCGTCTTGGTGACGATGTTCGAGACCCACTCGCACGCCACGTGCGCGCCGCCGAGCTGAGCCACCGAGTCGTCGCCGTAGCCGACGAAGATCCGCTCGTACAGCTCGGCCGCCCTCTGCCCCTCTCCGGCATCGGGGGCGGGCGGGCCTTCATACTCCGGGACCGAGTCCGCGAACTCCTCGAGGAACAGCCGCCGCAGCGTGCCCGGATACCGCGAGTAGCGGGCGAACAGCGCGCCCTTGACCGTCTCGGGCAGGTTGACGAGCGCGAACACCGGCCCGTCCAGGTCGGTCACGTGCGGGGCGAGCCGGGCGCGCTCCGCAGGGGTCAGATCGTCGGACGGGTAGCGCACGGGACGGCCACCCTAGCGCGGCCTCCCGACCGATCCTGGAGCGCGCGCGGAGCAGCCCGCCGACGTGCGGCGGACCGCTCCCGCCAGCGACTATTCGTCGTGCGCCGGCTCCTCGTCCTCGTCCTCGACCGGCGGGTGCGTCCGGTCGATCAGCTTGCGGGCGACGATCGCGCCCGAGGCCTTGCTCTCAGTCTGGTCGCCCTTCGGCTCGTCGCCCTTGCGCCCCTCACCGGCGGACTCGTCGCCGGCCGCCTCTGCCTCGGGGGCGTCGTCCTCGACAGGCGCGACGTACCTGGTGCGCTTGAGCATGCGCGCCGTGACCATCACACGATCGCCGTCGGCGACGTCTACCACGTCGCGCTTGCCGTCGCCGTTGGTGTCGGCCACGACGACCTTCGCGTGCTCGAAGTCGAACGTCACGGCCTCGCCCACGAACCCGCCCCGGCGAGCGTGGGCGTTGCCGGCACGGACCTCGACCGTGCCCGGCGAGATGAACGTGCCCTTGAAGACGAACGTCACCTTCTTCGCTCGCTTGTGCTTGCCCTTACCCTTCTCCATCTCCTTGCCGGGGTGCTTGTGCTCCGACTCGGCGACGGCAGACGCCGGAACGGCGAGCACCGCGGCCCCTATCAGCGTGGCGATCATGCGCTTGTTCATGGGGTCGTTATCGACGGGTCCCGGCACGGGCGTAACGGACGCGGACGCTTTCCCGATTAGCATCCCCGCCCGAGGTGGTCACGTGACGATCGGGGTGATCGGGGCAGGGATCGTCGGCTTGTCGACTGCGTTCGCCCTGCGGGCTCGCGGCGCGGACGTGACCGTGTACGAGCGGGGTGCGCCCGGCAACGGTCAGTCGGGCGGGGAGTCGCGGATCTTCCGCCATGCTCACGACGACCGGCGGCTCGTGGCCTTCGCGTGCGACGCCCGGGCGATGTGGCGGGAGTGGGAGGAGTGGTTCGGCGAGGAGCTGCTCGCGCGTGACGGGGTCGTGGCCGTCGGGGCCGTGGCTGAGCGGCGGCTGGCCGTGCTGCATGAGGCCGGCGGGGTGCGCGCCCGCGCGCTCGAGGCCGAGGAGCTCGGCGGCTGGCTCTCGCTGCTGGCCCCGCCCGACGCTCCCGTGATCATCGACGAGGATGGCGGCGTGATCCACGCGCGCGCCACGATCGACGCGTTGACCGAAGCGGTCCGGGACTCGCTCGTCGTCGACGAGGTGATCTCGGTCCGGCTGGGGGACAGTGGTGCGGTGGAGGTGCGGGCGGGCGGCGTGCATGCCGAGCACGAACGCGTGGTGTTGTGCGCCGGCCGCGGGACCGTGGCGCTGGCCCGCGGCGCCGGGCTCCCGCTGCCCGTGCGGCAGGCCGCTCACGTGCGGCTCACGTACCGGGTCCGAGGCCATGCGCCCGCCCGCCTGGCCTGCCTGCTCGACGGCGGCGGCGCCTACGGCGACCCGCTGCCCGGGAACGCCGCGTTCGCCGTCGGCCTCGGCGAGACGGCGGTGCACGAGGACGGAAGCCTCGTCGACCCCGCCGAGCTCGCCACGCTGGCCGAGCGGACGAGCGCCTATGTCGCGCGGGCGCTCCCCGGCCTCGAGCCAGAGCCGATCGACATCCGGCACTGCTGGGTCACCGAACTGCCCTGGAGCCCGGACGGGATCGCCGTCTGGGACGCTCGGCGGCCTGCTCGCGGTCGCCGGCAACAACCTGTTCAAGCACGCCCCCGCGCTCGGCCGCGCGCTCGCGCTCGCCGCGCTCGGCGACGACCTCGCACCGAACCTGCGACCGGAGGCCAAGCTCGGCGCCGAGACCTTTCGCGCCTGACGCTGCGGGCCGTGCCTCCTCGCGCCGGCGCGCCCGCGGTGAGGCTGGGTGCTCCTGACTCGCGGCACGTCCAGTCCCGATCATCGCACGCAGTCGTAGCGCTCGCGCTCGCGTGAGCCGGGCGTCCAGGCCGACGCCTCGAGCAGCCGGCGCTCGACGTCGACGCGCTCGACGTCGAGCCCGAGGGCGAGGCCGAGGCGGATCTCGAGGTCGAGCTCCACGGTGTCGTGGTCGACCGCGTAGACGGCGCGCTCGACCGTGCCCGCCTCGACGGTGCGCAGCGCCGCCGCGCGCAGGTCGGCCGCGACGGCGGGCGGCCACGGGGCGCGCCAGCGCAGCAGGGCGTCGGCGGCCGCGCGGTTCGCCGGGACGCGGAGGTCGAGCCGCCCGACCGTCTCGACCACCTGTCCGGGCCGTGCGCCGGGCTCGACGGTCCGGAACGCGAGCTCGCGCAGCTCGCCGCGCTCGCGGCTCAGCTCGACCATCACGTCGCCGGTCGTCGGCCCGTCCACCCGGTGCGTCCCGGCCGGCGTCCAGAGCGAGGGCGCCGGCCCGTCGAGCCGCCCACGCAGGTAGAGCGTGGTGCGCCCGCGGCCGACGCGTGCTCCCGCGGCCGTGCGGGCGGAGGTCTCCAGCGCCGTGAGCTTCACGCCGGCCGCCTTGGCGGCGAGCTCTCCCTCGAGCACGGACTCCGCCTCGCCGAACCGCCACGTCGGCGGCGGGCGCGACTCGGCTGCCGTCAGGAGGAAGCGCCGCGCCGCCGCGCCGTCCGGGAGCTCCCACGCGCGGCCCGTGCCGGCGACCAGCTCGTAGCTCCCCTCGACCCCCAGCTCGATCCCGAGCGGGCTGGCGTCGACGCCGAGGCCGGCCGACGCTCCGACCGTCCGGTCTTCCGCCTCGGTGACGAGCACCGTCCCGTCCGAGCGCGTTGCCACCGTCAGGTCGTCGCCGCCGCCCAGCCGCAGCGAGGCGAGCACGACGCTGGCGCCGCCGCCGCGGGCGCGCTCCAGCGTCGTGCACGGCGACAAGCCCGCCACCGCGGCGTCGGACGCCCGGCACACGTCGCCTGCGACGACGCAGATGCCGGCTCGCACGCCGACCGCCACCGCGCGGCCCACGTCTGCCACCCCAACGATCGCCCCCGTCGCGAGCGCCGCCGACACGAGCGCGAGCACGCCCGTGTACTCCAGCGACGCCTGACCTGCTTCCCGGTCCACCCCCATCCGAGGGCGGCCGAGTCAAGGCTCGCCCCCTAGGGGCCTGTCCAAGAACCCGCCACGTCCAGGACCGCCGTTAGACCAGACCGCCGAGCGCGGCCCCGGCGTCACGCGCGACGTCGAAGAGCGGGTCCGGGTAGATGCCGAACGCGATCGTGGCCAGCGCGAAGACCAGCGCGACGAAGATCACCTCGACCTGGTCGAGCCGCTGCCCGACGGGGCGCTCGGCGACGGCGACGGCGTCGTCGGCTTCCTGCGAGCCGCCCGCGATCGCGGGGCGCCCGCCCGCGCCCGAGCCGACCGCCACCCGCGCGGCCGGAGCCTCCGACGGGGACCGCATCCACACTGCGGCGATCACCCGCAGGTAGTAGACGAGCGAGATCGCCGAGCCGATCACGATCGCCGCGCCGAGCCAGCCGTACTCGTTGTCGACCGCCGCCTCGATCAGGTACAGCTTGCCGAAGAACCCCACCGTGGCGGGCATGCCGGCCAGGCCGAGCATCGCGATCGTCATCGGCCACGCGAGCCACGGCCGCTCGGCGCCGAGCCCGTACAGCGACGCGATGTCATCGCCCAGCGGCGACTCCCGCTCGCGCGCCACGATGACCGCGAACGCGGCGAGGTTCATCACCGTGTAGGCGAACAGGTAGAAGACCGTCGCCTGCACGCCGAGACGGGTGGAGACGACCACGCCGGCCAGCATGTAGCCGGCCTGCGCGACCGAGGAGTACGCGAGCAGGCGCTTCAGCGACGACTGCCCGATCGCGCCGACGTTGCCGACCACGATCGTGATCGCGGCGAGCGTGGCCAGCGCCGGCGCCCAGGTCGTCGCGGTGTCGATCAGCGCGACGTCGAACAGCCGCAGCATCACGCCCAGCGCTGCGGCCTTCGTCGCGACGGCCATGAAGCCGGTCACCGGCGTCGGCGCGCCCTCGTACACGTCCGGCGTCCACTGGTGGAAGGGCGCCACCGAGGCCTTGAAGGCGAGGCCCGCGACGATCAGCGCGATGCCGGTCAGGTACAGCACGTCGTCCGCCATCTCGCCACCCGCGGCGGCGATCCCCGAGTAGTCGGTCGAGCCTGTCGCGCCGTAGAGGAACGCCAGCCCGTAGAGCAGCGTCGCCGAGCCGACCGACCCGATGATCAGGTACTTGAGGCCCGACTCGAGCGACTGCTCGCGCCGCATGTGGGTCGCGCATAGGACGTAGAGCGGGATCGAGAGCAGCTCGAAGCCGAGGAACAGTGCCACGAGGTTCTGCGCCGCGACCAGCACGACCATGCCGAGCACCGAGCTGAGGAGCAGCGCGTAGAACTCGCCCTCGCCCGCCTCCTCGGCCGCCTGCGAGCGCCACGAGAGCAGCACGGCCGCAGCGCCGCCGACAACGAACGCCATCGTCAGCGCCAGCGTGAGGTCGTCGATCGCGAGCGCGCCCTCGATGATCGACGTGTTGACGCCCCACTGCCATACGCTGAGTCCGGCGGTGGCGCCCAGCGCCACGAGCGTCAGCGCCGGGGTCATGTGCCGGCGCGCGAAGCGCCCGCGCAGGAGCCCGACGAGCAGCACGATGCAGGCTCCGCCGGCGAGAGCGATCAGCGGGGAGAGCGCCTCCCAGTCGATCGACGGGGCCTTCGGCGTCATCGCGCCACCGCCCCCGCGACGGCCTCGACGGCCGGCTCGCCGGCCTCCAGCGCCAGCTGCGGGTAGACCGCGAACGCGAGCACGGCGAGCACCAGCGGCACGAGCACCAGCGCGTCACGCAAGGACAGGTCGAACGACGTCACCGCCGGGCCCTGGCGGTTGTGCATCGAGCGGATGTACAGGCGCAGCGCGTACACGGACGCGAGCACGACGCCCGTGGACGCGATGATCGCCACCGCGAGCTTGGACTCGAAGACCCCCAGCAGGATGAAGAACTCGCCGACGAAGTTGGCCGAGCCGGGCATCGCGAGCGTGGCCAGCGTGACGATCAGGAACAGCGTCGCGAGGACCGGAGCCCGGGTGGCGATGCCGCCCATGTCGCGGATGTCGTCCGACCCCGCGGCGCGCGCGGCGAGCAGCGCGCCGATCAGGAACAGCGGCGCCACTACGAGCCCGTGGTTGACCGCCTGCAGGAGCGCGCCCTGCGCGCCGCGGCCCTCGGGGTCGAGCGCGAAGATCCCGAGCGTGATGAACCCGAGCTGGGCGATCGACGAGTAGCCGAGGATCAGCCGCAGGTTCGTCTGCGTGAACGCCTGCACCGAGCCATACACGATCGAGAGCAGCGAGATGACGAGCAGGATCAGCTGCCAGTCGTTGACCGCCTCCGGGAACAGCGGCAGCGCGATCCGCAGGAAGCCGTAGGCCGCCACCTTCGAGACCACGCCGGAGAACACCGCGAGCACCGGGAACGGCATGTTTCGGTAGGCGTCCGGCATCCAGCCGTGGAACGGGAAGCTCGGCATCTTGATCAGGAAGGCGAGCGCGAAGGCCGAGAACAGCAGCTTCTGCGTGCCTTCCCCGAGCAGGTTCTCGCGCAGGTCGGCGAGCGCGAAGGTCAGCTCCCCGGTCGGGGAGAGCACGGCGGTGGCGACCGCGGCGGCCAGCATGAGCAGCGAGCCGACCAGCGTGTAGACGACCATCTTGATCGCCGCCTGCACCCGCTCCGGGCCGCCCCACTGGCCGAGCAGGAAGTAGAACGGCACCAGCATCAGGTCGAAGAAGAGGACGAAGAGCGCGAGGTCCTGGGCGAGGAACGCACCCAGCACGGCGCTCTCCGCGATCCCGAAGTGGACCCCGAACAGCTTCGCGCGCACGGGCGGGCGCAGCGCCACCCACATCGCCGAGCCGGCGAACAGCAGCGTGGTGAGGGCCACCAGCCACAGGTTCAGCCCGTCGACGCCGAGCGTGTAGCGGATGCCCAGCTCGTCGATCCACGCGTCGTCGGTCAGGTACTGCAGCCCGGCGGCCGCCGCGTCGAAGTCGGCGAGCAGGATGATCGCGTAGCCGAGCGGGACCATCGCGCCGACGACCGCGAACAGCGGCGCGACGCCGCGCGGGGCGAGCCCGCCGAGGAGCGCCAGCAGCAGCGGCCAGAAGATCAGGATCGAGAGGTGGATCGTCATGCCGCGAGCAGGAAGTAGGCGCCGAGCGACGTGATGCCCATGAGCAACAGCGCCGCGTAGTAGCGCAGGTAGCCGGTCTGCACGCGGCGCACGGCGGCCGACCCGAGCCGCACGAGGCCGCTCGCACCGCCCACCAGCGCGCCGTCGACGAACGTGCGCTCGACCGTCGAGCTCGCGAAGCGGCCGAGCCAGGCCATCGGGCGGACCACGAGCAGCTCGATCGCCTCGTCGAAGTACCACTTGTTGACGAAGATCCGGTGCAGGGACGCGAAGCGCTGCTGCAGCGCCCGCGGCCGGTCCGGCGACCGCACCCACAGCACGTAGGCGACGAAGATGCCGAACAGCGCGACCGCGGCGCCGACCAGCATGCCGACCACGGTCAGCGTCGTCGACCCCTCGAGCTCCTCGTAGAAGCGCGAGTCGGCGAAGGTCGGCTCGAGGAAGTGGTGCAGTGCCTCGTTGACGTGCGGCATCTGCACGAACCCGCCGACGATCGCCAGCACGGCCAGCGAGCCCATCGCGACCTTCATCGGCGCCTCCCACTCGGCGATGTGGTGCTCAGGGCCCGGGAAGCCGACGTCGGTGTCCTCGACCTCGCCCGTCATCGGGTTCGTCGGCTGCTCGGGATGGTGCAGATGGCCGTGCTCGAGCTCGCGCGCCTCGGGCACCGGGTCGCCCCAGAACGCGCGGAAGATCATCCGGAACGTGTAGATCGCGGTCATGAAAGAGCCGACGTAGCCCAGGACGCCGAGCACGACGTGCCAGTCCTCGCGGGCGAACATCAGCGCGATGATCTCGTCCTTGGAGAAGAAGCCCGTGAACGGCGGCACGCCCGACAGCGCGAGGCCGCCGACCACCATGCAGCCGAACGTGAACGGCATGACCTTCCGGAAGCCGCCCATCTTGTCCAGGTTCTGCGTGCCGGCCATGGCGGCGATCACCGAGCCGGCCGCCATGAAGAGCAGCGCCTTGAAGAAGGCGTGCGTCATCAGGTGGAACATGCCGGCGGCGTAGGCGGCCGAGGAGACGGCCATGACCATGTAGCCGATCTGCGACATGGTCGAGTACGCGATGACCCGCTTGAGGTCGGTGACCACGAGGCCGATCGTGGCGGCGATCAGTAGCGTGGCGCACCCGAGGATGGCGCCCACGTCGGCGGCCGCCGGGGCCTGCTCGAACAGCGGGTGCATGCGGGCGATCAGGTAGACGCCGGCGGTGACCATGGTCGCCGCGTGGATCAGGGCGGAGACCGGCGTCGGGCCCTCCATGGCGTCCGGGAGCCAGGTGTGGAGCGGCACCTGGGCGGACTTGGCGAACGCGCCGACGAGCAGCAGCACGCAGCCGGCCACGAGGTCCCCGTCGTTGCGCCCGAAGGCCGAATCGACCTCCTCGAACGTCGCCAGGAAGTCGAGCGTGCCGGTGCCGCGGAAGATGAAGTAGGTGCCGAGCACGAGGCCGACGTCGCCGACCACGTTGATGACGAACGCCTTGATGCCGGCCTGCGTCGCCGTCCGCCGCCGGTACCAGAACGAGATCAGCAGGTACGACGCGGCGCCGACGAACGCCCAGCCCACGATCAGCAGGAAGAAGTTGGCCGCGAGGACCAGCAGCAGCATGCTGAAGACGAAGAAGTTCAGGTACGCGAAGAAGCGCGTGTAGCCGCGGTCACCGCCCATGTAGGCGACCGAGTACAGGTGGATGAGCGCCGAGACGCCCGAGACCACGAGCATCATCATCGTGCTCAGCGGGTCGATCAGGATCGAGATCTCGGCGTCGACGCCGTTGGCGACCGCGTACTCCCAACCGACCGCGACGACCTGGCGCTCCTCCTCGCCGAGCGACTCGAGCTCGAAGAACGCGAGCACCGCGAAGACGAACGAGGCCGCGATGGCGAGCGTGCCGAGCCAACCGTGGGCGCGCGCCGGCAGCAGACGCCAGGTGAGCCCGATGACGATCGACCCCGCCAGCGGCAGCGCCAGCACGAGCCACCCGTACGTCGAGAGGCTCACCCGCTGCTCCGCGTGGTTGTCGTTGAACGATCGTTCACTGTCGAACCGGTTTCTTTGCTTACCCCTGAAGTTCCCGGAGCTCGTCGACGTCGATCGGCAGCCGGCGGCGGAACAGCGCGACGATCAGCCCGAGGCCGATGGCGACCTCGCAGGCCGCCACGACCATCACGATCAGGGCGAACATCTGCCCGTCCATGTTCCCGTGCGCGCGCGAGAAGCCCACGAGCGCCAGGTTGGCGGCGTTGAGCATCAGCTCGATGCAGAGCAGGATCACGAGCGGGTTCCGGCGCACGAGCACGCCGCCCGCGCCGATGCAGAAGATCAGCGCCGACACGACGAGATACCAGGTGAGGTTCATCGCTTGGGCGGGCCGGTCGCCTCGAGCATCGAGCCCACCGGAGCGTCGGACGCGGTGAGCTCGCGGCGGCGCATCAGCTCGGCGACCGAGACCTCGTCGGGATGCCCCAGGCCTGCGCGGCGACGCGCGAGGATGACCGCGCCGACGGCGGCGACCAGCAGCAGCAGCGACGCCAGCTCGAACGCGAGCAGGAACTTCGTCAGGAACAGCTCGCCGACCTCGGCCGGCGTGCCGAAGCCGGCGTCGACCCCCGGCCCCTCGGTCTCGAGCGCGGACAGGCCCGTTCCGACGAGCGCGATCGTCAGCTCCACGAACAGCGCGAGCGCGAAGACGATGGACGCGAACCGCAGCGACGCGCCGCCGGCCACGCCGAGCGGCTCGCCGGAGCCGCCTACGTAGGCGACGACGAACACGTAGAGCACCATCACCGCGCCGGCGTAGACCACGACCTGGGCGGCCGCCACGAACTCTGCGCGCAGGAGCAGGAAGAGCGCCGCCAGCGCGAGCAGATGGCAGACGAGCGCGAGCACCGCGTAGAACGGATTGCGCAGCGCGACGGTGCCCACCGCGCCCGCTACGGCGCCGATCGCGGCGATGAAGAAGAGGACTTCCGCCATGAGCGAGGCCGGATGCTACGAGGTTCTTACCCCGGTTCGCTCCCTGACGCCTCACCCGTGAGCGCTTGCAGTTTTCGTCACAAGCGATAGGTTGCCCGGGAGCGGAGGGAGTCTCGCGTGTGCTTGGCCATCCCAGGCCGGATCGTGGAGGTCATAGATGAGGCGAACCGACTCGCCACGGTCGAGGTGGCAGGGGTCCGCCGCACGGTCAACATCGGACTGCTGGACGTCGACGGAAGCGCGGCGGAGACCGGCGACTGGGTCCTGATCCACGTCGGCTTCGCGCTCTCGAAGGTCGACGAGGACGAGGCCATCGCGACGTTGCGCCTGCTCGAGCAGATGGGCGCCGAGTACGAGCAGGAGCTCGAGGAGCTCAAGGCGAGCGCGATCGAATGAGCGCCTGCGACCCCCACGACGCGCACTGCATCACCTGCGGCGACGTGGCGGTCGAGATGCGCGTCGTCGAGGTCCGCGAGTCGCTGGCCGTGTGCGAGGCCGAGGGCGAGGCGCGCGAGGTCGAGGTGGCGCTGCTCGACGACGTGCGGGCCGGCGACCTGCTGCTCGTCCACGCCGACGTGGGGCTGGTGAAGCTGTGAGGTTCGTCGACGAGTTCCGCGACGGGGCGCTCGGCCAGAAGGTGGCGGCGCAGATCCTCGGCGTGGTCGAGCCCGGCCGCCACTACAAGGTGATGGAGGTCTGCGGCGGCCACACCCACTCGATCTACCGCTACGGGGTCGACGATCTGCTGCCGGAGAACGTCGAGCTCGTGCACGGCCCCGGCTGCCCGGTGTGCGTGATCCCGATGGGGCGGGTGGACGACGGCATCGCGATCGCGCGCGAGCCGGGCGTGATCTTCACCTGCTTCGGGGACATGCTGCGGGTGCCGGGATCGAACGGCACGCTGCTCGACGCGAAGGCGCAGGGGGCCGACGTGCGGATGGTCTACTCGCCGCTCGACGCGCTGCGGATCGCCAAGGCCGAGCCCGACCGCGAGGTCGTGTTCTTCGCGATCGGATTCGAGACCACCGCTCCGTCGACCGCGCTCACGCTCATGCGCGCGCGCGCCGAGGGCGTCAAGAACTTCTCCTGCATGTGCAACCACGTGACGATCGTGCCGCCGCTGCGGGCGCTGCTCGAGTCACCCGACCTGCGGCTCGACGGCTTCATCGGCCCCGGACACGTGTCGACGGTGGTCGGCGCGCGGCCGTTCGAGTTCATCCCGGCCGACTACGGGCGCCCGGTCGTGATCGCCGGCTTCGAGCCCCTCGACATCCTGCACGCGATCCACATGATCCTCCGCCAGCTGGCCGAGGGCCGCTGCGAGGTCGAGAACCAGTACACGCGCGTGGTGCCGTACGAGGGCAACCCGCGGGCGCTGCGCCGCGATGGCCGAGGTGTTCGCCCTCCGGCCGCACTTCGAGTGGCGCGGGCTGGGATTCATCTCCCAGAGCGCGCTGCGGCTCTCGGACGCCTACGCGGAGCTCGACGCCGAGGCGCGCTTCAGCGTGCCCGGCGTGCGCGTGGCCGACCCCAAGGCGTGCCAGTGCGGCGAGGTGCTCAAGGGCGTCATCAAGCCGTGGGAGTGCAAGGTCTTCGGCACCGCCTGCACGCCCGAGCACGCGATCGGCACCTGCATGGTCTCGCCGGAGGGAGCGTGCGCCGCCTACTACAACTACGGGAGATTCGCGCGGGAAAAGGAGGTCGTGTGACGGTCTCCGACCGTGAGGAGCGGATCCTCGGGATCATCGAGACCGCGCGCGCGAAGCGCCCGCGCTTCAAGGACGAGCGCATCACGATGGCCCACGGGGCCGGCGGCAAGGCGACGCAGACGCTGATCGAGGGGCTGCTGGCGCCGGCGTTCGGGCTCGACGAGCTGGCCGACGCCGCGATCGTCGGCGATGGCATCGCGCTCACCACCGACTCCTTCGTGGTCAAGCCGCTGCGCTTCCCCGGCGGGTCGATCGGCGAGCTGGCCGTCAACGGCACGGTCAACGACCTCGCCGTGGCCGGCGCCCGGCCGCTCGCGCTGAGCCTGGCCCTGATCCTCGAGGAGGGGCTCGACTCCGCCGTGCTGCGCGCCGAGGTCGAGGCGATGGCGCAGGCCGCGGCCGCGGCCGGCGTGCAGATCGTGAGCGGCGACACCAAGGTGGTCGAGCGCGGCCACGCCGACGGCATGTACGTGTGCACCACGGGAGTCGGCCTGCGCGACCCGCGGGCCGAGCTCTCGCCCGGCGCCGCCCGGCCCGGCGACCGCGTGCTCGTCTCGGGCTCGATCGGCGAGCACGGCACGGCGATCATGCTCGCCCGCGGCGACCTCGGCCTCGACGCCGACATCGAGTCCGACACGTGCTCGCTGTGGCCCGCGGTCGACGCCATGCTCGGGCCGGAGGTGCACTGCATCCGCGACGCCACGCGCGGCGGCGTCGCGTCCGTGCTCAACGAGATCGCGCGCGCGGCAGGCGTGGCGATCGTGGTGCGCGAGGGCGACGTCCCGGTCGACCCTGCGGTCGCGGGCGCCGCCGAGCTGCTGGGGATCGACCCCATGTACGTCGCGAACGAAGGCAAGCTCGTCGCCTTCGTGGCGCCTGACGCGGCGGCGGAGGCGCTGGCCGCGCTTCGCGCCGTGGACGGCTGCGAGCAGGCGGCGGAGATCGGAGAGGTGAGGACCGAGCCCACGGGCATGGTCCTGGTGGAGACGGCATTCGGAGGGCGACGGGTCATGGACCAGCTGGTCGGCGACCCCCTGCCCAGGATCTGCTGAGAGGAGCGCCATGGCGACACTCGAGTTCGCACCGAAGCAGAGCGAGACGGAGGCGATCACGGCGCACGTGATCTGGATGACGACGGGGCTGAGCTGCGACGGCGACTCGGTCGGCATGACGTCGGCGACCAACCCGAGCCTCGAGGACATCATCACCGGGGCGATCCCGGGCATGCCGAAGGTGGTCGTGCACAACCCGGTGCTCGCGTTCGAGCAGGGCGCCGAGTTCATGCAGGCCTGGTACGACGCCGAGGCCGGCAAGCTCGACCCGTTCGTCCTGATCCTCGAGGGCTCGCTGCCGAACGAGAAGCTGAGCGGCGACGGCTACTTCGCCGCGATGGGCGACAACCCGGAGACGGGGCAGCCGATCACGACCACCGAGTGGATCGACCGGCTGGCCCCGAAGGCGGCGGCGGTCGTGGCGGTCGGCACGTGCGCGACCTACGGCGGCATCCCGGCGATGAAGAACAACCCGACCGGCGCCATGGGCCTGCGCGACCACCTGGGCTGGAGCTGGAAGTCCAAGGCCGGTATCCCGATCGTGAACATCCCGGGCTGCCCGGCGCAGCCGGACAACATCACCGAGACGCTGATGTACCTCGTCTTCGCCCTCGCCGGCCGCGCTCCGGTGCCCGAACTCGACGACGCCGGGCGCCCCAAGTGGCTGTTCGAGCGGACCGCCCACGAGAGCTGCAACCGCGCCGCGTTCTACGAGATGGGCAACTTCGCGACCGAATACGGCTCCGACCACCGGTGCCTGGTCAAGCTCGGCTGCAAGGGCCCCGTGGTCAAGTGCAACGTGCCGCTGCGCGGGTGGGTGAACGGGATGGGCGGCTGCCCCAACGTGGGCGGCATCTGCATGGCCTGCACGATGCCGGGGTTCCCCGACAAGTACATGCCGTTCATGGACGAGGACCGGATGGCGACGCTGTCTTCGAACGCCGCGCGCTTCACCTACGGGCCGCTGCTGCGGCTCGGGCGCAACCTCAACATCAAGCGCAAGTACGACAAGGAGCCGGAGTGGCGCAGACCGGGCAATCAGCTTCTCAGCGGCTACCAGAAGCGCTGGTAGGAGGGGGATGAGAGATGGCGACAGTCGACACACCGGGGACCGAGCAGAAGGTCACCGTCAAGGAGATGTCGTGGGATCCCATCACCCGCATCGTCGGGAGCCTGGGCATCCACACCGAGATCGACTTCACCAACCAGCAGGTCCTCAAGTGCTACAGCACGTCGATGATCTTCCGCGGGTTCGACATCTTCATGAAGGGGATCGACCCGCGTGACACGCACTTCCTGACCAGCCGCATCTGCGGCATCTGCGGCGACAACCACTGCACGACGTCGGTGCTGTGTCAGAACATGGCCTACGGCGTCTACCCGCCCAAGCTCGGCAACTGCGCCTACAACCTCGCCGAGCTGGCGGACTACATGTTCGACCATGCGATCTACAACGACTGCATGTGCAACGTGGACTTCTGCGAGCAGATGGTGAAGGACACGAACCCGTCGCTGCTGGCGAAGGCGGAGAAGACCGCGTCCCCGCACGGCGACGTCCACGGCTATAAGACGATCGCCGACATCATGCGGGCGCTCAACCCGTTCACCGGCGAGTTCTACCTCGAGACGCTGCAGGTCGCCCGTTACACGCGCGAGATGTACTGCCTGTTCGGCGGCCGCCACACCCACCCGTCGACCATCATGCCGGGCGGGGTGAGCGCGGACATCACGTCGCAGACGTGCACCGACTACTACGTGCGCCTGATGCGGTACATCGACTACTGCAAGCGCACCGTGCCGATGCATGACGACATCTACGACTTCTTCCTCCAGGAGCTGCCCGGCTACGACATGGTCGGCTACCGCAACACCGACCTGATCTGCTGGGGGGCGTTCGACGACGTCGACACGCTGCGGTACGACTACAAGGACATGAGCGACTGGGGGCGCACGCGCTACGTGACCCCGGGCCTCGTGTTCGACGGCGAGCTGATCACCACCGACCTGGTGGAGATCAACCTCGCCATCCGCATCCTGCTCGGCTCGAGCTACTTCGACGACTGGACGAACGAGGAGACGTTCGTCACGCACGACCCGCTCGGCAACCCGGTCGACAAGCGGCACCCGTGGAACAAGGTGACGCTGCCGAAGCCGCAGGCGCGCGACTTCACCGACAAGTACTCGTGGGTCGTCTCGCCGCGCATGTACGACAAGCGCAACGACCGCTACGTGGCCAACGACACCGGCGGCGGCCCGTTCGCCCGCCAGTGGGTCACGGCCAAGGCCGGCCTGGTCGACATCGGCTACGTCAAGGCCACCGGCTCGAGCATCCAGATGGTGCTCCCCAAGACCGGCTTCATGCCCGAGATGGAGCTCGAGTGGAAGATCCCGGAGAAGTCGAACGCGATCGAGCGCGACCGCGCGCGGTCCTACCACCAGGCGTTCTCCGCGCTCGTCGGGCTCTACAACCTCGAGCACGCGCTGGCCGAGGTGCGGGCCGGGCGCACGAAGAGCGCCAATCACGTCAAGGTGCCCGAACAAGCGGTCAGCGTCGGCTTCCACGAGGCGGCGCGCGGCGTGCTCTCGCACCACATGGTGATCCGGGACGGCAAGGTGGCCAACTACCAGCCGTACCCGCCGACCCCCTGGAACGCGAACCCGCGCGACGTCTACGGCACGCCGGGCCCGTACGAGGACGCGGTCCAGAACACCCCGATCTTCGAGGAGAACGGCCCCGACAACTTCAAGGGCGTGGACATCATGCGGGCGGTGCACTCGTTCGACCCCTGCCTCCCGTGCGGCGTGCACATGTACACGGGCAAGGGCAAGGTGCGGAAGGTGATGCACACGCCCACTGCGCTGGCGTGAGCACGGACGCTCTCGCCGACGACCTGACGGCGCGCCTCGACGCGATCGGCGACCCTCGGGCCGAGCAGCTCGTGGGCGAGCTGATCCAGATGTACGGCGACGGGCTGGCGCGGATCTTCGACGTCCTCGACGACGAGCAGCGCGCGCGGCTGGCCGGGGACGGCGTGGTGGCGAGCCTGATGCTCCTGCACGGGCACTACCCGGTCGATCTCGAGACGCGCGTGCGCGAGGCGCTCGAGCAGGTCCGTCCGTACATGGAGTCGCACGGCGGGGGTGTCGAGCTGATCGAGCTCGACGACGGCGTCGCGCGGCTGCGGATGCTCGGCGGCTGCGAGGGCTGCCCCGCCTCGGCGTCGACGCTCGAGCACGCGATCATGGGCGCGCTCGACGAGCACGCGCCGGACCTCGAGGGCGTCGAGCTGGACGGCGTCCGGGCCCAGCTCGTGCCTCCCCCGCCGCAGCGTGACTGGCGCGAGATCTCCGGCGACGTGCCGGTCGGCGGCCTCGCGAGCGTGGACGGGCTCGTGGTGGCGAACGTTGACGGCAGCCTGCTCGCGTACCGCAATGCGTGCGCGTCGTGCGGGGCGCGCCTCGACGACGCGGTGCTGATCCTCGGCACGCTCACGTGCACGGCGTGCGGCCACGGCTATGACCTGCCGCGCGCGGGCCGGTCGGCCGACGGCGCGGGCCTCCAGCTCGAGCCGGTGCCGTTGCTGCGCGAGAACGGGCACGTGCGAGTGGCGGCGGCTCCGGCGGCGCACGAGGAGGCGACGGGCTGCGAGCTGTGCGGCCACGACCTGCCCGGCGAGCACAAGCACCTGCTGCATCTCACGGAGCGGCGGATCCTGTGCGTGTGCGGGACGTGCTGGTCGGTCCGCTCCGGCGACGCCGAGTTCCGGCCCGCCGGCAACCGCACGCTGTGGCTGGACGACCTCGTGATCACCGACGAGCAGTGGGCGGGCTTCCAGATCCCGATCTCGCTCGCGTTCTTCATGGTCTCGACCGTCGCCGACGGCGTGATCGCGCTCTACCCGAGCCCTGCGGGGGCGACCGAGTCGGAGCTCGAGCTGGACGCCTGGGAGCAGGTCTGCGCGGCCAACCCCGTGCTGTCGGGCCTCGAGCCGGACACCGAGGCGCTGATCGTCAACCGGATGGCCGAGCCGGCGCAGCACGTGATCGTGCCGATCGACGTCGCCTACCGGCTCGTCGGCGTGGTCAAGGAGTCGTGGGAGGGCATCAGCGGCGGCGCGGCGATGCGCGAAGCCGTGGCGATCTACTTCGAGGACCTGCGATGAGGTTCGAGGTGCTCGGGGCGGAGCCGGTCGCCCACGCGGTCGCGCCGACCATGCGCTTCAGTCTGCAGGTCAGCGCGGAGCGGCCCGTCCACGGCATCGTGCTCTCGGCGCAGATCAACATCGACCCGGCGCGGCGGACGTACGACACCGAGACGCGCGAGCGGCTCGTCGAGCTGTTCGGCCCGCCGGAGCGCTGGGCGGCGACGACGCGCAGCTTCGTCTGGATGCAGGTCGGCGCGCTGGTGCCGGGCTTCGAGCGGGTCCGGCGAGTTCGACGTGTTCGTGCCGTGCACCTATGACCTCGACATCGCGGCCGCCAAGTACTTCTACTCGCTGCCGGACGGTGAGATCCCGCTGACGTTCCACTTCAGCGGGACGATCCTGCACCCCGAGTCGCAGATCGCCATGGTGCCGTGGAGCTCGTCCGCGCGGTTCATGCTGCCGGTCGAGACCTTCAAGGCGATGATGGCGCTCTACTACCCCGGCGGGGGGTGGGTGCGGCTCGAGCACGAGACGCTCGACCGGCTGGCGGAGATGAAGGCCGAGCGCGGCCTGCCGTCGCTCGACGCCGCCGTCGCCGAGTTGCTGGGGGCGCTGCGATGACCCAGCTCGAGCAGCTCGTCGACACGCTGCTCTACGAGGGGTACGCGCTCTTTCCGTACACCCCCGGCGCGACCAAGAACGCCACGCCGACGCCGTTCGGCATCGTCTACCCGCCGGCCTGCACGGTGGGGACGAAGGCACGCCACGACCGTGTGCGGATCCAGGTCGTGGCGGAGGCGTCGGGCGACGCGACGTTCACGGGCACCGTGCGCTTCCTGCAGGGGAGCGGGCCGCGCCATGAGGCGACGCCGCGGCGGCTCGACCTACCGGCCACGCCGGTCGGCGAATCGACGGTGCAGCCGTTCGACTTCGACGGCCTGCAGGGCCGCGTGCGGCTGTCGGCGACGCGGCTCGAGGGCGGCGCCGTGCAGCTCGTGCTGTGCGTGCACAACACGACCGACGTGCCCGAGGGGCTCGAGCGCGCGGACGCGCTGCGCCACAGCCTGCTCTCGACGCACGTCACCGCGCACGTCGACGGCGGCCGCTTCGTGTCCCCGCTCGACCGCGACGGCCCCCACGCGGCGGCGGTCGCCGCCTGCGAGCAGGTCAACACCTGGCCGGTGCTCGCCTCGGAGACCGACGACGCGGTCCTGGGCGCGGCGATCATGCTCCCCGACCACCCGCAGCTCGCGCCCGAGAGCCGCGGCAGCCTCTTCGACTCGACGGAGATCGAGGAGGCGCTGCTCCTGCACGTGCTCGCGCTCTCCGACGACGAGCGCGAGCAGGCCGCGCGGCAGGATCCCGCCGTGCGGGCGATGCTGGCGCGAGCGGCGGCCGCCACACCGGCGGACGTGATGGCGCTGCACGGGCGGGTGACGGTGCAGGACCCGCCGGGGGAGCGCGAGGCGACGGTCGACGGCGTGACCTATCGGCCAGGCGACAGCGTGGTGCTGCGAGCCGAGCGGACGGCGCAGGACCACATCGTCACGGGCCGCACTGCCACGATCGAGCGCATCTACCTCGACTACGACGGCCGCGTGCACCTGGCCGTCACCGTCGACGACGACCCCGGCCAGGACCTGCTGCGCGAGATGGGCCGGTACCTGTTCTTCGATCCCAGCGAGGTGGGGAAATCGGCTGGCGCCGATTCCCTTGCGAGTTCGCTTCGCGAACATCGCGAGGAGGATGCCAATGAGTGATCGGTATGAGAAGCAGATCCTCGTCGCGGGCGTGGGCAACGCCTGGATGCAGGACGACGGCTTCGGCGGCGAGGTCGCGCGCCGGCTCGAGCAGCGCGAGCTGCCGTCCGGCGTGACCGTGATGGAGTTCGGCGCCGGCGGGCTCGACCTCGCGTACGAGATCATGCGCGGCTACCACGCGCTCGTGCTGCTCGACGTCAGCCGCCAGGGCGGCGAGCCGGGCACGCTGTACGTGATCGAGCCCGATCCCGAGGAGTTCGGCGGCGCGATCGAGGACGGCGAGGCGATCAACCCGCACGGGATGGATCCGAAGACCGTCCTGCGCTTCGTGACGGCGGTGGGCGGGTTCTCCGGCAAGGTCGTCGTGATCGCCTGCGAGCCGGCGGAGATCGAGGACCTTGGGATGGGGCTCAGCCCGGCCGTGGAGGCGGCGGTCGGGAAGGCCGTCGACCTCGTGGTCGACACGATCGAGGAGCTGCGCACCGACGCGGCCTATCAGCGCTGATGCACGAGCTGTCGGTCTCCAGCGCGGTGGTGGACACGGCCCTGCGACACGCCGCCGGACGAAGGGTCACCGTGGTCACGGTGCGGATCGGCCACCTGCGCCAGGTCGTGCCGGACTCGCTGGCGTTCTACTTCGACCTCGTCACGCGCGAGACGCTGTGCGAGGGCGCGCGGCTGGAGCAGGTCCTGGTGCCCGCGCGGCTGCGGTGCGAGGAGTGCGCGCGGGAGTGGGATCCGGAGGACGCGCTGTTCCGCTGCACCTGCGGCGGGCGCGGCGAGGTGGTCGCGGGGAACGAGCTCGAGGTCGAGTCGATCGAGGTGGAGGAGGCGGCATGCACCGCGTGAAGGTCCGGGTCGTCGAGGACGCGCTCGACGCCAACAACACGATCGCGCGCGCCAACCGGGACGACTTCGACCGCGCCGGCGTGCGCGTGCTGAACCTCATGAGCGCGCCCGGATCGGGCAAGACGTCGCTGCTCGAGCGCGTGCTAGCCGATCTCGACGGCGTGCGGGCGGGCGTGCTCGAAGGCGACGTGCAGGGCAGCTACGACGCCGACCGGCTCGCGAGCCTGCACGTGCCCGTGACCCAGCTCAACACCGACCCCGGCTTCGGCGGCGAGTGCCACCTGGACGCGAACATGGTCCGCTCCGCGCTCGGCTCGTTGCCGCTCGGCGAGCTCGACCTACTGGTGATCGAGAACGTCGGCAACCTCGTCTGCCCGGCCGAGTTCCGTGTCGGGGAGGACGCGCGAGCGATGGTCTGCTCGGTCACCGAGGGCGAGGACAAGCCGCTCAAGTACCCGCTCATGTTCCGCACCGCCGAGCTCGTGCTCGTCAACAAGATCGACCTGCTGCCGCACCTCGACTTCGACCTCGAGCAGTTCGAGCACAACCTCGACGCGGTGAACCCGGGCGTGCCGCGCATGCTCGTGAGCGCGCGCACCGGCGAGGGCGTCGACGCCTGGCGCGACTGGCTGCTCGAGCTGGCCGCTCGCCGGGAGGTGCCCGCCTGATGGAGGCGGTCGCCGACCGCGTCGACGCGCTGCTCATGCGGCGCACGGAGGCGAACGCCGCGTGGTTCGGCGCCGAGGCCGAGCGGCTGGCGCGGCTCTGCCGCGAGCTGGCCGAGCGGTTCGCGCGCGGCGGGCGGCTGCTCGCGGTCGGCGGCACCCCCTCGGGCTGGTCGGACGCGCGGCACGTGGCCGTCGAGTTCGTGCACCCCGTGATCGTCGGCAAGCGGGCCCTGCCGGCGATGGCGCTGTCCGCCGAGCGGCTGGAGCTGCTGGCCGAGCCCGACGACATGGTGATGGCGTTCGGGGCTCCGGTCGGCGCGGTGCGCGAGCGCGGCTGCCTGGTGATCGAGCTCGAGCCGCCCGACGCGGACCCGTTCGTGCGCCAGGAGCTTGTCGAGACCGCCTACCACGTGCTGTGGGAGCTGGTGCACGTGTTCCTCGACCACAGCGAGCGGAGCGTGCACGACACCGGCGCCGCGAGCTTCCTGTACCCGTTCCTCGGCGAGCAGGAGACCGACCACGACGCCGTGCTCGAGGACGTGCGGCGTTCGGTGCTGATGAAGGCCGAGGAGGTCGGCGAGCTGCGGACGCGGACGCTGACCGAGGGCCGCGAGGCGCTGCTGGCCGCGGCCTCCGCGCTGCGCGCGTCCTTCGCCGGCGGCGGCCGGCTGCTGGCGCTCGGCAACGGCGGCTCGGCGACCGACGCCATGGACGTCGTGGCCGACCTGCTCGCCGCCGGCCGGCCCGCATTGGACCTGACCGAGGACCCCGCGATCCTGACCGCGATCGCCAACGACGTCGGCGTCGAGTCGATCTTCACGCGGCAGGTGATCGCGCACGGGCGGCCGGGTGACGTGCTGCTCTCGTTCTCGACGAGCGGCGGCTCGGCGAACGTCATCTCCGCGCTCGCCGAGGCGCGCCGGCGGCGGCTGACAACGGTCGCGCTGGTCGGCTACGACGGCGGCCGGATCGCCGCCGAGGGCCTGGCCGACCACGTCGTGATCGCCCGCTCGCAGCACATCCCGCGGATCCAGGAAGCGCAAGCCAGCGCCTATCACGTCCTGTGCGAGTTGGTCGGGGGGTCACCATGAGCGAGGTGCTCCACGCGGTGTTCCGCGGCGTCGTCGGCGCGATGGCGATGACCGGCGTCCGGGTGTTCGCCAAGCACGCGGGCCTCATCCGCGAGGACCCGCCCAGCCGCCTGACGCGCAAGAAGACGCACCACGCGCCGCGCACCAAGGTGGAGCTCGTCCACTGGGGCATGGGGGCGGCGTTCGGCGCGACCTACGGGATGCTGCCGGAGGAGATCCGCCGCCGCCGGTGGTCAGGGCCGGCCTTCGGCCTCGTCGCGTGGATGGGGTTCGACGCCGTGGTTGCTCCCGCGCTCGGCCTGACGACGCGGGACTGGCCGAAGGGCCGCGAGCGGGCGGTCTTCATCGCCGACCACGTGCTCTTCGGCCTCGTGCTCAGCGAGCTGCACGCCCGCCCGCGGGAATGACCGCCCCGTCGCCGGAGCCGCGCAGCGCGGCGGGCTTGCGGCGCGTGCGGGTGCGGGTCGAGGGCGTGGTCCAGGGGGTCGGCTTCCGGCCGTACGTGCACCGGCTCGCCGCCGAGCTCGGCGTCGCCGGCTTCGTGCGCAACGACGAGCGGGGCGTCGTGATCGAGGCGGAGGGCGCGCCCGAGGCCGTCGAGGCTCTGCTCGCCCGCCTCCCGGCCGAGGCGCCGCCGATGGCGGTCGTCGACCGCGTGACGCGCGAGGACATCCCCCCGCGCGGGGAGGGCGGGTTCGCGATCGAGCCCAGCGAGCAGGGTGCGTCCGCCGACGCGCTCGTCTCGCCCGACGCGGCGACGTGCGAGGCGTGCCTGCGCGAGCTGTTCGATCCGGGCGACCGGCGCCATCGCTATCCGTTCATCAACTGCACGGACTGCGGCCCGCGCTTCACGATCGTGCGCGGCGTCCCGTACGACCGGCCGCTGACCACGATGGCCGGCTTCGAGATGTGCGCGCGCTGCGCGGCCGAGTACCACGACCCGGCCGACCGCCGCTTCCACGCCCAGCCGAACGCGTGCCCGGCCTGCGGGCCGCGGCTCGACCATCCACTCGACGAGGTCGTCGCCGCGCTGGCCGGCGGCGCGATCGTCGCGGTCAAGGGGATCGGCGGGTTCCACCTCGCGTGCGTGGCGTCGGACGAGCGCGCGGTCGCGACGCTCCGCGCGCGCAAGCACCGCGAGGAGAAGCCGTTCGCGCTGATGGCGCCGGATCTCGAGGCGGCCGGGCGTCTGGTGGCCCTGGGCCCGGTCGAGACGGCCCTGCTGCGCGGGCGCGACCGCCCGATCGTGCTCGCGCCGAGGCGGCGGGACGCGCGCGTGGCCGCCGCGGTCGCGCCCCGCTCGGCCGAGCTCGGCGTGATGCTCCCGTACAGCCCGCTCCACCACCTCCTGCTGGCCGGCGCCGGCGAGCCGCTGGTGATGACGAGCGGCAACGTGTCGGACGAGCCGATCGCCTACCGCGACGACGACGCGCGCGAGCGCCTGGCCGCGATCGCCGACCTGGTGCTCGGCCACGACCGGCCGATCGAGACGCGCACGGACGACTCGGTGCTGCGCGTGGCGCGCGGGCGGCCGCTCCCGCTGCGGCGCTCCCGCGGCGCCGTGCCCAGCGTGCTCGCGCTGCCGATCGCGGCCGGCCGCCACCTGCTCGCCTGCGGGGCGGAGCTCAAGAGCGCGTTCTGCGTCGCGCGCGGCCGCCGCGCGTGGGTCTCCCACCACATCGGCGACCTCAAGAACGTCGAGACGCTGGGCTCGTTCGCGGAAGGGGTGGAGCACTTCGAGCGGCTGTTCGCGGTCGCGCCCGAGGTCGTGGTGCACGACCTGCACCCGGACTACCTCTCCACGACCTACGCGCTCGCCCGCGAGGGCGTCGAGCACGTCGCCGTGCAACACCACCACGCGCACCTCGCCGCGTGCCTGGCCGAGCACGGCGAGACCGGGCCGGCGGTGGCGGCGATCTTCGACGGCACGGGCCTGGGGACGGACGGCACCGTGTGGGGCGGCGAGATCCTCGTCGGCGGCCTGCGCGGCTTCGAGCGGGCCGGGCACCTGTGGCCCGTCCCGCTCCCCGGCGGGGACCAGGCGGTGCGCGAGCCCTGGCGGATGGCGTGCGCCTGGCGCGCGGCCGCCGCCGGCGACGCGCGGCCGCTGCGCGGGGTCGACCGGGAGCGCTGGCGGGCGGTGGCGCGGATGGCGGAGACCGGCACGGCGTCGCCCGTGACGACGTCGGTCGGGAGGCTGTTCGACGCGGTCGCCGCGCTCTGCGGGCTGCGGCTCGAGGTCTCCTACGAGGGGCAGGCGGCGATGGAGCTCGAGGCCGCCTGCGACGGCACCGAGCCGGGCGCCTACCGGCTCGACGCGGTGGCCGGGGTGCTCGACGCCCGCGAGGCGATCCTCGCCATCGACCGCGACGTCGCCCGCGGCGTGTCGGCCGGCGTGATCGCCACCCGCTTCCACCACGCGCTCGCCGACGCGACCGCCCGCGCCTGCGCCGACCTGGCCGCCGACCGCGGCCTCGACGCCGTGGTCCTCTCCGGCGGGTCGTTCCAGAACCGCCGGCTGCTCGAGCGCACGTCCGAGCGCCTCACCGCCGCCGGCCTGCGCGTGCTCGTCCCGCAGCGGCTCCCACCCAACGACGGCGGCATCGCGTTCGGCCAGGCGGCGATCGCGGCTGCTCTGGGGGTGCCCAGCGGGACATCGCTCGACACGTAATGGGCCGTTGGGCGGGGCCCCCTTCTAGCTCTCCTCGTGACGGCAGGGCGGCTCGCGCGTCGGCGGCTGGGGCGGCGCCGGGAGGTGGGCCACCGGCGGGACCGGCAGCTCCTGCGCCTCGTCCTCGACGAGCGTGAACGGCTCGCCGTGATGGACCAGGTCGAGCGGCTCGCCCTGCAGCAGCTCATACCGCGTGCCGTGTGAGTTGACCTCCACGCGCAGGCGGCGCCCGCGGTACGTGAGCCTGAAGGCGAGCCGCGTGAGGCGTGCCGGGAGCCGGGGGGCGAAGGACAGCGGCTCGCCGTGGTCGCGCATGCCGCCGAAGCCGGCCACGGCCACGAGCCAGCTGCCGGACAGCGAGGCGAGGTGCACGCCGTCGTGCGTGTTGAGCGAGAGGTCGCGCAGGTCGATGAACGAGGTCTCGGCGAAGTAGTCGTAGGCGAGGTCGAGGTGGCCGACCTCGGCGGCCACGATCCCCTGGATGCACGCCGAGAGCGACGAGTCGCGCACGGTGATGCGCTCGTAGTAGTCGAAGTCGCGCGCCTTTTGCTCGGCGTCGAACTGGTCGCCGCACAGCCACAGTGCGAGCACGAGGTCGGCCTGCTTGATGACCTGCGACGTGTACAGCAGGTAGTACGGGAACTGCAGCATGAGCGGGTACTCGTTCGGGCGCGTGGTCTCGAACGGCCAGTGGCGCCAGCGCGTGAACGACTCGGACTGCGAGGTCACCCGCAGCTCCTCGTCGTACGGGATGACCATCGCCTGGGCCGCGTCGCGCCAGCTGGCGATCTCCTCCTCGTCGACTTCCAGGTCGGCGGCCCGGTGCGGGTGGCGCATCGCGACGTCGGCGGCCGTGCGCAGGTTCCGCGCGGCCATGAGGTTCGTGTACACGTTGTTGTCGACCAGCGCCGTGTACTCGTCCGGCCCCGTGACGCCGTCGATCCGGAAGCCGCCGTGGGGATCGTGGTGGCCGATCGAGCGCCACAGGCGCGCCGTCGCGACGAGCACCTCGAGCGCCGGGCCCGCCTCGAAGTCCTCGTCCTGGGTGGCGGCGAGGTAGCGGCGCACGGCGTCGGCGATGTCGGCGTTGACGTGGAAGGCGGCGGTGCCGGCCGGCCAGTAGCCCGAGCACTCCTGCCCGCGGATCGTCCGCCACGGGAACGCCGCGCCGCTGAGGCGCAGCTCGTGCGCGCGGGCCTCGGCGAGGTCCAGCGTGGAGTGCCGCCAGCGCAGGGCGTCGGCCGCCGCGTCCGGCACCGTGTATGTGAGGACCGGCACGGTGAACGTGTCCATGTCCCAGAAGCTGTGGCCGTCGTAGCCGCGGCCGGTGAGGCCCTTGGCCGGGATCGCCCGGCGCTCGGCACGGGCGGCTGCCTGGAGCACGTGGAAGAACGCGAACCGCACGGCCTGCTGAAGCGCGGGGTCGCCGTCGAGCTCGACGTCGGCACGGTCCCACACGTCGTCCAGGTACGCTCGCTGGGAGGCCCGCAGGCCCGCCCAGCCCGTGCGGCGCGCGGAGGCCAGAGCGGCCTCGACCTGGTCGCGCACGGACGGCAGCGTGCGCCGGCTCGACCATCCGTAGGCGAGCAGCTTGTCGATCCTCAGGCGCTGCCCGGGCTTGAGCTCGGTGGTGACCGTCACGCGCGCCAGGTCGGGCTCGCTCTCGCCCTCGGTGACCGTGCCCTCCGGCCCGTCGACGACGTGGTCCATGCCCGCGGCCATGAGCAGGCCGCTCCGCCGCGTGCGGTGCACGAGCCCCGCTCGCAGCCCGCGGTTGGCATGGTGCTGGGGCACGAGCGAGTCGCCCACCACGGCGGCCATGCGCGGATCCTTGGATCCTTCGGGGAGCGGCTCGTTGGCGACGAGCTCGGACTGCACGACGATCCGCGCCGGGGCGTCGATCGACTCGACCTCGTAGCGGATGGCGGCCACCGAGCGCTGCACGAACGAGACGAGCCGGGTCGAGCGCAGGCGGATGCCCTGGCCCGCGGGGGAGATCCATTCGACCTCGCGCGTGAGCACGCCCTCGCGGAAGTCGAGCACCCGCTCGTGGCGCACGAGCTGGCCGTAGCGGATGTCGAACGGCTCGTCGTCGACGAGCAGGCGGATGATCTTGCCGTTCGTGACGTTGATGAGCGTCTGGGCGTCCTCGGGGTTGCCGTAGGCCGCCTCGGCGTGAGGAAGCGGCCGGGTCTCGTAGAAGGCGTTGAGGTACGTGCCCGGGCTGCCGGCCGGCTCGCCCTCGTCGAGGTTGGCCCGCAGGCCGATGTGACCGTTGGAGAGCGCGAGGATCGACTCGGTCTGGGCCAGCAGGTCGAGGTGCAGCTCGCGCTCGCGGACGGCCCACGGCTCGACCGCGAAGACGTCGTCGCCGATCACTCCTGCAGCTCCGCCAGGTCCCGGACGACGATGTCCGCGCCGCGCTCCCGTAGCTTGTCCGCCTGGCCCGTCCGGTCGACGCCCACCACGTACCCGAAGTCGCCGGCGCGCCCCGCCTCGACCCCCGCGAGGGCGTCCTCGAACACCGCCGCCTCGGCGGGCTCGACGCCCAGGGCGCGGGCGCCGGCCAGGAAGCCGTCGGGCGCCGGCTTGCCCCTGAACCCCTCCCGCTCGGCGACGCGCCCGTCGACGATCTCGTCGAAGTAGTCGATCAGGCCGGCGGCCTCGAGCACCTCGCGCGCGTTGTTGCTCGACGACACGACCGCTTGCGGCAACCCGTGCCGGCGCGCCGCCTCGACGTAGCGGACGGAGCCGTCGTAGGGCTCGACGCCCTGCTCGCGGATGAGCGAGAGCACGAGCTCGTTCTTGCGGGTGCCGAGCCGCTCGACGAGCTCGCGCTCCGGCTCGATGCCGCGGGACTCGAGGAACGAGCGCACGCCGTCGAGCCGCGGCTTGCCGTCGACATACTCGTCGTAGTCGTGCGGCAGCGTGAACGGGGCCTGCGGCTCGGGGCGCTCGCGCAGATAGTCGTCGAACATCTCCTTCCACGCGCGCGCGTGGACCTTCGCCGTCTGCGTGAGCACGCCGTCGAGGTCGAAGAGGACGGCGCGGATGCCGTCGGGCAGGCCGAGTATCACGACGCGCTGGGAACGATGCGGCCCTCGGAGGGCTGCACGAGCACCCACCCCTGCCCGGAGAAGCCGAGCTGGAAGCTCTCCCCGGAGCCCAGGCCGATCAGCGACTTGGCCTGCACGTCGGCACGCAGGTTGGTCGTCACGCCGCCCGACCAGGCGATCGCGGCCGACGGGTCCGCGAACGTGGGCGCCTCGGCGACGTCCAGCCGCAGCGGCTCTCCGTCCGAGACGAGCGCGACCATGCCCGTGCCGCGCAGGCCGACGTTGAAGAGCCCGCCGGCGAGCATGCCGGCGGTGCCGCCCTTGACGCGCGTGATGTCCCAGTCGATGCCGGTCTCGAACGCGAGGATGTTCGCGCCGTTGACGGTCAGCGTGTCGTCGGCGAGGCGGAGCACGTGCACGAGCATCGCCTGGTTGGCGAGGAACAGCTCGCCTGAGCCGTTCGCCTCCATCAGCCGCAGCGACTCGCCGGTGGCCGCCTTCTTGAGCAGCCGCCCGAGGCCGCCGCCCTTGTGCTCGAAGTGCACGTCGCCCTGATACGCGACCATCGAGCCGTTGCGTGCCATCACCGAGGTCTCCGACAGCTCGACCTTCAGCAGCCGGGGGTTCTGGAGGGTGAACGCCTCGCCGGTCTCGACTTCGGCGAAGCGGTCCAGCGATGAGCCCATGTCAGCCATGCGGGGCACCATACCTGCCGTCGTATCGTCCTCCGCATGCAGCGTGGCGCGCTGGAGGCGATGAGCGAGGCGGTCCTGGCGATCGCGGCCGAGCGCGAGGTCGAGCCGGTGCTGCGGCGGCTCGTGCGATCGGCGAGGCAGCTGGCCTCGGCGCGCTACGCGGCGCTCGGCATCCCGGACGGCGAGGGTGCGTTCGCCCAGTTCATCACCGAGGGGATGAGCGACGAGCTGATCGCGGCGATGGGACCGCTCCCGCGCACGCACGGCCTGCTGGGGGCGATGCTCGAGTCGCCGACGTCGCACCGCACGGCGGACATCCGGCAGGACGAGCGGTTCCGCGGCTGGTGGCCCAGCGCCCACCCGCAGATGCGCTCGTTCCTCGGCGTCCCGATCGTCGCGCGCGGCGAGGTGATCGGGGCCTTCTACCTCACCGACCGCGAGGACGGCACCGAGTTCACCGACTCCGACCAGCGGCTGATCGAGATGCTCGCGGCCCACGCCGCCGTGGCGATCGAGAACGCGCGGCTGACGGAGCGCGGGCGGGAGCTGAGCATCGTCGAGGAGCGCAACCGGCTGGCGCGGGAGCTGCACGACTCGGTGTCGCAGAAGCTGTTCGGGCTCGTGCTGACGGCCGAGTCCGCCGCCACGCTGCTCGGGCGTGACGCGGCCGCGGCGGGCGAGCAGGTCGCACGCCTGCGCGAGCTGGCACAGGAGGCGCTGACCGAGCTGCGCGAGCTGATCTTCGAGCTGCGCCCGCCGTCGCTCGAGCAGGAGGGGCTGGCGGCGACGCTGCGCAAGCAGGTCGACATGCTGCGTCGCGTGCACGGCCGCGAGATCGAGCTGCGCATCGCGGGAGCGGCGGACTGCGCGCCGGAGGCCGAGGCCGAGGTGCTGCGCGTGGCCCAGGAGGCGCTCGCCAACGCGCTCCGCCACGCGAGCGCGGAGCGGGTCGAGCTGCGCATGGAGGCGCGTGACGGGCGCTTGATCGTGACCGTCGCAGACGACGGCGAGGGCTTCGATCCCGGCGACCCCGCGTTGCGGTCGCGCCGCCTCGGGCTGACCTCGATGGAGGAGCGCGCGCGGGCGCTGGGCGGCACGCTGGCCGTCGTCTCGCGCGTCGGCGAGGGGACGACGGTGACGCTCGAGGTGCCGCGATGATCCGCGTGCTGATCGCCGACGACCACGCGGTCGTGCGCCAGGGCCTGCGGACGTTCCTGGACCTGCAGGAGGACATCGAGGTCGTGGGCGAGGCGGCCGACGGCGAGCAGGCCGTGGCCGAGGCCGAGCGGCTCGTGCCCGACGTCGTGCTCGTGGACCTCGTGATGCCGCGCGTGGACGGCGTCGAGGCGATCCGGCGGCTGCACGAGCGGGTACCGGGCGCTCGCGCCGTTGTGCTGTCGAGCTTCATCGACGAGGATCGGCTGTTACCCGTCGTGCGCGCGGGCGCGGCCGGGTACCTGCTCAAGGACATCGAGCCGGCCGAGCTCGTGGACGCGATCCGCACGGTGCACGGCGGCGGGGCACTCCTGCATCCGCGCGTGGCCGCCCGGCTGCTCGCCGAGGTCGCGGACGACCCGCTGACCCCGCGGGAGCGAGAGGTGCTCGCGCTGATCGGGCGAGGGATGGCGAACAAGGCCATCGCTCGCGAGCTGGGGCTGGCGGAGAAGACCGTCAAGGCCCACGTCTCGAGCATCCTCGGCAAGCTGGGCGTGGCCGACCGCACGCAGGCCGCGCTGTACGCGGTCCGCGAGGGCCTGACGCGCCAATAGGCCGCGCGGCTTGACTGCTCAGTGCACCTCCACTTAGGGTGAGACCGGGAGACCCAGGACGAGGAGGCCGCCGGTGCGAGTGCTCATCCAGCTCCGTTCGACGCCGCAGTTCCGGGCCGCGATGGCGACAGGCGACGCGATTTCGCCCAGCGACACTGAGGCGGCGGCGCTCGTGCCCGCCGGCCTCGTGCTCGACGCCGGCTTCGAGCCCGTCGAGCTGCCGACGCCGCGACTCGACGAGGGTGACGGGCGGATGCTCGCGCTGTCTGCGCCGATCGACTTCGCGTCCGGGCCCGAGGATGTGACCCAGCTCGTCCGCGGCACGATCCCCGATGACGACCAGGGCGCCGTGTTCTCCGAGGCG
Organism: uncultured Solirubrobacteraceae bacterium; assembly: GCA_963746795.1. Classification (GTDB taxonomy): domain Bacteria; phylum Actinomycetota; class Thermoleophilia; order Solirubrobacterales; family Solirubrobacteraceae; genus DASSUW01. The sequence continues at coordinate 177,881 of CAVVCR010000011.1, forward strand.
ATGGCGAGCCCCGGCGTGGTGGGGCTCTGGGCCGACCCGGTGATCGAGAACTGCCTGACCTGCATCGGCGACCCACCGGTCGGCACCCACCGCAACGTCGCCCGGCTGCTCGAGGTCGACAAGCTCACCAAGGCCGGGATGACCGGGCAGGGCGTGAACCTCGCGATCGTCGACACGGGGATGAACGTCGCCCACCTGCGGGCGAAGGGCCAGCCGGCCAAGCTCGGGACCAACAAGCACTTCACGCCCGCCGGGGTGACCACCCGCCCCGGCAAGCATGCCGTCGACCACGGCACGATGTGCGCGTTCGACGCCGGCATCGCGGCGCCGCAGGCCACGTACCTCGACCACGCCGTGCTGCTCTCGCAGACCGCGGGGCCGACGGCCATGGCCGGGCTGCTCAGCGACGCGGTCCAGTCCTACGCCAAGCTCCGCCGCGTCCTCGACGCGATGCCCGCCAACCGCCGGGCGCTGGTGGTCTCGAACTCCTGGGGCATGTTCGACCCCTCGTGGGACTTCCCGGTCGGGCACCCAGGGAACTACAGCGACAACCCGCGCCACCCGTTCAACGTGATCGTGGCCAGCCTCGAGGCCGCCGGCGCCGACATCCTGTTCGCGGCCGGCAACTGCGGGCGCGACTGCCAGGACGGCCGCTGCCGCTTCCGCCGGCGCCCCGTCTGCGGGGCCAACTCGCACGGGCGCGTGCTCAGCGTCGCCGGGATCGACACGAAGCGCAAGCGCGTCGGCTACTCGTCCCAGGGCCCCGGCCGCCTGGCGGCGCAGAAGCCCGACCTGGCGACCTACACGCACTTCAAGGGCTCGGAGGTGTTCGCGCCGGATCCCGACGGCGGCACCTCCGCCGCGTGCCCGGTCCTGGCCGGGCTGGTGGCCGCGGTGCGCACGAAGTACTCCGCCACGCGACTGTCCCCGGCGTCGCTGCGCGCGCTGCTGGTCAAGACGGCCGACGACCTCGGGGGCGTCGGGTTCGACAACGACCACGGCTGGGGGACCACGAACACGACCGCGCTGCTCGCCGCGCTCAAGAACGTTCCGACGACGCGGGCGAGGCGGTAGCGCCCGGGCGGTACGCTGGGACCTGTGCCTGGCGTGATGATGACCGTCGAGCTCGATCCGGACTCGGCCACCGTGGAGAAGGTGGCCGAGCGGCTCGGGCTCCGCCCGGAGGAGATCGACGCCGACTTCGGCGTGGTCCCCATCGACCCCGAGAACCACCTGTACACCGTGCTCGTCGACGAGCAGGCAAGCGCCCGCGCCGCCGCTCAGCCGGGCGTCGAGGGCCCGTTCGCGAACCCGCGCATCGAGCCGTTCGGCCCGCCACAGCCGTAGCTAGGGCTCAGCAACGTCAACTGCGCATTGAGGGGGAGTACGGGCGTACAGAAAGGGGACAACGACGACCGCCGGGCGGGCGCGTGGCCGGTTGTACACCGCCCGCGGACGTAAACCGGACACGCACGCCGACGATGGTCGTTGTTGTCCACTTTCGCGGTCAATGCCGCACTCTCCCTACCCAGCCGCAGTTGACTTTCACGTCCTGAAGTCACCACTAGGACCTCCGACCTAGGACCAATTCCCGATGTGAAGCCGGGCCGCCGGCGCCTAGCGTCATCGGCATGGACACGGCTCTCATCACCGGCGCGTCGCGCGGCCTCGGCCTGGCGCTCGCGCGCGAGCTGGCGCGCCGCTCGTGGCGCCTCGTCATCGACGCCCGCGGCGCCGAGGCCCTGGAGGCCGCCCGCGCGGAGCTCGCTGCGACCACCGAGGTGACCGCGATTCCCGGCGACGTCGCCGACCCCGAGCACCGGCGCGCGCTGGTGGCGGCTACCGGGCCCCGCCTCGACCTGCTCGTCAACAACGCGAGCGTCCTGGGCCCGAGTCCGCAGCCGCCGCTCGCGGACTACCCGCTCCCGGAGCTCGAGGCCGTCTACCGGGTGAACGTGCTCGCGCCGCTCGCCCTCGTCCAGGCCGCGCTCCCGCTGCTCGCGCCGGGCGCGGTGGTGGTCAACGTGACCTCCGACGCCGCGGTGGAGGCATACGAGGGCTGGGGCGGCTACGGCTCCTCGAAGGCCGCGCTCGAGCACCTCACGCGCACGCTCGCGGCCGAGCATCCGCAGCTGCGCTTCGTCGCCGTCGACCCGGGCGACATGAACACGCGGATGCACCAGGAGGCGTTCCCGGGCGAGGACATCTCCGACCGCCCGCCGCCCGAGGCGAGCGTGCCCGGGCTGCTGGCCCTCGTCGCCGGCGACGTCCCCAGCGGGCGCTACCAAACGTCCGTGGTGACGACCGGATGAGCACCGCGCTCGCGTTCGAGCTCCCCGACCGGCTGGACGCCTCCAAGCCGCCCGGCGCGCGCGACGACGTACGGCTGCTCGCCGCGTCGCCGGCCGGCCTGCGCGACCACGTCTTCCGCGACCTCCCCGCGCTGCTCGAGCCCGGCGACCTGCTCGTCGTCAACGACTCCGCGACGATCCCGGCCGCGCTCCCGCTCGCCGACGGCCGCCGCCTGCATCTCTCGACTCCGCTCCCCAGGTGGGACGGAGGGTGGCCGGAGGACGGCTACGAGCGGTGGGTCGTCGAGCTGCGCGACGGCATGCGGTCCTACCGGGGCGGCCGGGCCGGCGAGCGGCTCGCGCTGCCGGGCGGCGGGCGCGGCGAGCTGCTCGCGCCCTACCTCGGCGGCCGGCGGCTGTGGGCCGCTCGCCTGCGGCTGCCGGCGCCGCTGCTCGAGTACCTCGGCGAGCACGGCAGGCCGATCCGCTACCGCCACCTGCCGCGGCCGCTCCCGCTCGCCGACTTCCAGACGATCTTCGCCGCCGAGCCGGGCAGCGCCGAGATGCCGAGCGCGGGCCGCCCCTTCAGCCGCCGGGTGCTCAACGCCCTCGGGGCGCGCGGGGTGGCGGTGGCGAGGCTGACCCTGCACGCGGGGGTCTCCTCGCTCGAGCGCGGCGAGGCGCCCTACCCGGAGCGCTTCCGCGTCCCGCCCGAGGCGGCCGCCGCGGTCAACGCGGCCCGGCGCGTGATCGCGGTCGGCACGACCGTCGTGCGCGCGCTCGAGACGGTCGCGGAGCCCGACGGCACGGTCCGGCCGTTCGAGGGTTGGACGCGTCTCACGGTGACGCCCGACCGCGGCGTCAGGGTTGTCGACGGTGTCCTCACCGGCTGGCACGACCCCGACGCCAGCCACCTGCTCATGCTCGAGGCGATCGCCGGCCGCGACCTCGTCGAGCGCTCCTACGCGGCGGCGCTCGAGGGCGGCTACCGCTGGCACGAGTTCGGCGACTCGCACCTCCTGCTGGCGGCGGGCGCTACTCGCCCGCGGCGCGCAGCGGCGTCCGGTCCAGCGGCTCGGCGAGCAACATCTCCTTCGTGAAGATGAGGTCGCTGCGGCTGTAGTCGGACATCTCGTAGTCGTGGCCCATGGTGATCGCGTCGAACGGGCACGCGATCTCGCAGTAGCCGCAGAAGATGCAGCGCGAGAGGTTGATCTCGTAGACCGCGGCGTATCGCTCGCCGGCGCTGACCCGGTTCTCCGGGGTGTTCTCGGCGGCGACCACGCGGATGCAGTCGGCCGGGCAGGCGGCGGCGCAGAGCGAGCAGCCGACGCACTTCTCCAGCCCCGTGTCCTCGAAGCGGTGGAGCTTGTGGCGGCCGCGGAAGCGCGGGTAGACCGGGACCTTCTCCTCCGGGTACTGGATCGTCATCGGCCCCTCGACGAGCCGCGCGAAGGTCGTCTTGAGCCCGCGCAGGGTCTCGCCGAACGCGCGGTAGGAGCTGCGGACGGGCCCGCGCGCGGGTGCGCGCAGCACTTTCACGACGTCGTCGGGCTTGTAGGCCATCAGTCGATCACCACCACCAGGATCGCAGTCACGAGCGCGTTCACGGTCGCGAGCGGCAGGAAGACCTTCCAGCCCAGCGACATCAACTGGTCGTAGCGCAGTCGCGGCAGCGTCGCCCGTACCCAGATGAAGAAGAAGACGAGCGCCAGCGTCTTGGCCAGCACGACGATCGGGTCGACCCACGTGGGCGGGTCTACGAACGGCAGGTTCCAGCCGCCCAGGAAGATCGTGACGGTGATCGCCGAGACGACGATGATGTTCAGGTACTCGGCCGCGAAGTACGCGGCGAAGCGCCCGCCGCCGTACTCCGTGTTGTAGCCGCCGACGAGCTCGGCGTCCGCCTCGGGGAGATCGAACGGCGGCCGGTTGGTCTCCGCGAAGCCGGCGACCAGGAAGATCACGAAGCCGACGAACTGGGGCACGATGTACCACAGGTTCTCCTGCGCGCTCACGATCTCGGTCAGCGACAGCGAGCCGGCCATCATGATCACGCCGACGAGTGACAGGCCCTGCGCGACCTCGTACGAGATCAGCTGCGCGGCCCCGCGCATGGCGCCCAGGAACGAGTACTTCGAGCCCGACGCCCAGCCGCCGAGCATCAGCCCGTAGAACGCGATGGCGCCGAACGCGAACGCGTAAAGGATGCCGACCGAGGGATCGACGCCGTACAGCCCGACGTCGGTGCCGAAGATGTCGACCCGGTCCGAGAACGGGATGATCGCGACCGTCGCGACCGCCGTCAGCATGGAGATCGCGGGGGCGAGCGCGAACATCCAGGCGACCGCCGTCCGCGGGCGGAACTGCTGCTTGAAGATCAGCTTGCCGATGTCGGCGATCGGCTGCAGGATCCCGAACGGGCCGACCCGGTTGGGCCCGTAGCGGTGCTGGAAGCGGCCGAGGAGCTTGCGCTCGGCGAGCAGCGCGACCGGCACGAGCTGGAACACGACCGCGAAGATCACCACGCCCTTCAGGAGCTGGATCCACCACGGCTCGTAGTAGCCGACGTCGGCGAACACCGTCGTCATGGCTGCGGCTCCAGCTCGCGATCACCCACGCGCTGCACGCGCACGAGCGGCTCGGTGAGCAGATTGGCCGGCTCGCCCTCCACGCCCTCGGCCACGAATGCCGACCCGGGCGGCACCGCCGCGCGCAGCTTCACCACGCCGCGGATGCGGGTGCCGTTCGAGCCGACCTCCACGCGGTCGCCGTCCCGGATGTTGAGCGCCTCGGCGTCCTCCGGCGCCAGCTCCACGATCTGATGGGGGCGCAGGAAGCGCAGCGCGGGCGAGACGTCGACGTCCTTCGCCGCCCACAGGCTGCGATAGGTCCCGAGGCGCAGCGTCCCGTCCTGCGAGGCCGGCGTCACGGCCGGGACTGAGAGCCGTGCCGGCTCGCCCGGGGCGTCCCACTCCGCGTTGAGCTCGGGCCAGCGGATGCCGCGCCCGCCGATCTCGTCGAGCGTCAGCCCGGCGTAGAACGGGACGGCCTCGAACAGCTGCTTGGAGGCCATCGCCCCGGACAGCACGCCGAGGTCGAGCCCGACCGCCTTCGAGACGTCGGCGATCACCTGCCACACGGGGCGCACCCCGCTGCCCGGCAGGCCGCTGGCGCCCTTCGGGCGCCCGATCGCCGCCCGCAGGCGCTGCACGCGGCCGTCGAGGTTGGTGAGCGTGCCCTCCTTCTCCGGGTATGCCTCGCCCGGGAAGACCACGTCGGCGTACTCACGCACGGAATCGGTCAGCAGCGTGTCGACTGCGATCACGGTCTGCGCGGTCCCGAGCGCCGACTCCCACAGCGCGCGGTCCGGGTGGAAGCGCACCGGGTCAGCGTGGTGCAGCCAGACCGTCGCCAGCTCGCCGCTCGCCAGGCCCTCGGCGATCCCGCGCGCGTCGTGGCCCGCCGAGGCCAGGGTGGAGAAGCCCGGGCCATGGCCGGGGGCGAAGCCGACCTCGCGCATCCCGCGCGCGTTCGGCACGCACGGCACCTCGAGCAGCCCGGCGCCGTCGCGGCCTGCCAGCTCGAGCCGCGCGGCAAGGTTGAGGAGCGCACGTGCGCCTTGCCCTCGCAGGGCGCGCTCGCCGTAGACGATCACGAGATCCTGGCCGGCGTCGCGCAGCCAGGCGCCGAGGTCGCGCACCGCCTCGGCGTTCGAACCCGCCGCCGTGGAGGCGCCTGCGAGGTTCCCGTCGTCACCCGCGAGCGCGGCGTCGAGCGCCACGAGCAGCCCCTCCGCGCCGCCCGGCGCGAGCCGCATGACCGCGTCCGCCTGCGCGTCCAGCGCCGTCGGCCGCGCGCTCGCCACCGCGAGGTGGACGTGGTGGCGGCGAATGCCCTTGCGGATCCGCAGGTCGAGCGTCGGCGCCTCGTCGATCGGATCGCACTCGAGCAGGAGCACCCCGTGGGCGAACTCGAGGTCTTCGATGGTCGCCTGCAGCGCGGGGTCCGACAGCGCGCGCGCCTCGTCGAGCGCGAGCTCGCCGCCCGGGCGCGAGGCGAGGTTCCCCGAGCCGAGCCCCTCGCGGAACAGCCGCGCGAGGAGGAAGGCCTCCTCGTTGCTCGTCTCGCCGTCCGCCAGCGCCGCGGTCCGTGCGCCGGCCTTCTTGAGCGCGACGGAGGCGGCGGCCAGCGCCTTCTCCCACGAGGCCGGCATCAGCTCGGTCCCCTCGCGCACGAGCGGCTCCACGATCCGCTCGTCCACGTGCACCGCCTGGTACCCGAAGCGCGTGCGGTCGTCGAGCCAGCCGTCCTCGACACCGTCGTGGTCGCGCGCGAGCACCCGCATGACACGCTCGTCGCGCACGGTCAGCTCCACGTTGGCGTGCACCGCGTCGGTCGGCGCGACGGTGCCCGCGCCCTCGATGTCCCACGGCCGCGCGCGGAAGCGGTACGCGCGCGAGGTCAGCGCGCCCACCGGGCACAGCTCGATGATGTTGCCGGAGAACGGCGCCACGTACGGATGCCCGTCGAACGTGCCGACGTACGAGTGCGCGCCGCGCTCGAGCAGGATCAGCTGATAGTCCTCGCTCAGCTCCTGCGAGAAGCGCACGCAGCGGTAGCAGAGGATGCAGCGCTCGCGGTCGATCGCGACCAGCGGCGACAGCTCGAGCGGCTTCTTGAAGTGGCGCTTGGGCTCGATGAAGCGCGAGGTGCCCGGGCCCCAGCCGTACGTGATGTCCTGCAGCGGGCACTCGCCGCCCTTGTCGCAGACGGGGCAGTCGAGCGGGTGGTTGATGAGCAGGAACTCGACGACCGCGCGCTGCGCGTCGACCACGCGCTGGGTCTGGGTGTGGACGACCATCCCGTCCTTGACCGGCGTCGAGCAGGCGGTCTGCAGCTTGGGGATGCCCTCGATCTCCACCAGGCACATCCGGCACGCGCCGACCGGCTGGCCGAGCTTGGGCTCGTAGCAGAAGACGGGGATCTCGACGTCGCCCTCCTTGGCGCCGTCCACCAGCATCACGCCCTCGGGAGCGCGCACCTCGCGGCCGTCGAGCGTGAACGTCACCCAGTGCTCGGGCGGGCGCGGCATCAGACCACCGCGGGCGTCGGCTCGACCCCGGCCGGCTCGCGCATCGGGTACGCGCCGCCCTGCTCCGAGCGGTTGACCTGCGGGATCGCGGCTCCGAGACCGTGGGCCTCGCGTGCCGCCTCGATGTGCGCCTCGAACTCGTCCCGGAAGTGGACGATCATCGACGCGATCGGCATCGCCATCGCGTCGCCCAGCACGCACAGGCAGTTGCCGATGATCTGCTCCTGGACCGAGGCCATGATGTCGAGGTCCATCGGCGTCGCCTCGCCGCTCTGGATGCGCTCGAGCATCTTCACGGTCCAGTTCGTGCCCTCGCGGCACGGCGTGCACTTCCCGCACGACTCGTGGCGGTAGAACTTCGCGGTCTTGAGCGCCACGTCGACGATCGAGATCGAGTCGTCGACGACGATGATCGCGCCCGAGCCGAGCATCGAGCCCGCCTTCGCCAGCGAGTCGAAGTCGTACGGCAGGTCCATGTACTCGTCGGTGCCCGGCAGCACCGGAGCGGAGGAGCCGCCGGGGAACCACGCCTTGATGGTGCGGCCCTCGGGCGGGCCGCCGGCGAGTCCGTAGATGAGCTCGCGCGTGGGGATGCCGAGCTCGATCTCGTAGTTGCCGGGGCGCTGCACGCAGCCGCTGACCGAGACGACCTTGGTGCCCGTCGAGTTCGCGGTGCCGATGCGCGCGAACTCCTTCCCGCTCATGCGCAGGATGAGCGGGGCGTTCATCAGCGTCTCGACGTTGTTGATCAGCGTCGGGCCCTTGTAGAGGCCCTGGACGGCGGGGAACGGCGGCTTCAGGCGCGGGTTGCCGCGCTTGCCCTCCAGCGCGTCGAGCAGCGCGGTCTCCTCGCCGCAGATGTAGGCGCCCGCCCCGCGGTGGACGACGAGGTCCTGCGTGTGGGTCGAGCCGAGGATGCGATCGCCGACGTAGCCGGCCGCGCGCGCCTCGGCCAGCGCCGCGTCGAGCACGTCGGCCTGGTGCTCGTACTCGCCGCGAATGAAGATGAACGACTTGTTCGCGCCGATCGCGTAGCCGGCGATCAGCATGCCCTCGATGAGCAGATGCGGGTTCTTCTGCATCAGCTCGCGGTCCTTGAACGTGCCGGGCTCCGACTCGTCGGCGTTGCAGACGAGGTACTTGTCCATCGCCCCCCTGGGGATGAACGACATCTTCTTGCCCATCGCGAAGCCGGCCCCGCCGCGCCCGCGGACCTCGGAGTCGAGCATCTCCTGCAGCACTGCCTGCGGGCCCATCGAGAGCGCCTTGCGGAGCATCTCGTAGCCGCCGCGCTTGGCGTAGCCGTCGAGCGTCGGGAGCTCGGGGTCGTCGATCCCGTCGTAGAACAGCTCCATTACGTCTGCCGCCAGTGCTCGACCGCGATCTTGCGGCGCTTGAGCTGCTTGGCCGGCAGCACCTCGCGGCCCGCCTTCACGTCGTCGACGATCGCACGGCAGTCGTCGACCTCGAGCGGGCCGACGTACTCGCCGTCAACCGACGCCATCGGCGCGATGTCGCACGCTCCCAGGCACTCGAATGGCCGCACCTCGAAGTCGGGGTCGTGCCCCGCCGCCTCGACCATCGCGCGGTGGATCTCGTCCGCGCCGAGCAGCGAGCATGAGATGTTCGTGCACACATAGACGTCGTGGCGACCCTTCGGCGTCGTCGAGAACATGTCGTAGAACGTGGCCACCGCGGTCAGGTAGCCCGGCGTCAGCCGCATCACGCACGCCGCCTGCTCGATCGCCGTCGGCGAGCACCAGCCGTGCTCGCGCTGGACGATGTGCAGGGCGGGGATCGCGGCCGACCGGAAGTCCGGGTACTTGGCCATCTGCGCCTCGATCTCGGCGCGCACGTGCTCGGGGACCGGCGTCGTCGCCGGGTCGGGGACGACCGCGGGGTCCTTCGTGAGGTCGGCGGCGTCGTCCCAGCCCGGGACCCGGGAGCCGTGCGCGAACCGCCTGACCTCGCCGGGATCGATGGCCATCAGCGGTCGATCCCTCCCATGATCGGGTCGAGCATGGCCAGCGTCGCGATCAGGTCGGCGATGTAGAGGTCCTGCACCATCGGCCGCGTGGCCTGCAGGTTCACGAACGACGGGTCGCGCATGTGGACCCGCGCCGGCTTGGCCGAGCCGTCGGCGCGGACGAAGCAGGCGAGCTCGCCCCGCGGGGACTCGATCGGGTAGTACGCCTCGCCCGGCGGCACCCGGAACCCCTCGGTGACGAGCTTGAAGTGATGGATGAGCGCCTCCATCGACGTCGCCAGCTCGTGCCGCGGCGGCAGCGCGTACTTGCGGTCGTTCGAGATGTACGGCCCCTCGGGCAGACCGTCGAGTGCCTGCTCGATGATCTTCACCGACTCCTTGATCTCCTGGCTGCGGACGGCGAAGCGGTCGTAGTTGTCGCCGACGGTGCCGACCGGGATCTGGAAGTCGAAGTCCTCGTAGCTCGAGTACGGGGCGGCCTTGCGCAGGTCCCACGGGTTGCCGGCCGCCCGCAGCAGCGGGCCGGTCACGCCGAGGCCGAGCAGCGTCTCCTCGTCGAGCGCCGCCACGCCGCGCAGGCGCTGGAGCACGATCTCGTTCTTGGCCAGAAGCGCCATGAACTCGTCCACGCGGCCCGGCATGGCGGCACAGAACTCGCGCACCTTGGCGTCGAACCCGGTCGGGATGTCCTCCATCACGCCGCCCACCTGGATGTAGCGCGTGTGCATGCGCTGCCCGCTCGACATCTCGAACAGGTCGAGGATCGTCTCGCGGTCGCGGAAGCAGTACCAGAACATCGAGATCGCGCCGAGGTCGAGCGCGCTCGTCCCGAGCCACACGAGGTGGGACATGATGCGGTTGAGCTCCATGTGCAGCACCCGCAGGTACTGCGCGCGGGGTGGGACCTCGAGCTCGACGAGCGTCTCGACGGCGCCGCAGAAGGCCATCGCGTTGAAGTAGTAGGCGAGGTAGTCCATCCGCTCGATGACCGGGATGACCTTCCAGTACGCCTTGTCCTCGGCGGTCTTCTCGATCCCCGTGTGGAGGTAGCCGATGACCGGCTTGATGTCCCGCACCACCTCGCCCTCGAGCGTCGTGAGCAGGCGCAGCACGCCGTGGGTGGCGGGGTGGTGGGGGCCGATGTTGAGCGTCAGCAGCTCCTGCTCGGCCCCGTGGGAGATGTGCGAGAGCTCGTGCGAGTCCTCCATCTCCCGGTAGGGGATCGAGGGCGCGCCGGTCCGGGTCTCGAGGTCGCTCATCAGCCCGTGTAGCGCGGGAAGCGCGACTCGTTGTGAGTGAAGAGGACCGGCTCGCCGCCGATCGGGAAGTCGCGGCGCTGGGGATGACCCTCGTAGTCCTCGGGCATCAGGATCCGCCGCAGGTCGGGGTGGCCGTCGAAGATCACCCCGAACATGTCGTAGACCTCGCGCTCCTGGTGGTCCGCAGTCGGCCAGTCGGGGGTGACCGACGGCACGTTCGGCGCGTCGATCGGGACGCGGAGGCGGACGGTGATGCGGTCCACCTGGCGCATGTCGAGCATCTCGTACTGGACGCCGAGGCGCGGCTCCTCGGGGTAGTAGTCGAGCCCGTGCACGCTGGCCAGGAAGCCGAACCCGCGCTCGCGCAGGAAGCCCAGCGTCTCGCGCACGCGCGCGGGAGACACGTCGACGGCGGCCTTGCCGCGGAAGTGCTGCGTGGCGAGGACGTGCTCGTCGCCGTGCGCCTCGCGAAGGTCCTGGGCCAGCAGCTCCAGGCCGGTCGCGTCAGGCACTCGTGCCGGCCCTCCCGCCGCCGGACACGCCGATCGCGTGGCCGGCCACCGGGTCCATCGCCAGCTCGGACTCGACGAACTCCTCCGTGCCGCCGCCGCCGTAGCGGGTCCGCCAGCTCAGGTCGGGCTTGGCGAGGATCATCGCGCGCAGCTTGATGATCCCGTGCATCAGCGCCTCCGGCCGCGGGGGGCAGCCGGGGATATGGATGTCGACCGGCATGAACTTGTCGGCCGGCACGACCGCGTAGTTGTTGAACACGCCCATCGAGGACGAGCACGCGCCCATGGCGATCGCCCACCGCGGCTCGAGCATCTGGTCGTAGACGCGCCGCACGACCGGCGCCATCTTGATCGAGACGCGGCCGGAGAGGATCAGCAGGTCGGCCTGGCGCGGTGAGGCGCGGAACGCCTCGCCGCCGAAGCGCGCCACGTCGACGCGCGCACCGACGAAGGACATCATCTCGATCGCGCAGCAGGCGAGCCCGAATGTGCACGGGAAGATCGCGTTGGCGGCGGCCCAGGCGCCCGCCCGCTCGAGCGTGGTGGTGAGGATGCTCTCCTCCACGTGCTTCTCGAGCTCCGGGCCCTCGAGCTCGCCCCTGAGCATCTGCTGGGCGGTGAGCTGGCGCGCGCGGAACTCCGCCTTCTCGCCGGACCCCAGCCGCTGGCGGGTCACCTCCACTCGAGCGCTCCCCTCCGCCACACGTAGATGAACGCGATGGCCAGCAGGACGATGAACACGATCGTCTCGATCAGCGCGAACGTGCCGAACGCGTCGAGCTGCATGGCGACCGGATACAGGAAGATGACCTCGATGTCGAACAGGATGAAGAGCATCGCGATCAGGTAGAAGCTGATCCCGAAGCGGAAGTTCTGCTTGACCTCGGAGGGCAGGCCGCACTCGTACGGATCCACGCGCGCCGGGCGGTCGCGGGGTCGCGGGCCCAGCACCGAGTTGAGGACCGCGAAGACGAGGCCCAGGATCGTGCCCAGCCCGACGAAGACGAGTGCGGGTAGGTAGGACCTGATCACCGGAGATGATTTCTACCACTTTGTGCGAGAGTGTCACTTAGTGGCATTCCGCACTCTGTCACAGGTAGCCCGCGGCCCGCAGGCCGAGCAGCGCCACGACGAGGGCTGAAGCGGCCATGACGCCCATCTCGCGCTGCATGATGGCGTGGACGAGCTCGCGCTGCTCGGCGCGTTCGAGCGCCTCGACGTCGCTCCTGCCCTCGAGCCCGCGCTGGCCCAGCACGGTCTCGGCGGCCGTGATGCGCAGCTGCTCGGCGAGGAACGAGACGCCGAGCGGCACGAGCCCGTAGATGAGGTGCAGCTCGGGCAGCTCGCGGCCGCCCAAGACGAGGATCCCGCCGCCCGCGGCCTGCAGGACCACGAGCGCCTGGCCGGTGCGCAACAGCGGCCAGAAGCCTCGCGCGTCGTTTCCGTGCCACCAGCCCCACGCGCCCCACGCGCCGGCGGCCGCGTTGACGGTGATCAGCGCGAGGCCGAGCACCTCGTGCACGACGCTCACGTGCGGTAGCTCCCGCGGAACCACAGCAGCGGCCGGCCGTCGCCCGCCTCCGCCGCCTCCACCGCGCCGATGCCGATCGTGTGGTCGCCGCCCGGGATCAGGCGCTCGAGCCGGCAGCCGACCCACGCCAGCGCGTCCTCGATCACCGGGATGCCGTCGTGCACCGTGTGCGGTACGCCGGCGAACTTCTCGCTCTCGGGCCGCTTGGAGGCGAACAGCCGCGCCAGCTCCTCTTGCCCGGCGTGCAGGACGTTGACGCCGAAGCGCCCGGTCTCGCGGACCACGCGCAGCGTGCGGGCGTCGTTGTCGAAGGCCACGAGCAGGAGCAGCGGATCGAGTGACAGCGACGCCACCGCGTTGGCCGTCATGCCGACCGGGCCGTCGGGCGTCGAGGCCGTGACGACGGTCACGCCGGTGGCGAAGTGCCCCATGACGGAGCGGAAGTGGTCGGGATCCACGTTCCTCATCGGCGGCCGATTGTTCCGTATGCTGTGCCACCTCCATGGGCCGCTCTTCCCGACTCGTGACCGTGGCCGCGACGGCCTGCGCCGCGCTCGTGGTCGGCGCCTGCGGCTCCGAGGGCATCCAGCTGGCCGAGAACGACCCCAACTACGAGGGCGCGCAGATCTTCAACGAGAACTGCGCGGGCTGCCACAGCCTCGAGGCGGCGGGCGCCTACGGCTCCAACACCAGCGTCAAGACGCGCGAGATCAAGGACGGGCCGAACTTCAACGAGCGCGTGGAGACGGAGGAGGATGTCCTCTACGCGATCCGCAACGGCGGCTTCTCCTCCGGCCCGATGCCGCAGAACATCGTGACGGGCGAGGAGGCCGAGAAGGTCGCCGCGTTCGTCGCCGAGTATTCCGGCGGCTAGTCGCGGCACGCGCCGCATGCTCGACCTCAAGCAGATCAGGCGCGATCCCGAGCCCGTGCGGGCGGCGCTGGCGCGGCGCGGTGATGGCTCGGACGTCCGGCTCGACCGCGTGCTCGAGCTGGACGAGCGCACGCGCGCCCTGCGGCCTGAGGCCGAGGCGCTGCGCGCGCGCCAGAACGAGGCGTCGAAGGCGATCGGGCGCGCCAAGCAGGAAGGCGGGGACGCCGCGGCGGAGATCGCCGCCATGCAGGAGGTCGCTCAACGCTCGAAGGCGCTCGGCCAGGAGCTGGCCGACGCCGACGCCGAGCTGCAGGCCGCCCTGGCGACGCTCCCCAACCCTCCCGATTCGACAGCGGCCGATGCCGACACGACGCTGCGCGAGGTCGGCGAGCGCGGGTCGGGCAGCCGCGACCATCTCGACCTCGCCGGCCCGATGATCGACATGGAGGCCGGCGCGCGGGTGGCGGGCTCGCGCTTCGCCTACCTGCGCGGCGACCTCGTGCTCGTGGAGATGGCGCTCGTGCGCTGGGCGCTCGACACGCTGGGCGAGCGCGGGTTCGAGCCGGTCGTGCCGCCCGTGCTCGTGCGCGAGGAGGCGCTGTACGGGACCGGGTTCCTGCCCGACACCGAGCAGCAGATCTACCGCCTGGGCGACGACGAGCTGTACCTGGTCGGCACCAGCGAGGTGCCGCTCGCGTCGCTGCACGCGGGCGAGATACTCGAGGCCGGCACGCTGCCGCGGCGGTACGCGGGCATCTCGCCGTGCTTCCGGCGCGAGGCCGGCGCCGCGGGGCGCGACACGCGCGGCATCTTTCGCGTGCACCAGTTCGACAAGGTCGAGATGTTCAGCTTCGTCGAGCCCGAGGCGTCGCCCGACGAGCACGAGCTGCTGCTCTCGATCGAGGAGGCGTTCCTGCAGGAGCTGGAGATCCCGTACCGGGTGGTCAACATCGGGGTCGACGACCTCGGCACGTCGGCGGCCAAGAAGTACGACCTCGAGGCGTGGATCCCGAGCGAGGGCCGCTACCGCGAGGTGACCTCGACCTCGAACACGACGGACTTCCAGGCGCGCCGGCTCGACATCCGCTACCGCGACCAGGACGGGCGGCCGCGTCACGTGCACACGCTCAACGGGACGGCGGTCACGTGGCGGCACCTGATCGCGCTGCTCGAGAACCACCAGCGCGACGACGGGACGGTGGAGGTGCCTGAAGCGCTGCAGCGCTGGGGAGCGCCCGCCATACTCGGCGGCACGACCGAATGATGAGGCCATCGGCTCGACACCCGACGATTGACCTGCCACGGGCACGCGGAGCCGGGATCGAGACCCCGATCACGCCAGACGATCCGGAGATCCCGGACGAGCCGCCGGCCCCCGGCGACGGCGAGCCCGAGGTCCCCGACCAGCCGCTCGGCCCGCCGGATGACCTCGACGAGGACGAGGCGCCGCTGCCGGGCCTGCCGGAGAACGAGCCCCCGGCGGCCGATTAGCCTCGCGGCCGCACGTCAACTGCAGCTGGGTAGGGAGGGTGAGGGAGCCGGCCGCCCGGTGGGCCGCGGGCGTGCAGAAAGGGGACAACTGCGACCGGAGTCGAGGAGCGTGTCCCCTTTCAGGCCACCCGCGGTGTAAAACCGGCCAACCTCAAGCACGGACGTCACGATTGTCCCCTTTGTGTACGCCCGAGGCCGACCGCCCTCCTTACCCAGCTGCAGTTGACGTTCGTCAACCACGGCCCGGCGCGCCCACGCCCTCGCGCTGATAACCATTGCGGGGTGGAAGCCGCCACCGCCACCCCGTTCTCGCTCGAGCTCACGCAGGACCAGCTCGACGTCCGCGAGTGGGTCCACGGCTTCGCCGAGCGCGTCGTCCGCCCCGCGGCCGCCGAGTGGGACGAGCGGGAGGAGACGCCGTGGCCGGTCATCGCCGAGGCGGCGAAGATCGGGCTCTACGGCTACGAGGCGCTCGCCTCGTTCTGGGCCGACGAGAGCGGGCTCACGCTCCCGATCGTCAACGAGGAGCTGTTCTGGGGCGACGCGGGGATCGGCATGGCGATCATGGGCAGCTCGCTCGCGGTGGCCGCGATCTTCGGCCAGGGCACCGGCGAGCAGATCGGCGAGTGGATCCCGCAGTGCTTCGGCACGGAGGCCGAGCCCGCGGTGGCCGCCTTCTGCGTCTCCGAGCCCGACGCCGGCTCGGACATCTCCGCGCTGCGCACGCGCGCCGTCTACGACGAGGCGAAGGACGAGTGGGTCCTCGACGGGCAGAAGGCGTGGGCGACGAACGGCGGCATCGCCGGCGTGCACGTGGTCGTCGCGACGGTCGACCGCGAGCTGGGCTCGCGTGGGCACGCCGCGTTCGTGGTGCCGCCGGGCACGCCGGGCCTGACGATGGGCACGAAGGTGCGCAAGCACGGGCTGCGTGCGTCGCACACCGCCGACGTGTTCCTCGACGGCTGCCGGGTCCCCGGCGCCTGCCTGCTGGGCGGCAAGGAGAAGCTCGACGAGCGGGTCGCGCGTGCGCGCGAGGGTGGCGGGTCGCGAGGCCAGGCTGCGATGCAGACGTTCGAGGCGACGCGGCCGTCGGTCGGCGCCCAGGCGCTGGGGATCGCCCGCGCGGCGTACGAGTACGCGCTCGGCTACGCGCTCGAGCGCGAGCAGTTCGGCCGGCCGATCGTCGACAACCAGGCGATCGCCTTCACGCTCGCCGACATGAAGCTCGAGATCGACGCCGCGCGCCTGCTCGTCTGGCGCGCCTCGTGGATGGGCCGCACGGGGCGGCGGTTCGAGAACGCCGAGGGCTCGATGTCCAAGCTCAAGGCCGGCGAGGTCGCGGTGTGGGCGACCGAGCGGGCGATCCAGATCCTCGGCGGCAACGGCTACACGCGTGAGTACCCGGTCGAGCGCATGCACCGCGACGCGAAGATCTACACGATCTTCGAGGGAACCTCCGAGATCCAGCGCATGGTGGTGGCGCGCGCGATCTCGGGTAGGCAGATCGCATGAGCTCTCGCGACGACGACGATTGGACGGGCGAGCCGCCCGAGGGCCGCCACGACCGCTCGCGGGCGCGGCCGGGCTACTGGCAGAACCAGTGGCAGGCGGCGGCGGCCTACGCGCTGCTCGGCGCGTTCGTGATCGTCGCCGTCGTGCTCATCCTCATCCTCGGCTAGTCCTCGGGGCCGGTGTGGAAGATGGCGACGATCCGGCCCCCCAGCAGCGCGATGCGGCGCAGCGCGGCCTGCAGGGCCGGCGCCGACAGGTTTCCCTCCAGCACGTTCACGTCCGACACGGATGACAGCTGCAGCTCGGGCACCGTATGGGCGAGGATGGCCGGCTCGATGTCGGTGGCGTGGATCTCGTAGTGGCCGGCTTCGAGCCGCGAGCGGAAGCGCCGCCGCTCCGTCTCGCGCCGCGGGTGGAGCGCGGCCTCGGCCGCGTCGAGCGCGAGCGTCGTGCTGAGGATCGCCGACAGCTCGGCGTACAGGTACCAGTCGTGGTCCGCCGAATGGGTGTCGCGCGCGAGGTCGTCGACCGCCGGGTCGACCTCGAGCCGGCGCGTCGGCACGCCCTCGAGCATGAGGTACCAGCCGACGTCCCGGCGGGGGCGGAGCCACCACTCCAGGCGGCCCACGGGACGTCCGTCCTCGAAGAGGTCGTAGGCGTGGGGACGCGGGGCGGCGCGCTCCTCAGACTCAGGCCACACGGCTTCCGTCGCGTACCCGCGCTGGCGCACCGGAAACCCGCCGCGAAGCGGAGGGGGCGGGATTCGAACCCGCGGTCCGCGTGAACGGACTCCGGTTTTCAAGACCGGTGCATTCGACCGCTCTGCCACCCCTCCGGCGGAGGGAATGATGGCAGTGCGGTCAGCGCTCCTTGCGGCGCTTGAGGAAGCGCGGCAGCGGCACCGGGCTGCTGCTGAAGAGTTGGGAGGTCAGCGGCTTGCGGTCCTCACCGCTCGGGCGGTCGTCGTCCTCGTCGTGACGGTGCGGACGGATGCCGCGAAGCTTGTCGGCGTGGTCGCCGACGTAGCCGGGATGCTCCGGCTCGGGCTTGGTGCGCTTCATGATCATCTCCTCGCGCGAGGGGCCGCGGTTGTGACTCAGCTCCGCCGCGGCTCGCCGGCCAGGGCGGCGACGAGGCCAAGCCCGATGAAGACGCCCCCGCTCATGCGGTCGAGCCTGCGCCGCGAGGCCGCCGTGTCGCGCAGCCGTCTCCCGGCCCCGGCGGCGAGCACCGCGTAGGCGCCGTCGCTGAGCACGCCGAGGCCGACGAGCAGCGTCCCGAGGACCAGCATCTGCGGCGCGACGGCCCCGGCGTCCGGGTCCACGAACTGCGGCAGGAAGGCGAGGAAGAAGAGCGCGGTCTTCGGGTTCAGCACGTTGACGATCACGCCCTGCCAGAACAGCCGCGTCGTCGTCGCCCGCTCGTCCCGCTCCAGACTCGTCTCCCTGGCGCCGGCGGTGAGGAGCCGCTTGACGCCCAGGTACACGAGGTAGGCGGCGCCCGCGTACTTGACGACCGTGAACGCGGCGGCCGAGGAGGCGATCAGCGCGGAGACGCCGACCGCGGCCGCGACCACGTGCACGAGCCCGCCCACCTGGACCCCGAGCATCGACGTCACGCCCGCCCGGCGCCCCTGGGCCAGGCTGCGGGTGACGATGTAGAAGACCGACGGCCCCGGGATGGCCAGGAAGGCCAGGCTCGCAGCCGCGAAGAGCGCAAAGGTCGATGCATCGGGCATGGGCCGAGCGTACACGGCCGTATGCTGGCTCCGATGGCTCCAATGGCTCGAAGGGGCGTATTCCGGTCGCATTCGCGACGCCGGTGGTCGCTGGCCTCCCTGCGGCCGGTGGGCGACATGGCCATCGACCTCGGGACGGCGAATACCGTCGTCTACGTGCGCGGGCGCGGGATCGTGCTGTCGGAGCCCTCGGTGGTCGCGATCGACCAGCGCACGGGCGAGGTCCACGCGGTCGGCGCCGACGCCCAGCTGATGATCGGTCGCACGCCGGCGACGATCTCCGCCGACCGGCCGCTGCGCCACGGCGTGATCGCCGACTTCGAGACCACGGAGGCGATGCTGCGCCAGTTCGTCGACAAGGTGCTCTCGAGCCGCTTCAGCCGTCCCCGGCTGGTCATGTGCGCTCCTTCCGGGGTCACCGACGTCGAGCGGCGGGCGGTCGAGGAGGCCTCGCTCTCGGCCGGCGCGCGTGAGGTTCACCTGATCGAGGAGTCGCTCGCCGCGGCGATCGGCGCCGGCCTCCCGATCGCCGAGCCGGTCGGCCGGATGGTCGTCGACGTGGGCGGCGGTACCAGCGAGGTCGCGGTCATCTCGCTCGGCGGCATCGTCGTCTCCCAGTCGCTGCGCGTCGGCGGCTACGACCTCGACGACGCGATCACGAACCACATCCGGCTCGAACACCGGATGGCGATCGGCTCCCAGAGCGCCGAGGCGATCAAGCTCGCCGTCGGCACGGCGACCCCGATGCGGGAGAAGCTCTCCACCCGCATCCGCGGGCGCGACCTGCTCTCAGGCCTTCCGCGCGAGCTCGAGCTGGAGAGCGACGAGGTCCGCCACGCGATCGACCCGCCCGTGATCGACATCGTCGCCGCCGTCCACGCCACGCTGGAGGAGACGCCACCCGAGCTCGCCGCTGACATCGCCACGAACGGGATCGTCCTGGCCGGCGGCGGCGCGCTCCTGCGCGGCTTCGCCGACCGCGTGCACCGCGAGACGGGCATGCCCGTCCACATCGCCGACGCTCCGCTCACCTGCGTGGCCTCGGGAGCCGGCCAGTCGCTCGAGGAGCTCGACGCGCTCGGCCGCCGCCGCGGCGCAGCGTAGGCCGACTACACTGCGCCCGAGCGTGGAGAGGTGGCCGAGTGGCTGAAGGCACTCGCCTGCTAAGCGAGTATGGGGCTGAAAGCTCCATCGCGGGTTCGAATCCCGCCCTCTCCGCTGGCGGCTAACATCATCCGCCGCCGCTTGCGCCCGTAGCTCAGCTGGATAGAGCGTCGGTCTACGGAACCGAAGGTCAGAGGTTCGAATCCTCTCGGGCGCGTCGAGATCTCGCGTAATTACAGGGATTTTCGTGGTCCTGACCTTCGGTTTCGGGACCGAAGGTCAAGCGCTTGCGTACCCGGATTCATGGGGTCTGCACGGTCGTTTCGATTTTCTGGCGACTTTATTGGCGACATCGAGCGTCGCTCGTCAGCGGCAGGCTCAGGTGGTGTCGTAGGTGTGGAGTCGGCCGGTCGCGTGTGCGGCGGCGCTGAGCGTGTTGTCCCACTGGCGAGGAGGATGTCATCGCCCTGCAGTTGCACGGCGCAGGCGAGGTGGACAGCGTCGTAGCCGCGCAGGGCGTGTTGGGTGGCGAGGTCGACCGCTTTGCGGGCGGGTGGTTCGTCGATCGCGACGATGCGCAGTTGGGCGTGGAGATCCTCGAGTGTGGTATCTGCGCTGACGTGGGTCGATTCGTCGATGCGACGCGCAAGTAGTGGCTGCGAGCGCTGCGCGTGCCTCGGGGTAGACGAGCTGGCTCGAGACGAGGCTAGTAGCGCTCGCGCGCGGGTGGTTATGCCGTTCGGCGTATGTTCGGCGCCGCCCCTTTCGGCCTATCGACGGCTTGTTCAGGTTGAGTCGCGGTTTCAACGGGGCATCAGCGGAGGATCGCCTGGCCGCGGGATAGGCCGTGTGGAGCCTGGTTCAGAGTCCGACGGCGTTGCGGGCACGGTTGCGGGGCCTGCTCGGGCGCGGTTAGGCTCGCCTGAAGGACTGCGATGGACGTCCGGTTATTGGGACCCGTGGAGGTCTCCGTCGACGGGCGGCGGGTGCCTCTCGGCGGCTCGAAGGCGCGGGCGCTGGTCGCGATCCTCGCCCTGAACGCGGCGAAGCCGGTCTCGTCGGACCGCCTGATCGCGGGGCTGTGGGGCGAGGAGCCGCCGCCCACGGCGACGAAGACGCTGCAGGCGTATGTATCGCGTCTGCGGAGAGCACTGGAGGCCGGTGGCGATGGCAGTACGATCGTCACGCGGCCGAGCGGCTACGAGCTGAGGGTGGGGCCCGACGACGTGGACGCGCGACGCTTCGAGCGGCTAGTCGAGCGCGGGTCACCGCGCGAGGCGCTCACGTTATGGCGCGGAGGGGCGCTTGACGACGTGGCGGACGAGCCCTTCGCCGCCGTGGAGATCCGCCGGCTGGAAGAGCTGAAGCTGGCGGCGATCGAGCAGGCCCTCGACAGTGAGCTGGAGGCCGGCCGGCATCTCGAGCTGGTCGCCGAGCTGGAGGCGCTGGTCGCGGACCACCCGCTGCGCGAGCGCCTCCGTGGCCAGCTCATGCTGGCGTTGTACCGCTCGGGCCGGCAGGCCGACGCGCTGGCGGCATATCGCAACGTGCGAGCCACGCTGGTCGACCAGATCGGCATCGAACCCGGGGTCGAGCTGCAGCAACTGCATGAGGCGATGCTGCGACACGACCCGTCGCTGGCCGCACGAGGCCACGGCGCCGATCGCGACGTGATCACGTGCCCGTTCAAGGGTCTCGCCTGCTTCGAGGTCGAGGACAGCGGCGTCTTCCACGGTCGCGAACGGCTGGTCTCGGAGATGGTCGCTCGCCTCGCCACCGCGCCGCTGCTGGGCGTGGTCGGCCCGTCGGGCAGCGGGAAGTCCTCCCTGTTGCGGGCGGGCCTGCTCGCGTCGCTCCTCCGCGGCGCGCTCCCAGGAAGCGAGCGCTGGCCGCTCGCGCTGCTCCGCCCAGGCGAGCATCCGCTGCGGGCGCTCGAGTTGGCGAGGGCAGGCGCCGCCGGCGGCGAGCGGCTGATCCTGGCCGTCGACCAGTTCGAGGAGCTCTTCACGGCGTGTGACGACGAGCGCGAGCGCACGGAGTTCATCGACGCGCTGGTCGGCTGCGCGTGCGACGAGCGCCGGGGGACGCTCGTGCTCGTCGCCCTACGTGCGGACTTCTACGGGCGCTGCGCCGCCTACCCCGAGCTGGCGGATCTGCTGAGCGCCAGCCATGTGCTCGTCGGCCCGATGCGGCGCGACGAGCTGCGCCGCACGATCGAGCTGCCGGCTCGAAGCGCGGGGCTTGAGCGTCGAGCCGGAACTCGTCGACGCGCTGCGTCGACGACGTCGACGGCGCGCCGGGCGCACTGCCATTGCTGTCGGCCTGCCTGCTCGAGCTCTGGCTGCATCGCGACGGCCGCCGGTTGCGGATGAGCGCCTACGAGCGCACCGGGGGCGTGCGCGGCGCCGTCGCGCGGCTGGCCGAGCGCGCCTACGAGCGGCTCGACGCGAAGCACCGCGAGATCGCACGCCGGGTCCTGCTCCGGCTGCGCCGACGAGGGCTCGGCGGTCGTGCGCAGGCGCGTGGCGCTGTCCGAGCTCGAGGCCGATCGCGACGCAGGCGTCGCGGAGGTGCTGTCCGTACTGACCCGCGATCGGTTGCTGACCGTCGACGACGGCCACGTCGAGATCGCTCATGAGGCGCTGCTTCGCGAATGGCCGCGCCTGCGCGGCTGGCTGGAGGAGGATGCGCAGGGTCATCACCTGCACCACCACGTGAGCGACGCCGCCGACGGCCTGGGACGCAGGCGATCGCGACGCCGGCGAGCTCTATCGCGGCGCACGCCTGGCGGCTTCGGCGCTGGAGTGGTGGACCGACCACGACGCCGACTGAACGCATGCGAGCGCGCGTTCCTCGCCGAGAGCCGCGCTGCGAGCGAGCGCGCGCGGCGCCGCCTGCGGACCGTGCTCGCGGGCGTGGTGGCGCTGCTCGCGCTGTCGGTGATCGCTGGCGTCGTCGCGCTCGCGCAGCGCGGCAGCGCACGCGACCAGGCCACGGCGGCCGACGCGCTGCGCCTCGGCTCGCGCGCGCCTCGTCGAGACCGACCTCGACCGCGCGCTGCTGCTGGCGCGCCAGGGCGTCGCGCTCGACGACACGGTCGCAGACGCGCGGCAACCTGCTCGCCGCGCTGCTCAAGAGCCCCGCCGCGATCGGGATCCTGCGCGCCGACCGCGACCGGATCCTCGACGGCCGCGCTGAGCCCGGACGAGCACATGCTCGCGGTCGGCAACATCCCGGGCCGCGTCTCGCTGTTCGACACGCGAACGCGACGGCGCGTCGCCACGCTCGAGCCGACGCCCAACGACGCGGCGATCCACGAGCTGGCGTTCAGCCCGGACGGCGGTCGCCTCGCCGTCGCCCACGCGATCTCGCCGGGCGATCCGTACACGGCGCATCCGATCGGGCATCGCCGTGACGGTGCTCGACGCACGCAGCACATCCGCTGATCGCGGAGGCTGGCGCTGCCGCAGGACCAGCCGATCACCGGGCTGCGGTTCTCGCCGGACGGTAAGACGCTCGCCGTCATGCTCATCACCGGCTTTCCCGACGGCGCGGCGGCCTTCACGCGCTTCGACGCGCGGACCGGCCGTCGGCTCGCCGGTCCGGTGCGCGTCAACCGGCGCGGCTACTCGCCGCTGATGCTCACGCGCGACGGACGCCGGATGGTGGTCGTCGGCTACGACGGCATCACGTCCGTGACGCGGCGACGCTCGAGGTGCTCGAACGTCTGTCCGGGCGCGGCGTCAGCGGCTCGCTGAGCGGCTTCGCCGCTTCGGTTCCAGACCGTCTCGGCTCCCTACGCGCTGAGCAGCGACGACCGCACGCTCGCGATCGGCGACACCGACGGGTCGCTGCGGCTGCTCGATCTCGAGACCGGCGAGGCGCGAACCGCCTCGGGCGCCATGCCGCGGCCGTCAGCGATGCGCGCTTCACGCCGGACGGTCGCTCGGTGATCACCACCGGCGACGACGGCGACGTCATCGTGTGGGACGTGCGCCGCGCCGCTGCCGCCGAACGGCTGTCCGGCCATGCCGGGTTCGTGTTCTCGCCGATGATCTCGCGCGACGGGGCGACGCTGTACACCGCGAGCCTCGACGGCACGGTGTTCGTCTGGGACCTCGCCGGGAGCCGGCGCTCGGGCGACCGCTGAGGTCGCCGCGCGAGGGAACGGGAGGCGGCAGGGATGGCGCTCAGCGCCGACGGCGACGTGATCGCGGTCGACGCGGCACGGGGCGAGGTCGGGTCGTCGACGCCGACTCGCTGCAGGAGCGCCGGACCGTTCCGGTCCTGCCGGCGGACGATCGTCACCCGGCTCGGCTTCGTGCCCGGCGGCCATCTCGCTCGTGGTCGGCGGCGAGACCGGCGGCCTCGCGCTGCTCGACGCCGATTCCGGCCGCGTGAGCGGCTCGAGGGGCCACAAGACGTACGTGCTGAGCCGGGCTCGCCGCCGACGGACGCCGCTCGTCACGGCCGAGGTCGACGGGATCGTCCGGCTCTGGTCGCTGCCCGACGGCCGCCCGGCATGGGCCCACCGCTGCGCTTCCGCACGGCGTCTACGACGCGCGAGCTCAGTCCGGACGGCCGCCGGCTGGCGGTGTGCTGTTCGACGAGGCCGGCGTGCCCGACACGCTCGAGGTGCGAGACGTCGCGGGGGCCGCCGCCTCGCTCGCGTCCATGCCGGCGACAACAGCAGCCGGTGCGGTTCAGCCCGGACGGCCGGCTGGTGGCGGTCGGCAACAACAGCGGTCGTGCGCAGGTGTGGTCGACGACGACGTGGAGGCCGGTGTCGCCCACGGTCGCCGGCCATGCCGGCGCGCTGAGCGGCGCGGCGATCAGCCCGGCACGGGCGCACGCTCGCCACCGGCGGCGACGACGGCATGGTCCGGCTGTGGGACGTCGGGACCGGCGAGGCCCTCGGAGCGCCGCTGCCCGGCGTCGCCAAGCAGACGGTCGTGCCGTCCTTCACGGCCGACGGCACGCAACTGCTCGCCTCGTACGAGACGGGCGACGCCTATCTGTGGGACATCCGGCCCGAGTCGGCTGGCCGACAGGCCTGCCGCGTGGCCGGGCGCCGCCTCACGCGCGCGGAATGGCGACGAGTTCCTTCGGCGGGCGTGAGTACGACCCGGCCTGTTGACCCTCCCGTCACGGGAGCGGTTGCCAGTCGGGGTGGATGTCCGGTCGGCCGGTTGGTCGTTGCGCTCTTGTCGCCTCCGTCGGCGCGCATCGTGTAGAGTCGGGAACGCCGTTCGCGCGCGGTCGCTGGCGAACACGATCTCGTCGCCGTCGGGCGACCAGGCCGGGTAGCCCTCACCGGCGTCGTGGACGTGAGTCGCGTCTGGCGGCCGCCGTCGGCTGCGCATCGTGTAGATCTCGAAGTTGCCGTCGTCACGGTCGGTGGCGAAGACGATCCTCGTGCCGTCCGGCGACCAGCCGGGACGAACTCGGAGGCGTCGTTGAACGTGAGCTGCCGGACATCTGCGCCCGAGGGTCTGCTCGTGTAGATCTCGAGGTCGCCGTCCCGGTCGCTCAGGAAGACCAGCCTGCGGCCGTCCGGCGACCAGCTCGGCTGCGTGTCCGTGACGCCGGGCGAGTTCGTGAGGTTCCGGGGGCGCGCTGCCGTCGGCTCTCATCGTGTAGAGGTCGTAGTCGACCTGTCCCACGGATCGGGTCGAGAGTCGCGCGCGAAGGCGATCCGGCTGCCGTCCGGCGACCATGCGGGGTCCTCGTCGTCGAGCGCGTTGGACGTGATCTGCTTCACCTGCGAGCCGTCGGCGTCCGCATCGCGAAGATCTCGTGGTCGGCCTCGGGATTGGCGAACGGTCACCCGGTCGCTGTTGAACGCGAGCTTGCGACCGTCCGCGCGCCAGTTCGGAGCGAAGTCGTCGGCCTTGGAGTTGCTCGTCAGGGCGACCTGCCCGGTGCCGTCCGGCTTCATCGTCCAGATGTCGAAGTCCCCCGTGGCGGTCGCTCACGAACGCGATCTTCCCGTTCTTATCGTGGAACCCGGCGAACGCCGCCGTCGTGGCAAGGCCTACCACGGTGACGACCGCCAGCATGCACGCGATACGCATCATCGCCCTCACTCCTTCTGAGTTGTTCCGTGGCGCTCAGGAGGCGCCTGCGCCGACGATGCACGGCAGCGGTTGCGTGCGGGCTGCAATCCCGCAGCAGCGGGTTGCACGACCTTCGATCAGGTGCGTCGGAACGCGCGGACCGAGGCGTGTCTGTCGCTGGGGCTGGCGCGTCTACGGGAGGGCGCGTGCGAGCGCGAAGCTGCCGCCGTTCGACGCATCGACGGCGGCCACGATCTTGCCGTCGGGCTGGATGGCGACGTCGTTGCCGACGTCATGGCCGCCCGTGGAAGTCGGTCGTTGAGCATGCAGTAGTACTCGATCGAGGACTCCCAGCTCATGCCTCCGAGCAGGCCGATGGTGCGCATCCCGCCAGTCTCGCCGACCGCTCGTCGTCAAGCGCGGCCGCGCCCGCCGGGTGGCGGGCGCCGCGAGTCGGGTCGTCGGGTGGTTGATCGGCTACTCGTACTGCAGCGCGTCTAGCACGTTGAGCCGCGAGGCGCGGCGGCCGGGGATGATCGCCGCGGCGATGCAGGGCGAGGATCGCGACGGCGTGAAGCCGGCCAGTGCCTGATACTCGGCCGGCGCGCTCGTCACGCAGACGCTGGGCCGGAATACGTTCCCGTTGCCGGTGCACGCTGCAGCTGCGAGGCACGCGCGTTGGTCACGGCGCGAACCCGGCCGCTATCGCCGTGACGAGAGACGGTCGCCCCAGGCGCGCACCGAGCTCGCGTCTGCTCTTGCCCGAAAGCGCGTGTTCAAGCACCTGCGTACCTCCGCCCCGCGGAACGGCGGGAGAGCGAGTTCTTGGCGATTAATCGGCGACCCGGAGCCATGCATTTGGCTTGCTAGAGCCAAATCACGGCCGTAGGCGTCGGTCTACGGAACCGAAGGTCAGAGGTTCGAATCCTCTCGGGCGCGTACGGAATACCTGCAAATCGCAGGCATTTCCTCGGTTCGGGGGCGATTGGACGAGGCGCGGCCCGTCACGGCCCATCATTTCGCCCGTCCTCGAGGGCTTCGCGAACGAGCCACGCGCTGCTGC
>CAVVCR010000012.1:0-136100 GCA_963746795.1 uncultured Solirubrobacteraceae bacterium
CACGGCGGCCAGCTCCCGCAGCGCCGCCTCGGTGCGGGCGGCCACCACCGGCGAGTGCGGCAGCAGGTCGAGCGGGGCGGCCAGCGGATCCGGGAACGCCGTGAAGGCCACGAGGCCGCCCGCCTCGCGCACGATCAGCTGCGCCGCGGCGGCGTCGACCGCGCGGCAGCCCTTGAGGGTGAGCATGCCGTCGAAGCGCCCCGCGGCCACCTGGCACATGGCGGCCGCGATCGTCCCGATCGCGCGCAGCCGGTGCGCGACGCCCACGAGCGCCTCCGCCGACTGCAGCACCCAGCGCGGGTCGGCGGACTCGAAGCCGACGACCTCGAGCAGCCCGTCCCGCGCCCACCGGCGCTCCCCCACGCTCGGGTCGAGCGGGCGGCCGTTGAGCGTGGCCCCGAGGCCGCGCCACGCCACCCACTCCTCCTCGGGGCCGAAGTCCTGCACGAACCCGAAGCTGACGTCGGCCATCGTCGGGCCCTCGGCGACGGCGATCGAGACGCAGTGGTGCGGGAGGCCGCGCTTGGCGTTCAGCGAGCCGTCGATCGGGTCGACGACGACGAGCAGCTCGTCGCCACCGAAGTCGACGGTCCCGCGCTCCTCGCTGAGGACCGTGAAGCGCGCGCCCGCGCGGTGCAGGCCCTCGAGCTCCTCGAGCACCGCGGCCTCGGCGAGCGCGTCGATCTCCAGCGTGCGATCGCCGCCCATCCCGCGCGTCCCGGTCTCGACCGCCCGCTCCGCGATCGTCCCCCGCTCCGCGAGGATGGCCCGCAGCGCCGCGGCCGACCGCCGCGCCGCGCCCAGCCAGTCGGGGCTCGAAGCGGGGCTCATCCGCGACCTATCCTACGTCGGTGCCTTCGCTGAGCCCGGATCAGCGTGCCGCCGTGGAGCATGCGGGCGGTCCGCTGCTCGTGCTCGGCGGCGCGGGGACCGGCAAGACGACCGTGCTCGAGGAGCGCTTCGTGCACCTCGCCGGCGACGCTCCCGACTCGCTGCTCGTGCTGTGCCTCGACGGCGGGGCCGCCGACGCGCTGCGCGAGCGGCTCGAGGACCGGCTCGCGGGCGCCTACGAGGAGCTGGCGATCACCACCTTCCAGGGCTTCTGCACGCGGCTGCTGCGCGACGAGGCGCTGGAGGCCGGGCTCGACCCGTTCGCGACTCCGGTCAGCGCCGGCGACCGCCTGGCGATGCTGCTCGAGCGCATGGACGAGCTCCCACTGCGCCACCACGACCTGCGCGGCAATCCGAGCGCGGCGCTCGGCGCGATCGTCGGGCGCATCGACCGGCTCAAGGACGAGCTGGTGACGGCGGAGGACTACGCGGCGTGGGCCGAGACGCTGCCGGAGGAGGACCTGCGCGAGCGTGAGTTCGCCCGCCTGTACGGCGAGCACGAGCGGCTGCTGGCCGAGTCGGGCTCGCTCGACTCGGGCGACCTGGTGCTGCACGCCTTCCGGCTCCTGCGCACGCGGGCGCAGGTGCGCGAGCGGCTCGCGAGGCGCCACCGGCACGTGCTCGTCGACGAGCTGCAGGACGCGAGCTTCGCCCAGGGCCTGCTCCTGCGGCTGCTCGTCGCCGGCCACGGCGGCGTCACGGCGGCCGCCGACGACGACCAGTCGATCCGCCGCTTCCGCGGCGCCGCGACCAAGAACGTCCAGGACTTCCGGGCCGAGTGGCCGGCCGCCACCGTCGTGCGGCTCGAGCGGTCGTTCCGCTCCGGCGAGCGCATCCTGCGCGCCGCGCGCGCGGTCGCCGAGCCCGCGCCCGGGCGGCTCGAGAAGGCGCTCGAGGGGGAGCCCGGAGGGGAGGTCGCGTTCTGGCGCTGTGCGTCCGAGCGCGCGCAGGCCCAGGCGGTCGCCGCCGAGGTCGAGCGCCTGATCGCGCGCGAGGACGTCGCGCCCGCGGACGTGTGCGTGCTCGTGCGGTCGGTGCGGGGCGAAGGGCAGGCGGTGGCCGTGGCGTTCGAGGAGCGCGCGGTGCCGTACCGGCTGTCGGGCGCCGCCGCCTTCTTCCAGCGCGCCGAGGTGCGCGACCTGCTCGCCTGGCTGCGGCTGCTCGTCGACCCCGGCGACGCCGGCGCCGTGGTGCGCGCGCTCGCGCGGCCGCCCGTGGAGCTGCGGGCGATCGACCTCGCCCGTGTCACGCAGATCGCGCGCCGTCGGAAGCTCGACATGGTGGCGGGGCTCGGCGCCGCGCTCGAGTCGCCGCAGATCCCGCCCGAGGCGCGCGAGCGGATCAGCCACTTCCTCAAGCTCCACCGCGCGGCCGCCGCGGCGATCGACTCCACTCGCCCCGACCTCTACGTCCATCGGCTGATCGAGCGGCTCGGGCTGCGCCGGCAGCTGCTGTTCGCCGCCTCGACGGAGGTCGTCGAGCGCCTCCAGAACCTCGCGCGCTTCGCCGGGCTCGCCGCCGACTACGTGCGCCGCGCCCCGCAGGCCACGGCGCGCGACTTCGCGCGCGCGATCGCCGCAGTGGCCGAGGCCGGGCTGCGGGAGGAGGAGGCCGACGGCGGCGATCGCTCGCACGGCGTGCGCGTGATGTCGATGCAGGCGGCCAAGGGCCTGGAGTTCGACCACGTCTATGTGCTCGGGCTGATGGCCGCGCGCGTGCCCGGCCCGCGGCGGCGGACGCTCGAGCCGATCCCGGACCCGCTGATCAAGGAGTCGGTGCCGCCGGACAGCAAGGCGGTGCACGTCGCCGAGATGCGGCGCCTCCTGCACGTGGCCATGACCCGGGCGCGGCGGCGGCTCGTGCTGGCGTACCCGGCACAGACCGAACGGGGGGCGCAGCAGCAGCCGTCGCCGTTCGCCGAGGAGGCGCGGGCGGCGGTCGGCGGCGACTGGGAGGATCGCGAGGAGGAGCTGTTCGGGCCGGCCGAGACACTGCAGTCGACGTTCCGGATACTGCGCGACGAGCTCCTCACCACGGTCGCCCAGGTCGGCGGCCGGCTCGGCGAGCTGCGCTTCGACACCGACCTCGACGTCTCGCACGCGGTCGTCCGCTACCTCGAGCTGGTCAAGCTCGCCGCGCTGCTCGAACGCACGCGCGCGGGAGAGCAGGAGGTGGGCGACATCCTGCCCGAGGTCAACGCCCGGCTCCTGCAGGCGGCCACCGCCGAGCAGCGCGAGATCTTCGAGACGTCAGCCCTGGACGAGTACCTGCTCGACGCCGAGCGGGACGAGAAGCTGCGCGCCCGGGCGGTCGCGCAGCGGACCGAGCCGTCGCTCGAGTCGTTCCTCCCGCGCCGCGGCGAGGGGCTCGCGTTGAGCGCGTCGGACATCGAGACGTACAGGACGTGCCCGCTCAAGTACAAGTTCGCGCGCGTCTTCCGGATCCCCAGCGAGCCGACCATGAACCAGCGCTTCGGGATCCTCGTCCACCAGGTGCTCGAGCGCTACCACGCGGCCGGTGTAACGTCGTCCGGAGGTCCGAGCCTGCGAGGACCGCAGGGCGAAAGCGGTCTCCCCGTCTTGTTGAACCTGCTCGATGCGGGCTGGCGGCGGGGCGGCTTCGGCGAGTCAGAGGAGGAGCGCCAGTTCCGCGCCAAGGCCACGCAGGCGCTCGTCCGTTACCACGACCGCTTCCGCGACGAGGACTCCGAGCCGGTGTGGTTCGAGCGCTCGTTCGCGTTCCGGATCGGCCCGCACCTGCTGCGCGGCCGCGTCGATCGGGTCGACAAGCTTCCCGCGGGCGGCTACGAGCTGATCGACTACAAGACCGGGCGGCCGAAGAGCGCGGCCCAGCTGCGCGACGACGTGCAGCTCTCCCTGTACGCGGTCGGCGCCCGCGAGGCGTGGGAGCTCGAGGCCGCCCAGCAGGCCTACTACTACGTGCTCGACGACGAGAAGGTGCCGGTGCCGCGGGGGGAGGCGGACCGGGACTGGATCACCGAGACCGTGTTCGAGGTCGCCGACGGGATCCTCTCGCAGGGCTTCGAGCCGACGCCGAGCTACGCGGCGTGCTCGATGTGCGACTACCGGATCGCGTGCCCCGCCGCTGAGCGCTAGCGGAAGGAGAACGTCGCCAGCTGAGCAGCGCCGCCTCCGCGCCCGCCACGGTGATGGTCGCCTCCGACCGGGGCTTGCAGCCGAGCCTAGGTTCGATGCGACGCATCGTGGCTGCGCGCAGGTCGGCGAGGGAAGCCCCAGGGGACGTCGCTAGCCGCCGGGGCCGCCGCGCTGCTTGAGGAAGCGCTGGAACTCGCGGGCGAGGACGTCGCCGGACGGGATCTGGGAGAGGTCGGTGGGGGGCTCCTCCGCGTCGGCGGCGCGCTCGAGGCGCTCGACGAAGGCCTGCACCTCGGGGTCGAGCTCGACGGCGCGTGAGACCTGGCGCTCGTAGTCGACCGCCGCCGTCTCGAGGTCGCTCGCGTCGACGGTCACGCCGACGAGGCTCTCGAGCCGGCGCAGGATCGCGAGCGCGCCCTTCGGGTTGGGCGCCACGGCGACGTAGTGCGGCACCGCGGCCCACAGCGACGCGGCCGGCATCCCGGCCTCGGCGCAGGCCGACTGCAGCACGCCGACGATCCCCGTCGGCCCCTCGTAGGTCGGCGCCTGCAGGCTGAGGCGCTCGACGAGCGCGGGATCGGACGCGTACGCGCTCACCGAGACGGGGCGCGAATGCGGCACGTCGGCCAGCAGC
Source organism: uncultured Solirubrobacteraceae bacterium (assembly GCA_963746795.1). Classification (GTDB taxonomy): domain Bacteria; phylum Actinomycetota; class Thermoleophilia; order Solirubrobacterales; family Solirubrobacteraceae; genus DASSUW01. Next base: position 4,642 of record CAVVCR010000012.1, read on the forward strand.
GCCCCGAGCGTGACGACGAGCTGGACGCCGAGCGCCTCGGCGAGCTCGACCACGCGCGAGCAGAAGTCGCGCCAGCGGTAGGACGGCTCGGGCCCGGTGAGGATCACGAGATCGCGCGGGGCGAGCGGCACCCGTGCCTCGTAGATCTCCCATTCGGGCCACTCGATCTGCCGCGTGCGGCCGTCGACGAGCTTGACGAGCGGGCGCGTGGCCTGGAAGTCGACGTACTCCTCGGCGTCGATCGTCGCGAACCGCGAGGCGTCGAGCCCGGCGCCCATGAAGGCGACGGCCGACGTGGCCGCCTCGCCGGCGTCGTTCCAACCCTTGAAGGCGCACACCAGGGCTGGTGCACGCAAGCCGTCCGGACGGCGTTCCCAGCGCAAGGGCTGCATCGATTCACCGTAGCGAGTCGCCGTCCGGCGGGGGAGCCATCATCGGGGTGATGCTGAGCACGGAGGCGCCCACGATCGCGACGTTACGGGCCGGCGACGAGGTCGACGCCGTCTTCGCGTGCGCGCGCAAGGACCGCCTGCAGGCGCGGTCCGGGCTGCCCTACCTCGCTCTGGAGCTGCGTGATCGCAGCGGAGCGATCCAGGCGCGGGCGTTCCGCGACGCCGACGTGCTGGCCGGCCGGTTCGAGCGCGGCGACCTCGTGCACGTACGCGGGCGGGCCGAACGCTTCCGGGACGAGCTGCAGGTGGAGGTGCAGTCGATCACGCGGGCGGTCGCCGCGGATCCCGCCGAGTTCCTGCCCGTCGCGTACCGGGACCTCGACGAGCTCGACGGGTTCCTGGAGCACCTGGCGCGCGAGGTGCACGACCCTGGCTACAGCGCGTTGCTGGAGCGGCTGCTGGGAGACGCGGCGTTGCGCGCTGCGTGGCGGCGGGCGCCGTGCACGCGCGGCGGGCACCACGCGTACCTCGGCGGGCTGCTCGAGCACACGGTCGCCGTGGGGACTCTGGCGCTCGAAGCCGCCCAGCTCCACCCGCGGCTCAACTCGGACCTCCTGCTCTGCGCCGCGCTCGTACACGATCTCGGCAAGACGCGCGAGTTCGTGTACGGGGCGGCGATCGAGCTCTCCGAGGCGGGGCGGCTGCTCGGCCACGTGGTCCTGGGGCAGCAGCTGCTCGAGGAGCAGATGGGCGGGCTGGACGACGAGCGCCGGCTGGCGCTCCTGCACTGCGTGCTGTGCCACCACGGGCCGGACGCCGCGCCGGGGAGGCGGTTCGGCTCGCCGGAGGCGTTGGCGCTGTATCGGCTCAATGCGCTCGACGCGAGCGTGAAGGGCGCCCTCGAGCACGGGTTGCCCTGACGAACGTCAACTGCGGCATTAAGGAAGAGGCTTGGGGTGCCGCGACGATCCGCCTGAGGCTCGCTGCAATCCGGGCGGGCTTCCTCACGATTCGCCGCGGTCCGGAGGCGGCGGGGTCGGAAACTGTCGCTATCCGACAGAAATCAACCCCACGAGCGCCTGGACTCAGAGCGGCAGCTCCGCGCGAATGGTCGTGCCACCGTCGGCGCCACCCAGCACCGCAAGCGTCCCGTCGAGCGCCTCGACCCGGTGCCGCAGGCCCGTCAGGCCGCTGCCGCCGGCATCGGCGCCGCCCTCCCCGTCGTCGGCCACCTCGACGACGAGCCGCCCGTCGAGGTCCTGCACGCGGACGTGTGCCCGCGCGCCGTTCCCCGCGTGCTTGGCCGCGTTGGTCAGCGACTCGGCGACCACGAAGTACGCCGCGGTCTCCACCACCGGCGGCGGCCGGCGGCTCACGGATGCGTCCACCGTCGTCCGGATCGGAGCGCGGGCGCCTAACGCCTCGACCGCGGCGGGGAGCCCGCGGTCGGCGAGCACGGGCGGCGCGATCCCGCGGGCGAGGTCGCGGAGCTCGGCGATCGCGGCGCTCGCCTCGCCGCGCGCCTCGCGGATGAGCTCGGCCGCCTCCGGATGCTCCTCCAACCGCGCCTCGGCACGGCCGAGCTGCATCGTCAGCGCCACCAGCCGCGCCTGTGCGCCGTCGTGCAGGTCGCGCTCGATGCGGCGCAGCTCGTGGGCCTGGACGTCGAGCGCGCCGCGGCGCGTGCGCGTGAGCTCGTCGACCCGCTCGGTCAGCTCGTGGTCGTCGGGCCTGAGCGCGACGATGACGGCGTGGAGGCCGAGCAGCAGCGCGAGACAGAGCACGGGGATGCGCGGCCACAGCCCGTCGCTCCCGGCCATCGCCCAGGTGACGAACAGCGTGAGCGTGACCCAGCCCGACAAAGCGCCGTGGACGGCCACGGGGCGCCAGCGGCCACGCGGGGCGCGCGCGGCGAGGCGTAGCGCGCCGTGCAGGGCGAGCGGGATGGCGAGCCCGTACCAGACCCAGATCGGCCAGAAGCTGCCGCCCGTCAGCGCCCACAGCGCCGTCACGGCAAATCCGACGAAGCCCGACACGGCGGCGTGCATCGCCAGGGCCCGGCTTCGTCGCATGGCCGGATCTTCTCATGGAAAGCTCGCTTGACAAAACCCTCGATGTCAAGCTAGCTTTACTCGGACGAATGCAGAACGAGGTGCGAAGCCTGCGAACGGCCATGGGCCTCTCCCAGCAGCAGCTCGGCGAGGCGATGGACGTGTCCCGCCAGACGATCAACTCGATCGAGAAGGAGCGCTACACCCCGTCGCTTCCCCTGGCGATCTCGCTGGCCCGCTACTTCGGCCGACCCGTCGAGGAGATCTTCCATGCGAACGACAGCGAATAGACCGATCTACCGAAGCCGCTGGTGGCTGCCGGGCTTCTCCCTCTCCCTGGGCCTGATCATGCTCGTCGCCTTCTGGATCGGCGACAAGCCGGGCGACGGGCTGGTGGCGCTCGGCATCATGGCCGCGGTCGGCGCGCTGTTCCTGTTCGGGCGGCGGAGCGAGACCCTGCAGGGCCTCGGCGGGCCCGGGCGCGACGAGCGCTGGGCGATGATCGACCTGCACGCCACCGCGTTGACCGGCCTCGTGCTCATCACGGTGATCATCGGCGCCTGGCTGGTCGAGATCGCGCGCGGCGACGACGGGAGCCCGTACGCCGCTCTGGGCGCCGTCGGCGGGGTCGCGTACATCGTGATCGTGGCCGTGCTGCGCCGCCGCGGCTGAGGAGGCCGGGTCATCCCTCCGGACGACGGCAGGTCGTCCGCCAGGCGGGTGGAAGATCGTCCTACCGGGACCCGGAGAATCGCCCTCGCGGCCGATGACGCGCCACGCCGCGGCAGCGAGTCTCCCGGCCATGGCTTACACCGGACAGATCATCCATAACCCCGTCAGCGGCGAGCGCATCACGTTCCTGCAGACGTCCCGCGACACTGCCGGCGAGATGCTCGAGATCGAGCTCGAGCTCTCCCCCGACGGCCACGTCCCCGGCGCCCACGTGCATCCGGAGCAGGAGGAGCGCTTCCACGTCCTCGAGGGCGAGATGCAGTTCCGCCTCGGCATGCGGACGATCGTCGCCGGCCCAGGTGAGACCGTCGTCGTCCCAGCCGGTCGCGTGCACCGCTTCGCCAACTCCGGCGGCGGCGTGGCACGCGCCCGCGTCGAGGTCGTACCGGCGCTCGACATGGAGCAGCTCTTCGAGACCACGGTCGAGCTCGCGCTCGAGGGCAACACGACCCGCAAGGGCATGCCCAAGCCGCTCCATCTCGCGCTGTTCGTCGACCGCTTCCGCCGCGAGGTCCGCGCGCCGTTCCCGCCCGCGGCGATCGTCCGCGCGCTGATGGCGCCCCTCGCGGCCCTCGCCCGCCGCCGCGGCCACGCCGACCGCTACGCGGCCCCGGCCGCCGGGATCATCGCGTTCCCGGCGTCCGTCGAGGCTGCGGAGGTCGCCGTCGCGGCCTAAGTTGTCGTGCTGGAGCGGCACGGGGCTGGTGCCCCATCCGGTCTTCAAAACCGGCAGGCGGCTGTAGCCCAGTCGTTGGTAGGTTCGATTCCTGCGCCGCTCCGCTGTCGCAGATCTCGCGCTGCGGCTGGATTCCGGTTGCTTGACTGCGCGCCGTACGATGTTGCGGTGTCGGTCGAGTCCGACGCTCTTGTCGACGCTGGTGAGCGAGCTCTGGAAGCCGGCGAGTGGTCGGCGGCGAGGAGCTCGTTCGAGGCGGCCCTCGAGCTCGAGGAGACTCCCGAGGCGCTACGCGGGCTCGGGAATGCGCTCTGGTGGCTGGACGAGACGGACGCTTCGCTTCGCTCTCGAGAGCGCGCCTACGCGGCATTCCGCCATCGCCCAGATCCATTCCAGGCCGCTGCCCTCGCGCTGCAGCTGGCCGCCCACTACGGCGGCAATCTCGGCGACGTGCCCGCCGCACGTGGATGGGGCGCGCGGGCGGGGCGGCTCGTCGAGGAGTTCGATCTCGCCCCGCTGAAGGGCTGGCTGCTGCTGAGTCAGGCCGCAGGGGCCTCCACCAGCGGCGATCCGCAGGCGGGCGAGGGCTTCGCCCGTCAGGCGCGCGAGATCGCGCGCCGCCTGGGCGACACCGCCTTGGAGCTGTGCGCGCTGAGCCAGATCGGCGGAGCGCTGGTCCTCATGGGCCGCGTGGAGGAAGGTGTGCCGCTGCTCGACGAGGCGATGGCGGGCGCGCTCGGCGGTGAGGGCGGACCGGAGACGGTCGTCCATGCGAGTTGCGTGACGATCGTCTGCTGCAGCCGCGCAGCCGAGCTGAAGCGCGCGGCCCAGTGGATTCGCGCTGCCAGGGACTTCAACCGCCGCTACGGGTCGCCGCACCTGGATGCCGTGTGCCGCACCGCCTACGGGGCCGTGCTGCTGGCGACCGGTAGGTGGGCCGAGGCGGAGACGGAGCTCCAGAGCGCACTCGAGAAGATGTCGACGACCGCAGAGCCGTTGGTGCGCGCCGAGGCGCTCGCGAAGCTCGCCGAGCTGCGCCTGGGGCAGGGACGTCTCGACGAGGCGGCGCGGCTGCTCGACGGCATCGAGGATCAGACCGCGACCACGTACGTGACCGCTGCGCTTCACCTGCACCGGCGCGAGCTGGTTCCGGCCGCGTCGATCCTGCGCCGACGCCTCCGCTCGCTCAGCGAAGCGTCCCTGGAGTCGGCGCAGCTGCTCGAGCTGCTGACCGAGGTGGAGATCGAGCAGGGTGCGCACGAGGCGGCGCTGACGAAGACCCGGCGGCTCACGGCGTTCGGCGCAAGTTCGAGCTGCGACGTGACCGTCGCGCGCGGCGAGCGCGCGCTCGGGCGCGCCCTGCTCGCGGCGGGCGAGGCCGGCGACGCGGTGCCGCATCTGGAGCAGGCGTACGAGGCGTTCGGCAGTCTCGAGCTGCCGCTCGAAGCGTGCCGGTCGCGGCTGCTGCTCGCACGAGCGTTCTCCGCGTCTGAGCCTGACGCCGCGATCGCCGAGGCGCGCGGCGCGCTCGCGAGCCTCGAAGCCCTCGGAGCCGCACGCGATGCCGACGCAGCGGCAGCCTTCCTCCGCACGCTAGGGGTGAAGGCGGCTCGCTCCGGCCCGAGGGGCGTCGGCGTGCTGACGAAGCGCGAGCTCGAGGTGCTGCGCCTCCTGGGAGAAGGGCTCTCCAACCCGCAGATGGCGGAACGACTCTTCCTCTCCCGCAAGACCGTCGAGCACCATGTCGGCAGCCTGCTCTCCAAGCTCGAGCTGAAGGGTCGCGCGGAGGCAGCGGCGTATGCCGTCCGCCACCTCGAGCGCTGACCGCGAACTTCCACCGTCAGATAGGGGAGCTCGCCGATGCTCGCGCGCCACCGGGGTGGCAGGTTGCGCACATGAGCACGCAGAGCCACACGCCGCCGGCGGCGGCGGATCCCGTCTCGGCCGTCGCTTCACTGACGGGGATGATCCGCGCGGAGTGCGCGGAGGTCGATCGCACGCGGGCGATTCCCGCCGGCGTCGTCGATGCCCTGCGCGACGCCGGCGTCTTCCACCTGCTGGCACCACGCGCGGTCGGTGGCGCCGAGACCGACCCGCTCACCTTCCTGCGCGTCGTCGAGGAGGTGTCGTATGCCGACGGCTCCGCCGGTTGGTGCACGATGATCGGCGGCAGTTACGCGACCTTCGGCGGGATGCTCCCGGCCGAGGGCGCGCAGGAGATCTTCGGTGACCCCGCGACGATCGCGGCCGGGAACTTCCGGCCGGACAAGGGAGTCGCGGAGATCGTCGACGGCGGCTACCGGGTCAGCGGCTGCTGGGAGCTGGCGAGCGGATCGAGCCATGCGACCTGGTACATCGCGGGCGCCATGCTCATGCGCGACGGCGTGCCGCTCATGGACGCCGACGGACGGCCGCGGATGCGCGAGCTCTTCTTCCCCGCCGCCGAGGCGCGCGTGATCGACACGTGGGAGTCGACGGGCCTGCGCGGGACCGCGAGCCATGACTACGAGGTCCGGGAGAGCTTCGTGCCCGAGCACCGCACCCTCTGGTTCCAGGAGCCCCCGAGCGAGAGCGGCCCCTTGTACCGGATGCCGCCGGTCGCGATGTTCGCCACCTTCATCGCCGCCGTGCAACTCGGTATCGCGCGCCATGCGATCGACGCCTTCATCGAGCTCGCTACGACGAAGGTCCCGACCATGGCGCAGATCGTCCTCGCGGACAGGGTGACGGCGCAGGCGAGCCTGGGCCGGGCGACGGCACTGGTGACCTCGTCCCGGAGCCACGTCGAAAGCGCCGCGCAGAGCCTGTGGGATCGGGTGCAAGCGGGACACGCGCCGACGCTCGCTGATCGCGGCGGGCTCTGGCTCGCCGCCGCGAACGCCGGGCACAGCGCGCACGCGGCGGTGGACCTGCTGTACACGGCGGCCGGCGCGACCGCGGTCTACGCCACGAGCCCGCTCGACCGCTGCCTGCGCGACGCCCGGACCGCGCTGCAGCACGTCTGCACGCAGGAGGTCCACTTCGAGCTCGCCGGCCGGCTCGCGCTCCAGCGCGACGCGCTCGCGAGCATCTGGGGGCTCGACTACCGCGGCGAGGCGTGACCGCACGCATCCTCGTCGTCGGTGCAGGCATCGCGGGTCTTGCGACGGCGCGGGCGCTCGCCCGTGCCGGCCTCTCCGTGGAGGTGGTCGAGCGCGAGCGCACCTGGGACGGGGCGGGCGCCGGCATCTATCTGCCCGGCAACGCGTGCCGCGCCCTTCGCATGCTCGGACTCGAGCGCGCGGCGTTGGAGCGAGGGCAAGTGATCCGTCGGCAGCGGTTCAGCGACCACCGTGGCCGACTGCTCGTCGAAGTCGACGTCGCGAAACTGTGGGACGGCGTCGGGCCCTGTCTCGCGCTCCATCGCGCGGACCTGCATGCGGTGCTGATCGACGGAGCGGACGAGGTGCCGATCCGGATGGGAGTGGCGGTGCGCGGGCTCACCGAGCACCACGGGACGCTCTCGGTCGAGTTCGGCGACGGAACCGCGGCCGAGTACGACCTCGCAGTCGGCGCGGACGGGATCCACAGCACGGTGCGCCGGCTCGCGCTCGGTGACCAAGCGGCCGCCCGGCCGGTGGGGCAGGTGGGATGGCGCTTCCTCGCCGCATGCCCGCCCCAGATCACGACATGGTCGGTGTTGTTGGGCCACCGCGCGGCCTTTCTCATGCTCCCGATCGGGCACGGTCGCGTGTACGGCTACTGCGACGTGGTGTCGCCATCCGCCGAGGAACGCCTCGACGATCCCGGCCAACGCTTCGGCGGATTCGCGGAGCCCGTGCCCAGCCTCATCGAGTCGATCCCGGCCCAGCGGCTCCATCGTTCGACGATCGAAGAGGTCGCGCTGGACGCCTGGGTGCACGGGCGGGTGATGCTGGTCGGCGACGCGGCGCACGCGACCTCGCCGAACATGGCCGAGGGCGCGGGAATGGCACTGGAGGACGCGCTGGTGCTCGCCGACTGCTTGAAGCGACACGAGGCCGTTCCGGCCGCGCTCTCGGACTTCGAGGCCCGTCGCCGGCCTCGGGCGGACTGGGTTCGCGCGCAGACCCACCGTCGCGATCGAACGCGCAAACTTCCCGCGCCGGCCCGGGACCTGATTCTGCGCGCGTTCGGCCGACGGATCATGAGATCGAACTACCGACCGCTCTGCCAAGCGATCTAAAGGACCGCCCGGCCCGAGGCGAACGGTGTCCCAAACCGTGTCCCGAACTCGGCACAACTGCGCCCGACTCAGAGCGACTCGGCTCGGCTCAAGCCCTGCGAACACGCGTGAACCAGCTCCCGAGGCAGCCACTTCAAAACCGGCAGGCGGCTGTAGCCCAGTCGTTGGTAGGTTCGATTCCTGCGCCGCTCCGTTCGGGACCGCGGTCCGCCCCGGCCGGGATCGGCCGGGGCGGTCAGGGTGATCAGGCGGGGACGGGCACCGGCTCGGGCCGCCGGGCGAGACTGAGCCTCGTTCGCGCCTGGGCGGCGAGCTCGAGCGTGAGGCCGAAGAGGCCCCAGCCGGCGAGCACCATCAGCGGGCCGGCGATCGCGGCGCCGTCGAAGTAGACGACGTTGCGCAGCAGGCTCACGCCCGCCCCCGTCGGCAGCCAGGGCGCGACGGTGCCGAAGAAGTCCGGCACGAACAGCGGCGTCACGGCCCCGCCGCTCGACGCCTGCCCGAGCAGCAGCAGCGTGAGCACAGCCAGTCCGATACCAGGGAACGCGAGCGCGTCGCGCGCGAGGACTCAATCGGCCAGGCCAACGCCGTCGCGGGCGGCCTGCCCACTGCCGACGGCGCACAGCTCGCACACTCGGCGAGCTCGGCGTTCACCGAGGCGATCGGGATCGGGTTCACGGTCGCCGGCGCGGTGGCCATCGCCGCCGCGCTCGTGGTCCGGCGCTACCTGCCGTTCGACCGGCCGACCCGGCAGCGCAGCGTCGCCGTCGAGCTCCCCGCGGCGGCGTAGCGATGCACGCGCGTCACGGGTGGACTCGAGCGCCACCAACGCTTTGCACCAGGGACTGGTCGATCGGCATTGAGCGCACTACACTGCTCAGCCGATCGACCACTTTCCGGGAGGCGGGACATGAAGCGTTTCACCCTGGCCACTGCAACCGCGGTGGCCCTGCTGGCCGCAGGGACGGCCAGCGCGTCGGCCGCCACACGCGCGGTAGACGGCGACGGACAGGCCACGCCGCGCAACTGCGACGCGTCGGATCCGGCGTCGACCACAATCCAGGGCGCGGTCGACGCGTCCGCGGCCGGCGACACGATCGTCGTCTGCCCCGGCACCTACACCGAGCAGGTCACGGTGCCGGTCGGCAAGGACCGGCTGACGCTGGTCTCGCGCGAGCGCCGTCAGGCGATCATCAAGGCGCCGGCGACCTCGAACGCGACGTACAACCGCCTGCGGCCGGACATCGTCCGCGTCGAGGGCGCCGAGAACGTCTCGTTCGCCTCGTTCACGATCACCGGCCCGCTGGCCGACGACCAGTTCTGCAACGACAAGCTCAACGCCAACGTGCGGATCCTCGGCGGCGGCTCGGCGAACCTCGTCGACAACCGCATCACCAAGGCCAAGCCGACGGCCGCCGCGCTGCTCGGCTGCCAGAACGGGTTCGGCGTCCAGATCGGCCGTCGCGCCGAGGGCGACACGGGCACCGGCCGCCTCTACTACAACGAGATCGACGACTATGCCAAGGGCGGCATCTACGTCGACAACACCGGCTCGACCCTCGTCGCCGTCGGCAATACCGTGCGCGGGCCGGACCAGTCGCAGAACCCGCTGGGCGTGGCACTGGCCGCCACCAACGGCGTCCAGATCAGCCGTAACGCGAGCGCCGACTTCGAGCGCAACCGCGTGCTCGACAACGTGTTCCCGGGCTTCGGAACCGTCGAGCCCGGGCAGGCGAGCGGCATCATCCTGTTCGACAACGCCGACAGCGACATCATCGTGCGCAACAACCTCGTGCAGAACAACGACACGAACGTCGGCCTTTACGACAGCGACGGCGGCGACTTCAAGAACAACTCGCTGCTCGACGCGACGGTCTACGACGGCCTGTACGCCGACGCCAGCTCGGAGGGCAACCGGTTCATCAGCAACACGGCGCTCCGCAACACCGAGCACGACTGCCACGACGACTCGGAGGGCGACGGCACCGCCGGGACCGGCAATATCTGGCACGGCAACCGCGGCGACACGGAGAACCGGCCGGGCCTGTGCAAGAAGACGAAGGGCCACCGCAAGGACGACGACGACTAGCACCGTCGGTCATGGCGGGCGGCGCAGCTAGACTGGCCGCCCGCCATGAGCACGTTCGCCCGAAAGGCGCGGAGCGGGGCACGACGGATCCGCCGGCGGCTCGCCCGCTGGGCCGCCGCCGGAGAGCTGCGCGACACGCGCCGTCAGCTGGAGGCCACGCGCGCGAAGCTGCGCCGCACCCGTGCCCAGCTCCGTGATGCCCGCGACCAGCTGGCCGACGCCACGTACGACCTGCCGCCCGAGGTCGAGCAGACGATCGACCGTGCGCGGGCCGAGCACCTCACCTACCTGCGCAAGAACGACCTGCGGGAGCTGGCGACGGTCGTCGCCGACGCGGACGTCAACGAGCTGCCCGGCCTGATCGTCGAGGCCGGCACGGCCCGCGGCGGCTCGGCGATCGTCATGGCCGCCGCCAAGGCGCGCGGGCGGCCGATGAAGGTCTACGACGTCTTCGGGATGATCCCGGCGCCGTCCGAGCACGACGGGGCGGACGTGCACCGCCGTTACGAGAAGATCACCGGCGGCGAGGCGAAGGGCGTCGGCGGCGACACGTACTACGGCTACCGCGACGACCTCTACGAGGAGGTCAAGGAGTCCTTCGGGCGCCTCGGCGTCCCGGTCGACGAGCACAACGTGGAGCTGGTCCAGGGCCTGTTCGAGGACACCATCGACCTCGACGAGCCGGTCGCCTTCGCCCACCTCGACGGCGACTGGTACGAGTCGACCATGACCTGCCTGCAGCGGATCGCGCCGCTGCTCACCCCGGGCGGCCGGATCGTCCTCGACGACTACGACCACTGGTCCGGCTGCCGGATGGCGGTCGACGAGTACTTCGAGGACCGCCCGGGCTACCGGCTCGAGCACAAGGCCAAGCTGCACGTCATCCGCGAGCCCTGACCGTCATGCCGAGTGCCGCCCGCCGACTCGCCTGGCGCTACCGCCGGGTCCGCCGCGATCTGCCGAACGTCGTCCGCCGCGCGGTGCTGGCCGCGCGCGAGCCCGACGCCAACGGCGCGGCCCCCGCCGCCGCCCCGGAGCCGGTCGACACGGGCCCCGACCGCGAGGCACTCGTGCGCGCGCTCGCGCGCGGGCACAGCGTCGAGCAGGCCGTCCTCAACCAGGTGCGCGCGCTGCTCAGCGCCGAGGAGTACGACACCGTCCAGTCGCTCGCCGAGTCGCTCCAGCGCCGGCCCGAGACGGAGACGCTCGGCCACCTCGCGGGCGGCATGGCGGCGTTCCGGCGCGGCTACCCGGAGCTGGCCTGGGAGAACCTGCGCCAGGTGCCGCGCGACGCGTGGGCGTCACACGCGGCCGCTGAGTACGTGCGCGCCGGGCTCGCCGTCGCGCCGGACGAGACGCTCGCCGAGATCCGGCGCCTGGTCGCCGACGACCCGCCGCAGGTGCGCGCCCGGCGCTGGTTCGAGATCCTCGCCCCGGTCTACGGCTTCGGGGCCGAGGAGCTGGCCCGCGACGTGTTCGCGATCTTCGACCGCCACGTCCGCGAGGGGCGCGGCGGCTGGCCGCAGGCCGAGATGCACCGGGACTGGCTCAGGCCCTGGGTGGCCGCCTCCGCCAACTCGCCGACCGCGCCGCGCCCGGCCGGCGACCGTCCGGTGTTCGCGATCATGGACTACGGGCACCCGTCGGCCCGCAAGGCCTCGGCCAACATCGGCGACCACATCCAGACGATCGCCGCGCTCGGGCACCTCGTCCGCCACCAGAACGTCCGCCTACACGGGCGCGAGGACCTCGTCGACCTGCTGCGCCAGCTCCAGGGCCGCACGCGCCCGGAGCTGCAGCGCACCGACGTCGACGCCGACCTCGAGGTCCGTACGGTGCATCGCGACGCGTCGATGTATGAGGCGATCCCCGAGGGGACGTGGGTGCTGTGCTTCGGCTGGTTCATGCACGCGCTGTTCAAGATGCGCCACGGCTTCCCGCTGCACGAGAACCTGCGCCCGGTCTTCGTGTCGTTCCACTGCAACAAGCGCGAGCTGCTCACGCCCGAGGCGGTCGCGTACCTCAAGCGCTACGGACCGGTCGGCTGCCGTGACTGGACGACCGTGTACCTGCTGCTCTCGATCGGCGTGCCGGCGTTCTTCTCGGGCTGCCTGACGACGACCATCAACACGGTCTTCCCCGACATCGCCGACCAGCCCGCGAGCGACGCGCCGGTCGCTTACGTCGACGCCCTGGGACAGGTGCCCGACGGGGCGGTCACGTACCGGCACAGCGACGGCGAGGTCCGCCGCCGCTCGTTCGTGGCCAACATCTACGAGGGGCTCGAGCTGCTCGAGACCTACCGCCGCCGCCACCGCGGCATCGTCACCTCGCGCCTGCACTGCTACCTGCCGACGCGGTCGCTCGGCATGAACGTCGACTTCCGGCCCAAGAACCGCGCCGACGTGCGCTTCGACGGGCTGATCGACATCTCCGACGCCGCCTTCGACGGCATCCGCGAAGGCCTCGTCGACAAGCTCGGCCAGGTGTTCGCGGCGATCCTCGGCGGGCGCCCGGAGGACGAGGTCTATGCGCTGTGGCGGGAGATCACCGCGGCCGACGTCGCGTTCGCCGAGGAGCGGCGCCGGAGCGAGATCCGGCTGCCGCCGGTGGCCGCCGACATCGACGGCCAGGTGGCCCAGGCGGTCGCCCAGACCGTTCGCCGCGAGGTGCCCGACCCGGCGGCCGGCGAGCCGGTGCAGGTGGCGGTCATCCTCTCGCGCGGCGGCGGGCTCAGCCTCTCGGCGCTGATCGGCTCGCTCCTCGAGCACACCTCCCGCCCGCTCGACGTCTCGGTGCTCGCGCTGCCGGGCACGAACGCGATGAAGCGGCGCCTCGGGGAGCGCTTCCCGCAGATCGGCTACCGCTGGGTCCCCGTCGGCGGGCTCGCGGCCGACCTGCGCACGCCGCAGGGCACCCCGCCGCGGCCCCGCGCGATGGTCCGGCTCCTGCTCGCCGACCTGCTGCCCGACGTGGAGCGCGCGGTCGTGCTTCCGCTGCCCTCGGTCGCCACCGCCGACGTCGCCGCGCTGGCCGAGCTCGATCTCGAGGGCCGCGTGCTCGCCGCCCCCGACCGCCCCGGCTCGGCCGTGAGCGGCTTCGGGGTGATCCACCAGGCGGCCGCGCGGCTCTCGTTCCGGACCGAGGCCGCCTCCTCTCTGCGGCGCACGGCACACGCCCGCCACGCGTTCGACTTCGACGCGTTCACGACCGACGTACTGGTGCTCGACCTCGCTCGCATGCGAGAGGAGGGCTTCAGCCGCGAGGCGCTCCCGCTCGTCGAGGAGTTCGGGCTCGGCGACGTCGAGGCGCTGCACTACCTCGTCGGGCCCGACCGTGCCAGCGTCCCGCCCGACTGGGCGGTCGTCCCGACCCGCAGCCCGCTGCGCGGCCCCGGCCTCGTCCACTGGGCCGACCGCGTGAAGCCCTGGCAGCCCGAGCTCACCCCTGAGCGCGACCGCTGGCGCCGCCACGCGGCGCCGTACCGCACCACCGCGCGCTGATCCCGATATCCGCGTGAGCCGGGCCCCCTGACCCGATACCTTGAAGGGGAGCCATGACCGCGCTTCGCACGACGCCGCCGGCCGCCCCCTCGCGCCGCGAGCGTGCTGCGCGGACGGTGGCCGCCGCGCTTCGCGGCGGCCTGATCGGAACCGTGGCGGCCGGGCTCGCCTGGCTCGCGGCCGTCGCGCTGGCCGGCACCGCCTTCGGGCTGCTGATCGTGGCGACGGTCGCCGCGGTAGCGATCCTCGTCTGGCGTGGCGACCTGGCCACGTGGGTGTGGCTCGCGCTCGCCGTCGCATGGGCTGCGCTGCTGCTCGAGCGGGCGATCGTCAACGACAACGGCGGCTTGTGGGTCGGGATCGCCGGCTACCTCGGCGTCGTGATCGGCGCCCGCCGCGCGGGGATCTCCAAGTGGGCGCTGCCGCTACTCGCCTACCCGGCGCTGTCGCTCGCGATCGTCATCGCCGCCGGCGAGGACGTGCTCGATCCGTGGGGCACCTCATGGCTGTGGCTGCTCGCCGTGCTCGGCCCGGTGGCCGGCGCTCGCACGCTCCTGCGCCCGGCCGAAGAGCAGCGGCGCCGCTGACTAACCCTCCAGGTCGAGCTCGATCGCCAGGCGGGAGAGGGGCGCGCCCCAGTCCTCGATCGACGGCGGGTTGGGGATGCCGTAGCCGTCGCCGGCGATCGACACGCGGCCGCCCAGCGCCCACTTGGCGAACGTCTCCGCGAACCGCTCCTCCACGGCCGGCGTGCCGAGCCGCGGGATCGCCGCGTCCATCCGCTGCCTGACCTCGTCGTCGACGAGCACGAAGTCGATCACGTGCCCGAGCTCGTGCAGCACGACGACCCCGCGGTCGATCGCGCGCTCGCCGTTCAGCAGGCGCCCGTCGAGGCTGACGGTGGCCTGGTCGCCGCTCATCTCGGCCATCCCGATCGCCTGCGCCGACGCCAGGTTGGTGCGCACCTCGATCAGCCCGTCGACCTCGTCGATCAGCCGCCTCGCCTCGGGTCGCGCCGCGGCCACGGCGGCGAGGATCCAGGCTCGATCCTCGGCCGTGACGGTGGGCGCGAAGCGCAGCGTGGCGGCGCGCTGCTCATCGCTCACCCGGTTGCCGGCCGCCTCGGCCTGCCGCTTGTGCAGGCCGAGGGCCAGGGCCACGCAGACCGCGAGGATGATGAGCGCGGCGCGCGACATGCCCGGCGTTCATCGGCCGGGCACGGGTGCGGGCTTGAGCGCTACGCGCGCGTGGCCGGCTCGCGCTCGTCCTTGGGCGCGTCCCGGTAGGGCGCCTTGATCTCCTTCTCGGCCCCCGGAACGCCGGCCTCGATCTCGCGGCTGCGCTCGGTCTCCGAGTTGAGCTCCGCGCCGAGCAAGACTGCGATGTTCGTGATCCACAGCCACACGAGGAACACGATCACGCCGCCGAGCGCGCCGTACGTGGCGCCGTACGAGCCGAAGTTGGCCGCGTAGAACGCGAAGCCCGCCGAGGCGACGATCCACACGAGGACGGCCACCACGCTGCCGGGCGAGATCCACCGGAACCCGGCCGGCTTCGCGTTGGGAGCCGCCCAGTAGAGGATCGCCAGCATGAGCATGACCACGACCAACATCACGGGCCACTTGGCGATGTCCCACACCGTGACGGCAGCGTCGCCGACACCGATCGCGCTGCCGATCGCCTCGGCCACGGGACCGGAGACGATGAGCGCCACCACGACGAGCGCCGCGAGCAGCACGATCACGAGCGTGACGACCAGCTGCAGCGGCTTGAGCTTCCAGAACGGGCGGCCCTCCTCGCGGTCGTAGACCGCGTTCGAGGCTCGCATGAACGCGCCCACATAGTTCGAGGCCGTCCAGAGCGCCAGGGCGATACCGACGATCAGGCCGAACAGCGCCGTCGACCGGTTCTCCGAGATCTGCTCGAGCGGCGTCGTGAACGTGTCGACCGCCGATCGCGGTCCGATCTGAGTCACGGTGTCGGTGATCACGCGGGTGATCGTGGCCTGGTCGACCACCAGCCCGAGGATCGACATCATCGCGATCAGGGCGGGGAAGATCGACAGGACGGCGTAGTAGGTCAGGGCAGCAGCCCAGTCCGTGATGTTGTCGTCGCGGAAGCCGCCTACGGTGCGCTTGAGCGTCCCGAGCCAGGAGCGCTTCGGGAGGTCGGTCGGCGATTCCGGAGCGGTGTGCGGGGAAGCCATACCCCCGGGATGCCCGCCACTGCGCCCGAATAGTCGAATCCGGGCGTGTAGCTGGTATCAACCACGCTCGGAGGGTCAGCGAAGCAACCATCAGGGAGGCTCGGATGATCAAGGAGTTCCGCGAGTTCCTGCTGCGTGGCAACGTCGTGGACCTCGCGGTGGCGGTGATCCTCGGCGCGGCGTTCGGGGCCGTGATCACGTCGTTCGTCGAGGACCTGCTGACCCCACTGGTCGCCGCGGTCGGCGGTGAGCCGGACTTCGCCGGACTCACCTTCACGGTCAACCGGTCGGCGTTCCGCTACGGCGAGTTCATCAACGCGATCATCTCGTTCCTGATCATCGGCGCCGCGGTCTTCTTCCTCGTCGTCAAGCCCGTCAACGCGCTGATGGCGCGCCGCAAGGCGGACCTCGAGCCCGAGCCGGAGGCCGTGCCCGAAGACGTCGTGCTGCTCGGCGAGATCCGCGACCTGCTGAAGGCCGGGTCCCGCTAAGGGGCTTTCCCGTCGCGCCCCACGTAGCCGCCCTCGCCACCCACGCAGAAGTAGACGGCCTCGTCGGTGTCCGAGGTGTTGCGCAGCGAGCGCACGGTCGGGGCGTCGACGCGGGCCAGCCCGCCCGGCCCGAGCACGTGCCGCTCGTCGCCGAGCTCGATCTCGACCTCCCCGCTCAGCACGAGATACAGCTCCTGCTGGCGCTCGTGGAAGTGGCGGCGACTCGTATAGCCCGGGGGGAGCACGACCGCGTTGACGCCGAACTCGGTGACGCCGAGCGGCGCCCGCACCTTTCTGAACCCGGGGCCCTCGCCGAGGTCGTCGAGCGAGGAGATCGCCCAGCCGTCGCCGCTCACCGGGCTCTGGGGCATCGGGCGCCATACTAGTCCGGGTGCCCACGGGAACCCTCGACGAGCTCCTCCGCCCGCTCAAGGCCGAGCCTGCGCGCTCGGGGGTCCTGCTCGACGTGGACGGAGTGCTCGCCCCGATCGTCCAGCACCCGGACGACGCGCACATGCCCGAGACCACGCGCCGGCCGCTGATCGAGGTGGCCCGCCGCTACGGCGTCGTCGCCTGCGTGTCGGGTCGGCGAGCGTCGGACGCCCGGCGGATCGTCTCGCTCGGCTCGATCGCCTACCTCGGCTCGCATGGGTCCGAGATCCTGTTGCCCGGCTCGACGGCGCCGCAGCTCGACCGCGAGCTCCAGGCCTGGACGCGGCGCGTGCAGAACTTCACCGAGGACGCGTTCGACGAGCCCCTGCGCAAGCTGCGGGTGCGGCTCGAGGACAAAGAGGCGATCGCCGCCCTGCACTGGCGCGGCGTGCCGGACGAGGAGGAGGCCCAGGCTGCCGTCGAGGACGTCGCGCGGCGTGCCGAGCAGGCCGGCTTCACCGTCCACTGGGGCCGCAAGGTGCTCGAGATCCGCCCGCCCGTGCGGATCGACAAGGGCGCGGGGATCGTCTCCCTGCTGCGCGACAAGCAGCTCGCGGCCGCGCTCTACGTCGGCGACGACACGACGGACCTCGACGCCTTCCGCGGGCTCACCGAGCTGGTCGAGAGCGGCCGGCTGGGCGCCGCCGTGCGCGTCGGCGTGCGCTCGGACGAGGGCCCTACCGAGCTCGCCAAGGAGGCCGACGTGCTGGTCGACGGCACCGACGGCGTCCGCGAGCTCCTCCAGGCGCTGCTCGACTGACCAAGTGCGCTTCGGGGACTTCCTCAAGGCGACGGTGCTCCTGAGTGCCGGCTCGGCCACCCTGCTCGCCGCCGTCACGGTGATCGGCCTCTCGCGCGAGCCCGATCGCACGCTGTTCGTGTTCAGCGCCGTCTGGTGGGCGGGCTCGATCGTGATCGGCGCGTGGCTGGGCCGCCGTGCGGAGACCTCGCCGCCGATCGCGAGGCTGCTGGCCACCGCGCGCACGCAGACGACGCTGCCGGAGCTGCGCCCGGGCCTGACACTCGTGAACCGGCTGTGGCCGCTGCTGCTGTTCACCGCCGTGTCCGCCGGCGCGGGGATCGCCCGCCCGCCCGTGGCCGCCGTCGCGGCCGGCGGCGCCCTGATCTGGGCGCTCGCGTGGCGCCGGCAGCACGCCGCTGTGCAGGCCATCGAGGAGCGCGACGGCGCACGGTTCTACGTCGACAAGACCTCGCCGGTGCAGCCGATCCGCCTCGTCCGCACACCGGGCTTCGGCGGCGCGTTCCTGGCCTCTTAGGAGAGCGTGGGGGGCCCGCCCAACGGGCCATTCCGTGTGGAGCGATGTCCCGTCGGGGCACCCCTAGGCGCGTTTGCGCAACGGGGCGAACTCGGCCCACGGCCGGGTGTTGGCGACGTCGGCGGCGGTGAGCCAGCCCCGCCGCGCCGTCGCGATCCCGTAGCGCAGCAGCTCGAAGTTGCGCGCCGAGTGAGCGTCCGAGTTGACGAGCACGCGCACGCCGGCGCGTGCCGCCTCGCGGGCGTGGATCTCGTTCATGTCGCGCCGGTCGGGGGCGGCGTTGATCTCGATCATGGTCCCCGTGCGAGCCGCCGCCTCGATCACGCGCTCCATGTCGATCTCGTAGGGCGGCCGCGTCTCGATCTTGCGGCCGGTGGGGTGGCCGATCGCGTCGATGTGCGGGTGCTCGATCGCCGCGACAACCCGGTCGGTCATCTCCTTACGGCCCATCGCGAACGAGGTGTGCACCGAGGCGATGACCCAGTCGAGCTCGGCCAGCAGATCGTCCGGGTAGTCGGGCGAGCCGTCGGTGAGGATGTTCGACTCGGTGCCGATCAGCAGCTCGATCCCGTCGAGCCGCTCGTTCAAGCCGCGGATCTCCTCGATCCGCGCGCGCAGCTCGTCGGGCGTGACGTGGTCGCCGAACCCGTGCGAGGCCGAGTGGTCGGTGATGGCCAGATACTCCATGCCGCGGTCGCGGGCCGCCACCGCCATCTCCTCGGCCGTCTGGCGCCCGTCCGAGGTCGTCGTGTGGCAATGCAGGTCGCCGCGCAGGTCGGCGAGCTCGATCAGCTCGGGGAGAGTGCCGGCCGCGGCGGCCTCCAGCTCGCCGCGCCCCTCCCGCAGCTCGGGCGGGATCCACGGCAGCCCGAGCGCCTCGTACACCTCCTCCTCAGTCGCGCACCGCAGCGTCTCGCCGGTCGAGTCGTCGAGGATCCCGTACTCGGAGACGTGTAGGCCGCGCCGCACGGCCGCCTCGCGCAGGGACACGTTGTGGGCCTTGGAGCCCGTGAAGTGCTGGAGGACGTTGCCGAACTGGTCGGGCTCGACGACCTTGAGGTCGATCTTCATACCCGAGTGGGTGCTGACGCGCGCGCCCGCGTCGCCCGCGTTCTGGACCGCTTCGACGATCGGCAGCTCGCTCAGCGAGCCGGACAGCGCCGCCGGGTCGGTGGCCGTGGCGATGATGTCGATGTCCTTCACCGAGTCGGCCAGCCGCCGCAGCGACCCGGCGACCTCGATCCGCTCGGCGGCCGGGTGCGCGCGCAGCGCGCCCACGACCTGGTCGGCGACGGTGAGCGCCCGCGAGAGCAGGATGCGCGGCGCCGGCCCGTCCTCGTCGTGCTCGGCCAGCACGCGCTTGAGGTTCTCCTCGACCTTGGCGCCGAACCCGCGCAGGCCGCGGATCCGCCCGTCCTCGGCCGCGGCGCGCAGGGCGTCGAGCGAGTCGACCCCCAGCTCGTCGTACACCCGCTTCGCGCGCTTGGCGCCGAAGCCCGGCAGGTGCATGACCGACACGAGGCCGACGGGGATCCGCGCGCGCAGCTTCTGGGCGGCCGGTATGTCGCCCGTCTGGTCCAGCGCGATCAGCTTCTCCTCGAGCGTCTTGCCGATCCCGGACAGCTCGGTCACGCGGCCCTCGCGCGCCAGCTGCGCGACGGAGACGGACGAGTCGCGCACCGTGCGGGCGGCGTTGCGGTACGCGATCACGCGGTACTGGACGACGCCGTCGAGCTCGTACAGGTCCGCCAGCTCCTCGAAGGCGGCGGCGATCTGGGCGTTGGTGAGGTCGGCCACGGATTCCGTAGGCTACGGACCTCTCGTGTCCGCGCCCGTCTGGGTCATCCTGCCCACCTACGACGAGGCTGCCACCCTCGAGCCCGTCGTCCTGGGCGTGCTCGCCGCCGTTCCCGAGGCCCACGTCGTCTTCCGCGGCCGGGAGCACGGGCGCTCGAAGATGTCGGCCCGGATCGCGCTCGAGGCCGCCTGGCTGGTTCCGGCCTTACGGTTCGCCCGGTGGATGCCGAATACCTGAGGCATGAAGGCCGAACAGCTCGCTGTCGTCCAGGGCTGGCATGACACGCGCGTGACCCTGGCTCGCTGGCGGCGGGCCCCGCTGGCAGTGCTCGCCCCGTGGGCGCTCGGCTCGCTCGCGGTCACCGTCGCGCTGCTGACGGCGATCTGGGCGGTGGCGGAGTTCGCGACGCCGGATCCCACCGGCTTCGCGCTGCCGGGTCTGACGCGGCCGGCCGAGCTCGGCGACGTCGCGTTCCTGCTCTACCGCAACGGGCTCGTGCTCGCCCTGCACGCGCTGGCCTGCGTGGCCGGCTTCATGGCCCGCTCCTCGCTGCCCGTGGCGGCCGAGGGCTACACCGGCCTGTGGCGGCGGGTCCACGAGCGCGCCGGGGCGCTCGCGGTCGGCTTCGTGGTCGCGGCGACGCTGTTCTCGCTCGCGACCCAGGCATACGCGCTCGGTCACGCGGCCTCCGACGTCGCTGCGCGGCTCGGACTGTCACCGATCGTGCTGCTCGCCGGGCTGCTCCCGCACGCGCTGCTGGAGCTGACGGCGCTGTTCCTCCCTCTCGCGGCCTGGACGCTCGCCGCTCGCCGCGAGGCCTGGGAGGAGCTGCTCGCCGCCACGTTCGTGACCGTGGCGCTGGCCGTGCCCATGCTCGTCGCCGCGGCGCTGATCGAGACGTATGTAACGCCCGATCTCATGGCTATACTTTCTGAAGCGTAAGTTTCTTCGAGAGGAGCCCTGAAACCTGATGGCCGGCAGCATCACGCACGTCACCGACACGAACTTCCAAGCCGAGGTCCTCGAATCAGAGACCCCCGTGCTCGTCGACTTCTGGGCTCCCTGGTGCGGGCCCTGCCGCGTGATCGCCCCCATCCTCGAGGAGATCGCCGCCGAGCGCGACGACCTGCGGATCGTCAAGCTCAACATCGACGAGAACATGCAGACGCCGATGACCTACGGGATCATGGCGATCCCGACCATGGTCCTCTTCCGCGCCGGCGTCGAGGCGACGCGCATTCAGGGCCAGAAGCCCCGCAAGCGCCTCGAAGCCGAGCTCGAGCCCGCGCTCGCCTAGCCAGCTCGAGCGGGCTGACGCGGCTGGCCCGAGCGCACGTTGCCTCGCTGGCGCCTGTCGTCTTGGACGAAGCGGAGCGGCCGGGCAGCGACTTCTGAGCCCGCTTCTCAAGCGCGGCGCACGCCGATGTGCAGGTGGCGGCCCCTGACGGTCGCCTCCTCGCCCGCCGCGCCGTCGTAGCTCACGCGCACGGCGAGCGTCTCCCCCGCCAGGTGCGGCTCGAATGCGCGCGCCGCGGCCAGCAGCTCCTCGTCGCCCCCGAGCGTGAGCTCGATCCGGTCGGCGACCTCGAGCCCGGCGGTCTTGCGCGCGTTCTGGACCGCGTGGACGATCTCGCGGGCGAGCCCCTCGCGGAGCAGGTCGTCGTCGAGCTCGAGCTCGAGCGCCACCGCGTGCGAGCCCTCGCGCTCGAGCTGATAGCCCTCGAGCGGGCTGATCGCGAGCAGCAGATCGTCCGGCCCCAGCTCGTGGTCGTGCCCGTCGACGCTGATCCCGACCGCACGGTCGCTGCGCATGGCCTCGGCCACGCGGGCCGGGTCGAGCGCCGCGACGGCGGCGGCGACCTGCGGCATGTGCCTGCCGAAGCGCGGCCCGAGCGCGCGGTAGTTGGGCTTGATGTCGACGGCGCCGAGCTCGTCGGCCTGTGACACGTAGCGCAGCTGCTTGACGTTGAGCTCAGCGCGCACGATGTCCTCGAGCCGCTCGATCGCTGCCCGCTCGCCGCCGGCCGCCACCACGACGGCGGCGCGCAGCGGCTGCCGCACGCCGAGCTTGGCCTGGCCACGCGCGGCGAGCCCGAGCCGCACGGTCTCCCGCACCACCCCCATCGCGGCCTCGAGCTCGACGTCGCGCGCACCGACCTCCGGGAAGTCGCATAGGTGCACGCTCGGCTCGGCGCCGTCGAGGTTGTCGTAGATCTCGTCCGCCACGAACGGGCAGAACGGCGCGAGCAGATGCGCGACGCCGACGAGGCACGTGCGCAGCGTGCCGAAGGCAGCCGGGTCGCCGTCCCAGAAGCGCGCGCGGGAGCGGCGCACGTACCAGTTCGAGAGCTCGTCGACGAACGTGGCGATCGCCTGGCCGGCGCGCGTGGCGTCGTAGTGGTCGAGCCGGTCGCGGACCACCTCGGTGGTCGCGTGCAGCCGGGAGAGCGCCCAGCGGTCGAGCTCGTTGGCGGGCTCGCCCCACTCGGCGACCTCGTTGACGTTGGCGTAGAGGACGAGGAACGAGTACGTGTTCCACAGCTGCAGCAGGAACTGGCGCACGGACTCGCCGACCGTGTCGACGGAGAACAGATAGCCGTCCCACGGCTGCTTGGAGGTGAGGTAGTACCAGCGGAAGGCGTCCGCCCCGTGGCGGTCGATCACCTCCCACGGCACGACGATGTTGCCGAGCGACTTGGACATCTTCTTGCCCTCGGCGTCGGCGATGTGGCCGAGGCACAGGCACGTGCGGTACGGCGCCTGGTCGAACAGCAATGTGGAGACGGCGAGCAGCGAGTAGAACCAGCCGCGCGTCTGGTCGATCGCCTCGCAGATGTAGTCGGCCGGGAAGCGCTCGCGGAAGTGCTCCTCGTTCTCGTGTGGCGCGTGCCACTGCGCGAACGGCATCGCCCCCGAGTCGAACCACACGTCGATCACCTCGGGCACGCGGCGCAGCGGCTCGCCGCCGGTCGGCGACGGGATCTCGACCTCGTCGACGAACGGCCGGTGCGGGTCCTCGAGCCGCACGCCGCTGAGCTTCTCGAGCTCGTCGAGCGAGCCGATCGCGACAGTCTCGCCGGCGTCGTTGCGCCACACCGGGAGCGGCGTGCCCCAGTAGCGCTCGCGCGAGATCGCCCAGTCGACGTTGTTCTCGAGCCACTTGCCGAAGCGCCCGTGCTTGATGTGCTCGGGGTGCCAGTCGATCGTCTCGTTGGCGGCGAGGAGGCGGTCGCGCAGCGTCGAGGTGCGGATGTACCAGGACGGCTTGGCGTAGTAGAGCAGCGGCGTCCCGCAGCGCCAGCAGTGCGGGTAGGAGTGCAGGAAGCGCTCGGCCCGCAGCAGCCGGCCGCTCTCCCGCAGCGCCTCGACGATGTCCGGGTCCGCATCCTTCACCCAACGGCCCGCGAAGGGGCCCATGCGCTCCTCGAAGGTGCCGTCGAGCCGCACCGGGTTGACGACGGGGATGCCCTGCTCGAGCCCGATCCGGAAGTCGTCCTCGCCGAACGAGATCGACGTGTGCACGACGCCCGTGCCGTCCTCGGCGCTCACGAAGTCGCCCGGCACGAGCGTGTGGCCCTTGGGGCCGAACTCCTCGGTGGCGATGAACGGGAATGCGGGCTCGTAGCCCGCGCCGAGCATGTCGCGCCCGTGGAAGCGATCGGTGATCCTCACGTCGTCGCCGAGCACGGCCTCGGCGCGCGCCTCGGCCAGCACGTGGCCGTCCTGCGTGCGCACGTAGGCGAGCTCCGGGGAGACCGCGAGCGCGGCGTTCGACAGCAGCGTCCACGGCGTGGTCGTCCACGCCAGCACGTTGTCGCCCTCGCGCAGAACGCCGGCCGGTCGGGTGACCGGGAAGCGCACGTAGACGCTGGGGTCCTCGACGTCCTTGTAGCCCTGGGCGACCTCGTGCGAGGAGAGCGCGGTGCCGTCGCGCGCGCAGTAGGGCACGACCTTGTACCCCTCGTAGAGCAGGTCGCGGTCCCACATCGTCTTCAGCGCCCACCACACGGACTCGATGTACGTCGGGTCGAGCGTGCGGTAGGCGTCGTCGAGGTCGACCCAGTAGCCGATCCGCTCGGTGAGCCGGTTCCAGTCCTCGAGGAACTCGAAGACCGATTCACGGCACTCGGCGTTGAACTCCGCGATGCCGAAGCGCTCGATGTCGGCCTTCGAGGTGAAGCCGAGCTTCTGCTCGACCGCGATCTCCACGGGCAGGCCGTGGCAGTCCCAGCCGCCCTTGCGCTCGACGTAGCGGCCGCGCATCGTCTGGTAGCGAGGGAAGATGTCCTTGAACACACGTGAGAGAACGTGGTGGGAGCCCGGCCGACCGTTGGCCGTCGGCGGGCCCTCGTAGAACACGTACGGCTCGGCGCCCTCACGGCGGCGCACCGACTCGCGGAACACGTCGCGCTCGCGCCAGCGCTCGAGGACCTCCTCCTCGAGCTTGGGGAAGTCGGGCCTGGCGGGGAGTGGGCGCAGCGGCGTCACGGGACCGGTGAGTCTATTTCGCCCACCCGTCCTCGCTAGCTCGGACAGCTGTGCGACGTTACCTCGATGATGCGCGCCCTGATCGCCGTGGGAGCAGCCCTGGCGCTGCTCATCGGCGGGCTCTCGCTGGCCGTCGTCCTGGGCAGCGACGAGGACGACATCGCGGTGGACAACCCGCTGTCGGAGAACCTTACGCGCGCGATCACGCTGGCCGAGGCCGAGAGTGGCGGCCGCGTCGACCTGGGCCGCCTCGTGCCCGGCGACTGGGACACCGTGCTCGTGGTCGCCCGGGGCGCGCCGCGCGAGGCGATCTCTGCCCGACTCGGGTACGAGTGGACCGGCGACGACTTCCCGACCGGCGAGCAGTTCGTCTTCCTCGAGGGCGACCGCGTCGTACGCTTCGCCGACTACCGGGGCCGCGGCGTGTTCGAGGACTTCGCGACCCCTGTCGACGTGGTGCCGCGCGACCTGGCGGTCCTCAGGGTGCGGAATCTGGTGATATCCCCCGGCAGTGGGACGCCTGGATGAGCTGGACCTGTCGCTGAAGCTGAGCCGCGAGGAGGAGGCGGAGCGGCTCGAGGCGGCACAGCGGCGGCTGCTGCAGCTGCGGCTCGTGCTCGGTGGCCTGATCGGCGACGGGCAGATCGGCCCGCCGCTGTGCACGGTCTTCGAGGGCTGGGACGCGTCGGGCAAGGGCGGGGCCATCAAGCGCCTCGTCATGCCGCTCGACCCCCGCCACGTGCGGGTCAAGCAGTTCGCCGCGCCGACCTACGACGAGAAGCGCCACCACTGGCTGTGGCGCTTCTGGCCGCCGCTGCCGGGCTGGGGCGGCATGGCCGTGCTCGACCGCTCGTGGTACGGGCGCGTGCTCGTCGAGCGTGTCGAGGGCTTCGCCGAGAACGACGCCTGGCAGCGCGCGTACGCGGAGATCGTCGAGTTCGAGCGGATGCTCGTCGACGAGGGCATGCTGCTCGTCAAGTTCTGGCTCCACATCTCGTCGAAGGAGCAGAAGCAGCGCTTCGACGCGCGTGCGAAGGACCCGCTCAAGAGCTGGAAGCTCACGGACGAGGACTGGCGCAACCGCAAGAAGCGACCCGCCTACCTGAAGGCGATCGAGGACATGCTCGCCAAGACGAGCACCGACTTCGCGCCCTGGACCCTCGTCGAGGCCGACTCCAAGCGCTACGCGCGCGTGAAGGTCGTCGAGACGACGGTTGCGGTGATCGAGGAAGGCATGAGGCGCCACGGCATGGAGGCGCCGCCGCCGCTTTAGGCCCGGCACCGTCGTCGCTGCCCGTGGGCTCTCGTCGGGGCGGCAACCACTCGTCGCGCTCCTTGCACCGGCCGGGAACGCCCGCGCGCTCTAGCGGTTCCGGCGGCGGGAGGTGCGCTGGGCCTTGCCCCGGGCGCGGGCCTTGGCCTTCGCCTGGCGCTTGTGCTTGTGCGGGCCCTCGTCGCGCTGGCGGGGGGCGCCGGGACGGTGATCGGCCGGGAGCGCGCGGCGGGCGTCGCGCGAGATGAACCACCCGATCGCGAGGAATGCGATGAGCAGCGCGCCGGCGATGTACAGCGTCGCATTGCCGCTGATCTCCTGGTCGAGCCCGAGGAAGCCGTCGTCCTCCTCCGGCGGCGGCACGGCGGTCGGCTGCGGCTGGGGAAGCGGCGGGAACGGGTCCTGGTTGGGCTGCTGGTTCTGCTGGCCGAGCGCGGAGGCGGGGGCGAGCAGAGCGACGACGAGTGCGAGGGCGAGCGTGCGACGGACCATCCGGGTCGCGCAGGGTAACAATCTGGGGGCCGACCCAACGGGGCATCCGTGTAGAGCGATGTCCCGTTGGGCACCCCCTACGCGGGGGCGCCGGTGAGAACCCACCGGCGGCCCAGGAAGCGCAGCCCGCAGGTCAGCGCGCGCATGCCGATCAGCCCGGCCAGCCCCCACCAGACCCCGGTGATCCCCCAGCCCTGGTCGAGCGAGAGGAGCGCGACCGGCACGTAGACGGCGGAGGAGGCGAGCATCCCCCACATGAGGAAGCGGGTGTCGCCCGCGCCGATGAGGATCCCGTCGAGCGCGAAGACCGCACCGTTGAGCGGCATCAGCGCGGCGAACAGCCACCAGATCTCGTGCGCCTGATCGATCACGCGCTCATCGCTCGTGAACGCGCGAGGGATGACGTCGGCGAGCCCGAGCAGGACGGCTCCGAAGCCTGCCCCGACGACGGCCGACCACAGGATCACGCGCGTCGCGGCGTCGCGGGCGAGCACGGCGTCGCCCGCCCCCAGCGCCCGCCCCACCATCACCTGCGCCGCGATCGCCAGTGCATCGAGCACGAGCGCGAGGAAGACGAACAGCTGGAACGCGATCTGGTGCGCAGCCAGCGCGGGCGAGCTGACGCGCGCGAGCACCGCCGAGGCGACGAGGAACGAGGCGAGCAGCGCGCTCGTGCGCACCGCGATCTCGGCGCCGATCCGGATCAGCGGGCGCATGCGCGCGAGCAGCGGTGGCTCGAGCCCGGCCCGCCGCTGGACCTCGAAGAACGCCAGCCCCATCCCTGCCTGGGCGATCACGGTGCCCCATGCCGAGCCGGCCAGCCCCCAGCCGAAGCCGTAGACGAACAGCAGCTCGAGCACGACGTTGACGGCGTGGGCGGCGACGAGGATCACGAGCGGCGTCCGCAGGTCCCCCATGCCGCGCAGGAAGCCCTGGCCGGAGGCCGCCAGCATGAAGAACGGCGCGCCGAGCGCCGCGATCTGCAGGTACGTGGTCGCCCCGTCGGCCACCTCGTCCTCGCCGCCCATGAGGCGCACGGCCGCGGGAGCCCCGGCGACGGTGAGCGCGAGCAGGAGCGCTCCGATCCCGATGGCCAGCCACAGCGCCTGCGAGCCGAGCGCGGCCGCCTCGCGGTCGTGGCCGGCGCCGTGCAGGCGTGCGACCTGGGCTGTCGTCCCGTAGGTGAGGAAGTTGAAGACCGTGAACGCGGTCGAGAGCACGGTCGCCGCGATCGCCAGCGCCGCCAGCTGCACGGTGCCCAGGTGGCCGACGATCGCCGTGTCGACGAGCACGTACAACGGCTCGGCGGCGAGCGCGCCCAGGGCGGGCAGCGCGAGCGCGAACACTTCGCGATCCAAGGGGCGCAACACTCGGACATTGTTGCCAGGGCCTTCGTCCAGCCGGCCGCGTGATGGCCACGCACGCCATCCTTGGCGTGCGATGAAATTGCGCCTCTACCACCACACCGACGGGGCGCGCGTGGCCTACCGCGAGGCGGGTACCGGCCGACCGCTCGCGCTGCTGCACTCCAAGGGCCTCTCCCATCGCGAGTGGGAGCCCGTGGTGGACGAGCTCGCGCATCGCTACCGGCTCGTGCTGCCCGACCTGCCGCTGCACGGCGACTCAGAGGACCGCCCGCGTCACCCGTACACGCCGGACTGGCTGGCCGAGGTGATGGCCGGCTTCGTGCGCGAGACGTGCGGCCCGCGGCCGCTCGTGGGCGGTCACGAAGTGGGGGCGCAGATCCTGCTCAAGGCGGTCGCCAGCCGGCAGCTCATGCCCGGGCGGCTGGTGCTGATGGCGAGCCCGCTCCACCGCCGACCCGAGCGCGACCGGCTCGAGCGGGCCGTCGGGCTGGCGGCTCGCGCGGGCGCGGTGCCGGGGCTCGGCCGAGCGGTCTCCCACGGCGCCAAGCTGGCGTTTCGTCCTGCCGCGGGGGAGCGGCTGACCGCGCGCAACAACCCGGCCGCACGCGACCTCGTGCGCCACGCGCTGGGCGGCCTGGCGGGCAACCCGAACCGCGCGCGCTCGTGGGCGCGGGCCGCACGGCGCTGGCCGACCGGCGCGCAGGTCGACCTGCTCGACGCGTACCGGCTGATCGAGGTGCCCACGCTCCTGCTGTGGGCCGACGAGGACCCGATGCACCCGCTGTCGATCGCCGAGGAGGCGCTCGACCTGCTCCCCGACGCCCAGCTGCGCGTGCTCGAGGGCACGGGCTACCTGATGGCCTACGACGACCCCGTCGGCCTGGCCAGAGAGCTGGCCGCGTTCTGCGGCTGACGCGCTAACGTCAGGTTCACATGTACGAGCTGGAGCGTCCGCCCATCTGCTCCGTCGGCAAGGCGATGGAGGTCCTCGGGGAACGCTGGACGATGCTGATCATGCGCGAGGCCTTCTACGGCGTCCGCCGCTTCTCGGACATGCAGCGCAACCTCGGCATCGCCCGCAACATCCTCTCCACGCGGCTGCAGTCGCTCGTGCGCGCCGGCATCCTCGAGCGCCGCCGCTACCAGGAGGAGCCCGAGCGCTTCGAGTACCGCCTCACACAGGCCGGCCGCGACCTCTATCCGGCCGTCATCGCGATCATGCGCTGGGGCGACGAGCACCTGGCCGGCGACACCGGCCCACCGGTCGTCCTGCGCCACACCTGCGGCGAGGAGGCCGACCCCGTGCTCGTCTGCGGCCACTGCCGCGAGCCGCTGCACCCGCACGACGTGACACCCGAGCCGGGGCCCGGCGCCCGGCTCGAGCTCGCGTAGCTCTCCGGCGGGCGTACTGCCCGCTAGCGTTGTCGGCCAGAGCGACGAAAGAGGCTTCCATGAGCGTTGAGACGACCGACGAGTTGTGGGGCGCAGAGACCCGCAAGGCGGTGTCGAACTTCCCCGTGTCGGGCGAGCGGGTGCCGGTGGCGGTGGTGCGCTGGCTGGGGCGGATCAAGGGCGCGGCGGCGCGGGTGAACGCGGAGCTCGGGCTGCTCGACGCAGGGCTGGCGGAGCGGATCGCCGCCGCGGGCGACGAGATCGCAGAGGGCCGCCACGACGCGCAGTTCCCGATCGACGTCTTCCAGACCGGCTCGGGCACGTCCTCGAACATGAACGCCAACGAGGTGATCGCCACGCTGGCGGGCGAGGGGGCGCACGCGAACGACCACGTGAACATGGGTCAGTCGTCGAACGACGTGTTCCCGAGCGCCGTCCATCTCGCCGCGCTCGACGAGGCCACCAACCGGCTGCTGCCCGCGCTCGAGCGGCTCGAGGCGGCCTTCGCGGCAAAGGCCGAGGAATTCAAGGACATCGTCAAGTCCGGCCGGACGCACCTGATGGACGCGGTGCCCGTGACGCTCGGGCAGGAGTTCGCGGGCTACGCCGCGCAGGTGCGGCTGGGGCGCGCGCGGGTGGAGGCGGCGCTCCCGCACGTCGCCCAGATCCCGCTCGGCGGCACGGCCACGGGCACCGGCCTCAATACCCATCGCGATTTCGCGCAGAAGGTCCGCGAGCGGCTCACGGCCGATACCGGGCTCGAGATCCGCGCGCCCGAGGACCCGTTCGAGGCGCAGGGCAACCGCGATGCGCTGGTCGAGCTGTCGGGCGCGCTGAAGGTGATCGCGGTCTCGCTGACCAAGATCGCCGGCGACCTCGCGCTGATGGGCTCCGGCCCGCGCGCCGGGATCGGCGAGATCTTCCTGCCCGAGCTTCAGAAGGGCTCCTCGATCATGCCCGGCAAGGTCAACCCGGTGCTCCCGGAGGTCGTGCTCCAGGTCAGCGCGCAGGTGATCGGCAACGACACGGCGATCACCGTCGGCGGCCTGCAGGGCCAGTTCGAGCTCAATGTCCGCATCCCGCTGATGGCTCGCAATTTGCTTCAGTCGATTTACATCCTGAGCACCGCGAGCGAGCTGTTTGCGGAGAAGTGCGTCGAGGGGATCGAGGCCAACCTCGAGGGCTGCGAGCGCTCGGCCGAGGGCACGCTCGCCGTGGCCACCGCCCTGAACCCGTACATCGGCTACGACAAGGCGGCCGAGATCGTCAAGGACGCGGCGGCCAGCGGGCGCACGCTGCGGGAGGTCGCGCGCGACCACGGGGTGGACGAGGCCACGCTCGACGAGGCGCTCGACCTGCGCCGGATCGCGGCGGGCTCATCGGCGTCGTAGAGCGGATCGAGGCGTACTGCGACGCGGTTCCGCGCACCGCGGCCCGTGTGGAGGAGCACGGGCCGCTGCGGCTGTTCGTCGCCGAGGGCGTGCCGTGGCCGTACTACGCACGGCCGTCGGGGAACGGAGCGGTGACCGTGGACGACGTGCGGGCGGTGCGCTCGCGCCAGTGGGAGCTGGGCGCGCCGGAGGCGTTCGAGTGGGTGGTCGACCTCGCGCCGACGCTCGGGCCTGCCGCGCGCGCCACCGGCATGTCCGTGCTCGAGGTCCCGCTGATGGCGCTCGACCGCCCGGCCGAGTCGCGCGCGGCCGATGCCCGCGTCCGCCGGCTCGACCCGGCCGACCCCGAGCTCGCCGCCTCCCGGGCGGTGGCCGAGCTCGCGTTCGGCGGGAAGGACGATGCGGGCCCTGCCGAGCGAGACGCCGCCGCCGCGCGGCGCCTGGCGGCGGAGCTCGAGGCCGTGCGCGGGCGGCTCGCGGCCGGGCTGACCGTCACCTACGTGGCCGAGGACGCGTCGGGGGTCGTGGCCGTGGGCACCCACCAGCCCGTGGGCGACGTCACCGAGGTCGTGGGCGTCGCCACGCTGCCGACGCACGGCGGCCGCGGGCTCGCCAGCGCCGTCACAGCGGCGCTTGTGGACGACGCGAAGCGCGGCGGCGCGGACGTGGTGTTCCTCTCGGCCGGCGGCGACGACGTCGCGCGCCTGTACTCCCGCCTCGGCTTCGCCCGCATCGGGACGGCCGGGCTGGCCGGGCTCCCCGTGTCAAGCTGATCCGGTGACCCGCACGCTCTCCCGGCGGCCGGGCGCCGTCGCGGTTGCAGGTGCCCTCACGATCGCCTTCTCGGCGATCCTGGTCGACCTCTCCGACGTGTCGCCGTCGACGGCGGCCATCTTCCGCTGCGCCTATGCGCTGCCAGTGCTCGGCGTCCTCGCCTGGCTCGAGGATCGCCGCCACGGCCCGCGCGAGCGCCGGGCCCGCCTGCTGGCCGTCCCCGCCGGGATCTTCTTCGCTGCCGACCTCATCTTCTGGCACCACGCGATCGAGGACGTCGGCGCCGGCCTCGCCACCGTGCTCGGCAACCTGCAGGTCGTCGTCGTGCCGTTCGTCGCCTGGGTCGTCCTCGGCGAGCGCGTCCAGGCGAGGCTCCTCGCCGCCCTCCCGCTCGTGTGCAGCGGCGTGCTGCTCATCTCCGGCGTCTTCGAGACCGGCGCCTACGGCGCCAACCCGGCGCGCGGGGTGATGTTCGGCGTCCTCACCGGGCTCACCTACGCGGGCTTCCTGCTCGTGCTGCGCCAAGCAGGCTCGGACCTGCGCCGGACGGCCGGCCCGCTGTTCGACACGACCGCGGTCGCCGCGGCAGCCGCCGTGATCGCGGGGGTCACGATCGGCGACGCCGACCTCGTGCCGAGCTGGCCCGCCCACGGCTGGCTCGTCCTGCTCGCGCTCACCTCGCAGGTCCTCGGCTGGCTGCTGATCGCGTCCTCGCTGCCGCGGCTCCCGGCCGCCCTGACATCGGTGACGCTGACGATCCAGCCCGTCGGGTCGGTCCTGCTCGGCGTCGTGCTGCTGGGCGAGGAGCCCAGTGCGCTGCAGCTCGCCGGCGTCGCCTGCATCCTCGCCGGCCTCGTCTCAGTGGCGCTGCGCCGTGTGCCCGAGCGGGCTGTTGGCTTGGCGCGTTCGCGCCGATAACGACCTTCAGAACCTCGATGCTCCCCTGGCAGAACATGCCCACGGCGCTGCGCGTCCTCGTCGGCCTCCTCGGCGCGGCCCTCGTCGTGCAGGCCGGGTTCCTCTTCACGCCGTGGCTCGGCGACCCGCTCAGCGTCCCCTCGGAGGTCAGCTACGACTTCGTGATGGTGGGCGCGGCGATGCTGTGCGGCGCGCGTGCCGCAGTCGTCCGGCGCGAGCGGCTCGCCTGGGCGCTGATGGCGGCCGGCCTCACCTCGTACGCGCTCGGGAACGTGACCTGGTCGCTCCTCTTCGCCGGGATGGAGGAGCCGCCGTTCCCGTCGATCTCCGACGCGTTCTGGCTCGGGCTCTATCCGCCCGCCTACGTCGCGATCGTGATGCTCGTGCGCTCGCGCATGCCGCAGCTGGACTCGCGGCTGTGGCTCGACGGTGCGATCGCCGTGCTGACCGCCTCGGCGCTCAGCGCCGCCGTCGTGTTCGACGCGGTGCAGGAGTCCACCGGAGGTGACCGAGCCGCCGTCATCACGAACCTCGCGTACCCGATCGGCGACATGCTGCTGGCAGGCCTGGTACTCGGCGTCATCGCCGCCGCTCGCGGGAAGCTCGACCTCACGTGGGTCGTGTTCGCCACCGGCACGCTCGTCTTCGCCGTCGCCGACGGCATCTACGTCTACACGGTCGCCAAGGGCACGTACGTCGAGGGCGGCCCGCTCGACATCCTGTGGCCGATCGGCGCGCTCGTCATCGGGCTCGCGGCCTGGCAGCCGCGCGGGCGCAGGGAGCGCACCGGCGACGAGCTGCCGAGCATCGCCGTGCCCGTCGGCCTGGCGCTCACCGGCCTGGCGCTGCTCGTCTTCAACCACTCGGCCGAGATGAACGGCCTCGCGCTGGCGCTCGACACCGCCGCCATGCTCGCCGTCGTCTGGCGCTTCGCGATGACCCACAGCCAGAGCAAGGCCAACCTCGTCGCGTCCCGCCGGCAGGCGCGAACCGACTCGCTGACCGGACTCGGCAACCGCTTCCTGTTGATGCGCGACGCCGCAGCGGTGCTGGCCGACGAGGACGACGTCGAGCCGCATCTGCTGCTGCTGTTCGATCTCGACGGCTTCAAGAACTACAACGACTCCTACGGCCATCCGGCGGGCGACGCGCTGCTGTGCCGGCTCGGGGCGCGGCTCGCCGCCACGGTCGACGGCTCCGAGACCTACCGCATGGGCGGCGACGAGTTCTGCGTGCTGGTGCCGTGGGCGCCGGAGCGCGATCCCGCCGAGGTGATCCTCGCCTGCCGCGAGGCGCTGTCGGAGGAGGGCGACGGCTTCAAGGTCGGCGCCTCCTGCGGCCACGCCCTGCTCCCTGGCGAGGGGGCCGACATCTCCGAGACCCTGCGCCTGGCGGACCGCCGCCTCTACGCCGAGAAGCACAGCGGCCGCGTGTCGGCACGCGTGCAGAGCGCCGGCGTGCTGCGCCGGGCGCTCGACGAGTGGGACGCCGAGCTCGGATCGCACGGCCGCGACGTCGCGGGCCTGGCCGGCGCCGTCGCTCACCGCCTGGGGCTCGACGACGAGGCCGTCGAGCGGGTCGTCGCCGCGGCCGAGCTGCACGACGTCGGCAAGATCGCCATCCCGCGCGACATCCTGAGCAAGGCCGGGCCCTTGGACGCGGAGGAGTGGGTCTACATGCGCCGCCACACGCTGATCGGCGAGCGCATCGTCCAGGCCGCGCCCGCGCTCGCCGGGGTCGGCCGCCTGATCCGCTCGAGCCACGAGCGCTGGGACGGGGCCGGCTACCCCGACGCCCTCGCCGGGGACGAGATCCCGCCCGGCTCCCAGATCGTGTTCATCTGCGACGCCTTCTCCGCGATGACCACGGACCGCCCGTACCGTCGCGCGATGACCGACGAGGACGCCCTCGCCGAGCTGCAGCGCCACGCCGGAACCCAGTTCGCACCCGCGGTCGTCGAGGCCTTCCTGGCCGAGCACGCGGCTGCGGGCCTCGTGGCCGCCTGACCCGGCCGCGCGCGGTCGCTCGGGCGAACGCCCGGCTCCGAAGGTTGGTCAGGATCGCTCCGACAGAAAGCGCATGCCATACCGCGGCGCGGCCGCGGCGTAGCGAGCGGCCACGGCCTCCGGCGGCTCAGGCGGAGACTGGGTGGGGTCGAGTGCCCGCTGCAGGGTCTCCTCGAAGAAGTGCTCGATGCCGGCCGGGGTGAACGTGAGGATCATGCGCATCGGCGCCGCGCCGTCGTTGTGGAAGCAGTGCACGGTGCCGCGAGGGACGTTCACGAAGTCCCCGGTCCTCGCCGTGACCCAGTCGTCGCCGAGGCGGATCGAGCACCGGCCCTCGACCACGTAGAACGTCTCGTCCTCGTTCGTGTGGATGTGCGGCGGCGGTCCACCACCGGGCGGCACGACGGCCTCCATCGCGAAGTACGCCCCGCCGGTCTCGGCGCCGGTGACCAGGAACCGGTAGAGGTCCCCGGGACCCCAGTACATGTCGCCGGTGCCCTCCGGCCGATGCAGCAGCCGGCCGGCGGCCGGGGCGAGGATGTCTTCGACGGCCATGTGTCGCTCCTTCAGCGGGGTGGTTGCCGTTGCAACTATGTGCGACGGAGAGAGTCCTACCTCGCAGGAACGCGCGCGAGGCGGCCAGCGCCCGGCCGCAGGTTCGGCTAGCCGTACCGCGCCCGGCGCCGGTCCAGGAGCGACGGGAGCGGCTGGGTGTTGACGACGTCCGCCGGCGTCGCCCAGCCGCGCCGCGCCGTCTCGACCGAGAGCGTCATGTTCCCGAGGCCGCGGACCGAGTGCGCGTCGGTCGAGCAGACGATCTGCAGGCCGGCCCGGATCGCCTCGCGGACGTGCTCGCCGCTGAGGTCGAGCCGGTCGGGCAGGCCGTTGACCTCGAGCGCGATCCTCTCCTCGAGCGCGACCGCATAGGTGCGCTCGAGGTCGAGGGCGTTCTCCGGCCGGCGGTTGATGAGCCGCCCCGTCGGATGACTGAGGCAGCTCACGTGCGGGTTGCGGAGCGCCTCCTCGACGCGCTTGGTCATCTCCCGCCGCGGCATGCGCTGCCCGCCGTGCACGCTCGCCTGCACCCAGTCGAGCTCGGCGAGCACGTCGTCGGGGAGATCGAGCCGCCCGTCGGGCAGGATGTCGCACTCGATCCCCCGCAGGATGCGGAACGGGGCCAGCACGACGTTGGCCGCGGCGATCTCCTCACCCTGCCGGCGGACATCGTCGGCCGTCAGCCCCTGCACCGCGCCGACGGACGGCGTGTGGTCGCAGATCGCCAGGTACTCGTAGCCGCGCCCGAGCGCGGCGCGGCCCATCTCCTCGACGCTCGCCCGCCCGTCCGACCATGTCGTGTGGGAGTGCAGATCGCCGCGGATCTGCTCGACCTCGACCAGCGCCGGCGGCTCTCCTCGGAACGGCTCCTCGCGCAGCTCCGGCGGGCACCAGGGGACGCCGAGCGCGTCATAGACCGCGGTCTCGCCCGGCGCGTCCGGCAAGGGCTCGAGCGCCGCCACGTACGCGGAGGCACCCGTCGCCCGGACGAGAGCGGTTCCGAACCGCTCCGGCTCGGCGGCGACGAGCTCGACCGGCACGCCCTCGACCGTCACCCCGACCGCGCGCCGCTCGCCCCGCTCGACCACCGCGACGATCTGCGGCAGCTCCGCGAAACGCGCGAGCGCGGCAGACGGATCCGGTGCGGGGCACACGACCGCCAGCCACTCGCATGAGTCGCACCAGCGCCGCACGTCGCCGGCGACCTCGCCACCGAGGGCGGCCGCGATGCCTCCGACGAGCTCCCGGGCGCGATTGAGCAGGAGGCCGCGCTGCGGTCGCGGCTCGGCCTCGCGGGCGAGCCCCTCGAGCAGCAGCGCCTCCGTCTTCGGCCCGATGCCCGGGACCGACCGCAGCCGGCCGGCCGCGGCCGCCTCGCGAAGCTCCTCCGGGGTGCGGACCTCGAGCGCCCGCGCGATCTCGACGGCCCGCTTGGCCCCGAGCCCGAGGTAGCGGCCGAGCCCGACGAGCCCAGGCGACAGCTCACGCTCCAGCTCCGCCAGCTCGGCGATGTCGCCCGTCTCGACCAGCTCCTTCAACCGCGCTTCGATCCCCGGGCCGATCCCGCGCAGCTCACGCACGCGGCCCGACCGCACGAGCCCGGCCACGGGCACCGCCGTCGAGCGGATCAGCTCGGCGGCGCGCCCGTACGCGCGGACCGTGTACGGGTTCGCCTCGGCGAGCTCGAGCAGCGACGCGAACGCGTCCAGGCGATCGGCGATGCGGGCGTTGTCCACCCGGGCAGTGTGCCCCTTAGTGGTGCACCGCGGGCCGGCCGGTGACCGCGATCAGGGCGGGGAGCACGTCGTCCCACGCCCACTGCGGGAACTCGTGCCCGAGCCCGTCGACGACCAGCAGCTCGGCGCCGGGTATCTCGCGCGCGAGCGCCTCGCCGTGGGCGAGCGGGAAGAGCGGGTCGTCACGGCCATGGATCACGAGGGCCGGGACGGCGATCTCGGCCAGCCGCGCGCGCGGGATCTCGGTGGCGTCGAGCATGAAGTGGTTGTTCGCGCTCGGCAGGCTGACGGAACGGTCGTAGACGCGCTCGAGCAACTGCCGCATCGGCTCCTCGTCGATGCCGCGCGAGCCCGCGTACGGCCGCTCGGCCTCGAGCAGAAACGCGATCGCCGCCTCACGGTCGGACCAGTCCGGCTCGGCCGGCTGCCCATCGCCGGCGAAGACGGCGCGCAGCTCGTCCGACATGGGCGGCAGCTCCGGCCCTCCGGTGCCCGCAGGGCTCGTCGACATGAGCGTGATGCTGAGCACGCGCTCGGGATGGTCGACCACGATGTGCTGCGCGATCCCGCCACCCAGCGAGAGGCCGACGAGGTGCGCGCGGTCGACGCCGAGATGATCCAGGATCCCGAGCGCGTCGGCGACGAGATCGTTGCCGGTGTAGGCCGGCTCTCCGGGCGGATACCACGTCGACCCGCCCGTATCGCGGTGGTCGTAGCGGATGACGAACCGGCCGGCCGCGGCCAGCCGGGCGCAGAACGGCTCCTCCCAGCGGTCCATCGACGCAGCCCCGCCCATGATCAGCAACACGGCCGGGTTGGCAGGATCGCCCACCGTGTCGACGCACAGCTCGGCGCCGTTGATATCGACTCGCATGCATACCCGACCTGCCGGGTCGCCGGAAGTCATCGCTCATCGGGTTACGCTGGGCGCGTGCGCGCGGTCGTCTACGAGGCCTTCGGACGGACGCCGACCGTCGAGACGGTTCCCGATCCCGCCCCGGCGGCGCATGGTGCGGTCGTGCGCGTGGAGGCCAGCGGGCTGTGCCGGAGCGACTGGCACGGATGGATGGGCCACGACCCGGACATCCGGCGGTTCCCGCATGTGCCGGGCCACGAGCTGGCGGGGGTGGTGGATGCCGTGGGCGCTGACGTCGAGCGATGGCGCCCCGGCGATCGCGTCACCGTCCCGTTCGTCTGCGCGTGCGGAAGCTGCCCGCAGTGCGCCGCCGGGAACCACCAGGTCTGCGACCGACAGACGCAGCCGGGCTTCACCCACTGGGGCTCGTTCGCCGAGCTCACGACGCTCGACTGGGCCGACGTGAACCTGGTCGCGCTCCCGAGCAGCCTGGACAGCGAGGCGGCGGCGGCGCTGGGCTGTCGCTTCGCAACGGCGTACCGAGCGGTCCTGCAGGTCGGCCGCGTCCGCGCCGGGGAATGGGTCGCGGTGCATGGCTGCGGCGGCGTCGGGCTCTCGGCGGTGATGATCGCGGCGGCGGCCGGGGCGCGCGTGATCGCCGTCGACGTGTCCCAGCCGGCGCTTGCGCGGGCGCGTGAGGTCGGCGCCGAGCTCGCCCTCCCGGCGGGCGCCGACATACGCGAGCACACCGGCGGCGGCGCCCACGTCAGCCTCGACGCGATCGGCAGCGAGGCGGCGTGCGCGGCGTCGATCGCCGGGCTGCGCAAGCGGGGGCGCCACGTGCAGATCGGCCTCCTGCCCGAGCCGCCGCGTGTGCCGATGGACCTTGTCATCGCCCGCGAGCTCCAGCTCCTGGGCTCGCACGGGATGGCCGCCCATGCCTACCCGGAGATGCTCGCGCTCGTGGAGGCCGGCCGGCTGCGCCCGGCGCAGCTGATCACGCGCCGGATCGGCCTCGATCAGGCGCCCGGCGCACTGGCGGCGATGGGCGACGCGTCGCCGGACGGGATGACGGTGATCCTCCCGGGCGGCTAGGCCCGGGCCGGCGCCGTCCCGATGCGCAGGCCGAGATGAGACGATCAGCGGATGGACGCGAGCGAGCTGCGTGCGTGGTGCCTGCAGCACGGCGGGGCGATCGAGGACTTCCCGTTCGGCCTCGAGACGTCCGTGTTCAAGGTCGCCGGCAAGATGTTCGCGCTGAGCGCGCTCGACCGCGCGCCGCTGTCGGTGAGCGTGAAGTGCGAGCCGGAGCTGGGCGTCGACCTGCGGCGGACCTATCCCGCGATCCGCCCCGGCTATCACCTCAACAAGCGTCACTGGAACACGATCGCGCTCGACGGCAGCCTCCCCGACCAGCTCGTCCGCGATCTGGTCGAGGACTCATACGACCTCGTCGTGAGCGCGCTGCCGAAGCGGGTCCGCGAGCAGCTCGGCTGGGCGCCGGAGACGGGCCTTCCCGATCGGAGCTGAGGGCATGAGGATGCTTCGCGCCGCCCTCGTGCTGGCCGCGCTGGGCGGGCTCTACTCCGCACGGCTTCGCCGACCGATCCTGACCTGGGGCGCCACCGATGCGGAGGCGACGGCCCGGCTGCCCGGGGACGAGCTGCTCGAGGACGCTGACGGCGTCGCGACGCGGGCGATCTGGATCGACGCACCGGCCGCGGCCGTGTGGCCGTGGCTGGCGCAGATCGGACCGTCGCCGCGCGGCGGCGCCTACACCTACGACTGGATCGAGAACCTGCTGGGCCTCGGCATGCACAGCGTCGATCGCGTCCTCCCGGAGTTCCAGCACCCGCAGGTCGGCGACATGATCGGCCTCGGCACGAACCGCATGCGGGTCGAGCTCGTCGACCCCGAGCACGTGCTCGCCTGGCGCTCCGAGGACGGCAACTGGGCCTGGACGTTCGTGATCGAAGAGCGCGACGGCTGCACACGGCTGATCAGCCGCAACCGCTTCCGCCTTCCGACCATGGCGGCGCGCATCGGGATGCTGCCGATGGAGCCCGGCTCGCTCGTGATGGAACGCAAGATGCTGCTCGGCATCAAGGAACGCGCCGAGCGGCTTGACTCTCCAGTGGGTGGACGACAGCTGCTGGCCACCATCAACGGCTGGCCGCGGGTGCCCACCATCGTCCCCGCCTGGGAGTGGCTGATCGCAGCGCTGCGCGCCTCACGCGGCTAGGGTCCCGGGATGAGCCTGGACCCGACGAAGACCGACCCCGACAAGTACGCCGTCATCTTCGAGAACGAGCGCGTCCGCGTCCTCGAGTACAAGGACCGGCCCGGCGATCGCACGTCGCCACACCGGCACCCGGACAGCGTCATGTACGCCCTCGGCTCGTTCGAGCGCCGCCTGATCCACGGCGACCGCGAGACCGACGTGCAGCTGCAGGCCGGCCGGGTGGTCTGGATCGCCGCGCAGGAGCACGCGGGCGAGAACATCGGCGAGACCGACAGCCACTCGATCTTCGTCGAGCTCAAGGAGCCGAACCCGACCGTCGCGCCCCACGGCACCCCGGAGCTGGGCCCCTCGACCGACCGATGACTTCGCGGCGGGGGCGCGGTCTGTACGGGACATCGACGCGGAGGTAGGAAGCAGTGGGAGAGATCCACGTACACGAGTTCATGAGCCTCGACGGCGTGATCGACGCGCCGACGTGGACGTTCGAATACGGCTTCGATCCCAAGATGGGAGAGGCGATCGGCGCGGTCACCGACCGCTCTCGCGGCATCCTGCTCGGCCGCACGACCTACGAGATGTTCGAGCCGGCCTGGTCGACGCGGACCGTCGAGGACGATCCCGGGGCGCCGTTCTTCAACGACACCACCAAGTACGTCATCTCCGGGACGCTCACGACGGGCACGTGGCGCAACTCGGAGATCATCGGTCCGTACGACCCCGACGCGATCCGCCGCCTCAAGGACGAGGTCGATGGCGACATCTACATGAGCGGCAGCGGCATGCTGGTCCGGGCGCTGCTCGCCGACGGCCTGATCGACGGGCTTCACCTGTTCGTCTACCCGCTCACCCGCGGGTCCGGGCCGCGGCTCTTCCCCGAGGACGCCGCGCCCCGCAAGTTCTCGCTTGCGGCCACCGACGCCTACGAGAACGGCGTGGTCTACCTGGCCTACCGGCCGCAGGCGTAGTACGGCTCGCTCGGAGTGGGGCGCGGCCCGTTCACCACCGCGTTCTCGTTGCACGTCAGGCTCCCGTAGACGACGTTCTGCGGAGGTCGGCCCGGTGACGCCGGGGTACGTCGCCGCGCGCCCCGGACGCGCCGACTCGACCCGCACGCACACGAGCTCGGTGACGGTTCCTCAGGCGGGACACGGTCGGAGGCGGGCGCCGGCCGGGCGCCGCTGCGGCGTCGCGGCGACGTGCAGCTCGGTGACGTAGGCGTCGATGTCATCGCGGCCGTGGGCGAGCGCGACCGAGACGCGGTGGCGGCCGTCGACGACGTAGTAGCCGTCGGGCGCGTGGAGCACCGAGATCGGCGGCAGCGAACGGCCGGTGCGGTGCGCGAGCGCGATGCGCTGCCAGCGCGCGCTGACCAGCGGCGAGGCGGGCCGGAACCGGGCGTCGAACGCGGTCGTCGGTTCGACCGTCCCGACGATCTCGCGCAGCGGGATCACGTTCAAACGCGTGCCGCCGCGCGGGAGCCGGGCGACGTCGCACAGCACGCGCGGCTCCGTGCCCTCCCGGTTGCCGAGGAGGCGCCGCAGCCGCTGCGCGCGGCGGGCGCGGACGAAGTCCTCGCGTGCGTCGAGGGCAGGCATCCCTGTCGTATGGCGCAGCATGCCTCGACGGTACGCGGCGGCCGCGCGCCGGTCTTGATCAAGTCGGACACCATGCGCGCAGCAGCGGCGCGAAGGAGGCGCTGTGGTCGTGTCTGCCCGCGCAGTGGGCCTCGGTGTCGCGCAGGAGCGCCGCGGGGGTCATCCCGGCGAGCCGCAGTGACTCGCGCGTCAGGTGCGGCTGATCGGCGTAGCCGGCGGCCGCGGCGAGCGCGGCGATGTCGGCGCGCGTGTGGCCGGCGGCGTGCGAGAGCGCGAGGAAGCGCTGGAAGCGGAGCATCCGCTGCAGCGTCTTCGGCGCCAACCCGACCGCCGCCAGCGTCCGGCGCCGCAGCTGGCGCTCGGAGATGTAGAGCGAGGACGAGAGCGACGCCACCTCCGCCTCGTCCCCGGGTGCGAGGCGCCGGATTGCTGCGTTCACGAGCGGGTCGAGCGCGCGTCCGGCCACCCGCTCGGTGATCGCGCGCTCGAGCACGGCCGTCGCGGCGTCGGGCGTCGCGGCTGCCGCGAGCCGCTCTCCCAGCGCGACGGCGTCGCGTCCCCAGAGGTCCGCGGCGTCCAGCGACAGGTCCACGATCTCGCTCGCCGGCAGCCCGAGGACGGCGGCGGCGGCGCCCGGGTGCAAGCGCACGCCCACGACAGTGGTGCCGGGGCTCAGCACCGCGGCCGTCGGGCGCGTCCTGGGTCCGGCGACGCGCGGCAGATCGCCGAGCACGCAGGCGATCTCGACGCTCCCGTTCGGGACCGTGCGCCGCGCGTAGGGCTCGGCCGCCGCGTCCACCTGCTGGATCCACACCGCCGACGCATACGGGGCCAGCGCCGGCGCCGGGACCCGCTCCTTATAGCTCTGGCCGCCGGTCATCGGCCGATTCTCCCAGCGGCGCCGGGGCCTGTCGGTGGGGTCAGCCGAACCGGGACGTCGTCTGGCCGGCAGGCTCCTTCGCGGTGGAAGCGCGGTCAGGGGGACAGTCGCTCGGACCGCCATACGCCGTCGGGCGCGCGGAGGAAGTGCTCTCGGTCGTGGAGGCGGTTGGGGCGGCCTTGCCAGAGCTCGATCGCTTCGGGAATGAGCCGGTAGCCGCCCCAGTGGTCGGGGCGGGGGATCTCGTCGGGAAAGCGGTCCGAGACCGCCCGTACTCGCTCCTCGAGTTCGGCCCGGTCGCGGAGGACGGTGCCCTGGGCTGAGGCCCAGGCGCCGAGCTGGGCTCCCCGCGAGCGGGAGGCGAAGTAGGCGTCGGAGTCGGTAGAGGGGAGCCGCTCGACCGGGCCCTCCATGCGTATCGATCGTGCCACCGGCAGCCAGTAGAGCGTCGCTGCGGCGCGGGGGTTCGCGTCGAGCTCGCGGGCCTTGCGCGAGCCGTAGTTCGTGAAGAAGTGGATGCCGTCGTCATCGAAGCCCTTGAGCAGCACGAAGCGCACCGACGGCTGCCCGTCGCGGCTCGCCGTCGCGAGCGCCATCGTGTCCGCCTCCGGTAGGCCGGCGGCCACCGCCTCCTCGTACCAGGTCCGGACGAGCTCCAGAGGATCCACGGAGCTACATCGCCATGGCGACGTACTTGACCTCGAGGTACTCCTGGATCCCCTCCGGGCCGCCCTCGCGCCCGAAGCCGGACGCCTTGACGCCGCCGAACGGCGCGGCCGCGTTGGAGACCATGCCCTGGTTGAGGCCGACCATGCCGGTCTCGAGCCCTTCGATCACGCGGAAGGCGCGCTTGATGTCGCGCGTGTAGACGTACGCGACGAGCCCGAACTCCGTGTTGTTGGCGGCGGCGATCGCCTCGTCCTCGTCGTGGAAGCCGATCACGGGCGCGACCGGGCCGAAGATCTCCTCCTCCAGGAGACGGGCGCCCGGTTGCACGCCGCCGAGCACAGTCGGCTCGTAGAAGTAGCCGGCGCCGTCGAGCTCCCGGCCGCCGACCACCACCGACGCTCCGCGGCCCGTCGCGTCCTCGACCAGCTCGGCCACCTTGGAACGCTGCTTGGCGTCGATCAGCGGACCGACCTTCACGTCCTCCTCGGTGCCTCGCCCGACCCGCATCTCGCCCAGCTTGGCGGCGAGCTTCTCGGTGAACTCGTCCGCCACCGACCCGGCGACGTGGAAGCGGTTGGCCGCGGTGCACGCCTCGCCGATGTTGCGCATCTTGGCGACCACGGCGCCGTCGACCGCCGCGTCCACGTCGGCGTCCGCGAACACGAGGAACGGCGCGTTGCCGCCGAGCTCCATCGACGTCCTGAGCACGCCGGGGGCGGACTGCTCGACCAGCGTCCGGCCGACCTCGGTCGACCCCGTGAAGGTGAGCTTGCGCAGCCGCGGGTCGGAGATGATCGGCTTCGAGACGTCGGCCGACGAGGACGACGTGACCACGTTCACCACGCCGGCGGGCAGCCCCGCCTCCTCGAGGATCTGCGCCAGGGCGAGCATCGAGAGCGGCGTCTGCTGCGCCGGCTTGACGACCATCGTGCAGCCGGCCGCGACGGCCGGCCCGATCTTGCGCGTTCCCATCGCCATCGGGAAGTTCCACGGCGTGATCGCGTAGCACGGGCCCACCGGCTGCTTCATCGTGATCAGCCGGCCCTGGCCGTTGGGAGCCGTCGCGAACCGCCCCTCGATCCGGACCGCCTCCTCCGAGAACCAGCGGAAGAACTCAGCGGCGTAGACGACCTCGGCCTTCGACTCGGCCACCGGCTTGCCCATCTCGAGCGTCATCAGCAGCGCCAGGTCGTCGGCCCGCTCGGTGAGCGTCTCGAATGCCCGCCGCAGGATCTCGCCGCGCTCGCGCGGGGGATGGGCGGCCCACTCGGCCTGCACCGCGACCGCGGCGTCGAGCGCAGCCTTCGCGTCGTCGGGTGTCGCGTCAGCCACCTCGGCGAGCGTCTCGCCCGTCGACGGATCCTCGACGCCGAGCGTCCCGCCCCCGGCGGCGTCCCGCCACTCGCCCCCGATGAAGAGCTGGTTCGGCGCCGCCTCGACGACCGCGCTCTCCCTATCCGAAGTGATGCTCATGCCGCAACCGTCTCCGTTCCGAGTTCTTCCGAGATTGCCACGTCGATCGAGTAGTCGATGGGGACCACGATCAGGGAGGGCAGGTCGAGCGTCAGCGCGTGCCGCAGCCGGGTGCCGACGTCGTCGACCGACTCGCAGCGCCACGCCGGCATGCCGAAGGCCTCGGCCAGGCGCACGAAGTCGGGGTTCGTGAAGTCGGTCCCGAAGTGGCGGCCGAACTTCTTCTCCTGCTTCCACACGATCGATCCGTACTGCCGGTTCTCCCAGATCACGTTGACCACCGCCGTGCGCAGCCGCACTGCGGTCTCCAGCTCCTGCACGTTCATGAGGAAGCCGCCGTCGCCGCTCACCGTCACCACCTTGCGCTCGGGGTGGACGAGCTTGGCGGCGATTGCCGTCGGCAGCGCGATCCCCATCCCCGCCAGCCCGTTGGCGACGAACACCGTGTCCGGCTCGTGCGCCGGGAACATGCGGGCGATCCACAGCTTGTGCAGCCCGACGTCGGAGATCAGCATGTCGTGGCGCCCGAGCGCCTGGCGGATCTCCCACAGCGCCCGCGGCGGCTGCACGGGGAAGGCGTCGTCGTCCTTGGCCGCCTCGAAGCGCCCGAGCACGATGTCGTTGAGTCGCGAGGACAGCGGCTCGTGCTCTCCGTTCGCGAGCTGCTCGGCGAGTCGACCCAGGATGTGCGCGAGGTCGCCGATCAGGTCGACCTCGGTCATGAAGTGCGCGTCGACCTCGGGCGCGACCGTGTCGATGCAGACGATCCGCTTGTCGCGATCCGGGTTCCAGTTCGCCGGCGAGTGCTCGACGAGGTCGTAGCCGGCGGTGATCACGACGTCCGCATCCTCGAAGCCCGCGAGCGCGTAGTCACGCGACTGCAGGCC
Organism: uncultured Solirubrobacteraceae bacterium; assembly: GCA_963746795.1. Taxonomy (GTDB): domain Bacteria; phylum Actinomycetota; class Thermoleophilia; order Solirubrobacterales; family Solirubrobacteraceae; genus DASSUW01. The sequence goes on from CAVVCR010000012.1 coordinate 49,487, forward strand.
GACCGTGCCGAGCGCGTGCGGGTCCTCGTAGTCGAGCATCCCCTTGCCCATGAACGTCTCGGCGACGCCGATCCCGGTGGCGCGCGCGAACTCGCGCAGGGCGGCTGCCGAGCCGGTGCGGGCGACGCCGTTGCCGGCCAGCACGATCGGCCGGTCGGCGGAGCGGATGACCTCGATCGCGGTCAGCAGCTCCTCGCCGCTCGGCTCGGGGCGCCGCAGCGCGGTGCGCACGGGGAGCGGGTCGGCGTCGACGCTCGCGGCCATCACGTCCTCGGGCAGCTCGATGTGGGTCGGCCCCGGCTTCTGCGCCTGGGCGACCTTGAACGCCTTGCGCACCACCTCAGGGATAACGCGCGCCGAGTTCAGCCGGGCGTTGAACTTGGTCACCGGTCGCAGCATGTCGACCACGTCGATGTACTGGTGCGACTCCTTGTGCATCCGCTGGAGGTCCGCCTGGCCGGTGAGCGCGACCATCGGGGAGCGGTCGAGCAGCGCGTCGGCGACCCCGGTGACGAGGTTGGTCGCTCCCGGCCCCAGCGTCCCCAGGCAGACGCCCGCCCGGCGGGTCAGGCGACCGTACATGTCGGCCATGTACGCACCGCCCTGCTCGTGGCGCACGGGCACGAACTCGATCGAGGAAGCGTCGAGCGACTCGTTGAGATCCAGCGTCTCCTCCCCCGGGATGCCGAAGACATACCTGACGCCCTCGGCCTCGAGGCATTCCACGAACAGATCCGACGCCTTGCGCTCACTCATCCCACCAGTCTTCCGCATCACGACTCCTGGCTACCCTGACCCCTTCGTGCGCCTCGCCTGCTTGATCCTGCTCGCCTGCCTGCTGGCGGCCACTGCCTCGCTTCGCTCGTCGCCGGCGGCGGCTTCGCCTTCGCCTAGCGCCTCCGCGGGCGGGAAGTCGACCTTCACGATCCGGGGAGCGGGCTTCGGCCATGGCGTCGGGATGAGCCAGTACGGCGCGTACGGCTTCGCCCTCCATGGCAAGCAGTACGACGCGATCCTGCGCCACTACTACCGCGGCACGCAGCTGGGATCGACCGACCCCGCCAAGACCGTCCGCGTCCTGCTCCAGTCGACAGGGACGGCGAGCTTCAGCGGCGCCTCGCGCGCGGGCTCGCGAAACCTGAACCCCGGGCGCACGTACCTCGTCCGCCGCCGCGACGCCTCGCGGGTCGACCTGCTGAGCTCGGCCGGCCGGCGCGTCGCGACGTTCGCGGCGCCGCTCCAGGTCGCCGGCGACGCGGTGCGGCTCGGCGGCGCGGCCTACCGCGGGCTGCTCGAGTTCCGGCCCGGCGGCAGTGGGGTCGACGTCGTCAACGCGGTCTCACTGGAGGACTACGTGGCCGGCGTCGTCGCCCGCGAGTCGCCCTCGTCGTGGCCGGCCGAAGCGCTGAAGGCCCAGGCCGTCGCCGCGCGAACCTATGCGATCACGACCTCCAAGGCGGGCGCGGGCTTCGAGCACTACGCCGACGTGCGCTCGCAGGTCTACGGCGGCATCGCGGCGGAGACGGCCTCCACCAACGCGGCCGTGACCGCCACGCGCGGGCAGGTCGTGACCTACGACGGCCGGCCGGTCGTGACGTTCTTCTTCTCCACCTCGGGCGGGCGCACGGAGAACGTGGAGAACACGAACGTGGGCGCCGGCCCGCAGCCGTGGCTGAAGTCGGTCGCCGACCCGTACGACAACGTGTCCCCCAAGCATCGGTGGCGCCCGGCGCGACTGAGCCTGAGCGCCGCCGGCGCCAAGCTCGCGGGCCTCGTGAAGGGGCGCTTCCGCGGGATCGAGGTACTGGAGCGGGGCCGGTCGCCGCGGATCGTGGCGGCTGACGTCGTCGGCACCGGCGGCCGCACACGCGTCGACGGCGCGACGCTCCGCGCCCGCCTCGGCCTGCTCGACACCTGGGCGTACTTCACGACGATCCGCAGCCGCAAGGCTCCGGCGGTGGCCACGGCCAGCGGCCCGGGAGCGCGCGCCACGGTGGCCGGCAGCGTCGTGCCCGCGCGGGTGGGCGCGCAGGTCCAGATCCAGCTCCGAGAGGGTCGCCGCTGGGAGACCGTCGCGTCGACGATCGTGCGCCGCGGCGGCACGTACCGGGCCGGCGTGGCTCGGGGCGGCGAGTACCGCGCGGTCTTCGCGGGCGAGGCCGGGCCCGTCATCCGCGTCCGCTAGCGGTCGCCGCCGCCCGCCGTTCCTGGTCGACGCCCCTTGCGGCCGAAGCTCGGGAGTGCTATTTAATTGGCACGTTAATTAACCGCGTCGTTACATGCCAACCGACCAGCTCAGCCGCACGTTCGCCGCGCTCGCCGATCCGACGCGCCGCTCGATCCTCAGTCGCCTCGCCGAGGGCGAGGCGACTGTGAACGAGCTGGCGGAGCCGTTTCCGGTGAGCCTGCCGGCGATCTCTCGCCACCTCAAGGTGCTCGAGCGCGCCGGACTGATCGTCCGCAGCCGCGAGGCGCAGTGGCGGCCGAGCCGGCTGCAGGCCGACCCGCTCGACGATGCGGTCGAGTGGATGCAGTCGCGAAAGCGGACATGGGAGGGCCGGATGGACCGGCTCGACGCCCACCTGCACCGGAAAGGAGAGCAGGATGACTGACTCGACCCCCGCGGCAGCCACCGATCAGGAGGTCCTGATCACGCGCATCTTCGACGCCCCGCGCGAGCGCGTGTTCCGGGCCTGGACCGATCCCGACGAGGTTGCGGAGTGGTACGGCCCCGCGCAGTTCGACACGCCACGGGAGAAGATCCACATCGAGCTGCGCGTCGGCGGGCGCTACGAGCTCACGATGGTTCAGCGGAGCAACGGCGCCGAGTTCCCGGCGGGCTACGACATCGTCGAGCTCGTGGAGCCCGAGCTGCTCGTCCTGCGCTCGGATCCGATGCCGGAATACGGGATGCCCGAGCCCGTCATCACGCGCGTCGAGTTCCATGACCACGGCGACAAGACGCGCATGACGCTCAGCGACGGCCCCTATCCGACCAATCGCGGGCACGCGGAGGCCGGCTGGAGCGCGGCCTTCGACAAGCTCGCGAGCTTCGTCGCCGGCTAGCCCGTGTAGACGCGGCCGACACTCTGCGCCACGCAGACAGGCTTCTCGCCACCCTCGACCTCGAAGGTCAGCTCGAGCGTCATCTGCGCCCCGCCGGGAATGTCGTCGAGCTCGGCCAGCTTGACGGTGGCGCGCACGCGAGACCCGACCGGCACGGGCGCCGGGAAGCGCACGCGGTTGAGGCCGTAGTTGATCGCGAACGCGAAGCCGTCGAGCGCCATCACCTGGGCGGTGAGCATCGGCGCGAGCGACAGCGTGTAGTAGCCGTGCGCGATCGTGCCGCCGAACGGCGTCTCCTTCGCCCGCTCGGTGTCGACGTGGATCCACTGGTGGTCGCCGGTCACGTCGGCGAACGCGTCGATCGCGTCCTGCGTGACCTCGTGCCAGGCCGACGTCCCCAGCGTCTCGCCCTGCGCGCGCTTGAGCTCGTCGAGCCCGGTGATCGTCCTCATGCGATGGGAATCCTTCCGCGTTCGCCCGGACGGCGCGTTGACGTCGCCGGAGGCCGTCCGTAGCCCACGAAACTATCCTGGGCCTCGAGATGCCGAACCCGCTTCTCGTGATCGACGGCCCGGCCGTGCTCTATCGCTCGTTCTACGGCCTGCCGGACTCGATCACCGACGACGACGGGCATCCCGTCAACGCGCTGCTCGGCTCGGTCAACCAGGCGCTGTGGTGTGTGGAGAAGTACTCCCCGCGGGCCGTGGTCTGGTGTTTCGGGGCCGAGGCGGGCGAGTACCGCGTCGAGGCGTTCCCCGCCTACCACGCCGACCGCCCGCCGATGCCCGACCCGCTCGAGTGGCAGTGGGAGCGCGCGCCCGCGCTCTTCGAGGCGCTCGGCTGGAGCCTGATGGCCACCGAGGATCTCGAGGCCGACGATCTCCTGCACTCGCTGTGCGAGGTCGAGACCGCGGCCGGCGGCCGCACGCTGATCCTGACCGGCGACCGCGACATGTACCAGTGCGTCAGCGACTCGGTGAGCGTGCTGATGCAGCGCAAGGGAGGCGAGGGGCCCGAGGAGGTGGACCGCGAGGGCGTGATCGAGCGCTACGGCATCGAGCCGTCGCAGGTCCCGGACTTCATCGCGCTGCGCGGCGACCCGTCGGACGGCCTGCCAGGAGCGAAGGGGATCGGGCCGAAGACCGCGGCCGAGCTGCTGCAGCGCAAGGGCGACCTCGAGCACGTCATCCTCGGCGCGATCCGCGAGAAGCCGAGCGTGCGCCGCGCGCTCATCGAGCAAGCCGACGAGCTGCGGTCGTTCAAGGACATCGCGACGCTGCGCACGGTCCCGGTCGACCGCCCGCCGGACGCGTCGACGGATTTCGCGGGCGGCACGGCGGCCGCCGCGGCGTTCGGGATGAACCGGCTCGCCGGTCGCCTCGAGTCGCTCGCCACGCCGTGAAGATCCACGTGCTCGAGACGGGCACGGTCACGGTCCGCGAGCGGCAGCTGCATGGGGCTTCGGGCCCGCTCCGGCGGATGAGGATGCTCGCGGACACCCGCTGGGCGGTGCCGATCCCGATGCGCGCCTGGCTGATCGAGCACCCCGAGGGGCTCATCCTCGTCGACACGGGCGAGACGTCACGGGTTGTCGAGCCCGGCTATCTCCCGCGAGTGAACGTGTACTACCGGCGCTGCTACCGGCCGTCGGTCGGGCCCGACGAGGAGGTCGGTCCGCGCCTGCGCGAGCTCGGCGTCTCGCCCGACGACGTCCGCTGGGTGGTGTTGACGCACCTGCACTCGGACCACGCCGGCGGCCTGCCGTACTTCCCGCGCAGCGAGATCGTCGTCTCCCGCGCGGAGCTCGAGTTCGCGCGCAGCGCGCAGGGCCGCCACGTCGAGGGATACATGCCGCAGCACTGGCCGTCGTGGTTCGCCCCGCGCCTCGTGGAGCCGTCTCGGCCCTTCGGCCCGTTCCCCGCGAGCCTGCCTCTGACCGCAGCGGCTGACGTCCACCTGATCGCCACCGGCGGGCATAGCGCCGGCCACCTGTCGGTCGCCGTCGAGGAGCCGGACCGCGTGGTGTTCCTCGCCGGCGACGCGTCCTACACCGAGCGGCAGATGCGCGAGGGGGAGCTCGACGGCGCCTCACTGCAGCCGAGGCGCGCGAAGGAGACGATGGCGCGCATCCGCCGCCTCGTCGACGAGCGCTCCACCGTCTATCTCCCGACGCACGACCCGGCGGCGCCGGGCCGGCTTCAGGCGGGCTGAGCCAGGTCCGCGTCGAGCGCGCGGGTGGCGCGCTCGAGCAGGTCGCCGGCGAGGTCGCCGCCCCAGTGCACGGCGCCCACAGCCGCGTCCGTCGAGGCGCGTACGCGGTCGGCAACGACGTCCGCCCCGACACGATCCGTGTCCGGGAGCAGGGCGAGCAGGTCGCCGCCGTCCCAGGCGACGAAGAGGTCGGCTCCGCGCAGCAGGGCGGCCAGGTCGCCGGGCTCGGCGCCGCGCACGAGCAGCACGCTGAACTCCTGCCCGTAGCGAACGGCGCGGGCGACCATGCGGCGCAGCATCCAGCGGCCGAGCGGCGCGGGCAGCGGGCCGATCAGGTCATCGAGGTCCATGGGTCAAGCAACGGCACCAGAGCGGCGAACTTGACGCGACCGTGGGTTTCAGGGCGACGAATCGACGGATGGTCGAGGCAGGCCCGCGAGCCGACGCCCGCAGGAGGCGGTGCCGAGCCAGGTGTGCGGGTTGCGATCCCAGCACCAGCCCAGCTTCGGCCGGCCCTCGCTGATCCAGAACGCGGGAACCCGCTGGTCGCCACGCCGGGAACCGGCCATCGAGAATCCCCAGTTCCGCGCGATCACCTCCGGCTGTTGGAGGACGAGCGCGATGCCCTCGTCGAGCGTCAGCGGCGACCGGCCGGCGGCGAGGATGTCGCGCAGCGCATCCTCGGGCCGGACGTTGCGGCTGCCGGCACCGAGATCGACGTCCACCGCCAGGTACGCGGGAGACTCCGGGAGGCGAACCGCGTCGATCGGCTGAAAGCCGTCGAGATCGTCGGGCTCCAACTGCCCGAGCACCACCGGGCGGCCGCGTCGCTCGACCTTCGATGCGGCGGCCGCAACCGGCACGACGTCCCGCGCCAGGACGAGCACCGACAGGTCCACCGGAGCGTTTGGCTTCGCGGCATCCATCGCCGTCCGCAGCATCACTTCATCCTCGACCAGCCCGCGACCGAGCAGCGCATCGGCCTGCTCTTCGAACCTCAGCGTCATCATCTCAACCATGTGGGTGACAATCTATCAACCAGATGGGTGATACAAGGGACCCGGAGCGCACCAAGGCCGCGCTCCTCGACGCCGCCCTGATCGAGTTCGCCGCCCACGGCCGCGGCGGCGCCCGAACGAGCGCCATCGCCGCCCGCGCCGGAGTCAACAAGCAGCTCATCTCGCACCACTTCGGAGGCAAAGACGGCCTCTACGCCGCCCTGGTCGAGCGCTGGGAGGCCGACGAAGCCTCCTACGGCGGCCCCGATACGCCGCTCCAGGACCTCGTCGCCCGCTACGTCGAGGACGGAGTGCGACATCGCGACCTCCACCGCTTGCTGCTACGTGCCTCGCTCGAGGACGAGGAGCAGGGTGGCGGCCTGACCCCCGACGACCTGGCAGCCATGCGCCGCCGCCAGGAGGCCGGCGAGGTAACCGACGAGCTCGACCCCGCCTTCATCCTCTTGGCCCTCGAGGCGATCGTCGCGGCGGGCATCGTCTTCCCGGGCGACGCGCGGCGGCTCACGGGCAGCGAGCCCGACTCGCCACTGTTCGCCGAGTGGCACGCCGGGCAGCTTCGAAAGCTCGTAGAGCTCCTCGCCGGTTGAGGCCCCGTTCTGCTTGTCGCGCAGAGGAGCGCGCGGGCGGGCTCAGCTCTGGTGCTGTCCCGCCCAGGCCATCAGCGCGAAGACAAGCGCTGCACCGCAGGCGATCGCGACCGCCGCGATGTGTTGAAGCTCGTCCATGTCAGGGAGTGTGCCGCGATAGGCGTAATCGGCCATCAAGGTCAGCTCAAGTGGAGCTGAAGACCGCTCCATCGCGGGCGGCCCGTAGGCTGCGTCCAACCGGCGATGAAGCGAGGAGACGGTGATGACGAGCAAGGCCGATTTCAGCGAGGACGAGTGGACGCGGCTCAAGCGCGCGCCGTTCGTTGCGGGGATGGCGATCTCGCTGGCCGATCCAGGAGGGCCGATCGAGCTGGTCAAGGAGACTGCGGCGACGCTGAAGACCGTGCGCGACGCGGCTGAGTCGGGCGGGCGGGGGGAGCTGCTCGATGCGATCGCGCAGGAAGTCGTCGCGGACGCGGGTCAGCGCAAGAACCCGCTCCACGACTTCAGGCCCAAGGGCGCGCTGGCCGGGCAGGAGATCCTCGAGGAGCTTGCCGACGTCAACCGCCTCATGTCCGCGAAGGCGACGCCAGAGGAGGCTGACGCCTATCGCGACTGGCTCAAGGCGGCCGCCCAGGAGGCCGCGAACGCGGCCAAGGAGGGAGGGTTCATGGGCTTTCGCGCCGAGCGCGTGAGCGAGGGCGAACAGCGGATGCTCGACAAGCTTGCCGAGGTGCTCGCGCCGCCGGCCTGACTTCATCGCGAGCGCGGCTCTCGCTCCGGCGCGGAGGTCGAGGACTGAGCCGGGGGAAGGCTGCCGAGGATGAAGGCCGCGCCAGGTTGCTGGCGCAAGCGCGTGCATTGCGACGCGCGTCGTCGGAAGTAGGCTCCCGGCGTGGCGTATGAGCCGGTGGAGATCGCAGCCGGGGACGCGACGCTCGTCGGCGATCGCTGGAACGGCGCTGGCGCAACGATCGTTCTGCTTCACGCGGGCGTGTGCGACCGGCGCGGGTGGCGCGAGGTGTGCGCGCGGCTGGGTGCGGCCGGACGAGACGTTGTCGCGTACGACCGGCGGGGGTTCGGTGACGTGGCACCGGCCGGCGGGCACTTTCGGCACGTCGATGACTTGCTCGCCGTGCTCGACGCCGTGTCGCCGGATGCCCCCGCCTGGTTGGTGGGAAGCTCGATGGGCGGCGAGGTGGCGCTCGACGCCGCGCTCGAGGCGCCTGAGCGCATCGCCGGCCTCGTGCTCCTGGCACCCGCGATCAGCGGCGACCGCGAGCCCGACGACGAGGCGTACAACGCCGCGACGGACGGGCTCGCGGAAGCAATCGATGCCGCCTGGACGGCCGGCGCACTCGAGGAATGCAACCGCCTCGAGGTCCGGTTGTGGCTCGACGGCCCAGCCGAGCCGGAGGGACGGGTGAGCGGGCCACCGCGCGAGCTGGCACTCGAGATGAACCGCATCGTGATCGCCAACGGCGAGCCCGACGCGGACGGCGCCAGCGGACTCGACGCCGCGAACCGTGTACACGAGATCGCGAGCCGGGCGATCGTCGCCTGCGGCGAGCTCGACGTCGCGATCAAGGTCCGGCGCAGCGCCGAGCTGGCTGACGTGCTTCCGAACGCCACCTACCAGAGCCTGCCCGGCCGCGCGCACCTGCCCTACCTGGAGGCGCCCGACGAGATCGCCGCGCTGATCCTGGCCGAAGTCGCCTAACGGCTGAGCGGCGAGTCGTTCGGCATCAGAATCCACGCCGCGAGGTACACGAGCGGAGTGAGCACCAGGACGCCTACGATGCCGAGCAGTCGGGCGACGAGCGGGTTGATGTCGTAGCGGCGAGCGAACGATGCGCTGACTCCCGCCAGAATGCGACCGTCGCGCGGCCGCGAGAGGCCCTTCTGCGAGAACCATGCTCGCGCGCCGGCGAGCGAACTGTCGTGGGCATCGACCTGCTGGTGTGTATCTACGGCCATGTTCATTCTCTCTTATCTCCCGGGAGGCCCGGGGTTCGTTTTTCGTATGACCAGGATCCCTCCGGCGCGCTTCGACTCCCAGCAGGGCAGCCGTATGTAGCCGCGGTGCTAACAGGTGCGGATCCCCTAAGGGTCATCCCTTACCTCCGAACGTGATCACGACGTTGACGGGCTCGATATCTGCCCCTAAGCCCCTGTCGGGTCAGGGCGTGAACTTGACCGTGATGACGTCTCCGTCGGCCATCACGTAGTCGCGGCCTTCGAGGCGGAGGGTTCCGCGGTCGCGGGCGGCGGCGTATCCGCCCGCGTCGACCAGTGGCTCCCAGCCGATGACCTCGGCGCGGACGAAGCCTCGCTGGATGTCCGAGTGGACCTCGCCGGCCGCGTGCCAGGCGGTCAGGCCACGGCGGAGGTGCCATGACTGAGCGGGTTTGTCCTCGCCGGCGGTGAAGAAGGCGAGCAGGTCGAGCAGTCCGAACGCGCCGCGCACGACGCGCGCAAGGCCCGACTCGCCGACGCCCATCTCCTCGCGCATGACCGCCGCCTCGTCGTCGTCGAGCTCGGAGAGCTCGGCCTCGATTCGCGAGGAGACGGCGACCGCGGCCGCTCCCTGGGCGGCGGCCGCGTCGGCGACGACCGAGGGCACGTCGTCGTGGGTGGGCGGGTCCTCATCCACGTTGGCCACGATCAGCACCGGCTTGCCGGTCAACGGCGAGAGGTCGCGGAGTGCGTTCGGGGCGGCGTCGGGAACCGGGACCGTGCGCGCCGGCTGGCCCGATTGCAGCGCGGCGATGACCTGCTCGAGCCACGCCTGCTCGGCGATCGCGACCTTGTCTCCGCTGCGGGCCGTGCGCACGACGCGCGCGTGGCGGCGCTCGGCCTGCTCGAGGTCCGCGTAGATGAGCTCGGTCTCGATCGTCTCGATGTCCGCCGCCGGGTCCACACGGCCCTCGGGATGGATGACGTTCGCGTCGCCGTGCACGCGCACGACGTGCAGCAGCGCGTCGGTCTCCCGGATGTTGGCGAGGAACTTGTTGCCGAGGCCCTCCCCCTTATGCGCTCCCGCCACCAGCCCCGCGATGTCGTGGAACTCGATCGTGTCCGGCACCACGCTCGAGGCGCCGACCGTGCGGGCCACGGCGTCGAGTCGCTCGTCGGCGACCGGCACGACGGCCACGTTCGGCTCGATCGTCGTGAACGGGTAGTTGGCCGCCTCGGCGCCCGCCCGCGAGAGCGCGTTGAACAGCGACGACTTGCCCGCGTTGGGCATCCCGACGATGCCGACCTTCATCGCCCGAGAGTCCCGAGCACCGTGCCCAGCGCGGCTCCCGCCGCGACGTCCGACGGGTAGTGCACGCCGAGGTAGAGCCGCGAGAACGCCATCGCGCCCGCCGCCGTCAGCAGCGGCGTGCGCGGCAGCAGGCGCCCGTACGCCTGAGCGGCCGCGAACGACGAGGTCGAGTGCGACGACGGGAAGGAGAGCCCCGTCGGCGTGGCCATCAGGTGCGGCAGGTCCTCGATCACCGGCCGCCGCCGCCCGATCGCCAGCTTGATCGAGGTGGAGATCAGGTACGCGCCGCCGACACACGCTGTGGCGCGGAGCCACCGCCGGCGGCGCTCGGCGTCCACCCCCGCGCCCGCCGCCCCAACGACGAGCCAGACCGCCCCGTGCTCACCCAGCCGCGAGTACCGCCGGACCCAACGCACCGTGTCCGGCGTGTGGGCGAGCGACCGCACGCGCTTGTAGAGCGCCAGGTCGACGGCGTTGACGGCGACGCGGAGCTTGCGCAAGAACTAGAACCCGACGCGGTGCTCGCCGGACTCGACGCGAAGGTAGGTGACCTGGCCGAGGTCGACGAGCACGGCTCCGTCCGTCGCCTCGACCTCGTACCAGCGCTCGCGGCCCTCCTGGAGTGCGCGGCGCAGGGCGGCGAGCTCGTCGTCGCTGATGCGGAGTGAGAGCACCTGTGAGCTGCCGGAGAAGCCGAGTGCCGCGCGGCGGGCGCTCGGCGGGGCCTTGGTTGGATCACTCATGGCGATGCAGAGTGGCAGGTTGGACGATCTCGGTCAGCACGCCGCTCGCGGCCGACGGATGCAGAAAGGCGACGCGCGAGCCGCGGATCCCCGTGCGCGGCGCTTCGTCGATCAGCCGCACGCCGGCGGCGCGCAGTGAGTCGAGCGCCGCCGCGACGTCGCGCACCCGGTACGCCACGTGGTGCAGACCTGGCCCCCGTCGCGCGAGGAAGCGGCCCACGGGCGTCTCACCGCCGAGCGGGGCGAGCAGCTCGACGTGCGAGTCGCCGACGTCGAGGAGCGCAGCCTCGACGCCCTGCTCGCCGATGGTCTCGCGATGGACGAGCGGCATCCCAAACGTGTCGCGATGGACGGCGATCGCCGCCTCGAGGTCCTCCACGGCGACCCCGATGTGGTCGATGGTCGCGAACACCGGCGCGAGTGTACCCTCAGCGCCAGTGCGGATCGCCCTCGCCGCCAACCGCGCCTCGGGCGGCGGGCTCGACCCCGAGCCGCTGGCCGCCGCCATGCGAGAGCGCGGCGCCGAGGTGACGGTGTACTCCTGCGAGCCCGACGACCTCGAGCGGATCGCGGCCGGTCGCCCGCACCGGGTGGCGGTCGCGGGCGGCGACGGCACGATCGGCCCCGTGGCCGAGGTCGCCGGCCGCGTCGACGTGCCGCTCGGCGTCATCCCCACCGGCACCGCCAACGACTTCGCGCGCGCTTACGGATTGCCCGACGATCCGCAGGAGGCGGCCGCCATGGTCGCCACGGGGGAGCTCACGCGGCCGCTCGAGCTCGGCCGCCTGTCCGACGGCCGGCCGTTCGTGAACGTCGCGAGCGCCGGCCTGGCCTCGGTCGCCGCCCGCAACGCCCAGCCGCTCAAGCCGCGGCTCGGGCCGCTCGCCTACGGCGTCGGCGCAGCTCGCGCGGCCGCCACGGAGGCGCCGCTGAGAGCGACCGTGCGGGTCGACGGCCGCACGGTCTTCGACGGGCGCAGCTGGCAGGTCATCGTCGCCGTCAGCGGCGCGTTCGGCGGCGGCTCGGGCGTGGCCGAGGCCGACCCCGACGACGGCGTGCTCGACGTCGTCGTGCTGCCGGCCGGCTCGCGGCTCGGGCTCGCCCGCCGCGCCTGGGGCCTGCGCACGCGCACGATCGCGAGCCAGAGCGACGTCGAGCACCACCGCGGACACCTGGTGGAGGCAGACCTGCCGGACGGCGGCGAGCTCAACGTCGACGGCGAGATCCGCGAGGGCGGGCTCGACCGCGTGACGGTCGAGCCGCGCGCCTTCAGCCTGGTGGTGCCAGACGACGAAGCCCGCTGATGCGACTCGGTCAGAACGCCGGCGGCGCGACGATCACGCCGTCGCGGCCGCGGCGCTTGACCTCGTAGAGCGCGGCATCCGCGCGGGCGACCATCACCTCGTCGGGCTCGTCCCGCTCGTCGAGCGCGAGGCCCACGGAGACGGTCGACCCGAGGCGATCGCGGGCCTGCGTGCGCAGCTGCCAGCCGACCTCCTCGGCCTCCGCCTGCCCGTCGCAGGCGAACACGAGCGCGAACTCGTCGCCGCCGATCCGGAACGCGCGCCACGGTCGCATCCTGTTCGTGGGATCGGCAACGCGCCAGGTCGGCTTGAACTACGGGAGCTGCTGCGGGCGCCGGGCGGCGACCACGCGCAGGCGAGGCACGCCCTCCATGATGCGCTCGATGTCCGCGCGCTCGAGCACCTCGTTGCGCAGGAGCTCCTGCGCGAGGTCGTCGAGCTGGTCGCGATGCTCGGTGATGAGCCGCGAGGCCGAGCGCATCGCCTGGTCGGCGAGATGCTGTTGCTCCTCGTCGCGCAGCTGGCGCGTGCGGTCGGACACCGCGCCGCCCTCTGCCGAGACCCGGCGCGACATGATCGACGTGCCCATCGCGTACTCGTGCACCATCTCGCGCGAGATGTCCGCGACCCGGCGCAGGTCGTCGGCCGCGCCGGTGGTGATCGCCCCGAAGACGATCTCCTCGGCCGCGCGCCCGCCGAGCAGCACGGTCATGTAGTCGATCAGCTCCTCGCGCGTCTTGAGGTAGCGGTCCTCCTCCGGGAGGTTGAGCGTGTAGCCCAGCGCGCGCCCACGGGGGACGATCGAGATCTTGTGGACGCGGTCGACGCCGGGGAGCAGCTCGGCGCATAGCGCGTGGCCGGCCTCGTGGAAGGCCACCACGCGGCGCTCGTGGTCGTTCAGCGCGCGGCGCGACTGCAGGCCCGCGACGACGCGCTCGACCGCGTTGTCGAAGTCCGCGTGCTCGAGCGCACTGCGCCGGTCGCGGGCGGCGAAGATGGCCGCCTCGTTGCAGATGTTGGCGAGGTCCGCGCCAGTGAAGCCGGAGCTCTGGCGGGCCACCTTGGCCAGGTCGCAGTCGGCCCCCAGCGGCTTGTCATGCGTGTGGACGCGCAGGATCGCCTCACGGCCCGCGACGTCGGGCGGCGACACGAACACCTGGCGGTCGAAGCGCCCGGGTCGCAGGAGCGCCGGGTCGAGCTTCTCGAGCAGGTTCGAGGCCGCGATCACGACGAGGTCCCCCGTGCTGCTGAAGCCGTCCATCTCGACCAGCAGCTGATTGAGCGTCTGCTCGCGTTCGCCGTTGCTGTCGGACCCGCGCTGTCCGCCCACCGCGTCGATCTCGTCGATGAAGATGATCGCCGGACGGTGCTCGCGGGCGGTCTGGAACAGCCGCCGGATGCGGGCCGCGCCGAGGCCGGCGAACATCTCGACGAAGGCGGCTGCGCTCTGCGAGAAGAAGTGGGCGCCGGACTCGTGCGCGACGGCCTTGGCGAGCAGCGTCTTGCCTGTCCCGGGAGGGCCATGCAGGAGGATGCCCTTCGGAACCTTGGCGCCCAGCTTGCGGAACCGCTCGGGGTCCTGCAGGAACTCGACGACCTCGCGCAGCTCGGCCTTCGCCTCCTCGACGCCCGCGACGCCCTCCCACGCCACCGAGTCGCTCGACGACGGCTCGATCTGCTGCGGCTTCGTCCGCGGCATCAGCTTCATCGTGCGCCAGATGAAGAAGACCAGGAGCCCCATGAAGATCATCGGGACCCACGTGACGATCCATCCCTCGATCTGATACCAGGCGACGGCCATGGCTGGATTATGCACTGCGCTCAGGTTTCCAGACTAGGGTCTGGACCCTAACCCTGAGGCGGCGGTTCCACGCGCAGGATCTCGGCGAGGGCCGCGCGGCCGACCTCGAGCTGGCGCTCGTCGGGCTCGCGGGTGCCGACCGCGCGCTGGAGCTCGAAGCCCGGGCGGCGCAGCGCGCGCGCGAGCGGCGAGCCGGCGTGGCGCTCGCACCAGGCGAACACCTCGACGGCCGCCGCCGTGGAGGCGACCGCGACGCCCGCGCCGGCCACGGGCCCGGGCCGCTCGAGCACGCGGCGGACGAGCAGCGCACCGGCGAGGTTGGAGGCGAGCAGCGGGGTGACGAGGTGCGAGCCGCAGCGGTCGTGCTCCTTAGCGGCGTCAGCGGCGTCGTCGGCATCGGACTCGTAGGCGGCGATCGCCTTGTGCTCCACGCCGTGGTAGGCGGCAAGCTCGCCGCCGCGCAGGGCGAGGACGGCGGGCGCGAGCGAGAGCGCCGCGGCGGCGGCCTCGGCGGTGGCGCCGGGGGCGCGGCGGCGCAGGAGGGCGCCGGTCAGCGAGGCGGCCGCGGCTACTCCGAGCACGGACGGGTTCTCGAACGGGAGCTTGGCCTGCGGGAGCGCGCGCTTGACGAGCGGGATGACCACGAACGCCTCGCCGAGACGCACGACCCCGCGCACGCCCGGAACGTCGTCGGCGGCCTTGAACCGGGGCTTGCGGCCGGACGCGGTGCGGATCTCGCCCGCGTCGTCGCGCACCGAGGCGGCCCAGTGCGTCGGCCCGTGGACGAGCAGGCCGTTGCGGAGCGCCATGCCTCCGAGCCGGAGCTTTCCTTCCTTGACGGGACTCACTGGGCCCAGCTCCGCGTGTGCTCGCTGGACGAAAGGTGGTGATCGAACCGGTTTCGTGAACTATCCAAGGAGTCTCCTCGGGAGATCGGTGAAGAAGTCGGCCGCGAACGCGAGGTCGCGGAGGTCGATGCGCTCGTCGTCGGAGTGCACGAGCGGCCACGTGTCATACAGAGTCTGGTGGCGGTGGGGGAAGAAGCCGTAGGCGACGCAGTCGGGGAACGCCGCGCGGAACCAGCGCGAGTCGGTGAAGGCCGGGAGGACGGTGGGCACCGCCTCGGCGTCCGGCTCCTGCTCGGCGAGCCAGCCGCGGATGCCGTCCATGAGCGGCGAGTCGATCGCGGAGCGGTTCCCGATCACCTGCTCCATGAAGTCGAGTTCGAGCCCGTCGTGGCTGCCGATCAGCTCTTCGACGCGGCGCATCGTCGCCTCGCCCCCCATCCCGGGCGGGACACGGCAGTCGACCTGCAGCTCGGCGTGGGCCGGGATCACGTTGATCTTCTCGGAGGCGAAGATGCGGGTGGGGACGGCGGTCACACGCAGGGTGGGCTCGACCATGACCGCCAGACGCGGCTCGGTGGCGCGGATGCTCGCCACGGCCGCGGCGGGGTCGGCGGGATCCTCGCGCAGCGCCTCGAGCAGCGCGCGCGGCTCGTCGACGACGTCGAAGTCGGGCTGGTGGCGGCCCAACCGCTCGATCACGGGGGCGAGCTTGAGAAGCGCGTTGTCGCCGACCCCGGGGACCGAGGCATGGCCGGCCCGCCCCCGGGCGCGGACGGTGAAGCGGAACGTGCCCTTCTCGGCGCAGCAGACGCCGAACAGCCGGCGGTCGCCGTACGGCATGACCGCGCCGCCGCCCTCGTTGACGAGCCAGTCGACGCGCGCCACGTCGGGGCGCTGCTCGGTCAGCCACTGCGCGCCGAGCCGCCCGCCGACCTCCTCGTCGACGACGCTGATGATCTTCAGCTCGCCCTTGGCCGGGCGCCAGCCGCTGCGCGCGAGCGTGGCCGCCGCGACGATCTCGGCCGCGGTCTGCGACTTCATGTCGATCGCGCCGCGCCCCCAGAGGTAGCCGTCAGCGACGTCGCCGGACCACGGATCGTGGCTCCAGTCGCCGGGGTCGGCCAGCACGGTGTCCACGTGGGAGAGGTAGCCGAGGACCGGCCCGGGCTCGGCTCCCCGCAGCCGGGCGACGAGGTTGGGACGAGCGGCTTCGGCCCCGAGCAACTCGATGTCGAGACCGGCCTCCCTGAGGTAGCCGGCGATCCACTCCTGACACTCGCGCTCGTTGCCCGGCGGGTTGACCGTGTTGAAGCGGATCAGCCGCGCGAGGACGTCGGCCGTCTCCTCCTGCACCCGGGTGATGCTAGTCAACGTCAGGGCACCGCCATTCCCGTGAGCGCCGCCACCAGCCCGGCGACCGCGCCTCCGACGAGCGCCCAGACCGGCGACAGCCGGAGCACGAGCACTGCCGCGCCGCCGAGCACGGCGTACTGCCACCCCACCTCGAGGGCGGCCAGCAGCGGCACCGCCACGCCGAGGATCGCCCCCGCTGCCGCCGGTCCGGCGCCGTCGAGGAAGGCCCGGGCGCTCCCCGAGCCGCGGAGCCGCTCGAAGCGTTCGCCGGTCAGTGCCACGACGAGGAACGAGGGAGCGAAGGCGACGACGGAGGCGAGCAGGGCGCCCGGGAGGCCGGCCGCCGCCCACCCGACCATCGCCACCGTCTGCACCACCGGCCCCGGCGTGAGCTGGCCGAAGGCGACGGCGTCCGCGAACTCGGATCGAGTCATCCACCCGTAGGTGTCGACCGCGTCGGCCTGCATCAGCGGGATGATCACGAAGCCTCCGCCGTAGGACAGCGCGCCGACCTTGAACGCCGTCCACGCGAGCGGGGGAAGCGCGGCCGCGCCCGTCGCGCCGAGCACGAGCGCGAGCGGCCAGGCGTGCAGCGCGGCCCGGGAACGGCGCCGCCAGGCGAGCTCGACGAGCCCGCAGGCGAGCAGCGCGAGCACGAGCGCTGCGCCGGCGAAGATCGCCGCGGCGGCTCCGACAGCCAGGTACAGCACGGTGCGCGCCCACGCGCCACCGCGCCGCCCGGCGAGGCTTGCGCGCGCGAAGTCGACACCGACACGGACCACCACGGCGACCACAGCCGCGGCCGCGCCCGCGCCGATCCCCTCGACCCAGGTCGGCGGCGAGTCGGAGAGCGCCACGGCGGAGATCGCGAGGATGAGCAGGAGCCCGGGCAGGATGAACGCGAGCCCCCCCGCCACCGCCCCAGCGGTTCCCGCGATCCGGTGGGCGCAGTAGATCGCGAGCTGCGTCGAACCCGGGCCGGGGATGAGCTGCGTGGCCGCGTTGGCGTCCTCGAACTCCCGCGCGTCGATCCAGCGGCGCCGCTCCACCGTGAGCTCGCGCAGCAGCGCGATCTGCGCCGGCGGACCGCCGAAGCTGAGGGCGCCGAGGCGCGCCCACTCGCGCACGACGGTGCGCACGGGAACGGTTCGACGCATCGCGCAAGCTAATCAAGCCGCTCGCGCGAGCTTGCGAGTGCGAGTAGGCCGCATACTGATTCCCGTGGAGCGCCTCTTCGACCCACCCGAGAAACGCCCTGATCACAGGTTGCCGCCCGACGGCCCGCTGGCCGCTCGCATGCGGCCGCGGACGCTCGACGAGTTCGTCGGGCAGGAGCACCTGCTGGGCGAGGGCTCGGCGCTGCGCCAGGCACTCGAGTCCGGCCGGCCGCACTCGATGGTCCTCTACGGGCCGCCGGGCACCGGGAAGACGACGCTCGCGCGGCTGGCGGCCGAGCACGCCGAGGCGGCGTTCGAGGAGCTGTCGGCCGTGCAGGCCGGGCGGGCGGAGGTCCGCGAGGTGATCGCCCGCGCGACGGAGCGGCGCAACGGCGGGCGGGCGACGATCTTCTTCCTCGACGAGATCCACCGCTTCAACAAGGCGCAGCAGGACGCGCTCCTGCCCGCCGTCGAGGACGGCCTCGTCACGCTCATCGGGGCGACGACTGAGAACCCGTACTTCGAGGTCAACAGCGCGCTGCTCTCGCGGACGCAGATCTACGAGCTCCAGCAGCTCACGGCCGAGCAGGTCGAGGAGCTGCTGCGGCGGGCGATCGAGCGCGGCGAGTGCCCGAAGGTGGGGGTCGGCGACGACGTCATCGCGTTCCTCGCGGCGCGCGCCGGCGGGGACGCCCGTGCCGCGCTGAACGCGATCGAGCTGGCCTGCTCGGCGGCCACCGGGGTGGAGGTCACGCTGGCCGACGCCGAAGACGCGATGCAGCGCAAGGCCGTCCTCTACGACAAGGGCGGCGACCAGCACTACGACTACATCTCGGCCTGGATCAAGGCGACCCGCGGGTCGGACCCGGACGCGTCGCTCTACTACCTCGCGGCGATGCTCGAGGGTGGCGAGGACCCGCGCTACATCGCGCGGCGCATGATCATCCTCGCCTCCGAGGACGTCGGCAACGCCGATCCGCAGGCGCTCCCGGTCGCCGTCGCCGCCGCGCACGCGGTCGAGCACGTCGGGCTCCCCGAGGGCCAGTTCGCGCTCGCCCAGGCCGCGATCTACCTGTCGCTGGCCCCGAAGTCCGACGCCGTCAAGCGCGCGATCGGCGAGGCGCGAGGCCACATCCGCGAGGCGGGGGCCGCCCGCCCACCCGCCTCGCTGCAGTCAGGCGCCTATCCCGGCGCCGCCGAGCTCGGCAAGGGCGTCGACTACGACTACCCCCACGACCACCCGGGCCACGTCAACGACCAGGAGCACCTCCCGCGCGGTCGCGAGCGCCTGCGCTTCTATACGCCGGACGACGCCGAGAGCGAGCTCCGGGAGCGCCTCGACCGCATCCGCCAGGCCCGCGGGCGCGGCGAGGGCTGAGCTCGAGTAGCCGCGCTGCTCACGCTGCGCTCGCCGCGCCGGCGCTGAAGCGGTCGGGGGCGAAGGGAGCGAGGTCGACGGCGAGCGGCTCGCCGCAGTAGGCCTGCGCGACGAGGCGCCCCGTGATCGGGCCGAGCGCGACGCCCGCGCCCTCGTGGCCCGTCGCTGCCCACAGCCCCTCGACCGCCGCGGACGGCCCGATGGCGGGAAGGTGATCCGGCAGCCAGGGCCGCAGGCCCGCCCAGGCGGCCGCGTGCGGACGCCCGGCGAGGCTCGGGAAGAGGCGCGCGGCGCGCGCCACCATCGCCTCGCTGACCGACTCGTCGACCGCGGTGTCGAATCCGCGACGCTCGCGGCTCGAGCCCACGAGCACGTCGCCCTCCCACGTCGTCTCCACCACCGTCGTGATCTCGAGCGCCGCTGCGTCGCTCGTCACCGACGCGAGATACGAGCCGTCCACGACCTTGTGGCGCACGTCGGCCGGCCCGGGCAGCCGTACGAGCTGGCCCTTGCGCGGCTCGACCGGGAGGGACAGCCCGGCCGCGGCCGCGAGCGAGCCGCTCCACGGGCCGGCCGCGATCACGACCGCCCCCGCCGTGATCCGCTCGCCGGACTCCAGCACGACGCCGGCGACGCGGGTCGACGGCGCGGTCGCGATCTCGGCGACGCGGGTGCCGGTGCGGACGGCGGGCACCTCGCGGGCCAGCGCGCGAGTGATCGCGCGCGGGTCGCACTGGAGGTCGTCCGGGAAGAAGGACGCGCCGTGGACCGGCCCGGTGAGCAGCGGCTCGAGCTCGGGCACGTCCTCGGCGGCCACCAGCCGGCCGTCGACGCCCGCCGCGCGGAGGCGCTCGAGCCGCGCCGGCTCGGCCGCCCAGGTCGCAGCGTCGGGATGGACGACCAGGGCGCCCTTGCGGCGGATCCGTGCCTCCTCGCCGAGCTCGTCGAACAGCGTGCGGCCGGCGGCGCACAGGTCGAGCAGCGGCCCGGCGTCCTTGTCCGAGCACAGCACGTTGCCTTCGCCGAGGCCGGTCGTGCCGCTCGAGACGGCGCCGGCGTCGAGCAGGAGCACGGCGACCCCCCGCACCGCGAGCTCGCGTGCCACGGCGGCGCCCACGATCCCCGCCCCCACGACGACGATCTCGCGCGCCGTCACAGCGCGAAGCCGGCCGGGAACGGATCCTCGGCGTCGAGCAGGTACTGGCCCATCCCGGTCACCCACGCGCGGCCGCTGATCTCGGGGATCACAGCGTGGAGGTCGCCGACCCGCGTCTCCTCGACCAACCGGCCCGTGAACCGCGTGCCGATCACCGACTCGTTGACGAATGCCTCCCCGATCGCCAGCTCCCCGCGCGCGTGCAGCGCGGCCATGCGGGCCGACGTGCCGGTCCCGCACGGCGAGCGATCGAGCCAGCCGGGATGGATGGCCGTCGCGTTGCGCCCGCCGTCGTGGAACACGACGTGGCGGCACCCGGAGATGCGCGGGTCCTCGGGGTGCACCGGCGCGCCGCCGGCGTTGACCGCCTCCATGAGCTCCAGCCCGCGCGCGATCAGCTCGTCCGCCCGCGCCGGGTCGACCTCTACCCCCGCCTCCGCCGCCGGCACCAGCGCGTAGAAGTTGCCGCCGAAGGCGATGTCGCAGACCACGTCGCCCACCCGGCGATCCCGCTCGAGCAGGAACGAGGGGACGTTGCGCAGCGTCACCGAGCGGGCGCGGCCGCCGTCGACCGCCACTCGCGCCTCGACCAGGCCGGCCGGCGTGTCGAGTCGCACGATCGTCTCCGGCTCGCGCACCTCGACCATGCCGGTCTCGACCAGCACGGTGGCCACGCCGATCGTGCCGTGCCCGCACATCGGCAGCAAGCCCGAGACCTCGATGAAGAGGACGCCCCAGTCGGCATCGTCGCGCGTCGGCGGCTGGAGGATCGCGCCGGACATCGCCGAGTGCCCGCGCGGTTCGCGCATGAGCAGGAGCCGCAGGTCGTCCATCTCGCGCTCGAAGTGGAGCTTGCGCTCGAGCATCGTGGCGCCGGGGATCGTCCCCACGCCGCCGGTGACCACGCGCGTCGGCATCCCCTCCGTGTGGGAGTCGACCGCCGCGAGGTACCGCGCCGCCCTCACGAGATCCCGCTCCGCATGCGCGCAGCACGACTGACGTGCGGTGTCGAACCGCACCGTCTCACTGTGCGAACGCCGCCAACACCGCCATCGCCTCGCCGAGCGCCGCCCGCTCGCCGTCCGTGAGCGGGAGCCGCGGCGGCCGGCACGCGCCGCCGACCAGCCCCACCTCGTCCATCGCGGCCTTGAAGTACTGGACGAGCTTGGGCGTCATGTCGAAGCGCGCGAGCGGGAGCAGGCGGGCGTAGACCGCGCGCGCCGTGTCGAGCTCGCCGGCCAGGCACGCCTCGTACAGCTCCACGCACGCGCGGGGCGCGATGACCGCCACGCCGCTGACCCAGCCGGTCGCGCCGCCGCAGAACCCCTCGAGCGCCCAGTCGTCCCCGCCGACCAGCACCTCGAGGCCGGGCGCGGCCGCGAGCAGGGCCGGGATGCGGCGGGTGTCCCCCGAGCACTCCTTGACCGCCACCACCGCGTCGATCTCCTCGAACAGCCGGGCGATCAGGGCCGGCTCCATGTCGGTCCCGCTCGCCTCCGGGTTGTTGTAGGCCATCAGCGGGAGCCCGGCCGCCTCGCCGACCGCCGCGTAGTGGGCCACGATCTCGTCGCCGTCGCCGCGATAGCCGAGCGGCGGGAGCATCATGAGGGCGACCGCACCGGCCTCGGCGGCGTCGGCGGCCAGCGCGACCGCCGCCGCAGGCGTTCCCGCGGAGACGCCGGCGATCACCGGCACACGCCCGTCGACGGCGGCGGCGACAGCGGCGACGACCTCGCGGCGCTCGGCGGTCGAGAGGCTGCCGGCCTCGCCCATCGTGCCGGTGGCGACGACGCCGTGGATGCCGGCGTCGAGCAGCGCGGCGAGGTTCGCCTCCAGCCCGGCGCGATCGATCGCGCCCGAGGCGTCGAAGGGGGTGGTGACGGCGGGGATGATGCCGGGGAAGTGCACGGCGGCCTTTCTAGTCGAGGGTCATGTACTTGCGCACGCGGCGGATGTGCTGCAGCGCGTGGAGCTCGGCGGCGTCGGCGTCGCCCTCGGCGATCGCCTCGTAGATCATCCGGTGCTCCGCGAGATGGAGGCTCATGCGGCCGGGCACGGCGATCGAGTCGTCGCGCAGGCGCTGCCAGAGCGGCTCGTTCATCACGGCGGCGATGTGCTCGGCGAGCTCGAGTACGACCGGGTTACCGGTCAGCGCGGCGATCCGCCGGTGGAAGCGCCGGTCGCAGTCGTTCCAGCCCGCGAGGTCGCCCTGCTCGGCGGCCACCTCCATCGCGTCCATGAGCGCCTCGGCCTCCTCGTCGGGCACACCGCGGCGAGCGGCCAGCCGAGCGACGGCGGGCTCGAGCATCGCCCGCGCCTCGAGCAGGTCGGATGGGCTGGCGTCGTGCGTCTCGCGGCTGCGCTCCGCGGCGCCGGCCGCCACGAACGAGCCCGCCCCGGGGCGCGTCTCGAGCATCCCGGCGACCTGGAGCGCGGCGATCGCCTCGCGCACGGACGCTCGGCCGACCTCGAGCCGGCGCGCGAGGTCGCGCTCCGACGGGAGCCGCTCGCCGGGCATCAGCCGGCCGGCACGGATGTCGGCCGCGAGCCGGTCGGCCACCTGCTCGTAGCGCTGGCGCGGCCGGATCGGGGAGAGAGTGGTCTGTTGTGCGGACTGCATTGGTTCTATCTTAGGACCAGCGGTACAGTACACGCCATGTCGCCGTACTTCAACTCCGTCGACCCCCGCACAGGTGAGCAGGGCCCCGCTTACCTGGAGGCAACGCGTGAGGATGTGCGCGCGGTCGCGGCGGCGGCCGCCAGGATGCACCGTTCCGGCGCGCTCCGCGACCGCGGGCGCCGCGCGGCGCTCCTGCGCGGCTCCGCGTCGCGCCTGCGGGCCGCGGGAGATGAGATCGTGGCGGTCTGCGAGACCGAGACGGGCCTGCCCGAGGCGCGCCTGCGCTCCGAGCTGGAGCGCACCGCCGGACAGCTCGAGGCGTTCGCCGGGGTCGTCGACGCCGGCGACGACGCGGAGGCGATCATCGACCACCCCGACCCGGACGCGAAGCCTATCCCGAAGCCCGACGTGCGCCGCATGCGGGTGCCGCTCGGGCCGGTCGCAGTCTTCGGCGCCTCCAACTTCCCACTTGCGTTCTCGACCGCCGGCGGCGACACCGCCTCAGCGCTCGCCGCCGGCTGCCCAGTGATCGTCAAGGGCCATCCGTCACACCCGGGCACCGGAGAGCGGGTGACGCGCGAGCTGATGGCGGCGGCGATCGAGGCCGGGCTACCCGGCTCCGTCTTCGTGAACCTGCCCGCGGCCGGCGTCGAGATCGGCGAGGCGCTTGTCGACGCGCCCGAGATCGCCGCGGTCGGCTTCACCGGCTCGTTCAGCGGCGGCACAGCGATCTCCGAGCGCGCTGCGCGACGCGAGGTGCCGATCCCCGTCTACGCCGAGATGGGCTCGGTCAACCCGATCGTGCTCACGCCGGGAGCGCTGCGCGCGCGGGCGGACAAGATCGCCCAGGGGCTGACGGCGTCGGTGGCGAGCTTCGGCGGTCAGCTGTGCACGAAGCCGGGCGTGGTGTTCGTGCCCACCGGGCCGGACGGGGACGCCTTCGCGGCCGGCCTCGCCGCTCGCCTCGACGCCGCCGACCCGTCAGTGCTGCTCAACGAGCGCCTGCACGACGCGCTGCGGGACGCCGTCGGGCTCCTCGCCACCCGGCCCGAGGTGCGCACGCTCGGGAAGGCCGCCCCCGCCGCCGGCCCCGGCTTCCGCCACCAGCCCGCCGCTTACGAGGCTCCGGCCGCCGCCACGAGCGAGGCGCTGCTCACCGAGCACTTCGGGCCGGTGGTGCTGCTCCTGCGCTACGACTCGCGGGAGGAGCTGCTGGCCGCGCTCGAGCGCGTCGAAGGCCAGCTCACCGGCTCAGTGCACGCGGAGCCCGACGAGGACGTGAGCGCCATCGTCGCCGCGCTCGGCGACCGCGCCGGCCGGGTGATCTTCAACGGCTTTCCGACCGGCGTCGCCGTCACGTTCGGGATGCACCACGGCGGCCCGTTCCCCGCCACGACGAGCCCGCTGCACACGTCGGTCGGCATGACCGCGGTGCACCGCTTCACCCGCCCGGTGGCGTTCCAGGACGCGCCCGAGGCCGCGCTCCCGCCCGAGCTGCGGGAGAACAACCCGCTCGGGATCAGGCGGCGGATCGACGGGGTGCCGGACTAGGCCGGGGGCCCCGCCCAACGGGTCATTCCGTGTTGAGCGATGTCCCGTTGGGCACCCCCTGGATCGGGATCATCCGGAAGCGGTCCGGGAGCACCGGGACGAGCACGCGGCGGACGTACTCGGCGCCGCCGTGCAGCGCCACCGAGCGCAGCGGGTCCCACGAGAAGCCGTACTGGCGGCGGATCTCGCGCGGGAGCAGGCCGACGGTGATCTGGTTGACGAGCTCGAGCACCGGCCGCAGCGGGAGCGAGACCGGCGGGCTGAGCACGATGTCGATGGCCAGCTCGCGTGCCGCGTCCGTGACCACGAGGTCGCCGCTCGCGTACATGCCCGCCATGTAGGCGGCGAACGCATCGGCATCCGGCGGCATCTCTCGCTCGCTCAGGCCGAACTGACGCCCGACGACCCGGTAGTCCTGCCACAGGCCGTCGCGCTCGGCGTCGGTGAGCCGGCGGACGTACTTGTCGTAGACGAGCATCGCCGACTCGGCGAGCGCCGCGAGGATCCACAGCAGGAGCTCGGGGTCGTCGGCCCGGTAGGGCGTGCCGGCCGGGAAGCGCCCGGCGGGTTCGGACAGGCTCCCGCTCACCCTGCGGTGCATGGCGCGCACGCGCCGGGTCGCACGATCGGCGTCCTCGCGGGTCCCGAAAGCGACCGCGTTCATCACCCGGGCGGTCCGCTCGAGCCGCGCGTAGGGATCGTCGAGCGCGCCCGTGTGCGCGAAGAAGCCGGCGAACGCCACGGGGTGCGCGGCCATGATCAGCAGGGCGCGCGGGCCGGAGAGCCCCGTCAGCCGGTCTCCCACCACCTCCCGCAGGAGCGAGTGTTCGTCGAAGTAGGACATCGTGTGTGCGGCTTACTCGAACTCGAAACCCCACCGAGTTCGAGCGCCTTGATCAGTACGGTTTAGAACCGATGCCCGCTCAAGCGTATGCCGGCAAGGAATGCGTCTGCCAGTTCCGCAAGGGGATCTGCGACCAGACGTGCGTGCAGGGCATGCTCGAGACCCCGTTCTACATCGCGTGCCTGAAGCTCACCGGGCGGCGCTGCCTAGTGGTCGGCGGCGGGGAGATCGGGCTCGAGAAGGTCGAGGGCCTGCTGGCCTGCGACGGCCGCGTCGCGCTCGTCGCGCCGGAGGCCGTGCCCGAGCTCGAGACACTGGCCGCCGAGGGGTCGATCGAGTGGCTGCGGCGCGAGTACGAGCCGAGCGACCTCGAGGCGACCTTCATCGCCATCGCCGCGACCAACGACACCGACGTCAACATCCGCGTCTACGAGGACGCCGAGCGCCGGGCGATGCTCGTCAACATCGTCGACGTCCCGCCGCTGTGCAACTTCATCCTGCCCGCGATCGTGCGCACCGGTCCGCTCGCCATCGCGATCTCCACGGCCGGCGCCTCCCCCGCCCTGGCCAAGCGGATCAAGCGCCAGATCGCCGACGAGTTCGGCGAGCCCTACGCGCGCTTGGCCGTGCTGCTCAACGACGCCCGCGGCTGGGCCAAGCGGACGCTCCCGACGTACCAGGACCGCAAGGCGTTCTTCGAGGGCATCGTCAACGGCGACCCCGATCCGATCGACCTGCTGCGGGCGGGCGACGAGGCCGCCGTGCTCGAGCTCATCGGCGCCGCGCAGCGCGAGCACGGCGCGACGCTGAGCGCCTAAGCTCCGCCCTATCCGGACCGCCGTCCTCACGATCTCGACGTCCGTCTCGCGCCGGGAGGCGGAGGATCTCTCCGGGCCGCGGCTGGCCGAGGCGGCCGAACGGGCCGGGTGCGACGTGGTGGCGATGGAGGTTGTGCCGGACGACTTCGCGCTGATCGAGGACCGGCTGCACCACTACGTCGACGGCGGCTGCGACCTGATCTTCACGACCGGCGGGACGGGGCTGACCCCTGACGACGTGACGCCCGAGGCCACGCGGGCGGTGATCGAGCGGGACGCGCCGGGCTTCGCGGAGGCGATGCGGGCCGAAGGTGCGCGGCACACGCCCCTGGGGATCCTCACGCGCGGGGTGTCAGGCGTCGCGGCGCAGACGCTGATCGTCAACTTCCCCGGCTCGCCGAAGGCGATCGACCAGCTGTTCGGCGTGCTGGAGCCCACGCTCGCGCACGTGGTGCAGACGCTGCGCGGCGACTCGTCGCACCATGGCCACGGCTAAGCCCGACTCCACGGGCCGGCGGGCGATCCAGGCCGAGCCGGCCGTCGCGCTGCGCGAGGTGAGCCGGGCGTACGGGGACCGCCTCGCCCTGGCGGGCGTGTCGCTGACGCTGCCGCGCGGCGCCACGCTCGCCGTCTTCGGGGCCAACGGGGCGGGGAAGACGACGCTCCTGCGGATCCTCGCGACGCTGCTGCGCCCGCATGCGGGCGAGGCGCGGGTGCTCGGCCATACGCTCCCGCGGGAGGGCTGGGCCGTGCGCGGGCGGGTCGGCTTCCTGGGTCACGAGCCACTGCTCTACCGCGATCTCTCCGCGCGCGAGAACCTGCGCTTCCACGCGCAGCTGCACGGCGTCGCGGCGGCGCGGGGCGACGCCCTGCTCGAGGCGGTCGGGATGGCGCGGCGCGCCGACGAGCCGGTGCGCGCGCTCTCGCGCGGCATGGCCCAGCGCGTGGCGATCTGCCGCGCGGTGCTGCACCAGCCCGAGCTGCTGCTGCTTGACGAACCGCTCGCCAACCTCGATCCCGGCGCCGCCGGCGCGGTCGCGCCGCTGATCGGGCGTGAGAGCGGCGCCACGCGCGTGCTGATCTCCCACGACGTCGAGCAGGGGCTGGCCGAGGCCGACCTCGTGCTCGGGCTCCGCGCCGGTCGGCCGGAGCTCGTCGCGCGGGCGGATGCGGTCGGGCGGGACGACCTACGAGGGCTCTACCGTTGACGCGGCCGAGCGGTCGGCGGAGGACGCGGTCGTGAGGCGCGCGGTCGGGGCCGTCGTGCGCAAGGACATGCGGGTCGAGCTGCGGACCGGCGAGGCCGTGCCGGCGATGCTCCTGTTCAGCGTCTCGACGTTCGTGCTCTTCCACTTCGCGCTCGACCGCGCGTCAGTGGAGGGAGAGCTGGCGGCGGGGGTGCTGTGGGTGACTCTGCTGTTCGCGGCCGTGCTCGGCATGAGCCGCCTGTTCGTGGCCGAGCACGAGCAGGGCGGGTTCGACGGCTTCCTGCTGGCGCCCGTCGACCGCACCTCGCTGTTCGTCGCCAAGGCCTCTGTGCTGTTCGTCTTCCTGGCGGCGGTCGAGCTCGCCGCCGTCCCGGCCTTCGCGATCCTGCTGCTCGGCCCGTCGGCGTGGCCGGCCGTTCCCGAGCTCGTCCTCGTGCTCGTGCTGGTCGACCTCGGGCTCGCGGTGATCGGGACGCTGGTCGGCGCGCTGGGCATCCAGACCCGCGCGCGCGAGCTGATCGTGCCGATCCTCGCGCTCCCGCTGATGATCCCGCTCGCCATCGCGGCGGCGCGCGCCACCGCGCCGCTGTTGCTCGAGGCGGGCGCCGAGGCGCTTCCCGGCCGCTGGCTGCTGGTCCTCGGCCTCTATGATCTCGTGTTCGGACTGGTCGCCTTCGCGGTCTTCGATTTCCTCTTGGAGGATTAGCCAGACGTGTTCGCCCGAGGGCTCAAGCCGCTCTCCATCGCCTCAGTCGTCCTCATCGTCGGTGCGTTCGCGCTGGTGTTCCTCTACGCGCCCAACGACGCCGACCAGGGATTCATTCAGAAGATCTTCTACCTGCACGTCCCGCTCGCGATCGTGGCCCTGTGCGGATTCGTGGCCGGCGGGGTGTACGGAATCAAGTACCTGCGCTCGGGCGACCGCTCGCACGACCTGCGCTCGTACGTGGCCATCCACCTCTCGCTGATCCTCGGGCTCGGCGTGCTCGTCACGGGCTCGATCTGGGCGCGGGCGGCCTGGGGCCAGTGGTTCGTGTGGGACGAGCCGACGCTCGTCTCGTTCCTGATCGTCTTCCTCCTCTACGCCTGTTACCAGCCGCTGCGGTTCTCGATCGAGGACCCGGAGCGCCAGGCGCGCACGGCCGCGGTCTTCGCGATCGTCGCCGGCGCGTTCGTGCCGCTCAACTTCATGGCCGTACGGCTCGCCGAGTCGCTCGTCCATCCGCGCGTGCTGAGCACGACCGGCGGCTCGATGCCCGGCGAGATGCGGCTCACGTTCCTCGTCTCGCTCGCGGGCATGGCGGTGCTGTTCGTGACGCTGTGGAAGTACGAGCTGACCTCCAAGCACGCCTCGATGCAGCTGCGCGCGCTCAAGCGCCGGCTCGCGGACGAGGACGACCCGTGGATGCCGACCCGCCGCAGCGCGGCACCCCAGCTCTGATGCCGGCGCTGCCGCTCGACGACGCCGGCCCGTACGTCGCCGCCGCCTACCTCGTCTTCCTCGGCCTCATCCTCGTCTACGTGGCGATCATGGCGGCCAAGCTGGCCCGCATCTCCCGCGAGCTCGGCGAGCTGACCGAGATCGTCGACCGGCGCGACGCCGCGCGGCGCGAGCGCGCCGAGGCGGAGGAGGCCGTGCCGCGGTGAGCGAGCTGCTGGCCCTCGGTGCCTCGCACAAGACGGCCCCGCTCGCCGTCCGCGAGCGGATCGCGCTCACGGAGGGCGGCGCCGAGCCGCTGCTGCACGAGCTGACGGGCCACGAGGCGATCGGCGAGGCGGTGGCGCTGTCGACCTGCAACCGCACGGAGCTGTACCTGATGGTGCGCGACCCGGTGGAGGCGGAGTCGGCGGTTCTCTCGCTCCTCGCACGCCGGGCGGGCATCCGGCCCACGGAGCTGCTCGAGGGCATCTACTCCCTCCGCAACTGCGACGCCGCCCGGCACCTGTACCGGGTCTCGAGCGGCCTCGAGTCGATGATCGTCGGCGAGGCCGAGGTGCAGGGCCAGGTCAAGCGTGCGTACGAGGCGGCGCTGGCGGCCCGGACCACGGGCCCGATGACGAACAAGCTGTTCCGCGCCGCGCTGGCGACGGGCAAGCGGGTGCGCACGGAGACCGCGATCTCGGTCGGCCGCGCCAGCGTGGCCTCGGTCGCGGTCGACGCGGCGCAGGAGGCGCTCGGCGACCTCGCCGCGCGGCATGTGGTGATCATCGGCGCCGGCGAGACCGCCGAGCTGACCGCGCAGGCCCTGCACGACCACGGCGTGACGACGATGTTCATCGCCAACCGCCGTCGCGAGCGGGCGATCGCGCTCGCGCAGCGCTTCGGCGGCGCCTCGGGCTCGTTCGACGCCCTGCCGACGGAGCTGGGACGCGCCGACATCGTGATCGCCTCCACGTCCTCGCCCCACACGCTGCTCGGCGCGGAGGAGCTGGCGCTCGTGGTCGAAGGGCGCCGGGGGCGGCCGCTGCTGCTGGTCGACCTCGCGGTCCCGCGCGACATCGAGGCCGCCGCCGGCGAGCTCCCCGGCGTCACCCTGCTCGACATCGACGGCCTGCAGGCCCAGGTGGCCGGCCACATCTCCGTGCGCCGGGCCGAGGCGCGGCGGGCCGAGGGCATCGTGGAGGAGGAGATCCAGGCCTTCGCGGGGTGGCTCGGCTCGCTCGAGATCATGCCCACGGTCTCCGCGCTGCGCGCCCGGGCCGACGAGGTCGTCGCCCAGGTGCTGAGCGAGAACGAGGGCCGCTGGGAGGGCATGACCGAACGTGACCGGCGCCGCGTCGAGGCGCTCGCCCGCGCGGTCGCCAACCGCCTGCTGCACGAGCCGACGCTGCACGTGAAGGGCCTCGACGCCGGCCATCGCCACGCGCGCCTGCAGCTCCTGCGAGAGCTGTTCGGCCTCGAACAGTCCGCGGACGAGGGCGGCCGCGAGCAGCCCGGCGAGGTCCGCGAGCTACGACGGCGGTGAGCGACCCGGCCGCGCGGCGCCCGACGCGCATCGTCCCGTGAGCACCGGGCCCATCCTCCGGATCGGTACACGCGGGAGCGCGCTGGCGCTCGCGCAGGCCCGCGCCGTGGCGCGCGAGCTGGGGGTCGCAGCGGAGCTCGTGGAGATCACGACGGCCGGCGACGTGGACCCCTCGCTCGGCGACAAGTCGCGCTGGGTGAGCGCGCTCGAGACCGCGCTGGTGGACGGCGACATCGACCTCGCGGTCCACTCGGCCAAGGACGTGCCGGTCGACCTCGCGCCCGGCACCGCGATCGTCGCCACGCCGCGGCGCGCGGACCCGGTCGACGTCCTCGTCGGCGAGAACCGGCTCGCGGACGTGCGCGAAGCCGCGCGGGTGGGGACCAGCGCGCTGCGGCGTCGCGCGCAGCTGCTGGCCGTGCGCCCCGACCTCGTCGTGACCGAGCTGCGCGGCAACGTCGACACGCGGCTGCGCAAGCGGGCCGCCGGCGAGGTCGACGTGCTGGTGCTCGCGGCCGCCGGCCTCGACCGCCTCGACCGCCGCCGCGAGGCGGGCGGCGCGCTGGTCGGCGACGTGTTCGTGCCCGCCCCGGGGCAGGGCGTGATCGCGATCCAGGCCCGGGAGGGCTCCGCCGCCGCCGATGTCGCCGCCGCCGCATGCCATCGCCGCACCTTGGCATGCCTTTTCGCCGAACGGGCCGCTGTGGGCGAATTGTCCGCAAGTTGTCACACCCCTGTTGGAATCCACGCGGATTCCGCGCGCATCTGCGGCTTCGCCGGCCTGCCCGACGGCTCGGAATGGCTCGTCGACGAGGTCGCGGTAAGAACCGACGACGATCTTGCGGGCGCGCTCGAAGCGGCCGCTCGCGAGCTGGCGCGCCGGATGCTGGCCGCGGGCGCGGCCGACCTGCTGCGCGCGGCCGAGGCGATGGCGGCGCGGTGACCGGGATCGTCCACCTCGTCGGCGCCGGGCCCGGCGACCCGGGGCTCCTGACCGTGCGCGCCGTCGAGCTGATCGCGACTGCGGACGTGGTCCTCTACGACCGGCTGATCCCACCCGAGGCGCTGGCGCACGCACGCCCCGACGCCGAGATCGTGTACGTCGGCAAGCAGGGCGAGGGGCCGCAGTTCCCGCAGGACGACACGCACCGCCTGCTGCTCGAGCACGCGCGAGCCGGGCGGCGGGTCGTGCGTCTCAAGGGCGGCGACCCGTTCGTGTTCGGCCGCGGCGGCGAGGAGGCGCTCGTCCTGCGCGAGGCCGGCATCCCGTTCGAGGTCGTCCCCGGCGTGACGGCCGGCATCGCCGCCCCCGCCTACGCCGGCATCCCCGTCACGCACCGCGACGTCGCCAGCGGCGTCGCCTTCGTCACCGGCCACGAGGATCCCGCGAAGCCCGACTCGGCGATCGACTGGCCCGCCCTCGCTGCCTTCCCCGGCACGCTGGTCTTCTACATGGGCGTCCGCACGCTCCCGCGGATCGCGGAGCGCCTCGTGGCCGGCGGCCGCTCGCCGCAACAGCCCGCCGCCGTCGTGGAGCGAGGCACGCTCCCTGGCCAGCGCACCGTGCTCGCGACCCTCGCCGACATCGCCGACCGCGCACAGGAGGAGCGCATCCGCGCGCCCGCGATCACCGTGGTCGGCGAGGTCGCTGCCATGCGGGAGCAGCTCGCGTGGCTCGAGGATCGCCCGCTGCACGGCCGCACCGTCGCCGTCACCCGCGCGCGCGCCCAGGCGAGCGCGCTGGCCGCCCGGCTGCGCTCGCTCGGCGCGGCGGTGATCGAGGCGCCGGCGATCCGCATCGAGCCGCTTGACACGCCGCTCCCGGAGCTCGACGGCTACGACCTCGTGTGCGTCACGTCCCCCAACGGCGCCGAGCTGCTGCTCGACCGCCTGCGCGACGCCCGCGCGCTCGCCGGCCGCACGGTCGCCGCCATCGGCCCCGGCACCGTCGCCGCGCTCCGCGCCCGCGGCGTGGAGGCCGACATCGTGCCCGAGCGAGCCGTCGCCGAGGGCCTCGTCGAGGCGCTCGCCGACGTGCCGGCCGAGCGGGTGCTCGTAGCCCGCGCCGAGGAGGGTCGCGACGTGCTGCCCGACGCGCTCCGAGCGCGCGGCGCGCAGGTCGACGTGCTCGCCCTCTACCGCACGGTCGCTGAGCAGCTCGACGACGCCACCCGGACCGCCGCCGCCTCGGCCGACTACCTGCTCTTCACCTCGGCCTCCTCGGTGCGCTTCTTCGCCGAGGCAGCGGGTGACGGCGCGCTCGACGGCCCGCGGCTGGCGAGCATCGGGCCCGCCACGAGCGCCGCGCTGCGCGAGCGCGGAGCCGAGCCGCACCTCGAAGCCGATCCCCACACCCCCGACGGTCTCGTCGACGCCCTCCTGGCCGACCGATGACGCTCCCGATCACGTTCCTGTCCGATTACGGCCTGGCCGACGAGTTCGTCGGGGTCGTCCACGGCGTCATCGCGCGCGTGTGCCCGGATGCGCGGGTGATCGACCTCGGCCACGGCGTGCCGCGCCAGGACGTTCAGGCGGGAGCGAGGATGCTCGAGCGCGCGCTTCCGTACGTCCCCGCCGGCGTCCACCTCGCGGTGGTCGACCCGGAGGTCGGCGCGGGTCGACGCGCGGTCGCGCTGCGCACCCAGGAGGAGGACCGGCTGCTCGTCGGCCCCGACAACGGCCTGCTCGTGCCCGCCGCCGAGGCGTTCGGCGGCGTGGCGGAGGCGGTCGAGATCTCGGCTTCGGCATGGCGACTCGAGCCGGTCTCGGCGACGTTCCACGGCCGCGACGTCTTCGCTCCGGTGGCCGCCCGGCTCGCGCGCGGAGAGCCGCTGGCGGAGGCCGGCACCCCGCTCGACCCCACCGAGCTCGTCACGCTCGAGCGTTCCCAGCCGCGGCAGGAGCCGGACGCGCTGGTGGCCCACGTCGTCGCGGCGGACACCTACGGCAACGCGATCCTCGACGCCACGCACGCGGACCTCGTGGAGAGCGGCCTGCGGCTCGGCGACGCGGTCGCGGCGCGCACCGGTGGCCGGCGCGTGCGGGGCGTCGTCGCGCGCACGTTCTCGGATGTCGGCCCCGGCTCGCTGCTGCTCTACGAGGACGCCGGCGGAGCGCTGGCGCTAGCCGTCAACGGTGGTGACGCAGCGGCGCTGCTCGGCGTGCGGGCCGGCGACGAGGTGCGCCTGGAGGCTGCGTGAGCCTCGGGCGCCCGCGGCTCCACCTCCGCGAGACGACCTCGACGAACGACCGCGCCCGCGCGCTGGCCATCGCGGGAGCGCCCCACGGCGCGCTCGTCACGGCCGGGGTCCAGACGGCGGGCCGCGGCCGCCAGGGGCGCACCTGGACCGCACCGCCGGGCTCGGCGCTCCTGCTCTCGCTCGTGCTGCGGGAGCTCGACCCGCTGCTCTCGCTGCGCGCCGGGCTGGCCGTCGCCGACCTGGCCGGCCCGGCCGCCCGCGTCAAGTGGCCGAACGACGTGCTCGTCGACGGGCTGAAGGTCGCCGGGATCCTCACCGAGGGCCGCCCGCAGGAGGGCTGGGCGGTGCTCGGCATCGGCGTCAACGTGGCGCTCGAGCCCGGCGAGCTGATCCCCGGAGCGGGGACGTTGGGAAGGCCGCGTGCGGACCTCGACGCCGGGCTCGCCGAGCTGCTGCGCGCACTGGAGCGGCGGCTGCGCGAGCCGGCCGAGGTCTGCCTCGCGGCCGTGCGCGAGCGCGACGCGCTGCTCGGGCAGCCGGTGTCGTGGGCGGGCGGTGCTGGAGTCGGCGCCGGCATCTCCTCGAGCGGGGCGCTTCGCGTGCGGCTCGACGGCGGCGGAGAGACGGTGCTCGATGCGGGTGAGGTGCACCTAGGCACTGCGCATTGAGGGCGAGCACGATCCGCGATTGATCAGTTGACGGCGAATATCGCCGTCAAGTCATCACGCGGCTTCGTCGCCGGACGCCTCGCGCACCGCGGCCCGGACCGCCTCGCTGGCGGCCTCGAGCGAGGTCGCGTTCGGCCCGGCACGACGGCGGGCGCGCGGCTTCGGGGGCGCGCCGTCAGTGCCGGCCGTCGGGCGAGCGCGCGGCTTCGGAGGCGCGTCCTCAGTGCCCGCCGTCCGACGGGCGCGCGGCTTCGGGGCGTCATCCGGCGCCGCCTCCGCCGTGACCTGCGCCCGACGTGAACGTGGCTTCGGTGCCTCCGCCGTGACCTTCGCGCGCCCCGAGCGCGGCTTCGGCACGTCATCGGGCGCCGCCTCCTCAGTGCCCGCCGTTCGGCGGCGTCGCGGCTTCGGAGCGTCCTCAAGCGGCGCCTCGGGCTCCACGGCGGGCTGACCGTCGTCGGCCGACACCCGCCGCCGTCGCGAGCGGCGCGGCTTGGGCGCCGCCTCCGCTGCCTCGTCCGTCCCGTCCCCGACGGACGACAAAGCCGCCGACGCCGCCACGACCTCGGGCGCCGCGCCCTCGCCGGCCGGCTTGCGCTTGCGGCGCCGCTTGGCGCGGCCCTTGCCCTTCGGGAAGTTGCGCAGGAGCTCGCGGGCGAGCGCCGCCGGCTTGCGGGACATCCGCGTGCGTGCGCCGTTGACGACCTCGCCGGCCTCCGCCGTGTGCGGGAGCGCCGCCGCCAGCAACGCGGCCGCGAGCCGCCGGTCCTGCTGGCGCGCCGCGTGGACGAGCCGACGGGCGTTGCGCGCGTGGGCGCCGCCCGAGGAGTTCACGAGCAGGCCGAGCAGCCGCTTGGTCTCCGGCCACCGCTGCACGGCGTACTCCTCGTGCACCTCGCGCGTCATGTTCGCGCAGCGCCAGATCCAGTTGTTGGCCTGGTCGCGCCGGCCGATCTTCTTCTCGGCGAGCGCCTGGAGCACGACCTTCACGCCCTCGCGCTTGTCTTCGCGCGGCCAGGTCTCGACGAAGTCCAGTGCGCGGTCGAACGCCTCGGCGTCCGTCCCCGACGCGATCTCCTGCAGCGCCTTGACCCGCAGCTGCGGGTTCTTGTTGCGCTCGACCGCGGTGGTGAGGAACGTGCGCTTGAGCTCGCCGCCCTGGTCGAAGTGGAGCATCGCCCGTGCACGGCGCCAGCCGGTCGGGGCCACCCGGGCGCCGGCCAGAGCCGCCCACTGCACCTGCTCGCCGTAGTCGAGGTGCTCGACGGCGATCCGCCACAGCTCGCGCTCGAAGACCTCGATCCGCCGGTTCTCGTCGGCGGTGACGGGGAGCACGCGACGCTCGACCCGCAGCCGCCGCCCGCGGCCCCGGCGCACCGGGCCGACCACGATCGCGCCGCCGCGGTACACGTCGCGATCCAGGAGCGAATGCAGCGTCACGACCGGGTCGTCGTGCTTGGTCGCCGGATGCACGAAGTCGACGACGATGCCGGCCTCCTTGCCCTGGTGGCGCCGCGTCACGCGCCCCACGCGCTGCTGGTAGATGCGGCGCGAGGCCGTCGGCGCCAGATGCATGCAGACCGTGGCGCGCGGCGAGTTCCAGCCCTCGGCCAGGAGCTGCGCGTTGACCAGGACGTCGATGTCACCGCGCTCGTAGCGGGCGAGGATGTTCGCCAGCTCGCGCTTGCGCGTCTCGCCCGACACGGCCTGCGCCTTGAGCCCGACGTCGCGGAACGCCTGGGCGACGTTGTAGGCGTGGCGCACGCCGGCCGCGTAGACGACGCCGGGGACCCCGTTGAAGCGGGTCTTGTACAGGTCCGCGATCGCGAGGTTGAACGGCAGCTGGTCCAGCAGCTCGGCCAGCATCTCCTGGTCGAACTCGGTGTCCACCTCGCCGCGGCGCAGCGGCACCTTGGCGATCGTGCGGACGCCCGGCCCGGGCGGGATTCGGACGCACCGCAGTGGCGCGATCACGCCCCGCCGCGCGGCCTGTGCGAGGTCGAAGCGCGAGGTCTGGGTCGGGAAGAGGTCGGTGACGTGGCGGGCGATCAGCGCGCCCGTCGCCGTCATGCCGATGAAGATCGGGCCCGCCCACTGGCGGATCGACGCGGAGGTCTTCTCCCCCAGCGCCGTGTGCGCCTCGTCGCAGATGACGATCGTGTACGCGTCGGAGATCTTGCCGGCGTTGCGCACGAACCACTGGTAGGTCTCGACCGTGACCGGGCCGTCGGCGCGATCCTCGCCCTTGAGCAGCGCCGGGCAGATGCGCTTGGCGTAGCCGCGGTCGCGCAGCTCGCCGTGGAACTGGTCGACGAGGTTGCGGCGATGCGTGAGGATCAGTGTGCCGCCCGTGCGCGAGGCCTCGACGAACCCGAGCGCCGCGACCGTCTTGCCGGCTCCGGTGGCGTGCTCGAACCAGAAGCGCTTGCCGGCGTTGGGATCCTCGGGGGCCTCGCCGACGTCCTCGTCCTCGCCCGAGGACCAGTCCATCGGCTCGTCGGGCTCGTCCTCGTCGTCGAGCTCCTCCTCGCCGGGGATGCCGGCGGGCGCGAGGACCGGGTCGGCCACCGGTCCGGCGCCGTTGCCGTTCCCGTTGCGCTGGGCCTCGGCGAGCAGGGCGGTCAGCGTGCCGGACAGGGCGTCGACCTGGTGGGCGGAGAGGACCGTGCCGTCGACGAGCTTGGGCTCGTCGACGCCCAGCAGCCGCTCGAGGCCGAGCAGGAGCGAGAACGTCCGCCGCCACGAGACCGACGGCGCCTTCAGCCCGGCGTCGATCTCCGCGAGCGCAGCATCGAGCGCACGGCGGTGGGCCGTGCCGGGCGCGAGCAGCGCGACGGGGTCCTCGCCCTCGGAGAGGAAGGGCTCGCGGGCGAACTTCGAGGCCCGCTCGATCGCGTCGGTGGAAGGTAGGGTCGTGGCCATCGTGGCCACTTGCGTGGTCTCAGCCAAAGAAGGCTCGTCGGTTCGCGGTGAGAAGGCCGCGGCTGAACTCCGCGCGGCCTCGCCTCTGCGAGGAACCTTGGGCTTTGAAGGGACCGGAGCGGGCCCTTCGAGCGTCTGCCCCCGCAGGCACCTTCATTGTATCTAAGGCGCTCGCGCGAGCTTGCGAGTGCGAGAAAGCCGCATTCAATATCGGCTCGCGCGAGCTTGCGAGTGCGAGAAAGCCGCATTCAAAATCGGCGAGAGCTCGATTCTCATCTGCCAAAGTGAGCGTCCGATGCGCCGCCTGATCGCCGTTCTCGCCGCCCTCGCGCTCGCAGCCGTCGTCGTGATCGGGCTGGCCCAGGCCGGCGAGGAGACGGACCCGCCCGCCGCACGCGAGGCCTTCGACCTCGCCCAGGCCAAGCGCGACCTGGCCGGCGCGCCGCCGCCGCTTGCGGCGCTGCACGAGCAGTCGTCGGCCATCCTCACCGGCGGCACCGAGGCGTTCGACGAGCGCCTCCAGGACCTCCGCGGCACCTCCGTGGTGATCAACAAGTGGGCGTCCTGGTGCGGCCCGTGCCGCGCCGAGTTCCCGATCTTCCAGCAGGTCGCGGCCGACCGCGGAAAGACCGTCGCGTTCCTCGGCGTCAACGGAGCCGACAAGCGCCCGGCAGCCGAGCGCTTCCTGGCCGAGCGCCCGCTCCCGTACCCCTCCTACGAAGACCCGGACGAGAAGATCGCCCAGACGTTGAAGGCCGCCAAGTACTTCCCGATGACCATCTTCCTCGACACCCGTGGCCGCACGGCGTTCGTCAAGGCGGGCGAGTACGCCACGCGAGCCGAGCTGGAAGCCGACATCGACCGCTACCTGTGAGCGAGATCCGCGTCGACCCGCTCACGGGTCTGAAGACCATCATCGCCTCCGAGCGCGCCGGCCGGCCCGGCGGAGGCTTCGACATCGAACCGCCGCCCGCGATCGACCCCGAGCGGGACCCGTTCGCCCCCGGCCATGAGGACCAGACGCCGCCCGAGGTCTACGCGGTGCGCCCGGACGGCGGCGGGGCGGGCGGGCCAAACTCACCGGGCTGGACCGTCCGCGTCGTGCCGAACCTCTATCCCGCGCTCGCGCCCGACGCCTCGGAGCCCGAGCCCCACGCCAACGCGGACCTCTTCACGGCCCAGCCCGCCGCCGGCCACCACGAGGTGATCGTCAACGCGCCTGACCCCGTTGTCTCGCTCTCAGACCTGACCGCCGAGCAGGTCCACGTGGCCATGGAGGCCTGGCGCGCGCGCATGCGCGCGCACGCCGCATGCGCCTGCCGCCACCTGATCGTGAACGAGCGCAAGGAGGCGGGCGCGTCGCTCCCCCACACCCACGCCCAGCTCTACGCGCTTGGCTTTGTGCCGGCGGCGATCGCCCGCGAGCGGGAGCGCTTCGGCGCTTACTCCGCGCGCACGATGGGCGGCGACCTGCTCGCCGACCTGGTGCAAGAGGAGGTCCGTCACCGCACGCGGATCGTGGCGATCGACGACGAGGCCGTGGCAATGGCGCCGTACGCCTCGCGCGTGCCGTTCCAGCTGATGATCGCGCCGCGCCGCTCGCGGCCCCGGTTCGAGGACGAGGGGCCGCTGGGCGCCGCGCTCCTGCACGACGTGCTCCTGCGGCTGCGCCGCCACCTGGGCGCCACACCGCCGCTCAACCTCTGGGTGCGCACCGCTCCGGCCGGCGCCGACCGCTTCTGCTGGCGGATCGACATCATGCCCCGGCTCACCCATCTCGCGGGGCTCGAGCTGGGAGCCGGCGTGAATCTCTGCATCACCTCGCCGGAGCGCGCCGCCGCGCTGCTCCGGGACGCTTGATCTGGATCGCCCTCGCCATCGCCGCGTCGCTGGCGGCGGGGGTCGAGGCCGAGCGCAGGGCCGGCGCTCGCGCCGGTGAATGGGCGCGGGGGATCCTCAAGCTCCTGCTCTACGGCGTGATGCCGTTCGTGGCGTTCTTCAACATCGCGCGCCTCGAGGTGAGCCCCGACGTCGGGTTCGGCATCGTCCTCGGGTGGGCCGCGCTCGTGCTGGCGGCTCTCGTCGCCTGGCTGGTGGGACGGCGGCTGCTGCACCTCGAGCGGCCGACGGCCGGGGTGCTCGCCATCGTCGCCCTGCAGGCGAACACCGGGCTGCTGGGGATCGCGGTCACCGCCGCGCTGCTCGGCTTCGACGACGTCTCGGAGGCGGTGGCCTACGACGCGCTCGTGCAGCAGCCGGTGTTCTTCATCGGCTCGTTCGCGATCGCCGCGGCGACCGGGACCAAGGCGGGCGAGACCGTGCCGCAGCGGGTCCGGGCGTTCTTCGTCCGCAACCCACCGCTGGCCGCAGTCGCCCTCGCGCTCGTGGCTCCCGCCTCGCTGGCGCCCGACCTGCTGGTCGACATCTCGCGCGGGCTCGTGCTCGCCGTGCCCGTGCTCGGGTTCTTCGCGGTCGGCGTCACGCTCGCCGAGGAGGCCGAGGAGGGCGCGCTGAAGTTCCCGCCGCCGCTCAACCCGCCGACGGTCGCGGCGATCGTGGTGCGCCTCCTGCTCGCGCCCGCTCTGCTGGTGGCGCTGGCGGCGCCGTTCATCGACCTGCCGGCGGCCTTCCTGCTTGCGTCCACGATGCCGGCGGGCCTCCACATCGTCGTCCTCGCCCACGTGTACGGACTCGACGTACCGTTCGCCGCGGGTGCCATCGTGTGGACGACGATGATCTCCGTGCCCGTGCTGCTGGCCGCCTCGCTCGTCACCTGATGCGCGCGCTGGTGCAGCGGGTCAGCCGAGCGTCGGTGGTCGTCGAGGGAGAGCGGGTGGCCGAGATCGGCCCGGGACTGCTCGTGCTGCTCGGCGTCACTCACGACGACACCGACGCTGACGCCGACCGGCTGGCCGACAAGGTGCGCAACCTGCGCGTCTTCCCCGACGCCGCGGGCCGCATGAACGAGCCGCTGGGCGCCCGCGAGGTGCTGTGCGTCTCCCAGTTCACGCTCTACGGCGACGCCCGCAAGGGCAACCGCCCCGCCTACGTGACCGCCGCCCGGCCCGAGCAGGCCGAGCTCCTGTACGAGCGTTTCTGCGCGCGCCTGGACGCCCGCCGCGGCGTGTTCGGGGCGCACATGGACGTCGAGCTCGTCAACGACGGTCCGGTGACGCTGCTCGTCGAACTCCCGTAGGCTGCCCCGCTCATGCCGCCCGAGGACCGCTTCGTCTGCCGCTTCGCTGCCGAGCCCCCGCAGGACCCGCTGCCCTACGGCCGCTGGGCCGACACGCTGCAGGCCGAGTTCCTGGCCGCCTGCCTGAAGATCGACACAGAGGGCACCGCGCTCGGGGACCCGGGCTCGATGACGTGGTTCCCCGATCGCACGTGGGCGGGACGCACCTTCGTCCCGGTCACCACGCGCACGAGCAACGGACTCGACCTGTTCGGCTACGTCTCGTTCACCCCCGGTGACGACGAGTCCGAGCCGGGCGACTTCTACTCGTGGGCCGACTTCACGGACGAGACCGCCGACCGCCACCCCGAGTGGGAGATGGACCTCTGCGAGGAGGTGATCGGCGGCTGGCGCGGCGAGAACGGCAAGGTCGCGGCGATGACGCTCGTGTGGGGTGTCCCGCTCGTGCGCGGCGGCGCGATCGCCACGGCCGAGCTGGCAGGTCTGACCGTCGACCAGTGCCGGGTGGCCGAGAACCGCTACACGCTGATCGCGCCCGACGCCTACCGCGAGGACTACCTCGAGATCGTCCTCTACGACGACTCGGCCGGCGAGCTGGCCCGCGAGTCGCTGTACGAGGACGACGGCGAGTAGCCGTTGCGCGACGCCATGACGCGGTCGACGAGCCCGTAGTCACGCGCCTCCTCGGGCGTGAAGAACCGGTCGCGCTCGAGCGCGTCGGAGACCTCGTCGACCGGCCGGCCCGTGTGCTCGGCATAGATCTCCTCGATCCGCCGGCGCAGCGCGAGCGCCTCGCGCGCGTGGATCTGGATGTCCGTCGCCTGGCCCTGGAAGCCGCCGCTCGGCTGGTGGACGAGGATGCGCGAGTTGGGCAGCGCCGCCCGCTTGCCGGGCGCGCCGCCGGCGAGGATGAGCGAGCCCATCGACATCGCGATGCCGCAACAGGTGGTCGCCACGTCGGGCTTGATGAAGCGCATCGTGTCGTAGATCGCGAGCCCGGCGTAGACGACGCCGCCGGGGCAGTTCACGTACAGCTGGATGTCCTTCTCCGGGTCCTCGGCCTCGAGGTGCAGGAGCTGGGCCACGACGAGGTTGGCGACGTCATCGTCGACCGGGCTCCCGAGG
The DNA here is from genome assembly GCA_963746795.1 of uncultured Solirubrobacteraceae bacterium. Lineage (GTDB taxonomy): Bacteria > Actinomycetota > Thermoleophilia > Solirubrobacterales > Solirubrobacteraceae > DASSUW01. The sequence continues at coordinate 90,496 of CAVVCR010000012.1, forward strand.
AACACCACGCGCTCGCGCAGCAGCCGGGAGTAGATGTCGAACGAGCGCTCGCCGCGAGAGTCCTGCTGTACCACGACTGGGACCAGGGGCATCGGATCATCTCCTTTGGTAATCAAGGCGCTCTCACGAGCTTGCGAGTGCGAGTGAGCCGCAACCAGTTAGTTGCACGTTTTCGCCCATGGTACTATGCGCAACCCATGAGTTGCGTGAGCCGCGAGATCGTCCTCCCTGTGCCGCGCGAGCGCGCCTGGGAGCTGGTGACCGAGCCCGACGAGCTGCGCGAGTGGCTCGCCGAGGACGTCGAGTTCGAGCCCGAAGAGGGCGCACCGCTGCGCGCCGACGAGCGCGACGGCGTGGTCGAGGTCGTCGACGAGCAGGAGCGGATCGTGTTCCGCTGGGGCGACTCGCGGGTCGAGTGGCGGCTCGACGACGCTCCCGGCGGCACCCGCTTCACGGTCACCGAGCACCGCTTCGCCGACGACGCCGTCGTGTGGGGTCCCCGCCTCACCGCGCTGGCGTCCGCCGCGTCGCTGTGCCCGGCGTAGACGTCGGCGCCGTCTTCGGCGCGCTCGCCGATCCCACCCGGCGCGAGGTCGTGCGCTCGCTCGCCGAGCGCCCCGGCCTGACCGCGTCGCACCTGGCCGGCGAGCTCCCGATCACCCGCCAGGCCGTCGCCAAGCACCTCGTCGCGCTATCCGGCGCCGGGCTCGTCGAGTCGCGCCGCGAGGGGCGGGAGACGCGCTACACGCTCACCCCCGCGCCGCTGATCGACGCGATGGAGTGGATGGCCGCCGTCGGCGCGGAGTGGGACGAGCGGCTCGAGCGGCTCGCCGGCCGCGCCGCGGGCTGACGCCACGCCGCGGTGCCGGTCTCGTCAGTCCCGGCGGCGCCTGCGAACGTCGACTGCGGCCGGGTAGGGAGGTGGGGGTGCGAGAGTGGCCGATGACTCCCCGCAGGCGTGCACAAAGGGGACAACCGTCCCCTCCGGAAAGTGGGCGTGTGCAGTTATGGGCCGTGGGCGGTGTACAACGCGCCACGCGCCCGCTCGACCGTCGGGCGTGGCCGGTTTGTGCACATCCGCCCTACCCTTTCGCAGTTGACGTTCGCGGAGCGCGACGACGCGGAACGAGCCAGCCGCCGCGTCTACGAAGCCTTGGCGGTCGGCACGCGCTCGAGGACCTCGGCGTCCGTGAGCGGGAAGTGGCAGGCGGCGACGTTGCCGCCCTCCTTGGGCTCGAGCGGCGGGTCCTCCTGGCGGCAGATCTCCTCCGCTTTCCAGCACCGCGTGTGGAAGCGGCAGGCCGGCGGCGGGTTGGCGGGCGACGGGACGTCGCCGGCGAGGATCTGGCGCTTCTTGGCCGCCGCCAGGCGCGGCTGCGGCACGGGGACGGCGGACATCAGCGCGCCCGTGTACGGCATCCGCGGGTGGGCGTAGAGCTGCTCGTTGGTGGCCAGCTCGACGACCCTGCCGAGGTACATGACCGCGATCCGGTCGCACATGTGGCGCACGACCGACAGGTCGTGGGCGATGAAGATCATCGTGATCCCCATCTCGCGCTGGAGCTCGCGCAGCAGGTTGAGGATCTGCGCCTGGATCGACACGTCGAGCGCGGAGACCGGCTCGTCGGCCACGATCACCTTCGGCTTGAGCGCGAGCGCGCGCGCGACGCCGATCCGCTGCCGCTGGCCGCCCGAGAACTCGTGCGGGTAGCGGTTGTAGTGCTCGGGGTTGAGCCCGACACGGTCCATCAGGTCCCGCACCGTGCGCTTGCGCTCCCCGTCGCCCGTGGCCAGGCCGTGGATGACGAACGGCTCGGAGATGATCGTGCCGACCGTCTTGCGCGGGTTCAGCGATGAGTACGGGTCCTGGAAGATCATCTGCATGCCGCGGCGCAGCTCCTTCAGCCGCGGCCCCTTGACGGTGGCGATCTCCTCCCCGTCGAACTTGACCGAGCCGCTCGTCGGGTCCATCAGGCGCAGCAGGAGCCGCGCGGTGGTCGACTTGCCGCATCCCGACTCGCCGACGATTCCGAGCGTCTCGCCGCGCAGCACGTCGAAAGAGATGCCGTCGACCGCGCGCACGGCGCCGACCTGGCGCTGGAGCAGGCCCTGGCGGATCGGGAAGTGCTTGACCAGCTCGCGGACCTCCAGCAGGGGCTCGCCGTTCATGCCGCGCCCTCCTCGATCACGTCGCGCCGGGCGTCGGCAGGCTTGACGCCGGCCTCGAGCTCGGCCCACAGCCGGCGGCGGGTGGACGAGGCGAGCAGGCACGCGACCTCGTGGCCCGGATCGCCCTCGACCGGCTCGAGCGGCGGATCGACCCTGCGGTGCGCGTCGCGCACGTACGGGCAGCGCGGATGGAACGAGCAGCCCCCGGGCAGGTGGATGAGCGACGGCGGGCGTCCAGAGATCGGCACGAGCTCGTCCCCGCGCGGTGCGTCCATGCGAGGGATCGAGCTGAGCAGCCCCCACGTGTACGGGTGCTCGGGAGCGTTGAAGATCGTGTCGACGTCGCCCTTCTCCACGATCCGGCCGGCGTACATGACGGAGATCTTGTCGGCGACCTCGGCGACCACGCCGAGGTCGTGCGTGATGACGACGACGGCGGTGTCGAACTCGCTCTGCAGCCGCTCGATCAGCTCGAGGATCTGTGCCTGCACGGTCACGTCGAGCGCCGTGGTCGGCTCGTCGGCGATCAGCAGCTTCGGGTCGTTGGACAGCGCCATCGCGATCATCGCGCGCTGGCGCATGCCGCCCGAGAACTCGTGCGGGTAGGACTCCGCGCGCCGCCGCGGCTCGGGGATGCCGACCAGGCCCAGCATCTCGACCGCACGGTCGTAGGCCTGCGCCTTCGAGACGTCCCGGTGTGCTCGGATCGCCTCCACGATCTGGTCGCCCACCTTGTAGAACGGGTGCAGCGACGAGAGCGGGTCCTGGAAGATCATCGCGATCTCGTCGCCGCGGATCTTCCGCAGATCCTCGTCGGAGGCCCCGAGCAGGTCGCGCCCGTCGAAGCGCACCGTGCCCGAGATCCTCGCGTTGCGTGCTCGCGTGAGGCCCATGACCGTGAGCGAGGAGACGGACTTGCCCGAGCCCGACTCGCCGACGATGCCGAGCGTCTCGCCGCGGTCGACCGTGTAGGAGATCCCGTCGACGGCCTTGACCAGCCCGTCCTCGGTCTCGAAGTGCACGCGGAGGTCTTCGACCTCGAGCAGCGGAGCGGCCATCAGTAGCGCACCCGTGGGTCGAGGAAGGCGTACAGGATGTCCACGATCAGGCTCATCATGACGATGAAGAAGGCGCCGAACAGCACGGTGCCCTGGATGACCGGCAGGTCGAAGCGCACGATCGCGTCGTACGCGTAGCGGCCGATCCCCTGGATGTTGAAGACGGTCTCGGTGAGGATCGCGCCGCCCAGCAGGATCCCGATGTCGAGCCCGAGCAGCGTCACGATCGGCGTGATCGCCGACCGCACCCCGTGGTGGAAGATCACGCGCCGTTCCGACAGGCCCTTGGCGCGCGCGGTGCGGATGTAGTCCTCCTGCATCGTGTCGATCAGGTTGCCGCGCAGGAAGCGCGCGTAGATCGCGGCGAAGGCCGCGGCGAGCACGCACCACGGCATGAACAGCGCCCCCGCCTTGCCGAAGAAGCCCTCGGCGTCCTGGTAGGCGCCGCTGCCCGGCAGCAGCGGGAAGCGGCCGATGTCCTCGTCGAACAGGAAGAGCGCGACGAGGCCGAGGAAGTAGACGGGAGCCGAGATGGCGATCAGGGCCAGGCCCATGGCCAGGCGGTCCATCCACGAGCCAGGCCGCACGGCGGAGATCGTGCCGATCGGAATGGCGATGCAGAGCCAGAGGATCACGGCGCCCGTCGTGAGGAAGATGGTGGCCGGCAGCCGCTCGAGGATCTGCGGCAGGACCTCGGTGTTCGACTGGAACGAAAAGCCGAAGTTCACGCCGTCGTTGTCGAACGGCAGGATGTCCTGGATGTAGCGCAGGAACTGGACGTGCTTCGGGTCGTCGAGCCCGAACTGCGCCCGGATCGCCTCGATCAGCTCAGGTGACGGCTGGCGTCCGGCACGCAGCGCCGCCGGGTCGGCCGCGGGCAGCACCGTGAAGATGATGAAGGTGATCAGGGTGATCACGAACAGCAGGACGATCACCCAGGCGAGGCGGCGAACGATGTAGGCGGCCATTGGCGGTTTTCAGTGAGTGAAAGCCTGGGGCCCCGCCTGGCGGCGGGGCCCCAGGAGGGGGTTACTTGAGCGAGGTGTACGCCCAGTCCCAGATGCCGTTCGACTCGTCGACGACGCCCTGGACGTTGGAGGACTGGATGGCGGGGTCCTTGTCCCAGAGCCAGTTGACGGTCGGCGCCTGCTCGCTGACCATACGGTCGATCTCGGCCCACGCATCGGCCCGCTCCTGCGGGTCGACGAGGAGCTTGGCCTCGTTCATCGCCTTGTTGAGCTCCGGAACGTCGAGCTCAGGCCAGTTGACGTTGTTCGTCTGGATGATGTTCTCGCCGTTGAACGTCGGGTCGAGATAGGTCTGCGGGTCCGCGAAGTCCTTGATCCAGCCCACGTTCGGGCAGATCGCAGTATTCGACGGAGGCCGGTTGCAGAACTTGTTGTACATCGCGTCGTGCGTCACCTGGCGCAGCTCGACGTTGAAGCCCATCCCGCGGAGCTGCTCGGCGGCGACCTCGGCGGTGTTCGCCCCGACGCCCTCGTTGTCCGAGACCATCAGGAGCTTCTCACTGCCCTCGTACTTGCCCGAGGCGTAGCCCGCCTTCTTGAAGTACTCGGCCATCAGCGCCTTGTCGCCCTTCGGGTTGGCCATGAAGTCGAGCCCGAAGCCCTCGAGTCCGCCGGCCTCCTCGTGCCCCGCCAGACCCGGCGGGAGATAGTGCGTCGCGATCTCGCCGATCGCCTCGCCGCCGCGCGTCAGCCGCAGCGCCTCACGGTCCATGCCCGCCGACACGGCCTTGCGGACGTCGAGGTTGTCGAACGGCTTGACCGTGGTGTTGAGCGAGATCCAGCGGCCGCTGCCGTTCGCGGTCAGCGCGATCTGGTCCTTCTGCTGCGTGAGCGCCTGCTTGAGGATTGCCGGCGGCGGCGGCTGGTCGCCGTTGATCATGCTCTGGCCGTCGAGGATCTTGCGCGACATCACGGTCGCGTCGTCGTTGCCCTGCTGGACGTCGATCTCGTCGACGTACGCCGGGCGGTTGTCGAGGCTCTCGTCCCAGTTCGGGTTGCGCACCAGGTGGATGCGGCGGCCGGCCTCGTAGCCGATCGCCTTGCCCTGAGCGTCGTTCTCGATCATGTACGGACCGGTGCTCACCTGGTTCTCGCCGTACTTGTTGTTGTCCGCGGCGTCGAACTCCTTGGCGTACTCCTCCGGCACCGGCGCCGTCAGCGGCATGACGAGCGCCTGGGCGAGGACGCCGCCCGCGCACTTGTCCGCGCCGTCACCCTTGGCGAGGTTGAAGACGATCGTGGTGTCGTCCGGCGTTTCGATGCCGGAGATCTTGGTGCCCGGCTTGGCCCCGACCTTCGCGCCGTCGATCGTGCCGAAGTACGGGCCGGCGTAGCCGTTGTTGACGTTGTTGAAGAACCCGCGCTCGATCGCGTACTTGACGTCGGCGGTCGTGACGGCGCGGTCGACGGGCGGCGAGAACTTCACGCCCTCCTTGATCTTGACGGTCACGGTGCACCCGTCCTCCGCGATCTGCGGATCGCTCTCGGCGAGGTCGGGCTCGGTGACGGCAGGGTCGTCGATCTTCGGCGCATACAGGGTCTTCTGGGTCGACCGGATGATCTGGGTACCCATCTGGTAGTACGTGACGCCGGGGTCGATGCTGTCGGTGTCACCGGCCCACAGCGCCGTGAGCTTGCCGCCCTTCTTGCCTTCGGCCGGCGTGCCTGAAGTCGTGGCCTGCTCGCCGGAATCGTCGTCGCCGCCACAGGCGGCGACCCCGAAGGTCAGCGCGAGCACGACGCCGACGATGAGGGTCCACTGAACGGACCGTCGCATGGAGCGTCCTTTCGTTTCGTTCGGATTGGGAGGAGCAGAGGTCATCGGGACTTCGTCCCCTTGGGATTGAGAGCGTCCTGCAGGCCGTCGCCCACGAGGTTGAAGGCGAGGACGGTGAGGAGAAGGGCCATGCCCGGGAAGAACATGAACCACCACGCGTCGTTGAAGATCGCGATGGCGTCGGAGAGCATCTTGCCCCAGGAGGCCCGGGGCGGCTGGACGCCGACCCCGAGGAAGGAGAGCGCCGCCTCCAGGAGGATGTTCGCCGGGATGAACAGCGTGGCGTAGACGATGATCGGCGCCACGAGGTTCGGCAGGATGTCGCGGAACATGATCCGCCCGTTGGAGGCGCCGAGCGAGCGCGAGGCCTCCACGAACTCCTTCTCGCGCAGCGACAGCACCTGGCCGCGGATGATGCGCGCGACGTAGGGCGTGTTCGCCAGCACGATGATGAAGATCACGATCGGCAGGCCGGGCTGGAGCAGCCCGCCCGCGCAGCCGTCGGCGCCCGAGCACGCGGTGGCCAGACCGAGGCCGAGCAGGAGCACGGGGAACGCGAGCATGATGTCGAGCGAGCGCGCGATGATCGTGTCCGACCAGCCCCGGAAGAAGCCGGAGATAAGCCCGAGGCTGACGCCGAAGACGACCGACAGCCCGGTGCCGATGAACGCGACGGTAAGCGAGACCTGTGCTCCATAGAGCACGCGCGCGAAGACGTCGCGCCCGATCGTGTCGACGCCGAACAGGTGCTCGCTGCTCGGACCCGAGGGGAGGCCGAAGTCATCCAACGCATCGGTTGACTGCGCGTTCGGATCGGGGGCTCCGAGCAGGCGCGAGATCGGGCCGGCGAAGATCGCCACGACGATCAGCACGACGATCATCACGAGCGCGGTCATGGCGACGCGGTCGCGACGGAAGCGCCGCCAGAACAGCTGGAGCGGCGAGCGCGCGGCAACCGCCTGCTCGCCCGCGACGATCTGGTCGAGGCCGCTGTCCTCCGCGTGCAGGAGGTCGCTGGCGCCTGCGCCCGTGCTCACCTGCTCGCCTCTCGGCTTGGTGCTGCGATGGTCAGTTGGAGCCCCTCTTCGGGCGCGCGCATCCACGCACGCCTGGCACGTATTCCCCGTTAAGGTCGGTAAACCTACCCCGTCCCCTGAGCGCTGGATCCCATACCCGCGCACTTGCGGGTACGCAGGTCACGTCTATGTTCCCTACCACGGCGAACCGCGGCTTCTGCGGCTGAGGATAGCCTTGGGCGAGTCCGAACGATTACGCTCGGGTTAAGCACGCCCCGATAGCTCAGCTGGATAGAGCGACTCCCTCCTAAGGAGTAGGCCGCTGGTTCGAATCCAGCTCGGGGCGCTTGGCGCTGTTGACGAAGGTCAACAGCGACGTCAACGTCAACTGCGGCTGGGTAGGCGGTAGGGAGGGTGGGGAGTTTGGCCTCGGTGAGGGTGCATAACGTCGACTTCGACATGGCGTGACTCGCGAGGTCGACGAAATGCACCGTATGGGGGCCTAACGTCGACGTCACATGGCGGCGAGCCGTGAGGTCGACGTAATGCACCCTCCCGAGCTCCCCTCAATGCCGCCGTTGACGTTGACGTTCGCCGGCACCCGCGTCAGCCCCGGTCGGGGCGGTCCGGGTAGACGTCGTCGATCGTGGCCAGGGCCTCGTATGGCGCACCTTCCGCCGCCCGGGTGATCGCGTCCGCGCCCCCCGCCAGCCGGTCGAGGATGGCGACGACGCCGCAGACGTCGTGGCCCTCGGCGCGGACGGCCTCGATCGCCTCGACGGTCGAGCCTCCCGTGGTGACGACGTCCTCCACGATCAGGCAGCGCTCGCCCGCCTCCAGCGGCGGGCCCTCGACCTTGCGCTGCAGGCCGTGCTGCTTGGCCTCCTTGCGGACGAAGAACGCCTTCACGTCGGCGCCGCCGGCGAGCGCGGCGCACGCGGGCGCGTCGGCGCCCATCGTCAGGCCGCCGACGGCGGTCGCCTGCCACTCGGCCGCGTAGGCCGCCACCAGCTCGCCGAGCGCCCCGAAGCCGGCGGGCCGCAGGACGGCCCGCTTGGCGTCGACGTAGTACTGCGCCGTGGCGCCCGACGTCAGGGTCACCTCCCCGACGACGAGCGCGTGGCGGCGCAGCTCCTCGATCAGCCTCTCGCGGGCTCCCGGCACCGCTACGGGTACACCCGCACGACGTCGCCCATGCCGATCCACTGGTAGATCGACCACGCGTCCGGGATCGGCACGCGCAGGCAACCGTGGCTCGCGTTGTAGGTCGGCACGGAGTGGTAGCCGTGGATCGCGTAGCCGCCGATGAAGTACGTCGAGTGGACCATGCCCTTGGCGTTCGTCCCCGGCGACTTGCGGTAAACGCGGAAGCGCCCGAGCACCGTCGGCGTGTACGGCGAGCCTGACGAGATGTGGTAGATCCGCCGCACCTTGGCGCCCTCGATGAGCGCCAGCACCTGGCGCGAGAGGTCGGCCTCGACGTGGCGGCCGTCCTTCGGGTAGCGCACGTCGAACCTGCCGCGCCCGCGCAGCACGTCGCGCACGATCTCGCGCGTCGCCGTGTACGTGCGAGCGAGGCCCCGGACCTTGCGGTAGGCCATCACCGCTCGCGCCGTGCCGCTGTCGAACGAGCCGCTGCGCGGCACCGCGTAGTGCAGCTTGGCCAGCCCCTTCTGGAACACGCGGACCATCGTCCGGGAGCTGAGGTCGGGCTCGAGCACGGCGAGCCACTGGGCGGGTGCGCGCACGGTGGCGAGCTGCGGCGTCCCCACGTGCACGGCCCGGACCGCGATCGGGCCGGCGCGGCGCGCGCGGTACGCGGTCAGGAACGAGCCGGCGCGCCCGCCGTTCACAGGCCGCAGCCGCTTGGTGACGCGGTGGATCACGCGACCCTTGCGCAGGAAGCGGACCTCGACCTGCTGGCCGGCGACGTACGGGCGCACGAAGCCGCGCACGCCGAACTCCTCGCGCGTGAGCGCGACGCGTCGCTTGCCGTCGCGGTGCACCTCCTCGAGCTGGAGCTTCATCGTGCCCTCGACGGGAGCCGGTGGTGGCGTCTGCGCCGCGGCCACGGCGGGCAGCAGTGCGAGCGCGGTCAGGCCGGCGACCGCCGTGCCGACGGCACGGCGCGCAGGGCGACCAGCGACAAGACGAGCGTCGTCATGACGCTCCCGGCGATGAGCAACAGGAATCCCCACCAAGGCAGCTCCTTCGTGAAGCCGAACGAGATCGAGTTATGGAACGCGTGCAACATGATGCACGGAATCAAGGACGCCGTCCGCCAGAGGACCAGGCAGAGGGCGACGCCGAAGAGCGAGAGCACGAGCACGCCGATCAGATCGCCGCTCGGGAGATGCACGAGCCCGAACACCGCGCCGGTGACGACGCTGCCCAGCGCGACGTTCGTCCGCTCGGCGAGGACGCGGAACATGAAGCCGCGGAAGAAGAACTCCTCCGCGATCGGCGCGACGATGCAGGTCATGACCCCGAAGCCGGCGAGCACGGCGATCGAGTCCTCGGCCTTGAGGTCGGTGACGATGTCCTGCTCCTCCGGGTTCCCGAAGGCGAGGCCGACGATGATCGCGCCCACCCAGAACGCCGCGTAGGCGGCCAGCGTCCAACCCAGCGCCGGCCCGACCGCCGGTACCCGCAGCCCGAAGGTCGCGGGCGTCAGCCGCCCGGCGATCCACCACACGGTGAGGATCGAGGCCGCGATCAGCATCGCGTCCTGGACGAGCGTAAGGCCGATCGTCAGGCCGTCGGAGTCATCCAGGTCGCCCGGGTCGCCGCCGCCGATCCCGATCGCGATGCCGACGACGATCCCGGCCACGAGGACGCCGGCGAACGCGCCCAGGACGGCCGCGAAGGGCGCCCAGACCGGGACACCGACGGGCGGGAGGTCGCCCTCGGGCGGCGTCTCGGGGACAGGAGCGCCGTCCGGAAGCTCGGGCCGCACCGGAGGCGGCCCCGGGTGCCGGAAAGAGGGCGGGACGCTCGTCATCGGGCTTCCGAAGGGTATTGGCAGAGCCGCGGGAGCTCGGCCAGCGACGCGATCACCGGCACGCCGGGCGGCGCCGGAGGCGCGCCGTCGCGAGCCACGAGCACGGCCTGCAGACCGGCCGCGAGCGCACCGGCAGCGTCCGCCTCGGGCGAGTCGCCGGCGTGCAGCGCGGCGGCCGCGGGCGCACCGGCCAGCTCCAGCGCGCGGTCGAAGATGGCGCGCGCGGGCTTGGGCGAGCCAACCTCAGCCGAGGCGACCGCGCCGTCGACCAGCGGCGCGAGCCCGGTCTCCTCGAGCCGCTCGTGCAGCGAGTGGTCCCAGTTCGAGACCACGACGAGGCGCAGCCCGAGCTCCCGCAGCGCGCGCAGCGCGGGAGCCGCGTCCGGATAGGCGTGGAAGCGCAGGGCGGCGAGCAGCGCGTCCGTCAGGACCCCGGTCGGCGCCCCCACCCCGAGCGCCGGGCGCATGACCTCGGCTGCGCGGCGGCGCAGGTCGGCCACCGAATCGGCGTCGCGGCCCTCGTCCAGGTGCGCGCGGTAGTAGGCGATCTCGGCGCGGACGGCCGCCTCGGCCGCCTCCTCCGACACCTCGATCCCGTGCCGCTCGCGCAGCGCCGCCCGCAGGAGCGGCGCCGGCGGCTCGAAGTGCACGAGCGTGCCGAGCGCATCGAGGAGCACCGCCTGGATAGCCTGCGCCACCCTCATGAATGTAGGCGTCATCGCAGCTGCCCCGACTGAGGACTGGATCGTCGCGGGCGTGGTCATCGTCCTCGCGCTGGGCGCGGTGTTCGCCGTCGGGCGCTGGCTGCGGCGGCGCGAGCTCTCGCGTGAGATCGACACGCGGCTGCGCTTCGTGCGCCGCCTCGCGTACGCGGTGATCCTCCTGATCGGCGTCGCGCTCGCGCTCTCCCAGTTCGACGGCGTCAACCGGATCGCCGCCAGCGTGCTCGCCTCCGGCGTCGTCGCCGCCGCGATCATCGGCTTCGCCGCACGGCAGACGCTCGCGAATGTCGTCGCAGGCGTGATGCTGGCCATGACCCAGCCGATCCGCGTGGGGGACTGGGTGCGGTTCGACGAGCACTACGGCGTGGTCGAGGACGTGCGGCTCAACTACACGATCCTGCGCACGGGCGCGAACGAGCGGATCGTGATCCCGAACGAGAAGCTCGCCTCCAGCGTCATCGTCAACGAGACGCTGGCCGTGGACGCCGTCGGCTTGGACGTCGCCGTGTGGATCCCGCCCGCGGCGGACGCCGCGCGGGCCATCGCGGTGCTGCGCGAGGTCGCGGACGCCGACGTCTCCGTCGCCGAGACGGTTCCGTGGGGCGTGCGCCTCGCCGTCGGGGGCGACCCGGTCCCGCCCCCCGACCGCGCAGCCCACGAGGCCGACCTGCTCGCGCGCTGCCACGCGCGCCTGCGCGAGGAGGGGTTGTTGGAGGGTTTCGCACCCGCCGGGTGAAGCTATCCTGGGTGGTTCGCGCCGCCCTCGCGAACGCCCTTCCATGAGCCGCTCGCAACGTTACAGGCGACGCCGCCGCGGCAGCGGTCGCCATCGCCACCGGTCCCAGGCCCTCCTCGCCATGATGGTCATCCTGATCGTCGTCGGCATCGGTGGGCTCTCCGTGGTGGGCTGGGTCGTCGCCACCGCCGCCTCGGCGCCCGAGCTGAACTCGCTCAAGCCCCGCGACCCGGGCTCCAACACCGAGGTGCTGGCCGCCGACGGCACGCGGCTCGGCTTCATCTCCGCCGACGATCTCAGCCGCCCCGTGCCGGGAAGGCGCCTCCCGAAGGTGCTGCGCGACGCGACGATCGCGATCGAGGACGAGCGCTTCTACCGCCACGAAGGCGTCGACTACGAGAGCATCGTGCGCGCCGCGGTCCAGAACTTCGCGAGCCGCGAGACCGTGCAGGGCGGCTCGACGCTGACCATGCAGCTGGTCAAGAACCTCTACACGGCGGATCGCTCCCGCTCGGGCCTGGCGGGATACCAGCGCAAGATCCGCGAGGCCAAGCTGGCCGAGGAGCTCGAGAACGAGCACGACAAGGAGTGGATCCTCGAGCGCTACCTGAACACGGTGCCGTACGGCACGGTGGGCGGCCAGACGGCGATCGGCGCCGAGGCCGCCGCGCGGATCTACTTCAACAAGCGCGCCAAGAAGCTCCAGCTGCACGAGGCGGCGCTGCTGGCCGGCCTGCCGCAGGCGCCGTCGCTGTACTCGCCGATCACGAACGGGCCGGCCGCCAAGCGCCGGCGCAACCAGGTGCTGGCCAAGATGGCCGAGCTCGAGATGATCACGCAGGAGCAGGCCCGCAAGGCGATGAAGCGCGGCCTCAACCTCAACCCGTCCGACTACTTCAGCCGCCGCCGCGAGAGCTACTTCTTCGACTACGTCAAGGACGAGCTGATCAAGGAGTACGGCCCGCAGACGGTGAAGCTCGGCGGCCTCGTCGTGCACACGACGATCAACCTCAAGATGCAGGAGAAGGCCCGCGCGGCGATCAGCAGCCAGATGGGCGACATCGGGCCCTCGTCCGCACTCGTCACGCTCAACCCGCGCAACGGCTACATCCTCGCCATGGCCTCGTCCGGCGACTACGCCGACTCGAAGTTCAACCTCGCGGCCCAGGGCGAGCGCCAGCCCGGCTCATCGTTCAAGACGATGGCGCTGATGACCGCGCTGCGCAACGGCGTGAACCCGGCTAGCACGCGCTACACGTCGGTCTCCCCCACGAGGATCAACGACCCCAAGTACGGCCCGCCGTTCGAGGTCAAGACCTACGGCGGCACGAGCGGCGGCAACATGAACCTCGTCGAGGCCACGATCCGGTCCGACAACTCGGTCTACATCCAGCTCGCGCTCGACCTCGGGCCCGACAAGGTCGCCGACACGGCCGTCGACATGGGCATCCGGCGCGAGCACGTGAAGGGCTATCCCGCCGAGTCGCTCGGCGGCCTCGAGGAGGGCGTCTCCCCGCTCGAGATGGCCACCGCGTACGCAACGATCGCCTCCGGCGGCAGCCGCCCGCGCCCGACCGCGATCACCAAGGTCGAGTTCGCCGGCCGGCCCAAGGTCAAGCTCCCCCGCCGCTGGCGCGTCAAGCGCACGAAGGTGTTCGAGGACGGGATGACGTACGAGGCGACGAAGATCCTCCAGCAGAACATCCAGCGCGGCACGGGCGGCCGGGCGGCCACGGGGTGTCCCGCGGCCGGCAAGACCGGCACCACCGACCTCAACACCGACGCCTGGTTCGCCGGCTTCACGCCGCGCCTGTCGACCGCCGTGTGGGTGGGCTACCCCAACGACCGCACGCAGATGAACGGGCTCTTCTACGGCGGCAACGTCGACGGCGGAACCTTCCCGGCGGCGATCTGGGGCGCGTACATGAAGTCGGTCATCGGCGGCTTCTGCGGGGACTTCCCGCTGCCAAAGGTGCCGTTCAGCTCCTCCCCGTTCTTCGGCGACTACGCGAGCACCGGCGGCGGCAAGCTCGACCCTGGCGAAGGGGAGACCGACACCACCACACCCGAGCCTTCCACCCCTGCCCCCGAGACGCCCCCCGCGACCGGGGATCCGTCCGGCGGGACCGAGTTCGACCCCGAGCAGTACGAGGCGCCGCCGCAGGGCCCGCCCGGCGGCGACGGCGAGACGCCGCCGTAGGCCGACATCACGAGGCGGCCCGCCCAATGGGTCGTTCCGTGTGGGCGGTGGTATAAACCGCCCGTCTTGGCGAAGGAAGAGAAGGTCGAGTTCGAGGGCGAGGTGGTCGAGGCGCTCCCGAACGCCATGTTCCGGGTGCAGCTCGACAACGGCCACGAGGTGCTCGGCCACGTGGCCGGCAAGATGCGGCGCTTCCGGATCCGCATCCTGCCCGGCGACCGGGTGCGCGTCGAGGTCTCGCCTTACGACCTCAACCGGGCCCGCATCGTCTATCGACACAGGTAGGCCCGCCCACCGGGCCGTACCGTGTCGAGCGATGTCCCGTTGGGCACGACACAGGTAGGGGCCCGCCCACCGGGCCGTACCGTGTGGAGCGATGTCCCGTTGGGCACCCTATGGATGAGCTGGCGTTGATCGAGGCGATCGAGGGCGTCCTCGAGCGCCGGCCCGGCTCGCGCGTGCTGCGGTGGCTGGGCGACGACTGTGCGGTGGTGCGGGCCGGCGGCGTGGCCGCCGTGTCGACGGACGTCATGGTCGACGGGACGCACTTTCGGCTCGGGCACGGCTGGACGGCGCGCGGCGCGGGCCACCGGGCGCTGGCCGGGGCGCTGTCGGACCTCGCGGCCATGGGCGCCGAGCCGGGCGAGGCGTACCTGTCGGTCGTCGTTCCCCCCGGCCTGGCCGACGCGGAAGTGCTCGCCCTCCACGAGGGCGCCGAGGCGCTGGCGGCGGACACCGGCACCACGATCGCCGGCGGCGACCTCGTCGCCGGGCCGGCGCTGACGATCGCGGTCACCGTGATGGGCTGGGCGGACTCCGAGGACGAGCTCGTCGGCCGCGACGGCGCGCGCGAGGGCGACCTCGTGGGCGTGACCGGCGACCTCGGAGCCTCCGCGGCCGCGCTCGCGGTGCTCGAGGGCCGCGCCACAGGGCCGGTCGAGCGCCATCTGCGCCCCCGGCCGCGCCTCGCCGAGGGACGCGCGCTGGCCCGGGCCGGCGCCTGCGCGATGCTCGACCTCTCCGACGGGCTGGCGCTCGACGCGGTGCGCCTCGCCCGCGCCAGCGGCGTTTGCCTCGAGCTCGACGCCGCGGCACTTCCGGTCGCGCCCGAGACGGCCGCGGTCGCGCACGCGCTCGGGATCTCGCCCGGCGAGCTCGCCGCCACCGGCGGCGAGGACTACGAGCTGTGCTTCTGCGTGCCCGAGGCGGCGCGGCAGGCGGCCGAGGCGGCCGCTGCCGTCAGCTGGATCGGTCGCGCGGCAGGGGGCGAGCCGGGCGTGCGCTGGCGCGGCGATCCCGCGGCTGCGCGCTGGCGCGGCTATGTGCACGGATGATGGCGGCGGCCACCGCGTCGGGGTCGACCCGGTACTCGCCGCGTTCGATGCGTTCGCGAAGCTGGTCCATGTGCGCCTTCCGTGACCCTTTCTGCCCGAACCGGCGTCCGGTGCCGGGCTCATATCGGGCTGCGAGAGCTGTCATGTGGATATAGGTCGTCATCTCTGGACCGCGGGGCGATGGGGTTGCCACCCGAATCATCGCGCCTCGCGCAACCGCGCGAACACGACGATCCGCTTCGCCGCGGAGTAGAGCGGGTGGCAGGCGGACAGGACCAGCCGGTCGAAGGCGACGCGGTCGGTCACCGAGACCTCGGTCGGCGGCACGATCCGCGTACGTTCGACGACGTACGTGAAGCGCCCGTACGGCATGCGCAGCTCGATGCGGTCGCCCCGCTCGAGCCGGTCGACGTGGCGGAACGGCGCGCCGTAGGTCGTCCGGTGGCCGGCGATCGCCACCGTCCCGCGCTCGCCCGGGAACGGCGTGCCGGGATAGTGGCCGGGGCCGGCGCGCAGGTCTCCCGCTCCGGTCCCCTCGACGAACACGTCCGAGACACCGATCGAGGGCATCGCGATGCGCCCCATCGGGTCGCCGGGGTCCACTCGCCGCTTGAACGCGCGGGCGCGGAAGGCGAGCCGGCGGCGGGGGTCGGGGATGCCCCGCAGCGCGCGCTCCTCGGCAGGGCGCAGCGGCGCGTCGCCGATCTCCTCGAGGCGGTCGTCGAGCGCCTGCTGGCGGAAGTGCGCGTAGACGGCCGACACGGGCTCCTGCCACAGGACCGTCGCCGCGGCGTCGACGAGCAGCACGGCGCCCGAGACGATCAGGACGCTCGACAGCACCCGCAGCGCGCGGCTCCAGTCGCGCGACGCGAGCGTCATCGCCGCAGCGCCGACTCCGTGCCGCCCAGCGACCCGGGACCCGCGTACGTCACCGGACCGCGTGTGCGCAGCGGCTCGGGGCCGACCTCGGCGGCCGCGCGCCGGCGCGTCCGCATGATCGCCGCCACGGCGACCGCGCACGCGAGGACCGTCGCCGCGACGAACGCCGCCGCGAACGAGAGCTGCCCCGAGGCGGCGCCGAGCAGCACCATCCAGCCGAGCTCGACCGGGTTCAGCGCCAGCGCCTGGCCATAGGCGAGGGCCAGCAGCGCGAATGGGAGCAGCCCGGCGGCGATCGCGGCGGCGCCCGCCCAGCCGCGCAGCCGGGTCTGGGGCGCGGCGGCGAAAAGCCACAGGTGGGCGGCGGGCAGCAGCAGCGCCGCGGCGTACGGGTTGGCCGCCCACACGACGGCGGCGAGCACGCACAGCACGGCGCCCATGGCTCCGGCCAGGCCGCCGGCGGCGGGGCTCCCGCGATCCCGCAGGCGCGCGAGCACGAGCGGGCGCACGCCGAACCAGCCGAGCACGAGCACGAGCGCGACCGAGACGAGGGCGAGCGCACCTGAGCGGCCGAGCGGCTGCAGCGGGAGCAGGGGCGCCTCGGGGACCTCCAGCGCGCCTGTGAGGTCGAGCGCGCGCGTCCACGCCCACGCGAGGAGGACCGGCGCTCCCACGACCGTCAGCCACGCGAACCAGGGCGCCACCGCCAGCCCTCGGCGGCGCACGCGGAAGAAGCCGTCGAGCGCCGTCAGGAACGCGGGCAGCAACAGCGTGCCGACGAGCAGGCGGACCGCCCAGTCGGGCAGCACGTTGCGCATCGTGACGATGCCCCGGGGGCTGCCGGCGAACGCCTCCGCCGCCGGTGCGGCGTCGATCGCCGTGACCGTGCGCAGGACGGCGCGGCCGAAGCGCTCGAGGCGCGCCGCGCGCACGCGGTCACCGGCGACCGGCCCGCGCTCGCCCGACGCCCCGATCAGCACCGCGGGCAGCCCCGCCTCGGCCATCACCCCCTGCTCGGACACCGTGAAGGGCAGCGCCCGGCGGGCCCACTGCGCGGTCGCCCGGCTGCCGCCCGGCGGCCCGGCCTCGGCGCGCAGCGCCTGCTCGACCGTGCGCTGCACCCCGAGCGGCGCAGGGCCGGTGCCGAGCGACCACGACGCCACCCACGGCTTGGCGGTCCGCGTGCCGGCGACGTCGCCCAGCACGAGCACGGCGTCGACGTTCCCCTCGTCGACGTCCTGGGCCCACGCCCTCGCGCCCGTGTACCCCAGGGTCGCGCCCGAGGTCGACACGAGCACCAGCGTGCGCCGCAGATCGCGCGCGCGGAACAGGCGCGCGAGCTCGAGCATCGCCGCTGTGCCCGACAGCTGGGCGAGCGCGGGGCTCCCGGCGGCGTCGCGGTGCGAGACGACGACGATCCGCCGGCTCGACAGCCCGGGCCGGACCCCGATCACGGTCTCGACCTCGCCGGTCCGCTCGCGCGTGACCTCGAACGAGGGGCGGCCCGTGCGATCGTCGGCGCCGAGCGTGCCCGCGACGCGGTCGGAGAGCGCGGCGTCGTCCGCCGATCCGGGCAGGCGCTGAGGGAACGAGCGCCCGAGCTCGGTCAGCGAGTTGCGCAGCGGCGCCCGGCCGCCGAAGGCGCGATCGCCGCGGAACGCGTCGGCCGCCAGCGGGGAGGAAAGGGGTGCAGGACGATCGGCGAGGGAGAACGCGGCCACGAACAGCGCGACGAGCGCCGGGAGGAAGGCAGCCCGATAGACCCGAACGTCGAGCACTACGTTCGAGGGTACTGCTCCAGCGGGCGCCCAACGGGACATCGCTCCACACGGAATGGCCAGGTGGGCGGGACCCGCTCTGCTTTCACCTCACTATCCTCGAATCAAGAGCGCCATGACCGATCGTGCTCCCCGCATCCTGCTCGTCGACGACGAGCAGCCGATCCAGACACTGCTGTCGTTCCCGCTCCAGCGCGACGGCTACGAGGTGGTGCAGGCTTCCGACGGCGCCGCGGCGCTCGCCCGCTTCTCCGAGCAGGCGTTCGACCTCGTGGTGCTGGATCTCATGCTGCCCCGGATGGACGGCCTCGAGGTCTGCAAGCGCCTCCGCGCCGACGGCTCGACGGTGCCGATCATCATGCTGACGGCGAAGTCGGAGGAGATCGACAAGGTGCTGGGGCTCGAACTCGGCGCCGACGACTACATCACCAAGCCGTTCTCCATGCGCGAGTTCCGCTCCCGCGTCAAGGCGGCCCTGCGGCGGGCGGGCATGGCGCGCCCGGACGCGGAGGACTCCGAGCAGCCGATCGAGGTCCGCGACCTGCGCATCGACACCACAAAGCGCGCGGTGATGCGCGACGGCGACACGGTCCAGACCACGTTCGTGGAGTTCGAGATCCTGACCGCGCTCGCTCGCTCGCCGGGTCGCGTGTTCACGCGCGACATGCTGCTCGCGCGCGTGTGGGGCGACTCGGCGTACCGCGACCCGCGCACGATCGACGTCCACATCCGCCACCTGCGC
The DNA here is from genome assembly GCA_963746795.1 of uncultured Solirubrobacteraceae bacterium. GTDB lineage: Bacteria > Actinomycetota > Thermoleophilia > Solirubrobacterales > Solirubrobacteraceae > DASSUW01. The sequence goes on from CAVVCR010000012.1 coordinate 108,936, forward strand.
GAGAAGATCGAGGCCGACCCCAAGGAGCCGGAGTACCTGTTCACGGTGCGCGGCGTCGGCTACCGGTTCCGGGACGACGAGGACTAGGCCCGGGGGTGCCCGACGGGCCATCGCTCCACACGTAATGGCCCGTTGGGTGGGGCCCCCTCCCGCTGATGATCGGCCTGCGGTCGCTGCGCAACCGGCTGGCGGTCGTCTTCGGGCTGATCGTGCTCGGCGCGATCGGAACGATCTACCTGACCGTGACGCCGCGGCTGGAGGAGCGGCTGCGCAACCAGAAGCTCGACAGCCTGCAGGTGGATGCGCGGCGCTACGTGGAAGGCCGCCTCGGCTTCGCGGCGGAATACAGGTCGCAGGGGCCGCAGCAGCGCGCGGCTCGGCCGCCGCTGCCGCCCTCGCGCGTGAGCGCCGCGGCCGTGGGATCCAGCGCCGAGGTCCTGATCCTCGACAAGCTCGACGATCCCGTGGCGCTCACGGGCAAGCTCGACTCGGCACCTGACGGCGGCATCGACGAGGATGACGTCACCCCCTTCGCGGTCGACGCGGCCAGGACCAAGCGGCCCGTTTCGGCCATCGCGTCCACCGCCATCGGCCCGAACGCGGTCGTCGCCTACCCGCTGATCCAGGGAGAGGACGTCGTCGGCGTCGCCGTCTTCGCCGACACGCTCGACGAGGTCCAAGGCAACGTCGCGCTGATCCGACGCCAGATCCTGATCTCAGGCGGGATCGCGCTCGTGGTGGCGCTGCTCGCCGGCTACCTCGTGGCGCGTGCGCTGTCCCAGCGCGTCGCGCGGCTCGAGCAGGCGGCCCGCAAGGTCGCCTCGGGCGACTTCTCCAACCCGATACGCGCCGACTCCGACGACGAGCTGGGACAGCTCGCGGCGGCGTTCGACGACATGCAGAACCAGCTCGCTCGCCTCGACCGCGCACGCAAGCAGTTCATCGCCTCCGCCTCGCACGAGCTGCGCACGCCGATCTTCTCGCTCGGAGGCTTCCTCGAGCTGCTGGCCGACGAGGACCTCGACGACGAGACGCGGCGCCAGTTCCTCGACCAGCTGCGGGGGCAGGTCGACCGCATGCGCAAGCTCGCCACCGAGCTGCTCGACCTCTCGCGCCTGGAAGCCGGCGCGCTCGAGCTGCGGCCGGAGCCGACCGACATCGGCCAGCTCGCGCGCGAGGTGGCCGGCGAGTTCACGCCCGCCGCCCAGCAGCACGAATCGGCGGTCGAGCTCGAGCTCCCGGGCGATCCGCTCGAGCTCGACTGCGACCCTGAACGGGTGGCACAGGTGCTTCGTATCCTGCTCGACAACGCCCTCGTACATACGCCGAACGGCACCGGGGTGTGGGTTTCGGCCGACCGCCGGAATGGGCACGTTCGGCTGGAGGTCTCGGACAAGGGCCTCGGGATCAAGCGCCAGAACATGCCTCACATCTTCGAACCGTTCTTCACCTCCAACGAGCAGGCGCAGGGCGCAGGGCTCGGCCTCGCGATCGCGCGAGAGCTGGCCGAGCGCATGCAGGGCACGCTGACCGTCCGCTCCATGCCTGGCTCCACGACCTTCTCCCTGGTGCTCCCGGGATGAGGCCGTTCGTCCTGCTTGCCGTGTTGCTGGCGCTCGTCTTCGCCGGCTGCGGCGGAGGCGACGACGACCCGGCTCCCCGCTCGGAGGGCAGCGGCGGCGAGTCGCAGCCGACCCGCGTCGAAGTCGTCGAGGGGCTCGGCGAGGAGGGCGGCTTCGACGCCAAGGCGATCTACGAGAGCGAGGCGCCCGGCGTCGTGACCGTGATCTCGATCTTCGGCTCGGGCGGGCTCGAGTCCGCCCTCGGCGGCGGCGAGGGCAGCGGCGTCGGCTCCGGGTTCGTGCTCAACGGCGAGGGCGAGATCGCCACCAACGCGCACGTCGTGACCGCGGGCGAGGGCGCCGAGCGGCGGCGAGCGCGCCAGCTCTTCGTCGAGTTCGCCGACGGCAACCAGGTGCCCGCCAAGATCGTCGGCGACGACCCGAACGCCGACATCGCGCTGCTGCGCCTCGACCCCGGCGGGCTCAAGCTGCGCCCACTGCCGCTCGGCGAGAGCTCGAGCGTGCAGGTCGGCGAGCCCGTGGCCGCGATCGGCTCGCCGTTCGGCGAGCAGCAGTCGCTGTCCGTGGGCGTCGTGTCCGCAGTCGACCGCTCGATCGAGTCGCTCACGAGCTTCAGGATCTCCGGCGCGATCCAGACCGACGCGGCGATCAACCCCGGCAACTCCGGCGGCCCGCTGGTCGACAGCGATGGCCGCGTGATCGGCGTCAACCAGCAGATCAAGACCAACTCCGGCGGCAGCGAGGGCGTGGGCTACGCGGTGCCCGTCGATGCCGTCAAGCGCTCGCTCGACATGCTGCGCAAGGACGGCGAGGCGCGCTACGCCTACCTCGGCGTGGCCTCGGTCGAGCTGTTCCCGCAGCTTGTCGACCGCTTCCAGCTCGACGTCGAGCGCGGCGCGTGGGTGCAGAAGGTCAACGCCGGCGGCCCGGCCGAGGAGGCCGGCATCCGCGGCGGCGGCAGCGCGGTCGTCTTCCAGGCCGAGGAGTACAACCCCGGCGGCGACGTCATCACGAAGGTCGACGGCGAGCCCGTCGACGACTCGGCGGAGCTGGCCGACCGGATCGCCTCCTTTGCGCCCGGCGAGAAGGTCCCGCTCGAGGTCCACCGCGACGGTGAGACCAAGCAGATCACCGTGCGCCTCGGCGAGCGCCCGCTTGGCATCAGCGCCGGGCGGTAGGTTTCGCGCGTGCTGCAAGCGGTAGCGCTCCCTGCCAAGTCACTCACCGATTACACCCATCTCGTGGGTCGTCCCCTGGTGGAGGAGATCCGCGAGCTGGCGGAGCCGCTCAAGGGCCGCCGCGTCGTGCACCTCAGCGCGACCGCGTTCGGCGGCGGCGTGTCGGAGATCCTCTACACGCTCGTGCCGCTGATGCGCGACGTCGGGCTCGAGGTCGAGTGGCAGGTGATCTACGGGCGCGAGGAGTTCTTCAACGCGACGAAGATCATGCACAACGCGCTCCAGGGCAACCCGCAGGACCTCACGGAGGACCAGTGGACGACGTGGGCGCAGTACAACGAGATGAACGCGCGCGAGCTGTCACGCGGGTGGGACGTCTGCATCGTCCACGACCCACAGCCGGCGGCGCTCTTCTCGCTCGTCCCCGAGAAGGCGACCGGCTGGGTGTGGCGCTGCCACATCGACGTCTCGACGCCCAACCCGGCGACGATGGAGCGCCTGCTGCCGTACATCGAGCGCTACCCGCAGTCGCTCTTCCACGTGCGCGACTACGTTCCGGCCGGCATGAACGGCGGCGTGAACATCGTGCCGCCGGCGATCGACCCGCTCGCCCCGAAGAACATGGCACTCTCGCTCGAGGACTCCACGTTCGTGTGCAACCAGTTCGGGATCGACGTGTCGCGACCCATGATCTGCCAGGTGTCGCGCTTCGACCCGTGGAAGGATCCGCTGGGAGTGATCGACGCGTACCGTCTGGTGAAGGCCGAGCGGCCCGACGTGCAGCTCGCCCTCGTCGGCTCGATGGCCTCCGACGATCCGGAGGGCTGGGACTTCTACAACTCGACGCTCGCGCACGCGGGCGAGGACCCGGACATCCACATCCTCAACAACTTCAACAACGTCGGCGCGATCGAGGTCAACGCGTTCCAGTCGCTCGCCGAGGTCGTCATCCAGAAGAGCACGCGCGAGGGCTTCGGACTGACGGTCAGCGAGGCGCTGTGGAAGGGGCGGCCGTTCATCGGCGGCAACGTCGGCGGCATCCCCCTGCAGGTCAGCGACGGCGAGTCGGGCTACCTGGTCGACAGCGTCGAGGAGTGCGCGGCGCGCACGCTCGCGATTCTCGAGGACCCGGCGCTGGGAAAGACCTTGGGGCGCACGGGCAAGGAGCACGTGCGCACGCACTTCCTCACCCCGCGCTATCTGCGCGACTACCTGAAGATCTTCCACGAGGTGTTGTAAGCGATGGCAGCTCCCCTTGTGCTCGTCTCGAATCGTGGGCCGGTGACCTATCAGGACGACGGCTCGATCAAGCGCGGCACCGGCGGCCTCGTCACGGCGCTGACCGGGCTCGCCTCCCATCGCGACGCGATCTGGATCGCCTCGGCGATGACGGACGGCGACGTGGCGCAGTCGTCGCGCGAGGGCGGCCGCCCGTTCGAGGTCGAGGCGCCTGAGGGCGGGACCTACCACGTGCGCTTCGTGGCCTCGGACCCCGAGGCCTACGACCGCTTCTACAACATCATCGCCAATCCGATGCTCTGGTTCATCCAGCACTACCTGTGGGACCTGAGCAACGCGCCGGACATCCGGCGCCACGAGGTCGACTCGTTCTACCACGGGTACAACACGGTCAACGAGGACCTCGCGCGCGCGGTCCTCGAGGAGATCACCGATCTCTCCGAGCCGGTCGTGATGGTCCACGACTACCACCTCTACACGCTGCCGGCCATGGTCCGGCGCGAGCGGCCCGACGTCTTCCTGCACCACTTCGTGCACATCCCGTGGACGCAGCCGGACGCCTGGCGCGTGCTCCCGGGCGACATCCGCTCGGAGATCTTCCGCGGGCTGCTGGCCAACGACATCGTCGGCTTCCACACGCGCTCGTACCGGCGCAACTTCCTGCAGTGCTGCCGCGACCTGATGGACCTGGAGGTCGACATGGAGCGCGGCGTCGTGCACTGCGAGGACCGCGACGTGTGGGTGCGCGCGTACCCGCTGCCGATCGACTACGAGGCGACCCGCTCGGTGGCTCGCCGCCCGGGGGTGGCGCAGTTCGAGGAGCAGGTCATGCAACGGCGCCGCGACTTCTCGATCCTGCGGGTCGACCGCGCGGACCTCTCCAAGAACGTCCTCCGCGGCTTCACGGCATTCGACATCTTCCTCGAGCAGCACCCGGAGTTCGTCGAGCGCATCACGTTCACGGCCCAGCTGATGCCGTCCCGGACCGACGTGCCGGAGTACGCCGAGTACCTGGAGAAGATCGAAGCCCTGGTGGCGGTCGTGAACCACCGTCACGGGACGCCCGACTGGATGCCGATCGACCTGAAGCTGCGCGACGACCTGGAGGAGGCGGTGGCCTCCTACAAGCACTACGACGTGATGATGGTCAACGCGATGTTCGACGGCATGAACCTGGTGGCCAAGGAGGGGCCGCTGGTCAACGAGCGCGACGGGGTCTCGATCCTGAGCGAGAACACCGGCGCGCACGAGGAGCTCGGCGAGTACGCCCTCTCCGTCAACCCGTTCGACGTGCAGGAGCTCGCGGATGCGATCTACGCGGCCTTGACCATGTCGCCCGAGTCGCGGGCGCGGCGCGCCCAGGGCTTGAAGGAGATCGTGACCTCCCGCGATCCGGGCGACTGGATCGACGAGCAGATCGCCGACATCCGCGCCAAGGCACGAGGCGCAGCGGCGTCAGCGTAGGCGTTCGCGGGCCTCGAACTGCGAACTGCGCATCGAGGGGGAGCGCGGGGCGTGCGCGAGGGGACACGGCGGACCGCGGGGAGCTGGGCGTGGCCACTTGTGCACCGCTATGGCTCCTACGTGGACACGCCCCTCCAGACGAGCGCGCGTGGCTGGTTTTGCACGCCGGGCGTACAGAAACGGGACAATCGCGCCCCCGAGATCCGCGCGTGTCCCTTTCCCGGCCGCGGGCGGTGTACAACCGGCCAAGCGCTCCTCCGGACGTCGCGCGTGTCCAGTTCCTGCACGCCCGCCGGCGCCCCCAGCCTCCCTACCCGGCCGCCGTTGACGTCCGCGACAAAGCCCCCGGCCGACCCCTCACCCTCCCTACCCGGCCGCCGTTGACGTCCGCGACAAAGCGCCCGGCCGACCCCTCACCTCCCTGCCAGCCGCCGTTGACGTCCGCGACAAAGCCCCGGCCGACCCCTCACCCTCCCTTCCCAGCCGCCGTTGACGTCCGCCGGCGTCACCTGAGCCACGGGCCCACATCAGTCCCGCTCAAAGCCGAACTCCGTCTGGGCGGGATCGCCTCCACCGATCCCAGCAGGCCCATCACCACGTTCGCCCGGGCCCGAGCGGCTCTCCTCACCGTCACCGCCCCGCGTCCGACCTGCCCCGGTGCCACCCATGCCGCCACCATCGCTCGCCGCGCCCGACCCGCGACCGGGACGCGGCGCGGTGCGGTCTGCCGTCCGCCGGCGCGGCCCTGACCGCCTCGCGCGGCGGCTGCCCGGATCCTCGGCGCGCATCTCGCCCGATCCATCGCGCTCGCCGTCCGCGCGCGCTCGCCGCGCACTTCCGCGCCGTTCAGTGAGCCGCGGCGGTCGCGACAGCAGCAGCTCCGGCGGAGGCGTCGCGGTGGGTGCGGCGCCCAGCCCGTCGAGCGGCCGGGCGGCGTTTCCGGGCAGCGCTGGATCAGGCGGCGCGAGGCGCGGCCACGCCACCACGGCGGCGAGCAGGGTGGCCGCCCCGGCGAGCCGTCCGACGTTCCCCCAGCGGATGCGGCGAAGCACGTCCGGTCCCATGGCAGCCCTAGGCGAATGCCCCTGCCGGTTCGCCCCGCGCTGCTAGGATCCGCCGCCGCAATGGCGACGGAAGCCCCGCTCTACGACCTCGTCCTGCTGCTCGACAACTCGATCGAGCAGGAGCGCCGCGACACCATCCTCGCGAACGTCGAGGACGCGGTCGACCGTGCCGGCGAGATCGTCGGCCGCCACGACTGGGGCGTGCGACCGACGGTCTACGAGGTGCGCAAGCAGTCGGAGGCCGACTACCACCTCTTGCAGTTCCGCGGGCCTTCCTCGCTCCTCGAGCAGCTCGACCACAACCTGAAGATCACGGACGGCATCCTCCGCTTCCGGATCATCAAGCTCCGGCCGGGCACCCCGCCGCCGCCGGACCTTCGCCCGGTTGCCGTCGCAGCCGCCGCACCCGCCGCGCCAGCAGGCGACGACGAGTCCGCCTGACACCCGCGCGGCCTCGTCTTCGTCACGAAAGTGCCAATTATTCGTCGCAACATGCGGCGGGTGGGCCGAAGCCGCCGACCCCGCCCCTAGACTCGGCGTCCACCGAACTTTCGAGAGCCTGAGCAGCCGAAAGGAGCCCTCGTGGCCGCCACCAACATCAACCGCGTCGTCCTCACGGGCAATCTCACACGCGATCCCGAACTCCGCTCCACGTCGGGCGGAACTTCCGTCTGCAGCCTGCGGATCGCGACCAACACCCGCCGGAGGGACCCCAACGGCGAGTGGGCCGACAAGGCGAACTACTTCGATGTGACCGTGTGGGGCGCCCAGGGCGAGAACTGCGCGCGCTTCCTCGCCAAGGGCCGTCCGGTCGCCATCGACGGCCGCCTCGAGTGGCGCGAGTGGGAGACCCCGGAGGGTCACAAGCGCCAGGCCGTCGACATCATCGCGGACTCCGTGCAGTTCCTCGGCAGCCGCGAGGACGGCGGCGGCGGTCAGAGCAACGGCTTCACCCCGCGCTCCGACGTCCCGGCCGACACGCGCGACTTCGAGCCCGCCGGCACGCCCTCCGCGGGCGGCGCCAACAACGCGGGCGACGACGACATCCCGTTCTAGGCGCGGCCGGATCGACAGCCGTCGGGCGGGTCGCTGGTCGCTGACCACTGACCTTGTCGCCGCGACAGCCGGGATATAGGTTCGTCCCCTATCCACCCAGAGGGGGAGCGGTGATGTCCACAAGGCTCGTTGTCCTCGTCGCGTCGCTATGCGTCGGTGCGGGCGTCTTGCCCGGCGTCGCCGTGGCAGGCGGGGCCGGAGGATCGTTCGCGCCGGGATCCCCCGGCTTGGGCGACGAGTACTACCCGCTCGATGGCAACGGTGGGTACAACGTCAAGCACTACGATCTCGACGTCGCGTACGACCCGGCGACGGACGTGCTGACCGGCGTGGCCACGATCACCGCGAGGGCGACGCAGAACCTGTCGCGCTTCAACCTCGACTACGACGGTCCCGCGGTCAGCTCGATCAAGGTGAACCACGCGCGGGCGACGTGGACCCACGCGGAGGGCGAGCTGACGATCACGCCTGTCCGCGGGCTTCGCAAGCACAAGAGGTTCGCCGTCCGCGTCGCGTATCGCGGCGTTCCACAGCAGCTCCCCGGCGCCTCGATCTCCGACGCGGGGTTCCTCCACACGGACGACGGCGCGCTGGCAGTCGGCCAGCCCCACAGCGCGACGACGTGGTACCCGGCCAACGATCACCCAAGCGACAAGGCGTCCTACACGTTCGAGATCACCGTCCCACAGGGCCTCGAGGCCATCTCGAACGGCTACCTGAAGCGCAGGACCGTCAAGCGCGGGAAGACGACGTGGACCTGGGTCGCGCGTGAGCCGATGGCCTCCTATCTGAGCATGATGGCGATCGGGGAGTTCGACGTCCGCGCGTACCGCGACCGTGGCATCGCCTACTGGGACGCGGTCGACCCGCGGCTGTTCGATCCGGTGGTGCCCCGCACCGGTGAGCAGTACGCGCTCTCGCAGTCCGCCGATCTCGCCTACAAGCGACTCGGGCGCACGATCAACGTTCCCGCCGGCGGCGGGCAGCTGTCGTTCTGGGTGACTCGCGACACCGAGCCGACGTGGGACTTCTTCTTCGTCGAGGCGCATCCGGTCGGCTCCGACGAGTGGACCACCCTGCCCGACCTCAACGGCCACACGAGCCAGTCGACCGGCAGCGTGTGCCCGTTCTGGCTGGAGCTCCACCCGTTCCTCACGCACTACCAGGCACCCTCGGATGAGGGATGCACGCCCACGGGCGCGACGGGCGAGTGGCACGCCGCAAGCGGTCCGAGCGGAGGCTACGAGCAGTGGACCGTCGACCTGTCGGAGTACGCCAACCAGCAGATCGAGATCTCCCTGAGCTACGCGAGCGACGACATCGTTGCGTTCCCGGGCGTGTTCGTCGACGACATCCAGGGCTCGGGCGGCGTGGGCTCGACGTCGTTCGAGGACGACGGCGACACCATGGACGGCTGGGCGGTCCTCGGCGCCCCACCGGAAAGCCAGCCGAACCCGAACGACTGGATCGTGGGCACCGCGGAGCAGGCACCGGAGCCGCTCGGCCCGACGATCGATGCATCGCTCGCGCAGCAGCCGGAGGTCATCCGCTTCCTCTCGAGCGTGTTCGGCCGCTATCCGTTCAGCGCGGCCGGCGGGATCGTCGACATCGCGCCGATCAGCTTCGCCCTCGAGAACCAGACCCGTCCGATCTACTCGTCCGGCTTCTTCACCGACCCCCAGCAGGGCGAGGACGTCGTCGTGCACGAGCTCGCCCATCAATGGGCGGGTGACTACCTGACGGTCGCCGAGTGGCGCCACATCTGGCTCAACGAGGGCTTCGCGACCTACACCGAGTGGCTCTGGAGCGAGCAGGACGGCCGTGACACGGCGCAGGAGATCTTCGACTCCTTCGCGGCCGGCATCCCGGCCGACGACCCGTTCTGGACGGTCGTGATCGGCCACCCGCAGTCCGCGGACCTGCTGTTCGACATCGCCGTGTACTGGCGCGGCGCCATGACCCTGCATGCGCTGCGCCAGGCGGTCGGCGACCGGGCGTTCTTCCGGATCCTCCGGGTCTGGGTCCGCGAGCAGGGCGGCGGGCACGTCACGACCGGCGAGTTCATCGCGACCGCCGAGCGGGTGAGCCGGATGCAGCTCGACGAGCTGTTCGAGACGTGGCTGTTCACGCCGTCGAAGCCCGCGGGCATCGAGCCCGCACCCGTGGCGGCCGCCTCGGTCGCCGGCGCGATGCGTCGCGCACCGGTCGGCGACCTGTTGTCGCGCTTCCCGAAGCGCTGAGCCGAGTCCTTCCCGGCGGCGCCCTCCAAGCGAGGGCGCCGCGCCGGGCCCGCTAACCTGTCACGCCGGTTCTGAGCTCACGGCAGTCAAGAGAGGTCTTCGAACGTGGCAAAGCAGCGCAGCCGGCCTACGCGCCGGCGTGATCGGAAGGGCGGCCCCGGCAGCGGGCGCCGCAAGTCCTGCCCGTATTGCCGCGACAAGGTCGAGTTCGTCGACTACAAGGACATCACGGCGCTGCGCAAGTTCATCTCGGATCGCGGCAAGATCCGTTCGCGGCGCATCACGGGTGCGTGCCGCCGGCACCAGAACCAGATCGCCACGGCCGTGAAGCGCGCCCGCGAGCTCGCGCTTCTGCCCTACGTTGGCGATACCCGCGAGTCGCGCGACGACCGCGAGCGCGGCGGGCGTGACCGGGATCGCGACCGCGACCGCGAGCGGTAGGCGACGATGCCCCAGGCGATTCTCCTCCAGGACGTGGAGCAGCTCGGCGAGCGCGGCCAGGTCGTCGACGTCTCGAAGGGCTACCTCCGCAACTTCCTGCTGCCGCGCAAGCTCGCCGAGCCGGCCACCAAGGGGTCGATCGCCGCGGCGACCCGCCGCCGCGAGGCCGCGGACCGCGCCGTCGCCGACGCCGCGACCAAGGCCCAGGAAACCGCCGAGATCCTCAACCGCACGGTCCTGACGATCTCGCATCAGGCAGGCGAGGACGGCCGCCTCTTCGGTTCCGTCACCTCCCAGGACATCGCGGACGCCATCAAGGACGCCCGCAGCATCACGATCGACCGGCGGGACATCCGCCTCGAGGAGCCGATCCGCACCGTCGGCACCCGGATGGTCGAGATCGAGGTCTCCCCGGGCGTGATCGCCTCGGTGAAGACCATGGTCACCGAGCAGAAGTAGGCGCCGCCGCACGGCGGTCTCTCGATCGCCACGCGTGCGGTTCTCGCTCGCTGCGCAATGCCCTCGAACGGGTCGAGGGCGTCGTCGCGCCGGGCGAGGTGTGTCGTCTTCCATCGGCTTCGTGCCGGTTCTGCGGCGGCTGGGTGACAAGTCTGCGGAGAGAGCAGGGAGGACGGCCGCAGGCGGTTCGGGGCGACCGGACGCCCGCCTAGACTCGGCCGCCCCATGAGCGCGCCCGACCGCACCAACGGCCACTCCTCGTCGCACGGCGGCGCGCCTCGCGGCGGCTTCGACGGCGCACCGATGGCGCCGCCTCAGAACCTCGAGGCCGAGCAGTCGGTGCTTGGCGCCGTTCTGCTCTCGGACACCGCGCTCCCGGCCCTGATCATCGACGAGCGGCTGCAGGCGGAGGACTTCTACCGCGAGGGCCACGGCCGCATCTACAAGGCGATGCTCGACCTGCACACGCTCGGCGAGCCGGTCGACGCGCTCACGCTCGTCGAGCACCTCAAGCAGGCCGGGGACCTCGAGGCCGTCGGCGGCCGCGCGGCCATCGACCTGCTCGCAGGCTCCGTGCCGGCGGTGGGCAACGTCCGCCAGTACGCGCGCATCGTGCGCGACAACGCGATGCTCCGGCGCCTCCTTCGCGCCTCGTACGACATCCAGTCGCGCGTGCACAGCCACGAGGCACTGCCGCGCGACCTCGTCGACATGGCCGAGCGCGCCATCCTCGAGGTCGCCCACGAGGACAGCCGCAAGGACTTCCTCCCGATCGGCGACCTCCTGACCAGCGAGCTCGAGAAGCTCGAGCGCCTCTCCCGCGAGGGAAAGGCGATCACCGGCACCCCGTCCGGCTTCGACGACCTCGACGCGATCACGGGAGGCTTCCAGCCCGGCAACCTCGTCATCCTCGCCGCACGCCCGTCGATGGGAAAAGTCGGCGTTGATGTCGAACTTCGCCGAGAACGCGGCGCTCGATTCCAACACAGGCCGTCGCGCTGTTCTCGCTCGAGATGTCCGAGGGGGAGCTGGCCCAGCGGTTCGTCGCCTCGCAGGCGTCGATCCGCGGCGACGACCTGCGCAAGGGCAAGGTCCCGCCGTCGCGGTGGCCGAAGATCCTCCAGGCCTCAAACCGGCTCGCGCAGTCGCCGCTCTACATCGACGACTCCTCGGACCTCTCGGTGCTCGACGTCCGCGCCAAGTCACGCCGGCTCGCGCAGCAGCACGCGGACGGGCTCGGCCTGATCCTGATCGACTACCTCCAGCTCATGCGCGCGAGCGGGAGCGTGGAGAACCGTGTCGAGCAGATCGGCCAGATCTCCCGCGGCCTCAAGACGCTCGCCCGCGAGCTCGACGTCCCCGTCATCGCCCTCTCCCAGCTCAACCGCGGCGTCGAGCAGCGCACCGACAAGCGCCCGGTCCTCTCCGATCTACGCGAAAGCGGGTCAATCGAGCAGGACGCGGATCTCGTGATGTTCATCTACCGCGACGAGTACTACAACGACGAGTCCGACCGGGAGGGGATCGCGGACGTGATCATCTCCAAGCACCGCAACGGCGGGCTCGGGGTCGTCGAGCTGGCGTTCCAGAAGGAGTTCCCGCGGTTCATGTCCTACGCCGGGGATGACGGGTATTGAGCGCAGCGTGCCCCGAGAACCGCTGTGACGGCTCCGGCTTCCTCTATGACGAGGACGGTCGGCGGGCGCGGCCGTGCAGCTGCCGTCCCGCGCGGATGGCGCGCAAGCGTGCGACGGCGGTCGCCGGCCGCCTGCCGCGCCGCTTCCGCGAGGTGTCGTTCGACCGCGAGCCCGTGCTCAGCATCGCGCGCAGCAACCCCGCGCTCATCCGCGAGGTCCGGAGCTACGTGCTCGACGTGCGCGAGCGGCTCGACGGCGGTCGCGGCCTGTGGTTCACCGGGGACGTCGGCACCGGCAAGACGACCCTCGCCATGCTCGTCTCCAAGACGGCCATGGAGGCGGACCGCACGGTGGCCATCTACTCGCTCCCGCGCCTGCTTGCCCTGCTCAGAGACTCTTACGACGACCAGGCGGCGTACTCGCTCAACGAGCTGATCGACCGCCTGTGCGCGGTCGACCTGCTGCACATCGACGACGTGGGCGCCGAGCAGAGCTCCCCGTGGGTCCTCGAGCAGCTCTACACGATCGTCAACACGCGCTATGAGGACGGCCGGGCGTTGCTGCTGACCACCAACCTCGACCACGACGCGCTGACCGCCCAGATCGGCGCGCGCACCGTGTCCCGCCTCTACGAGATGTGCGGTCGGCCGCTTCCGATGTTCGGCGAGGACGAGCGCCGCGACCGTGACTTCGTGCTGCCCGCTGGAGCCGCGAGCGCCGACGAGGAGGACGCGTTCTGGGAAGGCGCCGCGCCCGCGTCGCCCTACGGCCGGCGGGCGGGCGGGTCCCTAGACTGAGATCCCGCAATGGCCGGCATCGTGATCGTGGGCGCCCAGTGGGGCGACGAGGGCAAGGGGAAGATCACCGACCTCTTCGCCGAGCACGCCGACCTCGTGATCCGCTTCCAGGGCGGCAACAACGCCGGCCACACGATCGTCCGCGAGGGCACCAAGTGGAAGTTCCACCTGATCCCGTCGGGCATCCTCTACCCCGGCCGCATCTGCGCGATCGGCAACGGCGTCGTGATCGACCCCAAGGTCCTCACCGGCGAGCTCGACGAGCTGCGCGCCAAGGGGATCGACCTCTCGGGACTCCGGATCAGCGCCAACGCGCACCTGATCATGCCGTACCACATGCTCCTCGATCACGCAGGCGAGGCGAAACTCGGCAAGCTGCAGATCGGCACCACCCGCCGCGGGATCGGGCCCTGCTACGCCGACAAGGCGGCGCGGCTCGGCATCCGCGTGCAGGACCTGCTCGACGAGAAGATCCTCAAGAAGAAGATCGCCGCGGCCATGGAGCCCAAGCGCCTCTCCCTGCGTCCCTTCGCCAAGGCGCCCGAGCTCGACCTGCAGTCGATGACCGAGGACTACCTCACCTACGGCCACCGGATCGAGCAGTACATCGCCGACACCGCGCGGCTCACCTGGGACGCGCTCGACCGCGGCGCCAACGTGATCTTCGAAGGGGCCCAGGGCACGCTGCTCGACATCGACCACGGCACCTATCCCTTCGTCACGTCGTCGAACGTGGTCGCCGGTAGCGCCTGCGCGGGCGCCGGGGTCGGTCCGAAGGACATCGACGAGGTGTGGGGCGTGGCCAAGGCGTACGCCACCCGCGTCGGCTCCGGCCCGTTCCCGACCGAGCTCGACGACGAGCTCGGCCACGCCATCCGCGAGGCCGGCGGGGAGTACGGCACGACCACCGGCCGCGCGCGTCGCGTCGGGTGGCTCGACCTCGTCGCCCTGCGCTACGCGGCGCGCATCAACGGGCTCGACCACCTCGCGGTCACCAAGCTCGACGTCCTCAGCGGGCTCGGCGCGCTCAACGTGTGCACGCGCTACCGCGGCAACGACGAGGCGAGCTTCGATGCCTATCCCTACCACCAGACCGTGATGCACCACGCGGCCGGGGACTACGAGCGGCTGCCCGGCTGGGACGAGGACCTCGGGGACGTCCGCGACGAGAACGACCTCCCGCACGCCGCCCGCGACTACCTCGCCTACATCGCCGACTTCATCGGCGTACCGATCGCGCTCGTCGGCGTGGGTCCCGGACGCGAGCAGACCTTCTTCACCGAGTCGGGGCGCGACAGCGCGGCTGCCAGCGCCGCGGCGCCGGCCTAGAGCCTGGATCCGCCGATCATCGTGGATTCCGGCTAGGCCTGGATCACCCGCGTGTCGACGATCATGTCGTGGAGCGCGCGATTCTCCTCGTCCCACAGCGGCCACAGGACGTCGGCGAGCTGGGCCAGGCCACCCGTGAGGCCGCCGGCGATGCCGAACAGCAGCGCCTTGACGGCCACCTCGCGCAGCATCGCGAAGCCGAAGTCGATCGGCTTGCCGTTGGCCCGCACGACGCGGATGCCGACCACCATCCGCCCCCACGTCTGCCCGTTCGTGCGCGCCATCAGCGCCGGTGCGTAGAGGAGCGCGACGATCGACACGCAGATGACGGCGATGAAGACGCCGATGGCGAGCGAGACGATGCCCACGTCGTCGCTCGCGAAGAAGCCGATCGAGAACGGCGCGCTGATCGCCACGAGCAGCAGAACCGCGCCGACGCCGATGATCACCCAGTCGATGAGCGCCGCGCCGACGCGCGGCCACCAGCCCGAGAGCACGTACCGCTCGCCGACGGCCCCGGGCGCCTCGGGCGCGAGCGGCGGCCCGCCGGCCCCTGGCGGCGGCATCGTCCTGTAGCCGGGCGTGGACTCGGTCTGGGGGCGCTCTTCCGACATGCGCGCGACTCTACCCGCCGCGCAGCGCCGCCACCACGCGCTCGCCGGCGCGCCCGTCGCCGTAGAGCGGCGGGCGCTCGGCGGGCAGCGGACGCTGCAGGGCAGCGACGGCGGCGGTGGTGTCGAGGTCGACGAGCGTGTTCCAGCCCGCGTCGACCGTCTCGGTCCACTCCGTCGTCGCCCGCAGCGTCACGCACGGCACGCCGGCCAGGTAGGCCTCCTTCTGGACGCCCCCCGAGTCGGTGAGGACCCCGCGGGAGTGCAGGAGCAGCGCGGTGAAGTCGAGGTACCCGAGCGGCGGGACGAGCCGGACGCCCGACGCGAGGCGTTCGCCCAGCCCCGCCGCTTCCAGCCGTGCGCGCGTGCGTGGGTGCAGCGGCAGGACGACCGGTCCCGGGACCGCGAGCAGCAGGTCGACGAGCATGGCGAGGCGCGCCGGATCGTCCACGTTCCCCGGCCGGTGCGTGGTGGCGAGCACGTAGGCGCCGGGCTCGACATCCGCCGCCGCGAGCGCCTCCGTGCGCTCTCGCGCGCGCGGCGCCAGCAGCTGCGCGACGTCGACCATCACGTCTCCCACCACGACGACCTCGCCGGCGACCTGCTCGCCGCGCAGCGTCTCCGCCGCGCGCTCGGAGGAGCACAGCAGCAGGGACGCCGCGTGGTCGGCGAGGACGCGGTTGAGCTCCTCGGGCATCGCGCGGTCGTACGAGCGCATCCCCGCCTCGACATGGGCGACGGGAACGCCGAGCTGCGCGCCGGCCAGCGCCCCGGCGAGCGTCGAGTTCGTGTCGCCGTACACGAGCAGCACGTCCGGCCGCTCGTCGGCGACGAGCGGCTCGAGCGCCGCCAGCATGCGCGCCGTCTGCCCCGTGTTCGTGCCGCCGCCGAGGTCGAGATGATGGTCGGGCCGTGGAAGCTGCAACTCGTCGAAGAACACGCGGGAGAGCTCGTCGTCATAGTGCTGGCCGGTGTGCACCAGCACCTCCCGCGCCCCGGCGCGCAGGCGATCCGAGACCGCGGCGGCCTTCACGAACTGAGGGCGGTTGCCTATGACGGTGAGTACGCGCATCGGCGATGGGGTTAGCTCGTTGACACGATGTCGATGATTCTCGACAGCGTCCGCGGCACGGTACAGGGCGTCCTCTCGGGCGTCGGCCACGTGCTCTGGTACGTCGACTGGCAGACCGGTGGCGGGCCTAAGCGGCGGCGCTCGTAAGCTCGCGGGCGATCCGGCTCGACAGCCGCTCCGCCGCCTCCTGCGTCACCGGACCTGGGGTCGCGGGGAGCGTGACGTCGTCGATCGCCGCGATCGGCAGGACCTCCCGCACCGATGACGCGATGAACGCCTCCTCGGCGCCGAGCGCGTCGTCCAGCGTGCAGGCGCGCTCCTCGGCGTCGCACTCGCCGATCACGTAGCGCCGCGTGATCGAGGCGAGGATCCGATCCTCGAGCGGTGGCGTGTAAAGGCGGCCGGCGGCGACCCAGAAGAACGTCCACGTGGGGCCCTCGAGGACGCGCCCGTGCGGCGTCACGAAGAGCGCCTCGTCGAAGCCCTGCTCGCGCGCGATCCGCCCGGCGAGCATGTTGCCGGCGTACGAGAGCGTCTTCAGCCCGTCCAGCACGCGGTTGGGCGCGTAGGTCACGGTCGCCACCCGGGCCGACGCCGGCCGCGGCGGCTGTGGCTCGATCGTGAGGATGCGCCGCCCGCCGCGGGTGAGGACGACCCGCAGCAGGTCGTCCACGGGTCCGGCGGCCTCCAGCAGGGCGCCGATCTCCGCGCGCAGCGCGTCCTCGTCGTACGGGAGCCGGATCCCCTCGCACGTCGTGGCCAGGCGGGCCAGGTGGTCTCCGAGGGCGAACGGCCGGCCGCCGTACAGGCGTGCGACCTCGAACGCCCCGTCCCCACGTGTCACGCCCTCGTCGGTGACGGGGATCCGAGCCTTCTCGGCCGGCCCGATGGTGCCATCCACGCTCGCGAGCATGCGCCGCAGGCTATCGATCAACTCGGGTCGCTTGACATATACCTATATGGGTATATATGGTTTCCTCCATGGCCCGAGCTGCGACCACGGCGGATACGTTCAACGCGGTGGCCGAGCCTCGCCGGCGACAGATCCTCGACGCCCTCGCCGGCGGCGAGCGCCCGGTCAACGACCTCGTCCGCCTCCTCGGGATGGGCCAGCCGCAGGTGTCCAAGCACCTGCGGGTGCTGCGCGAGGTGGGCGCCGTGGAGGTGCGCGACCAGGGCCGCCAGCGGCTCTACCGGCTCAACGGCGAGGCGCTCAAACCCATCCACGACTGGATCAAGCCGTTCGAGCGCTCGTGGTCCGAGCGCTTCGACGAGCTCGATGCGGTCCTCGACGACCTCATGAAGGAGGAAGGACATGCCCATGACGACTAGCCGCTCCGCGAAGGTGACGCTGCCCGCCGACGATCAGATCTTGATCACGCGGGAGTTCGACGCCCCGAAGCACCTCGTCTACAAGGCGTACACCACGCCCGAGCTGGTGCGGCGCTGGTGGACGGCCAAGCGCGGCGAGATGACCGTTGCCGAGATCGACCTGCGCGTCGGCGGCACGTGGCGCTACGTGATGATCGCCAACGGCGACATCGAGGTCGGCTTCCACGGCGAGTACCGGGAGATCGTCCCGAACGAGCGGATCGTCTCGACCGAGGTGTACGAGGGCATGCCGGACGCCGCGGCGCTCGACACGCTCACCCTCACCGAGGCGGACGGGCGCACCACGCTCACGATCCTCGTGCAGCACGACAACAAGGAGCACCGCGATGCCCACATCGAGTCCGGGATGGAGGACGGCCTGCAGGACGCGCTGGACCTGCTCGAGGGGGTCGCGGTCTCGCTCCGCTGACGACGACCCCGCCCCGCCGGATCATCGAGAGGCCCGCCCGGGTGCGGGCCTCTCAGCCTTTCCGGTACACGGAGACGTGCGACGTGCTGAGCGCGGTGAACGGCTCCCGCTCCCATCCGGCCCAGCGATCCTCCAGCTGCATCCCGGCGAAGCGAGCCATCAGGTCGAGCTCGGCCGGCCACGCGTAGCGGAACTCCACGGGGAACGCCTCGAGCTTGCCGTCGACGATGTAGAAGTGCTGTGAGCTGAAGTTCTGCGTGACGACGTCATAGACGTCGAACGAGAACCCCTCGCGGTCGGCGCGGATCGGGATCACCGTCTGCCCGGGCGGAAGGCTCTGCAGCGCCGGGACGCCGTTCTCGATCACGAATCGCCCCCCAGTTCGCAGGTGGGCAGCGGCGTTCTCGAAGCACGCGACCTGCGCATCTTGCGTCACCAGGTTGGAGATTGTGTTGAACACCAGATAGGCGACGCTGAACTCCCCGTCGACGCGAGTGGTCGCAAAGTCTCCGTGCACCGCCTCGATGTCCGCGGTCTTCGCCCGTAGCCGCGACAGCATCGCCTCCGAGTTGTCGATCCCGACCACCCGACCGCACTTCTCAGCCAGCGGAATCGCGATCCGACCGGTCCCGATCCCGAACTCCAGCGCGCCTCCGTCCGCAGCGAAGCCCGCCAGCATGTCCACGACCGGGGCCACCACATCCGGCCGCGAGGCGTCGGCCGAGCGCTCGTCGTAGAACGCCGCGACACGCTCCCCGAAGAACCCCTCCTCAGCCTCCACGAGTGCCGATCGTACATCGAACCGCCGCCCGGCGACCTGCGTAGCAACCCTCGGGTGTTCGTTCCCCGAACAGGGAGGAGGAGGCAATGAGAGCAGTACTCGGCCTCGCAGCGGTGGCCGGCACGCTCTACGCCGTCTCGACCTCGTTGGGAACGATCTTCGAGATCCGCAAGAAGTAGCGCCCAAGCGCGCGGTCGGCGGCCGAGTCAGCCGCCGACCGCGCACGGAGCTTCGAGGCGACGATGCCCCCGCCAGGAATCGAACCTGGAACCTTCGGATTAAGAGTCCGCTGCTCTGCCAGTTGAGCTACAAGGGCGGGTCGAGCGGGTCAAGGATAGCGTGGGAGCGCTACTCCCCGGGGGCCGCCGTGGGGCTCGGCTGAGCGTTCTGGAGCTGCTGCTGGAGCGCCTGTTCCTTCGCCGATTTGAGCTCCGCGCGGAGTGTCTTGCGGTCGTCGGGGTCGGCTCGTTCGATCGCCTGGTCGGTCGCGAGGTCGCCCTTGCGGGTCTGGCCCGCCTGGTAGGCGAGGATCGCCAGGTTGGCGAAGGTGGCCGACTTGGGTCGGACCTCGGTGATGACCTCCTGGGCGGACACGGCCTGCTCGAGGTCGTTCAGCCCCTGTGGGCCGTAGGCGATGACCATCAGGCTCGCCACGCCGTCGTCGGCCTGCTTGGGCTCGAGCGCCAGATGGCGCTCCCACGCCTCGGTCGCCAGCGTGAGCTGCCGCTTGCCCTCCGCCGAGTACTGGCCCGTCTGCTGGTCGAAGTTGTCGCCCGCGTTGGCCAGCTGGTAGCGGGCGCGGGCCAGGTCGGCGTAGGTCACCGGGTCGTCCGGGTCGATCCGGGTCTCGCGCTGGGCGGTCTCGACGAGGTTCTCGTAGCGGCCCTTGCCCGTGTCGGTCGTCGCGTTGCGCTCGCCGAACGCGTCGAAGAGGCCGCCGGACACGTCGCCGCCGATGCCGAACAGCACGAGCCCGCCGCCCATGAGCACTGCAAGGGACAGGTAGACGATCTTGATGGTGGTGCGGCGTCCGGCACCGCGGAGGTCGAACAGCATGTCTTCAGTCTTCGCGATCGGGGTCGTGCACGAGCTCGCCGCCGTCGGAGTCAGCCGGGTCCTGATCCAGCTCGGCGTCCTCGCGGGCGCGGGCCCGGTCGGCGCGGCGGTCGAGCAGGGATGCCATCAGGATAGAGCCTTCGAAGAGCACCACCAGCGGCAGCATCATCGAGAGCATCGTGACCGGGTCGGTGCCGGGAAGGAGCATCGCCAGGATCGCGATGCCGAGGAACGCGTAGCGGCGGTTGCGGCGCAGCTGGGTGGTGCTGACGATCCCCACGCGCGTGACCGCGAGGATCCCGATCGGCACCTGGAACAGGAACCCCATGACCATCAGGAGCATGATCGAGAACTTGTAGTAATCCCGCGCCTGGAGCAGGATGTCGAAGTTGTCGTCGTTGAAGTTCTGCAGGAACGAGATCGCGTTCGGCAGCACGAAGAAGTACGCGAACACGACGCCGGCGGCGAACAGGAACGGCACCATCGCCATCAGTGGGAGCGCCACCTGCCGCTCGCGTGGCGAGAAGGCGGGCAGGATGAAGGCGTACGCCTGGTAGAGGATCACCGGCAGCGCCAGTAGCAGCGCCGCGTAGGCGACCACCCGGAACGTGACCGTGAACGGCTCGCCGACGCCCAGCGTCACGGGCCGCCTCCCCGACGCCTCGGGCGCCGCCGCCGCGGTGCGAGCCGCCAGAGCCGCGGTGGCCGACGCCTGCGAGCGCACCTCCGCGCCCGCGCCCTCGGACCGCGCGAGCGTGCGGGAGAGCACCTCGAGCTGCAGGTAGAGCCGCCTCTGCGCCTGCTGGAACGCTGCGGCGCGCTCGAGCGGATCGTCGCTGTCCTCGGTGAAGGCCGACTCCTCCAGCGGCCGGTCCATGATCTCCAGGATCGCGTCGTTCTGCCAGAAGCAGACCGCCCCGGCGGCGAAGAACACGATCAGGCAGATGATCAGCCGGGTGCGTAGCTCGTCGAGGTGCTCGACCAGGCTGAGGCGGTCCTCGTGGGCGATCGGGCGCAGTGCGGTGGCCATGACGCGCCCGCCCAGGCGCTAGGAGCGGGAGCGGTCGCGCTCGGACACGACGTCGCCGTCGAGCGAGCCGTCGGGATGCTCCTCGAGGTCGTCGTCGACCTTCTTCGTGATCGAGTCCTTGAACTCCCGCATCCCGGAGCCGAGCTGCCTGCCGAGGCCCGGCAGGCGCTTGGGACCGACGATCAGCAGGACGATCAGGAGGACGATGCCCAGCTCCAGCGGGCCGATGGACTGAAAGACGGCGAGACTCAAACGTTCGTCCCTTTCCGGGGTCTGAGCCAAGGGTAGCGGCCCTCAGGGGTCAAGTTCCCGCGCGGGGAGCCGATCTTAGGGCCACGATGAGCGAGCACCAGCATCACGGTCAGTACGTACGCCGCGTGGTGCTGCCCTCCGGCCGTGCGATCGAGGTCGTGTACTTCGAGTCGCTCGCCGACGAGGACCGGGCGCCGACGCAGCGTCCGCTCCAGGACCTCCACCTGTGCCCGGTCTGCGATCGCGACCTGGTGTACCCGGTCGAGTGGGAGGAGACGTCCCCGACGCACTGGGAAGTGCTTCTGCGCTGCCCGAACTGCGAGTGGAGCGAGGTCGGCGACTTCGACCAGCCCACCGTCGACCGCTTCGACGAGCAGCTCGACCTCGGCACCGAGATCCTCCTGCGCGACCTCAAGCACCTCGAGCGCGCGAACATGGAGGACGAGATCGAGCGGTTCACGAAGGCGCTCGGGGCGGACGCGATCCTCCCCGAAGACTTCGGTTAAGCATCGCCCGGAAGGCGACCGACCTCATCAGGGTGCCGGCTCTAGGCGAAGCCGGCGACGAGCGGCCAGGCGAGGCAGGACCGGCACGGGCTAGCTATATCGGTCGACGACTCCGTCGGCCACGAGCTCCAGCGCCCCCTGCTGGGCCTCCGGCAGCGCGGGGAGGTCCGCCTTCGCGTCGGCCACGATGCCGAGCGCCGTCGCCCGCGCGTCCTCGAGGACGCCGGTCGCCACGATCGCGTCGCACACCGCCGCGGCCTCGCCGGGCGTGCGCACGCCGCGCAGGTCGAGCGAGCGCAGCGCCGGGTCGCGCTCGCGGGCAAGGATGAGGGGAAGCGTGACGGTGCCGTCGAGCAGGTCGGTGCCGCGGTGCTTGCCGGTCCGCTCGGCCGGGCCGGAGACGTCGAGCACGTCGTCGAGCAGCTGGAACGCGAGGCCGATGCGGCGCCCGAAGCGGCCCAGCACGTCGACCGGCGCGGCGCCCTCCAGCGCGCCCAGCTCGCACGCCGCCTGGAACAGGCGCGCGGTCTTGAGGTCGCAGCGGTGCTCGTAGCGCTCGCGCGAGACACCCACGTTCCACGCGTCCTCGCGCTGCAGCAACTCTCCCTCGGCGAGCGCGGACGACGCGCCGGAGAGCACGCGGACCGCCTCCGGGCGTCCGTTGCGGGCCAGCTCGGCGAACGCGCGCGAGAAGAGCAGATCGCCGGTGGCGGTGGCGATCGCGCGCCCGGCGGCGGCCACGACGGTCGGCCGGCCGCGACGCAGGTCGGCACCGTCGAGCACGTCGTCGTGCACGAGCGTCGCCGAGTGGATGAGCTCGACCGCCACCATCGCTCGCAGCACGCGCTCGGGCCGCTCGGGAGACGGGCCCGCCGCGAGCAGCACCAGCAGCGGCCGCAGCCGCTTGCCGCCGGCCGCGATCGTGGCCCCCGCGTGCTCGGCCAGGAGCGGCCCGTGCGAGCGCGCCAGCTCCTGCAGGCGCTCCTCGAGCTCGTCCATCAGCTCCGGAACGTGCGCGCCGCCCGCAGCGACGACCGCGGCCACCGCCTCGGCGCTCGCCATCAGGCGACCGTTCCCGAGTGCAGCGCGATGATCCCGCCGGCCGTCAGCACCCAGCGCACGTCGCGCAGGCCGATCCCGTGCATGACCGCGCCCAGCTCGCGCGGGCCGGGGAAGCGCTTCACGGAGCTCGGGAGGTAGGTGTAGGCCTGGTCCTCGCCGGTGATTCGGCCGAGCAGCGGCACGATGCGATCGAACCAGAGGGAGAAGAACGTCGACAAGGGCGGCTCGGTGGGCGTGGTGATCTCCAGGACGACGATCCGCCCGCCGGGCCGGACCACCCGCGCCATCTCGCGCAGACCCTGGTCGAGGTCTGAGAAGTTGCGCGCGCCGAAGCCGACGGTGGCGGCGTCGAACCGGTCGTCGGGATACGGGAGCGCGAGCGCGTTGGCCTGCTCCCAGCGGACGTCCGAGCTCTTGCGTCGGGCGCGTTCGAGCATGCCCTCGGAGAAGTCCGACCCGACGACCTCGCCCCCAGGCGTCACCCGGCGCGCCAGCTCGACGGCCAAATCGCCGGTGCCGGTCGCGACGTCGAGCGCCCGGCTGCCGGGCGTGAGCGCCGCGAGGTCGGCCGCCCGCTCCCGCCAGCGGTGGTGCAGGCCGGCCGTCATGACCGAGTTCATGACGTCGTAGACCCCCGCGATGCGATCGAACATCGCGCGGACCTGACCCTCCTCGAGGGTCCCGCTGGCGGCAGCGCGACCCAAGCCCTACTCGGGGGCCTGGGGCTCGCCCTTGAGCTGCGAGAGGAACGCCACCAGCGCCGCCTTCTTCTCCTCCGGGAGCTCGCGGTAGGAGGGCATGGGAGCCGTGGGGTTCTCGAGCGTGCGCCGGATCGCCGCCGCGGGTAGCGTCTCGCCGATCTCGGTCAGGTGCGGACCCGGGCCGTCGTTGCCGTTCTCGCCGATCTTGTGGCAGGCCAGGCAGCCCGACTGGGCGGCGACGAGCTTGCCCGGCTCGTACTCCGCCGCCACCTCGTACTCGATCTCGTTCGGTGAGCCGGCCGAGGCGCCGAGGTAGGTCAGCCAGGCCATCGCCGCGATCGTGAGGATGCCCGCGAGCATGGCGATCGGGCGCCGCTCGGGGCGTCGCTCCGGGGAGCGGTCGATGAACGGCAGCATGATCAGCAGGATCATGCAGACCGTCGGGATGCCGATCGTCGCGAGCGGCGTCAGCGACGGCGGCTTGACGACGCGCAGGAGCTCGAACAGGAAGAAGAAGTACCACTCGGGCCGCGGCACGTAGGTGGTCGTCGTCGGGTCCGCCTTCGGACCCAGCTCGGCGCCGAACATCAGCGACATGAAGACGATCAGCAGGACCGTGATCGCCGCCATGATCGAGTCCTTGGCGACCGCGTAGGGGTAGAACGGCTTGCCCTTGGACTTCAGGATCGAGTACTCGCGGAGGTAGGCCTCCTTCTCGGCCTGGTTCATCTCAGACCCGGTCCTCGCGCAGGGACTCGTCGACGTCCACCTTCAGCCACGGCGGCGCGGTCGTCCCGAGCCGTGTGACGAGGTAGATGTGGGCGCCGATCAGCGCCGCCATCGCCCCCGGGATCAGCAGCATGTGGATCGCGTAGAAGCGCGACAGCGTCGTGGCCCCGAAGTCCGCCCCGCCGCGCAGGAAGTCACCCAGGTAGGGGCCAACGATCGGTCCGGACGCCGTGATGTTGGCGGCCACGATCGTCGCCCAGTAGGAGCGCTGGTCGAACGGCAGCAGGTAGCCCGTGAGCGACATCACGAACGTGAGGACGAGCAGGACGAAGCCGATGATCCAGTTCAGCTCGCGCGGGTACTTGTAGGCTCCGAAGAAGAACACGCGCGCCATGTGCAGGAAGATGAAGATGACCATCACGGTCGATCCCCACTTGTGCATGCCGCGCACGAACTCGCCGAGGAAGATCTCGTTCGTGATCCGGCGCGTGGACTCGTACGCGTCGGTCGCCGACGGGTTGTAGTACATGGCCAGGAACACGCCCGTGACCGCCTGCGAGAGGAAGGCGAAAAGCGTCGCCGAGCCCAGCGTGTAGAACCAGTTGGTGCCCTTCGGCACCTTGCGGAACATGACCCAGCGCAGACCGGCGGAGATCGACGTGCGCTCGTCGACCCAGTCCGCCGTGTGGATCCCGGCCTCCTTGGCCTGGTCGAGCGGCTTGACCTTCTCGACGTCGCCGGCCCGGTGCGGCCGAGGGGCGAGGAGCTTCGGCAGCCTGGGCATCAGTCGAGCTTGGGCGTCGAGAAGCGCCCGGGGTAGACGTACTGGCCGATGCCGTCGAGCGGCTGGGCGGGGTCGCGGTAGCTCGGGAAGCGCGTGAACTCCGAGTTGACCGAGTAGCGCGGACCGACTTCGACGCTGTCGTTGCGCACGCGCGTGTAGAAGCGGTCGAGCGGGCGGACCGGCGGGCCGCCGGAGACGCTGCCCGTGAAGTCGTAGACCCCGCCGTGGCACGGGCAGATGAAGCGCGCCGAGGCCTCGACGAAGCGGACGGGGCAGCCGAGGTGCATGCAGCGTGTCGACAGCGCGATGAAGTCGCCGCCGCCCGGGATGTCCGGGTCCTTCTCCCCGTCGATGTCGGGGTTGTAGGCGCGCAGGTAGACCGTCGTCTTGCCGACTTCGCCGATGCCCTGTGTCGTCGTGATGACCTTGGGGATGTACGTGTCGTCGGGAAACTCGTCAGGCGCTCCGACGGCCTCCCAGGTGGCGGGCGGGCGCTCGAAGAGCGCCGAGCCGACGGCGAACCCGAGGGCGGGGAGGGTGAAGGCGGAGACGGCGACGAGCCCGGCCCCCTGGACCGTGAGCCCCATGAGGCGCCGGCGCGTGACGGTCTCTCCCTCGAACGACCCAGGGATCAGCCGGTCTTCCGTGTACTTGGACTTCGGTGTGCGACGAGGCTGGGGCACGGACGAGGCGAAGATTATCGATCCGGAGCCCGGCGGCGGGGGGTGGCGAGACCTACCGGGCGCCCCGCCACGCGGCCTTCGTGGCCTCGTGGTCCGGCGGCGGACCTCCGCCGACCGCGCGGGCGCCCGCTTCCCATGCGGCGCCCGCGCGCTCCGGGTCGCCCTCGGCGTGCGCCTGGGCGGTGAGGGAGATCACGTCGGCGAGCTCTGCGACCGCCTCGAGGTCGCCCAGCTCCGCCAGCCGGGCGAGGCCGAGGGCATACAGGCGGTCGCCCGCCAGCAGCGCGAGGTCCGGGTCGTCGGGCCGCACGACGCGTCCCGCGCCGTAGTGCAGGAGGTACCCCTCGTGGATGGCCTCGACGAGCAGCTCGTACTCCGCCTCGTGGTCCGCGGCGCGGTCCCCGGCGGCTGCGAGCGCGCCGTACGCGCCGTCCTCGCCGGCGGGCGCGACGGCGCGCGCCAGCAGCCCGCCGCCCGCCCGGACCTCCTCGGCCAGGCGCCCCAGCGCGCTCACGTCACCTCGGCGAACGCCGCCGCGGCGGCCTCGACGGTGCGCGCCACGTGATCGCTCGTGTGGGCGAGGGACGGGAACCAGGCCTCGAACTGCGACGGCGGCGGGTACACGCCCCGCGCGAGCAGCGCGCGGCACCACGCACCGTAGGCCTCGGTGTCGCAGGCTGCGGCCTCGGCGTAGTCGGTCGGCGGGGTCTCGGCGAAGAAGACGGTGAGCAGCCCGGTCGTATGGGTGACCGAGACCGGTCGGCCGGCGGCAGCCTCGCGGAGGCCGGCGGCCAGCTCCGCGGTGATGCTCGACAGCGTGAGGTAGGACTCCTCGTCGAGCAGCTCGAGCGTCGCGCGGCCCGCGGCGACGGCCAGCGGGTTGCCGCTCAGCGTGCCGGCCTGGTAGACGTCGCCGGCGGGCGCCACGAGGTTCATGAGCGAAGCCGGGCCGCCGTAGGCGGCGGCGGGCAGGCCCCCGCCGAGCACCTTGCCCATCACGGTCAGGTCGGGCAGCACGTCACACAGCTCCTGCGCCCCGCCGTGGGCGATCCGAAAGCCGGTGATCACCTCGTCGAACACCAGCAGCGCGCCCGACTCGGTGCACAGCTCGCGCAGCAGTTCCAGGAAGCCGGCCGCGGGCGGGACGAGCCCCATGTTGGCCGGATACGGCTCGCACAGCGCGGCCGCCAGATTGTGCCCGGCGAACGCCGCGCGCAGGGCGGCCTCGTCGTTCCACGGCACCACGACGGTCTGCGCCGCGGCCGCCGCGGGCACGCCCGGCGAGGCGGGGATGCCCTGCGTCGCGAGGCCCGAGCCGGCCTGGGCCAGCAGCCCGTCGACGTGCCCGTGGTAGGCGCCCGCGAACTTGAGGACCGTCTCCCGCCCGGTGGCAGCGCGCGCCAGGCGCACGACGCTCATCGTCGCCTCGGTGCCGGAGGAGGTCATGCGCAGCATGTCGACCGCGGGCATCCGCGCGCACACGAGCTCGGCGAGCTCGACCTCGCCGGCCGTCGGCGCTCCGAACGTCGTGCCGCGCGCCGCAGCGTCGATCACCGCGGCGAGCACCGCCGGGTGCGCGTGCCCGTGGATGAGCGGGCCCCAGGAGCAGA